>JARYGU010000018.1:0-92662 GCA_033795365.1 Shinella sp.
TTGGCCTCGCCGTCCATGGTCTTCTCGAACAGGATGGCGCCGATCACCTTGTCGCCGGAGAAAGCGGGGGCCGTCATGATACGCACGCGCATCTCGTGCATCAGGCGGAACATCGCCTCGTCGCCGTCATAGTCGGCATCGGCGATGCCGTAGAGACGCAGGGCACCCGGGGTGGAGCCTCCACTCTGGTCGAGGGCGGCAATGAAACCCTCCTTGTCGGTCATCTGCGCCATCATCTTTGCGTCGGCCATGTTTTCCTCCCTGTTTGTGAGTCGACGCGATGCGCTCGACTCCCTGGTCCCGCGGACCATTCTGTAACTTCACCGATGCCGCCGGAGGTTATCGTGGCGGCATTCATCTCTTAACTTACCCTAGCGGAGCCGGCGGACTGCCGGCTCCTGATTGGAGGGCGTCGGTCAGGTCTTGCGCTTCTTCTGGCGATAGACGTCGACGACGACGGCGGCCACGATGATCACGCCCTTGACAATCTCTTGGTAGAAGGCATCGACGCGCAGGAACGTAAAGCCCGAGGTCATGACACCGAGGATGACGGTGCCGATGACCGTGCCGGTGATGCGGCCGACGCCGCCGGCAAGCGAGGTGCCGCCGATGACGGCGGCGGCAATTGCATCGAGTTCGTACATCACGCCCATGCCGGCCTGGGCGGTCTGGGCACGGGCGGCGGTGACGACGCCGGCAAGGCCGGCGAGCGCACCGGCGATGGCATAGACCTTCACGAGGTGGGATTCGACATTGATGCCCGAGACGCGGGCGGCCTGCACGTTCGCGCCGATCGCATAGGTGAACTTGCCGTAACGGGTGTAGCGCAGCGCGATGTGGAAGATAACGGCGACGATGAGGAAGATCACGACGGGCCAGATGCCGGTGCCGATGAAATTGAACTGCTCCGTCAGGCCCGAGACCGGCTGACCTTTCGTGTACCACTTGGAGATGCCACGAGCCGAGACCATCATGCCGAGGGTGGCGATGAAGGGCGGGATCTTGGTCCTGGCGATGAGCTGGCCGTTGATGAAGCCGGCGAGCAGGCCAACGCCAACGCCGACAGCCAGAGGCACGATAACGGGCATATCTGTCAACGAGGGGTATAGTGCGCGCGGCCAGGCGGAGGATTGCGCAAGCGATGCGGTGAACATCGCCGTCATGCCGACGACCGAGCCGGAGGAAAGGTCGATGCCACCGGTGATGATGACCTGCGTGACGCCGACGGCGATGATGCCGATGACGGAGACCTGCAGGATGATGATCGTCAGGCGCTGCGGGTTCATCAGGAAGCTCTGGCCGACGAAGATCCAGCCGAGGATTTCGTAGACCAGCGCGATGCCGATGAGGACGAGAAAGATGCTGAGTTCCGGCGGGAGCCGGCGGGTGGATTTCTGCGCGGCGTCTTGAGCCTGCACAGCGGAATTCGTGCTCATGATTACCTCCCTGTTGGCCGCTCCGCGGCCTTGAATATCAATGGCCAGAATTCACTGGGCAGCCAGTTCCATCACCTTGACCTGGGTTGCCTCGGCGCGGTCGAGGATGCCGGTGACGCGGCCCTCGTGCATGACCATGACGCGGTCGCTCATGCCGAGCACTTCCGGCATTTCCGACGAGATCATGACGACGGCGACGCCGTCGCGGGCAAGCTCCGTGACGAAGCGGTGGATTTCCGCCTTCGCGCCGACGTCGATGCCGCGCGTCGGCTCGTCGAGGATGAGGATGCGCGGATTGGTGAGCAGCCAGCGGCCGATCAGCACCTTTTGCTGGTTGCCGCCCGAAAGGTTCTCGATCCTTTCGGAAAGGTTCGGTGTCTTGACGCGCAGCTTCCGGCTCATCTCCTCGCAGACCTTGCTCAGCGCCCCCTCCTGGACGAAGCCGTTCCTGACAAACTTGTCCTGCAGCACGGCGATCTGCATGTTTTCGAGGATGTCGAGGATCAGGAGACAGCCGGTGTCCTTGCGGTCCTCCGTCAGGAAGGCCATGCGATGCCTGATCGCCGTGTTCGGGCTGTCGATCGCGACCTCCTTGCCGTTGATCGAGATCGTGCCTGACGTGGCGGGCGTCACGCCGAAGATCGTCTCGGCGACATTCGAGCGGCCCGAGCCGACGAGGCCGGCGAGGCCGAGGATTTCACCGGCGCGTACATCGAAGGACACGTCGTGGAAGACGCCCTTGAGGGTGAGGTTCTTGACCGACAGAACGACGTCGCCGATCGGCACCTCCTCCTTCGGGAACATCTGGGTGATCTCGCGGCCGACCATCATGCGGATGATGTCGTCGCGCGTCACGTCCGTCGAAGCGTGCGTGCCGATATACTTGCCGTCGCGGAACACCGAGAATTCATCGGCGATCTCGAACAGCTCGTTCATCTTGTGGGTGATGTAGACGATGCCGATGCCCTGCGAGCGCAGGTCGCGGATGATCGTGAAGAGGTGCTCCACCTCGCGCTCGGTGAGCGCCGAGGTCGGCTCGTCCATGATGAGCACGTCGCTCTCGTAGGAGACGGCCTTGGCGATCTCGACCATCTGGCGGTTCGCCACCGAGAGGTCACGCACCTGGATTTGCGGGTCCATGGCGATGTTGAGACGCTTGAAAAGTTCGGCCGTCTTGCGGTTCATCTCGCCGTGATCGACGAAGCCAAAGCGGTTCATCGGTTCGCGGCGGATCCAGATGTTTTCCGCCACCGTCATGAAGGGCATCAGGTTGAGCTCCTGATGGATCATCGCGATGCCGTTCTCCAGCGCGTCGAGCGGCGATTGCAGGCGGATCTTCTGGCCCTTGAGCAGCACTTCGCCCTGGTCGGGCGTATAGATGCCGGCGAGGATCTTCATCAGCGTGGATTTGCCCGCGCCGTTCTCACCCATCAGGGCGTGCACGGTGCCGCGCTTCAGCTTGAACTGGACGTCGTCAAGCGCGACGACGCCGGGGAATTCCTTGCGGATGCCTTCCGCAGACATGAGATATTCGGCATTCGGAATGGCGCCGCTTGCGCGAACAGCGGCCATTGTCGATGGTGTGACCATTTCTTCCTCCTCTCCAGATTTATCCGACCCACGGATCTCGCTTAAACTCTCTCGTTAGCGCTCCTCGCACTGACCCTACCGACAAGCGCTCAGCGCTACGCAGCGATCAGCCTCCTCACAAAAATTCCACATGACCCTGGGATCGATTTGACCGTCCCCTTTACCCGCGTTCAGTCGCGACCACGCGAAGAGTGCCGGACAACGGCGTCTTCCAACAATTCGAAGAAGATCAGCAGGGAAAGCCGCTTTTTGGCGGGATGGCACAGCCACTCCGCGTAATGACAATCTCAAATGATGAGACGACTGCGTGGCGACAGTCCGCGAGGGCAAGTAGCCGGTTCCATGGCAGAAGAGGTCTCCGGCTTGGATTCCCAAGCGCTCTGCTCCGCCTGTTTTGCAGGTCGTCCATAGTTCCTCCCTTCGCGATCTGTGGAGGCGAAACTAGTGACGAAAATCAATATGGTCGAATATTTTCATGATCAGATTTGATCGTAGTCAAACCGACAAACACATCGAGCGAAAGCCTCCTTGACTGGTGAAACCTCACTTCCGCGAGGGCCGCAATATGGCGTGCGACCGAGCGAAAATCCTTGATGCAGTTGACCACTTCCGCGATCAGCGTGCCGATTGCACTGCTGATGTCCTCGCCGTTGGATACTCGACACGCGTGCAAAGCCGCTGGTTTCGTCGAAACGCCAAGCGAAATAGAATGTGATGGTTGCGCTCACGGTGAAGTGATTCAACGCCACGGGGGGGACTCCCCACCATTTATCAAGCGGGAATTTCGACATTGGTTGAAGCTTTGAAGCTGGTGCCGGATTTGAGCATGGCGCATGCGACATTGAGCAGCCGATCCGCCACAGAGCGGAGGGAGCGTCCATGACTGTGACCCCGGCTACGAAGAGCCGCATATTTGGTCCGGCTTTTGAGATCGTGCTGAACGGCAACGCGGGCCCAATGGTACATGGCGTTGGCAAGCCGATCATGGCATGCCTGTCTTCGCAGGACGATGCAACTCTTGCCGGATCGCTTGGTAACCGGCGCGACTCCTGTCAAACTGCGCAAGGCGGCGTAATCACGTCGCTGCAGGGCATCGAAGGCTTCTGCAAGCAGCGTGGCGAGGACAATCCTTCCTACTCCCGGCAAGGATGCGAGGATCGCCACGTCATGCTGCTTCCGCGGCGCCGGCTCTGGTTCCTCATTCGGAATGAGGCAGACTGTCAGCCTGTCGATCTGGCGGTGCGCCTGGCTGAGTTCCCGGTTCAGCAGTCGGATGCGGGTAACGAGCGAGGCAATGTGGGCGCTGGCCGCTTCGGTCGTGCCTGCGGCTACCTGCACGGGCAGTTTGCGCAGAACGGCGAGTACGTGAGCCGCATCGAAACGGCGGATACGATTGCGCTTGAGGAGGACGGCAATCGTCTTTTCGCGGATACGCGCAGCCTTGGTTGGTGTCGGCGCAGCCTCCCAGAGATCAAGCAGCCACTCGGCACTGAGGTCACCTTCCAGCTCAAGCATTGCAGGAAAATAACGCCAGAGTTGCTCGCGCATGCGGTTTGTCAGGCGATTGCGTTCTGTGCCGAGGTCTTCGGCCATTCGCGACCATTCACGCAACTCTACGATGACAGGATCGGCACTCGCCAGCAGCCGGTAGCATCGTGGATCGGTACGCAGGGACGAAGCCATGACCTCAGCATCACGGCTGTCGTCTTTGGCTCCGGCGAGAGTGAAGCGGTCGCGGAAACGATCCATCTGCTTCGGGTTGATGGAATGCACCTTGAAGCCCCGCTCGACCAGCGTTTCGACCACAGGACCGTGTGGAACCTCGATAGCGATCTGGATGCGTGCGGGATCGGTCGCACTGCTCGCCGTCATCAGCCAGGCAGCCATCGCGGCGAGGCCTTCGCCACCGTGCTTGAATATCCGCTCGCCGATCTTCTTGCCACCGCTGTCGGTAAGGAACACATGGTGGCTTTCCGATGCCCAGTCGACGCCAGCATACCATTGGCTCTGATCAGTCATGCCTTCTCCGTTGTTCGTGTATGCGAGCCACCGCAACCTTCGCCGATCCCTGTACTGGCGCTCGGAAGGCAGACAATGGCTCCGGCGCGAACTCCCCACGGGGCATTGATCACGGCCAATTCGCCGGGGCACGTGTCCCCCCAGGTGGTCAGGCCACAGGGGGCAGTTGGTTGCTCCCGGCGAATCGGCTCGGTTCAGGACGGTACGCCAATTCGGGCCGTCGCCCGCGCGGGATACGCTCCGTTCCGCTACGCTTCACTACGCGCATCCCGCGCAGCCTCCATCACAAAGAACCGCAAGAAAAAGGTACAGGGGGTTGGAACTCACCTGTCCTGACGATTGCATAGCCGACGTGTTCGTGCAAATTTCGGCCCTCTAACGAGCCGGATTTTCCGGGCTCAGAGATGGGCAGATGGTCGTCTACCAAATCGCCAATAGCCGCTGGTTTCGCCATGTGACCGAGGGGAAGGCAGGCGCGTCGACCCGCGGCTTTCCACGTCAACCAGACGGTTGACCAGTCTCCTCCATGGGCTTGAGGGGGAGCGGACTTCAGAAGCCGGTCGAACGCTATTAAAATTATATCTTCGCCCTATTTCAAAATATTTATTCAATCACAAGTAGTTATACGCGGTTAGATCAGCATGATTACTGTATTGCCCGGCTCAAGATTCGTTATGTGCAACAGTAATATTGAAATTCGACTTTTCCCAATCAGTTACACTGCCGCCGCCAATGACATCACCCTCACCAAAGCGTGTGCATGATGTAAACAGAAAATCAAATCACTCCCCGCCTCTTTATCCCGTTGACGGCGATCGCCATTCACGGCGTACTGTCATCCTTGGGAGACAACGATGGGCAAAGCAACTCTTAAGGACATAGCCGAACTCGCTGGCGTTGGCACTGCCACCGTGGAGCGGGTCTTGAACGGCCGCGGCGGCGTTCGCGCTGAGAAGATCGAACGCATCCTGGGAGCTGCAAATACGCTCGGCTATGGGCAACGCATCCTCTCGAAGCACCGATCGGTGGTGCGCATCGAAGTCATTCTCGTTCGGCCTGAAACCAACTTCTACAAGCGCACAAATATTGCGTTTGAGCGGATCGCTGCTTCATTGGACAAGAGCGTGGTACTCCATAGGACGTTTGCCCGTGAAAACAATCCGGCCGACTTCGCTCACTATGTGGCACATCCCAAATTTCGTAGGTCGGCCCTTATCGTTGTCACGCCGAGCCATCCCGACATCATGTCCAATGTCAGGTCTGTCGCGAAGGGCGGGATTCCTGTTATCCAGATCATGGCCCACCCGGCCCACGAACTGCCCTATGTGGGCATCGACAACTACTCCGCCGGACGAACGGCGGGGTACTACATGTCTCTTCTCATGGCAAAGCGCTCTGGTTCAATTATCGCGCATTGTCACAGCAGCGCCTATGAAAACCACCGTGAGCGGATTCGTGGCTTCTCCGACTATCTCCTTGAAAATCAGGATGACGAACACCGATTTACTGAGGTGGCGTTCAATCTGGATGACGAGCATTTAGCTATGGAGTTGCTAATCGATGCACTGGAGAGAGATAAGCAGATATCCGGCCTCTACACCGCCGGCGGCGATAATGTTGCGGTGTCGAAGGTTCTGCGAAAGTATGCTTCGCGACGAATCCAATGGATCGGCCACGAGTTGACCGACCATACGCGCGCTTGTCTCAAGGCAGGCGTCATGTCATTCGTCTTGGATCAGTCGCCGGAGGTGCAGGCCAGGCGGGCGATCGATCTTATCCTGAAAGAACTCGGGATAATCGACGTCGAAGTTAGCACAGATCCCGTGCGCTTCCTGACCATAACGCCCGAGAATATTTGATAAACACGAGGAGACGAAGAACCCTTTGTTCGCCGGCATTGCTCCCGCAATGCCGGCGATGCGCTGACTGTTCACGCAGGAGGAGATAGCGCGTGACGTCAACGCCCGGGAGGCTCGTTAGTTCTTGACGGCGAAGTCTTTCTGGTTAGCGGGCGTAACGAGTTCAAAGGGAATGTAGACCTTCTTGTCCACCTTCTCTCCGCGCGCAAGCTTGAGCGCTGCGTCTACCGCCCCCTTCCCTTGCCCTGCGGCGTCCTGGAAAACGGTCACATCAAGGTCACCGGCCGCCATGGCGGCAAGGGCATCCTGCGTGGCGTCGATACCCGCTACAACGACACTGTCCATCGGTCGACCGGCGGCCTTGAGCGCCTGGGCTGCGCCGATCGCCATTTCATCGTTGTTGGCGATAACGGCGTCAAACTCCAGACCGGCCGAGAGCCAGTTGGTCATAAGGTCGGAACCTTGTGTACGGGACCAGTTGGCCGTCTGCTCTTCGACGATCTCGAGGCCCTTGCAGTCGTCGGTCGCGATGACATCCTTGATGTCCTGCGTGCGAACACGGGCAGCCTGGTTGGACAGTTCGCCCATCATAACCACGACCCTACCCTTGCCGTTGAGGAGCTTGCACACCTCCTTCGTCTGCAGCGTTCCCGACTCGCGCTCATCAGATGCCACGAATGCCTGGTTGTCGGGCAGTTCCTCGACGTTGACGGGCTGGCGGTTGACGTAGACGAGCGGAATCTTCGCATCCGCCGCAAGCTTCGACATTGCCGCGGTTGCATCCGTATCAACCGGATTGACAACAATGGCGCTGACGCCGGACGCAATGAAGTTCTGGATTTGGCTCTGCTGCTTGGACACGTCATTCTGTGCGTCCTCCACCTGGAGGGTGACGCCATCAATCGTGGCCGCATGGTCCGTCATGCCGTTTCGCAACACCGTCAGAAACGTGTCATCAAAAAATGCCATGGACACGCCAATCGTTTCCGCCTGACAGGTAGTGCTCAGCAACGCTGCGAATGCTGTACTCAAGACCAACTTTTTCATTCCGTATCCTCCTCTGGGGTATCCGCATCAAATCGATCACTGCGGAACCTGACCCTCCCGGCCTGGTTCCTAGAAGGTCATCCATTTGACAAACATCAGCAATCCAAAAGCTGATCAACTTTGATCAGATTATCCCTTCTAGTCTGAGATAGGCGGAAGTACTGTAAGCCGTTAACTTCACAAAGCATTTTGGTGTAGTTGAGAGCTTTTGTGCGGACCGGTCGCGCGAAAGAGTGAGGCTATGGGAGGAGTAATTGTGAACCCTACAAAGCGTGACTACAGCCTTCTGGGCCGAGATGCCGAGGCTGCCGTTGCCAATGGTCTGGCGGCGGCCGAGTGGTATCACACCGACATTCCGCGGAAGGAGATGAAGGCGCTGATGCAGCGCAGCGACGCGCCCGCCATACGCGACACCGCGATCTGGCTCGGTGCGATGGTTGTCTCCGGTGCACTCGGCGCCTGGTTCTGGGGCACGTGGGCCGCCGTGCCGTTCTTCCTGATCTACGGTGTGCTCTACGGCTCGGCCTCCGACAGCCGCTGGCATGAATGCGGCCATGGGACCGCGTTCAAGACGATGTGGATGAACGACGTCGTCTACCAGATTGCCTGTTTCATGGTCATGCGCAATCCGGTGACCTGGCGTTGGAGCCACACGCGCCACCACACGGATACGGTCATCGTCGGCCGCGACCCGGAAATCGCCGTCATGCGCCCACCGGACCTGTTGCGCGTTGCGCTGAACTTCTTCGGTATTCTTGATGCCTGGCATGCCGTCGTTGACATGGTGCGCAATGCGGCAGGCGTCATGAGTGCGGCTGAAAAGACCTTCATTCCCGAGATGGAGCAGCCGAAGGCGATCCGCGTCGCCCGCATCTGGCTTGCCATCTATGTTGCCACGATCGCCGCGTGCTTTGCCTTCGGTTCGATCCTGCCGGCCATGTTCATTGGCCTGCCGCGGCTTTACGGCGGTTGGCACCAAGTGCTCACCGGCCTATTGCAGCATGGCGGGCTTGCCGACAACGTAATCGATCACCGGCTGAACAGCCGCACGGTCTATATGAACCCGTTCAGCCGCTTCATCTACTGGAACATGAACTACCATGTAGAGCACCACATGTTCCCGATGGTGCCGTATCACGCCCTGCCGCGGCTGCACGCCATGATCAAGCACGACCTGCCAGCGCCGAACCCATCGATGTGGAACGGCTACAAGGAAATGCTGCCGGCCTTCCTGCGGCAGCTACGCAATGAAGACTATTTCCTGAAGCGCGAGCTGCCATCGACGGCACGCCCGTACAAGGAAGAGTTCCACGCCGAGCCGGCGGCCCAGGCCGCGCATTAACAACGGAACACTGGAGGAGAAACCCATGAGCGATAACTGGATCGAGGTCTGCGCAGCGGAAGAGATCGACGAGGAAGATGTCATCCGATTCGACCATTCCGGCCGCACCTTTGCGATTTACCGCAGTCCGGAAGACACCTACCACGCGACGGACGGACTCTGCACCCACGAGAATATCCATCTCGCCGATGGGCTCGTGATGGACCACACCATCGAATGTCCGAAGCACAACGGTCGCTTCAACTACAAGACCGGGGAAGCAAAGGGCGCTCCCGTCTGCGTCGATCTCCGAACCTATCCGGTCAAGGTTGAGAACGGAACTGTTTTCATCGGACTCTAATTTTTTTGCAACTCCAGCAAAACCGTCGCGCGCCGTTGCTGGAACTGCCTGGGAGGATCACATCATGGCGAACTTCGTCATCGTCGGCGCCGGCGAATGCGGCGCGCGCGCAGCCTTCGCGCTGCGTGAAAAGGGGTTCGACGGCACGATCACCCTAATCGGGGGTGAGAGCCATCTGCCTTACGAGCGCCCGCCGCTCTCCAAGGAGGCGCTGGTCGCTGGTGCCGGCCCAAAGCTGGTGGCAGATGCCGAGCGCTACGCCGAAGCACATATAGATGTGCTGACAGGCAAAAACGTTTCCGAAATCGACCGAGCCGGAAAGCGCGTCATGCTCAGTGACGGCACGGCTGTTCACTACGACAAGCTCCTGCTTGCCACCGGTGCCCGCCCCCGCACCCTGCCAGGCACGACTTATGGCGACCGCATTGCCGCTTTGCGCAGCCATGACGACGCCATCCGCATTCGCGCGCATCTGGTCGAGGGCAGCCATATCGCCATTCTCGGCGGAGGCTTCATCGGCCTGGAGCTGGCGGCCAGCGCCAGAAAACTCGGCGCCACGGTCACGCTCGTCGAGGGCCTGCCGCGTGTGCTGTCGCGTGGCGTACCGGCGGAAATTGCCGAGATCGTTGCGCAGCGGCATGCCGCAGAAGGCGTAGAGATCCTATGCGGAGCAAAGGTCGCGGGCGTCGAGGAACGACCGGGCGAGGTGCGCATCACACTCGAAGACGGCCGCATCGTTGCAGCAAGCCTGCTGATCGTCGGTATCGGCGCGGTACCCAACACGGAATTGGCGCAAGCGGCGGGCCTTGCGACGGAAAACGGCATCGCTGTCGATGGCCTGCTGCGCACCTCCGAGCCAGATATTTTTGCCGCCGGCGACTGCACCTCATATCCGCTGCCGCTCTATGGCGACCGCCCCATCCGTCTCGAATCCTGGCGCAATGCGCAGGAACAGGGTCAACTCGCTGCGGCGAACATGCTGGGCGGGAGCGAAGCCCATTCAGCCGTGCCGTGGTTCTGGTCGGATCAGTACGAAATGACGTTGCAGATCGCCGGGCTCGCCGACGGTGCGGTAACCACGGTCAGGCGTGAGGTGGGCGATGGAGCTTTTATCCTTTTCCACCTTGATGCTGAAGGCCGGCTGATCGCTGCGAGCGGTATCGGACCAGGCAATTCGGTCGCCCGCGACATCCGGCTCGCCGAAATGCTGATCGCCGCCCGCATCCATCCCGATCCGGCTCAGCTTGCCTCGCCGGAAACCAAATTGAAAAAGCTGCTCGCCGCCTGAACGGCGTATCCAGGGAGATAATCGTGAAAACCAAGAGACCGACAGTCGCCGATATTAGGGCGATGAAGGGCAAGCGCCAGCTTACAATGTTGCGCGTCGTGACGCTGGAAGAAGCCGCCGCCGCCGAGCAGGCGGGCATCGACCTCGTTTCCGTGCCGCCAGAGCTGCTCGGCCCTGAATTTAGGGAAGCGGCCCCAACTGTGTTTGCAATCTCCGGCCTGGACTATGGCGTCTATGTCACCGAAGAAGACAACCTTCGTGGCGCATTCAAAATCCTGCGCTCGGGTGGCGATGCCGTCTACTGCGTAGCGGGCATCTCGACCATTCGGCGCATGTGCGAAGAGGACATTCCTGTATGCGGCCACGTCGGTCTCATTCCGTCCAAGGCAACTTGGACAGGAGGTTTCCGAGCGGTTGGCAAGACGGCGGAGAGTGCGCTGGAAATATGGCGGCGGGTCAAGGCGCTGGACGAGGTTGGAGCCTTTGCGGCCGAAATCGAGGTCGTGCCGGGCGAAGTCGCCGCGGCGATCAGCGCGAAGACGTCACTTGTCATGCTCTCGATGGGCGCCGGCACCGGGTGTGACGCGCAATACCTGTTTGCGGACGATGTGCTCGGCCAGAACCGCGGCCACGTTCCGCGTCATTCCAAGGTCTACCGTAACTTCGCCGCCGAATTCGACCGGCTGCAGCAGGAGCGGGTTTCCGCCTTCCAGGAATATGCGGCCGACGTGCGTTCCGGCGCCTATCCGGCGGAAAAGCACACTCTCGGCATCGAGGCTGAACAACTGGATGCCTTTCTGAAAACGTTGAATGGGCAATGACGCGATTCGGGCTAACGACCCGATCCCGACAACGGAGAGACTTGAGAGCTATGAAATCCTACGTGGTCACCATCACATGCAAATCGACGCGAGGCATCGTTGCGGCCGTGACGGGCTACCTCGCTGGACTTGGTTGCAACATCATCGATAGTTCCCAGTTCGACGATTTGGGGACCGGCCTCTTCTTCATGCGTCTGACGTTCATCTCGGAGGATGGTGCCGATCAAGCTGTGATGGAGAAAGGCTTCGGCCCGATCGCCGAGAAGTTCGGCATGACCTGGCAGGTGCATGACAGCGCCCATCGCATGAAGGTGCTGCTGATGGTCTCGCGCTTCGGCCATTGCCTCAACGACCTGCTCTACCGCTGGAAGATCGGCGCGCTGCCGATCGACATCGTCGGCGTGGTCTCCAACCACTTCGATTACCAGAAGGTCATCGTCAACCACGACATCCCCTTCCACCACATCAAGGTGACGAAGGAGAACAAGCCGCAGGCCGAAGCCCGGTTGATGGAAGTGGTCGAACAGTCCGGTGCCGAACTCATCGTGCTCGCCCGCTACATGCAGGTTCTGTCCGATGCGGTCTGCAAGAAGATGTCGGGCCGGATCATCAACATCCACCACTCGTTCCTGCCGTCGTTCAAGGGCGCCAACCCCTACAAGCAGGCCTTCGAGCGCGGCGTGAAGCTGATCGGGGCGACCGCGCACTACGTTACCGAAGATCTCGACGAAGGTCCGATCATCGAGCAGGACGTGGCGCGCATCACCCATGCGCAGTCGGCGGAGGATTATGTGTCGATCGGCCGTGACGTGGAGAGCCAGGTTCTGGCGCGCGCGGTGCACGCCCATATCCACCACCGCGTCTTCATGAACGGCAACAAGACCATCGTCTTCCCGCCGAGCCCCGGTTCCTATGCTTCCGAGCGCATGGGTTGAGCCGTGGCGACGATTATCGATGGGAAGCAGGTTGCTGCTAACGTGATCGGCACGGTGAAAGCCGCGACCGCCGCGCTCGAAAAGGACGCCGGCCTGAAACCAGGGCTGGCCGTCGTCATCGTCGGCGAGGATCCGGCAAGCCACGCCTATGTTTCAGCGAAAAGCCGCATGGCTAAGGAATGCGGCTTCAACTCGATCCAGCACACACTGCCCGACGCGACGACGCAAGAAGAGCTTGGGGCTCTCGTCGCGGCGCTAAATGCCGACGAGAGCATCCACGGCATCCTCGTGCAATTGCCCTTGCCGAAGCATCTCAAATCCGAGCCGATCATCCAGTCGATCCGCCCGGAGAAGGACGTCGACGGCCTGCATGTCGTCAATGCCGGCAAGGTCGCGACAGGCGATCCCGACGGCGGTCTCGTCTCCTGCACACCGGCCGGTGCCATGGTCTTCGTGCGCCGCGCCCATGGCGAGGACCTGTCCGGCCTCAACGCCGTGGTCATCGGCCGTTCGAACCTCTTCGGCAAGCCGATGTCGGCGTTGCTGCTCGCCGCCAACGCGACTGTCACTGTCGCCCATTCCCGAACGAAGGATCTCGCCTCTGTCTGCCGCAACGCCGACATCCTCATCGCCGCCGTCGGCCGCCCGGAAATGGTGAAGGCGGATTGGGTGAAGCCCGGCGCCACCGTCATCGACGTCGGCATCAACCGCATCATCGCGCCGGAAAAGGGCGAGGGCAAGTCCAGGCTCGTCGGCGACGTCGCGTTCGAGGAATGCGCGAAGGTGGCCGCCGTCATCACCCCGGTCCCAGGCGGCGTCGGCCCGATGACCATCGCCATGCTGATGGCTAACACAGTGATCGCCGCCTATCGCGACGCTGGCAGGACTCAGCCGAAGTTCTGAATCTTGTCAGAGCTGACGCCCAGTTTGACGCGTGCTTGTTGCACATGTCTCCTTCAACGATCTCTTCGACCTCGCGGCGGATTGGAGCGAAATTCGACCAGTTTGTCCTGCAACAAGACGCTATGTGTATTCGTCCGACGAACGTATCGTTTTGATGAAGCCGAAGCAAAAGAGAGGTGGCCGGGAGCCACCTCTCTTCGTCTGACCGCGACCGAGGAGAATTGGCGCGGCAGATTGTTACTTGCGTGGCTCCTAGCGCAGGGCGTGCCGCCTTCGGCGTGGAGCGTCTCCGCTCAGTAGTGGATGACGGAGCGGATGGACTTGCCTTCGTGCATCAGGTCAAAAGCCTCGTTGATGTCCTCAAGGCCCATCGTGTGGGTGACGAAGGGCGCGAGTTCGATTTCACCCTTCATCGCGTCCTCCACCATGCCTGGCAGCTGCGTCCGACCTTTAACGCCACCGAACGCCGTGCCTTTCCATGTCCGCCCCGTCACAAGCTGGAACGGCCGCGTGGAGATTTCCTGTCCCGCACCGGCGACGCCGATCACGACGGACTGCCCCCATCCGCGATGCGTGCTTTCGAGAGCGGCGCGCATAACATTGACGTTGCCGATGCATTCGAAGGAGTGATCGACACCCCACCCTGTCATCTCGACAATAACCTGCTGAATCGGATTGTCGTAATCTTTCGGGTTGATGCAATCAGTGGCACCGAAGGCGCGCGCCAGCTCGAATTTCGAGGGGTTGGTGTCGATCGCCATGATGCGGCCGGCCTTTGCCTGCCGGGCGCCCTGGATGACGGCAAGACCAATGCCGCCGAGACCGAAGACCGCGACCGAATCGCCGGGCTTGACCTTCGCAGTATTGTGGACCGCGCCAATGCCCGTGGTCACGCCGCAACCGAGGAGACAGACCTGCTCGGGATTGGCTTCCGGATTGATTTTCGCCAGTGAGACTTCGGCGACGACCGTGTACTCGCTGAAGGTCGAGCAGCCCATATAGTGGTAGACCGGCTCCCCCTTGTAGGAAAAACGCGACGTGCCGTCGGGCATCAGCCCCTTGCCCTGTGTGGCGCGGACCGACACGCAAAGGTTCGTCTTGCCGGAGTTGCAGAATAGGCATTCCCGGCACTCCGCGGTGTAAAGGGGAATGACGTGGTCGCCGGGTGCGACGCTTGTGACACCCTCGCCGACTTCGACCACAATGCCCGCACCCTCATGGCCGAGCACGGCCGGAAATATCCCCTCCGGATCGGCGCCGGACAGCGTGAAAGCATCCGTGTGGCAGACGCCTGTATGCGTGATCCGGACGAGCACCTCGCCCTTTTTCGGAGGAGCAACATCGAGCTCGACGATTTCGAGCGGTTTGCCGGGAGCGAAGGCGACGGCGGCGCGTGATTTCATGGTTGTCCTCATTGTCATTGGATTTTGGGTTTATCGGTCGCGTCCCACAGGTCGCATACGATCTGCCGGAGCATGAGAGCCTCGGCCCAGCGGTCCGTCGTGTCGTTGCCGTCCCTTCCGGTGATGGCATAGGGTTTTGGCCCCAGCTCACACGTGAAGGCCAAGCTGGCATCGGGGGCGGCGCGGGATCGCCACTTGCGGAAGCCGTAGTCCCACCAATCCAGGAAGAGATCGAGCCAAGGACGGTGATGCGGAAACGAGATCTCAATCTGCACCTGCTCGCGGGAGGCGACGCGGCCGTGGAAGGCATGGGCATTGTCGAGGATGCGCCGGATCAGCGCGTGGTTCTCCTCAGTGACCGGAAAGGCGAACTCGCGGCCCACCAGAAAATGCGAGAGATCAGCCAGCAGCGGTAGATCCGGGCGCCGGTCCAGCAGGTCGAGCGTGAAGAACAGGTCGGTCGTCATCCGGTCGCGATGCGTTTCGATGAAGACTGGAATACCGGCATCGTCCGCGAGACGCATCCAGCCGTCGAGCAGCGGCAGGCACTCTTCGACCTGCCTCGGACGGACATCTGGTTGCAGGTTGATGTGGCTCACCGGGAACTCAGCGGCAAGTTCCAGCGGCAGGCGTAGATCATCCAAGCTTCGCGGAAAGCAGACGCCTTCGATCTTCAAGCCGGTACCCTGAAGTGTTTCGTTGAGGCGAATGACATCTTGACAATTCGTGTAGTGTGCACTGACACCGCCAAAGCCAGCGTCGGCGATCATCGCGATGTTTTCCGCGAGGCTGCGCTCGTGGCCGTCCGTGTGGCGCCGCTCCATCGCCCATAGGGACTGGTAGACAACCAATGTCTGCATCACAAAGCCCCTGCATTGCTCGCGAGCGCCATGCCATCGACCATCAGGTCGACCAGTTCGAGATCGCTCGAAAATCCATTGGTGTTTGCAGGCCCGGCTAAGCATGCGAGTTCGGCGCTGGGTAACACCGCGATCGTTTTGACCGACGCGTGACCTGACGGAAGGCCGGCCAGAGCGCCCGTCGAGCACATGAATTTCATAGCATTCTCCCGATGGGTGGCGGCTCACCGGCATTCCGCGACCGATGAGCCTGATCGATCAAGCGCAAGCTAGCCGAGAGCCACCCTCACCTCTCCGTCAATCACCTCGGCCGGATAGGTCTTCAGGTTCTCGCAGGCGGGAAGACGTAGCGCCTCGCCGGTGCGATAGTCGAAGGCGCCGGAATGCTTGGGACATTCCACCTCGAAATCCAGCACCAGCCCGTCGGCGAGGTGGATCGCCTCATGGGTGCACAGGCCTGCTGTGCAGTAGACGCCGTCATCTGGGCCGCGGTAAATTGCATAGGTGCGACCGCCATGGTCGAAGCGGATAGCGCCTTCTTGTTCGATGTCCTCGAATCTACCAACAGAAACCCAGGTCATTCAGCGGCTCCCTGGGCTTGAGTGCGTGCCTTTTGGGCTGCGAGCTTTTCCTTGCGTTTGCGATAGCGTTCCTGCATGCGGGCCTCTCCCTCGGCGGAGCCGTCGTGCCAGGTGCCGAACCACTTATCGAGCGGGATCAGGGCATCGCCGTAGTTCACCTCGAAATACTTATGGTGCAGGTAATGCGCATAGGCGTGGCTATCGACCAGCTTGTCCTCACCAACCTCCACCTTGTCGAAGCCAACATGGCCGGGGATTGCTCCGAAGCCCGCGTAGTGGAGCTGGTACAGCATCAGGATCGGGTTGGACGGCAGGATCAGATGATAGAGGGCCGTGCCGAGGTAAAGGAAATGCTCGACCGGATGCATCGACAGCGACGACCAGGGCGACGGGTTCACCGAATTGTGGTGGACCGAGTGTACCCACTTGTAGAGGAACGGCACGTGGATGAGCCGGTGGATGCAGAAGAAGTGGAACTCATGGATGATAGGCACGACCAGCGCGACGAGGGCCAGCGTCCAAGGGTTTTCGGTAAAGCTCAGCCACGGCGCGTAACCATTGGCATAGGCCCATAGCATGCCCACCTCGATCGCCGTCCAGATGGTCACGCCCGACAGGAAGGTGCGCAACATGTTGTCGATGTTCTGCCGGTCGAACCAAAAGACATTGTTCTTCTGGTCGGCGGGGAACTTGCCGTTGTATTTGAAGCGGTTTTCCTGCCGCTTCAGCACGTAGAGGTGAAGCTCGAACGCACCGTAGAAAAGAAAGACGCACACCGCATTCACTGCATAGAGCCAGAGCACCCAGCCGATGTTCAGCGTCTGCATCGCCTCGACCGACGGAACGACCCAGGCCCAGTATGCGACGGCGGATGCTGCGAAGATGGCATTCCAGGGGAAGAAATAGTGCGGCAGCCACTTGGCGATTGCCAAAAACTTCGGCGGAAAGACGAACAGCGGCGCGGTCTCCACCGGCGTGTTCGGCGCCCAGTCGCCGCGCTTGTTGCGCGTCCCGTATTTCAGATCGTCCATTGCGCTCTCCTTCGAGTTGTCGCCCGCACAATATGTGAAAGGGAGAGCGCGTGATGCGCGTTACCCGTACGCTCGTCTTCAAACGTCGGCTCTCCTCCTGACCTAAAAAATATCAGTAGCGAGATGAAACGGCGACGGCTTCCTTGATCAAATCTCATCAACTGATCAGTCCTCGCGGGCGATATTCGTAATCCTTGGTAGGGAGCCCACAAACGCGTGTTTAGCAATGAGCCGACGGCGGTAGACCAAGCGCAACGTGCGCTGCCCGCAATTGAATCAGCCAACCAAATGCTCCGGCAAGATCGACCGATAGCGTCCGTCAAGATGGTGTAATTTCGGGTGTGGAACCGGGCCGTCATGATCAGGCGGCTCTGGGTGTAATTTGAAGTGTGGTTTCCTCCTCGATTGTCGGTGGATTTAGCTCGGCCATCGCTTCGACCTGCATGTATCGGCTGAGGAGCTGCCATTCGTCGTTGGCTTCGAGCAGGACGGCGCCGATGAGGCGAACGATGCTGTCCTCGTTGGGGAAGATGCCGACGACATCGGCGCGGCGCTTCACTTCCTTGTTCAGCCGCTCCATCGGATTGGTGCTGTGGAGCTTGGTGCGGTGCTGAGCGGGAAACGCCATGTAGGCCAGCACATCGGCCTCGGCATTGTCCATGAAGGCTCCCAGCTTCGGCCATCTGGTCCGGAGCTGGTCGGCGACATGCCGCCAGGTCTGCATGGCATTGTCGTGGTCGGGCTGGATGAAGGCTTGCCGGATCGCGGCGGCAACCATGGTGTGCTGGCCCTTGGGAACATAGGCCAGCGCGTTGCGCATCGCATGACCCGGCACCTCTGCCACGTCGCGCTGAGGATGCGGGTGATGGCGGCCTTCAGCCCTTCATGAGCATCCGAGATCACCAGCTTGACGCCGGTGAGACCCCGGCGCACCAGATCGCGCAGGAAGCTCGTCCAGAACGGCTCGGCTTCCGATGGGCCGATGTGCAGGCCGACGATCTCCCTTTTCCCGCCGGTGTTGACGGCCACCGCGATTATCGCCGCCACCGATACAATGCGCCCGCCCTCGCGCACCTTCAGATAGGTGGCATCAAGCCATAGATATGGCCAGTCACCGGAAAGGGGGCGCTTGAGGAAGGCGTTCACCCGCTCGTCGATATCCTTGCACAGCTTGGAGACGGAGGATTTGGAGATGCCCGTCATGCCCATAGCCTGCACCAACTCATCGACCTTGCGTGTCGAGACGCCGTTGATCCACGCCTCCTGAATGACGGCGACCAGCGCCTTCTCCACCATCTTCCTCGGCTCCAGAAAGCCGGGAAAGCAGGCTCCCTGCCGCATCTTCGGTATCTTCAGGTTCAGCGTGCCGAGCCGCGTGTCGAGCGAGCGGTCACGGTAACCGTTGCGCCATGTCTGGCGGCCGTCGCCACGCTCATAGCGGCCAGCGCCGATCAGGCCGTCAACATCGGCCTCCATGATCAGTTGCAGCACGCTTCCAGCAATCGTCCGCAGGAAATCGCTGTCGCCGCTCTTCGCGGCAAGCTCGCAAAGAGCTAATCTGTCGTCGGTCATCGGGGTTCCTTTCGGCTGGTTGAAGTCTTGCAACTCCATCTTCTCCGACAGGCCCGGTGCCCACCTTGCGCTCAACGAATACGGCAGCTCATTCTCCACCGCCGTTTCCACCTCAATGCGCCTCCGAAATTACACCATCTGCGCGGACGCTACCGATCGACCCGTCGATCCGAACCTCGGAACAGGTTGCGTACAATCTCCCACAACACCGGATTTGATATGAGTTGGTCGCGACTGCAACATATAGCTGCATCCGCGACCACGTTGTCGAACCTCTCTCAGAAGAGCTTATCAGTTGCGATGTTCAAAATCGGCGATGTTCTCCGGAGTTACCAATTCGAATGGAATCCAAACTTCCTTCTCCAACGGCTCCCCCTTAATCGCCTTTAACGCGGTATCGATAGCGCCCCTACCTTGCCCTTTGGCGTCCTGGAACACGGTAACCCTGAGGTCACCCGCTTTCATCGCGTTCAAGGCGTCGGGCGTGGCATCGATGCCAGCGACAACAATATCGCCAATTGAGATGCCGGAATTTTTTAGCGCTGCAATTGCGCCTAGTGCCATTTCATCGTTGTTGGCAACAACGGCGTTAAATTCGATTCCTGCGGTTATCCAGTTGGAGACAAGGTCCGCACCATCGACCCTGCTCCAGTTCCCAACTTGTTCCTCAACGACTTTCAATCCCTTGCAATCATCCGTCTTCAAGACGTCATGGACGTCTTGGGTTCTTTGACGTGCGGCCTGGCTAGTGAGGTCACCTACCATAACAACCAAGTTTCCCTTTCCTCCAAGTATTCGACAGACTTCCTTCGTCTGAAGTGTGCCAGATTCCACCTCATCTGAGCCAACGAAGGCTTGATTCTTCCCCATTGATGAAAGATCGGACGGCCGAATGTTCACATAGATCAGCGGAATACCGGCTTCCTCGGCGACCTTGCTCATCGCGACTGTACCATCAGAATCCACAGGATCCACAATGATTGCCGACACGCCGCCCGATGCAAAGTTGCGCACTGAATCCAACTGCTTGTTCACGTCCGCTGCGGCATCTTCCACCTGGAGTTCGACGCCGAGTGTTTTGGCATAATCCTGCATGCCATTGACAATCAAAGATTGAAAATTGTTCTGCAACTGCCCCATGGAGACGCCGATCCGTTCGGCTGCGCCAGCTTGTGTAGACATGATAAGTGAAAGTGTGCTGATCGCTATCAGATGTCGCATTTTCGCTCCTCCCAGAATTCGTACCGCCGAAATGGCCACCCCAAAACTTAGCGACGAATGCCGAGAAAGTCGGTGTAAATAATGATCATAATTCCTCACTCGAGCGTTGTGGGCTAAGTACAGGACGACAACTTCGCTGAGCTACACATATGTAGCGCTTACAAAGCTTGAAGGGCGGATTGTCCGTGGCCGCAACGTGCAAATCGCGGTGCAATCGAACCACCCGCATGAATGCAACGATCCAACGTCGCTGGTCAAAGCCGATGCTCTTGGCGAATCTAAAACTCGAACGATTGATCAAATGTCTTCATGGTTCTTTTCGACCCTGCTATGATCTCGGGCTGGGCAGGGGAGTAGCATCTGTGCGAAAGTCGACATTAAAGGACGTCGCCCGCGAGGCTGGCGTGGGGGCCGCAACAGTGGAGCGCGTTATCAATGCGCGCGGTGGCGTCGCGCCAGAAACGATAGAAAAGGTGATAAGGGCAGCTAAAAAGCTCGACTATGGGCATCGGTTGCCCGAAATCCACCGAGGAGCAATCAGGATCGAAGTTCTCTTGGTTCGCCCGGACACCGAGTTCTTCGCCCGAGTAAATCTGGCATTCGAAAGGATAGCGGCTTCTCTGGATAAGTCCGTCTTAATTCACCGGACCTTCGTGTCGGAAACAGATCCTATTGCGGTATCAGAATACATTTCGAAACCGAACTTTCGACGTTCCGGCCTGGTAATCTGCGCACAGGACCATCCAAAAGTCACCGAAAGCCTGAGAAGCGTCAGAGCTTCCGGTGTGGAAGTTGTCCAAATCGTCACCAAATGTGACGATCCTCAGGTGACCTATGTTGGAACCAACAATTATGCGGAAGGGCGCTCCGCCGCCTACTACATGTCTGGAATGTTGGAATCACGGATCGGCACGTTCGTGGCAATCTGCCATAGCGGTGCCTACATGAACCACCGGGAACGCATCCGTGGTTTCTCGGACTATATCCATGAAAAAGGTTCGCCAAATCATACATTCTCACATGTTATGCTGGGACGTGATGAGGATCTCAGATCCGCGGAGCTTTTTGGTGAGGCTCTCCGCCATGATTCCAATATCATCGGTATTTATACGGCAGGCGGCGCGAATGACGCGATCGCGATCGTTTTGCAGTCAATGAAGGACAGGAACATCTTCTGGATTGGTCATGAACTGACCGAGAAAACGAAGCGCTACCTAAAGTCTGGCCTGATGTCGGTTGTGTTCGATCAGGCGCCGGAGATACAGGCCCGGCGTGCAATCGACACGATTCTGCGCAAGCTAGACATCATCAATACCGAGGTGAGCAGCGACCCGGTGCAGTTTTTGACGATCAATGCTCAGAATGTCTGAGCAGGTACTGGCCAAAGCGGGCGCCGTCTAAGACGTCAAGATTGGTCCGTCGCGGCGGCAGCCGTGTTGACCTCGCGGCGGGGGCTAACCTGGGGCACGCCGACATCCCACCAGGCGTCGCCCGGCGTCCAGGTGAAGGCATCGGAGACGATGGTAAGGACAGAGGTGCGATCGGTCGTCTGCGCCCATTCGACGGCGTCGCCGAGATCGGCGAGGCTTTCGACGCGGCGTGTCAGAGCGCCCATCGCCTCGGCGTGCTTGATGAAGTCGACGGGGAACGGCTCCTTGACGCGGCAATCCTTCAGGAGGTTGTTGAAGCCCGGCGTACCCTTGGCATTCTGCAGGCGGTTGATGACCGCATAGCCGCCGTTGTCGCAGACGATGAGGATCATCTTGTGGCCGGAGAGAACGGTCGAATAGATGTCCGAGTTCATCATCATGTAGGTGCCGTCGCCGATCATGACGATCGGCGTGCGGGTCGGATCGGCCATGGCCGCGCCCCAGCCGGCGGCGATCTCGTAGCCCATGCAGGAGAAGCCGAACTCGCAGTCGAAGGTGTTCGGCGCCTTCACGCGCCAGTTCTTCATCACCTAGCCCGGCAGGCCGCCGGCGGCGGTGATCAGCAGGTCACGGTCTCCAGCCTTGGCATTGACGATGCCGACGACCTGGGCATAGGTCGGAACGGGTGCATTGGTCGGCTTCCGGTAGCCGTCGAGCGCCTCGTTCCACTTGGCGAATTCCAGTTCGCCCTTCTTCGTCCAGCCGGCGTCCGCCTTGTAGTCGCCGATGGCGACTTCCAGTTCGTTCACCGTTTCCAGCGCATCGCCGACGACGGCGACCGCGCGGTGCTTGTTGGCATCCCAGCGCGCCGCGTTGATCGAGACGAAGCGGGCGTCGGGCGAAAACGCCGTCCAGGAGCCGGTGGTGAAGTCCATGAGGCGCGTACCGACGGCGAGCACCACGTCGGCTTCGGCTGCCAGCGCATTGGCCGAGGTCGAGCCGACGATGCCGATGGGGCCGACATGAGCCGGGTGATCATGCGTGACGGTGCCCTTGCCGGCAATGGTCTCGCAGAGCGGGATGCCGTGCTTTTGCGCGAAATCGGCCAGCGCCGTTTCCGCGCCGGAATAGCGCACGCCGCCGTCGGAGGGCCTCACCAACAACCGAGCCAGGCACAAATGAACATTTGTCTTTATTCGTGTTGAAATGTATAATGCGGAGGCATCGTTGCGCGATGCCAATCCCTTGGCCGCGCGGCGGCGGGGCGATAAAACGGAAAATTTGGGAGGCATTATTATGGATCAGATTCTGATCTTCTCGACTGATACAAATCTCCCCAACGGCAACCATCGACTTATCGATTTCCTACGAAGTCACTCTGGCCAATCAATATTAGCTTGAACTCAATAATTATACTAGGAAAAAATGATATAACTCTTATAGAAGAGTAAATACTTTCATCGCTATACGAAATTAGTTTATACGGTATTTTATACATATTGCATACTAATGCCGCATTACCATTTTCTATTAAGTTTTCTTAGAATTCTCTAGAGGAGGCCGCATATGAGACTACGACACCTGCGCTACTTTCTCAAGGTTGCTGAAGAGAAAAGCTTTACCCGCGCAGCATCAAAGGCGAATATAGAAGCTTCCCCTCTTTCGCGCGCCATAAAGGAACTTGAATCTCAACTTGGCGCCCAGCTGTTCCAAAGAGCAAAGGGACGCATCCAACTCACATGGGCCGGAGAGGTTTTCCGAGATGAAGCAAAGCGCATTTTGACACTTGTTGAGGATGCTCAAGTGCGCGTCAAATCAGCCGCACAAGGCTATCGAGGGCAATTGCGCATCGGACTTTGCGATGGGTTGGCGCAACCGAACTTAACGCTCTTACTTGCCCGCTCCCGAGAAGAAGAGCCGAGAACCGAAATCAGAATCACCGAAATGACAGTCAGCGAAATGCTGCAGGCAATCATGTTTGACCAACTCGATGCCGGTTTCACTGTAGATGGTGACGCGTTCGATGACTGCTTCAAGGAAGTCGTATGGAAAGACCGACCGGCCCTTGCGATTCCATCACGCCATCCGCTCCTGGCCTTTGACAAAGTGCCTCTGCCGGAGGCCCTGCGCTATCCCCTCATTATCTGCCACCCGGAGCGGTGTGTCAGCGGTCACAGGGCAATCCAGCAATGGCTCCGCAAGCATCAGGATAATGAACCGGCTATCGCCCAACATGCTTTTGGTCATGAATCGATGATAATGCTGGTCGCGGCGGGTTATGGCATCGGTATCGGCCTTGCAAGCCAGATGGGCATATATAGCCACCCTGACGTCGTTGCTAGACCACCCTTGGATGAGACACTTGAAGTCAGCACGTATATCGCCGGATCCTCCGAGCGTGCCCGTTCGCCCGAATTGGAGCGATTCATCAAGCGCGCACAGGATATCGGTGGGATGTCAGTCGGCAAATAATCTCGACCAGCAGTAAGGATGCGCTCATGGTGGTATGCAGACATTTTACGCATGCGATGGGACGTAAATTTCCATAGTATTTTAGTTTAAGTGCTGATATTTATAAATGAATTTGTGGATTGCATTTCAATACACGACAAATGCATTGTAAAATCTAACTTATATCAATTTTTAAAAGCGGACGTTTACCGTAGTCCGTGCGACATAATTAGTCATTTCTCTCCAAGATTCACTACCCCGCATAATACGCGCGAATCCTTCGCTTTATAGCGCAACCGCTGATCCATAGTGTCCAGATCAATCGACTCAAGGAGGCGAAAATGATTTGTCGGTAAACCGAAATCACGGGTCAACGATTATGACGAAGATCTCCCAAACAAAAAACCGAAAGCAAATGCGATCCGATTGCTTGCTGAGTTTTGAAAAATCCTGGTCACACTTGGGACAGCCACCAAGCATCAAGGAGTGACCACCATGTTTCAGCAGAATACTGCTTCCACAACGGAGCGCCGCATTCTTCGTCGTGCCGAGGTCGAGGCCAAAACCGGCTTCAAAAGAGCATACATCTACAGCCTGATGAAGGAAGGAAAGTTTCCGAAAGCCATGCGCCTCGGCGTGCGTGCCGTCGGCTGGGACTCAGCCGAAATCGACCAGTGGATCACTGATCGTCTTAAAGACCGTATCTGACTTGTTCCCATCCCTGCGGAGGAGGAGCAAGCCATGCAGGTGATTTCCGTGATTTCCACAAAGGGCGGCGTCGGCAAGACCACGATCGCCGCCAATCTCGGTGGTTTCATCGCCGATGCCGGACTTCGCGTACTGCTGCTTGATCTAGACATGCAGCCGACGCTGTCGTCCTATTACGACCTGACCGAGCGAGCTTCAGCCGGCATCTACGAACTGCTGGCCTTCAACGAGCGCGATATCGGGACATTGGTGTCGCGCACGGCGATCGAGCGCCTGGATGTCATCCTCTCGAATGACCAGCATCGCCAATTGAACACGCTGCTGCTGCATGCGCCGGATGGGCGGCTGCGCCTGCACCATCTGCTGCCGACATTCCAGCCGCACTACGATCTCGTGCTGATCGATACGCAGGGCGCGCGCAGCGTCCTTCTGGAGATGGCTGTTCTCGCCTCCCGAAAAGCCATATCTCCCGTAACGCCGGAGATCCTTGCAGCGCGGGAGCTGAGGCGCGGAACGCTGCAGCTTCTCAACGACATCGAGCCCTATCGACGTCTCGGGATCCAACCGCCGCCGCTCCACCTACTGATGAACCGCGTTCCGGCGGTTTCGAGCAATGCCAGGCTTATCCAGCAGACGCTGCGGCTCGTCTTTCGCGGCCAGTCCGGCGTTCATGTGCTGGATACCGAGGTGCCGGCGATCGAGGCTTTTCCTCGTGCCGCCACGCAGGGCCTACCTGCACACCGGATCGAGAAACGTCGCCCGACGGGCCGGATTGCTCCGGCCGCTCTCGAAACAATGCGTAACCTCGCCTGCGAACTTTGCCCGCAATGGAAAGATCGCTTCGCCCTGGTTGTCGGCAAGACCAGCAGGAGGCCTTCGAATGCAGTCCCCTCATGATGTTTCTCACGCGCATAGGCGCTTCCTGCCCTTCGTCCGGTTTGTCGTCGGCGAGGGATGGGAGATTTTCCGATCGAGGACTGGGAATCTCAGGCTCCTGAAAGCCGGATTGCCGCCGATCCATATCGGCCTCGCTATCAACGGCGCACTGGCCAAAGTTCCACGAAAGCAGCTTTCAGCCAGAAATGCGGAAGGGGCCGACGAGCCGGAGGCGAGCGATGGATGACCCTTCCCCGCAGGATATCGCGACGAAACTCCGAAGCGAGAACTTCGGCCAATCAGCGCCGCTGACCGAGGCACTTTCCGATCCGATCGCCGATACCCCCATGGTGGTGACACTGGATGACCTTCGGCCCTACGAGTTGGACCCCCGCATTACGCGCAACCCACTGTTCGACGACATCAAGGCCTCGATCCGCGAGCGCGGCCTGGACGCGCCGCCACCGATCACACGCCGGCCCGGCGCCGATCACTACATCATCCGAAACGGCGGCAACACACGGCTGTCAATCCTGCGTGAGCTGTGGACCGAAACCAGAGACGCACGCTTCTTCCGCATCTCCTGCCTTTTTCGCCCATGGCCGGAGCGCGGCGACATCGTCGCCCTGACCGGTCATCTTGCCGAGAACGAACTTCATGGGGGGCTATCGTTCATAGAACGTGCGCTCGGCGTCGAAAAGGCACGGGAACTCTACGAACAGGACGGCAAGCCCTTGTCGCAGTCCGAACTCGCCCGCCGACTGAAGGCCGACGGCTATCCGGTTCCGCAGCCTCACATCAGCCGGATGCAGGAGGCTATCCAGTATCTGCTTCCGGCGATCCCTAACGTTCTTTATAGTGGGCTCGGTCGGCCCCAAGTTGAGCAATTGACCAGCCTGCGCCGAGCGGCAACGAGGGTGTGGGAAGCGAAAACATCCAGAGTTCGCGCCGGAATGGATTTCGCCATCATTTTTCAGGACGTGCTCGCCTCCTTCGACGGCAGCGCGAGCAGCTTTTCGGTGCAAAGGGTTCAGGACGAACTGATCGGGCAGATGGCAGATCTGCTCGGCGAGAAATACCATACACTGGAATTCGAGATCACCGATTCCGATAAACGCTGGCAGACCCTCAGCCGCGAGGCGGACCCCAATCAGCATATCGCCGAAACCGGACACCCCGTGGTTCCCTTGCCGGCCCTGCAACTTTCTCCCTCGCTGCCGGCCAACCAACCTCCCCTGGCAAACGGTCCTGCGATCGAGCCGGAAGGATCGCGTCTCACTACTTCTCTCGCTATCGAAGAAGGCCGCGACGAGGACGGCGGGCAGATGTCACCGCGAATTGAAGATTCATCGCCAAGCCTCGCTTCGGATCGCTTGGAGAGCATCCAGCGACTGGTGGCCAACCAACTGGGGGAAACGCCATCCGAATTCGACAATAATGACCTCCTGACCATTCCAGCGCATGCCGATGGACTTTATCCAGTTTCCGACATCTGGTTCATCGAACCTGGTCTGGACGCCCAGGAGAGGTTGCGCGCCCACATCGCGCAGCTTGCTCGCGAAATCGCCGACGAAGCGGATCTCGCGGGGCAAGTCGTTCCGTGTGGCGGCGGGATCGGCTTCTCGTGCGCAGGCGATGCCGGACGGAGCGACGATCGATCGAAGGCACAGTTCGCTCGATCGGTCCTTGCCCTGCTCCACGTTCTCAGCGCCCCATATCATCCCTTGCCGCGCTCTGCCGGACGCGTGGAAACGCTGCATCTGGCAAGCGACATCGGATTGCTGCTGTTGGGTCCTGGCGAGGCGCAAGGCATGGATACACATCAACCAGTTCGCCTCAGCGATGACGGCCTTGTGAAACTCCTCCGCCTGGTACGGCTCGCGCGCCGCCTTCTGGAACTGGAAGCGACATCGGGTGATGGCGACGCCATGGCCCGGTCATGAGGCGGGCCGCCATGTCCGGCCCCAACCCCCTCAATCAGGCGGTGATCGCCCAGGCGCTGCACGATCTGCGCAACGGACAGCTTCGCAAGGCCAAGTCCATGGGGTTTCAGGATGAAGATCTCGACGCGCTGAAACACCCCGCACTGGCGAGCATCCTCGCCAATGCCGCTGTCTCCTGGTGCGAGGTAACGATCAATCGCGATGTCCTGCGCCGACTGCTACGGCAGATGGACGACCACATCCGGGAAATTGGAGAGGTCGACCGCATGCTTCGCCTCGGCGCCAGCACGGATATGATAAGCCGTTTCTACGGTCTGACCCACCAGGAGGTCGCCGTGCGGCGCGAGGCGATCGGCATACCAAAGCGCAAGGGCCGGCATCCGGTCCTCACCGAAGAACAGGACGCCGCCGCCTGGGAGATCTGGTCCGAGACGGTCAAGCAGAGGGATATGTCCCTCAAGAGCGATGCCGCCATGTTGGCTCTGGCGGCGGATCTGGCCGAATCCATGAACGTTCCCCTGTCGGTGATCTGGAACGCCATACGTGGATGGATCCATGAAAGGCTTGTCTGATCATGCGCGGCTCACGCGAAACCCCTGGAGCGTCGTCACGGAACGACCTTCTCGACAGCGCCGCGGCGCGCATGTTGGAGCGCACGCATGAGCCGCCGGCTCGATCGCCGCACCTGCAATCGGACGGTTTCATCTTCAGCGGCAATCGCCATGATGCCTTCCCCCGCGCCCTGTTGCTCGACAGACGCCTGACGCCGCTTGAGCGGAATGCCTGGCAGGTGTTCCGGATGCTGCTCAATGACGACGGCATTACTGCCTTCCCCACTTACGACCAGCTCGCTCCCTATCTGGCGTCGATGCCATGCGCCGCGCGCGCATCGCACGAGACGGTCGCTCGCGCCCTCACCCTGCTGCGGTTGACACGTTGGATCAGCCTCGTGCGCCGGCAACGCGACCCGCGGACGGGCCGGATCGCCGGCAACCTCTATGTTCTGCACGACGAGCCGCTGACGCCCTGGGAAGCCATTCAGCTCGACCCCGAATATCTCGGTCTCGTCAGCCACGCGCTGGACCATTCCAGCAGATCGATCCAACGCATCGGCGTGCATACGCTGAGAGAGATCGCGGAGGACCCGATGCTGGCCGGAAAGCTGCTGCCGAGCCGACTGCAGATTCTGACCCAGCGCCTGTCCGAACGGGGATGGGAAGAGGCGCGCGACAATCTACAGGCTGTGGATAGCCACGATTCCGAAGGCAGTGCCGACATCCCTCTTCGGAATCGTGACGACCTCGCTTCGGATCCCGAAGACGGCCCAAAAACCCCGGAAATGCAGGCTCTTCGGAATCCGAAGACAGGCCGTACTGTACGTATACAAAAAGAAGTATCTGAATCTCTTACTACTGTACCGGGCGCGCGAGGCGGCTTGTGCTTGCCGAACCGCTTCGGAGCGCTGAAACCGGAACAGCAGAGCGGCGCGCTCGCCGCCCTGCATACGATCGATGCCATTCTGCGGCAGGCGGTTCTGGACGAATGGGATGCGCGGTGCGCCGCGAGCGCCATCCGCAACCCGGCCGGCTACCTGTTCGGGCTCATCCAGAAGGCCTTGCGTGGGGAGTTCAATACGTGGGCGGCGGCAAAAGCGCCTGGATCCGCGCGCCAGCCGGAGTCACCCGGCAGCGGCGACAGGAAGATCGCCGAAACCCATGTCGCCCGCCTCCAAACGATCATGCGCTTCACATGAGAGCGGATAACGGGGGATTCGTTTGTCTGCCGAAGTCCATGGCCGCCTATACCACTGGTATAGTTGAACACAATGCCTTCCGGAGGCGGTTGATGCGATATTCGGAACCCGGCTGTCACCGGCTCAGCGCGCTGTTCAGATCGTGGAGTCCGACCATGAGCGTCATGGGATCGAAAGGCGAAGGCTGGAAGCCAAGCGCCAGGTAAAACTTCCTCGCCTCCTCCGAAATCGCATGGACCAGCAATCCCCGTATGCCGAGGATCTCAGCCGCCTGCAAAAGCCGCACCCCCGCATCGCGCACCAGCGCCCGGCCAAGGCCGCGCCCCTGCTGGCTCCGGTCGATTGCGAGGCGCCCCAGCACTGCGACGGGGATCGGATCGGGCATGTTGCGCCGGAACCGCCCTGGCGCTTCCGGCGGCTTCACCGCACCTGAGGCAAGCGCATAATAGGCGAGGATGCGACTGCCCTCGCACACGACGAACGTGCGGGACGCACCGCTCGCCTGGTTCGGGCGCGCTCGCCGCCGCAGCCAGTCGTCCAGTTCTGGAACGCCGGAGTCGAAATCGGCCAGTTCATGATGATCGCCCAGCGGGACCGGTGCGGCGAGCCTCACACTTCGTCCCACGGCGCCTTGGTCGTCATGGTGCGGATCAGCCGTTCGTTCGGCTGCGCCGGCGCATCGAGACGGGCGACGAATTCGGCGTATGTTTCCGGGCTCACCGTGAACACTGTCTGATCGAGCAGCACCTCCTCCGCGCGGCGCTCGGAAGCTTCCAGCATGAAATCGGTGCGCGTCTTCCCAAGCAGTTCGGCCGCTCGGTCGATCAGGTTCCGCGTCGCCGGCTTGATGCGAATGTTCAGCGGAACGCTGGCTTCCGGGTTCTTGGTTCTGTGCGAGGTTGGCATGGGAAACTCCTGCTCTTTTACCAAAAATAGCGTAACGACATCGTATTTACAAGGCGGTAAGGTCCCCGCGCCTCCGCCCGTTCTCGCCAATCTACACATCCACTGAGTTCCATGGTCGCCTATACCACTGGTATAGATGAACACGTTGCCTTCCGTTCGTACGGCCACGTCGGCCTTCATGCACTGCCGACGAGAACCACCGCAGAAACGGGCTTCCGACGCATTCGATTTGATCACTGACGGCCTTCCCGCGACGCCCGATGCTGACGCTCCGTTCCACCAGCGAAGGTCGTCACGATGGCAAACGAAGCCGAAGCCCTGCAACTGAACCTCGGATCGCTGCGCAGCGCCATGTCGCTGACGCTGCACACACATCACGCTTCCCGCATCTGGCATGGAAGAGCGGCCGTCGAAGGCAAGCCCGGCATCATCGGCCTCAACGGTTTCGTCGCGATCATGACCAAGCTGAAGCGCGGCGCGGAGCAGGACGATCCCTATTCCGACTGGTGGATGTTGCGCATCGAGGAAAAGCTCGGCGCCACCAAGGAACGGATCCAGCTTCTTCGCGAGCAGGTGGACCAGGCGCTCGCCGATGTTCCTCCTGCCCTCAGCCTTGGCGACAATCTCAATGTCCAGCCGGTCAAGCTGCCCCTCTTTGTCGCCTCGCAGCACGGCTTCATGGCCGTCTATCTCCTCGCCAACTACGACGAACTCGCCCGTCGCCTGATCCTGGCGCACCACACCGCCCTCATCGATCGCACCACGCTGGAGCGCTGGCTTGATGAGGGCGCGCATGCGCTGCGTAGCCTGTTCTCGCTGGCGCAGCAGTATCGCTATTCCGGGGCCACTCGCGAAGACTTCGCAGCGAAGAACGCCGCGGCGCGCGCCGCATTGGAGAAATTTGGAGAACTGCCTCGGGACGTTCTCGAAGGCACGCGCCGCTCCCGTTTTGCACCTTCTGTCGCCCGCCGCTCCACGCCGTTCTCATCGCCTTCGAGGGCTGGCCGCGTGGACGTACGCCGATTGAACGACGGCGAGAACACGCCGGCCGATGAGGCGATTGGAGAAGAGGCAGGTCAGGAAGACGAGGCTGCGTCGACCGAAGCCGACGACGAGGAGCAACCGGCATGACCCAATCCAACTATTTCATGCCGCTGGAACAGACAGCCTATCAGGCACTGGAACAGATCGCCTACCTAAAAGGCCTTTTAAAGCCTTTTAAAGGTAAGGGGAGTCTGGAGGACTGGGCCAGCCGCTGCAGCGGCCTTCGCGACGATCTCATCACGCTCGCGGAACGCCGTATCCTGCCGCAGGCCCGCAACCATCCGTTCAGCCGACTCCCCGTGCAACTGGCCCTGCAGACGACCGGCGCTGGCACGACCTTTTTGCGCTGGCGCAATGCCGACCGGTCGAGAATGGGCGTCAAGCTCTGGGAGGAGCTGGTTTCCAGCACGGCTACGCCCCCGGCGCTGATCCCCGATCTCCTGGCGATGGAGGAACAGCGCGTCATCATCAACATGCAGGTCAGCCTGCTGCACAGCATGGTCCGGCAGGCGCTGGAATGCGCCGGAAAGCTTGAACGCGCGGAGGACGTGGCGAAACGCCGGGCGGCGGAGCAACTTTCATGACGCTGTCCGAGCCGCCCGCCAACCGCTGGCTCGACCGGACGCATATCGGCGATTGCCGGCAACTGCTGCGCCAGATGAGCCGAAGCGGCGTGTCCGTGCAGATGTGCGTCACCAGCCCGCCCTATTATCGTCTGCGCTCCTATCTGCCGGCAGGACATCCGGACAAGGCACTCGAACTCGGCGCAGAGGAGACGCCGACCGCATTCGTGACCTGCCTGGTCGAGGTGTTTCGCGCGGTCCGCGATCTGCTGGCGGACGACGGCACGCTCTGGATCGTGATTGGCGACACCTATGCCGGCACGGGTAAATCCGGAGGCGGCTGGCAGGGACAACGCTGGAGCAACCATGGCGCGGAGATAATCGGCCCTCGCGGCGGACGCTGGTCCCCGCCTCCGCCGGGTCTGAAGCAGAAGGATCTGATGGGCATTCCCTGGATGCTCGCCTTCGCACTACGAGACGACGGCTGGTATCTGCGGCAGGACATCATCTGGGCAAAGCCCAATCCCATGCCCGAGAGCATCACCGACCGCTGCACCCGATCGCATGAATATCTCTTCCTGCTCGCAAAGCAGGAACGGTACTATTTCGATCACAAGGCGACCATGGAGCCGGCTGTCGATCCGCGCGGACCAGGCAATCTGCGGCCGGTCCGGCTTCCGCCCGACGAACGCGTTTCCGGCCCCAACGCCAATCTGCGCGGTGGCCTTCACCGTATCGGCATGCGCCGGACCCGCCACAAGCGCGACGTCTGGACGATCCCGAACAAGCCGTTCCGCGGCGCCCATTTTGCGGTGTTTCCCGAGGAGCTGGTGACACCCTGCATTCTCGCCGGCTCGCGCGAGGGCGATATCGTACTCGATCCTTTCATGGGCAGCGGCACGTCCGCCGCCGTAGCGAAGAGGCTGCGACGGCGCTTCATCGGCTGCGAACTGAACCCCTCGTTTCTCGAACTTCACCGCCTGCGCTGACCATCGTCGGCAAGGGCATTTCACCAGCAAGGAGATAGCAACATGAGCACGCGTTTCAGTGGCGAGGGCAACATCGGCTCTGCGCCAGACTATCGCGAATTCACCAGCGGCAACGACGAGCCGCGCCGGCTTTTGCGGCTGAACGTCTATTTCGACAACCCCGTGCCGACCAGGGACGGCTACGAGGACCGCGGCGGCTTCTGGGCCCCCGTCGAACTCTGGAACGCGGAGCCCGACTGGGCGAAGCTCTACCAGAAGGGCATGCGCGTGCTGGTCGAAGGCCGCATGCTGCGCGAGGAATGGGAGGACGCCGAGGAAAACGAGCGCGTAACCTTCAAGGTGGATAGTCGCCGCATCGCCATCCTGCCCTACCGGATCGAAAGCGTGAAGCTCGGCCCCAAGCAGCAGGAGATCGATAGCCAGACGCAACCCGCTCGGGCGGATGCAAAGCCGAAGCAGGCCGCAGGTGCGCGGGAAGCGAAAGCCGCGAAGACGAAAGAATAACTCGTACGAGGGCGGCTGCGCCAGTTCGCATCCGCCCTCCATGCGCCAGTTCGTTACGTCGAGGCTTTACGCGTTGAGCGTATCCTTGATCGCCTTGGCCGGCTGGAAAGTCAGCCTCTTTGCAGCCGCGATCTTGACCGTCGCACCCGTCGCGGGATTGCGGCCCTCGCGCTCCGCTGTCTCCTTCAATTTGAACTTTCCGAAGCCAGGGATGCTGGTCTCAGTACCGCTCGTTGCTGCTTCCGTGATCTGCTTGAATACGCTCTCGACAATGGTCTTGGCCTGCGCCTTCGTCAGACCCTGCTCGGCGGCGATCTTGTCTGCGATTTCGTTTGTCGTCGTCATGGGAAATAGACTCCTCGTTTATCAGTTGCCCCGTCTCTATGAGACCGAATGCGCGCGGCGAGGCTAGACGACAGAACCGCCGGACAGGCGTCATCCACCATAAATGTTCGATTTCCAGCCTCTTGCGCCCCCTTCCCGTCCCAAACCCGGTTGTCCCCGACGCCGCATTCTTTGCTGCCGATCTCACCAAACACAGCCATCGTCGCCGCGTCAGTCGAAAGGAACACCGGTTTCGAGGAGGCGTATGCGGGTCTTTCTGTGCGAGAAGCCCTCACAGGGCAAGGACATCGCAAGGGTTCTCGGCGCGCGGGAGCGTGGCAGCGGCTGCATCATCGGCAGCGGCGTCGTCGTGACCTGGTGCATCGGCCACCTCGTCGAGACCGCGCCGCCGGAAGCCTATGGCGAAGAATACAAGCGCTGGTCTCTCGACCAGCTTCCCATCATTCCCCAGCAATGGCGAAACGAGGTCAAGACCTCCACCGTCACGCAATTCAAGATCGTCAGACAATTGATCAGCCAGGCGAGCGAACTGGTCATCGCCACGGACGCCGACCGTGAAGGCGAGATGATCGCCCGCGAACTCCTCGACCTTTGCGGCTATCGCGGCCCGATTCAGCGTCTCTGGCTGTCGGCCCTCAACGACACCTCGATCCGCAAGGCGCTTGAAGCCCTCAAGCCCGGCGCCGAGACCCTGCCGCTTTACTTCTCGGCCCTCGCCCGCTCCCGTGCCGACTGGCTGATCGGGATGAACCTCTCCCGGCTGTTCACGCTCTTGGGCCGCAAAGCCGGCTATCAGGGCGTGCTCTCGGTAGGCCGCGTCCAGACCCCAACCCTTCGCCTCGTTGTCGATCGGGATCGGGAGATCGCCTCTTTCGTCCCCACACCGTTCTGGGAGATTGAGGTCAGCCTGTCCCATGCCGGCCGGTCCTTCATCGCACACTGGTCGGCGCCGGTCGGCACTATGGACCTGGCCGGACGCTGCATCCAGCATCCGGTGGCGCAGCAGGCGCTCGCCGTGTTGCGCGGAGCCGGCGAAGCGCAGGTAATCTCCGTCGAGACGGAACGCATCCGCGTGGCTCCGCCCCTTCCCTTCGATCTCGGCACCTTGCAGGAGGTTTGTTCTCGCCAGTTCGGGCTCGACGTGCAGGAAACGCTCGACATCGCCCAGGCACTCTACGAGACGCACAAGGCCACGACCTATCCCCGCTCCGATTCCGGCTATCTGCCCGAAAGCATGCTGGCAGAGGCCCCGACCGTCCTCAACGCCCTTGCCGCAACCGATCCCGGCATCCGAACGCTCATCGACACGCTCGACCTCAATCAGCGATCCCGCGCCTGGAGCGACACGAAGGTCACCGCCCACCACGGCATTATTCCGACACTGGAACCAACCAGGATCGAGGTCATGTCCGACAGGGAGCGCGCCGTCTACCGGCTGATCCGATCGCATTACCTGGCGCAGTTTTTGCCACACCACGAATTCGACCGGACGCTCGCCGAACTCTCCGCCGGCAGCGAAACGCTGCTCGCCAGCGGCAAGCAGGTGATCGTGCCCGGCTGGCATCTGGCGCAAGTCGGCAAAGGCCAGAACGAGTCCGGGGTCGGCCAACAACCCGACGGCGACGACGAGGAAACCGCTCTCCGTAGTCAGGTCCTCCCGCCTCTGGCCAAAGGCGTCCGTTGCACGATCGGCGATGTCGAATTGAAGGCTCTGAAGACGCAGCCACCAAAACCCTATACGCAGGGCGAACTGGTCAAGGCGATGAAAGGCGTCGCGAAACTCGTGACCGATCCGCGCCTGAAGCAGAAGCTGAAGGAAACCACCGGCATCGGCACCGAGGCGACCCGCGCCGGCATCATCACCGGTCTCTTCGATCGCGGTTACCTGATCAAGAAGGGCCGTTCCATCCGTGCGTCCGACGCCGCCATCACCTTGATCGACGCTGTGCCGCCGGCAATCGCCGATCCCGGCACTACGGCGATCTGGGAGCAGGCGCTCGACATGATCGAATCCGGCCAGATGACGCTCGACGCTTTTATCGACAGGCAATCGGCATGGGTCGCGCAACTCGTCGAGCAATATCGCGGCGCCCATCTTTCCGTCCGTGTTCCCGAGGGGCCGCCCTGCCCGCTCTGCGGGTCCGCTACCCGCCAGCGCACCGGCAAGACCGGGCCGTTCTGGTCATGCAGCCGCTATCCCGAATGCAAGGGCTCGGTGGCTATCGAAGCGAAGGGGCCCAAAACGGGCCGTTCCAATCGATCCGCGCCTCGAAAGCGGCACTCGAAGCCAAAGGGCTCCTGAAGCAAGACACGTCTGCCTGTGGCCGCGCTTCCAGCGGTTGTCGGCATGGCCTCGCATCCCCGCGAGGCATCCCTAGCATGTCCCCGCCTTCTGAAACGGCATGAAGCTCTCCGGTGATCGTGTTGCCGGGCGAGAGGAAGGCGTTGTCCTCGGCAGACCGCATCGACCGGTCGATTGATCCCCTCATTCGACGTCGACCCGAAGAGTTTCCCTGCGCCTCGTAACGGAGGCGCGCGGAGACCCTTCGGGTCGACGGTGTTCGTCGCCGGTGCCCGCCGGCGAAACAACGGGCTCCTTTTGTGCGCGGATGCGTGCCGAAGGATGCTGACCCAAGCCACGACAAGGGTCGGGTGCGATTGCTGATGCAGCGGAAGGCTCTACGACCGGCCAAATGTCCCTGTGACAGCCCACGGGTGGTTTCCTCGTCTTTCGCCGGAGATCCCGGTCTCCGGCGTCCTGTTCCCCTCTTCCCCCACACATCGCGCCGTCAGTCTCGGACCGCCGGCCAGAACAGGAGATGCAGCAATGGCCCCGCAACCCCTCACCTATGGCAGCGTCTGCTCCGGCATCGAAGCCGTGACCCTCGCCTGGAAGCGGCTCGGATGGAGACCGGTCTGGTTCTCCGAGATCAATCCGTTTCCGAACGCCGTCCTCGCCCACCACTATCCGGATATCCCCAATCTCGGCGACATGACGGGCATCGCGGCCCGCGTGCGCGCCCGCGCCGCCGCCGCGCCCGACATTATCGTCGGCGGCACGCCCTGCCAGGCTTTCAGCGTCGCCGGCGCGCGGCAAGGTCTTTCCGATCCGCGCGGTGCCCTCACCCTCAAATACACGGAGCTTGCAGATGCCATCGACCATACCCGCCGGGAAAACGGCCAGCCGCCCGCCATCGTCGTTTGGGAGAACGTGCCCGGCGTCCTCTCCGACCGGTCCAACGCCTTCGGATGCCTTCTGGGCGCATTGGCCGGAGAAGGCGGCGCGCTGGAGCCGGCAGGGCGAAAATGGACGAACGCTGGTTGTGTCGCTGGACCCCGCCGCCGCATCGCGTGGCGGATACTCAATGCGCAATATTTCGGAGTCGCCCAACGCCGCCGTCGCGTGTTTCTTGTGGCAAGTGGTCGAGACGACCTCGATCCCGCCGCAGTACTTTTTGAGCCCCATCGCCTGTCAGGGGATTCTTCGCCGCGCGGCGCGGCGTGGGAAATCGCTGCCCGACCTGCTGAAGGCGGCCCTGACCGCGCAGGCGGCTTTTCCGACTCTCTGGCCGGATCCTATAGCCGGCCAGCACTCACCGTCTGCTTCGGCGGCGGCAACCGGCAGGGGCCGATCGACCGGGCAGCCTGCCTGACGGCGCGCGGCCACAAATGCGATTTCGAGGTCGAGACCTTCGCGGCCCAGTCCGTCACCGGCGAGAAAACGCACGCACTCAACACCGCCAATGGAGGCAAAGGCAGCAGCGAGGACGGCACCGGGCGCGGCGTACCGATCGTCGCCCATTCCGTCGCCTTCGCCCAGAACAGCCGCGGCGAAGTTCGCCTCGAGGCGGGCCACGGCAATATCGCGGGCGCGCTGAACACCGGCGGCGGCAAGCCCGGTTACGGCATGCCGGTGATCGCGTGCCGGGGTGAGAAGCGGCATCCGTTTTCGGCGATCGCGTTCTCGGCGAAGGATCACGGCGGCGACGCGCTGGAAGATATCGCGCCGACGCTGCGCGCCGGTGTCCGCGCCAACGGCAATGCGAATGGCGGCGTCATGCCGGCTATCGCCTTCAGGACCCTCCGCGCCACGTTTCAGCACGAGATCGCCGGCACACTGATCAGCCACTACCGAAGCGAACCGGAGACCACCGACACAATCCTCGGGCCGGATCTGGTCGCCCGGTCCGTTGCGCTGCGCGGTCGTAACGGCGGCGCGACGATCGAACTCGGCGATGAGGTGGCCACCACGCTGCGCGCCAGCGGCGGCGGCGGCGACAAGGCCCATGTCCTGCTGCCGCCGACCGATGACTATTTCTACGGCCAGATGCTCGGCCCCGACGAAACCGGCTGGTCGCATTGGGCTGGCTGGCGTGTCCGGCGCCTCATGCCGGTCGAGTGCGAACGGCTTCAGGGCATGCCGGACAACTACACGCTCGTCCCCTATCGCGGAAAGACGGCCGCCGATGGTCCGCGCTACAAGGCGATCGGCAATTCCATGGCCGTGCCCTGCGTCGCCTGGCTCGGGCAGCGAATAGCCGAAGCATTATGCATTCCGACAAATAACGTGAATAGGATCATCGGCTGACAGGCATTGGTGCTCGTTGGTCTCATCACCGTCCGGCACATTGCATTCCATGTCGCTGAAGTTTCAGCACATGCCAGCAGCCAGGTCCTGAAGGCTGCGACGTGGTTTTCCGCGTCAGACCGCCAGTCCGCTTCGCATCGTTCCCGCGGACGAACGCCATGTCGGCGTGATGCTCCTTCCTCCTCGCGCGATCGCTCCTTTCGAGAGTCGTCACCACCGCGCCACCGCGCCGTGCCTCATCTCGCGCATCACCATCCACCGCGCACGCCCGCGCCCACCTCCAGGGAGACCCCCATGGGCGACACCATTCGTCTGAAGACCAACCAGCAACGGCTCATCGCCAATCTGAGGCACGCCTTCAATCCCTCCTCCATGCTCGGCGAGTTGCTTCAGAATGCCCGCCGCGCGAAGGCGAGCCACATCCGCGTCACCGCAGGCGACACGTCGATCACCGTCGAGGATGACGGTATCGGTATCGCCGATCTGCAATCGCTCATCTTCATCGCCGCATCCGGCTGGGATCCGGAATTGCAGGCGCGCGAAAACGCCTTCGGGATGGGCGTCCTGTCGACCCTTTACTTTTCCGAACGGCTGCTCGTGCATTCTGGAGACCGGTCGTTCGGCGCCAGCACGGCGCAGATCATCGCCGGGGAACCGATCCACGTTTACGAAGCGCCGGTACGCGTCGGCACGGGTATCCGGCTCGAAGGCGTGAAATCGCCAACGGAGGGCCTTGTCCTTTCCGACTGGGTCGGACAGCAGCTCCGGCGGCTTGCCACGGCCTTCCCCGTCCGCATCTCGTTCAACGGCAGCGAACTGCCGCGTCCGCTTGCCGATCCGGCCTTGCCATGGCGCGACACGCCCGTCGGAAAGATCCTGATCGACCTCGACGCCCAGCGGTTTCAGTGGCGTGCTTTTCTTCAGGGGCTTCCCATCGGAAAGGATATGAGGACGTCGGAGCACCACGTCGTCCTCCTGCACGACGACATGATCGCCCGCCTGCCCGATCGGCAGTATCTTCTCAATGAGCGCGAGGACAATCAGCGCATCCAGGACGCCGTCAGCACGGCGTTCCGGCAGGCATTGATCGAGAAGAAGGGGGCAATGGCGCCCGAGGAGTTCATCGATGCCTACGGTAGCACCTGCCTCAGTTCCTCGAATGGCGATCTCCTCAATGACATACCCTTCGCTCAGTGCTCCTGGTTCCGGAACTGGCGCGATGTTCCTCCCGGTCACGGGAATGAATGGGAGGGGCGGTTCCAAGGCGGCGTCGTTGCCGCCGAGACCCTGACCGAAACCGGTGTCTGGCTTGTCGATATGGATGACGACGAGGAAAAGACCGTGGAGGTCTATCTTTGCGCTCGCAACGGCTTTCTTCTCGAAGAGCAAGGCCTCCATTCCGGACACTGGCTGAACCGGATAAGCCGTGTCGTCGCGCCGGAACAGGTGATCGTTCGCCACGGCGCTATCCTGCATCGGGAAGAGGACGCCGCGCTGGTGGAAATGACCGACCTCGTGCTGACGGATTCGATCCATCTCAGCCTTGCCGACGATCCAGCCGAATACCCGGTCTCCTCCGTGCGCAAGGATGGGGTCGTTCATCTCACGGCCGACGCCAGCAATGTGACCCGGCTGATTTCCGACTATGTCTTCGATAACCGCTACGACGAACGCGCGAGAGATGAGGATAGGGAGACGATCGCAACCTTCATCGCGATCGGCTTGTCGAAAGAACCGGCTCGCGCCGTTGAGGCGCTACTGCCCGAGCATCTGCGCTACATGCCGCAGCCGAAGCTTGCCAATGTGACCGTTCGTCTGGTCTTCGACGGCGAGGGCAAGCTGAAAAACGTGATCTCCTGACAATCTTGCGGGCGCTCCTCGGAGCGCCCTTTCTTCTGAAATCGGGAATGACCGGCGTACCGTTTCCGGCGCGACGGGCGCGTCCTCGCGCGCCATGCTGGCCTCCTATGTCGCTGATGTCTTCAGCGCATGCCAGCAGTCTCGGTCTTTTACGACTGCGCCACGGTTTTCCACGTGGTCGACCGATCCAGTCCGCTTCGCATCACTCTTCGCGGACAAACGCTCTCCAGCGTTCGATGCTCCCGCCCCTCGAATTTCGGGGCATTTCATAAGGCTCTGCGCTTCGACGCCTTGCCTTTCCCTCCATCATCACCTGAACCCCTCACCGGGTTCAGGTCTTTCCGCGGATGTCATCGTCCGCAGGACATGGCTCCGCGCCTTCATCGAAAGGACGCACCATGGCCAACAACTATTATGATGGAACGGGCCTTCTCGTTCTCGATACGGTCACGCCGATCATCAGGGCGCTTTTCGACGGCTACGCGCTCGATGTCGACTATCCCGGCAGCGGCGACGCATACATCGCCCTCGTCGCCGAATCCAATAGTCCCGACTGGGACGACATCATGCAAAACCTGCTGGATCTCGCCGTAGCGCAGAATATTCCGGTGAGCAATCGGGATGAACCGACGATCCAGTCGGTGCTGTGCGATTTCATGAGCTTCTTGGGCGTGAGCGATCAAGATCATCTGGCGCAGCTGATGCACCTGATCGAGCATCATAACTTCGACAACGAGGCCGACCTCGAGGAACTGTTCCTGATCGCGACCTGCTTCAACGACGGCCATAATCTGACAGCGATAAAGTTCGAGGGTTGCTGGCGTTGCGACAAGCCACGCCTCTTCGAATTCGGCGGCAACAGCTATTTCATCAGCCGCCGGCTCAATCTCTCCATCGACACCTCCCGCCCCTTGGAGATGTTTGACAATCTGCACCGGGCCCTTGTCGATAACGACCTGCCTGCGGCGGCGGCCCTCATCGTCAACGAAATGACGCGCCTGCTCGCCGGCATTGTCGATCCCGATGCCCGGGCGGCACTGCGAGAACTTGTCGCCGAACGCCTGCTGCATTCCTCGTCACCAGCCCCCTGACCACCGGGGCGTCGTTCTCACCCACCGGGGCCTGCTCCGATCGGGGTGGCCACCGGCCTTGCTCCTTTGGAGAATTGCCATGACCTCAATCTCGAATCCTTTCGTTCGGGGATATAGAAATCTTCATATCGAGCGGACCCTGGTACTGACGGCCGAGGGCGACTCCTCCCTGATCCATGTACCCTTGCATCGCTCGCAGCACGATCTGCCGAGCCACGCATTGCGATCCCGCAAGTGCCTTTTCAACGGCGACTTCGCGCTCGTCGTCACGGATCGGACGATTCTGCCCGAACTCAGAGCATCATGCAGCGAACGCGGCTATGTCCGCGATGTCGTCTATTCCATCGTCAGCCACGAAGACGGTGTTATTCATCACATCGGCGACACCCATGCGCCTAATCTCGCCAAGGAGGTTGTCGAGCGTCTGACCTTCGAGACCGACCGTTACAGCCGGTCCTGGGAAATCAGCACCGCTCATATCTCCGACGATTCGGCCAACTACCTTGCCGATTTGGCGGATATCGCAACACCGAGCGGCTTCCTGTTCGTCGCGTTCCGCATTCCCTACAGTCCCGCCATCGGCGTCAAGCTGATCGCCACCCCCTGGACCGACGAAAACCTGCAGCATGTCGAAGGCATCGACGCCGAGGAGCTGCGGCGGCAACATCTCGAAAAGGGCATGCCGGCGTCCCTCTCCGACATTCTCCACCTGGCCGCGCTGGCCGATATCCGGTTCCTGATCTTCGATGCCGATGCACCGCTGCTCGACAGCCTGCCGGTCTATAAAAAAGACGCAGAAACGATCGGCAGCGACTGACTACACCACGCTGCGAATTTTGAGCCCCTTGCGAGGGGCTTTTTCTTTGGGAGCCGATCGAATGCGGTGATCGCCGGATGCCGATTGCCGCGTGCCTGACTCAGTTCGGTAATGCCATCTTCACCGCATGTTCGCTGGCGTCGCCGGCAACATCCCAGGCAGTCGAGACCTTCGAGACTGCGGTGCGGCTCGCCGTTCCGGTCATTTTGTTCGCAGGGCATGCGGCCCGATTGTCCACCCCTCAAGGGATCATCTCCCTTGTGGGCGGGGTCCCTTTTTTCCCAAGGGAGTCACCCCATGGATCATGCAGCTATTCGCACGCAGTTGCCGACGCTTGTTGCGTCCCACCTTCCGCGCAACGCTCGCCGCTACAAATATCGCATCTTCGACGGGCAGCCGCAGGAATCGTCCCTCGGTTTCCGTGTCGACCCCCAGCCTTTCGAGGGCAAGGTGATCGCCACGACCGACGACGCCATCGTCGTCCAGACCGGCCGCACGCAGTTCGCGGTGGTCGACCGGACCCTTGCAACCGAAGTGCCCGCAGCGGGTACGAAGGTGCTGATCAAACCCTATGCCCGTCGGCGGTTCGACGGCAAGCGTGCGGACACGCCGGAGGTGCGCACCGAATATAGCTCGGACGGCACCCCCTATACCGTGAAGAGCATGATCCTAGGTTCCGCGCCGGCAAAGCTGCCGATCCCGGAACCCCGTTGCCCGGAACTGCGCGATCTCATCGAGCAGTTGGAGAAGCTGCCGGCTCCGGACGGCTTCCGCACCATCACCCACATGCTGGTGGATGCCGGCGCGAAGGATTTCGCATGGGTCGATCCGAAGCCGGGCGACATCATCAGGACGCCGCCGTCGATCAGCTTCACCGTCGACACCGCGAAGTTCAAGGGGCGCGTCACCGTGCTCTACGATCGCGGCGCCGACGTCTATGTCGTCGAGCTTCAGGATGGCGAAGAGCGCATTGACAACGTCTACTTCGACACGCTCGGGGCGACGCTGGCGAGCCTCATCGACGACGGCACCTGGCGTCTGATCCAGGTCGAGGTTCTTTCACCCGGCCGCGGGCAGACCCGTCACTGATCCCCGGATTGCCCTCATTCGTCACATCAGGTTTCCCGTCCTCGCGGCGGGAAACCACTTTCTCGCAGGCTCATCCCTGGTGGAACGCCTGCCTTCTTTCCTCAGAAAGTGGAGATCATCATGCTGCGCTTCAGAAACGCCGACTTGCGGCCTGTCATCACCGAAGCCCTGGAAAACAAGTGCAAGCTTGTCCTCGTCAAGGACCAGGGCGTCTATTTCATGTCCGAGCGCGGGGAGCAAACACCCCAAGGACGGCGGAAGCTGCTCGCCTACGCGGTCGGCTGCAACCCGGACATCGATCCCTTTGACGACTGGTGGGAACTGGCCCGCACCGAACTCGGCGGCGATGACTTCGCCGAATACCTCGATCCGGCCAACGCCGTCTTCCAGCGAATTCTCGCCAGCAAGGACGATCTTCAGGTGACGGCCACGGAGAAGCATCTGACGATCGAGGTGTCTCCGGTCCAGGAAACCTGAGCCAGCAAATCTACCCTTCACCGATTATTTGCCTGCACGCCTGACGGCGTGCGGGTTCCTTTGCGCGTTTGCGGTCGGACAAGGTGGTCGCCTGATGGGAGCGACATCGCCTCACATTGCCGCCAAAGATTGATGGAAGAACGTCAAGCCTGGAGAGGAATTGAAGGAGCGGGATGAATGGCGAAAGAACCGAACGCGATCGATGTTCAGGTCGGGGACAAGATCAGAATGCGCCGCCGTGTACTCGGCATCAGCCAGGAAAAGCTGGGCTCGGCATTGGGTGTCACCTTCCAGCAGGTTCAGAAATACGAGAAAGGGACGAACAGGGTCAGCGCCAGCCGACTCCAGCAGATCTCAGACGTCTTGAATGTGCCGCCGTCGTATTTTTTTGCCGGCGAAGCGGGAACGATCCGCGAGGATGCCCCGGCCGAGGATGGCATCGCCAGCTTCATCTCGTCCCGCGAAGGTCTCGACCTCAACATCGCCTTTGCCCGGATCGATTCGCCCGCCCTGCGAAGAAAGATCGTCGGCCTTGTGACAGCGCTCGCCGACAGCGCGGACAGTCAGGCCGAAACGGAACTGACCTGAGCCCCTTCGTACCGCTGGCCCAATCGTCCCGGCAACCAGCCACCTCCTGCTTCAGGAGTGTCCGATGAACGGCTTCTCGCGAATGAAGCCCCCGCTTTCCAACGTGTCGAGGATGAAGGCGGCGACCTCGTCACGGGTGATCGACCTCAGCTGCAGGTCCCGCGGGATTTCCGTGCAGACGCGCCATGGCCCAGCGCCGGCTTTCGACGTGAACGGAGCCGGGCGAACGATCGTCCAGTCCAGGCCGGAGCGCTCGATGATCGTCTCCTGGCGATCCTTGTCGGTGTAGCGGTTTCGGGTGAAGAGCGGGTAGACGACCCAGTTGTAGAACCACCCGCCATGGCCCCGCGTATCGCCAGCGCCGATGCCAGTGATTGCGACGAGGCGTTTGATCCCGTCGTCCTGCATGGCGGCCACGACAGCTTTGGTCGTATCGGAGAACAACGTTGTCTTGCCGATGCTATCGACGCCGGTGCAGAGGATCACGGCATCATGCCCGGCAAGATGCTGCTTCAGGAAGGCCTCGTCGGTCGGAGCGCCCACAATCACACGGAGGGACGATGTTTCGGCAAGCTTACCCTGGCTACGCGTCTGGGCGGTAATCTGATGCCCGCGTTTGACGGCCTGCTCCAGCAATCGGGAGCCGACGCCGCCAGAGGCGCCGAGGACAAACAGTCGGAGCGCCTGCGGTTGGAAGATCGGACCGTTGTCCGGTCGGTGGAGGGGTTCCGTCATCTCGCTCCTCTGCCTTTCCAATCAACCTAGCACGTCGCACTGTCGCGTCTTCCCCCCGTACACGGTTGAACCGCCTCTTGACTCCTCGTCGCAAAATGAGAACATATAGGGAACAATGGAGGTTGCCATGCACGCCGACAGCATTGAAAGAGCCCTTGCCGAAGTCGCCGCCTGCCGCGCACTGAGGGAAAAACAACTTGCCCTTCGCGCAGAAAACCAGCGCAAGCTGGAAGCGGTCGCGAAGCCGCTCTACGTCCTCAAAAGCAAGAAGCAACTGGAGCTGCGCCTTCAATGAACAAAGCGCATCAACGACAACCGATCGCGCGAGACGAAGCCATCGAGATTCTTCGGCTTCATGACGGTGATGCCGTTGAAGCGCTGCGGACGCTGATTGCGGAACGCGACGCCGTCGAGGAGCGGCTCGCCATTGCAACGCTGGTGATGGGGCGCGGTTTTACGCGGGGCTGGCGGCCGTAGCGCGAGCCCGCATTTCTGCATCACCGACCTGCGCACATCGAACGACTTGCGGTTCCTCCACCGAATTCGTGCGCCATCGCGCGGCAATGGCCTCGTCAGCAGCTATTGCGGAAAGTCGAAAGCGAAGAAGTTGCGTGTTTTCTTATGACTATTTGCCGCCATCACCTCCGAGAAGTGGTGGTGGTGAACGCCTTCGCTCATCATCGATACATAGTAGCTCAACTTGGCCTGATAGGCGCCGTCTCGATCACTGAGCCCCTTACCTCGCCGGAACCGCCACCATTGATGGTCGATCCATCCGTGCAGCTTCCAGAATCGATAGTTGAAGATATTGACGATCGGATCACCCAGATTGATGTCGCTGGTTCCATCCGACCATCTGTTGTGAAGGTAGTTATGCAAGCCGGCCGCCTGATCCGTCGTTCTTCTGAACGGATCACCGGGCACCGGACGCATGGCCGTTTGTATGAACAGCCCCAACTCGTCGTCCGAAGCAAACTCCGAAGCCCGCGCTTCGATGCGGGTGATGGCCTCGCTCATCTTCGGGTGAAACGCTTCCTTGGCCGGGTTCGGGAGCGGATCGGGGACGACCGGATCGTCCGGATCGGCATTGTCTTGCGGAGGCGTATTCCATCCTCGCAGATAATTGATCGATTGAGGGAAATTGTCAGCCAGGAGTTGGAGCATCGCCCGGTGCATGAAGAGGAAATCCTCCCCGTTACCCGATTCTCCCTCCTGCAACGGGGACCGGGCCCAGCCTTTCGCCTCGGCTTCTGCGACAGCCTCGGGAAAGCTCGGTTCGCCCCTGTCCGCGAGCGCATGAAACCAGTCCCACCGCCGCTCGAAATGCCATTGGTCGTGGTGGGCACCCCAACCAAGCTCCATCATCCAGGAGATCATGTCTTCCGGCATGCGTTCGTCAGCCATAGCTCCCTCCTAAGAACTACCGTCAGTCGAAACTGCCCCCGCTACGAGGGCTTCAACGTCTTTCAAGCCTGTAATACGGTCTAGCACATTCAACCACAGCTAGAAAGATCGAGCGCTGCCCATTGAGGAAGGGCATGGTTCTGTCGGAAAATCGGGATGCAGATCGAAACCGTTTTCCGATGGCCCCCGGCATTCATCGGTGCAACGCTTCCCCCGTATCTCGCTGACTTTGTCGGCGACATGCCCAGGTAGCCACGATCTTCAAGGCTACGGCGCGGCTTCGGCCGTGTGATCGTCCAGTTCGCTCAGGCATCCTCGGCGGACATCCGCCCTGATCGGCGGTGATGCCATCCTGATCGTTGCGGGATCCTTCATGATCCACCAACCAACCCGCGCGGGGGTTACACACCTCCCGCGGGGTCGGTGTGTCTCCGCATTCTTGTCCTCAAGTCTGGAGATCCACCATGACCAATTCGTCCGAACGGTCGTTCTTCGACCTGCACATCACGGGTATCGGCTATCTCAATCGCATCCGCGAAGTGACGCCGAAAAAAGGCGCTGCGTTCCTCGCCTGCGAGATCGCGGCCCTCAATGGTCCGAGCGACGACGTCTCCTACGTGCGTTTCGACACGCGCGTATCGGGCGCCGACGCTCAGCATCTCGTTCGTCGCTGCATCGAAGCCGTAGAGGCGGAGAAGAAGGTGATGATCGGGTTCCGCCTTGGCGACCTCTGGACCGACACGTTTACCTATTCCAAGGGAAAGCGCGCCGGCGAGCAGGGTGTCAGCCTGAAGGCCCGCCTGCTGTTCATCAGCTGGATCAGGGTCGACGGAATCGAGAAGTACAAGGCCGAGCCGAAGCCGGCCGAGACGGAACAGGGTGCCGACGAAACCGAAACCTCCCCCTCCCCCGAGGAAAAGCCGGTTTCCAAAGCTACCTCTCCCAAGGCAAAGGCTGCCTCGCCCAGGGCAGCCAAGCCTTCCTCCGAACCGGCCGATGACGCCGCCGATGCGCGAGCACCGGCTATGGCCGAGTCCTTCTGATCACATAGCTTCGCTTTAGCGGAGCCTCCTTCTCCCCCGGTCGCGCGCCGCTGCTTTGCCCTCACGGCGGCGGCGCGCGATCGTTCCTTCTCACGAGGAGCGATCCATGATCACAATCCCCGGCCAATTGGCCATCCGCACCATCCATGGCCGAAACGGCGCCTTCAATGTCGGGCGCCTTGCCACCAGCATCGGCGAATTCGTGGTGAAGAACCCCGAACTCGACCAGTACGACGAAGGCAAATACGACGGCGACTTCGTCATCACAGAGATCCGCCCCTCGACCTATACCACCAACGGGCGGATGGTCATCGAAATCCGCGCCCATATCGGCGAGATGACCCTGTCCAGCATCGACGCGCTCAGCGGAGACGAAGCAAGCCGCCTCTCGCCGCATGAAGTCGACCCGATCGATGAGGAGGCCTCGGCACCCGCACCTGTCGCAAAGGCTCCGGCCCGAACGAAGGCACGTAGCCCGCACGATCCTCTCGTCGATACGACACCGTTCGGCGCCGAACCGGCCAAGCCGGCAGCAAACACATCCTCCGATACGGACGATGCAGCCCTGTTCGGCACGCTCTGGCCGCTCGGCGACATCGTCAAGCTCGATGCCACAGTCGACCGGCGCCTGCTGCGCGAGCAGAGGGACCGACTCAATCAGCTCGGTTACGAGTTCAAGCCGCTCACGCAGGATTGGCACCGCGCCCAGCCCTGACTTCACCTGTCGATCCGATCGACGTTCCGCCACCCGCCGGGGTTCCTGCCCCGAAGGGAGGACTCCGGCCTATTGCCAGGAGAACCCTCATGGGCTGGACATTTTCGAACTGGAACCGAAACGAGCTGATCCAGCTGCTCGTCGAAACCAGCGAGACCGACACGCATCGCTACGAGACTCTCGCCTATACCGTACGGGACAACGTGCTGTGGTCGGTCGTTCAATGCTTGCCGAAATCGCCGGCAGGCGCCCAACCTCCCGCGGAGGTGCCCACCACCTTCATCGGCTGCACGCTGCTGGAGCGATCGAGCGGCTGGTGGGGATACAAGGCCATGAAGGAGGAAGGACATCCCTTCTACTACAATTGCCCGCTTCGCTATCTGAAGATGGCGCCCGAGCAGTCCCCCGCCTGGCGGGAGGGTGTCCGGACCTATCATGCCAGACGCCGCGCCTCGCCCCTTCCGGTCAGCGCGCTTCCCGTCGGCCAGCCGGTCTTCCTCGCCTGATCGGCATTCTTCATCAACCCCTTGGGGCACGACATCGCACCGACGGGCGGTGTCGTTCCTCATTTTCCGAGGACACACCATGCCCGACATCTCTCCGCAGCAGCTCTATCGCATCGCCGAATGCCCCGACCTGATGGCCGACGGCTATATCGGTGACGAGGACGGCGCCCTGCTCTTCCTCTCCGTCTGGGCGCGCGACACCGCGATCCAGCAATTCCTCGCCCGGCTGACGCTCGGCAGCGACGAAGAAGGTCTCGACCGGTTCCGGATCGTCCTCGACGACACCGGCCGCTCGATCCCGACGCTCATCGGCAATGTCGGCCGTCTGGAGAAGCGCTCCACGCGCGTCTTCCGGCGCACGCTGTTCGGATCGCTCATCAATCTGTGGCTGTTCGACCGGCGCTGCGTGAAGCCCGACAAGGCAAATTCCAGCGCGCTGGCCTTCCTGCGCAGGAGCGACGAGGACGGGTTCACCCGGCTCTGGTCACTCGTGCGGGATACCTGCCCGCTCCCTCTCCTCGATCACTGGCGCGACACCGTCATGGATCTGCTTGTCGAACGCCACATGCTCGCCCGCCTTCCGACCGCCCTCGGGCCGCTGGAAGGTCATCGGCTGGCGCTGGACGTCCCCGTCCTCACCCGCACGCTCGGCGATCTCATTCGCGACGGTATCCTCCTGCCCGCGCCGGCGGGCAACGCTACAGGCGAACCGCTCCGCCGGGCCGCCTGATCTTCTCCGGTGCGCGCACGCCGCGCACCTTCTCCCCTTCAGCAGAACCAGGAGGCTTTCATGGCTCTCATGTTCCCCCGGCTTGCGCGCAACTTCGCCAAGAACGGCTATTATCCCACGGATGAACTGACGCTGGAGCGGACGCTCAGCGCGCTTGCGCCGGCAACCGGGCCGATGAACATCATCGACCCCTGCGCCGGCGAAGGCGTCGCCATCGCCGAGGCGGCCCACGTTCTCGGCCGCGATATGGTGTCCGCCTATGCCGTCGAGTTCGACGCCGAGCGCGCCCGGCACGCCCGCGGTCTCCTGGATCATTGCATCCATGGCGACCTGATGGACACGCTGATCTCGCGTCAGTCCTTCGGTCTTCTCTGGCTCAACCCGCCCTATGGCGATCTTCCCAAGGACGACAACGGCATCCAGCGTCATCAGATCCAGGGCCGCCCGCGGCTGGAGAAGCTGTTCTACCAGCGCAGCCTGCCGCTCCTGCAATATGGCGGCATCCTGGTCTTCATCATCCCGAACTATGCGCTTGATGCCGAAACGGTCGGCTGGCTCACCCGCCACTTCACCGATCTCAGCATCTACCGCGCGGTGGAAACGCAGTTCAAACAGGTGGTGATCTTCGGCAGGCGCGTGCGAAATCGCGAGCTTGCCAGCGCCGCCGCCAAAACCTTCCGCGACCGTCTGTTGCAGATCGGCGCGGGCGAGGTCGAGGCGGAGGAGCTGCCGGTCGAATGGCCGTTGCAGCCCTATGCGGTCCCGGCGGCTCAGGCCGAGCCGGAGCAGTTCTATCGCGTCACGATGGAGCCGGAGCAGTTCGCCGAGGAAGTCCATCGTCTGCAGGGTCTCTGGCCTTCGGCCGACGCGCATCTTTGCGCCGCGCAGCAATCGTTGCGACGACCGGCGCGCGCCCTGTCTCAATGGCATCTCGCCCTGGCGCTCGCCGCCGGTGCGATTTCCGGCGTCGTCCATTCGGCGTCCGGCAAGGTCATGGTCGTCAAGGGAGACACCCACAAGGAAAAATCCCAGGCGATCGAATACACCGAGCGGGACGACGGCTCCGTCGGCGAAACCCGCATCCTTACGGACAAGTTCGTGCCCGTCATCCGCGCATGGGACATGACGCCCGGCTCCCCGACACGGGGTCAGGTGCTCACCATTCGTTGATGCCTTCCTCACCGCCCGTTTCGCTCCGACCGAACGGCGGCTTCCCTTACTCTCAAAGGAGGTATCCCTATGACATCCAACGCCAAAGGCCCGCCCCGGCTGTTCGAGATCGGCGCGCTGATCTTCAGCGAAAGGGTCCAGCAGACCATGGACGCGGGCCGGCTCGATCCGCTACCCTATTATCTCCGCCACATGCGCGGCGACTGGGGCGACGTGGCCGATTACAAGTGGCGCGAGAACAACGGCGCGCTGCTGTCGGGCGGCCCTCTGGAGTCGTTCTACGAGGTCCATCGCGAACTGGCGATCTCGATCCTCACTTTGGCCGATCGCAGCGCAACGCACGTCCGCTTGTCGTCCGAGCGCTGAGACGCACCCATCCTCACCACCCACCGGGGTCACGCCGCCCCGATGGGGTGTCGTGGCTCCTCCATCCATGAAGGAGTCCCCATGACAAGCGAAGACCTCTCGCAACTGCCGCAGCCAAAATTCCAGGCCGGCAAAATCGTCTTCTCCTCCAGCATCGTCGATCTGGTCGAGCGCGGCCGGTTCGATCCGGCCCGCTACCTCCGCCGCCATCTCAAGGGCGACTGGGGCGATCAATGCGACGCCGACTGGCAGAGCAACGATACGGCCGTGCGCACCGGCGAGGAGATCCTGATGTCGATCTACTACGTCGATCCGGCGCTGACGCTCTGGATCCTCACCGAAAGCGACCGCAGCATCACCACGCTGATGCTGCCCGACGAATACTGATCCTCACCCGCGGCTGACGCCGCATTTCTCATCTCGACCCCAGGGGTATGTCCACCGCCCCGATGGGGAAGGTGCATGCCCCGTTTTCCCATGGAGCATCACCCATGTACGACCTCGATACCACGCCCGACGCGCCCGTCGACGGCGAACTTCTCCCCGAGGAACGCGATCCGCTTTCCATCAGCCTGACGGATTTTGTCTCCGAGTTCGGCGACGAGCTGCTGGCCTCCCTCAACAGGTCGAACCCGCCCGTCTATACCGGGCAGATTCGCCCGCACCGGCAGGCCGTCCTCGACGGTCTCAAGCGCCGTCCTTTCGACGCCCAGGCCGAGGTGATCCATGCCGTCGCCGAGCTTCTGGTCAACCAGGGCGAACGCGCAGCGGTCATCAATGCCGAGATGGGCACCGGGAAGACGCTGATGGCAACCGCCGTCGCGGCCGTTCTCAACGCCGAAGGCTTCCGCCGCTCGCTCATCCTGTCCCCGCCGCATCTCGTCTACAAATGGCGGCGGGAAATCCTCGAAACCGTGCCCGGCGCCAGGGTCTGGGTCCTCAACGGCCCCGACACGCTGATGAAGCTCCTGACGCTGCGCACGCAGCTCGGCGTTCCCGCCATGGGACAGGAGTTCTTCGTTCTCGGCCGCGTCCGGATGCGGATGGGTTTCCACTGGAGACCCGCCTTCGTCCGGCGGCGCGTGCCCGATGGCTTCATCGGCGCGTGCCCGCATTGCGGCAACGTCATCACCGACCTCGACGGCGAGCCGGTCAATCCGGTCGAGCTTGACGCCGAGGAATCGCGCCGCAAATGCGGTCATTGCGCTTCGGCGCTCTGGACGCTGATGCGCCCGCGCACGCTCTCGGCCACCGACCAGTCTTCGGCGGTGGTCCGGGCGCTCAAGCGCATTCCAACGATCGGCGAAGCGACGGCGCAACGGCTCATGCAGAAGTTCGGCGAGTCCTTTCTGGTCTCCCTTCTCGGAGACAACATCCACGAGTTCATCAACCTGATGGATGCCAACGGCGAGCTGGTCTTTTCCGACCGCCAGGCGCACCGCATGGAACGCGCCATGGCGAACATGGAGTTCGGCTTCGGCGAAGGCGGATACCAGCCCTCGGAATATATCAAGAGGGTGTGACGTGAAAGTCGTCTGAGTAATTGTTTCAGCGGGAATATTCCCGTCGAGGAACCTGATGTTCCGTCGTCAGTAGCCTACCGGCACATGCAGGATCGGTGACGATCCTGTGTGAAGCTGTCGGGACAATGTAGCTGGGCCTTCGGGCCGCGCCAATTCCGTGAGGATAGGTGTCATCTGCGAGCATCAATGCGGATGCAGCGCTAGGCTGGATGGTATGACCAACATATGTGAACTGCTGATAAACGCCGTTATGTACAACAAGCCAAAGATGCTGTCAGGCTTGAACCAAAAGGTATGCGGTCGGTTGCTCTTTATCCGTTTTGGGAGCACACGGACATCATGGCCGCCGGTGAAAAGGCAGGGTCTAACCCATCTCGTTACTCATACGAAACACGGTAAGCCCGTATCGCTGCCCTTCGGGGCAGGCAAACCGCAAGGAATGCTGTTGGCGGTGCGGGTATGAGAATGTGGAAAAAGCGAATGCCGCTCTGTAATGGGGCGGATAGGAGTTGAGCCACAAGGCGACATTACTCCACGCGAAAGCGGGCAGACTTCCACATGGTCTTTCTCTACGAGAAAACTTGTTCAACCTTCCTAAAGAGGGAAAGCAGATGACTACGCAAGAAATTGCTTGCGCGGGTGCGCCCTCCCATGAATCGGTCACATGGCACAGTATCGACTGGGCCAGATGTTACCGTGAAGTGCGAAGGCTCCAAGCCCGTATCGTAAAGGCTACACGGGAAGGCAGATACGGCAGGGCGAAAGCCTTGGAGTGGATGCTGACCCACTCGTTCAGCGGCAAAGCATTAGCCGTCAGACGAGTCACCGAGAACCAAGGCAAGAAGACGCCGGGCGTGGACGGCACTACGTGGTCCACACCGGAAGCCAAGTCTCAAGCCATGTTGTCCCTGAAGCGGCGCGGTTATCGTCCCCAACCGCTGAAGCGTGTCTATATTCCCAAAGCAAACGGGAAGATGCGGCCGCTGGGTATCCCGACCATGAAGGACAGGGCCATGCAGGCACTTTACCTGCTCGCCCTCGAACCCGTGGCCGAGACCACAGCAGATCGGCGCTCATTCGGGTTCCGACCGGAAAGATCCACGGCAGACGCCATAGAGCAGTGCTTTACGTCACTGGCTCTCGGACGTTCCCCGCAATGGATTCTTGAAGGCGACATCAAGGGCTGCTTCGACAACATCAGCCATGACTGGCTATTGGCCAATATCCCTACGGATCGCACGATCCTGAAGAAGTGGCTCAAGGCCGGATACATGGAAGATCGGCAACTTTTTCCGACCGAAGCTGGAACCCCGCAAGGGGGTATCATCTCGCCAGTATTGGCGAACCTCGTCCTCGACGGGCTGGAGACCAGACTGGATGCCGCATTCGGAAGAAAGCGGTACGCCAACGGAGTTCAGACCCGATTGATGGTCAACTATGTGCGATATGCGGACGATTTCATTGTGACAGGACGCTCGAAAGAGCTACTGGAGCAGGAGGTCATGCCGATAATCGAGTACTTCATGCGGGAACGAGGGCTGATGCTCTCGACCGAGAAGACCAAGATCACGCACATAAACGAGGGCTTCGACTTCCTCGGTCAGAACATTCGCAAGTACAACGGAAAGCTTCTAATCAAGCCGTCGAAAGCGAATGTCGCGACCTTCTTGGAAAAGGTACGCTCGACGATCAAAGGAAACAAGGCGATGGATCAGGACAAACTGATCCGGATGCTCAATCCGATGATCCAAGGCTGGGCGAATTTTCATCAGCATGTTGTTGCCAAGACGACATTCGCTCGTGTCGATCATGAGATTTGGCGCGCATTGTGGCAGTGGGCAAGACGCCGCCATCCGCAGAAGAGTAGCACCTGGATCAAAAGGCGCTACTTCCATGCCGTAGGCACCCGCACTTGGGTGTTCGCGGCGGCGACGGGAGAAAGATTTCCTGACGGGAATCCCATCCTGCGATCATTGCGGAAGGCGACCGACACGCCCATTCGACGGCACCGGCCGATCAAGCTGGAAGCCAATCCGTTCTATCCCCAGTGGGAGACGTATTTCGAGGAGCGAACAGCCCTCAAGATGCAGAACTCGCTGCGGGGACGGAAGAAGCTCATCAACCTCTGGTCGCAGCAGGATCGTCGTTGCCCGATCTGCCGTGAGTTGATTTCGCAGGAGACGGGGTGGCATGTCCATCACATCATCCGGCGGGTCGATGGCGGAAAGGACGGGAGCACCAATCTCATCATGGTGCATCCGAACTGCCATAATCAAATCCATGTCAATGGTCTCAAGGTGGTGAAGCCGGTTCCTGCAAAGGGGCTTTGAAAGGCTTGAGCCGTATGAGGGGAAACTCTCACGTACGGTTCTTAGGGGGGGATAGACCAGCAATGGTCCGTCCCTACCCGATTATCTTCCGCAGGGTTTCTTCGACCTCCTCATCTGCGACGAGGGGCACGAATACAAAAGCCCCGGTTCCGCACAGGGACAGGCTATGGGCGTGCTCGCCGCCAAGGCGCGCAGGACGCTCCTCCTCACCGGCACGCTGATGGGCGGCTATGCGGACGATCTGTTCGCCCTGCTGTTCCGGATGCTGACCGGCCGCATGATCGAAGACGGTTACCGGCCGGGCAAGGCCGGGAGCATGACGGCCGCCAGCATGGCCTTCATGCGCGATCACGGTGCCCTGAAGGACATCTATTCGGAGAGCAACGGCGCGGCCCACAAGACCGCCCGCGGCAACAAGGTCACGGTGCGCACCGTCAAGGCTCCGGGCTTCGGCCCCAAGGGCATCTTGAGATGCGTATTGCCGTTCACCGTCTTCCTCAAGCTGAAGGATATCGGCGGCAACGTGCTTCCTCCCTATGAGGAGGAATTCCGAGAGGTTCTGATGGACCCCGATCAGGCCGCGACCTATCGCGACCTCGCCGATGATCTCACCGCCCAGCTCAAGCAGGCGCTCGCCCGGCGCGACACCACCCTTCTCGGCGTCGTGCTCAACGTCCTCCTCGCCTGGCCGGACACATGCTTCCGCGCCGAGGCGGTCAGGCATCCTCGCTCGCGCGAACTGATCGCGTTCACCCAGCCGCAGTTCTCGGACCTCGAGATCATGCCGAAGGAGCGGGAGCTGATCGATATCTGCAAGGCGGAGAAAGCCGAGGGCCGGAAGGTGCTCGCCTATACCGTCTATACCGGGACGCGGGACACCACGTCGAGGCTGAAGTCGCTGCTCGAACAGGAAGGTCTGAAGGTGGCCGTGCTGCGTGCAAGCGTGGACACGTCGCGGCGGGAGGACTGGATCGCCGAGCAACTGGACCGGGGCATCGATGTGCTTCTGACCAATCCCGATCTCGTCAAGACCGGGCTCGATCTTCTGGAGTTCCCGACGATCGTGTTCATGCAGTCAGGCTACAACGTGTACACGCTGCAGCAGGCTTCGCGCCGGTCATGGCGTATCGGCCAGCGGCAGCCGGTGAAGGTGATCTATCTTGGCTATGCGGGCACGTCGCAGATGACGTGCCTGGCGTTGATGGCCAAGAAGATCCTCGTCTCGCAAAGCACATCGGGCGATGTACCGGAATCCGGGCTCGACGTCCTCAACTCGGACGGAGACAGCGTCGAAGTGGCACTGGCGAGACAGCTCGTCGCTGCCTGAAAATCACGATGCAATCCAGACGGCCCTTCGGGGCCGTCTTTTATTTCCCTTCAAGGCAGCGACAAAACTGAGAAAGCCGCCTCGGCTCCGCGGGCGGCCGACAACGATTTGCCAATCCTTGTTTCAAGGTCGCCTGATAAGCCTTATAGGGTTTCGGTGAAGTCGGCGCGGACGCAATACAAACCGCACAGGCGAACTCTGCCGCCGAAAACCGAAAGAAACCGTAAATGGATGAGCAAGCCGAGACGATGACCATCTCGAACCGCAGCGACTTCGCACAGTGGGCGATCGAGCGCGCCAAGGCTATCGTCGCCGAGCAAGGCGGAAACCTCGCCCTTGCCGCGCGCGACCAAGGCGACGAACAAATCGGCGAAACGGCCAATGCACTCGGTCAAGCCATTGTCGATGCATTGCTCGAGGTGTTCGATGGACTGGCCCACGAGGATTAGCGTCTCCATCATAGTGGCCTTAGTCTTCATCCCCCCCGAGCACGCCGGCAAAACCGTCGAAAGTTGTGGGCATCGAACAAAACCTCAGCCGAACCACCGGAAAGGACCACGAGATATGAGCGCATCGCCTTCCTTTCTCGGCTTTCCCGACCGCCTCCAAGATGGACGCCAGCCTCGTGCGGTGATCTTCGGCGCCGGGCACGGCAGCACCTATCCCGGCAAGGATAGCAGCGGCTATGCGGTGGCCGCCGGAGCCATCCGCGCAGCGAGCCAGGAAGACGCCGCGCTCATAGAGCATTGGGACTTCGATCTCGGCGGCTCTCTGTTCGACGGAGGGTCGATCTCCTGCATAGACGCCGGCGATATCCCGACCACCATGCATGACAATGCCGGCAACCGCACCCGGATCGATGCGAAGACACGCGAGATACTGACCTTGCCAGCCGTGCCGATCCTGATCGGCGGTGACGATTCCGTGCCAATACCCTTTCTCGCCGGCTTTGCGGATCACGGGCCGGTCTGGATCCTGCAGATCGATGCCCATATCGACTGGCGCGACGAGCTGCATGGCGAACGCTTCGGCTATTCGAGCCCGATGCGCCGTGCGAGCGAGATGCCGCATATCGCCGGGATCGTTCAGGTCGGCCTGCGCAGTGTCGGCAGCGCGCGCTTCGCCGAAATCGAAGCGGCGCAGCGCTATGGCAGCCGCTTTGTTACGGCTCGTGAGGTTCACGCCCAGGGCGTCGAAGCCGCCCTCCGGCATATTCCGGACGGTGCGCGGGTTGTGATCACCCTCGACTGCGATGGCCTCGATCCCGCCATCATGCCTGGCGTGGCAGCCCGCACCCCCGGCGGCCTCACCTACACGCATGTTATCGACCTGATCGCCGGCCTTAACCGCAGGAGAGCCAGGATCATGGGGTTCGACCTTGTCGAGCTCTATCCTCCTGCCGATATCGACGGCTTGTCCGCCCTGACGGCCTCGCGCCTTCTCGTCAATGCGATCGGCGCCATCGTCCGGCAGGTCTGAGCCCGATTTCTCGTCACTCGAAGGTCCGGGAGGCCCGGTGTGGAGAAACTGAAACCATCGCGAGAGGACAACCGATGCGCTTCATAAATCCGATCCCCTTCGTCCGCGACATCGAAAAATCGCGTGACTTCTACGAAAACACGCTCGGCCTCAAGATATTGCAGGATTTTGGAAGTTTCGTTCTGTTCGAGACCGGTTTCGCGATCCACGAGGGAACGTCGCTTGAGGAAACGGTTTGGCGGAAATCAGCAGACACGATCGAGCCCTACGGGCGGCGAAATCTCCTGCTGTATTTCGAGCACAACGACGTTGAAGCCGCTTTCGAGAAGATCGCCCCTCACGTCGAGCTGATACACCCTGTTGAACGGCAAGTCTGGGGGCAGCGTGTGTTCCGATTTTATGATCCCGACGGACATGCAGTAGAGATTGGCGAGCCGCAAAGTCCCGGGCCTCTTGATGCTTGACCCTGCTGCCCTCCGAAGCAGCCGTGATCCGTCAGTCTTCGCCGCCGTCTTTTCCTCGCCCGAAGCCGTTTCCGTTATGCCAGATGCTTGAAGTACGCTTCGCGCACGATCTCCGCCGCCTTATCGACCTCGAATGAAGGCATATCCGGCCGCAGCAGGGTATCCATATCGTGACGGAAGGCTCGATTGCGAAGACGCGCATCAAGATGAGCATTGGCCTCTTCAGCGCTGAATTTCGTCCCTTCTTTTTCCAGATACCATGCGAAGGCTTCCATCGCTCGTGCCCCGTCGACCGCATAGGGTGTGGAACCGGCGATATTGAGTTGCCAGGCATGCGCCAGATCGAAGAGATCACGCCCCTGCTCGCGCTGCATCAATGCCCGGGTCTTGGTGCCCAACATCTCGTTGATGTCGTAGGAGCGCACCGTTGCGCGCATCGCCTCTCCCTCATCGTCGAGCGTGTCCACTTCAACGTCGACCAGAGGATACAGGGAGGCGCTTTCGTTGAGATTGATCTCGACCTTGATGATCTCCTCACGGCTCAACCCCAAGGGTACGAATTTGTAGACGGTCCGCAGTATCTTTGACGGCCGCAGGACGTTGCGGACCGCCAACCAGGCATCGGCGATCAGCGAGTCGGCCGGCCGGCCAAGTTCCGGTGCAAGCACGCGCCTCAGATGCCTGTCCAGCGTATCCGCATCCGTCTTCCCGACGAGCACCAGGTCGATATCTTCGGAATATCGCGCGGCCGGCGCAAGATGAGCCTTGTGAAGGACGGTCCCGCCGCGCATGGCCAGATGCTCGCGCAACAGCGGATCGGCAAAGATCGCGGTAACCCCTCGCGCAAGACGGAGATCCTGTTCAAGCTGGCTGCGTTTGGGCCATGGAGCGTAAGCCTGCCAGGCAGTCAAATGCGATTGCGATATCATGTGTTTGCCCCTCGTAGATCGGCAGGGATCCGGACTTTGAACTCGGCATCGACCGAACGGGAATCGGGCGAACCGCGCCCCTGGCGTGGCTTGCCATCAAGCGCCACCAACCGCAACGGTCTATCCCGCAGCCAGTGCTTGACCGACCGGGACAGATCGGCCTGCCCGTCCAGTTCCATCAGGACGCCAAGGCGCTGTGCGATCGGGGCGTTTTGCAGCGCATCGAGGGCTTCGCTGAAACCACCCTCAGCGCAATGCGCCCACATGCCGCGCAGGACTTCCCGAACCCTGCCGATGCCGCCGAGCGTCGCCATGTGCTGGATGATGTCGAGCACGGTCAGCTCGGGTGTGCTCACCTTGAAGCGTCCATCCGGGGTTTCGTGCCATCGGGTCGGCATTCGCTCGATGCGTGTGCGCGTATGAAACGAAACCTGGTGACGGCCGACTGTGATCGACCGCCGCCGCTCGGGCACCATGACCTGCGTGACCATCACCGCATAGGGAGAAGCGCCATAGGTTTCGGCCGCGCTCAGCATCGCCACGTAGTATGGTGTCGCGAGCGTCTTGCTCATATATTGGTGCAGCCAGGCTTCCAAAGGCGGCGCCCCAGCATTTGCATGTTGCAATGGGACGATCAGCCAATGTTGCGAACCCTGGGAGAGACCAACCAGTCGTCCCCGTTCCTGTTGGCGATACACGGCCTTGCGAAGACCTTCGTCGCTGATATCCGGAAGCGCCGCGCGCAAATCCTGCGCACGGACATTGAGCTTGCCGGAACGCTCGTAGGCGTCGAGCACCGCGGAAAGATGGTTGGGCATAACTCATAGCCTCATCGCATTCATTTCGCGCAATGTACCATAAAACGTCCTATTTCGCGAAATTATTGCGCACCACCTGAATCGTTCCCATGGACTAGTCGACAGCTGAAGTCCTAACGACCTCCCGTACTAATCGGCAGAAAGAATCCGGGCCGAGCACATTCCCCTTTGTTTGCTGATCGGCCAGCTCGCCACGCCGATGGTGTCGATCTCAAATTCCAGGGGATCGATCCATGCGCTTTACCAGCCATTTCCTTCGCAAGTTCGCCGCGTGCGCATCGCTTGCCGTCGCCGCGGCAGCAACAAGCGGCTGCTCCACGACAGTGGATGTTCCTGAGCCCGCGCCCGTTCAGCCCGTCTCGCTCCCCTATGCCGAACCCGACCTGGATTTCATCCCGGTCCTGCGGCAGGGCCGCTATACGCTGGTCGAACTCGCCCCCGCGTCCGCCCAACGGGATCTGATGCGGCAGGTCGTCCAGGTTTCCATTCCCGAGGGCCGCAGGAGCACCGTCGGCGATGCGCTGCGGCAGATCCTTCCCCGCTCGGGTTACAAGCTTTGCTCCAGCGGAGACACCGCGACCCTCTCGGCCCTTCCCCTGCCGGCATCGCACCATCGGCTTGGTCCCCTCATGCTGCGCGATGCGCTCCTGACCCTCTCCGGCTCCGCATGGAATCTCCAGGTCGACGACAGGACGCGCACCGTCTGCTTTGCCCGCGCACCCTTCCCCGCTTTCGCCACCGCCGAGATGAAGCCCGACTTCGATACCCGCGCGGTCGCGGCCGTTGGCACACCCGCCGTCGCAAGGAAGGCCAAACCATGAGGATGACGCGATCCGATAGAACCGCTGGCCGCCTATTCCTCGCTCTTGGCCTGACCATGCTGTTCAGCCTGCCGGCCGGCGCGCAGGATTCGCGCCCGGCAGCCTCGGCGATCGTTCCGAACCGCGAGCAGCCGGTCACCATCGAACGCAGCGACGGGCAGAAGGCCGCCGACTGGGGTCTGCGCGAAGAGGAATGGGCGCGGTATCGCGCCGTGATGCAGGGACCGCTCGGCATCCATTCTCCCAACCTCGATCCGCTGACCGCTCTCGGCATCGAGGCGACCACCGACGAAGAGCGGCGCCGCTACGCCGAATTGCAGGTCGGGATCGAGGCTCGCCGCGTCGAGAAACTGCTCGCCTATCAGCGCGCCTATGACGAAGCCTGGCAACGGCTACATCCGGGCATGGACCGCATCAGCGCATCTCTCGACGATAGCGGGCAGGCAGCCGGGGAAGTCGGGCGCCTCGCCGTCTTCGTCAAGAACGGATGCCCATCCTGCGACCGTACCGTGCAGCGGCTCCAGTCGGCAGGGACCGAGTTCGATCTCTATGTCGTCGGCAGCCGGCAGGAAGACGCCCATATTCGCGACTGGGCGAAGAGCGTGCGGATCGACGCCAGCAAGGTCCGCGCCGGCGCGATCACCCTGAACCATGATTCCGGCCGCTGGCTCTCGCTCGGCCTTGAGGGAGACCTGCCCGCCGTCGTGCGTCAGGTGAACGGTCAATGGCAGCGGCAGTAGCGCGGCTCGCCGTCGGCGCGGCGGCCATAGTCGCCGCAACCGTGTCGGCCGGCTATGTCTCGGCGCAGGAAGTGCCGCCACCCGCCTACCAGGTCGCCGCCCAGCGCGCCGGCGTCCCCTCGCCGGTGCTCTATGCCATCGCCCTGCAAGAGAGCGGCATGCGGCAGGGCGGCCGCATCGTTCCCTGGCCGTGGACGCTGAACATCGCGGGCGCCGGGCGCAGGTTCGAGGATAGGTCGGCGGCCTGCACCGGCTTGAAGCAGGCGATGAAGGAAACTCCGCTGACGCGCATCGATGCCGGCCTCGGCCAGATCAACCTTGGCTATCAGCAACACCGCTACGACCATCCCTGCGACCTGCTCGATCCCTACCGCAATCTCGTCATCGCGGCGGAGATCCTGAAGGAGCAGCACAATCCGGGCGAGGAGTGGATTCTGGCCATCGGCCGCTACCACCGCCCCGCCGGTGGCCCGCCGGCCGCCCGCTATCGCCGGAGCGTCGGGCAGCATCTCGCCCGTGTGCTCGGCGTCTCGCTGAAGCGGAAGGACTGAGACATGGGACAGCTCATCATCCCGCGCCGCAAATCCTATCCGCCGTCGAGACGCCCGCGGCATTCGCTGTTCCGCAACAGGCAGCAGGCGGATGTCGGCGAGACGTTCCAGCATCTGATCAACGTGTCGGGCGGCAAGGACAGCACGGCCGTCTATCTCCTGGCGCTGGAAGCCGGACGGCCGTTCCGCGCGGTCTTCGCCGATACCGGCCACGAACACGAGTTGACCTACGAGTTCGTCTCACGCCTTGCCGAGCGCACCGGCGGCCCGCCGGTCGAGGTCGTCCGCGCCGACTTCTCCGGAAGGCTCGCCCGGCACCGCGAATACATCCTTCGCGAATGGCCGAAGCAGGGTATTCCCGACGCGATCGTCGACGAGGCCGCCGCTCTCAACGTGCCGACCGGCATTCCGTTTCTCGACCTCTGCATCTGCAAGGGCCGCTTTCCGAGCAGGATGGCCCAATTCTGTAGCGAGGAATTGAAGTCCCTGCCGATCACCTTGCAGATCGTCTTTCCCATGCTGCGCAACGGCCCGGTCCTGCAATGGCTCGGCATTCGCGCGGCGGAAAGTCGCAACCGGGCAAAGCTGCCGTTCTGGAACCGCCATGACAGCGGCTGCATGCTCTGGCGGCCGATTTTCCGCTGGTCGGTCGACGATGTGTGGTCGATGCACCGCCGGCACGGTATCGCGCCGAACCCGCTCTATGCCCTCGGCATGGGGCGCGTTGGTTGCATGCCGTGCATAAACTGCCGCAAGAACGAGCTGCGCGAGATCGCGACACGTTTTCCGGAGCATATCGAGCGCGTCGCGCGCTGGGAGGCAATCGTCTCGGCCACGAACAAGCGCCGCTTATCGACCTTCTTCGCCGCCTTGAAGGACCCCATGGATGTCGATCGGCCCGGCACCTATGCCGGCATCCACACCGTCGTCGAATGGAGCCGCACCAGCCGCGGCGGCCGGCAGTACGAGATGTTTTTCAACGGGCAGACAGGGAGCGGCTGCAATTCGGATCTGGCGCTCTGCGAATGGGATGAGGATCGATCCCTTGCCATCGACCTCGCCGACATCATGCCACCGGCATCGTGAGGCTGCTCATGATCCACTATCACGGCACGCCCCTCACCCCGCGATCGGAACTCGCTAAGCTGGCCGGCAGGCACTTCTGCGTCTCCTTCGCCGCTCCCCAGGATGCCGACTGGTGCCTCGCGCACGGACAATCGGTGATGTGGGACAGCGGCGCATTCTCCGCCTTCACCCGCGGGCATAACATCGAATGGGACAGTTATTACCGCTGGCTGGAGCCGCGTCTTGGCGGGGAGAATTGGGCCGTCATTCCCGACGTGATCGACGGTAGCGTCGATGAGCAGCGCTCGCTCGTACGGCATTGGCCGTTTCCGAAGGTGGCGGGCGCTCCGGTCTGGCATATGGCGTTGCCGCTCGACTACCTGCTCGAACTCGCTGACGCATGGCCCCGCATCTGCTTCGGAAGCTCCGGCCTCTACTGGCAGGTCGGATCGGATAGCTGGCGCGGCAGGGCCGACGAGGCATTCAATGCGCTTGCCCGCTGCGGTCATATCCCCTGGCTGAAGGTCCATATGCTGCGCGGCCTGCGGCTAGTCGGGGAGCGCTGGCCGTTCGCCTCGGCCGACAGCGCGAACATCACCCGAAACTTCAAGAACATCGGTGCCGCGACTTGCCCTGAGCGGATGGCACGACGGATCGACGCCGAACAATGCCCGATCATGTGGACCGAGCGAGCCGTGCAGCGAGGCCTGTTCCATGACGCTTAGGACGATCACGCTTATCACCGTCTTCGCCGCCACCGTTCCCGCCGCGAACTGGATGATCGGGAATGTCGGAACCGATTGTGCTCCGGCCGGACCATGCACGATCCCAGTCGGCTTCGGCTTGCAGGCGCCGAGCGGTGTGCTCGTGGTCGGTGCGGCGCTGGTGCTCCGCGATCTCGTTCAGGAGGTTGGCGGCGTCCGCGCCGCGCTCGGGGCCATCACCATCGGCACGGTCATCTCCGCGATGGTTGCGCCACCGACGCTTGTCCTTGCGTCAGCCGCAGCCTTCCTCCTAGCTGAACTGACCGACCTCATCGTCTATACGCCGCTGCGGCGGCGCAGACCCGGTCTCGCCCTCGTTGCGAGCGGCTTCGCCGGCGCGCTGGTCGATAGCGCACTCTTCCTCTGGCTGGCCTTCGGGTCGCTCGATTTCCTCGCCGGGCAGGTCGTCGGGAAACTCTGGCTCAGCCTTCTGGCCGCGCCGGTCCTCGCATATCTGCGCGCCCAGTCCGACCAGCAAACGGCCTCCGATACCACGAACGCCGATGCCCGGCCGATTTCGGCACCGGCCATGGACGCCGCTGACGTGACGCCTTCCCAGCCCATAGCAAGGAGCAATCCATCATGACCTTTCGATCTATGTTCGGAGCGCCCATCCTGGCGTCCATCGCCGTGCTGCTGCTGGCCGGTGTCCCGGCGCTCGCCCAGCCCCAGCCGCTGATCGTGGTCGAGGACCATGGCGGCGTCTCCGCGCTGCCCTTCTACCAGGCGCTCGACCTGCCGCCGAAGCCCGGACAGCCGGCCGGACCGATCGTCGTAGCGCCTGCACGGCCGTCAGCGACCTTCTCCGAGGCGGACATGCTGCCGGTTCGCTCCGAGCGCCTGACGCCGGGCGACGAGCCCCGCCGGGTCATCCTGGCGCCCGGCCTCACACCGATCTTCCTCATCGGCGACGACGAGCGGTCTCGTAACTGGCTTCGCGAGCGCGACGAAATCCTGCGCGACCTGAACGCGGTCGGTCTGGTGGTCAATGTCGAGACGGCTGAGGCACTGACCGATCTCCGCAAACTGGCCGGCGGCCTGACGCTCTCCCCCTCCTCCGGCGACGACCTTGCCGCAAGGCTCGGCCTTCGCCACTATCCCGTGCTGATCACCGCGACCGGCATCGAGCAATGAGGCGACGGCCATGGCCAATCCCCATTCGGTCGAGGTGCTGCTGCGGCCGGCCGTCGAACTTCACACCGTCGCCGTTTGCGCGGGCGCGGCGCTGGTCTGCCTTGTCGCCCCCTGGTCGCTGGCGCTGAGCCCTGTGGTCGGTCTCGGTTCATCGGCCGCCTTCGTGGCCTTCGGCGCGATCCGCCTGCGCGATGCGCTGGCGATCCTGCGCTACCGCCGTAACATCAGGCGCCTGCCTCGCTATGTCATGACCAGCCGAAACGTCCCGGTCAGCCGGCAGCGCCTGTTCATCGGCCGGGGGTTTCGCTGGGAACAGCGCCATACCCATCGGCTGATGCAGACCTATCGCCCCGAGTTCCGTCCCTATGTCGAACCGACGGCGCTCTATCGTTTCGCCCGCCGCCTCGAGCAGAGGCTGGAGTTCGCGCCGTCGCCGCTCCCGAAGCTCGCCCGCCTCACGGGATGGGACAGTCCCTTGAACCCGGTGCGGCCGCTGCCGCCCGTCGGCGGCATGCCACGGCTGCACGGCATCGAGCCGCATGAGGGCGATGTCACTCTGCCGCTCGGCGAGCGTGTCGGGCACTCCCTCATCCTCGGCACCACCCGCGTCGGCAAGACGCGGCTGGCCGAACTGTTCATCACGCAGGACATCCGCCGCCGAAACGCCACCGGTGAGCATGAGGTGGTGATCGTTTTCGATCCTAAAGGCGATGCCGACCTTCTCAAGCGCATGTATGCCGAGGCAAAGCGTGCCGGCCGCGAGGGAGAATTCTATGTCTTCCACCTGGGCTGGCCGGACATTTCCGCACGCTACAACGCGGTCGGCCGCTTCGGGCGGATTTCCGAGGTTGCCACCCGCATCGCCGGCCAGCTTTCCGGCGAAGGCAACTCCGCCGCGTTTCGCGAATTCGCCTGGCGCTTCGTCAACATCATCGCAAGGGCACTGGTGGAACTGGGGCAGCGCCCCGACTACCTGCTGATCCAGCGACACGTCGTCAATATCGACGCCCTCTTCATCGAATACGCGCAGTCCTTCTTCGCAAAGAACGAGCCGAAGGCATGGGAGGTCATCGTCCAGATCGAGGCGAGGCTGAATGACAAAACCATCCCCCGCCACATGGTCGGCCGCGAGAAGCGCGTCGTCGCGCTTGAACAATATCTGTCGCAGGTCCGGGTTTACGATCCGGTGCTGGACGGTCTGCGCTCGGCGGTGCGCTACGACCGGACGTATTTCGACAAGATCGTCGCCAGCCTCCTGCCGCTCCTCGAAAAGCTCACGACCGGCAAGACGGCGCAACTGCTCGCCCCGAACTATTCGGACCTGCGCGATCCGCGCCCGATCTTCGACTGGATGCAGATCATCAGAAAGCGCGCCGTCGTTTATGTCGGGCTAGACGCGTTGTCGGACGCCGAGGTCGCCGCCGCTGTCGGCAACAGCATGTTTTCCGATCTCGTGTCGGTCGCCGGCCATATTTACAAGTTCGGCGTCGATGACGGCCTGCCGGGCGCGGACGCCGGCGCGAAGGTGCCGATCAACGTCCATGCCGACGAGTTCAACGAACTCATGGGCGACGAGTTCATCCCGATGGTCAACAAGGGCGGCGGGGCCGGGCTTCAGGTCACTGCCTATACCCAGACGCTCTCCGACATCGAGGCGCGCATCGGCAACCGCGCCAAGGCCGGGCAAGTCATCGGCAACTTCAACAACCTGTTCATGCTGCGGGTGCGCGAGACGGCAACCGCCGAACTGCTGACCAGGCAACTGCCGAAAGTCGAGGTCTATACGACGGCGATCGTCAGCGGCGCGACCGACAGCTCCGACATTCGCGGCAAGACGGATTTTACCAGCAACACGCAGGATCGCATCACCTCGACCTCCGTGCCGCTGATCGAGCCGGCGCATGTCGTCGGCCTGCCGAAGGGACAGGCCTTCGCGCTGCTGGAAGGCGGCAATCTCTGGAAGATCCGCATGCCCTTGCCGGCGCCGGACCCGGACGAGCATATGCCGAAGGATCTCCAGCAGCTCGCCGGCTACATGCGCCAGCACTATGTCGAGGCCACCGACTGGTGGGACAACCAGGGCACTCCCGACCTGCAGGAGGCACCACTGCCGGACGACCTGGTTGAGAGCTTCCGGCATCTTGAGGCGGATGAGGACGGGCATGAGGCCGGCGCATGAGCGATCCGGCCGCAGCTGCCGCCCGGCAACAGGACCAACAGCAGGGGCTGATCGCCAGCCTGATCACGCTGCCGTTCCGCCTGCTCGGCGTGCTGGCCGGCTCGCTCCTCCTCAGCATCGCCATCGAATGCGTCTGCATGTATTTCTTCTGGCCGGAGGAAAGCTGGCATCACGCCTCCAACATGCTCGACTACGAACTGGCCCAGCTCTCGCAAAATTTTACCCGCAGCGCCGTGGTGCAGGAGCCCGGCCGGACCGCGCATTGGCTGGTCGAACAAACCTACGAATGGATCTTCGTGAAGAGTGGCCTGACGGAATGGATGGCTTCGGCGTCAAGTCAGGCGAGCGCACCATCCCGCGGCGCGGCCCGCGACTTCCGCTATTACATCAGCCTGGTCTACGTCTGGACCGAAAGCTACCTGATCGCGGCCGCCTTCGTGCTGCTGGTGTTCATCGTCCGGCTGCTGGTGCTGGTGCTCACTCTGCCGCTGTTCGTCCTTGCGGCCTTCGTCGGCCTGATCGACGGGCTCGTCCGCCGCGACATCCGCCGGTTCGGCGCAGGCAGGGAATCCGGTTTTGTTTATCACCGCGCCAAGGCGTCGCTGATGCCGCTCGCCGTCGCGCCGTGGGTGATCTACCTCGCCTTGCCGATCAGCGTGCATCCGCTGCTGATCCTGCTGCCGAGCGCGATCCTCCTTGGCATCGCGATGGATGTGTTCGCCGGTAGCTTCAAAAAATACCTGTGACGAGCGCACGAGCGGTGAATCCCATCGGCATTTGAGGTGGGAAATAGACTGGCAGCTTTCGAGCGAATTCGCATGGACAGCTGCCCTTCACTATTCACGAGCTCCGGCAACGTGCTTTTCTCGCCCGTTCCCAGGCGCCGCGTCGACCCCAAAGTCGACACTTTGCAATTGCGACGCAACAGCCGTAGATACAAAGCAATCGCCGTTGCTCATCGCGGACGGGCATTTCATCTCGGGAAAAACCGTGCATTTCAAGAACGATATCACAAGCCTTTGCAGGCAGCACGGACTACGGCTTACCGGGCCACGCCGGGTCATTCTGGACGTATTGGCGGACGCCGACGATCATCCGGATGCCGTTGAATTGCACCGGCGGGTGACTGCAATCGATCCAGGCATCGCAATCGCCACCGTCTATCGAACGCTCAACCTTTTCCGGGAAAAGGGCGTGCTGGAGAAACACGTCTTCAGCGACGGGCGCGCCCGCTTCGAGAGCGCCGCACAGGAACATCACGACCATCTGATTGACGTCGAGACGGGCGATGTCGTGGAATTCCGGTCCGATGAGATCGAGCGACTTCAGGAGGAGATCGCAAGAAAACATGGCTTCGAGATCGTCAGCCACAAGCTGGAAATCTATGTGCGCCGCCTGAAGTGACCCGGCGAATGATCGAAGTACGGTTGGGACTACCTGCGAGGTTTATCGCCCGATGCCGGTCAGGCCCTCGGTTTCCGGCGGCTGTTCCCCTTGCGGCTGCTCGATGGACGGCAGGGCCGCCGGCGGTAGGCGCCGAGTGACGCTCCTCCCGGCGTCGAGCCAATTCATCAGTCGCCGGAACAGACCCGAACCCATGATGATCCGCGCCAGGGCAGGCAGTCTTGGCCTGTAGGGCTGGCGGATGCCCAGCAGGCGATCGGTTTGCTGCTGCGCTTCGCGTAAACGGCGGCTTCCCATGATCAAACGGCCTCGCTCGCGTCGGTCCGCGCCGTCTTGCGGGTGGCATGGATGAAGGCGCACACGAAGACGATCGACAGCAGGAGCACGATGGTCGGCGCCGGTGCACTGTCGATGAAGAAGGAAAGATAGACGCCGAGGAACGACCCGATCGCGGCCACTGCGACCGCCAGGACAAGCATCGTGCTGAAGGTGCGGGTCAGCAGGAAGGCAATGGCACCGGGCGCGATCAGCATGGCGATGGCCAGGATGATGCCGACGGCCTGAAGCGCACCGACGATGGTCAGCGAAATCAGGCTGAGCAGGCCGTAATGCAGCAGGTTCACGCGCAGACCGACGGCCCTCGCCTGCGCCGGATCAAAGGCATGCAGCAGGAAATCCTTCCATTTGATACCAATCACGACGGCCGTGAGCGCAGCAATGAAAGCCGCCTCGCCGATATCGCGCCAGGAGACGCCGAGCATGTCGCCGAAGAGGATGTGGTCGAGATGTACGTCGGAGCGGATCTTGACGTAGAGCACCAGCCCGAATCCGAACATGCCGGAGAAGACGATACCCATCACCGTGTCCTGCTTGATGCGGCTGTTGTCCTTCAGGAAGCCGGTTGCGATGGCGCAGAACATGCCCGCGGCGAAGGCGCCGACGGCAAAGGGAAAGCCGACGATGTAGGCGATGACGACGCCGGGAAACACCGCATGGCTGATCGCGTCGCCCATCAGGGACCAGCCCTTCAGCACGAGGAAGCAGGACAGAAGCGCCATCGGCACGGCGACGATGACCGAGATTACCAGCGCATTGACCATGAAATCGAACTGGAATGGGGTCAGAAGGATATCGATGAAGCTCACAGTCCTGCCTCCAGTGCATGGGCGGCGCGGCGGCGAGCCGCCAGCATTCCGTGCTTGGGTGCGAAGAAGAAGGCGATGAGGAAGATCAACGTCTGGAGGCAAACGATGATGCCGCCAGTCGCACCGTCGAGGAAATAGCTTGCATAGGCACCGACGAAGCTCGTCGTCGAACCGATGATGACGGCGATAACCAGCAGCCGGGGGAAACGGTCGGTCAGCAGATAGGCGGTCGCGCCGGGCGTCACCACCATGCAGATGACGAGGAAAGCCCCTACGGTCTGCAAGGCGGCAACCGTCGACGCCGACAACAGCGTGAAGAACATGATCTTGAGGGCCGTCGGATTGAGGCCGATGGAACGCGCGTGGTTCTCATCGAAGAAGACCACCATCAGGTCTTTCCATTTCACCAGCAGGATAGCGAGGGAAACAAACCCTATAATCGCGAGCTGGAGCGTGTCGCCGGGCGTGATCGCCAGGATGTTGCCGAGCACGATCGTCTGGATGCTGACCGAGGTGGGGGAGATCGAGACCATGAACAGGCCGAGCCCGAAAAAGGCCGAGAAGGTCAGGCCGATGATGGCGTCCTCCCTGAGCTTGGTGCGCTGGTTGAGGAAGAGCATCGCGGCCGCGGCAAGACCGCCCGAGAAGAAGGCGCCGATCGAGAATGGCAGGCCGAGCATGTAGGCGCCGGCGACGCCCGGAACGATCGCATGGGAAAGCGCGTCGCCGATCAGCGACCAGCCCTTGAGCATGAGGTAGCATGACAGGAAGGCGCAGACGCCGCCGACCAGCGCCGAGACCCACATGGCGTTCAGCATATAGTCATAGGTAAAGGGTTCGAAGGCACCGGCAATCATTCCCGGTCTCCCTCTGTCGGTTCCGCACGACGCGCGGTCGCCTTTCCCCCTTGCAGGATCAAGGGGCGTTCATCGTCGGTTATGACGCCGACGGATGTGGGACGGCCGTTTTGCGCCTCGTTCAGCACGAAATGGCGAAGAACGCCGCCGAAAGCCTTTTCGAGATTGTCCTGTGTGAAGGTCTCGACCGTCGGCCCATAAGCCAGCACCGTGCCCTTGATCAGGACGGTGCGGTCGCAGAATTCCGGAACGGAGCCGAGATTGTGCGTCGAGACCAGCATGACGCGGCCCTCGTCGCGCAATTCCCGGAGAAGCTTGATGATCTGGTCCTCGGTCTTGACGTCGACGCCGGTAAAGGGCTCGTCGAGCAGAATGACGCGGCCATCCTGTGCCAGCGCGCGGGCGAGGAAGACGCGCTTCTTCTGGCCGCCGGACAGTTCTCCGATCTGGCGCTTGCGAAACTCCGTCATGTTGACGCGGGCGAGCGCCACCGCCACCGCCTCGTGATCGGCCGGCCTGGGAATGCGCATCATGCCCATATGGCCGTAGCGGCCCATCATCACGACGTCCTCGACCAGAACCGGGAAGTTCCAGTCGACCTCCTCGGCCTGCGGCACATAGGCGACAAGGTTCCGGCGCAGCGCCTCCTCGACGGGCATGCCGAGCACGCGGATCTCGCCCTTTGCAAGGCGCACGAATCCCATGATCGCCTTGAACAGCGTCGACTTGCCCGAGCCATTCACCCCGACCAGCGCGGTGATCGTGCCGGTCGGTATCCGGAAGGACGCATCGCGAAGCGCGGTGTGGCCGTTTCGGTAGGTGACGGTTGCACCGTCCACCAGGATCCCGGTCGCTTCAGGAGCGGGTGCGGCATGGTTGTGCCAGCCGGGCTGGGCGTTCATGGAACTTTCCTTTTTCTGAGCTTGAATGGGTCGGCCCCGCCCGGAGGCGGGGCCCTCAGTCCTGGGAGACGAAGATCAGGACGATGACGCCAGACCCTTGGCGATCGTTTCGGAAGTGACGCGAAGCAGGTCGATATACGTCGGGACCGGTCCATCGGCTTCCGTCAGCGAGTCCACATAAAGGACGCCGCCATACTTTACGCCGGTTTCACGCGCGACCTGCTCGGCGGGAGCCGACGAGATGGTGCTTTCGGAGAAGACGACGGTGATGCCGTTCTCCCGCACCGCGTCGATGACCTTGCGGACCTGCTGCGGCGTGCCCTGCTGGTCGGCATTGATCGGCCACAGATAAAGCTCCTTCAGCCCGAAGTCGCGGGCGAGATAGGAGAAGGCGCCTTCGCTCGACACCAGCCAGCGCCTTTGCTCCGGGATGGCGTCCAGTTCCACCTTGATCGGATCGATCGCCGCCTTGATCTTGTCCTTGTAGGCTTCCGCATTCGCCTTGTAGGTCTCGGCATTGGCCGGATCATGCTCGACGAAGGCGTCGCGAATGTTGTCGACATAGATCAACGCGGAGGTCGGCGACATCCAGGCATGCGGGTTCGGTTTGCCCTCATAGGGACCCTCCGCAATGCCCATGGGCTCGACACCGTCGGAGACCACGACACCCGGCACGTCCTTGAGGTTCTGGAAGAACTTTTCGAACCACAGTTCGAGATTGAGCCCGTTCCAGAAGATGAGCTGCGCGCCCTGCGCGCGCTGAATGTCGCCCGGCGTCGGCTGATATTCGTGGATCTCGGCGCCCGGCTTGGTGATCGACTCGACGATTGCGGCATCGCCGGCGACGTTCTTCGCCATATCCGCGATGACGGTGAACGTCGTGACGGCCTTGAACTTTTCCTGGGCCGCGGCGGGGACAACCGCCAGCACGGTCGCGAATGCCGCCCCCATCATTCCGGCCAGAACCGACCGTCTTATCCTGTCGAGCATATCCGTCTCCTTATTGCTATTCGGACTTAATTGCATCTTTCGATCAGGCTTACCCATATCTGCAATTCGGAATCATTTGCAAAAATGATTGACGCCCTTTCGATTTTCCATATTCTGCAATTAAGAATGAATTGCAAGTAGGATTCGAGAGGAGGACGAAAATGGTTGCAGCCATGACCGGCCGGAACCTTGCAAGCGCCGGCGAGCCTTGCGGCATGCGCGAGATGTTCGCCGAACGGGGTCTGCGCGTCACCCAGCCTCGTCTTGCGCTTGCGGCGCTGCTGTTCGGAACAGGCCCCCGGCATGTATCGGCCGAGAGTCTCTACGGAGAGCTTGTCCGCACCGGCGCGCCTGGATCGCTCAGCTCGGTCTATCGCACGCTCAAGGACCTGAGCTGCGCCGGCTTCCTGAAGCGGGTTCCCATCTACGGGGCGACCGCCTGGTTCGACACACATGTCGGGCCGCACCATCACTTCTACGCCGAAGACGAGGATCGTGTGTTCGACGTGCCGGACGGCCGACTTCGGGTCGGCAATATCCCGCCTCCACCCGATGGCTACGAGCTTGCCGGCGTCGAGGTGCTGCTTCGCATCCGCCGACGCGACCAGCCGGAAGGCATCTGACCGCCCTCCCCCTTTACCCATCCGACACGGAAAGCCCCATGCTGCTCGTTCCCGACGAAACCCGAAAACGCCTTGCCGCCGAGCGTGACGCCGATGCGTCCCGTCTCGCCCATGCCCATGCGTTGCTGAAGGCCGCGGGCCTTCGCCCGACGCGCCAGCGCGTGGCACTTGCACGCCTTCTCTTCGGTGGCGCTCCCCGTCACGTGACGGCCGACGACCTTCATCAGGACGCCATTCTCTTCGGCGCACGCCTGTCGCTGGCGACGGTTTACAACACGCTCAACCAGTTCGCGGAAGCGGGCCTCGTGCGCAAGGTGAGCGTCGAAGGCGAGCGTACCTGGTACGACACCGACACCGAAAGCCACCAGCATTTCTACATCGAGGCCGAGGACCGCATTATCGACATTCCCGGCGAGGAGTTGCGGTTCGGCAACCTGCCGGTACCGCCGGCCGGCTATGCCATCAGCAAGGTGGACGTGCTGATCCGCCTCGTCCGCGTCGAACCGCAGGGAGACGGCTGTCGGAGCCGCGGACAGGTGGGATGCAGCAATTGCGGCGCCTCTCGCACCATCGATGGATTGAAGCCATGACCTACTGGCGAAACCGCATACGCAAACGCGCAAGACTGGAAACTGGAACCATGACGAGTCCGCTCGAAAGCCTCCGGCAGGCGCTGCCGGACTATGCCCGCGACATCAAGCTCAATCTCGGCACGCTGCTGGGAGCGGACGGTGTTCCGGACCTGTCGCGGTCGCAGAAATGGGGAGCGGCAGTCGCCGCGGCGGTCGCGAGCCGCAACGCCGCCCTGACCCACGCTATCGAACATGACGCCCTTCTTCTTGTAGAGGGGCAGACCGTCGAAGCTTCGCGCACGGCGGCCTCGATCATGGCCATGACGAACGTTTACTATCGGGCCATTCATATGGCCGGCGATGCCGAGTTGTCCGGGCTCCCCGCCGGTCTTCGCATGAACGGGCTCACCCGCCATGGCATCGACCAGATGGATTTCGAGCTGTTCGGCCTCGCCGCCTCGGTGGTGAAGGGGTGCGAGGGCTGCACAAGGGCGCATGTCGACGGCGCGCGCAAGCATGGAGCCTCGGCGCAGGCGATCCAGGCCGCGATCCGGATCGCGGCGGTGGTCCATGCGGCGGCGACTGTCCTCGATGCGACCACCGATCCGACCCTTTCGCTTCCCTTGCCGATCCTCGCGGATGCGACGGCCGAACCTGTCGTTGCCGGAGACCTGAATTGATCGCGCCTGACATAAGCGACACGGCTGCACGCCGTTCAATGCTTGCCGCCCCTTCAACCATCGGATTGAGCGGAAACAACCGTTGGCTGGCGCAATGGCTGGCCGTCCTTGCCTGGTCGGCGCTGCTGCCGCGTTAGGTCCGTAAAATCGAAACTGGATTGCGGTCCGCCCTTCCCGGATGGGGGCGGAATGAGCCGCTTTGTCTCATCCGAACCGTCGTGCCCCACAGGAAAGGAAAATCCCATCATGCTGACCATCGGCGCAAAACTGCCCGCATTCGACCTCCAAGCCGTCGTCTCGACCGAGCCGGCCAATGCCTTCATCCGCATCACCGACCGGAGCAATGCCGGCAAGTGGAAGGTGATCTTCTTCTGGCCGAAGGATTTCACCTTCGTCTGCCCGACCGAGATCGCAGCGTTCGGCAAACTGAATGGCGAATTCGCCGACCGCGACGCCGTCGTCTATGGCGTCTCGACCGACAGCGAATATGTCCATCTCGCCTGGCGGCAGAACCATGCCGACCTGAAGGATCTGGCCTTTCCCATGCTCGCCGACATCAAGCGCGAACTGAGTTCGGCTCTCGGCGTGCTGCATCCGGAAGAGGGCGTGGCGCTTCGCGCGACCTTCATCGCCGACCCCGAGGGGATCATCCGCTTCGTTGCGGTCAACGACCTCAGCGTCGGCCGCAATCCGCAGGAGGTGCTGCGCGTGCTCGACGCGCTCCAGACCGACGAGCTTTGCCCCTGCAACTGGCAGAAGGGCGACGACGTCCTCAAGGCCGCGTGAGCGGAATCCTGACATGGCTCACGACCCCTCTCCCGGCGCCGCGCAACCGGCGCCCTCTTCCAGACCGCACGGCCTTGTCGCCATCGACGGCGGGGACCAGCGCTGGAAGAAGCTGACGGAACAGGCGAACATGGCCTATGCGCGAGGCGACATTTCCCTTGCGCGCTCGGGCTACGAGGCAGCGCTTGCGGAAGCCGAACGTTTGTTCGAGGCAGCGATGGAACGGCCTGGCCGCTTTCCAGCTCCCGTCATCTACAACGTCTCCTGCCAAAATCTGGCGGAACTCGAAAACCGGCATGGCGACAGAAGCAAGGCGGAAGCTTTCTATCGGAAGGCCTGCGATCAGCTTCACGACGCCGCCCGCTCGCCGGCGACATCGCTTGCGATGCGGGTCGCCTGCGTCCAGCACCTCAAGCCGGCGCTTGCCGCTCTCGCTCAGCACCTTCAGGTCCACGGAGCGGGCGAGGATGCGCTCGAAGAGGTGATCCACCGCACCTATGAAACGGCGCTCGCCGTCTTTCGCGTGGCACGCCATGCCGAGCACGCCGGCGATGATTGCCCGTATTGCCCAATCGTTCCCTCGTGACGAACCGGCGACCGAACCCTCAAGACATCAGGACATTGCAGACATGAATACACTCGACGACACCATGAAGGCCTTTCTGGCAAAGCAGCTTCCGATCCAGGCCACGGTGAGCAAGGACGGCTTCCCGGACATCGGGCCGAAGCGCTCGCTTCGCGTCTATGACGACACGACGCTGATCTACAACGAGAACACCGGCGGCCAGACGCTCCAGAACATCCGCGACGGCTCGAAGATCGCGGTCGCCGTGATCGATCGGGAGGCGCTCGACGGCTACCGTTTCGTCGGCCAGCCGGAGATAGTCAACGAAGGCCCGCCGTTCGACAACGCGCTCGCCTTTGCGCAGAAGATCGGAATGAAGGAGCCGAAATGCGCCGTGCTCATCCATGTCGAGGATATCTATACGCTGCGGTCCGGTCCGACTGCGGGCAAGAAAATCTCCGCGCCTGAGCAAGCGGACGGTGCTTGACAGCAATTGACAATGGGCAAGGCAGCCTTTTCCGGCCGCCTTGCCGTAAATCGCTTTAGGAGGGGCTTTGGTCTCCCAGCCTGATCAGTTTCGTCGAAATCCGATCTGCCAGATGACGGTCATGCGTGACCAGCAAGACGGCAAGCCCCTTCTCCCGCACGATCTCAAGCAGGAATTCGATCACTTCCTTCTGGCTGACAGGATCGAGCCTCGAAGTGGCCTCGTCGGCGAACAGGAAGACCGGATCGAGCAGCAGCGCGCGCAGGATGGCGAAACGCTGCAACTCTCCGCCCGAAATCTGTCCCGGCCGCCGGTCCAGCAGGTCTTCGCGCAGCCGCAGCCGTTCCCGCAGCGCTTCCACCTCGGACCATTGCCGCCCGTGCAGCGCCGCGAGATCGGCCAGCCCCTTGCGGATCGGCTGGTGCGGAATGAACGCGGCCGGCGGGTCTTGGTAGAGCTTCTGGAAGCGCAGCGACGCATGCCCGTTCGCACGCACCACCTCTCCCTCGTCCGGCGTGACGAGCCCGAGCAGGATATTGCCGACGGTCGTCTTGCCGCAGCCGCTCGGGCCGACGATGGAAACGATCTCGCCGGCGCGCAATTCGATATTGAGATTGCGGAACAGGGTCTTGTCCCCGAAGGATTTCGACAGGCCGCGACCGGCGATGACGAGATCGCCCGATGCCGCCGGGGCCTGCCGCGCCCAGGTCTCGGGATCGGCGGCGACGAGGGCGCGGGTATAGTCGTGCCGCGGCTCGCCGAGCACGGCCTGCGCCGGGCCGTATTCGACCAGCCGCCCGTCCAGCATAACGCCCACCATGCCGCCGAGGGCACGAGCCACGGCGACGTCGTGGGTGATCGTCAGCAGCAGCCGCCCACTTTCCGCCTCCCGCCTCAGCCGCGCGGCCGCCGAATCGCGCAGTTCCGTGTCCAGCCCCTTGGTCGGCTCGTCGGCGATCACCAGATCGCTGCCGCCGGCATGGGTGATGGCGATCGCCACGCGCTGGCACATGCCGCCGGACATCTGGTGCGGATAGAGCATGGCGGCATGATCGAGGCCGACCTCGGCGAGATCGTCCCGCGCGAGCCGCTCGCTCTCCTGCCCACCCCGGCCCTTCACATGCCGATGGACCTCGGCGACCTGCGCGCCGGCCCGCATGGTCGGATCGAGCGCCAGCCACGGCTCCTGCGGCATCAGCGAGATCGACCGTCCCCAGCGGCGGCGGCGGTTGGCGGCGGAACCGGCAAGAAGGTCGACGCCATCGAGGACCGCCCGGCCGGAGGCGCGCAATTCCGCCGGCAGGTTCCCCATGATCGCCTGCGCGACCAGCGATTTTCCCGAACCGCTCTCACCGAGCAGCGTCAGCGGCGCGCCGGCGCGGATGGAAAACGAGATATCCGCGACGATCCGGTCGTTTCCGGCATCGACGCAAAGACCGTCGATCACCAGTTCCTCCATGCTTGCCCGAACGTTCATGAGCGGTCTCCCTGCGCGATGAGTTGAAGGCCGAGCACCAGAAGGAAGATGAGCGCGGCGGGCAGCAGCACATGCACCGGCGCCTCAGCATAGTAAGGCAGAAGCTCGACGATCATGCTGCCGAGTTCCGGCGTCGGCGGCTGCAGGCCGACGCTGATGGCGCTGAGCGTTGAGACCGCGACGATGGCGCTCGCCATGGCGAAGGCGCTGAGCGTCGCGATCATCGGCGCGATGGCCGGAAATACCTGATTGCGCAGGATGTAGCCCGGGCCGAAGCCCAGCATCCGGGCCGCCTCGATCTGCGGCTGCACGAGGATGGTGGCGGTGGCGGCGCGCGTCACCCGGTAGAATTCCACCCAGAGCGTCAGCGCCAGACCGAGGAACAGCGGGCCGTAATTTCCGGGCGCGAAAGCCATGAGCAGAAGCACGAGCATCAGGCCCGGCAGCGCCAGCACCACCGTCGCCAGAAGATCGAGGCCCCGCGCCAGCCATCCGCCTTTCCATGCGGCGGCAAGGCCGAGCAGCACGCCCGGAACGGCGGCGGCCAGCATGGTGAGGAAGGCGAGCCCGAAGGAAAGCCGCGCGCCGTGCGCAAGGCGCGCCAGCAGGCTGCGGCCGTAATGATCGGCCCCGAGCAGGTAGTCGCCGCCGATGGGCGCAAGGCTCGCGCTGAAATCCTGCACCGCCGGATCGGCCTTAACGACGAGCGGCCCGAGGACGGCGAAGCCGCCGACGGCGAGCAGCAGCGCCGCGCCGAAAAGCCGGCTGGCGCCGAAGCGGGCGTGCGGCGTTGCAAGGGAAATATCGATTGCGGTCATGACGCCCTCCTGAGGCGCGGATCAAGCCAGAGCGAAACGGCATCGACGGCGGCGGTGATGACGACGAACATCAGCCCCATGGTCAGCGCCGTTCCCTGCACCATGGGAATGTCGCGCTCGACGATGGCATGGACCAGCGCGTGGCCGATGCCGGGATAGGCGAAGAGCGATTCCACCACGACGACACCTTCGATGAGGTAGATCGCCTGCAGGCCGAGATAGGAAACCACCGGAATGGCCGCGTTGCGCAGGCCGTGCCGCCGCACCACGACGGGTTCCGGCAGGCCCTTGTAGCGGGCGAAGGCGAAATAGGGCGCGCTCGCCACGGCGGTGACGGCGTTGCGCGTTACCCGGCTCGACATGGCGGCGAGCCCGAGCGCCAGCGTCAGCGCCGGCAGCAGGATCTCACGCGGCGAGCCGAAGCCCGCCGGCGGCAGCCAGCCGAATTGCTTGGAGAAGACCAGCATCAGCACCAGCCCGAGCACGAAGGGCGGGACGGCGCGGAACACCGCAGCGCCCGCAAGGCCGAGCCGGTCGGCAAGGCCACCGGGTTTCAGGCCGGAGAGCAGGCCGATGGTCGGGCCGATCAGCAGCGAGAGGAACAATGCCGCCGCCGCCAGCCAGACGGATGCGCCAAGCTGCGTCTTCAATTCCTCGATGACCGGCGCACCCGTTACCAGCGAATGGCCGAGATCGAAGCGCAGCAGATCGCCGAGCCAGTCGAGGAACTGCGCCGGCCAGGGCCGGTCGAGGCCAAGTTCGAGCCGGACCTTTTCCGCCGCGCCGGCGATCCCGGCATCCGGCCCGTAGCGGCCGGCGGCGATCCGCATGGCGGCATCGCCCGGCAGCACGCGCATGAGGATGAAGCACAGCGCCCCGACGGTCACGGCGACGACGACCATCTGCGCAAGGCGCGCGAGAAGAAAGCGTTTCATCGGCCCTGCTCCGTCATTTCGCCCAGCGGATCGCGGCGACGCCGTAATTCACCTCCAGCGGATCGACCTCCACCCCGGCGATCCGCTTGTTGGAAACCACGGCGAGTTCCGACCAGGTGACGGGAATGCCCGGTAGCTCCGCTTGCAGGATCTCGACTGAGCGGTGCTGCAAGCTCGCGCGCTCGGCCGGATCGCCGGCAACGGCGAGCTTGGCGATGGTGTCCTGCATCTCGGCATTTTCCCAGCCGGTCGCGCCCCAGTCGCTGCCGCCGGGCGCATAGTCGTTCAGGAGCGTGCCGAGCGGATCGGGCACGATGGAATAGAGGCGCGAGACCAGCCCCATTTCCAGCGTGCCGTCCTGATGGCGGGCGGGGATTTCCGAGCTGTTGCCGACCGAGACCTTCGCCTCGATGCCGACCTCGCGCAATTGCGCCTGGATCGCGGTGGCAATGGGCGGCAGTTCCGGCCAGCTCGCATAGGTGATGAGGCCGACGCTGAAACGCCTGCCGTCCTGTTCGAGGATGCCGTCACTGCCCGGCGTCCATCCCGCCTTCGCCAGCAGCGCCTTTGCCTGCTCGATGTCACGGGTCAGCGGCGGAAGGTCGGCCGCATGCCAGCCGGGCATGGCGGGCGGGAAAAGCTGGGTGGCCGCCAGCTCCGGATTGCGCAGGATCACCTTGGCGATGCCGGTGCGATCCAATGCGAGACTGACGGCCTGCCGCTCCTCGATCTGGTCGAAGAAGGGCGAGGCGGCGTTCAGCTTGATCAGCCGGGTGCGGGGAATGGTGGCGATCTGCACGTCGAGCTTGGGATCGGCCTTCAGCCGGTCAACCGAGACGGGCAGCATGGAGAAGACCAGATCGGCCTCGCCGCTCTCGGCCATCACCGCCCGCGTCTCGCCCTGCCCCACAGCCAGATAGCTGACATCGGCAATACCGGGCGCGCCGCCCCACCAGTTGCCCGAAGCCTCCATCTCCAGCCTTGCCGGCGGGGTCAGCGTCTTCACCCTGTAGGGGCCGGAGCCGACGATGCCCGTCACCTTGCCGGCGGCATCGAAGGACGAGGGCGCGAGGATGATCGTGCTGAAATGGACGAGATAGGCCGGAAGCGCTGAGAACGGCTTTGAAAGGGTCACGACGACATCGCGATCCTCATGGACGATCTTCGCAATCGGCGCCTGCGACAGCACGCCGACACCGGCAAGCGCCCGGTTGAGGCTCGCCGCCGCCGTTTCCGCCGTGACCGGGGAACCGTCATGGAAAACGGCGTTCTGCCGCAGGGTGAAACGCCAGCTCAGCCCGTCCTCGCCGACGCTCCAGCTCTCCGCCAGTCCGGGTACGAGCTTTCCCTCTCTATCCGCCGTCACCAGCGTTTCGGCGACCTGGAGACGGCTGAAGACATAGCCGGTCTGGGCCGGATCGATACCGGCGATCTCCCAGGGGCCTGCAATCTTCAGGGTTTCCGCATGGGCCTGCCCGAGCGGGACTGACGCTCCGAGCGCCAACGTGAGGAAGAGCGCTTTCACAATGCGCATTTCGATCTCCATGTTTATTTGGCTTGTTTGATGAAAGGACAGTCCGTTGCCGCGATGAGCGCCGAAAACCCAGAGGAAACATCGCCCTTCGTGAGATCCTGCATCGCCTTGTGGATCGACATCTGGGTGGTTTTGCCGTCCTGCATCACCAGCACCACCGTTTCCCTCGGCGGGCAGCCGGGAAGATGGCAGGCGAGTTCGTTTACCGAAACGACAGCGTCGTCAGGCAATGCCAGGAGCTCGCGGGTCCATTGCTTGATGAGGCGGGCTTGGCTCACAATGCCGGGCGTACCCCGCGCCAGCGGGTTGACGAAGGCGCTGCTCATGTCGATCTCCACCGTCGGAAAGCACGCGGCGCCAGCACCTCGAAGAGATCGCGGATCGGCTTGGCGGGCATGGCCTGTCCGATGAGCACGACGCGGGTCCGGCGGTCGCTATCCGGCCAACCGTCCAGACGCTGGAGCGGATAGAGCCGATGCTGGACCGCGTGGGCGACGACCGGCCTCTGCGTGTCGTCCGTGACAGCGAATACGCCCTTGAGCCGCAACAGGCCGGAGCCGGTATTGCTCGTGACCAGTTCCAGGAACGTCATGACGGCGCTCGGTTCGAGCGGCATGTCGTGGTCGAGGCTGATGGCCTCGATCGCCTCTCCATGACGGTTCGGATCGTGCATGTGCGAACCGTGCCGGCCGAGAGACTCCATCGCGAGCCAGCCCGGCACGTCCTCCGCCTTGTCCTGCGTGGAGTAAGGACGCCTGCCGATCAAGCTTTCGAGGCGGAAGCCAGGATCATGCCGATCATGGATGATTGCTGCAGGATTGAGATCGCGCACGGCCTCGCGGACGGACAGGCCGGCATCGGCGATATCGGTCTTGGTCAATACGATATGGTCGGCAAAGGCCAGTTGCTTCCAGCCTTCCATGTGGCTGTCGAGGGTCTGCCTACCGGCAATAGTATCAAAGGTCGTGACGACACCGCTGAGATAGAACTGCCGCGCCACGATATGATCGCGCAGGCCCGTTGCCGGCGCGCCGCCGGGAATGAGACTGTTGATGATGGGCGCCGGATCGGCGAGGCCGGTGGTTTCTATGATCACCCGCGAGATCGGCGGGATATCGCCGATGAGGCGCGTCTCGTGCAGTTCATAGAGCGAGACGCGGATATCGCTCGTCGCCGTGCAGCAGACGCAGCCGGTCGTGGTGCGGACATAGGTTTCGCGCCCGGTCCGCACCAGGTCGTGATCGATAGGGACCGAGCCGAATTCGTTGACGATGACGGCGGTGCCCGCCATCTCCGGATCGGCCAGGATATCGTTGAGCAGCGTCGTCTTTCCCGAACCGAGAAACCCGGTGAGCAGCATAACCGGCACGGGATCATAGAGACGCCGCGCACTGCTTTGGCCTGCCGTTGCGGGCTCTTTCTTCCGGTTGGCAAACAGGCTGCCGATCATCCTGTCGATCCTTCGAGATTGCATGGAGTTGCGCGGAAAGCCCCGCCCGGCTTCTCGCCGGACGGGTGGCCGCATTCAGCTGCCGAGGATGGCCGCCTTCATCGTCTCGACATTGTGCCGGAACATGTCGATATAGGTGGCGGCGGGACCGCCTTCGCCCGAAAGTGCATCCGAATAGAGCGTGCCGCCGACCTTGAGGCCGGTTTCCGACGCGATCTGCTCGACGAGGCGCGGATTGGTGATGTTTTCCAGGAAGATGGCGGCAGCCTTGTTCGCCTTCACCTGATCGATGAGCTTGGCGACGTCGGCGGCCGATGCCTCCGCTTCCGTGGAAACACCTTCCGGCGCGATGAACTTCACGCCATAGGCGTGCTCGAAATAGCCGAAAGCGTCATGCGAGGTGATGATGGTGCGCTTGTCGGCCGGAATCTCGTCTATCGTCGCCTTCACCTCCGTTTCGAGGTCGGCGAGCTTGGTGAGATAAGCCTCGGCATTGGCCGTATAGGTCGCGCAACCGGCCTGGTCAGCCTCGCAGAAGGCGTCGGCGATGTTCTTCACGTAGATTTGCGCGTTGGCGACCGACTGCCAGGCATGGGGATCGAATTCGCCATGGTGGTGATGGCCCTCATGGGCATGGTCGTGGCCGGCCTCCTCCTTCTCTTCGCCATCGTGGTCGTGGCCGGCTTCCCCGGCCTTTTCGTCGTAGTGGTGCTCTTCCTCTTCCGCCTTCAACGGCTCGATGCCCTTGGTGACCTCGACCACCGCCGCCCTGGTGCCGCTGGTCTCGATCAGCCGCTTCATGAAGCCTTCGAATTCGAGGCCGTTGACGAGGACGACGCCCGCCTTTTCGAGCGCGGCGGCATCGGCCGGGCGCGGCTCGTAGACATGGGCGTCGCCATCGGCGCCGACGAGCGTCGAGACCTCCACGCGATCGCCGCCAACATTCTTCGCGAAGTCTCCGATGATCGAGAAGCTGGCGACGACGTCGAGGTCGGCCGCCGCGGCGGTCGAGGCGAGGCCGCCCAGCGTGAGAAGGCTTGCAGTGGTTGCGATGCGGAACGTCCTGAACATGGAAATCTCCTTTTGTCGGTCAGGCTGTCTTGTGGCGGCGGGAGGCGAGGAGGCCGGACAGCATCCCCCTCCGGCCGCCAAGGGCGGAAAGCGCATAGGCGACCCCGGCCGTCAGGATGATGGCGGGGCCGGAAGGCATCGATGCGTGGTAGGAAAGCAAGAGGCCGCCGAGGCAGGAGGCGGCCGCGATCACGATCGCGATCAGGCAGAGCGAGCCCACCCGGTTGGACCAGAAGCGGGAGGCAGCGGCCGGAAGCATCATCAGGCCGACCGACAGCAGCGTGCCGAGGGCCTGGAACCCGCCAACCAGATTGAGCACGACGAGCGTGAGGAACAGGAAATGCACCGGTGCGCCGATGCGGCTCACCGAGCGCAGGAAGAGCGGATCGAGGCATTCGGCGACGAGGGCGCGCCGGAACACGGCGAGGGAAAGGAACGTGACGACGGCGATCCCGGCGATCAGCGCCAGCGCCTCGTCGTTCAGCGCCAGCACCGATCCGAAGAGCACATGCATGAGATCGACGCTCGACCCGCGCCAGGAGACGAGCAGCACGCCGACCGCCAGCGAGATGAGATAGAAGGCGGCCATGGAGGCGTCCTCCTTCTGCACAGTAAAGCGCGATACCGCGCCGGAGCCGAGCGCGACCAGGAGGCCCACCACCAGCCCGCCGATCGTCATGGGCAGGATGTCGAGCCCGAAGAACAGGAAGCCCAGCGCCGCCCCCGGCAGGATGGCGTGCGACATGGCGTCTCCCGTTAGGCTCATGCGCCGGAGCATCAGGAAGACGCCGACGGGGGCGCAGCTCGCCGAGAGCACGAGGGAGCCGAACAGCGCGCGCTGCATGAAGCCGTATTGCAGGAAGGGGCCGATCAGGACGTCATACATGCGCCACCGCCTTCCGCCCGGCGGCGGCTGAAGCCGGGCGATCCTCGCACCAGCCCGCAGCTTCGTCCCATGCCTCCTGAAAGCCGCGCGCCTTCAGGAGGTTGTCGGGCGTAAGGACCTCCCTTGTCGCCCCCCAGGCAACCGGCCTGCGGGCAAGAAGCAACGTGGACGGAAAATGCTCGCGCACGAGCGCATGGTCGTGCAGCACGCAGAGCACCGTCCGTCCCTCCTCGACCCAGCGCCCGATCAGCGCGACGAGGTCCGCGATGGTCCGCGTGTCGACCGCGTTGAAGGGCTCGTCCAGCAGGATCAGGTCCGCGTCCTGCAGCATGGCGCGGGCAAAAAGCGCCCGCTGCATCTGGCCGCCGGAAAGGCTATCCAGCGGACGCGTCTCGAAGCCGGTCAGCCCCACCGCATCGAGGCATCGCGCGCGGTCGGCCGCATCCTCCTTCGTGATCCGCCCCATGAGCCCCCGCCTCTGCCAGAAGCCGAGCGAGACGAGATCGACCACGCGGGCCGGGAAGCTGCGGTCGAGCTCCGATTGCTGGGGGAGATAGGCAAGCCGCCGGCAGTGCGACGCACAAGTTCCGCCAATGGGCTTCAGGATGCCCGCGATGCCCTTCATCAGCGTCGACTTGCCCGACCCGTTGGCGCCGACGACCGCCGTCAGCGAGCCCCGCCCGACGCTGCCGCTGAGGTGATGAACGGCGGCGTGTCCCTGATAGCCCAGGGTCAGATTTTCGAATGTCAGGCAAATGTCGGTCATCGCGTCCTCGGGGATTGACAGCGACTGCATAGGTAATGTTATTACGTTCGTCAAATGAAAAGTAACGTAATAACATATCAATCACCATCGCCGGACGCTTCGACGGCGCATCCCGAATGCGAGGATAAGACCATGTCCCGGAAGATCGACCCCACGCCTGTCACCGTGCTCACCGGCTATCTCGGCGCGGGCAAGACGACCCTGCTCAACCGCATCCTCAGCGAGCCCCACGGCAGGAAATACGCCGTCATCGTCAACGAGTTCGGCGAGGTCGGCATCGACAACGGCCTGATCGTCGATGCCGAGGAAGACGTCTTCGAGATGAACAACGGCTGCATCTGCTGCACCGTGCGCGGCGATCTCATCCGCATCATCGAGGGCCTGATGCGCCGTCCCGGCCGCTTCGACGGCATCCTGATCGAAACCACCGGTCTTGCCGATCCCGCCCCGGTCGCACAGACCTTCTTCGTCGACGAGGACGTGCGCGCCAAGACGCGGCTCGACTCCATCATCACCGTGGTCGACGCCCGGCACCTTCCCGGCGAGATCGACCGGGCACACGAGGCGCAGGAACAGCTCGCCTTCGCCGACACGATCATCCTCAACAAAGTGGACCTCGCCTCGCCGGACGAACTGAAAGCGGTCGAGGACCGCATCCGGCGCATCAATCCGACCGCTAGCATCCTGCGCTCCGAGCGTTGCGACCTCGATATTCCGAGCCTCCTCGACAGGCGGGCCTTCGATCTCGACCGCATCCTGGAGGTCGAGCCCGATTTCCTCGACGAGGCGCATGACCACGAGCACGACGACCATGTGACGAGCTTCTCGCTGGTCGAGCGCACGCCGCTCGACCCGGAGAAATTCTTCCCGTGGCTGCAAACGACCGTCCAGGCCTTCGGCATGGACATCCTGCGACTGAAGGGAATCGTTTCCTTCGCCGGCGACGACGACCGCTATGTGGCGCAGGGTGTCCACATGCTGCTGGAAGGTAACCACCAGCGCCCGTGGCGAGACGACGAGGAACGCGTCACGCGCCTCGTCTTCATCGGCCGCGACCTGCCGAAGGACATCATCACCGACGGTTTCCTCAAATGCCGCGCCCTCAGGCAGGCGGCTGAATAATCCAGCCGACCGCCTTTCATCCCTCACCATAGAAACGGAAGGATATCCATGAGCCTGAACCTCACCGGGAACCGCCTGCTGGCCGCCGTCGCCGCCGGCTTTGCGCTTGCGGCATCGAGCGCCCTTGCCGACGACCACGAGACGAAGGAGGCCTGGCGGCTGTTCGTCGCCGACCATACGCAGCCGGTCGTGCGCGCCATCGATCTTGAAAGCGGCAAGGAACTCGGCCGCTATGATCTCAAGGGCTATGCGGCCCTGACGGCCAGCGCCTCCGGCCGCACCGTCTTCGCCGCGCAGGGCGAGGCCGACGTCATCCACGCCATCAGCACCGGCATCGATTTCTCCGACCACGGCGAGCATCGCGACCTCAAGGTCTCCGCGCCAGCTCTCCTGCCCGTGACCTTCGAGGGCAAGCGGCCCGCCCATGTGGTTCCGCACGGCGACGAGGTGGTGCTGTTCTACGACCGGGGCGGCAAAGCCGAGATCATCGGCGAAGGCGCGCTCCTCGACGGCAAGCGGGAGGTGCGCACCATCGACACGACCGCCCCGCACCATGGCGTCGCAGTGACGATGGGCAAGCATGTGCTGGTCTCGGTTCCCGATATGAAGGCGGAGGTGAAGCCGGACGAGCTGCCGCCGCGCGTCGGCCTGCGGGTGCTCGACGATAACGGCCAGCAGGTGGGCAAGGTCGCCGCCTGCACCGGCCTGCACGGCGAGGCGACGTCGGCGCGGCTCGTCGCCTTCGGCTGCAAGGAGGGCGTGCTGATCGCCCGGCCGGGCGGTCTCGACGGCCCGAAGCTGGAGATGCTGCCCTATCCGGACAGCCTGCCCGAGGGCTACACCGGCACGCTGCTGGGCGGCAAGGCCATGCAGTTCTTCCTCGGCAACTACGGCGAGGACAAGGTCGTGCTGATCGATCCCGACGGCAAGGAGCCGTACCGCCTCGTCGAGCTTCCGACGCGCCGCGTGGACTTCGCGCTCGATCCGGCCAATCCACGCAATGCCTATATCCTGACCGAGGACGGATTCCTGAACGTGCTGGACGTGATCAATGGCGAAATCGACCGCCATGCAAGGGTAACGGAGCCGTATAGCAAGGACGGCCACTGGCGCGACCCGCGGCCGCGCCTCGCCGTCGCCGACGGTCAGATCGCCATCACGGACCCCCGGCATTCGCTCGTCCGCATCATCGATCCGGAAACGCTGAAGGAAGCCCGCACCATTCCTGTTGAAGGCCAGCCCTTCGCCATCGTCGCCGTCGGCGGCTCCGGCGCGTCGCATTAGACGATGCCCCCGTGATCCGGAGCCGCAACGGCGGTTCCGGATCGCACTCCACGCACGTATCGGAGACGGTCATGTCGCAGGCAGCCCATACACACGATCTGAAGCTGACGAAGAACCAGAGCCTGGTTCTCTCGGTGCTGGAATCGTCCGGGCAGCCGCTCAGCGCCTATACCATCCTGGACCGGCTGCGGAGCCACGGCCTGAAAGCTCCTCTGCAAGTCTATCGCGCTCTCGACAAACTCCTGGAACACGGACGGGTGCATCGCCTGGAAAGCATGAATGCCTTCGTCGTCTGCTGTCATTCGCGACACGGGCAGATCCATCCCCGGATCACGGCCTTCGAGATCTGCGAGGCCTGCGGCAAGGTCAACGAGTTCCACGACGCCAGGATCGAGACCGCCTTGATGAAGCATGCCCGGGGCAGCGGCTTCAAGATCCGGGCCACCACGATCGAGGTCCACGGCCTGTGCGCTGACTGCCACTGACCGTCAGGTCGGCGGGAGGCCTACGGGTATCTGCCGGCCTCAATTGTTACGTTATATCATTAAGGATATCCACATGACGCAGAAACTCCCCGTCACCGTCCTCTCCGGTTTTCTCGGCGCGGGCAAGACCACCCTTCTCAACCATATCCTCGCCAATCGCGAGGGCCTGCGCGTGGCGCTGATCGTCAACGACATGAGCGAGGTCAACATCGACGCCGCGCTGGTGCGCGACGGCGGGGCGAACCTTTCCCGCACGCAGGAGCAACTGGTCGAGATGACCAATGGTTGCATCTGTTGCACGCTGCGCGACGATCTTCTCAAGGAGGTGCGCGCGCTCGCCGGTCAGGGCCGGTTCGACTACCTGCTGATCGAATCGACCGGCATCGCCGAACCGCTACCCGTCGCCGCCACCTTCGATTTCCGCGACGAGAATGGCCGCAGCCTGTCGGACGTCGCCCGGCTCGATACCATGGTGACGGTGGTGGATGCCGCCAATCTGCTGAAGGATTACGCGTCCTCCGACTTCCTCTCCGATCGCGGCGAAACGGCCGGCGAAGGCGATGAGCGCACGCTTGTCGATCTCCTGGTCGAGCAGATCGAGTTCGCCGATGTCGTCGTCCTCAACAAGATCGGCATCGCGACGCCCGGCGAGCGCGACGCGGCGCGCAAGATCATCGTCGCGCTCAATCCGGATGCGAAGCTGATCGAGGCGGATTTCGGCAAGGTCGACCTGAAGGAGGTGCTCGGCACAGGCCGCTTCGACTTCGCGAAAGCCGAGACCCATCCGCTCTGGTTCAAGGAGTTGCACGGCTTCAAGGATCATATCCCTGAGACCGAGGAATACGGCATCCGCTCCTTCGTCTATCGGGCGCGGCAGCCCTTCCATCCCGAGCGCCTCCAGCGCTTCATCGATCGGCCCTGGCCCGGCGTCGTGCGCGCCAAGGGCTTCTTCTGGCTGGCGACGCGGCCGCATCATGTCGGCGAGATCAGCCAGGCGGGCGCGCTGGTGCGAACCGGCCGGATGGGCCTGTGGTGGTCGTCCGTGCCGACGGAGCAATGGCCGCGCGATCCCGGCTTCCTCGCGATGATAAAGCCCTATCTCGATCCGGTCTGGGGCGACCGGCGCCAGGAGATCGTCTTCATCGGCGCCGATCCGATGGACGAGGCGGAGATCCGTGCCGACCTCGACGCCTGCCTGATCGACGCCGCCGCCTTCAAGCCGGACCTCTGGCGCACCCTGCCCGACCCCTTTCCGCGCTGGGACCGGCGGGCCGCGTGAGGTCGTCGCTTGACAGGCGTTCCGTTCGCCCCCTATCTGGGGCGGACGGTTCCCGAGGCAAAGCCGGAGGGATTAATAGGGAACACGGTGAGGACGACCCGAACGGGGCCGAAACCGTGGCTGCCCCCGCAACTGTAAGCGGTGAGGGCTTGTCATCCATGCCACTGGTCCCCGGACCGGGAAGGCCGGCAAGCCCTTCGACCCGCGAGCCAGGAGACCTGCCGTCAAAAGACGTAGCAACCGGACGGGGTGTGCCGGGAAGCGTTGTGACGCCTTCCCGCGCGATTCCGTGCAGCGGCCGATCATCCTTCCCCAGCTCCGGCCCACCGAAGGATGACATGACCGAGACCTACGCCATCATCGTCTGCAACCGATGCAAGGACGGAACCGGCCGTGCGGCCGCGCCCGTGCTTCAGGCCCGGCTCGACCCGCATAGGACGGCCGGCGGCTTTCGCGTCGAAACCGTTGCCTGCCTTGCCGGCTGCGGCCGGCCACTCGCCGTCGCCTTCACCGCGCCGGAGAAGGCGACCTTCCTGTTCGGCGATATCGATCCGGTGAGGGACGCCGAGGCCCTGCTGGCCTTCGGCCGGCAGTACCGCGACCTTGCCGACGGCTGGTGCAACGAGGGCCAGCGCCCGGCCGGCCTGCGCAACAAGACGCTCGCCCGCATCCCGCATGTCGGAGGCCTTGCCCGATGAGAAGCGGCGTCCTCTGCGGGCAAGGCCTGACCTTCGAGACCCGGTCCGGCGACCGGCTTCTCGCCGACGTGTCCCTCGATGTGGCAACGGGCGACCGCCTCGCCATCATCGGTCCGAACGGCGCGGGAAAGACCACGCTCCTGCGCATGCTGGCCGGCACGCTGCGGCCGACCTCGGGCACGGTCCGTCTCTTCGGCGCGCCGCTGGCGGCAATGCGGCCCGTGGAGCGCGCGCGGCTCGTCGCCGTGGTCGGGCAGGCGGACCAGCCCGACCATCGCATCCCTGTCCGCGACTATGTGGCGCTCGGCCGTATCCCGCATACGGCGCGCCGGGCGGGCGCGGAGGACGCCGCCATCGTCGCGGACGCCCTCGCCCGGACGGAGCTGCTTGCGCTCGCCGGGCGCGAAATGGGCTCGCTTTCGGGCGGCGAGCGGCAGCGGGCGCAGATCGCCCGCGCGCTCGCCCAGGAGCCCCGCATCCTCTTCCTCGACGAGCCGACGAACCATCTCGATCCGCGCGCCCGCGGCGCGCTGCTGGCTCTGGTGGCCGAACTCGGCCTCACCATTATCGCCGTCCTGCACGACCTTTCCCTCGTCTCCGGCTTCGCCACGCAGGTCGCCGTGCTGAGGCAGGGCGGGCTCGTCGCCTGCGGACCGGTGGAGGAAACGCTCGACCGGCATGTGGTGCGCGACGTCTTCGGCATCGACCTCATCCGCCTGCCCCATCCGCACGAGGATCGCCAGCTCACCGTCTTCGATATCCCCCTCACCCGCAGCACCGGAGCATATCCATGAAACGCCTGATCCTTGCATCCCTCTTCTCGCTCGCGGCCTCCGCCGCCCTCGCCTTTCCCGTCACGGTCGACAGTTGCGGCACGCCGCTGACCTTCGACGCCGCGCCGAAGCGGGCGGTGGTCCATGATATCAACATGGCGAAGATGGCCTTCGCGCTCGGCCTCCAGCCTTCCATCGTCGGCGTGACCGGCATCACCGGCTGGTACAAGACCGACGACACGTTCAAGAAGGAACAGGGCGCGATCCCCGAGCTCGCCCCGAAATACCCGACGATGGAGAACCTCGTCGCCGCCGATCCGGACTTCTTCTTCGCCGGCTGGTACTACGGCATGAAGCCCGGCGGCGACGTGACGCCCGATACGCTGGCCGGGCATGGCATCAAGACGCTGGTCCTCACCGAAAGCTGCATCCATCTCGACAAGGACCGCCCGGCGGCGTCGATGGACCTGCTCTATACGGACATGGAAAAGCTCGGAAAGATTTTCGGCAAGGAGGCCGAGGCGAACGCCCTCGTCGAAGGCTGGAAGACGCAGCTCGCCGATATCGAGAAGACGGTGGGCGAGCGGCGCGGCACCCGCGTGTTCCTCTACGATTCCGGCGACGACAAGCCCTTCACCGCGGGCAAATACGCCATAACCACGGCGATGATCGCGGCCGCCGGCGGCAGGAACATCATGGATGACATGGAAACGAGCTGGGGCAATACGGACTGGGAGACCGTCGCCGCCCGCGATCCGCAGTTCCTCGTGCTCCTCGACTACCAGGACGGCGGCGGCCACGAAAAGCTCCTCGACTTCCTGAAGGCGCATCCCGCCATGAAGGAGACGGAAGCCGTGAAGAACGGGCGCTTCGTGCCGCTGCGGTACGAGGAGCTGACGCCCGGCCCCGACAATATCGCCGCCATCGACAAGATCGCCAAGGCGCTCCACCCGGAAGCCTTCTGATCGTGCACCACCGTTTCGGCATAGGCGTCGCGGCGGCTTTTATTGCCGTCGCAGCGCTGGCCTCGGCCTCCGTCGTCTATGGCTCGACCGTCATCCCGCTTGCGGAGGTGACGGCGGCGCTCGCCCGCGCGCTGGGGCTCGCGTCCGGCGACGCCGGGCCGATCGACCGGATCGTCGTGGATCTGCGCCTGCCGCGCGCCATCCTCGCCATCGCCGTCGGCGCGGGGCTGGGCGTCATCGGCCTGCTGCTCCAGACCGTCACCCGCAACGACCTTGCAGACCCGTTCCTCTTCGGCCTCTCGGCCGGGGCGGCGGCGGGCGCGGTCGCGGTCATCACCCGGATCGGCGACCGCATCGGCGTCTTCACCCTGCCGCTCGCCGCCTTCGTCGGCGGCATGTGCGCGACCGCCGTCGTGCTGGTCCTCATCCGCCGCACGCAGGGCTACGGGCCGGAGCGCCTGATCCTCGCCGGCCTCGCCGTATCGTTCCTGTTCACCGCGCTCACCAATTACCTCGTCTTTTCCGGCGACCAGCGCGCCGCCCATTCCGTGCTCTTCTGGACGATGGGGGGCCTCGGGCTGGCGAGCTGGCGCAATATCGGCATCGGCATCGCAGGCGCCGCCCTCGTCCTCTGCTACGCGCTCGTCCGCCACCGCCATCTCGACGCGCTGCTCGGCGGCGAAGAGACCGCGGAAAGCCTCGGCGTCCCGGTCGCGCGGCTGCGCACCGCGACCTTCCTCGTCGCCAGCTTCTCGACCGCGCTCCTCGTCTCCATCGCCGGCGTCATCGGCTTCATCGGACTGATGATCCCGCACGTCGCACGCCCCCTCGCCGGCCCGCTGCACAGCCGCCTCGCGCTCACATGCGCCCTGTTCGGCGCCGTCCTCCTGCTCGCCAGCGACCTCATCGCCCGCACCCTGCTGCCGCCGCAGGAATTGCCCGTCGGCGTCGTGACAAGCTCCATCGGCGCGGTCTTCGTCGTGACGATCCTGCTGCGGCAGAAATGATATCGATCTTGACCGACCTTAGCTTAGCCTTTGCCCTGTTTGAGAAAGCTGACTTCTGTCAGCGGAAGCCCGCACAAGGGGGGGGGGGGGGGGGGGGG
>JARYGU010000018.1:92672-115482 GCA_033795365.1 Shinella sp.
CCCCCCCCCCCCCCCCCCCCCCCCCCCCCCCCCCCCCCCCCCCCCCCCAACCTGTGATGGAGCAACGAAAACGTTCTCGCTGCTCTTGCTAAGGCCAATATCTCGTAATAATCGTAGTTACATGAAGCGAGATGGCCGTCTTTCCTCAGTCCTTCATGCCCTCCTGCACATGGCCGCCGGGCAAGGTCCCGTCACGTCCGAAGCCCTGGCCGCCTGCATGGGCACCAATCCCGTCGTCGTGCGTCGCACGATGGCAGGCCTTCGCAATGGCGGGTTCGTCCGCTCGGAGAAGGGCCACCGTGGCGGATGGACGATTGCCTGCGATCTCCGGCGCGTAACCTTACGCGATATCCATAAAGTGCTGGGGGAACCCGCTGTCTTCGCCATCGGCAACCGCAACGAAACGTCCGAATGCCTCGTCGAACAATCCGTCAATGCGGTCCTCGACGATGCCTTCGAGGCAGCGGAGACGCTTTTAATGCAGCGATTCGGCAACGTTACGCTGGCCGAACTGGTGGACGAGTTCTCCGGGCGGCTGAAAACCCTCGAGGAAAACAGAAAGGATTGAGACCATGTCGCATGACGTCATCGTAATCGGCGGAAGCTATGCCGGCATGGCCGCAGCCTTGCAGATCGCCCGCGCCCGGCGGAAGTTGATGGTGATCGACGCGGGTGTGCGGCGCAATCGCTTCGCAAGCCATTCCCACGGTTTCCTCAGCCAGGATGGCGTCGATCCCACCGAGATCGCGGCCAATGCGCGTCTCCAGCTTGCCGCCTATCCCAATCTGCGATGGCTGGAGGGACAGGTCGCGCGTGCCGAAGGGGAGCGTGACCGCTTCAAGGTAACAATGGAGGATGGAGAGGAACATCATGCCCGTCGCCTGATCCTGGCGCTCGGCGTCAGCGACATTCTGCCAGAAGTTGCTGGCCTTCTGGACCGCTGGGGCAAGACCGTGTTTCACTGCCCTTATTGCCACGGTTATGAACTGGGTGGCGGCCCGATCGCAGTCTTGGCCGTCGGCCCCCTCTCAATGCATCAGGCGAGCCTGCTCCCCGACTGGGGGCCTACGACTTTCCTGCTCAATGACGCCTTCACGCTGGATGAGGCGCAACGAACCCGGCTCGATGCGCGAGGTGTCACCTTGGAAACCACCGCTGTTTCCCGCATTTCGGGGAAAGCCAATGTAGAGCTGGCAGACGGGCGCGTGCTGACGTTCGCCGGAATATTCACAGCGCCGCGGATGCAACCGTCAAGCCCGCTCGCCGCCCAGCTTGGTTGCGCGCATGAAGATGGCCCCCTCGGCCCCTTCCTGCGCACCGGTCCGATGAAGGAGACGACTGTATCCGGGATATTCGCCTGCGGCGACGTGGCCCGACAGGCCGGATCGGTCTCCTGGGCGGTTGGTGACGGAGCGCTTGCTGGCGCGGCTGTCCACCAGTCGCTAATCGAGCAGTAGTCAGAATCGATACGAAAAATGTTGCAAGGATGCCCACGTCTGGGCAGAAGACCTCTGAGCGATCCAGCAAAGCCTGTGGTGGTCGGCATCCATCTCAGCGCGATCGAAACGCAAGTAGCGATTCTACAAGAATCCGTCGAAATGCGGACAACCTTCACCATCCGGACGGTGTCAGTTGCGAGCATGCCTTCAATACCCATACCGGCTCATGGTGTCCTCCACCAGCTTCTGGTGCGAATATTTCTAAAAAATCATATCACAAAAGAATACGGCCAAATCGTACCTATTAATCCTGAGAAAGCCTGAGCAACGTCTTCTTTGCCGTTCCATTGGCTCAGCGATAGCCCTTGAACTCGTGCTTCTCTCAGCAAGAAGATAATACGGTCACGACCCGTTCCCGTTTGTTTGAGGCACTTCCCTCTTAGCCGCCGCAGCATCGCGCCATTCGTTTCATCGGGGAATGACACATGGCGCAACCCTTCATCCTGCCCGTGGTGTGGCGAGCGATTGCCGCCGCGGCTCTCGCCGTCCCGCTCGCCGCTCAACCGGCCGCGGCCGATGACGGCAGCCGGGAGCGCGAGCATCTCGCCGCGGTCGTCCGGCAGATCGACCTGATCGACCGCCTCGCCCGGCAGTCGGCCACAGCAGCACCCCGGACACGCTCCCGCTACCATTTCGACTACCGGCGTTTCAACGCGGACCTCCAGCGCCTGCGGCTCGGCGTCAACGACTATCTCGCCCCGCCCCGCGCGCAGCCGCGCGATCCATCCGCGCTTTCTGGCGACTATCGCATGGAAGCCCGACCGGAGGCGGGCCAATGAACGCCGACCAGCTTTCCGCCTTCCAGGCGAACGGCGGCTTCACCCCGGCTGCGGTCTCGGTCGTGTCCGTCGGCGTCGTCTTCGCCGTGCTCCTTCTCTGGGGCGCCTGGGCGCTTCGCACAGCCTATGTCGGCTGGGCCGACGAACGCCTGTCCCAGCGTCAGTTCCTCGCCGTCGCGGTGCGCTTCGCCGCGATCTACCTGGTCCTGACCCTCTTCCTCCTCTCGTAAGCAACCGAAAGGCATTCCGCCATGACACGATCCATCCTTCCCCTTCGCGCGAGTGCGCCCGCCCTCTCCTTCTCGGCGCCGGCCGTCGCCATGCTGCCGAGCTTCGCGCTGGCACAGGGCCTTCCGACGCTCGAAGACCCCTCGCGTGGCACCGGCTCCGGCATCATGGATACCTTGCGGAACTACAGCTACGACATGGTGATGCTGATCGCGCTGCTGGTGGTCGCCTCGATGTTCATCGGCATCAGCTATCACGCCTATTCCCGCTATGCCGAAATCCATACCGGCCGCGCCACCTGGGGCCAGTTCGGTCTCAGCATCGCCGTCGGCGCCATCCTGCTGGTCGTCGGCATCTGGCTGCTCACCAAAGCCACAACGATTCTCTGAGGAAGCCGGTCGATGAGCGGGCATCAGGATATTCGAGCCGACGGCACGGTGGCGTTCCTGCCCCATCGGCTCAACCGCTACCCCATCATCGTTCGCGGCCTGACCGCGGATGAGCTCTGGGTCTGCGCCGGAATTTCCGGCGCTGCCGGCCTCATCGTCGGAACGCCGCTTTCCTTCGCCTTCACCTCGATCGCCGTCGCCCCCACGGCGATCGTGGTCGCCATCGCCGTCGGCGTTTACGCCGGCGGCGGTGTGCTGCGCCGCCAGAAGCGCGGCCGGCCGGATGTCTGGCTCTATCGCCAGATCCAGTGGTGGATCGCCCGGCGCCTGCCGACCCTCACCCCCTTTGCCGGCGGCGCCGACCTGATCACCCGTTCCGGCTACTGGACGACGCGGAGGACCGGATGAGCCGCTTCAAGAACGAGGTCCAGCATCTCAAGTCTCATATCAGAACCCTGCGGCTTGGCGCCGGCGCGCTGTTCGCCGTCTCCCTCGTCCTCGGCGCCGGCTGGTGGAGCGCCCCGAGGGAGTTGACCATCCATGTGCCGCCGGACCTGCGTTCGGGCAGCACCCGCAAATGGTGGGAAGTGCCCCCGGAGACCGTGTATGCCTTCACCTTCTATATCTGGCAGCAGCTCCAGCGCTGGCCGACCAACGGAGACGAGGACTATTCCCGCAACATCCGGGCGCTGTCGTCCTATCTCACACCCGCTTGCCAGGCGTTCCTCACCCGCGACTACGACTATCGCCGCTCGGTCGGCGAACTGCGCCAGCGGGTGCGCGGTATCTACGAGATACCCGGACGCGGCTACGGCGAAGATCCGAAGCTGCGGGTGAAGACGGTCTCCGACCGCGACTGGATCGTCACCATGGACGTCGCGGCGGACGAGTATTTCGCGGACGAACAGGTCAAGCGCGCGCTCGTGCGCTACACCGTCAAGGTCGTTCGCGCCGACGTCGATCCCGAACGCAATCCCTTCGGTCTGATGCTCGACTGCTATTCCGATATGCCGCAGCGCATCACCGTTCCCGATCCCGCTCAATCCGACACCCGCCAGCCGGGCCTGTTCGACGTCCCCACCGGAGGCACACGATGAAGCGCAGCCGTATCCGTATCCCTATCGCCCTTATTCTCGCCGCCGGCCTCACCTCCACGGCCTCCGCCGTCGAACTCCTGCGCTGGGAGCGCCTGCCGCTTGCCGTGCCGCTGCAGGTCGGCCAGGAACGTGTCGTGTTCATCGACCGCAACGTCCGCGTCGGTGTCCCCGCATCCGTCGGCACCCGTCTCCGGGTGCAGAGCGCCGCCGGGGCGATCTATCTGCGCGCCAGCGAGCCGATCGAACCGACCCGGCTGCAATTACAGGACGCCGACTCCGGCGCACTGATCCTGCTGGACATCGTCGCCGAAGCCGCCAAGGCCGATCAGCTGCCGCTGGAGCCGGTGCGGATCGTCGAGAGCGAGACTACACCCATTCGCTACGGCGACCTGTCGGCGGCGTCCGATGGCGAGGCCGGCGAGGACGCATCGACACCCTCTCGTCCGGTGCGGGAAACGCCGATCCCTGTCGTGCTGACCCGCTACGCCGCACAGAACCTCTATGCGCCGCTGCGTACCGTCGAGCCTGTCGCCGGCATCACCCGCACCACGGTCAAGCGCAATCTCGGTCTCGCCTCCCTGATGCCGATGCAGCCGATCCGTGCGCAGGCGCTCGCGGGCTGGCGGCTCGATGACTATCGCGTCACCGCCGTTCGCCTCGCCAACACCTCGAAGCGCTGGATCACGCTCGATCCGCGTGACCTGCAAGGGGACTTTGCGACCGGCACCTTCCAGCATGATGCGCTGGGACCGGCCGGCACGCCTGATGACACCACCGTCGTCTATCTCGTCACCAAGGGCCATGACCTCGCCGAGGCGCTGCTCCCGGTCATCGGCCGGATCGACGCCCGGAAGAACGGAGGCCGCCATGCGCAGTAACGGTCTTCTCAAATGGCTGATGATCCCGATGGCCTTGCTCGTCATCTTCGTCGTCTTCAAGCTGTTCTCCAGTGGCGGCACGCAGCCGTCGGGCGATAGCGGCCCGCAGCTCACGCCGGAAGAGGCCCGCGCGCTCGGCATCGAGGGCGACACGCCCCGCGATACCGTGGCCACGCTCGTCGGGCTGGTCCGCCAGCTGCGCGGCGAGCTCCAGACCGCGCTCGGCGACAACCGGACGCAGAAGGCCGAGAACGAACGGCTGCGCGCCCGTGAGGGCGCCATCGACCGCCGCATCCAGAGCGCGCTGGAGAACGGGCGCAACCTTATGCGGCAGGACCGCGATCAGGTCGCCGGCGAACGGCAGCGCACCCAAGGCATGCTCCAGGACCTCCAGCGCCGGATCGAGAGCTTGAAGGAGGGTGAGCTTCCGGTCGGCCTTGGTCTCGACGGCGAAAGCGCCGACGGCGTGCGTTGGGTCGAACCCGACGATGCCCGCCGCGAGAAGCGCAGCGGCGTGGCAGGCGACAGCTTCAGCTTCCCGACCTCGTTCGGTCCGGCACAGGGTCTCCTCAGCGGCGATCCGGACACCGAGGGCGACAGTCGTGCCGCCGCCGCTCCCAGCGCCAAGCCCGTCTATACCGTGCCCACCAACTCGACGCTGATGGGATCGATCGCCATGACGGCGCTGATCGGCCGAGTGCCGATCGATGGGACCGTCAACGACCCCTACCCCTTCAAGGTGCTGATCGGTCCCGACAACCTCACGGCCAACGGCATCGACATTCCCGATGTCGCAGGCGCGGTTGTCAGCGGCACAGCCTCCGGCGATTGGACGCTCTCCTGCGTGCGCGGGCAGATCCGCTCGGTGACCTTCGTGTTTCATGACGGGACGATCCGCACGGTGCCCGAGGACGGCGGCCGCAACAGCAATCGCCAGCAGAACAATGGCGGCGGCAACAGCAGCACACAGGATGGCCTCGGCTGGATCAGCGATCCCTACGGCATTCCCTGCGTCAGCGGCGAGCGCCGTAGCAATGCACAGCAGTATCTCGGCACGCAGGCGCTCATCACCGCCGCCGGCGCTGGTGCGGCCTCGCTCATCAAGTCCGACAATGGCAGCGTCGCCGTCGTCAACAACCGGGACGGCTCGATCGGCACGGTCGGCATTTCCGGCAACGAGGCCATGGGCCGCATCCTCGCGGGCGGCGTCCAGGATATGTCGGCCTGGGTGAACAAGCTCTACGGCCAGGCTTTCGCCGCCGTTTATGTGCGCCCCGGCGCCAAGGTCGCCGTCCATATCGAGCAGCCCCTCACCATCGACTACGACCCGAAGGGCCGCAAGGTCGACCATCGTATCGGAGACACCGCCCATGCGCAGGACCTGGATTAACGGCCAAATCAACGGTCTGGCGGCGCTCGCCGTCACCGTGGCGCTCGCCGGCTGCGGAACCAGCAAGGAAAAGCTGCTGCCCCACAACGACCAGACGATGCTCGACATCTGGACCAACGAGACGGGCGGCGGCGCCCGCGCCGGCCAGAGCACGCGGCAACTGCTCGACGCGCGCCAGTCGCTGCGCCGGCCGCTGACGGAAGCCGACGTGAAGGCCGCGCCGGTGAAGGCGGCAAGCTATACCCGCACGGCGCAAAACGAGATCTACAGCCAGTTCCACCGGCTGCCGAACCCTGATCTCGCCATGTATGTCTTCCCGCATCTCGCCGGCAGCGATCCGGCGCCCATCCCCGGCTATACGACGATCTTTCCGCTCTACCAGCGCCAGCAATATTCCATGCCCGGCGAGCGGACGGAGACCTACTGATGCGCTGGCCGTTCTCCGCCCGAAACAATCCGGTCGAGATCACCGAAACGGGGCCGGAAGACGCCTGGGACCGGCATGTCGTGGGACTGGCGATGAACGCGATCCCCGAACCGGGGAGCACACGCGATCCCAACCGCCGGCCGGCGACGCGGGCCGACGAGCGGAAGCTCTACGATGTCGCACCGTCCTTCGCCGATCTCCTGCCATGGGTGGAATATCTGCCGGACGCCAAGGCCATGCTGCTCGACGACGGCGCATCGGTCGCCGCCTTCTTCGAGCTGACGCCGATCGGCACCGAGGGTCGGGAAGCCTCCTGGCTGGCACAGGCGCGGGACGCCATCGAGAACGCGCTGCAGGACAGTTTCGACGAACTCGACGAGGCGCCTTGGGTCATGCAGCTTTTTGTGCAGGACGAGGCCGACTGGAACCACTATCTGACGTCCCTCGAAGACTATATTCAGCCGCGCGCCCGCGGCAGCGCCTTCAGTGATTTCTATTTGCGCTTCCTCGGCCATCACCTGCGGTCCATCGCCAAGCCGGGCGGACTGTTTGAGGACACCTCCGTCACCCGCCTGCCCTGGCGCGGCCAGACGCGGCGTGTGCGCCTCGTCGTCTATCGCCGGGTCGACAGAAGCCCCGCGCGGCGCGGCCTGTCGCCCGAGCAGGCGCTGAACATCACCTGCGAACGCCTGGTGGGCGGGCTCGCCAATGCCGGCATCAAGACCCAACGCCTCGACGCAGCGGGCATTCATGACTGGCTGTTGCGTTGGTTCAATCCGCATCCGACCATGCTCGGACCGAGCGCGGAAGACCGGGAACGCTTCTATCGGCTGGCCGCCTATCCCGAGGAAGCCGAACCCGGCGAGGTCGAGCTTGCCAGCGGCAGCGACTTCGCGCAGCGGCTGTTCTTCGGCCAGCCCCGCTCCGATCTCGACAACGGCGTCTGGTGCTTCGATGACCTGCCGCACCGGACCATCGTGGTCGACCGGCTGCGCATGCCGCCCGCCGCCGGCCATATCACCGGCGAGACCCGCAAGGGTGGCGACGCCATCAACACGCTGCTGGACCAGATGCCGGAGGACACGATCATGTGCCTCACGCTCGTCGCCACGCCGCAGGACAGGCTCGAATCCCATCTGAACCAGCTTGCCCGGAAAGCCGTTGGCGAAACGCTCGCCTCGGAACAGACGCTCCGCGACGTGCAGCAGGCGCGTGGACTGATCGGTGGTTCGCACAAGCTCTATCGCGGTTCGATTGCCTTCTACCTGCGCGGCCGCACTCTCGCCGACCTCGATGCGCGTGGGCTTCAGCTCGGCAACGTGCTCCTCAACGCCGGCCTTCAGCCGGTGCGCGAGGAAGACGAGGTGGCGCCGCTCAACGCCTATCTGCGCTGGCTGCCCTGTGTTTACGATCCGATGAAGGATAAGCGGCAATGGTACACACAGCTGATGTTCGCCCAGCACGCCGCCAACCTCGCACCCTTCTGGGGACGCAGCCCCGGCACCGGCCATCCCGGCATCACCTTCTTCAATCGCGGAGGCGGAACCGTCACCTTCGATCCGCTAAACAGGAAGGACAGGCAGATGAATGCCCATCTCTTCCTCTTCGGTCCGACGGGCTCCGGCAAGTCGGCGACCCTCAACAACATCCTGAACCAGATCACGGCCATCTACCGGCCGCGGCTGTTCATCGTGGAGGCCGGCAATTCCTTCGGCCTCTTCGCGGACTTCGCATCGCGCCTCGGCCTTACCGTCCATCGTGTGAAGCTGTCGCCCGGCGCAGGCGTCAGCCTTGCGCCCTTCTCCGACGCCTGGCGGCTGGTCGACACCCCCGGCAAGGTTCAGACGCTCGACGCCGACGCGCTCGATGAGGATCTTGCGGAAGACCCGACCGCCAGCGACGATGAGCAGCGCGACGTGCTCGGCGAACTGGAGATCACCGCTCGGCTGATGATCACCGGTGGCGAGGACAAGGAAGAGGCGCGCATGACCCGCGCCGACCGCAGCCTGATCAGGCAATGCATCCTCGACGCCGCTCATCGCTGCGCGCCGGCCAAACGCACCGTGCTGACCCGCGATGTGCGCGATGCGCTGCGCGAGCGCGGCCAGGACACCACCATTCCCGAGACGCGCCGCGCTCGCCTCCTCGAAATGGCCGACGCGATGGATATGTTCTGCCAGGGTGTCGATGGCGAGATGTTCGACCGGCCTGGCACGCCATGGCCGGAGGCGGACATCACCGTGGTCGACCTCGCCACCTTCGCCCGCGAAGGCTACAACGCGCAGCTCTCCATCGCCTACATCTCGCTGATCAACACGGTCAACAATATCGCCGAACGCGACCAGTTCCTCGGCCGTCCGATCATCAACGTCACGGACGAAGGCCACATCATCACGAAGAATCCGCTGCTCGCCCCTTACGTGGTGAAGATCACCAAGATGTGGCGCAAGCTCGGCGCCTGGTACTGGCTCGCGACCCAGAACCTCGACGACCTGCCGCGGGCGGCCGAGCCGATGCTCAACATGATCGAATGGTGGTTGTGTTTGTCCATGCCGCCGGACGAGGTCGAGAAGATCGCCCGGTTCCGCGAACTCAATCCCTCGCAGAAGGCGCTGATGCTGTCGGCGCGCAAGGAGGCCGGCAAGTTCACCGAAGGCGTCATCCTCTCGCGTTCGATGGAGCTGCTGTTCCGCGCCGTCCCGCCAAGCCTCTATCTGGCACTTGCCATGACCGAGCCCGAGGAGAAAGCCGAGCGGTTCCAGCTCATGCAGGAGCACGGGATCGGCGAACTGGATGCCGCCTTCAAGATCGCCGAGCGGATGGACCGCATGCGCGGCATCGAAACGCTGTCGATGGACGAGTTGGATGAGTCGGGCTGATGACCGGCCTGCCGCCACTGTGGTTTCTGACGAAGGACGGGGATCGTGTCTGCCTTGATCTATACGAACGGCACTATTCATGCCGGCAATATCGCGACGGACGCAAGCGCAGACTCTTTGCTGGCCCAGGTCAGAAAATCGTGCTTAGAACCGCCGACGACTCGGCCATGTTCGTCTGGCGGAAGTTCATCGACCGACGCGGCGAAGAAGGCATCAACTGCGCGGTCTTCCGCAACGAAGGCCCGCACTGCTCGTCCGAGCTTATCCGACAGGCTGACGCCATCGCTGATTTCGTGTGGCCTGGTGAGAGGCATTATACCTACGTCCGGGCGTCATCGATCCGAAGCACAAATCCCGGCTTCTGTTTCCGCGCCGCCGGCTGGCGGCGATGTGGGTTGACCAAGGGTGGCCTCGTCATCCTCGAGCGGTTGTCTGCGCCATAGGCCCCGGCGCGAAATACGGTTGATCCGACATCCCGTTTGTTAACTGACCCGGCGACCGCTTCGAGGTCAATTTCCAGGCTCCCGAACGACCCACCGTTTCCCGGAGCATTCGATGCCTCATCTTCATTTCTATCGCGTTCGGCCGAGCGGCTTTCCAGCCGCGATGCTCGGCGTCCTGCTTGGGTTGATAGCCAGCGCCGACACGCAAGCCGCGGACATTAAGGCGTTCACTACCCGCACCGTTTCCATATCTGCTCCGGCGACCATCCCGGTTGTCTATCTCGATGATGCAGGTGCGATCGAGGCGCGGCTGTCGGCCGATCTTCCTGCCAGCCAGGACAGCGCCGAAGCCGTCGCGCGTGACCGATTGCAGGATGGCGGACAGGCACTTCAGCACGAGCTTGCCTCGGCCTGGCAGGGCGTCGCCGACGCCTGGAGCCTCGGCATCACGACGCTTCCCGCCGTCGTCGTCGATCGGCGCTATGTCGTCTATGGCGAGCCTGACCTCGACAAAGCCGTGGCGCGCATCGAGGCGTATCGGAGGGAGCAGGAATGATGCTCTCCCATCGCCTGCGCGCCGGGGTCGCTGGCATCATGCTGCTCTGCGCCTCCTCGGCCGCCGCGCTCGATACGGCGACAATCGCCGCGTCGGCCCTTTCCCCGGATTGCCTTGAATATCGCGTCGTCGGCCTCTGCTACTGGCTGAGATGCGGCGCCTTCGGATGCCGGGTCCGCACCTCCGTCAAGATCCGCCACTATGTCCCCGACGCGGTGGTTTCCAGCTATTCCAATACTGGCGGCAATCCGTGGGTTGAGGTGCGCCTGATGAGCATCCCCAACCCGACGGCGCTCAGCGGCGGTGACGGAACGACGGCCGAACGGCACGAGAACAACCTCCAGAAATTCAAGAACGCCGACGTCATCGGGCATCCGGCCGGCGCTGCGTTCAGCGGTTTCGCCGGCACTTTCGGCTATGCCTGCGAGGGCGCCGGCAAGCCGCTGATCCCCTACTTCCTCTCGACGCTCGATACCGTCGCCTGGCGCTACAATCTGCCGGAATCCGTCTATCCGGAGTCCCTGATCCCCGGCAGGCGGGAGATCGGCTCCAGAACCACGATGAACCTCTGGGGCGCCGTCTATCCGCGCGGCGGCTTCCAGCATCAGGCCGACGACCACAAGGGAGCGGCCGTGATCGCCCAGCGCGCCGGCGACGTCGTGACCCGACGCGGCCAACCGCATGTCTATCAGCCCCTCCTCGCCACGCCCCGCGACGGCTACTGGCCGGCCGGCGCTCTGGTCGAGGGCGATGCTTCGACCGGCAAGTGGCAGGAACTCACCCCGACGCTCACCAATAGCTGCGCCGTCTTCCCGAACGCCAACACCCGCGTCCAGGCCCAGAAGGGCGATTTCGCGTGGGCGCTGTGGCGACCCTACAGCTGCTGCCAGCGACGCGGCCAGGTGTTCCTCGGCAGCATGAACTTCGATTGAGAGGACCGATATCGTGACGACTTCCTCATCCACCTCCCGCATTCGTATTGCCAGCCGCTTGCGCACCGGCCTTCTCGCCGGTGTCGCGATGCTTCTCGTCTGCACAGCCACCGGCGCGCAGGATAACAACCGTTATGGCTTCCAGTATCAGGGGAAGACCATGAACGACACCGTGCTTTACAACATCGGCGGCGGCCGGGCCGTCACCATGACCGGCGCGGCAAGCATGTATTCCATCGGGGTCGGGGTTGGCTGGAACAGCAACCTGATCTGCGGAAACATGAGCCTGACCACCACGCTCAAGAACCAGTTGAACGGCATCACGCAGGGTTTTCAGCGCATCATGTCGGATGTGATCCAGAACGCCACCTCCGCGGTCGCCTCCCTGCCCGCGCTGATCATCCAGCGCGCCGATCCCGCTCTCTACAATCTGCTCACCAACGGCGTTTTGCAGGCGCGGCTGGACTTCGATCGCTCGAAACTGACCTGCCGGGCGATCGCCAACCGCATGGCCGACATCGCCGGCGGGCAGCTCGGCTGGGACCAGATCGCCGAGGGCCTCGTCCTCAAGCGCGCCGTCCAGAGCACCGACGCCGTCTCGGCCGTCGAGGAAGCCGAGAACAGCAAGGGCAACGAAGGCGTGCCGTGGATCGGCGGTGACAATGCCGGCGGGGAGAATCAGGAGCCGATCAAGATCGTCGCCGACGTGACGCGCGCCGGCTACAATCTGGTGAATGGCCGGGATGTCGAGGACACGTCCGCGATCGACACCTCCAATTGCGGCGAGCGCGTCTCCTGCGAGACCTGGAGTTCACCGCAGGAGGCCGTGGACTGGGCGACACGAGTGCTCGGCGAGCAGGTCCAGCGCACCTGCGAGAGCTGCACCAAGACCGAAAGCACGCCGGGCGTCGGGTTGACGCCGATGGTCCAGGAGGAATTCGACGCGCGCTGGGGGCCGATGCAGGAACTGGTCGACGGCAGCAAGGACCCCAGCTTCGAGAACCTTCGGGCCGTCGGCAGCGCATCCTTGCCGGTCACCCGCGGCGTGGTCGAGGCGCTGCGTGACGAACCGGACAAGGACATCCTGTCCCGCAGGCTCGCCTCGGAAGCGGCCCTTGCAAGCACTCTGGAAAAAGCTCTCCTGCTCCAGCGAACCCTGCTCACGGGACGCAAGGAGCCGAACATCGCGGCCAACAAGATGGCTCAGGAGGCGATCGGCCGCGAAAGCGACAATCTCGATCGGGAGATCCAGAACCTCAAGACGGAGTTCGAGCTGCGCCGCGAACTGTCGAACAATTCGCCTTGGTTCGTCCTGAAGCGCCAGCTCGAGCGCAACACCGCGTCCGAAGGAGTCTATCAGGGCGATCCGATCCGCAATCGACTCATCGAGCTGCAGCAGCAGAAGTCCGGCGGCCCCAATCCATGAGGACGTTCGATCTTCGCAAACGTCGGCCCCTCCTCAAGCGCACCGGGATCGCATTGGCTTGGGTGCTCCTGTTTATCGCGGCGGCCGCCATCGCCAACCTCGTCGGCATCCGCATGGCGGGCGACATCCCGTCCTGGGAAGCGTGGCTGCGGAAGCAGTCTCTCTGGTTCCTGATCTGGCGCCTCGTCCTCTATGCGGGCATCGCCACCGGCTGGATCTGGATGCGCAAGCGCGTGCTGGCGCGCGAACCGGACAGGGTGACCGGCCATCGCCTAAGGCAGCTGGAGATCGCCTCCGTGGCTGCCTTCCTCGTGCTCGAAGCCAGCCTGCTGTTGCAGCGCCCTTAAATCCCGGTGCTCCCATGACGCTCTACACCACCGACTATCTGGAATATTACCTCACCCTCGTCGCCTGGATCGTCCACAACGGCATCTGGTCGGTGCTGGTGGCCAGCGGCATGTTCGCACTGCCCTTCCTCGCCATCATCATCCAGGAATGGTTGCGCGCCCGCGCCGAGGGCGCCGACGAGGGCAACAAGGGCGTGCTCTCCTCGATGCGGATCGAGAACCGCGTCTTCGTCGCGATCGTCGTCATCATGTTCGCCGGCATTCCCTTCATCGACGTGGATCTCAACACCGTGCAGTTCGATGACAGCCGCTCGACACAATGCCAGGTGAACGCCCCGCAGCCGAACGACACCGGCTGGTCGCAGTCGTTCACGACGCTGAACAGCCAGTCGGCGAAGGTGCCGGTCTGGTGGTTCTTCATGCACTCGATCTCGCGGGCGATCACCGGCGCGGCGGTAGCAGCCATTCCCTGCGGCACGGATCTGCGGCAGATGCGTATGGAGATCGACGCCACGCGTATCGACGATCCGCTGCTGTCTCAGGAGGTGCGGGACTTTTCGCTGAACTGTTACGGCCCGGCGCGAGCGAAGCTGTTCATGTCACGGCCGGAGCTGACCGAGGAACAGGTCAACGATGTGAGCTGGATTGGATCGACCTACTTTGTCGACACGCCCGGCTATTACGACACCTATCGCTCCGCCACGCCGCGCGACGGTTGGGCCTACGACGCCACGCGCGATGCCGGCCTTGCGGAAACGACGAGCGGCGCCGGCTATCCCCATTGCCGGGAATGGTGGGGCGATCCCGCAACCGGGCTTCGCGATCGTCTTCTGGCTCAGGTCGATGCCGGCCTCATGTCTCGCATGGCGAACTGGGCAGGTTTCATCTCACGCGAGGATCTGGACAATTCGGTGATCCGCGCCATTGCCGCGCCGCGCAACCAGACGATCAACCAGGGACAGGTCTATTCGGACTATGGCGGTCAGGTCGACATGACCGCGCCGAACGAGATCACACGCGGCGCAAGGAATTTCGGAATGTCTGTCGGCGCGCTCGGCTTTTTCCCGGCGATGGACGCAGTTCGCCAGGCGCTGCCGATGGTGCTCTCCCTCCTGAAGACCGCGTTGGTGATCTGCATTCCGCTTGTGCTGCTGATCGGCCTCTATGATCTGAAGATGCTGGTCACGGTCAGCATCGTGCAGTTCGCGCTGTTCTTCGTCGATTTCTGGTTCCAGTTCGCCCGTTGGGTCGACAGCACCGTCCTGAATGCGCTCTACGGTTCCGGCTGGTTCTCCAGCAATCCCCACTCGAACTTCGACCCGCTGATGGGTTTGAACAATGGTTACGGCGACATGCTGCTGAACTTCGTCATGGCGACGATGTTTATCGTTATGCCGACGTTCTGGGTGATGGCTCTTGCTTGGGCGGGCGTTCGCGCTGGAAATTTCGTGACCGGCCTTACAGCCTCGACAGGGGATGCCAAATCGGGCGGAGCACGCGGCGCTGCCACCATTATGTGATGGTGGTGCAATCGACGAGCGATGGGATTTCATCGCTTATCGAAATCACCTGGATCGTGCCGCCATTCATTCTTGTCATATAGGCCAAAACCGGAATGACCGTATCGCCATTCCATTTCCTCATCCTCACACCCATCGGCGCTGTTCGCTACTACCCACGCTGCGGCAATAGCAAACGCGGCCAGCGCTGCAAGCCAGGACAGAATGTAGAAGAATGCGCCGAGTGCCGCAAATTTCACACCGGAAAGCAGAAGCTGGGCGACGGCAGGAGCAACCCCGTTCGTCACGAGCCGAGCGGTTACATGATGCTCGCAACGCGCCCAACGACGGGTTGCGCTCCTTGCACCCCGGCCCAGTCGATACGCGATTTCTGCCGTGTAGGTCTGTGCTGCCATGGTCCACCTCGGGAATTCCCGATCGGAGGAGGCCTCGTCCTCACCTGGTCAAGATCAGTGCGCTGGCGGCACGGAGCAGTCGAAATTTCATCTGCTACTGGTTTCACAATAGCAGGATGCCCGCCCGCCGTCACCATCGGCAAATGAGGCTGGCAATCCTCGGCAGCCGCGAGGCAGGTGCCGGCACGAATGCTCACCTTCATCATGGTTCCACCGCATAACAGGTGCGCTCGAAAACCGCATTCCTGCTCGCCCTCGCTGGCCCAAAGGCTGCATCAAAGGGCTTCCGACAAGGGGAAAAGACTATAAGGGAATCAAGGGAATGGAACCCAAGGGAAATGGGCCTATCCGGAAAAGGAAAAGGCCTGCTGCCCGACCGGCCATCGGGTAAAGGCATGTTCACATTGCTCAAACGGAAGCGAACCATAGCAGCGTCCGTTGTCAGTACCCTCCCGGCTGGTCCTGCCGAAAGGGACAAAGGGTTGATGCGACCGGAAAAGGCTGCGTCTCTTTTCGCCACCCCACGCCGGGAAAAGTTGCTGGAACATATCTGGCAACGCACCTCCATGTCGCGCGGGCAGTTCAATCTCCTGTATCGGGCGCCGCTCGAACGCTATGCAGAACTGGTGCAGAATTTCCCTGCTTCCGAGAGCCACCACCACGCCTATCCCGGCGGTATGCTGGATCATGGCCTTGAGATCGTCGCCTATGCGCTCAAGCTTCGGCAATCACGTTTGCTGCCGTCGGGAACCACGCCGGAAGACCAGGCCGAGCAATCGGAGGCATGGACCGCGGCCACGGCCTATGCCGCATTGCTGCACGATATCGGCAAGATCGCCGTCGACCTTCATGTCGAGCTGGCGGACGGCGCCATCTGGCATCCGTGGCATGGCCCGCTGCAAAGACCGTATCGGTTCCGCTATCAGAAAGATCGCGAGTATCGGCTGCACAATGCCGCCGCCGGCATCCTCTGCCCTCACCTGCTCGGCCGGGAGATTTTCGACTGGCTCAGCGGCTATCAACAAGTCTGGGCCTCGCTGCTCTATGCGGTAGCCGGCCAGTACGAGAACGCCGGCACGCTCGGCGAACTCGTCGTCCAGGCAGACCGAGCTTCGGTCGCACAGGAACTCGGCGGCGATCCCGCGCGCGCCTTGGCCGCGCCAAAACATTCATTGCAACGTAAGCTGCTTGATGGCCTGCGTTACCTGCTCAAGGAAGAACTAAAACTCAATCGACCGCAAGGCGCCGACGGATGGTTGACCGACGAGGCCCTTTGGCTCGTCAGCAAGACCGTTTCCGACAAGCTGCGCGCCCATCTCCTATCGCAGGGCATCGAAGGCATCCCGGCGAACAACACGGCCGTGTTCACCATCCTGCAGGACCACGGCATCCTGCAGGCGACATCCGAGGGCAAGGCGATCTGGAAGGCTACCGTGACCAGCGACCAGGGATGGTCGCATACCTTCACCTTGTTGAAGCTGTCTCCGGCGTTGATCTGGGAGAGCGCGGATCGGCCGCCGGCGTTTTCGGGGACGGTCGAATTGGTGCAGGACGATTCCGATACGAATGAGCCCACTACGGCGCAGACGGAAACACCTGTCTCGTCCGATGTGGTGCCGCGTGAAGTTGCTCCGTCCTCGCCCCCGATCAAGCACACTCCACAACAGACGGACAGCACGATCGACGCTCTGCTAGATCTTATGGGCGTACCCCCGGCCACCGAGGAAGGCAGTGAACCTTCAGCGAATGAATTCGCGCCAGTTCCGCACGATTTGGGCGGCCCGCCGAAGCCATCGGCCACGGCTGCCGCTCAACAGTCTCCTGCTGTTCAGGACGCTGCTGAACCATCCGGCGAGCATTTCATGGGCTGGCTGCGTGATCGTATTGCGACGAAGAAGATCGTGATCAACGACGCCAAGGCGTTGGTGCATACGACAGCAGATACCGTCTATCTGGTCAGTCCGGGCGTTTTCCAGCGCTACGCGCAGGAACATCCCCGCGTAGGTTTCATAGCCAGGCAGGAGAGTGTTGCTGAATGGCAGTGGATTCAGAAGAGGTTCGAAAAGCTCCACAGTCACCGTAAGCAGCCGAACGGGCTGAACATCTGGACCTGCGAGGTGACGGGGCCGCGGAAGGTGCGACGGCTTCACGGCTACCTACTGAACGACCCGAACCAGATTTTCGATGATTTGCCGCCGAACAATCCCTATCTTTCGGTACTCGGGTAGTTCCCAGCGCCGTTTCAATGGGTGGTACGCGGGTGACACACGTCATTGCTCGGATCGGCGATCGTCCGGTTCGCCCGTATTCAAAGCCTTCAACCGGTATTCCGTCTCGGCGATTAGATCAGCCGCAGAGCATTCGAGCGCATTTGCGATCCGCAGGATCAGCGCCAGGTTCGGCATATGCCGGCCACGTTCGATCTTTCCCATGTGCGACCGTTCGATATTTGCCATATGGGCAAGCGTTTCCTGCGCGATTTCCTTTTCAACGCGCATGGATTGCACGGCCGCCCCGAACGCCATGGCCGGTCCCGGCTCATATGTGCGCTTTCCCTTGGGTCGGCCCGGCTTGATCAGACGATTCTGCATTCGCAGGACCGTCGATCAATGCTTTCTATTAAACCACGTTAACTTAAACTCATGCGTGAGGTATTCTTTTCGCCGAACGGAGGAACTCAGTTCATGGCAAACAACCCGGACGAAGCTATCCTGCGAATTGCGGTTTCGTTTGGAGCCCTGAACCAGATCGTCGCGACGCTCTTGAGCGCTCACCGGCAGGAGGAACCTCGAACGGCCATAAAACTCGTTGAAGCTCGGCTATCCGAGCAGATGAACGGCCTCCGGAAGGGAAGCTATAACCTCGGCCTTTCTCTCGCCGAGGCGAACGCAAGGGCGATCTCCTCGCTGCCTCTGCACCAGGATGAGATGGCAATCGCCCTCCCCGTCCGATCTCCTTTGCTGACCTACGAGCGCATCCCCTTATGCGAGCTTGCGAACTATCCGCTGATCATGTGGTCGGAAGAAGCATGTGCTCCCATGAGTGCCCAGATCAAAGCGATGATGGAGTCAGAAGGGGTCTCGATCACCGCATCCGCTGAGGCGAGAACCTTGGCTATCATGGTGAGCCTCGTTGCCGCCGGATACGGGATCGCCATCGTCGCGCGATCAAAGATCGAAGCCGCTCGTGACCAGGGCATCGTCATGCGCCCGATTGCCGGCGTACCCCGCTATTTCACGACATATCTGCATTATCAGGAAAAGACGTCGGGTCCGGCCGTGCAACGTTTTATCAAGCGAGCCTCGCGGGTCGCTGGAACGCTTGCGGTCGCCGACTGACCCTCCGCATCTTTCCCGATCAAACAATCCGGGGTCGCTCAACTCCGATTTCTTTGCCGCACGATTTGCGTCGGCGTGATCCATTGATCGCACCCATTCCATCAGGGAGCCGGCATGTCGACAAGTCCGTTTTCACGCCAAGCGATTTTTATTGGTGCGGCCTGCCTTGCTCTCACAGCGCTCGCATCCCTGGGTGCCGTCGAATGGTATGGCGCCCATCAGGAAGACTCGCCGAAGAACTTCGTCGGTGACAACCGGGTCCCGGAAGCCTTTCCGCAGGGACCGCCCTGGCTTTATGGACACGCGGACGCGCGCTTTACGTTGACCCTTTACGCCGATCTGGAGTGCCCTTTCTGCAAGACTTACTTTCCTATCTTGAAGTCCTGGGTGGACAACCATCCGGACATGCTGCTGGAATGGAGCCACCTTCCGCTGTCCATCCATGAGCCGGCAGCAACAGAACTCGCTGTGCTGGCCGAATGTGCTGGGGAAGCTGGAGGTCAGTCGGCGTTTTGGGACGCCACCACCTGGATTTACCGCCATACCCGCAGCGATGGCCGGGGCCTGCCGCCAGGCGTGAGCTATCCCGGTGTCACGGCCGCCATCAATGTCTGCACCTCTGGCGATCAACCAAAATCCATCGTGAGCGCGCAGATGCAAGAAGCCGCGGCCAAGAACATCGACGCGACGCCCACGGTCATGCTGCACGACAACGAGACGGGGAAGTCCTTGCTGCTGCCCGGCCCTGTCGACGGCGACACGCTGCTCTCCGCGCTGGACCTGATAGCCGCTGGCAACATGGCTATGCCCGGACAACACGAGATGCCTGCCGACCTCGTCGGCAAGCCCAGGTAGCCACGATCCTCAAGGCTACGCCGCCGCCCCCGGCGTTGATCGACCAGGTTCGCACAGCATCCACACCGCGAACGCCATCGTAAGATGGAGGATGTCGTTCACCATCGACTATCGTTCATCAACGCCCGGAAGCGCGCCTTTCGGGCCGATGCGTCTTCCGGCATGTTCAGGAGCGCATAATCATGAACTTGCAAGTGCTTCATTTCCAAGGCGTCCCCCATGTCGTTACCCCCTACCAGAAGGGCACCTATATCCGCGAGGACGCGTTCTGGCGGCAATTCCGCATCTCCTGCACGGGGGAACTGTCGTTCATGGAAGACAATCCAATCTTTGGAAGCTGGGGGATACGCTACGGCTTTGATCTCGGCGAACATGGCATCATCGAGGAAGCCATGGAGCTGGCGGATACCAGAATTCGCAAGGATGATTTCGACCTCCCAGCGGACGCCGTCGGCTTCTCCTCGGATCTCATCCATATTCGGGACGAGCACAATCGGCTGGTCGGCGGCTGCATCGAATGGCAACTTCCTGTCTCTTCGAACGACGAAGCACAGGAGGTCGCGAAGAATGTGCGAGAACTCCACAGTCAGGGCTCCTTCGAATCCGGCTGGGACAATTTCACAACCGCCAGACGTCTCCATCTCGACGCTGACGATCTGGAAGGACGGCTCGCTCACCCGTTCTGGCGCGACCATGCGCGCGCAGCTCTCATCTTCAGGGCACAACAATCCGGGCTGGAGCCAAGGCCCCTGCCGATGGCAGTTGCTGCGTCCTAAATCACAATCAGGCCATATGATCTTTACATCAGGATCATATGGCCTATATTGCGAATAACAGGAGGCCAATATGCAGATCGCCATCAAGCCCCACAAACCCGCGGACCTCAATGCCGTTGCCCTCAAGGCCTATGCCCGCGTGACTGACGCCTGGTCGTTGAGCCTCAAGGAAGCCGCCGGCCTCGCCGATATGTCGGAAAGCACCTGGAAGCGGGCACGCAAGCCCGGATTCACCGGCGAACTGACCAAGGACCAGTTGCTACGCCTCAGCGCCGTGATCGGGATCTACAAGTCGCTGGAACTCTACTTTTCCGAACAGCTCGCCCGAAGCTGGTTCACACGCCCGAACACAGGCCCGCTGTTTGGCGGCGCGCGACCGGTCGAGACTGCCATCGACGGCGGCCTGCCGCAGATCCTGGCGATCCGGACCTATCTCGACGCGCTGCGGGGCGGCGCATGAGGAAGACCGAACTGTCGGTTCGAGGTTTGGTCCGCCTGCTGCCCGCAACCTACCACAAGCCGCCGGCGCTTCGGGGCCTGGTCGACACTGACGATGAGCTGGATGTGCTGGCCGAGATCGAAGGGCTGACCAGTGCCCGCCTTCTTGCCGAGCGCGGCCGCAATCCGCACCTCGATCCGAGAGAACTCGCTTGGCGGCGGCGCAACCGTGACCTCAGAATCTACGGCGACACGCACGTCAACGCGGCCTTTACCTATACCCGCACCGGCGGCAACCGTTTCAACTCCGAAGATCGCGGGGCCTGGTATTGCGCCTGGGAGGTGATGGTATCGGTCGCAGAGGTCGCATGGCACAGAACCCGCGAACTCCGTTTCACAGGCTCGTTCCACGACAACGCCCGTTATGTCGAGCTGATCTCCGACTTCATCGGAGAATTCGACGACCTGACCGACGAACCCGGACACGCGGCGCTGAATCCAGACCCACAGGTCGGCTATCCCGAGGGACAAGAACTGGCGGCGAGATTGCGACGGGACGGAAGCCGTGGCCTCATCTATCCCTCCGTCCGCGCACCCGGCGGAAACTGCCTCGTCTGCTTCGAGCCGGGTGCGGTCCAGAACGTGCGGCCGGGCGCATCCTGGGACCTGATATGGGAAGGAACGCCGGACTATTCGATCGTCGCTGTCTCATCATAGAGACCGGGGGACCAGTCTCCGCAGGGTCAAGCCGCCTCGCCCTGCACCGCTGTCAGCTTTGGCTCCTTCCCGGCCTCGACCATGTCGAGATAGTCGCTCCACCATGCAAGCATCTTGCGGCGACCCGGCAGCCATCGCGCGCTGTTATAGGCAGAGCGGACCTCATCGCGATCCGTATGCGCAAGCTGCTTTTCGATCCAGTCCCTGTTGAAGCCCTGCTCGTTGAGGAGCGTGCTTGCCGTGCCGCGGAAGCCGTGCACGGTGGCGCGGGAATGATAGCCCATCCGGTAGAGCGCGTAGATGAGCGTGTTCTGCGAGATGACACCCTCACGCGTTTGGGCCGGGAACACATACTTGCTGCTACCGGAGAGCTTCTTGAGCTTGCGGAGAATGTCCACGACCTGCGGCGTCAGCGGCACGATATGCTCGTTGCGCATTTTCATGCGGCCGGCGGGAATGCACCAGACCGGTTCGTCGCCATCCAGATCGATCTCCCCCCATTCGGCAAGACGCGCTTCGCTGGTGCGCACCATCGTATGCAGGACGAAGCGGATTGCCAGCACAGTCCGTTCCTCCCCGGTATAGGTCGCAAGCGCCTTGAAGAAACCGCCGAGTTCGGAGGCCTTCATCGCAGGACGGTGCTTTACCGCGACGGGCTTGCGCAGCGCGCCGCGCAGGTCGCGCGTCGGATCGCTCTTCACGCGCTGAGTGGCGACCGCATAGCGGAACACCTGCCCGCAGGTCTGAAGCACACGGCCGGCCATATTCAGCGATCCACGCTTCTCGATCGCACGCACAGCTTCGAGAACCTCCAGCGGTTCGATGCCGTCAATGGGCCTCTTGCCGATCACGGCGATGATGTCCGTCTCGATCCGGGTCCACAACCGCGTGGCATAGCGTTCGGTCCAGGCGAGCTTCTGGTTCGCGAACCATTCTTTCGCGACCAGTTCGAACGTGACCTCTGCGGACATCTTCCTTCTGGTCTGACCGACCCTCCGATCCAGCGACGGATCGACGTCCTTGGCGAGCAGCGCCTTGACGGCCTCGCGTCTCTCGCGCGCCTCCTGAAGCGACACGGCCGGATAGGAACCATGGCTCAGCAGCTTCTGCTTGCCGTTGAAGCGGTAAGCCTGCCGCCACAGCTTCGACCCCGTCGGCTGAACGAGAAGGAACAGCCCTCCCCCGTCACTGATCTTGCGGGGCTTCTCGGAGGGCTTGGCATTCTTGCAGGCGTTCTCTGTCAGAGCCATGTTGGTATCTCCGGGTGGTCGTTAAAACCTACCCGCAAACGTACCAACAAAAATCGTGGCTGTCAGCAGCGCCCCATGGATGCCACCGGACGGCAATTTCCGCTGTATCGCTATGTTTTTCTTGGAGGAAATAGACTTCCATGGCCGTTATTGGACTTACATGGAAGCTGGATTTGGTTGCGGGGGCAGGATTTGAACCTGCGGCCTTCAGGTTATGAGCCTGACGAGCTACCGGGCTGCTCCACCCCGCG
>JARYGU010000019.1:0-112713 GCA_033795365.1 Shinella sp.
GTGGCCGGGGCAGTCGACATGCGCATAGTGACGGTTCGGCGTCTCGTATTCGACATGCGCCGTCGAGATCGTGATGCCGCGCGCCTTTTCTTCCGGTGCGGCGTCGATCTGGTCATACGCCTTGTACTCGCCGAAATACTTCGTGATCGCTGCCGTCAACGACGTCTTGCCATGGTCAACGTGGCCAATCGTGCCAATGTTTACGTGAGGCTTGTTGCGCTCAAACTTACCTTTTGCCATGTGAATGTTTCCTGTGAACGAAAGTTGGGCTAACCGGCCCTTCCGGTTTGCGAGCCGTTTAAGGCTTTCGCAACGAATGCGCAAGCCTTAAATGCGCGGTCGCCCGTGCACCGGTTCGCGGTTGCGAAGAGCGAATTTCCACCTCGGAAAAATGCAGAAGGGCTGAAAAGCGCAAAGAAGACAGATCCTTTTTCCGCAACCGGTTGCTGCGGTTTTCTGATGCATTTCGTTAGATAGCCCGATCGCGATGGGAAGCGAACCCGCACGATCCGGTTGGAAGAACGCCGGTTGCGACGCCGTTCATCCCCGATGGAACGGCCCGCGAGCGCCAGCCCTCTTAATATGACCTTAATTCATTCCTTGCGTTCGGTTGCGGACAGGCGCAGTCTCGTATCTTCAGCGGCACATGTTCAGGGCGCCGCTGCTTCAGGGTCCAAATACCCTGGCCCCGTTTGAAAGGAGGACGTTATGTCTTCCGACATTACCCCGAACGCGTTTCCTGCCAATCTACGGATGCTTCGCCTGATCCTGGCGCGAGCCGGCTTTGTCAGCGCCGAGATGAAGCCGCTTGACGGCGTCGAGCATACGGCCTCCCTGGATCTGATCAAACGCTTCAACGACGGGGTAATTTATCCGTCATTCCGCTGAACGATATCCCGCCGATATCGTGCCGTGCCAAGGCATTCCAACCCAATGGAGACCCTATGCCCATGACCGCTTATGATTGGTGGCTGCCCGTCGGGCAGCGCTTCCGGCAATTCAGATATGTGGAGTTCCTGATAAAGTCGATACCGGTGATCGCGTTCACCTTCATCGGCTATATGACGTTCAGGGACTTGCTCTGACACATCGAACGCTCCGGCAATAAAAAAGGCCGGGGCGAAACCGCACCGACCTTCCTCATAGCCGCTTATCTCACCAGTGCCAGTACATCCGTGGTCAAAAGCAAAAAAGCAACTGCGGCGATTGCGAGCGACAGATGCATTCCAGCGCTCATCAGCAATGCCGATGTCCCTCATATAGGCGGCCATTGTGTTCAAAACAAGTTTGTTTGAAAGATAACCGCCATACGGCACGGCCGGGCGGCTGAAAGTCTTGGAGCGGGTAGCGGGAATCGAACCCGCGTATTCAGCTTGGAAGGCTGCTGCTCTACCATTGAGCTATACCCGCGGCGTTCGATCCTTACCTACGGAATGGTGGAGGGAGTTGGATTTGAACCAACGTAGGCGAAGCCAACGGATTTACAGTCCGTCCCCTTTAACCACTCGGGCATCCCTCCATTTTCCGTCGGGATCAAGCGACCAAGCATGTCAGGCCGAAAGGCTGCCTCGTGTGCCGCCCTCGATCTGCGCCGGGTATATGACCGCCCCTTTTGATCCTGTCAACACGACGGCCTGCAAAAAAATGCGAAATTCGCAACAACCGTCATGCCCTTAATCGGCCTGCGGCATTTGCGGAATTGTCCGCGACGGCTATAAGGCGGCAATGAGCAAGGACGACACGACCGGCAAGAGCGCCCGGGACACACATTATGCGAAACTGCGCCGGGCGCATCGCGACCAGCGGCGCGAGCGCGGGGAGATTCCGACGCCGCGCGACGACCGGCGCCGCAAGCAGGCGGAAGGCTGGAAGGCGCCGGCGCTTCCGCCGGACCAGGTCCATCTCTACGGGCTGCATACGGTGCGCGCCGCGCTCGACAATCCGGACCGCCAGATCGTCAAACTGAGCGTCACGCAGAACGCCGCCCAGCGGCTGGAGCTCGGCGATCCGGCAACGCTGCCCTACCCGGTCGAAACCGTTCTTCCCTCGGATCTGGACAAGGTGCTCGGCCCCGACGCGATCCACCAGGGCGTGATGCTGGAAACGCGGCCCCTGCCCGTGCGCAAGCTCTCCGCGCTGAAGGACAGCCCGCTGATCCTGGTGCTCGACCAGGTGACCGATCCGCACAATGTCGGCGCGATCATGCGCTCGGCCGTCGCCTTCGATGCCGGCGCAGTGATCACCACCATGCGCCACTCGCCGACCGAATCGGGCGTACTCGCCAAGACCGCCTCCGGTGCGCTCGAACTCATTCCCTATATCCAGGTCACCAATCTCGCCGATGCGCTCGAAGAGTTGCATAAGCTCGGATTCCTGTCGGTCGGACTTGATTCGGAAGGGCCGGCGCCGCTGGAGGGCATGCTTTCAGGCGACAGGATCGCCCTGGTGATGGGCTCCGAAGGCAAGGGGCTGCGCCAGAAGACCCGCGCCACCTGCAAGGTGCTTGCCCGGCTCGACATGCCGGGTGCGATCAAGTCGTTGAACGTCTCGAACGCCGCGGCGATCGCCCTTTACGCCACGCGGCAGCATCTTGCGGGATAGGATCGGGATCAGCCGGGCGGATCAGCCGGGCGGTCTTCTTCGGGACAGCCTTCCCGCACTTTCCGCCAGCTGGTGACGTTCAGCACCATTTCGCAACGTGCGAGATGCTTTTGCCCGCCGATGTCGAGGCAGACGGACGCCCCGAGCGGATGGCTGCCGCCATCGCCGCTGCGGCAGATGCGGCCCATGACCGCCTGCCCGTCGGCGGCCGCAAGCACAGGCGCGTGCAGCCCCGGCAGCAACACGGCAAGGACACAAACCGTCGGCATCCAGCTCATTCGGCCACCTCGGCCGGTAATTTTAGTCCGATTTGGCGGAATGTCGACATTTGCCTACCGGCCCCGTACCCGCCACCGGCTTCGTGCGGATCTAAGCGTTAGCCGGTAAGCTTCCAGTTGCCGCCGGAGATGCCCTTTTCAGCTTCCGAGATGGCGGACTGCTTGGAGTCGGCGCTGAGGTTCAGCCCTTCGGCCCGGACGATCTCGATATCGGTGATGCCGAAGAAGCCGAGAACCGCCTGCAGGTAGCTTTCCTGGTGATCCATGATCGCGGCCGGGCCGGAGCTGTAATGTCCGCCACGGGTCGACACGACGACGACCTTCTTGCCCTTGGCCAGGCCTTCCGGACCATTCTCCGTGTAGCGGAACGTCTTGCCGGCGATCGCGATGCGGTCGATCCAGGCCTTGAGCTGGCTCGGCAGGCTGAAATTGTACATCGGCGCACCGATGATCACCGTATCGGCGGCGAGGAACTCTTCGAGGACGGCGGCATTGGTGGCCACCTCGGCGGCAATGACGGCATCGATGTCTTCAGGCTTCGCATTGGCGGCCGCAAGGTGCAAGCCGGAAAGATGCGGGAGAGGATCGGAAACGAGGTCACGATGCGTGACCTTTGCTTCGGGGTTGTCGGCCTTGACCTGGGCCGCGATCGCGGCGGTCAGGCGACGGGATACGGAATGTTCTCCGAGAATGCCGGAGTCGATGTGAAGGACGTTCATGATGAGCACCTCGTATTCGGATTTCGTTGGCCTGAGATATGCGAGAAAAACAATGCCCCGATAAGTCCGTCCTTTTCCAATTGACTGTTTCCCTGAGGAAACAATAAAACGGGAAAAAGGAACCGGAGCCCGGCACATGCAAGACCTGAACGACCTCGCCCTGTTTGCAGCCGTGGTGAAGCACAAGGGGTTCACCGCTGCCGCCAACGCATTGGGCATGCCGAAATCGAAGATCAGCAAGCGCATCGCGGCTCTCGAGGAGCAGTTCGGCGTGCGCCTCATCGAGCGCTCGACGCGCAAGTTGCGGGTCACCGATATCGGGCTCTCCTTTTATGAACGCTGCGAAACCGTGCTTGCGGGGGTAGAGGCGGCGGAGGCCGTCGTCGCCGTCGCGAAGTCGGAGCCTTCGGGACCGGTGCGGCTCGCCATGCCGCCCGGCTTCGCACCGATGCTCGCCGATATCCTTCCGGCCTTCCTCAAGCAGCATCCGGCCGTGCGGCTTTCCATTCTGATGACGAACCACCCGGTGGATCTGATCGAGGAGAGGATCGATATCGCGCTCAGGGTCCGCGCAAGCTACGACGGCGATCAATCGCTGGTCATCCGCAAGTTCGGCACCACCCGCAACTATGTCGTCGCAAGCCCCGCCTTCGTCGAAAGGCATGGGCCCGTCACCCTGGAGACGCTGGCGCAGTTTCCGACCATCGCCATGCACGAGCAACCGACCCGTGTCGTCTGGTCGTTGGTCAATACGGCGGGCGAGTTCCGCGATATCGCCCACACACCCGTCCTCGCCTGCACCGATTTCGGCATTCTGGAGCGCGCCGCGATCGAAGGCGTCGGGATCGCGCTCCTTCCGGATACGGTGGTGGAAAGAGGTGTCAGGGCAGGACTTCTCGTTCCGTTGCTGCCGGACTGGACCTCACCCGAATTGACCGTCCACGTCGCGTTCACGTCCCGCCACGGCATGCTTCCCGCCGTACGCGCCCTCATCGACTTCCTCGCCGACAACCTCGCGCGCTCGATGAGCCGCTGCAAGGAAATCACGCCGAGCCCGCCGGCCACGCTCGACTGGGCGATATGAGGGACGAACCGACGATTTTTCCTTTACAGGCGCGGAGAATATGTTAACTCCCTTGCCCCAAGGATGCCCTTATAGCTCAGTTGGTAGAGCACCTGATTTGTAATCAGGGGGTCGCGAGTTCGAGTCTTGCTGGGGGCACCAAGAATTCCACCTTGCTGGGTGTGGCACGGGCGCTTGGCATTCGCCTCACCGTCTCCTCGAAGAACGAAGCGGCATAGTTCCTGTATGGCTCCTGAATGATCGCGTAAGGCGATAATCCTCCCGCAGGAAACGACACCCTCTTGAAGAATTTCCGGAAAATTCCAAAATATTAGCCGCTTCTTTTTCATCCGGTTTGAATGTGAAAGGAGGAAAACATGCACATTCCGGATCTGCCTTGGTCTATACCCGTTTCCGTTCGGCTGCAGTGCGGCCTGGAACGGACCTTCTCCACGGTCTATGAAGCCCTGGATTTCCTCGAAAGCGAATGGCCTTTGCGAAAGGGCCAGAAATACGAGCGAGCGGTCCTTACCTGCCGTCGCGCTCTCAATCGGCTCACACCCGGCGCCGTTGCGCGCGAGGCATTCATAGCCGCGTGCCTTGAGGCCGGCATGCCCGCGAAAGCGATCGTGACGCCGTTCGTTGAAGCCCCATCCGCAAGGCCGACTGAACGCCCGGCCGCTTGAGGCCGGCAGGCGGACCCCGTCTTTCGTCTTGGCGGGGTCTCGTCGAACCTTCAATCCATTGTCCAAATTCGAGCGCCACAGCCGGTGAGCCTCTCCGCTCAACCTTCCGGGCTGGCGAATACGCCGGCATAGTGAACGCCGCGCCGCGCGCTTGCGCAGAATGCGTTCGAAGGAGTATGAGGCCCTGGCGAAATCAATTCAGGTTCAGCGACATGCGCCACTTCGGAACTCACATACGCGTCGTATCTGCCCTTGTCGTGCGTGAGATGTCCACCCGGTTCGGGGGCAAGCCCGGCGGATATATGTGGGCGATCCTGGAGCCGGCAGCCTATATAGCGCTGCTGACCATGGTCTTCAGCGCGATCTCCAGGGTTCCGGCGCTCGGCAGCAACTTTCCGCTTTTCTTCGCCACGGGCTTTCTTTCCTACCAGTTCTATCAGGCAACCTCGGGATATGTCGCCGCGGCCCTTCGGTCGAACATGAACCTCCTGAGCTATCCCGCGGTCGCCCCGATCGACACGTTGGCGGCGAGGCTGATCCTGCAGACGGGAACATCCGCCCTCGTGGCGGTGCTGGTGTTTTTCACCATAGCATGGACGATGGGCCTTCACCTGCAGCTGAATTGGACCGACATTTTCGAAGCGGCCTCGCTGGCCAGCATCCTGGCCTTCGGCGTGGGCCTGATGAACAATGTCGCTTTCATGAAATATCCGCTCTACGAGCAATTGTTCGGCATCGTGACGCGGCCGCTTTTCATGATGTCGGGTGTCTTCTTTCTGCCCGACCAGATGCCTCATCCGTATCAGGACGTGCTGCTGTTCAATCCGTTGTGTCACGTCATCATGCTGTTCCGGGAGGGATTCTATCCCGAATACCGCGCAACCGGCCTCGACATCCGCTATCTTGCGGAATTCTCCTTTGTCGCCCTGTTTCTCGGCATGATCGTTTTCACCTTTTCCCGGGCAACGATCCGCGGACGGCAGTGACGATCCCGACCACCCAAGGATTTCCGGCGCCTCACATGACCGCCACAGGAGCGGCGCGAATGATGTCCGCATTCCAAGTTTTATGATGCGCCCTTCGGCAAGGCATGCCACAAATGCTCTCCGGCGGCAGCCGCCTCGTCGTGCGGCTGCCGCGCAAACGATGTAACCGCCGAGTGATCTGGCAGAGGAAGCGATCAGCCCCGCATGGTACGTTCAATCAGTTCCCTTTCCTTCGTCGCCTCGCAGGCACCGGAAGCGCAGGAGGCGCGGCGCGAACTCATCGCGCTTTACGGCAACGAGGATCCGGACCGCGCCGACGTCATCGTGGCGCTCGGCGGCGACGGCTTCATGCTGCAGACCCTGCATGCGACGATGATTTCCGGAAAGCGCGTCTACGGCATGAATCGCGGCTCGGTCGGCTTCCTGATGAACCGCTACAGCTCCGGCGATCTTCTCGATCGCATCGCGAATGCGGTGGAAAATGCGTTTCGCCCCCTCGAAATGCAGACGATCGACGCAAGCGGACAGCAGCGCACGGCTTTCGCCATCAATGAGGTCTATCTGTTCCGGCAATCCTACCAGGCCGCCAAGCTGCGCGTCGTCATCGACGGCCGGGTGCGTCTCGACGAGCTGATCTGCGACGGCCTGCTTCTCTCCACGCCGGCCGGCTCGACGGCCTACAATCTTTCCGCCCACGGCCCCATCCTGCCGCTGGAGGCACCGCTTCTGGCGATGACGCCCGTCAGCCCCTTCCGCCCGCGCCGCTGGCGGGGCGCGCTTCTGTCGAACAAGGTAACGGTCGAAATCGAGGTGCTGGAGCCGGAGAAGCGGCCGGTCAATGCGGTCGCCGACAACACCGAAGTCAAATCCGTGACCAGCGTGCGCGTCGGCGAATCGCCCACGATGACGGCGCGGATTCTTTCCGATCCGGATCATTCCTGGTCGGAACGCATTCTTGCCGAACAGTTCGATTACTGATCTGCCACGCTGTTCAAGCAGGATTTGACGCCATTGCGCCACGCTCTACCTTTGACGCGAAGGAGTTCGGGATAATGATACGCCAAGCTTTCCTGGCCGGCTTTCTCGTCGTTGCGGCCTTCGTCCTTCCCGCACCGGCGCAGGAGGAGCAATCTCCGGTTCCGCCGACCGTGACCTTCGTCGTCAGCACGGGCTTTTGGGAGGAAGGCCCGCAGACGGAAGGTCTCGCGCCGAAGACGGAAGAAGCGGAGCAGGCTGCATCGAACGGAGAGCCGCGACGCGGCTATTACAAGCTGATCGCGTTGCGCCAGCCGGACGGCACGGCACAGGTGCACCTTCAGCAGATCGAGGCCACGGCGCAGGGGCCGCAAGTGCTTTCCTCGGCAGCGCTCGAAGAGTTTTCCGCGATGAAGCCCTATGTCACCGACATCAGGCCGGAGAATTCCAGCGGCATCACCACCCAGCCGGGGCTTTTCGCGACCGTCTATCTCAAGACCGATCCCAAAGCGACAGAGCCGGAGAGCTGGACCGTGCTGATCGACGATCTCGGAGACATCAAGGTCGAAAGGGCGACGAACTGATCCGGCATCGATGAAGAGAAACGGGCGCCCGTGGCGCCCGCCTCATTCCGCCCGTTCAGGCACCGATGTCAGGCCCAAAATTTCAGGCAATGTCCTCGACGACGCTGTCGGCCCCACCGTTGACGCGATGCGCAAGCGCGGCCTCCATGAACTCGTCGAGATCGCCATCGAGCACGTCGGAGGGCGCCGTGCTTTCGACGCCCGTGCGCAGGTCCTTCACCAGCTGATAGGGCTGGAGCACGTAGGAGCGGATCTGGTGTCCCCAGCCGATATCCGTCTTCGATGCCGCCTCGGCATTGGCAGCCTCTTCCCGCTTCATCAACTCCGCTTCATAGAGACGGGCGCGCAGCATGTCCCAGGCCTTGGCGCGGTTCTTGTGCTGCGAGCGCTCCTGCTGGCACTGCACGACGATGCCGGTCGGTATATGCGTGATGCGGACCGCGGAGTCGGTCGTGTTGACGTGCTGGCCGCCCGCACCCGACGAACGATAGGTGTCGATGCGGCAGTCGCTCTCGTTGATCTCGATGTTGATCGAGTCGTCGACCACGGGGTAAACCCAAATCGACGAAAACGAGGTATGGCGGCGGGCATTGCTGTCATAGGGCGAAATGCGCACGAGGCGGTGGACGCCCGATTCGGTCTTGAGCCAGCCATAGGCGTTATGCCCCTTCACGAGAAGCGTCGCCGACTTGATGCCGGCCTCTTCGCCGTCGTGGATTTCGAGCAGCTCGACCTTGTAACCCGAGCGTTCCGCCCAGCGGGTATACATGCGCAGAAGCATGTTCGCCCAGTCTTGGCTCTCGGTGCCGCCGGCGCCGGAGTGCACTTCGAGATAGGTGTCGTTCGCATCGGCCTCGCCGGAAAGCATCGCCTCGACCTGGCGGCGGTTCGCTTCCGCCCTCAAGGCTTTCAGCGCTTCTTCCGCTTCCTTGACGATCGCATCGTCTCCCTCGTCCTCGCCGAGTTCGATGAGTTCGACATTGTCCTTGAGCTGCTGCTCGAGCGCGCGGACGGCGCTTATGCCTTCATCCAGATGCTGGCGTTCGCGCATCAGCTTCTGGGCTTCCGCCGCATCGTTCCAGAGGGTCGGGTCCTCTGCCTTGTTGTTCAACCAGTCCAGTCGCCTTATCGCCTGGTCCCAGTCAAAGATGCCTCCTCAGCAGGCTTATGGCCTGCTTGATTTCGTCAACTACGTTTTCGATTTCCGCTCGCATATCCGTTTTTTCTTCGATGTTATGTTTTCGAGTTGCCGGTGAAATAGACATGAGAGGCGCGGATGTAAAGAGCCGCGCCTGCTGCCGCAATACCATCGGAAAATGTCAGAAAAGACCGCCGCTTCCGCCGCTGACCGCCTGGTTGGCCTGGGGAGAGGACCGGAGAATTTCCTCCGGGCTGGCATATTGCTCGCCGCCGATGACGGAGAAGACGTCCGCAGGGCCGGTACCGGGCTTGAAGGCTTCCATGATCGTGTCCGGATCTCCCGGACTGGACTGCATGCCGGTCTTGCGGTTGACGGCGATCAGCTTCATGCCTTCCGGAACGATGAACTTCGACGGAGGGGTTCCCTCGACGGCGGCCATCATGAATTCGTTGAAGATGGGCGCTGCAAGCGAGCCGCCGGTCGCGCCGCGGCCGAGCGGCGCGGGATTGTCGAAGCCGACATAAAGCCCCGTCACGAGATCTGGCGTATAGCCGACGAACCAGGCATCCTTCTCGTCGTTCGTCGTGCCGGTCTTGCCTGCGGTCGGACGATCGAGCGTGATCTTTCCGGCAGCCGTGCCGCGCGTAACCACGCCTTCCATCATCGAGGTGATCTGGTAGGAGGTCATCGGGTCGAGCACCTGCTCGCGATTGTCGACCAGGACCGGCTCTTCCTGGTTCTCCCAGTCATTGGCGTTGCACGAATCGCAGGTGCGCTCCTCGTGACGGAAGATGGTCTTGCCGTAGCGATCCTGGATGCGGTCGATCAGCGACGGCTTGATCTGCTTGCCGCCGTTGGCGAGGACGGAATAGGCCGAGACCATGCGCAGCACCGTCGTCTCGCCGGAACCGAGCGACATGGCAAGGACGGGATACATCTTGTCGTAGATGCCGAACCGCTCAGCATATTCGGCAACGAGATTCATGCCCATGTCCTGAGCGAGCCGCACGGTCATCAGGTTGCGCGACTTCTCGATGCCGAGGCGCAGCGTGGACGGTCCGGCCGAGCCTCCGCCATAATTCTGCGGACGCCAGACCTCGCCGCCGGCCATGATCTCGATCGGCGCGTCGAGGATGACCGAGGCGGGGGTGTAACCATTGTCGAGCGCGGCCGCGTAGACGAACGGCTTGAAGGAGGAGCCCGGCTGGCGCATCGCCTGCGTCGCGCGGTTGAACTCGGACTGGGCGAAGGAGAACCCACCCACCATGGCGAGAACGCGGCCGGTATGCGGGTCCATCGCGACGAGGCCGCCCTGGACCTTCGGCGGCTGACGGAGCCTGTAGGAATTGCCTTCCGCGGTCGGCTCGACATAGACGACGTCGCCCGTATCGAGAGCACCGGCAGGCGACCTCGCCGTTGGGCGCTCTCCGTCGGCGGAACGATAGGCCCAGCGCATGTTTTCCGCCTCGATCCGGCCGGTCACACGCTCCTCTGCCACCTTGCCGGAAACGTCCTTGCGCGGCTGCAGGCCGATATCCACGCCCGAATCGTCCGTCGCAAGCACGACGGCGAGCTTCCATTCCGGAACGTCCCTCAGCGGGTCGACCTTGCTCAGTTCGACGCCCCAGTCCCCGCCAATGTCGATCTTCTTGACCGGACCATGGAAACCGCGGCGCTCGTCATAGGTCAAAAGCCCGTGCTGTAGCGCCTTGCGGGCGGCGACCTGCAGGCGAGGATCGAGCGAGGTGCGCACCGAAAGCCCGCCTTCGTAAAGCGCATTGTCGCCGTAACGATCGATGATCTGGCGGCGGACCTCCTCGGCGAAGAAATCAGAGGCGAAGAGATAGGCGCCGCGATTGCGCGGGTTAACGCCCAGCGGCTGCTTCTTGGCCTCGTCGCCGTCGCTCTTGGTGACGTAGCCGTTCTCGACCATGCGGTCGATCACCCAGTTGCGCCGCTCGATCGCCGCTTCGGTCCGGCGGAACGGATGGTAGTTCGACGGTCCCTTCGGCAGGGCTGCCAGATAAGCGGTCTCGGCGATCGTAAGCTCGGTGACGGATTTGTCGAAATAGGTCAGCGCCGCACCGGCGATGCCGTAGGAGTTCAGGCCGAAGAAGATCTCGTTCAGATAGAGTTCGAGGATTCGGTCCTTGGAATAGGCCTGCTCGATGCGGAAGGAGAGGATCGCTTCCTTGACCTTGCGGTCGATCGTCTGGTCGGAGGAAAGCAGGAAGTTCTTGGCGACCTGCTGGGTGATCGTCGATGCGCCGACCGGGCGGCGGCCCGAGCCCATGTTCTGGACATTGACGAGGATCGCCCGGAAAAGACCGGTCACGTCGACGCCGGGATGCTGGTAGAAATTCTTGTCTTCTGCGGAAAGGAACGCGGCCTTCACGCGATCGGGAATTGCCTGGATCGGCAGATAGAGGCGGCGCTCACGCGCATATTCGGCCATCAGCGCGCCATTGCCCGCATGCACGCGGGTCGTCACCGGCGGCGCATAGCTGTTCAGCACCTCGTAATCGGGAAGATCCTTGGTGATATTTCCGAGGTAGAGCGCGACGACCGCCGCAACGCCGAGAAAGAAGACGGCGCCAATCCCGAAAAAATATCCAATCAATCTGATCATGTGCGAGTTACCGGTACCTATATTGCATTTCGCAGGGCACGAGCCGCCTGCCATCTCGCGCTCGACCGCGCTTGCATCCCTGCCCTGCCCGTCGGGCGATGTGCCGCGCATTCGGTCCGCCCGTTTTCCACTTCCGTCTAGCGAGCGGAATGTGAGGAAAATAGGGCTTTAGCGCATACACCCAAGAATGGTCACGATACAATCGCCGAGGGTGTCACTTTTCCGGCACAGACGAATCCCGATCCTTGAAAATATTGCCGAACCTTATCCCAAAACGATATCAACCACCATTGGCAAAAGCCGTTGCCCTGTAGCGCTCGACCGCTTCGGCGATCAGGCCCGATACCTTCTTGCGCCAGGCGGGATCCAGAAGGAGCTTCTCGTCTTCCTTGTTCGACAGGAAACCGAGCTCCAGCAGGACGGAAGGAACGTCGGGCGCCTGCAGAACCCGGAAGCCGGCATGGCGATGCGGATTGTTGATCAGCTGCACCTCGCCCTCGAATGCGGAGACGACGCTGCGCGCCAGATTGATGGAGAAGGCCTGGGTTTCGCGACGGGTGAGATCGATCAGGATATCGGCCACCTCTGCCGGCTCGTTGTCGAGCGAAATGCCGGCGATCTCGTCGGACAGGTTTTCCCGCTGGGCCAGATTGGCGGCGAGGCTGTCGGACGCCTTGTCGGAAATCGTGTAGACCGTCGCCCCGCGAATATCCTTCTGGCGCAGCGTATCGGCATGGATCGAGATGAAGAGATTCGCGCCCTCGCTGCGGGCAAGCTGCACGCGCTGGGAGAGCGACAGGAATTCGTCCTTGTCGCGGGTCAGGAAGGCCTTCGTGTCCTTGCGGGCGTTCAGCGCCGCCGCCAGCTCGCGGGCGAAGGCGAGCGTGACATGCTTTTCCTCGGTCTTGGTGACCACGCCGCGGGCACCGTTGTCGATGCCGCCATGACCGGCATCGACAGCGACCACGAAGGGGCCGGGTTCATCGGCGGCACCGCCGGGAAGCATGAGCGGAGGCGCGCTGTTCGTTGCCGCCTGCAGCGGATTTTGCCAGGTCTGCTTCTCGACCAGGGCTGCAAACGCCTCCTCGGTCACGAGGGCCGCGTCGAGAACCAGGCGATATCCGCCCGCCTCCTGCTCCTCCCGCACTTCGGAAACCACGACCTTGACGGGTCGTGCGGCAGTCAGAACGATGCGCGCGCGCCCGGCCGCCATGGTCCCGTAGCGGATGTCGGTAAAAACGCCCCTCGCCGCGAGGTCTTCCGGCTTCAGCCCGAAATTCGTCTCCGGCAGGTCGATCAGCACGCGAAAGGGATTGGCGACGTAATGCAGCGTATACTCGGGCTTGCGATCGAAATCGATGAGGATACGGGTGCGGGCGTCGTCGCCTGCCACTTTCGCGGCGAAGGCAAGGAGCGGTCCTGCGGCGGGAACCGTCTTGGCAGCATCCGCCTGCGCGGCAACCGTCATATCCGGAACGATCGAGAACAGGACGAAGATCAATGCGGCATGCAACAGACCCGCCAGGTTGCGGCAGCGCCTCATGCGCGAAGTCGATCCTGTCATGCGCCGAAAACTCACCACAGCCAATCCGTTCAAGCTCTAAAATCCGATCCGGCAATGCCGCGGCCACCGTCGCGGGCATCCTTGCTTCGGCATCCGTGTGACCATAGATGCCGCCATATGGTTAATCAAATCTTGCAGCCCCGAAAACGGCCGGAATCCCGCCCCTGAAATGCCGGCGGGCACAGATCATGCCAAATCCATCAATATTATGACGCATTTGGCTTTTCCCTTGCCATTGTGACATATAAAACATAAAAGCAGCATCAGGAAAAAAGTTTGGACGGGATAGAAACGCGTGATCAGGCAGCCATTCCCGACAGGGATTCGGGCGCCGAACCGGGCCTTCATCCGCCGTCGCTTCGCTTTTTTCCGGCCGATCTGAATCGCAGTAACCCGGCGGTGGCCGGACCCAGTTTACAGGTGGATTTCCACCATTCGCCCCACGGGCAAATTCATCGGACCGACAAGGTCTATGGTATTGGCATTCTCGTTTGGACATTGATGGTGTCGCAGAAGAATTCGTCAGACACTGAAAGGCTTCGGGGCGCTCTTGCACCCTCCGCCGTCTGGCTGCTGTGCCCTCACCCCTATCCGGCGGGATTTTACATATCCGACGCAGCGCCCCTCTCTTCCGGCATATCCGTCCTAACAGGACTGCCGCCTGCCAGACCGCGCCAGCGTCGAGGAGCAAAACTTACATGGCAGAAAAAATGCTTATCGACGCGTCTCACGCAGAGGAGACGCGCGTCGTTGTCGTACGCGGAAACCGCATAGAAGAATTCGACTTCGAATCCCAGCACAAGAAGCAAATCCGCGGTAATATCTATCTGGCCAAGGTGACGCGCGTCGAACCTTCGCTTCAGGCCGCATTCGTCGATTACGGAGGAAACCGCCACGGCTTCCTCGCCTTCGCGGAAATTCATCCCGACTACTACCAGATCCCGCTCGCCGACAGGCAGGCCCTTCTGAGGGCGGAGGCCGAGGAGCACCGCAGGGACGAGGATATCGAACCCGTCGAGACGGGCACCGATCTTTCCCGGGACAGCGAGCCGTCGACGACCTTCGACGTGATCGAGGCTGCGGCAAGCGAATCGGGTACGACCGAGGAAACGGTCGAGGCTGAAGCCGCACCGGAAGAAGCAAAGGCCGCGGAAAAGCCGAAAGCCAAGCCGCGGCGCACCCGCAAGGCGCGCACCAAGGCTTCGGATACCGAAGAGGCGCCGGCAGAAACCGCGCCGGAAGCCGTCGCCGACAACGACGACGAAACGCCGACCGGCAGCATGGCGGCAGCCGTCGACACCGACGAAATCTCCGAAGCGGCCGATACCCGCCGTCGCCGCAGCGACGACGATGACGACGACGACCAGAACGGCGACGAAAAGGAAGTGATCGAATCCGTCGGCGCGGAAGACGCGATGGAAGAGGTTCCGGACCGCGCAGCGCGCCGTCCGCGCAAGCAATACCGTATCCAGGAGGTCATCAAGCGCCGGCAGATCCTGCTCGTCCAGGTCGCCAAGGAAGAGCGCGGCAACAAGGGCGCCGCCCTTACCACCTATCTTTCGCTTGCCGGCCGTTACTCGGTGCTGATGCCGAACACGGCGCGCGGCGGCGGCATTTCCCGCAAGATCACCAACGTCCAGGACCGCAAGCGGCTGAAGGAAATCGCCCGCAGCCTCGAGGTTCCGCAGGGCATGGGCGTCATCCTGCGCACGGCCGGCGCCAACCGCACCAAGGTCGAGGTCAAGCGCGACTTCGAATATCTGATGCGCCTTTGGGAAAACGTGCGAACGCTGACGCTGAACTCGACGGCTCCCTGCCTCGTCTATGAGGAAGGAAGCCTGATTAAGCGCTCGATCCGCGACCTCTACAACAAGGACATCAGCGAAATCGTCGTCGCCGGCGAGGAAGGTTACAAGGAAGCCAAGGGCTTCATGAAGATGCTGATGCCGAGCCACGCGAAGGTCGTCCAGCCCTATCGCGACGTGCATCCGATCTTCTCGCGCTCGGGCATCGAAGCCCAGCTCGACCGCATGCTGCAGCCGCAGGTGACGCTCAAGTCCGGGGGCTACATCATCATCAACCAGACCGAGGCGCTCGTTTCGATCGACGTCAACTCCGGCCGGTCGACACGCGAACATTCGATCGAGGAAACCGCACTCCAGACGAATCTCGAGGCGGCCGAGGAAGTGGCGCGCCAGCTCAGGCTGCGCGACCTTGCCGGCCTCGTCGTCATCGACTTCATCGACATGGAGGAGAAGCGCAACAACCGGGCCGTCGAGAAGCGCCTCAAGGACCATCTCAAAAACGACCGTGCGCGCATCCAGGTCGGCCGGATCTCGCATTTCGGCCTGCTCGAAATGTCGCGCCAGCGCATCCGCGCGTCGGTGCTCGAATCCACCATGCAGACCTGCCCGCACTGCGGCGGCACCGGTCATGTCCGTTCGCAATCCTCCGTGGCATTGCATGTGCTTCGCGGCGTCGAGGAATATCTCCTCAAGAACACGACGCACAACATCTCCGTCCGCACCACGCCGGACATCGCGCTCTACCTTCTCAACCACAAGCGCGGCACGATCATCGACTACGAGAACCGATTCGGCGTGCAGATCCTCGTCGAGGCGGACGCCCATGTCGGCGCGCAGCATTTCGCCATCGATCGCGGCGAGCCGGTCGAAAATCCGGTGAAGATCGACCAAATCCTGCATTTCGAGCCCGAGCCCGAGGATGACGACGTCATCATCGAGGAGGAGATCGACGAAGAAGAGGTCCAGGAAGACCGCCCGGCCGCGGCTTCGAGCCAGGACGACCAGAACGGCCGCAAGCGCAAGCGCCGCCGGCGCCGCCGGGGCCGCGGGCGTGAAGGCGCCGACGTTTCCGACACTGCCTCCTTCGGCGGCGAGCAGCCGGGAGACGAGGACCTTGAAGACGAGGACGACGGCGCGGAGGGCGAGGAGGCCGAGACGGATGTCGGCGTGGCTGCCGGCGCCGATGGCGAACAGAAGCGCAAGCGCCGCCGTCGCGGCAAGCGCGGCGGGCGCCGCAACAAGCCGGAGGGCATGGAAGAAGCAGGCGGCGAAGATTTCGCGGCCGCGGCGGATGCCGATGCCGACGCGGAAACAGTGACGGAGCCGGCAGCGGTCACGGACGCGGAACCGGAAGCCGTTGCCGAAACGGCCTCTGTTCCCGAAGAAGAGATCGCGGCGGCGCCAAAGCCGAAGCGGACCCGCAAGCCGAAAGCCAAGGCCGAGACCGCCACGGACGAGACCGCCCGTGCCGAAGTAGAGGCCCAACCGGAGCAAGAGACTGCGGTTGCGGAACCCGCAGAGGCGGCTTCTCCGGCAGAAAGCGTGGAAGTCGAGGAGGCTGCGGCGGATCTCGAGGAAACGCGGCCGGTTCGCGCCAACCGGAATCTGGCAAGCATCGCCTCCGAGCCGGTCGTCAAATCGTCGACGGCCAAGGAAAGCGGTTCGCAAGACGAGCGGGAAAAGCCCAAGAAGGGCGGCTGGTGGCAGCGCCGCGGCTTCTTCTGAGCCGATAGCGTGGCGATTATATCCTGATCGAGAACCCGGCAGAGATGCCGGGTTCTTTCGTTCACGGTGGCCGATAGGTGTTCGGAATCCGATTCCGCATTCAGCGGCAACCGTTGGAAATTCCTGAACTTCCGCTATTTAAGCCAGGCTTCGATGCGATCGACGGCCTCGTTCATGTCGTCGATCGACCCGGCATAGGAAAAGCGCATCGTCCGATGCCCTTCCTTGGGATCGAAATCGAGACCGGGCGTGGCCGCGACATCGATCTCGGCCAGCATCCGGCGCGCGAAATCCATACTGTCATTGGTGAAGCGGCTGACATCGGCATAGGCGTAGAAGGCGCCGTCCATCGGCGAAGCGATGGAAAAGCCGATCTCGGGCAACCGGCGCATCAGCAGTTCGCGGTTGCGGGCGTAGGCGTCCCGGTAGAGGTCGAGTTCGGCCGTCGCGCCGAGCGCGGCGGCGGCGGCGACCTGCGAAATCTCCGGAGCGGAAATGTAGAGGCTCTGGGCCACGCGCTCGATCGGGCGGACCAGCGCTTCGGGCAGCACCATCCAGCCGATCCGCCAACCGGTCATGCAGTAATATTTGGAGAAGGAGTTGATCACGACCGCCTCGTCTGAAAACTCCAGCGCAGTCGCCTCCCGGCCGACGAAGGTCAGGCCGTGATAGATTTCGTCCGAGATGAAGGCGATGCCGTTGTCGCGGCAATAAGCGGAAAGGGCTGCGAGCTTTTCCCTGCCCGTTACCGTTCCCGTCGGATTTGCGGGACTTGCGAGCAGCACACCGGCCAGGGTTCCAAATTTTTTCGCAGCCTCGTCGAGGGTTTCCGGCGTCAGCGTGAAGCCGTTCTCCGCACCGACGTCGATTTCCACCGTTTCGATGCCGAGTGCGGTGAGGATGTTCCGATAGGCCGGGTAGCCGGGCCTTGCGATCGCAACCCGGTCGCCGGGATCGAAGAGCGTCAGGAAGACCAGATTGAAGGCGGCCGACGAGCCGGTGGTGATGGCGATGCGGCCGGGATCGATCTCCATATCGTGGGCGTCGCGGTAGAAATCCGCGATGCGCCTGCGCAAGGACAGCAGCCCGAGCGCATCCGTATAGCCGATGCGTCCGTGTTCGACGGCAAGCCTTGCCGCCTCAAGCGCGGCGCGGGGAGCAGGATGCACCGGCTGGCCGACCGCCATCGAGATGACCGGCCTGCCGGCTGCCCGGCGCTTCGTCGCTTCCGCGAGGACATCCATGGCGTGGAAGGGTTCGACGGCGCTTCGTCTGGAAATCTTCATGATCGACCCGCTCTCAAGTTTCATGCCCCCTGTGCCGGAAGAAAAGCGTCTTCACAATCCCGAGAAGGCCGGAATTCCGACGTATTTCATGTTTCGTTTGCGGTCGTGCCGCCATAAGCTCGTGAATGTAGCGCGGATTGACGCGGCGGCGGCAAAATGCCAGTTGGCAGTCAAAGCGACGGAACAAGGACAGGAACGGCAATGAAATTCGGCAGGTCTCTCGGCGCGGTCGCGCTCGCTCTCTCCCTCGGCGTTGCCGCTCCGCTCCAGGCTTTCGCGCTGGACGACAAACAGAAAGAGGAAATGGGCGCCTTCATCAAGGAATATCTGCTTGCCAATCCCGAGATCCTCCTCGACGTGCAGGAAGCGCTGCAGCAGAAGCAGCTGAAGGCGCAGCAGGCCCAGGCAGAGGGCGCGATTGCCGAAAACGAAGCGGCGATCTTCAACTCCGCCAACGACACGGCGCTCGGCAATCCGGACGGCGACGTAACGGTCGTCGAATTCTTCGACTACAACTGCGGCTACTGCAAGCGGGCGCTTTCCGATATGGACGAAATCCTGAAGGCGGACACGAATGTCCGTTTCGTCCTGAAGGAACTGCCTATCCTCGGACCGGACTCGCTTGCCGCACATAAAGTCAGCGCCGCCTTCCGCGATCTCGCGCCGGAAAAATACGGCGAGTTCCACCGCGCCCTTCTCGGCGGCGAGGAACGCGCAACTGAGGAGACTGCGATCGCGGTCGCGGGCAGGCTCGGCGTCAGCGAGGCCGATATCCGCAAGGCAATGGAAGAAAAGCCGCATGACGACGCCGTGCGGGAAGCCTATTCGCTCGCCAACAGCCTCGGCATCACCGGTACGCCTTCCTATGTGGTTGGCAAGGAGATGGTTTTCGGGGCCGTCGGCGCCGAAGAGCTCAGCCAAAAGATCGCCAATGTCCGCGCCTGCGGCAAGACGGCCTGCTGAACAGGCGGAATCGGCGGCTTCTGCTGTGGACAAAAGCGGTTGCCACCCTCGAGGCTTTCCCTTAGGAAACCTTCCAGTCTATAGGTAGCTTTCGATCCAGCACGCGGAATTTCGAATGGCATCCACCATCTATGTGCTCAACGGCCCCAACCTGAACGCACTCGGCAAACGCGAGCCCGGTATCTATGGCAGCCACACGCTTGCCGATATCGAGGCGCTTTGCCGCGCGGAGGGCGAGAAGCTGGGTTTTCAGATCGAGTTCCGCCAGTCCAATCACGAAGGCGTTCTGGTCGACTGGATTCACGAGGCGGGCGACAAGGCCGTCGGGGTCGCCATCAATGCCGGCGCCTATACCCATACATCCGTCGCGCTGCACGACGCCATCCGCGCCGTCGCAATCCCGGTGGTCGAGCTCCACCTGTCCAATGTCCATGCACGCGAGGAATTCCGCCACAAGTCCATGATCGCGCCCGCCGCCAAGGGCGTGATCTGCGGCTTCGGCGCGCATAGCTACGTCCTGGCGCTCAATGCGCTGAAAACAATTGCGAAATAACAAGAACAAGAGGCTTATCCATGGCTGACAAGAAACCGGGTATCGATCAGGCGCTGATCCGCGATCTCGCCAACATACTCAACGAGACGGATCTGACCGAGATCGAAGTGGAGCAGGAGGACCTGCGCATAAGGGTGTCGCGCGCGAGCGCCACGCAATATGTGTCGGCTCCCGTCCCGACCGCGATGGCAGCCCCGGCCCCCGTGGCAGCGGCGGCAGCGGTTTCCGCCGCCGAGGCGGCCCGCAGCAACAAGAACGCCGTCACGGCCCCGATGGTCGGCACCGCCTATCTCTCACCCGCACCCGGCGCACGCCCCTTCGTCGAAGTCGGTTCGAACGTGCAGGAAGGCCAGACGATCCTCATCATCGAAGCCATGAAGACGATGAACCAGATTCCGGCTCCGCGTTCGGGCAAGGTCACGGAAATCCTTGTGAACGACGCCGCTCCGGTCGAATATGGCGAACCGCTGATCGTGATCGAATAAGGCGTGGCCCGTATGATCTCCAAAGTCCTCATCGCCAATCGCGGCGAAATCGCCCTCCGGGTCCTGCGCGCGTGCAAGGAGCTGGGCATCGCCACGGTTGCCGTGCATTCGACGGCGGACGGCGACGCGATGCATGTCCGCCTTGCCGATGAAAGCGTGTGCATCGGCCCGCCGCCCTCGCGCGAAAGCTATCTGAACATTCATCAGATCGTCGCCGCCTGCGAGATCACCGGCGCCGATGCGGTGCACCCCGGCTACGGCTTCCTGTCGGAAAACGCCAAGTTCGCGGAAATCCTCGACGCCCACGGCATCACCTTCATCGGCCCGACCGCCGAGCACATCCGCATCATGGGCGACAAGATCACCGCCAAGAAGACGGCGGAAGCGCTCGGCATTCCGGTCGTTCCCGGCTCCGATGGCGAGGTGAAGCCCGAAAACGCGCTGGAAGTCGCCCGCAAGATCGGCTTTCCGGTGCTCATCAAGGCGACGGCCGGCGGCGGCGGACGCGGCATGAAGGTCGCCAAGAGCGAGGCGGATCTGCAAGAGGCGGTCTCGACCGCCCGCTCGGAAGCGCTGGCCGCGTTCGGCAACGATGCCGTCTACATGGAGAAGTATCTCGGCAAGCCGCGCCATATCGAGATCCAGATCGTCGGCGACGGCGAAGGAAACGCCGTTCATCTCGGCGAGCGCGATTGCTCCCTGCAGCGGCGCCACCAGAAGGTCTGGGAAGAGGCCAATTCCCCTGCCCTCAACGTGGAGCAGCGCATGAAGATCGGCCAGATCTGCGCCGACGCGATGAAGAAGCTGAAGTATCGCGGCGCGGGCACGATCGAGTTCCTCTACGAGAACGGCGAGTTCTACTTCATCGAGATGAACACGCGCCTGCAGGTCGAGCATCCGATCACCGAAGCCATCACCGGCATCGACCTGGTGCACGAGCAGATCCGCGTCGCCTCCGGCGGCGGGCTTTCGGTGACGCAGGACGAGATCACCTTCCAGGGCCACGCGATCGAATGCCGCATCAATGCGGAGGACCCGCGCACCTTCGTTCCTTCACCCGGAACGATCACCCATTTCCATGCGCCGGGCGGCCTCGGCGTGCGCGTCGATTCGGGCGCCTATCAGGGCTATCGTATCCCGCCTTACTACGACAGCCTGATCGGCAAGCTGATCGTGCATGGGCGCACCCGCGTCGAATGCATGATGCGCCTGCGCCGCGTTCTCGACGAATTCGTCATCGACGGCATCAAGACCACGCTGCCGCTGTTCCAGGACCTGATCAGCAATCAGGACATCGCGAACGGCGACTATGACATCCACTGGCTGGAGAACTATCTGGCCAAGACCCCGGCCTGAGGATTTCGATGGCGAAGCGGCGCAGCAGACATCCGGACGTTACCCCGGAACTGCTGCTGCGCGCTTATTCCATCGGTCTCTTTCCGATGGCCGATTCGGCCGACGATCCGGAACTCTTCTGGGTCGAGCCGGATCTGCGCGGGGTCATCCCGCTCGACAGTTTCCATATCTCGCACAGCCTGGCCAAGAAGATACGAAAGAAGCCTTTCGACATCCGCTTCGACACCGCCTTCGATGCGGTGATCGCGGCATGCGCTGAGGCAGCCCCCGACCGCCCGTCCACCTGGATCAACCGGAAGATAAAATCGCTCTATTCGACGCTGCACCGCATGGGGCATGCCCACTCGGTCGAAGCGTGGGAGGGCGACAGGCTCGTGGGAGGTCTTTACGGCGTCTCGCTCGGAGCCGCCTTCTTTGGCGAGAGCATGTTCTCGCGCCGGACGGACGCATCGAAGATCTGCCTCGTCCATCTGGTCGAGCGCCTGAAAGCCAACGGCTTCAGGCTCCTAGATACCCAGTTCACCACCGAGCACCTGAAAACCTTCGGCGCGATCGACGTACCGAAGGCCGACTACGAGGACATGCTGGCGAACGCGCTGGCGTCGCCGCATCTACCGTTTTGATCTAATCTACTGCTGGTTCTCGGTCGTTTCCGGCGGCGGCACGTCGGACTTCGCCTTGCATTCGACGAGCCACACGTCATAGACCGGATGCTCGACGGCATTGAGACCGGGGCTCTCGGCGAACATCCAGCCGGTGAAGATGCGGCGAATTTTGCGGTCGAGGGTAATTTCGTCGACCTCCACGAAGGAATCGACCTTCTGCGCTTCGGTGTCGTCGCGATTGTAGCAGACGCGGGGGGTCACCTGCAGCGCGCCAAACTGCACCGTCTCGCCGACATAGACGTCGAAGCTGGTGATACGGCCGGTGATCTTGTCGAGGCCGGAGAAGACCGCGACAGGATTGTCGATGCGAGCCGCCTCGGCCGGCATGGAAAGCGGCACCAAGGCGGCTACACATGCGAAGGCCAGAGCCGAAATCCGTCTGGCGCCTGCGGTCTCTCGCGCAAATCCCATCAGTAACCGTCTCCTGCGATATTCGCCGAACTGCTGCATTCCCGGTCCGATGCTCCAAGAGCTCCGGGTTTTGCACGGAAAGCCGCTATGCGCTTTTCTGGAACCGCTCTAGCGGCGAATTATGGCCAAATCGGTATGCGACGCCTCAAGAGCCCGGCGTCCAGGCATCGTAGTCGCCGGTGACGCGCGGACGTTCTCCCGCAACGGAGATCGAGCCCGGCGGGCGATAGGCCTGCGGGCTTCCCGTCCCATTCGGCCGGTGTCCCTTTTCCCATTCCCGCGGCCGGTAAGTCTCGTCCGCCGGCGAAACGTCGGTACGATGGTGCATCCAGCCGTGCCATCCCGGCGGGATCGCCGAGGCCTCGGCATAGCCATTGTAGATCACCCAGCGGCGGGTGCGGCCCTCGGAATCCGTTCCGCCCTGGTAGTAGACATTGCCGAATTCGTCCTCGCCGACCTTCGTGCCGAAGCGCCAGGTATGAAAGCGCGTGCCGATCGTCTGTCCGTTCCACCAGGTGAAGATTTGCTTGAGAAAGTTCATGAGCCGCTGTCCTTGGCAGGGTCGTGCGGTTCGCACGGCCCTCGTCGAAACAATTCCCCCGCTTATGGCGCGGCGCTGGGGGAATGTCCAGAGATTCCCGCACCTTCCGCAGCAGCTTTTCGCCGCAGATCAGCCGGAAAGCCGCTTCTCGAAGACATGGGCCGCAATGCCGGATTGGCCTTCGCCGCAGTTCGACGTCTCCCCGACCTTCACGAAGCCATGCGCCTCGTAGAACGCGATCGCCCCGAGGTTCCGTGGCTCGACTTCGAGCCGCATCACCTCGGCATCGGGAAAGCAGCTCTCCAGCTCGGCGAAGAGATCGCGGCCGATCCCCTGGCGCTGATGCTTCGGCGAGACATAAAGCTGGTGCAGGACCACCGTCTTCGGCCTGTCCTTCGCCATGGCGGCATAGGCCATGCCGGCGAGCTCCTTTCCGTCGTCGGCGACAAGGAATTCGGCATCCCGCCGCTCCAGGCGGGCCTTCAGCGCGGGAACGGAATGCCACATGGCCGTCAGCTCGCCGACCTTCTCGGCGCCGTAGAGCGCGTCATAGGTCGCGTGCCACGTCTCGGCCAGAAGCGCGCCGACCTTAGCCAGATCGCGCTCGGAAGCCGTACGGACGAAGAACACCGTCCTTACTCCTCCAGCCCGAGCTTTGCCTTGACCAGCGCCTGCACGGCCTGCGGATTGGCCTTGCCGCCGGTCGCCTTCATCACCTGGCCGACGAACCAGCCGGCAAGCGACGGCTTCGCCTGGGCCTTTGCGACCTGATCCGGGTTGGCGGCAATGATCTCGTCCACCGCCTTTTCAATGGCGCCGGTATCGGTGACCTGCTTCATGCCGCGCGATTCCACGATCTCGGCCGGGTCTCCGCCTTCGTTCCAGACGATCTCGAAGAGGTCCTTGGCGATCTTGCCGGAGATGGTGCCATCCTTGATGAGATCGATGATCTGCCCCAGCTGGATGGGCGAAACCGGAGTCTCTTCAATGGCTTTGCCGGCTTTGTTCAAGGCGCCCAGGAGGTCGTTGATGACCCAGTTCGCGGCGATCTTGCCATCGCGACCGGCAGCGACGGCCTCGAAATAGTCGGCGATCGCCTTTTCGGACACCAGCACGGAGGCATCATAGACCGAAAGGCCGAGATCCTTGACGAAACGCTCCTTCTTGTCGTCCGGCAGCTCGGGAAGTTCCGCAAGCAGCTTGCCGACGAATTCGTTGTCGAATTCGAGCGGCAGCAGGTCCGGATCGGGGAAATAGCGGTAGTCGTGCGCATCCTCCTTGGTGCGCATGGAGCGGGTTTCCCCCTTGCCCGGATCGAAGAGCCGGGTCTCCTGCTCGATCACCCCGCCGTCTTCCAGAATGCCGATCTGGCGGCGCGCCTCGTATTCGATCGCCTGTCCGACGAAGCGGATGGAGTTGACGTTCTTGATCTCGCAGCGCGTGCCGAAGGGCTCGCCGGGACGGCGCACCGAAACGTTGACGTCGGCGCGCATCGAGCCCTCGTCCATATTGCCGTCGCAGGTGCCGAGATAGCGCAGGATCGAGCGCAGCTTGGTTAAATACGCCTTCGCCTCGTCCGAGGAGCGCAGGTCCGGCTTGGAAACGATTTCCATGAGCGCCACGCCGGAGCGGTTGAGATCGACGAAGGACATGGTCGGGTGCTGGTCGTGCATCGACTTGCCCGCATCCTGCTCCAGATGCAAGCGCTCGATGCCGATTTCGACATCCTCGAAATTGCCCTGGCGGTCCGGCCCGATCGAGATGGTGATCTTCCCTTCGCCGACGATCGGGTCCTTGTACTGCGATATCTGATAGCCCTGCGGCAGGTCGGGATAGAAATAGTTCTTGCGATCGAAGACCGAGCGGTGGTTGATCTCGGCCTTCAGGCCGAGGCCGGTGCGTACCGCCTGCTTGACGCATACCTCGTTGATGACCGGCAGCATGCCCGGCATGGCGGCGTCGATGAGGGAGACATTGGCGTTCGGAGCCTTGCCGAATTCCGTCGAAGCTCCGGAGAAGAGCTTCGAATTGCTCGTCACCTGTGCATGGACCTCCATGCCGATGATGACCTCCCAATCGCCGGTGGCGCCGGGGATATAGCGTTTCGGATCGGAAATGCGAACGTCGACAAGGGTCATTTTCTGCTCTTCGAATGCCTGATTTTCACCTGTCTCGGTAGACCATATGGTCGGGCCGCGCAAGGCTTTGCAGCTTGCGCGCAGCGCCTGCCGTCGCGGCAGACTTGACAGGCGCAATGATTCGTAACTATTGTTGTTACATGAAAAGAAACAGCAGACTTTCCGCAGTGCTCCATGCACTGATGCACATGGCGGAGCGCGACGAGCCGATGACGTCCGAGGCTCTTGCGCTCTGCCTCGATACGAATGCCGTCGTCGTACGCCGCACGATGGCGGGGCTGCGGGACGCCGGCATCGTGCAATCCGGCCGCGGCCACGGCGGCGGCTGGCATTTCGCCCGCCCGCTCAAGGAGATATCGCTTCTCGACATCTACAATGCGCTCGGCGAGCCGATCGTCTTTCAAATCGGACCAGCGACCGAAATGCCCGGCTGCGTCGTCGAGCAATCCGTCAACCGGGTGATCGGCGATGCGCTGAAGGATGCGGAAGAGATCCTCATGGCCCGTTTCGCCAAGACGAGCCTTGCCGACCTTGCCGCCGATTTCCGCACGGCCGCCATAGCCCGGCACAGGATTCCCGATACCGGCTGAGCATTTCCCCGATCCGCCTTCGGCATCGGCGACGACCGGCTTCCGCCGGCGAAGGATGCCGCTTACTCCAGAAAGGAAGACCATGACCGAAGATGCCATCATCATCGGCGGGGGCTTTGCCGGCCTTTCCGCCGCCATGCAGCTCGCCAGGGCACGCCGCCGCGTCACCATTCTCGACACCGGCAGCCCGCGCAACCGCTTCTCCGCCCACGCGCACGGCGTTCTTGCGCAGGACGGCCGGCCGGGAGGCGATATCCTCGCCGAGGCGCGCGCGCAGCTCGCGGCCTATGCCACCGTCACCTTCCGCGATACGGAGGGATTGAAGCTCGACGGCGAGATCGATGCGTTCCGGGTAAAAACGGCGGACGGCGACGTGATTTCCGGGCGGCGCGTGCTTCTGGCAAGCGGTTTCGAGGATCTGCTGCCGGATATTCCCGGCTTGCGGGAGCGTTGGGGCAGTACGGTGCTCCACTGCCCCTATTGCCACGGCTACGAGGTCGGCGGCGGCTCTATCGGCGTCCTCGCGCGCACGTCCGACGCGGCGCGCTTCGCCGCAGTCGTTGCCGACTGGGGAGACGTGACGCTCTTCACCAACGGCACGGACGAACCGGATGGGGCGGCGCTCGCAATTCTGGAACAGCGCGGCGTGAAGCTGCATCCCGGCCGCGTGATTGCCGTGGACGGCGCGGCGGACGGACGGCTGGCCATTCAAACCGAGCGCAGGATGCCGGCGATCGTCAAGGCACTGTTCGTCATGCCTGAGGCCCGCGTCCGCAGCAGCATCCCGGCCGATCGCGCGTTGGCGCTCAAGGATACGCCCGTCGGAAAGGTCATCTCGACGGACGAGAGCCGGCAGACGTCGCTGCCGGGCCTCTATGCCGCCGGTGACATTGCATTGGGGCCGGCCAACATCACGCTCGCCTCCGCCGATGGCGTCAAGGCAGGTGTGATGCTTCATCACTCGCTGATCTGGACAAAGCATTGACGGACAGCGGACGCCTCGACTATCAAGAGGCGTCCGATGGAGTTTTGATGTTCTCTTTGTCTGAGACCTGCTGAGGGCCCTGCCCGCAAAACGTTTGCGCGCAGGGCCGGAAAAAACGTGGAGCCCGCCAGCCTTGCGGCCGGCGGATCGTTTTTTCGCGTTCTCACGAACGCTTTCCGGATCTCAAGACCAATGGACATTTCCCGCGCAGAACAGCGCATCCTCCATCTGCTCGCCCAGGGCGGCAGGATCGACGTCGAACGCGACGATAGAAAGCACATCATCCATGTCGCCTGCATCACCCGCGACGGCTGGCGCGCAGGCGGGCTCGACATAGCCCTCTTTCGCAAGCTGAAGCGGCGCAGATGCATCGCCTCTTCCGGCGGGCGGCCCTACCGGATCACCCAAAGAGGATTGATACTGGTGCGGCCGCAAGGCGACAACCGATAAAGGATGACGCGAATGCGCGGGGGCCACAGCACCCCCCGCGCATTTTCGCCTGCCGTTCAGAAACCGCCCGGCCCGTAGCCGACCGGTTCGTCGGCGACGAGGCGGCGATGGAGGCCGACGGATTCCACGTCGCGGTCAAGCTTCGGCGAATAGGCGACGGAAAGCCAGCGCACGGAATAGCCATGCTTGCCGAAGAAGGCGAGCGCAGGAGCGTTGCGCGCATGGGTCTGGAGGCCCGAAATTTCGTAATCGGCAGCGAGGATTTCCTGCTCCACCGCATCCAGAAGTGCGGCGCCGACGCCGATCCGCTGCCTGGAGGGATCGACCCAGAGATCGGTGATCTGGTCGTCCAGCTCCTCGCGCGCCGCCCAGCCGGCCGCTATGCCGTCCTTCTCCGCGACGACCACACTCACCCACTGGTTCGCAAGAAAGACGAGAAAGGCATTGCGCGCATTTTCCCTCAGCGCGTCCAGATCCGCGACTTCGGCCACCGCCTGCTCCCAGGCCCGCATGCCGATGTCGGTCAGCGGCAGGATATCGTCTTCACGCGCATGCCGGATGGTGATCATGAACAAGCCCCCTTGCGGCCCATCAAACCACCCGAATCGGCTTTTGGCGAGAGGCCTGAGTTCATGTAGGCAAGACTTGAGAATATGTACTCTATGATATACATATCTGCGATGTTCACTATCCGCATGACGGACAAGTTCGATGCTTGGCTCAAAGGGCTGAGAGATCGCCGTGCCGCCAACCGTATCCTCGACCGGATCGTGCGCGCCGAGGGCGGAAACCTTGGTGATGTAAAGGTCGTTGGTGACGGTGTCAGCGAGATGCGGATCGCCTACGGCCCCGGTTATCGCCTTTATTTCATCCAGCACGGGAGCGTCGTGATCGTGCTCCTTTGCGGCGGCGACAAGAGAACGCAAAAGCGAGACATCGCAGAAGCCAAGAGGCTTGCGAAAGAGTGGAAGGAGTAACCCTGTGGCGCTGAAGACCAAAATGTTCGATGCCGCCGAATACCTGAACAGCGAAGAAGACATTCAAGAGTTCATGACGGCAGCATTCGAGAGCGGCGATCCCGCCCATATCGCAAAATGCCTCGGCATCATTGCTAGAGCACGGAACATGAGCCAACTCGCACGCGATGTCGGCATGACGAGGGCCGCCCTTTACAGAGCTCTCAGCGGCGAGGGCAATCCTGAATTCGCCACCATCGTAAAGGTGCTGAACGCGCTGGGTATCGGTATCACACCCGTGCTCAAAGCCCCCGACGCGGCCGCTTAGAGCATTGGCTGACGGCGCTACGGCGCCCTCACCACCACTTCTGCGGCGAGAAGCGGCCGGCGGCCTTTTCGATGACGTGGGCTGTGCGGAACAGCGTCTCCTCGTCGAAGGGCCGGCCGATGAGCTGCAGACCGAGCGGCAGGCCCTTGTGGTCGAGGCCCGCGGGAACGGCGATGCCCGGAAGGCCGGCCATGTTCACCGTCACCGTGAAAATATCGTTGAGATACATCTTCACCGGATCGGAGGCGAGATCCTCGTCGGCGATACCAAAGGCCGAAGACGGGGTTGCGGGCGTCAGGATCGCATCGACGCCGGCGTTGAAGGCGAGCTCGAAATCACGCTTGATCAGCGTGCGCACCTTCTGGGCGCGCAGGTAATAGGCGTCGTAATAGCCGGCCGAGAGAACATAGGTGCCGATCATGATGCGGCGCTTGACCTCCTGGCCGAAGCCGGCGGCACGCGTCTTCTCATACATATCGACGATGTCCTTGCCGTCGACGCGCAGTCCGTAGCGCACACCGTCGTAGCGCGCGAGGTTCGAGGAGGCCTCGGCGGGAGCGACGATGTAATAGGCAGGCAGCGCATATTTGGTGTGCGGCAGGGTGATGTCGATGATCTCGGCGCCGGCCTCTCTCAGCCATGCGATACCCTGCTGCCAAAGCGTCTCGATCTCCTCCGGCATGCCGTCGACGCGGTACTCCTTCGGAATCCCGATCTTCATGCCCTTCACCGACTGGCCGATCGACTTCTCGTAATCCGGCACCGGCAGGTCGACCGAGGTCGTATCCTTCGCATCGACGCTTGCCATGGACTTGAGCAGGATCGCCGCATCGCGCACGTCGCGGGCGATCGGTCCGGCCTGGTCGAGCGATGAGGCGAAGGCGACGACGCCCCAGCGCGAGCAGCGGCCATAGGTCGGCTTGATCCCGACGGTGCCGGTGAAGGCGGCGGGCTGACGGATGGAGCCGCCGGTATCGGTGGCCGTCGCACCGGCGCAGAGGAAGGCAGCGACGGCCGCAGCCGAACCGCCGGACGAGCCGCCGGGAACGAGATCGAGGTTCGAACCCTTCGCGCGCCAGGGGTTCTTGACCGGGCCGTAATAGGAGGTCTCGTTGGACGAACCCATGGCGAACTCGTCCATGTTGAGCTTGCCGAGCATCACGGCGCCGTCGTCCCATAGGTTCTGCGTGACGGTCGATTCGTATTTCGGCTTGAAACCGTCGAGGATGTGGCTTGCCGCCTGGGTATGGACACCCTGCGTGCCGAAGAGATCCTTGATGCCGAGGGGAATGCCTTCGAGCGCGCCGGCCTTGCCTCCGGCGATGCGCGCGTCGGATGCCTTTGCCATTTCGCGCGCCTTTTCCGGCGTCACCGCGACATAGGCGTTGAGCGCGCCATTGGCAGCGTCGATCGCAGCAAGGTAGGCCTCCGTCAGTTCGACGGCGGTGAATTCCTTCGCGGCGAGCTTTTCGCGAGCTTCGGCAATGGTCAGGCGGGTCAGGTCGGTCATGATGCGATCACTTCGGGTCACGCAGCGCGAAGCTGCTTCTGATAGAATACGGAAAAAGGCGAATCCGGATAGTCGAGCACCGGTCCGCAGCGGGCGAAGCCGGCCTTCTCGTAGACCGCCCAGGCTGCGGGATGCCGGTCGCCGGTCTCAAGCACCAGTCTGGAAATGTGTTCGGCCTCGGCGGTTTTCAGGATCTCGTCGAGGATACGGCGGCCGATGCCCTGCCCTTGCCATTGCGGCCGGGTGAACATGCGCTTCACTTCCCCGACGCCATCTGCGTGGCGTTTCAAGGCCTCGCAACCGACAATCCTGCCGCCGTCACGCGCGATCCAGACGGTCACGGAGGGCTCCGCCATCTGCTCGACGCTCAGATGGTAACAGGCTTCCGGCGGCGAGAGCGCAAGGAGGACGGCATTCAGCTCCGCGACCAGGTCGCGCACTTCGTCCTGCAACGGGCTCTCGACGGCGATGGTGACGACCAATGGCTTACTCCACCACTTTCGGCACGAGGAAGAAGTTGCGCTCGGTCGCCGGCGCATTGGCCACGATGTCGGCCGCCTTGCTGCCGTCCGTCACCTCGTCGATGCGCTTCTTCATCTCCATCGGAGTAACGGAGGTCATCGGCTCCACGCCGGTCACGTCAACCTCGGAAAGCTGCTCGACGAAGCCCAGGATCCCGTTCAGTTCACCGGTCATGCGATTGGCCTCTTCCTCGCTAACGGCGATACGGGCGAGATGCGCGACGCGCTTCACGGTGGCGATATCTACGGACATGGACACTCTCCGACAGGAAATTTCACAATCGCTATACTGACCAAGTCCCGGAGGCGCAACGGGAGAATGTCCGCTTGCGCCTCCGCAGGCCGAATACGCGTCAACGCCGGACCGATTGCCCGGCCGAGGGAAGCTCGACCTTCGAGCTTGCACCCTCCATCGCCTTCACGAACAGGTCCGCCGTCTGGTCGATGATGGGAAACGAGCCATAGTGGCACGGGATGACCGTTTCGAATTTGAAGAAGCGCTGGCAGGCGAGTGCGGCCACCGCGCCGCCCATGGTGAAGCGGTCACCGATCGGAACAAGTCCGATCTCCGGCTGATGCAGTTCGTTGATCAGCGCCATGTCCGAGAAGATGTCTGTGTCGCCCATATGATAGAGCGTGGGCTCGTCCTCGAAATGCAGGACGAGCCCATTGGCGTTGCCGAGCGAATGCGAAACGCCGTCTTCGGTGATTTGCGCAGAGGAATGCAGCGCGTTGACGAAGGTGGCGGAGAAGCCGTCGAAATGCACCGTGCCGCCGGTATTGCCCATTTCGAGCTTTCCGACGCCCTTGGAGCCGAGCCAGGCGGCGAGGTCGGCATTGGCGAGCACCGTCGCACCGGTCTCCTTCGCGATCGCCACCGCGTCGCCGACATGATCGCCGTGGCCATGGGTGAGCAGGATATGGGTGAGGCCCTCGACCGCCTCCCGCCGGGTCGATTCGTCGAAGGCGGGATTGCCGGTAAAGAACGGATCGATGAGGATTTTCGCTTTTGCCGTTTCCAGGCGGAAGGCCGAATGTCCGAGCCAGGTTATCTTCATGAAAATTTCTCCTTGCAGCGATTTGCCGTTGCCAAGCATATGGAAGCTTACGATGGGAAGAAAAGGACGAATTGGGCGCTCATGGCAATTCTTACGATCGAGGAACTGGCGGCAAGTCTGAAGCCCGGCGAAGTCGTGGCGGGCCTCGACCTCGGCACCAAGACGATCGGGCTTTCGCTTTCCGATCTCGGCCGCAGGTTCGCCACGCCGAGGCCCGTCCTGAAAAGGGTGAAATTCACGAAGGATGCCGAAGCGCTGCTCGCCTTTGCGGCGAAGGAAAAGGTCGCCGCCTTCGTCATCGGCCTGCCGATGAACATGGACGGCAGCGCGGGACCGCGCGTGCAGGCGACGCGTGCCTTCGTGCGCAGCATGAGCGAGAAGACGGAGATTCCCTTCGTCTACTGGGACGAACGGCTTTCGACGGTCGCGGCCGAGCGCACGCTGATCGAGATGGACGTGTCGCGGAAGAAAAGGGCGGAACGGATCGATTCGGCCGCCGCTTCCTTCATTCTTCAGGGAGCCCTGGACAGGCTCTCCTCGCTCGAGAGATCGGCCGCTTTGCGAGATGCCGACGGCTGACGCCTGCGCTCCCACCAGGTGCCGATGGCGGCGCGCCGGCGGTAGGCTATGATTGCCAGGACGAGAATGCTGTCGACCACGATGGCGCGCGCCACGAGCGGCGGCAGATCCTCGGGCGGGATGCCGAGGACATGGCCATAAATGCGGAACACGAGATCATGCGCGTCTCGCGTCAGCATGAAAAAGCCGAAATTGATGTCGTAGTAGGAAAGTCCGTACCAGCTGCCGAGGAGCGCGATCGGACCGGCCCACAGGATGAGGAACCACTTCATGCGGCCTTCCCTTCCGGAACGAGCGCATCGCCGACGACGAAAACCACTTCGCTCAAGACATACATCGCGGCCAGCACGATCGCCGGAACCGCGATGTCGAGCGCCAGGCAGGAAAAGAAGATCGTCATGACCGTGATCAGGGCCTTTCTGGCCATGTTACGCACTCGCTTCGAATGGTTAACGTCCGCAGCCCTTACCTTCTCCGGTTAACGCGGCGGGCGCAACGTAAACCAATCATTAAGGTTAATTTCCACGCCGCTCACGCCTCGATGAAGACCGCCACGCGAAAAACGGATCTCTCCCCACGAAGTTCCGCCGAAGCGATCCGGACAGGAACCCTGCAGTCCGTGCTTTCGGGGTTGTTTCTTAAGGGCAGTGCCGGATAAAGACTTTTCCACAGCCGCCCGGGAACCACCCTCCCCATGACGATCATTTTCGAAAGCATCCTGCCCGTTTTTCTTCTGGTGATTCTGGGCGCCTGGCTGAAGCGCTGGGACAGGATCGACAACAATCTCTGGAACGGGCTGGAGCAGCTGGGTTTTTACGTGCTCTTTCCGGCACTCCTGTTTTCGACGCTCGCCAAGGCGGATTTCGCCGGAATGGAATCGGGCGCGGTCGCCCTCTCCTCGATCGGCGCGGTCACCTTGATGTCGGCGGCGATCTGCCTCTCCTGGCCGCTTTTCCGCAAGGCCGGCATTTCCGGCGCGGCCTTTACCACGGTCTTCCAGACATCGACGCGCTGGAACGGCTTCATGGCGCTGGCGATCGCCGAAAAGCTCTACGGCGCGCAAAGCCTCGTGCTGATCGCGCTGGTCATGACGCTCATCATCATCCCGATCAATTTCTACAATATCGGCGTTCTGATCTGGTTTGCCGGCGGGACGCGGAACTTCAAATCCTTCGCGGTGAAGATCGTCGGCAATCCGCTGATCATCTCCGCCCTTCTCGGAATCCTGGTCAATCTCTCCGGCATTCGGCTCTATGCGCCGCTGATGCAGACGATCGACCTCATCGCCGTGACATCGCTGAGCTTCGGCCTCATCCTCGTCGGCGCGGGGCTGCGCATACGCGACGCGCTGAAGCCGAGCGGCCTTGCCATGATGCCGGTGGTTCTGAAACTCGTTCTCATGCCGCTGATCATGACGGGTGCGGCGCTCGTCCTCGGCATGCGGGGCGAGGCGCTGCTGACAGTCGCGCTCGGTGCCAGCGTGCCTACTGCGATGAACGGCTATATCCTGGCAAAGCAGATGGGCGGCGACGCGCCGCTCTATGCCGCGGTCGCAACGGTGCAGACCGCCCTCTCCTTCTTCACGATTCCGGTGGTGCTGCTGGTGACGGGCTACGTCGCCGGCGGATAGAGCAGGTCGACGACATAGGCGGAATCGAAGCGCGAATCGAGCATTCCGTAGGTGGAGCGCCAGCCGGCGGCAAGGCGCGTTTCAAGGAAGGCATCCGCGATACGGCCGGCGCCGATGCGGTAGAGCTCCGCCGCGCCTGCCGCAAGTGCAAGCTGCTCGACCAGCATTCGGGCAGAGCCCTCGTCGCGCTCGCAGAGCAACATGGCCGCGCGCAGCACGTCCACGGTCTTCTTGCCGGCAGGCCCCAGATCGCGCGCGAGCCCTTGGAGGACCAGTTCGAAGAATTCCCGGCCGCGGGAGAGAACGCGCAGCACGTCGAGCGCCATCACGTTGCCGGAGCCTTCCCATATGGCGTTGACGGGGGCCTCCCGGTAATGGCGCGCGATCGGGCGCTCCTCGACATAGCCGCTGCCGCCGATGCATTCCATCGCCTCGTAGATCAGCGCCGGTGCGATCTTGCAGCACCAGTATTTCGTGACCGGCGTCATCACCCGCGCATAAGCGGCATCCTCCGCGCTGGAAGGCGCGCGGTCGAAGGTGTCCGCAAGCCGGAAGGCGAGCGCGGTCGCGGCGGCAACGTCCAGCGCCATGTCGGCAAGGACGCGCGTCATGATCGGCTGGGAGACCAGCGCGTTGCCGAAGACCTTGCGGCCACGTGCATGATGGACGGCTTCGGCGAGCGAGGCGCGCATCATGCCGGCCGACGCCAGCGCGCAGTCGAGACGCGTCAGCGTCACCATGTCGAGGATGGTGCGGATGCCCGCATCCGGCGCGCCGAGCAGGAAGCCGAAGGTTTCCGAGAATTCTACCTCCGAGGAGGCATTGGAGCGGTTTCCGATCTTGTCCTTCAGCCGCTGGAAGCGCAGCCCGTTGGCGGAGCCGTCCTCCAGAAGCCGCGGCACCAGGAAGCAGCCCATGCCCTCCCGCGTCTGCGCCAGCATCACGAACGCGTCGCTCATCGGCGCGGACATGAACCACTTGTGGCCGGTCAGCCGGTAGATGCCTTCGCCGACCCGCTCGGCCGTCGAAATGTTGGCGCGCACATCCGTGCCGCCCTGCTTTTCCGTCATGCCCATGCCGAGCGTGATCGCGCTCTTCTGCATGGCCGGCTTGTTCGCCGAATCGTATTTGCGCGAGACGACCTTGCGGCCCCATTCGCGCTGGACCTGCGGCGAAGCGGAAAGGGCGGCGACCGAGGCGCTGGTCATCGTCAGCGGGCAGAGATGGCCGCATTCGAGCTGCGCGGTCAGGTAGAAGCGCACGGCGCGCGCCTTGTGCGCCCTGCCCTGCTCTTCGGGCAGATTCTCCCAGATCGAGCAATGCAGGCCGTTCACCATGGAGCGGCGCATCAGCGCGTGCCAGGCGGGATGGAAATCGACGATGTCCAGCCGCTCGCCGCGCGGTCCGTGCGTGCGAAGCTGCGGTGCGCCCTGGTTCGCCATGCGGGCGAGCTCCTGCCCCTCCGGCGAGGTGACGTAACGCCCGATCACCTCATAGTCGTCGCGAAGCGACTTCGGCAGCGCGGAGGTGAGATCGACGAGCAGCGGATCGGACCGATAGGCATTGATGCCCGACCAGAGCTTCGGCTGGTTCAGGTCGGCAAGTTTCTGTTCGGTCCGGTTCTCGCGAGTCATAAGCGGGTTCTAGCCTATGTCCGGGTTATGCGAAACGGGGCGGAGTATGCAACCGACAAAAGAGTGGGGACGAGGCGGAGAGAGAGCGCTTGCGCCTTGCCGCCGCGGATATGAGGTTCTATAGACCGGCCGTATCCACGTAAGTTGAGGCGGGTCCCCATGGATTTCTTTCCGCATCGCCACCTTCTCGGCATCAAAGGCTTGACCGAGCAGGATATCACCCTCCTGCTCGACAAGGCGGACGAAGCGGTGAAGATCAGCCGTCAGCGGGAAAAGAAGACTTCCACGCTCAGAGGGCTCACGCAGATCAACCTGTTCTTCGAAGCCTCAACGCGCACGCAGTCCTCCTTCGAGCTCGCCGGAAAACGGCTCGGCGCCGATGTCATGAACATGTCGGTCGGCAATTCGTCGGTGAAGAAGGGCGAGACGCTGATCGATACCGCGATGACGCTGAATGCGATGCACCCGGACGTGCTGGTGGTGCGCCATTCGTCGGCGGGTGCGGCCGCACTTCTCGCCCAGAAGGTCTCCTGCTCCGTCGTCAATGCCGGCGACGGCCAGCATGAGCATCCGACCCAGGCGCTCCTCGATGCGCTGACCATCCGCCGCGCCAAGGGCAAGCTTTCTCGCATCATCGTCGCGATCTGCGGCGACGTGCTGCATTCGCGCGTCGCGCGCTCGAACATCCTGCTTCTGAACCAGATGGGCGCCCGTGTGCGCGTCGTCGCGCCGGCAACCCTGTTGCCGACCGGCATCGCCGAGATGGGGGCGGAAGTCTACCATTCGATGGAAGAAGGCCTGAAGGATGCCGATGTCGTGATGATGCTGCGCCTGCAGCGCGAGCGCATGGCCGGCTCCTTCGTTCCCTCGGTGCGCGAATACTTCCATCATTACGGCCTCGACGCCGAGAAGCTGAAGGCGGCGAAGGAGGATGCGCTCGTCATGCATCCGGGTCCGATGAACCGCGGCGTGGAGATCGCCTCCGAGATCGCAGACGGTCCGCAGAGCGTCATCGAGCAGCAGGTCGAAATGGGCGTGGCCGTCCGCATGGCCGTGATGGAAACGCTTCTCCTCTCGCAGAACCAGGGGCCGCGCGCATGACACGCCCGACCATTCTCAACAATGTCCGCATCATCGATCCCTCGCGCGATCTCGACGAAACCGGCACGATCGTCATCGAAGACGGCCGGATCAGCGCTGCCGGAGCATCGGCCCGCAACCAGGGCCTGCCGGAGGGAGCGGACGTCGTCGACGGCTCCGGCCTGATCGCCGCTCCCGGCCTCGTCGATGCGCGCGTCTTCGTCGGCGAGCCGGGCGCCGAACACCGCGAGACGATCGAATCGGCTTCCCGTGCGGCGGCGGCGGGCGGCGTGACGTCCTTCATCATGATGCCCGACACGGATCCGGTGATCGACGACATCGCGCTCGTGGAGTTCGTCCTGAAGACGGCGCGCGACAAGGCGGTGGTCAACATCCACCCGGCCGCCGCGCTGACGAAGAGACTTGCCGGCGAAGAGATGACGGAGTTCGGCCTGCTCAAGGCCGCCGGCGCCGTCGCCTTCACCAACGGCCGTCATGCGATGCACGACACGCAGGTGCTGCGCCGCGCCATGACCTATGCGCGCGAGTTCGGCGCGGTGATCGCGCTCGAGACCCGGGATCAGTATCTCGGCGCAGGCGGCGTCATGAACGAGGGGCTGCTTGCAAGCTGGCTCGGCCTTTCCGGCACGCCGCGCGAGGCGGAGATCATTCCCCTGGAAAGGGACCTCAGGATCGCCGGGCTGACCCGCGCAGCCTATCACGCCTCGCAGATTTCCGTGCCGGAATCGGCAGAGGCGGTGCGGATTGCGCGCCAGCGCGGCGCCAACGTCACCTGCGGAATCTCGATCAACCATCTGACGCTCAACGAGAACGACATCGGCGAATACCGCACCTTCTTCAAGCTTTCGCCCCCTCTCAGGGCGGAAAGCGACCGCTCCGCGATGGTCGATGCGCTTGCGAACGGCACCATCGACATCATCGTCTCCTCGCACGATCCGCAGGACGTCGACACCAAGCGCCTGCCCTTCGCCGATGCGGCGGACGGCGCAGTCGGCCTTGAAACGCTGCTTTCGGCGGCCCTGCGCCTGCATCACAGCGGCGAGGTGCCGCTGATGCGCCTGATCGACGCGCTGTCGACCCGTCCTGCGAAGATCTTCGGGCTCGACGCCGGCACGCTCGCACCCGGCGCGCCTGCCGATATCGTGCTGATCGATCCCGACGAACCCTGGATTGCGGCGAAGGACATGCTGGTTTCGCGCTCCAAGAACACGCCTTTCGAGGACGCCCGGTTTACGGGCCGCGCCGTTCACACATATGTTGCGGGCAAGCTGGTCCATTCGGTTCGCTAATTCGCCAACAGGGGAAGTCTCAAGCTTCAAGCCCCTCATCCGCCCTGCCGGGCACCTTCTCCCCGCCTGCGGGGAGAAAAGTCACAGCAATCTCTTCCTCCTTTCACTTGCGTCGAAGAGAGATGGCGGACGGCACGGCATATCCCTTCTCCCCGCAAGCGGGGAGAAGATGCCGGCGGGCGGCTGAGGGGCGGAGCGTGCGGCTGCAGATGGAAAACTCGGGGGAGAAGAACAGTGCCTGACATATTCACATGGCAGATCGGCCTGCCCTTGACGCTCGCCGCGCTCGTCTTCGGCTATTTGCTCGGCTCCATTCCCTTCGGGCTGATCTTCACCCGGATGGCCGGGCTCGGCGACGTGCGCAAGATCGGCTCCGGCAATATCGGCGCGACCAACGTTCTGCGGACGGGAAACAGGAAGCTTGCCGCCGCAACGCTGCTGCTCGACGCGCTGAAGGGCACGGCGGCGGCGGCAATCGCCTCGCGATGGGGACTGGATGCGGGGATCGCCGCCGGCCTTGCGGCATTCCTGGGGCATCTCTACCCCGTCTGGCTCGGCTTCAAGGGCGGCAAGGGCGTCGCCACCTATGTCGGCGTGCTGCTCGGGCTCGTGCCTGTCATGGTGCCGGTCTTTGCCGTCATCTGGATCAGCATGGCCTATCTTACCCGTTATTCTTCGCTTTCGGCGCTGGTTGCAACCGCCGCGAGTCCAGTTGTATTGTGGCTTCTCGGCAACGAGAAGGTGGCGCTACTCTTCGTCATCATGACCGTCGTCACATGGTGGAAACACAGGGCCAACATCTCCCGGTTGCTGAAGGGCACCGAGAGCCGGATCGGGGACAAGGGATAGAGATGGCCGACGGCAGCGCAGGGAAAGAAGGAATTGCGCTGACGGAAAGACAAAGGATCGCCTGGCTGCGGCTCATCCGCAGCGACAATGTCGGCCCCGCGACGTTCCGCGATCTCATCAATCATTTCGGAACCGCGGAAGCGGCACTGGAAATGCTTCCGGAGCTTTCGCGACGCGGCGGCTCCACACGAGCCATCAGGGTCGCAAGCCGGGCGGACGCCGAACGGGAGCTGGAGATCGCCGCCCGCAACAATGCCGCCTTTGTCGGCATCGGCGAACCGGACTATCCGCCGCTCCTGAGACGGATCGACGGCGCGCCGCCGCTTCTCGCGATCAAGGGCAATGCCGGGATCGCGACCGAGCCTGCCGTCGGCATGGTCGGTTCGCGCAACGCCTCGATCTCCGGCGCCAAATTCGCCGCCATGCTGGCGCGCGCAGTCGGCGCGGCGGGCTATGCCGTCGTGTCGGGTCTTGCGCGCGGCATCGATACGGCAGTGCACCGCGCCAGCCTCGAAACCGGCACCATCGCGGCGATGGCCGGCGGGCTCGACCAGCCCTACCCGCCCGAGAATGCCGGACTGCTCGAAGAGATCACCGCCGGAAACGGGCTGGCAGTCAGCGAAATGCCCTTCGGATGGGAGCCCCGCGCCCGCGACTTCCCGCGCCGTAACCGGCTGATCGCCGGCATCTCCTACGGCGTGGTCGTGGTGGAGGCCGCAAGCCGCTCCGGCTCGCTGATCACGGCGCGCAACGCGGTCGATTTCGGCCGCCTCGTCTTTGCCGTTCCGGGCTCGCCGCTCGATCCGCGCTGCCACGGGACCAACGCGCTGCTGAAGGACGGGGCCATCGTCACGACCGATGCCGAGGATATCCTGGAGGCGCTGCGGCCAATGCGCGAGCCGGACCTTTTCAGTCATGGCATCGACGCCGGCGAGCCGTCAGACGACGTACCGGCCGCCATGCGGCTGCCGCCCGACGACGCGGACCGCGACCGCATCGCTTCCGCTCTCGGCCCTACCCCCGTCGAGATCGACGACATCATACGTCACACCGGGCTTGCCCCGGCAACCGTCTATCTGGTGCTCCTAGAGCTTGACCTTGCCGGAAGGCTTCACCGGTACCCCGCTGGGCTTGTTGCCCTCGCCCCAGACTGAGAGGGGCCGAAGCCCGGTCTGGATGTCGCCAGCCTCGACATAGGCCATCTCCAGGAAATAGCGCAACATTTCTGCGCCCTCGGCGTTCGCGACCGTTCTGAGTTCACCCAGCATCTGGCGGATATAGGCGATGTTCTCCCGCGTCTGCGGCGAGGGTGTAGGCGAGACGACGGGTTTCGAATTCATTGTACATCCCGTTTATTTGTTGCAACCATCAAGTGATAAATGTCAATTTATTACACCTAAGCGAGAATAATCAATTTATTTAAAATTGCAATAGTTGCATAATATCGTAGAAGTTGCATAGGGCCGCAAACCACTTAATTTGGTCCTGCCTCTTGACCGCGACGGATTCACTGTTCATTTCGAAGCATCAACCGTCCGGTGAAAACCGCGATTTTTCAGCCCTCCCCAAAAGTGTGGCGTTCGGCATCAGAGAATGACGATGAATGTTGTAGTGGTGGAATCGCCTGCCAAGGCCAAGACGATCAATAAATATCTGGGATCGGGCTACAAGGTGCTCGCATCCTTCGGCCATGTGCGCGATCTTCCGGCGAAGGACGGCTCGGTACGCCCGGACGAAGACTTCGAGATGTCCTGGGAAGTCGACAGCGCGTCGGCCAAGCGGATGAAGGACATCGCCGATGCGGTGAAATCCTCCGACGGCCTGTTCCTTGCGACCGACCCGGACCGTGAGGGCGAAGCGATCTCCTGGCATGTGCTCGACCTTCTCAAGAAGAAGCGCGTACTCGGCGACAAGCCCGTCAAGCGCGTCGTCTTCAATGCCATTACCAAGGCCGCCGTTCTCGATGCGATGAAATCGCCGCGCGATATCGACATCGACCTGGTGGACGCCTATCTGGCGCGCCGTGCACTCGACTATCTCGTCGGCTTCAACCTTTCGCCGGTGCTCTGGCGCAAGCTGCCCGGCGCGCGCTCGGCCGGTCGCGTCCAGTCCGTGGCGCTGCGCCTCGTCTGCGACCGCGAAGCCGAGATCGAACGCTTCGTCTCCGAGGAATACTGGAACATCTCCGCACTGCTGAAGACACCGCGCGGCGACGAATTCGAGGCTCGCCTCGTTTCCGCGGACGGCAAGCGGCTCCAGCCGAGATCCGTCGGTAATGGCGAGGAAGCCAACCGGCTGAAGGCGCTGCTCGACGGCGCGAGCTACCGGGTGGAGAGCGTCGAGGCGAAGCCGACGAAGCGCAACCCGGCGCCGCCGTTCACCACCTCGACGCTGCAGCAGGCAGCCTCTTCCAAGCTCGGCTTCTCCGCCTCGCGCACCATGCAGGTGGCGCAGAGGCTCTACGAAGGCATCGATATCGGCGGCGAGACCGTCGGCCTCATCACCTATATGCGTACCGACGGCGTGCAGATGGCGCCGGAGGCCATCGATGCGGCGCGCCGTGCCGTCGCCGGCCAGTTCGGCGACCGCTACGTCCCGGAAAAGCCGCGCTTCTATTCCACCAAGGCGAAGAACGCCCAGGAGGCGCACGAGGCGATCCGCCCGACCGATTTCAACCGCGTGCCCGACCATATCCGCCGGTTCCTCGATCCGGACCAGCTGAAGCTCTACGACCTGATCTGGAAGCGCGGCATCGCGAGCCAGATGGCGTCTGCCGAGATCGAGCGTACGACCGTCGAGATCGAGGCGGACAATTCCGGCAACAAGGCCGGCCTGCGCGCCACCGGCTCCGTCATCCGCTTCGACGGCTTCATCGCCGCCTATACCGACCAGAAGGAAGACGGTGAGCAATCCGACGACGGCGACGACGACGGACGTCTGCCGGAGATCAACGCACGCGAAAATCTCGCCAAGCAGAAGATCAACGCGACGCAACATTTCACCGAGCCGCCGCCGCGCTATTCGGAAGCCTCGCTGATCAAGAAGATGGAGGAGCTCGGCATCGGCCGTCCCTCCACCTATGCCGCAACGCTGGCGACCCTGCGCGACCGCGAATATATCATCATCGACAAGCGCAAGCTGATCCCGGAAGCCAAGGGCAGGCTCGTCACCGCGTTCCTGGAGAGTTTCTTCACCCGCTATGTCGAATACGACTTCACGGCGGACCTGGAAGAGAAGCTCGACCGGATCTCGGCCGGGGAGCTCGACTGGAAGCAGGTGCTCCGCGACTTCTGGAAGGACTTTTTCTCCCAGATCGAGGATACGAAGGAACTGAGGGTCACCAACGTCCTCGACGCGCTGAACGAGGTTCTGGCGCCGCTCGTCTTCCCGAAGCGCGAGGACGGCAGCGATCCGCGCATCTGCCAGGTATGCGGCACGGGCAAGCTGTCGCTGAAGCTCGGCAAATACGGCGCCTTCGTCGGCTGCTCGAATTATCCGGAATGCAATTATACGCGTCAGCTCTCCTCGGAAAACAACGGCGATACCGAAGCTGCGGCCACGAACGAGCCGCAGAGCCTCGGCAAGGACCCCCATACCGGCGAGGAGATCACGCTGCGCACCGGCCGCTTCGGCCCTTATGTGCAGCGCGGCGACGGAAAGGATGCCAAGCGCGCCAGCCTGCCGAAGGGCTGGACACCGGCAAGCATCGACCACGAGAAGGCGCTTGCGCTGCTTTCTCTGCCGCGCGATATCGGCCAGCATCCCGAGACCGGCAAGATGATTTCGTCCGGCATCGGACGCTACGGCCCGTTCGTGCTGCATGACGGCACCTATGCCAACCTCGAATCGGTCGAGGACGTTTTCTCTATCGGTTTGAACCGCGCCGTCTCCGTCATCGCCGACAAGCAGTCCAAGGGCAGCAACGGGCGTTCGCGCGGAACACCGGCTGCATTGAAGACGTTGGGCGAGCATCCCGACGGCGGCGCGATCACCGTGCGTGACGGAAAATACGGCCCGTATGTCAATTGGGGCAAGGTGAATGCGACGCTGCCGAAAGGCAAGGACGCCCAGTCCGTGACGCTGGAGGAAGCGCTCGGCTTCATCTCGGAAAAGGCGGCGAAGTCGCCGGCCAAGGGCAAGGCGAAAGCGTCCGCGGCCAAGGCGACGAAGACCGCCAAGTCCGAGAAAACGACTGCCGGGAAGAAACCCGCGAAGGCAAAGGCCACGGCGAAAACGAAGAAAGCCTGAGCGAATGAGCCGTGAACCGCGCGACCGTACCAGACAGGCGAAACGTCCCGGCCGGGTCGCGCGGGATGTGCCTCCCGCAGCGGACATTCCGATCATTCATGGCGAGATACCGCCGCGCGACGTTCTGCTGCGTTTCATCGCCGATCACCCCGAGCAGGCCTCGAAGCGCGAGATCGCCAAGGCTTTCGGCCTCAAGGGCGACAAGCGTGTCGAGCTGAAGGCCGTGCTCAAGAGCTTCGAGGAGGAAGGCCTTCTCGAAAAGCGGCGCAAATCGCTGATCCGCCCCGGCGGCCTGCCGCCCGTCACGGTGCTCGACATCACTACGCGCGACGTCGACGGAGAACTCATCGGCCGGCCGGCCGAGTGGCTGGACGACGCCGGCGTCGCGCCGGCGGTCTCGATCCGCCAATCCACGGTCGCACGGAAGGACAAGGCGCCTGTCGCGGGGCTTGGCGACCGGGTGCTTGCGAAAATCTTTCCCGCAAAGGAACGGGGCGGACCGGCCTACACCGCGCGCATCATCAAGGTTCTGGACAAGCGCAAGAATGCCGGCCTCGGCGTCTTCCGCACCATGCCTGGCGGCACCGGCCGCATCCTGCCGATCGACCGGCGCGGCGAGGAGATGGATGTCGACGCGGATTTCACCGCCGGCGCCAAGGATGGCGACCTGGTCGAAATCGAGGTGGTGCGCATCGGCCGTTACGGCCTGCCGCGTGCACAAGTGAAGTCGGTCATCGGCTCGGTCGCGTCGGAAAAGGCGATCTCGATGATCGCGATCCATGCGCACGGCATTCCGTATATCTTCCCGGACGCCGTCATCCGCGAGGCGGAAGCGGCCGGGCCGGCCAGCATGGCCGATCGCGAGGACTGGCGGGCGCTTCCGCTGATCACCATCGACCCCGCCGACGCGAAGGACCACGACGACGCGGTCTACGCCGAGGCCGATCCTTCGCCCGACAATGCCGGCGGCGTCATCGTCACCGTCGCGATCGCCGATGTCAGCTATTATGTGCGGCCGAAATCCGCGCTCGACCGCGAGGCGCTGAAGCGCGGCAACTCGGTCTATTTTCCCGACCGCGTCGTGCCGATGCTGCCGGAACGCATTTCCAACGATCTCTGCTCGCTGAAGGAAGGCGTCGAGCGCCCTGCCCTTGCCGTGCGGATGATCTTTTCCCGGGAAGGCCGCAAGATCGGGCACACCTTCCACCGCATCATGATGAAGAGCGCGGCGAAACTTGCCTACAGCCAGGCCCAGGCGGCGATAGACGGCAATCCAGACGACAAGACCGGCCCGCTGCTGGAGCCGATCCTCAAGCCGCTGTGGAACGCCTACCGCATTCTGACGGCCGGACGGAACCGGCGCCAGCCGCTCGAGCTCGACATGCCGGAGCGCAAGATCCTCCTCAAGGAGGACGGCACCGTCGACCGCGTCTTCGTTCCTCCACGCCTCGACGCGCACAAGCTGATCGAGGAGATGATGATCCAGGCGAACGTCGCGGCCGCCGAGACGCTGGAGAAAAGGCGCCAGCCGCTGATCTACCGCGTTCACGACGCGCCTTCGCTCGCCAAACAGGAAATCCTGCGCGAATTCCTGCAGACGCTCGACATCTCGCTCGTGAAGGGCGGGAACCTGCGTGCGAACCATTTTAACGGCATCCTGTCCCAGGCGGACGGCAAGCCGTTCCAGCAGATGGTCAGCGAGATGGTCCTGCGCTCGCAGAGCCAAGCGATCTACAGCCCGGAAAACATCGGCCATTTCGGGCTCAACCTGATGAAATACGCTCACTTCACCTCGCCGATCCGCCGCTATGCCGACCTGATCGTGCACCGCGCGCTCGTCGGATCGCTGGGCCTCGGGGAAGGCGGCATCACGCCGGACGAGGAAGCGCAGCTCGACGATTTCGCCGCCGAGATATCGACCTTCGAGCGCCGCGCGATGGCGGCTGAACGCGACACCGTCGACCGGCTGATCGCGCATCATCTTGCAGGACGCGTCGGCGAAGAGTTCGACGGCCGCGTCTCGGGCGTCACCAAGGCGGGACTATTTGTCACCCTGCCCGACTATGGCGCCGACGGCTTCGTGCCTATATCTACGCTCGGACGCGACTACTTCATCTACGACGAGGCCCATCAGGCGCTCACCGGAGAGAAGACCGGGTTGGGATTCCGCCTCGGCGACGGCGTTCGCGTCAAGCTCGAAGAGGCGGTTCCGCTTGCCGGATCGCTCCGCTTCGAGGTGATCAGCGAAGGCCGCAAGATGCCGACGGCGATCCGCTCCTTCCACAAGTCGGGACGCCGCGGGCGGGCGCCGGCAAGACGGCAGCCCGGAACACGGCCGCCGCGCGGCAAGAGATAGCCGGTCGAATACACCGGCAGCGAGGACACGGACATGCAGGTGAACAATACGACGGACGGAATGGTGCGCTTCGAGCAGAGCGATGCGGCTCGCCCGGTCGGCCGCTCCATCAAGCGCGGTCTTCTCAACCGCTGCCCCGCCTGCGGCTCCGGGCGCCTGTTCGCCCGCTTCCTGAAGCCGGTCGACGCCTGTGCCGCCTGCGGGGCGGAAATGCACCACCACCGCGCCGACGACCTTCCGCCCTATCTCGTTATCACGATCGTCGGCCATGTGGTGCTCGGCGGCTATATGATGACTGACCTGGTGCTGCCGCTCACCACATGGCAGCATCTTGCGATCTGGGCGCCGATCACGCTCGCCGGTTCGCTCCTGCTGATGCAGCCGATCAAGGGCGGCGTCGTCGGGCTGCAATGGGCGCTGAGGATGCATGGTTTCGGCGGCAGAGAGGACGAGCCGCAGGAAATCGTTCCGAAACGCGATCGCCCGGCATGATGCCGACCGGTCCTGTGCGGCCGGTCGATGCCGCCTCGATACTTCTCCTCGATCGATCCGGCGGACGAATGCGCGTCCTCGTCGGCCGCCGCAGCACGAAGCATGTGTTCATGCCCGCAGCCTATGTCTTTCCGGGCGGGCGGCGGGACCGGCACGATCATGTCATCGCGACGGCAACGGACCTTCACCCGCTTGCAAGCGAACGGCTTGGACTGCGCACCGCCAAGCGCACCACCGCCGCGACGCTGAGGGCGATTGCCGTCGCCGGCCTTCGCGAGCTCCACGAGGAGGCGGGGCTGAGCATCGGGCGGCCGCAGAACGACGCCGGCGCGCGGCTGCCCTTCCTTCCCGATCTCTCGCGGCTGCGCTTTCTCGCTCGCGCCATCACGCCGCCGGGAATGGTTCGTCGTTTCGATACGCGCTTCTTCACACAGTTTACCGACGAAGCGGATATAGATCCCGCGACGATTCGCGACAGCCACGAACTGGAAGACCTGCGCTGGGTCGATATTTTCGACATTTCGAACATAGAGATGCCGGACATAACCCTATTGATCCTTGAAGAGCTGAGAAAATGCCTTCAAGAAGACGCATCTCTACCGTTCGGAAGGTCCGCGGCATTCTACCATACCCGTCGCGGACGATTCGTCCGGGATGCGATTTGAGGATCGAGTTCGCATGTCACAGCCGCAATCGGGACCGTCCGGCCCGGTGGAAGAAATTCACTGGCCGTCACTTGTCGCGGCGATATCGGCCATTTCGGCCGTGGGAATTGCAATCGGACTGGGCCTGCCCCTCCTCAGCATCATCATGGAGAAGCGGGGCATATCCTCGACGCTGATCGGCCTGAATTCCGCCATGGCGGGCATCGCCTCCATGGTGACGGCGCCCTTCGCCACCCGCCTCGCCCACGCCTACGGGACGCCTGCGACGATGCTGATCGCCGTGCTCCTGGCGTCGGCCAGCGCGCTCGGCTTCTACTATATCGAAAACTTCTGGCTCTGGTTTCCGCTGCGCGTGGTCTTCCACGGCGCGATCACCATGCTGTTCATCCTGTCGGAATTCTGGATCAACGCGGCCGCACCGCCCCGCAAGCGGGGGCTGGTTCTCGGCATCTATGCGACGGTGCTCTCGCTCGGCTTCGCCGCCGGCCCCCTGCTCTTCTCCATTCTCGGCAGCGAGGGAGTGCTGCCCTTCGCGGTCGGCGCCGGCGTCATCCTGCTTGCGGCCATTCCGATCTTCATCGCGCGCGACGAAGGGCCGACGATCGACGAAAAGCCGGAGCTGCATTTCATGCGCTACGTCTTCCTCGTCCCAACTGCGACGGCGGCGGTCTTCATCTTCGGAGCCGTGGAGGCGGGCGGGCTTTCGCTTTTCCCCATCTATGCCACCCGCTCCGGGCTTCCCGAATCGCAGGCGGCACTGCTGCTCACCGTCATGGGCATCGGCAACTTCATCTTTCAGATACCGCTCGGGATGCTGTCCGACCGCATGAAGGACAGGCGAACCCTGCTCTCGATCCTCTCGCTGATCGGGCTCATGGGCGCACTCGCCCTGCCGATGCTCGTCGAGAACTGGCTGCTCATGGGCGTCGTCCTCCTCTTCTGGGGCGGCTGCGTCTCGGGGCTCTATACGATCGGCCTCAGCCATTTAGGCTCCAGGCTGCACGGGGCCGACCTCGCAGCCGCCAACGCCGCCTTCGTCTTCTGTTACGCCGTTGGAACGGTCGCAGGTCCTCAGGCGATCGGCGCGGCCATGGACATCTCCGGAAACGACGGATTCGCCTGGGCGATCGTCTTCTTCTTCGGCCTTTATGTCGCACTTTCGATCGTGCGCATGCTATTCCGGCCAAAACGGGCTTGACTTTTCGGGCGCGATTTGTAGTTTCCGCGCAGATTTAGGCCGTGGACCGGACTGGCTGTCCACGGCTTCGTTTTTCATAAAGGCAGGACGACCATGGCCAAGGCTACCACAATCAAGATCAAGCTGCTGTCGACGGCCGACACCGGTTTCTTTTACGTCACGACCAAGAACAGCCGTACGATGACGGACAAGATGACGAAGACCAAGTACGACCCGATTGCCAGGAAGCATGTCGAGTTCAAGGAAGCCAAGATCAAGTAATCTTGGCTCTTCAGCCTTCCGAGGCGCTTGGCGCATCGCCACGGCGCCTTTTTTATTGCCGTAACCGCCTCGAATCAAAACGCCGCCTCCCCGAAGGAAAGCGGCGCTGAAACGGGGGCCGACCGGCAACGACCACGGCACGAGGATTCCGTGAATTGTCGTTGACCGGCCGACCAACCCCACGACCCAGGAGATGCGGCGGACCTAGCATCATGGGGTAACCGGTGTGCGGCTTACGCCGCTCATGGCTAGAGAATTGCGCGGAAAAGTGAAAAAATCAACGAATTCTTAACTTTTCGCTTGCCGCATTTTTCGCATGGTTAATGGCAGCGGTCAAGTTTGACCACCCCTGCGGAAAGCTTCTCTACAAGATATTGCCCCGGTACGAGAAATCGTCTGTATAAAAGCTATGTGAAAAATTCGTCCCTCAGAACAAAGCGGAAGTTGCAAGGGCGAAATTTCAGCTATCTCTTTGGTATTAAATTAGAAATATTATGATCACCGCTGCCGCCGGCAAACGGCAGCGAATGCATGTGCAACCCCCTGTTTGCGGCAGGGCGAATCGACGCATCCCGTCGCATCCGGTTCCTTCACCTTCCGTCATTTCACTTTTTCGAGATGTTTGTGTGTTCGGCGCGTTTATGCAGCCGCAGCGACGACCCGGTTGCGGCCGGACCGCTTGGCCTCGTAGAGCGCAGCGTCGGCGCGCTTCATAAGCCTGTCGGCGGTATCGCCTTCCGGAAGCACCGCTGCAATTCCGAGGGAGGCGGTGACGTTCAACGAAACGTCGCTGCCTGGAATGCGGAACGGTTCGCGCTCGATGATCGCCCGCAGCCGCTCGGCGATGGCGGCAGCGATCCCGGCCGGCGTATCCGGCATGACCAGCACGAACTCCTCCCCGCCGTATCGGCAAGCGAGATCCGCGCCGCGCACCGCAGTCCGGATGCGGGCAGCGAGTTCCTTCAGCACCTCGTCTCCCGCGTCGTGCCCGTAGGTGTCGTTGATCAGCTTGAAGCGGTCGATATCCGTCATGCAGACGGAGAGCGGCCGGCCGCGCGCCGCGGCACGCTCGATCAACAGCTTCAGGTGATTGTCGAGATAGCGCCGATTGTGCAGGCCCGTCAGCCCGTCCGTCACCGCGAGCTCGATCGTCTGGCGCAGGCTGGTGCGCAGGCGGTCGTTGTAGCGCTTGCGGCGGATCTGCGTAAGGCTGCGGGCAATCAGCTCGTTCGGATCGATCGGCCGCATCAGGTAATCCGTCACGCCGAGATCGAGCGCGCGCACGATCATGTCCTCGTTGCCCTTCTCGGCGATCAGAAGGATCGGCAGGAAGCGCGTACGCTCCAGCGAGCGGAGCTGCGAGCACAGCCGCAACGGATCGTAGTCCTCGAAATTGGCGTTGACGATGACGAGTTCGAACTGGTTTTCCGCCGCTTCGAAAAGAGCGGCCTGAGGATCCGACATGCTGATGACGTCGGCGATCGGCCTGAGGGCGCGGGTGATCCTTTCCTGCGAATTGCCGCGTCCGTCGACCAGCAGCACCGAACCGGGCTCGTCGCCCATCGCACTGTCGAAACCCGCTTCCATGGAAATCGCTTCCGCCGTGGCGGCGCGAATGCGCAACTCGTCGGTCAACGTCTTCAACCGCACCAGGCTCTTGACGCGGGACATCAACTGCAGATCGTTGACGGGCTTTGTCAGAAAATCGTCCGCGCCGGCCTTCAGACCCCTCACCCGGTCCGAGGGCTGGTCGAGAGCGGTCACCATGACGACCGGAATATGCGCGGTGCGCGGATTGGCCTTCAGCCGCTCGCAGACCTCGAAACCGTCGATCTCAGGCATCATGACGTCGAGCAGGATGAGATCCACTTGCGTTCGCTCGCAGATCGCCAGCGCATCATGACCGCTCTGCGCCGTCAGGACGTCGAAATATTCGGCAAGGAGCCTCGCTTCCAGAAGCTTCACATTGGCCGGTATGTCGTCGACGACGAGGATGCGGGCGGTCATGCGCGGGCTTTCTTCATGCGTCGCCGAGATAGGTCTTGATGGTTTCGATGAATTTCGGCACCGAGATCGGCTTCGAAACATAGGCTTCGCAGCCACCCTGGCGGATTCTCTCCTCGTCTCCCTTCATGGCGAATGCGGTAACGGCGATCACCGGGATGACATGGAGTTCGGCGTCCTCCTTCAGCCACTTCGTGACGTCGAGGCCGGAGACCTCGGGAAGCTGGATGTCCATGAGGATGAGGTCCGGGCGATACTTGCGCGCGAGGTCGAGCGCTTCCATGCCGTTCCGGGTCTGGATCGTCGTATAGCCGGACGCCTCGATGAGGTCCCGGAAGAGCTTCATATTGAGCTCGTTATCCTCGACTATCATCACCTGCTTGGGCATCGCACATCCTCGTCCCGCTCTCCAGCCTTGCAACGTTTCCCGAGAGATATAAGTTGCAGCAATGCCGATTTCATCTGGTCCGGCCTTCGCCAGATTAGCGCCATTTGGTTGATTAAAAGGTAAACTTTCAGGGACAAACCCATGCTCACCCCAAAAGAAACAGGCTCCTCCGATGCCGAGTCGACCGCCATCGCGGTCCTCGGCTGGCTGGCGAACGAGCCGGAACTGCTCTCGCGCTTTCTCGCGCTGACGGGGGTGGAGCCAGGCGCCGTGCGCCATGCGGCAGGCGATCCCGCTTTTCTCGCCGGGCTTCTCGATTTCCTGATGAGCCACGAGCCGACGCTGGTGGCCTTCTGCGATGCTACGGGCACGAAGCCGGAGGCGGTCGTTCGCGCGCATATGGTGCTGAACGGTCCGGTGGACCACGGAGAATACTGATGCAGGCAACGGTGCCTCTCGATCACGTCGCACTCGGCGACAGGCCGCTGATCGTCTGCGATATTGACGAGGTCGCGCTCGAATTCCTGACGCCCTTCCGCAACTTCCTCCTGTCGCGGGGCCATGATCTCCTGCCGCGCTCGTTTCGCCTGCACGGCAATATCGTGACGCTTCCGGACGGCGGGGTGACGGCGGACGATCTCGTCGCCATTCTCCTGGAGGACTTCTTTGCCACCCAGGAAGATTGGCAGGGCGCCGCCGAGCTCGCGGTCGACACGCTGACCGCGCTCGGCAGGGAGGCCGACGTGGTGTTCCTCACCGCCATGCCGCCACGCCACGAAGCGGCGCGCCGGCGCCTCCTCGACCGTCTCGGCCTGCCGTTTCCGATGGTGGCGACCGAGGACGCGAAGGGACCGGTCGTGCGCGCGCTTCACCGTCAACGTCCCCTGCCCGCCGTCTTCATCGACGACATCTCGCGCAACCTGCAGTCCGTGCGCGATCACGCTCCCGAAACGCTGCTCGTGCATCTCATGGCCAATGCGCAATTCCGCGCGATGATGCCGGATCCAGGCGACGGCATCCTGAAGGCGACGGGATGGGCGGACGCCGCCGAACACATCCGCCGGCACTGGTCGCCCGGCCGCCCCTGATCCCGGCGCCGCGGCAACGGCTGCCTTCCATTCGCGATATTCCGGTGCATGACGCGCTGAATTCATCGGATTCGCCATCCTGCTTGCTTGAGAGTCGCGAGCTTAAGCGCTACTGTCGAAATGTTCAATCTTTGTTCCTGTCCATGGGCGCCGACCATACACGCTTTCCGGGATTTTGCCGCGACTGCCTGAGCGGGCAAAGCGAGACCGCGCGCCGCTGCCGAAGCTGCGGGAGCCCGCGCCTTCTCCATCATCCGGAACTCTACCGCCTGACGCTCGCACATATCGATTGCGACGCCTTCTATGCGGCCGTGGAGAAGCGCGATAATCCGGAGCTCGCCGACAAGCCGGTCATCATCGGCGGTGGCAAGCGCGGCGTCGTCTCGACGGCCTGCTATATCGCCCGCATTCACGGCGTGCGTTCGGCGATGCCGATGTTCAAGGCGCTGGAGGCCTGCCCGCAGGCGATCGTCATCAAGCCGGATATGGAGAAATATGTCCGCGTCGGGCGCGAGGTCCGCGCGCTCATGCAGGAGCTGACGCCGCTCGTCCAGCCGCTTTCGATCGACGAGGCATTCCTGGAGCTTAAGGGTACGGAACGGCTGCATCACGACCCGCCGGCGCGCGTGCTCGCCCGTTTCGTACAGCGCGTCGAAAAGGAGATCGGCATCACCGTCTCCGTCGGCCTCTCCTATTGCAAGTTCCTGGCGAAGGTCGCCTCCGACCTGCAGAAACCTCGCGGCTTTTCCGTCATCGGCGAGGCCGAGGCGCTCGAATTCCTGCGCACCAAACCGGTCAAGCTGATCTGGGGTGTCGGCAAGGCCTTCGCCGAGACTCTGGAGCGCGACGGGATACGCGACATCGGCCAGTTGCAGACGATGGAGGAGAACGAACTGATGCGCCGCTACGGCGTCATGGGCAAGCGTCTCTTCAACCTGTCGCGCGGCCGCGACGATCGCGAAGTCCACCTGAACGAGGCGGCGAAAAGCGTTTCCTCCGAGACGACCTTCTTCGACGACATCTCGGACCATGACGAGCTCGTCGCCATCCTGCGGCGGCTGAGCGAGCAGGTTGCCGGCCGGTTGCGCAAATCGGCGATCGCCGGGCAGACCGTGGTGCTGAAGCTGAAGACGGCCGATTTCAAGATCCGCACCCGCAACCGCAAGCTCGAAGACCCGACCATGCTGGCCGACCGGATCTTCCGCATCGGGCTCGAACTTCTGCGCAAGGAGACGGACGGCACGAAATTCCGCCTGATCGGCATCGGCGTGACCGACCTTGCGGATGCCGGGCGCGCCGATCCGCCCGACCTCGTCGACCCGCAGGCAAGCCGGCGCGCGGCAGCGGAAGCCGCGATGAACACGCTGCGCGACAAGTTCGGCAGGACGAGCGTCGAAACCGGCTACACCTTCGGCAAAGCGCGCCGGTAGGTTTCCCGCGCGGGCCGCTCGAATCCCGATCGCATCAAAACTTCCTTAAATCAGAGCTTTTATCATCGCCGCCAGTGTATTGCGTATGGATGGCTTCGATGATCGCACGTCTTGCCGCGGGGCTCGGTTTCCTCGCCCTCATTCTCTCCTCCGGAACCGCGCTTTCGAGCACCCTGGAAGGTCCGCTGCAGATCATCGTTTCCAAGGATCTGCAGTCCCTGAAGGTCTATGACGGCGACGTTGTCGTCGCCAAATCGAAGGTTTCGACCGGCAAGGCCGGACATTCGACACCGACCGGCATCTTCTCGATCATCGAAAAGAAGAGAATGCATCACTCCAACCTCTACGACGACGCGCCGATGCCCTTCATGCAGCGGCTGACCTGGTCGGGGATCGCGCTTCATGCCTCCAGCCATGTGCCGTCCTACCCCGCCTCGCATGGCTGCGTCCGCATGCCGAACGATTTCGCCAAGATGCTTTATGGTCTGACGCGGCGCGGCGGGCATGTGCTCGTCAGCGAGGGCGAAGTCGAGCCGCGGCGGATCAGCCATCCGTTCCTCTTCCGCCCGGCGGTCGTGCCGCCGGACACGCAGCTCCTCTCCGACGTCCAGCTTCGTCCGGCGATACCGGATGCGACGGAAGATGCAGTCGAGGTCGCCATGGCCGATCCGAAACCGGCCTCCGCCGAACAGATCGTCAAGGCGGTGCCGCAGGACCCGATCCGCGTCCTGATCACCCGGCGCGACGTCCGGCAGACGCTCAAGGACGTGCAGGTGCTTCTCAACGATCTCGGCCACGAGGCGGGCATTCCGGACGGCCTTGCCGGCGCGCGGACCTTCGCGGCGATCCGCTCCTTCCAGACGGCCGAAGGCCTCAAGGCTGACGGCATGCTGACGCCGGAGCTCATCGGCGCGGTCTATGCCAAGGCCGGCAAGGGCACGCCGCCGAACGGGCAGATGCTAGTGCGTCGGAAGTTCAAGCCGCTTTTCGACGTGCCGGTGACCATCCGCGATCCTCAAACGGCGCTCGGCGCGCAATTCCTGATCGCCCGCGACGTCGACGCCGAAACGGGCACGGCGGAATGGTACGGCGTCAGCCTCGAGGACCGGCTGCCGGCCGCGATGAAGAAGCGGCTCGGCATCACCGCGGATGCGGACGCATCGGCGCCGGACGGCATCGTCCAAGCGCTCGACCGCATCGATATTCCCGACGATGCGCGCGGCCGGATAGCCTCGCTCCTGACGGACGGCGCCTCGCTTTCGATCTCCGACACCGGCCTCGGCCCCGAGACCGGCGAAGGCACCGACTTCATCACCGTCACGCACAAGGGGCCGGCGAAAGAGAAGCCGGTGAAAACCGTTCAGAAAATGAAGAAAAAGCCCAAGAAAAAGAACCCGTCCGTCGTCGCAATCGACTGAGATCCTTTTCCTTTCCGGCTTTCAGGTCACACCAGCTCAACATCCACCACACCCGGTGCCGACCGCATCGCGGCGGCGATCTCCGGCGAAATACGGTAGCGCTCCGTGAGCTCGACCTCGATCTCGCGCTGGCCGTTGTCCTTGATGACGATGAAGGAGACGAGGCCGTCGCCCCTGGCATTCAGATGTGCCGCAATGGAGCGGAGCGGACCGGAATCGCGCACATAGACCCGCAGCGCCTTCTGCGCCTGGAGCGATTCCTCCTCCAGCGAGCGCAAAGTCTGGATCCGAAGCCCGATGCCTTCCGGCCTCTCCTCGGCCTGCACGGTCATGACCAGCGACTTTCCGGGCTCGAGCAGGTCGCGATACTGATGGAGCATCTCGGAGAACAGAACGGCCTCGAACTGGCCGGAGGCGTCGGAAAAGGCGATGATGCCCATCTTGTTGCCGGTGCGCGTCTTGCGCTCCTGCTTGGAGGTGACGGTGCCGGCAAGGCGGCCGGCGGTCGCCCCCTGCTTTACCGCGACGGCGAAATCCGAAAAATTCTGCACGCGCATCTTGGCAAGCATCGGCGCGTAGGTGTCGAGCGGGTGGGCGGAAAGATAGAAGCCCAGCACCTGGAACTCGCGGTGCAGCTTTTCGGATGCGAGCCAGGGCGTGAAGGCGGGCAGCGTTATGACCTCGGGACCGGTTGCCGCACCCGCACCGAAAATATCACCCTGGCCGCTGTTCTTGTCCTCCTGCGCGCGCTGGGCATAGCCGAGCATGCGCTCCAGGCCCCCGATAAGCGCGGCGCGGTCATGTCCGAAGCAGTCGAAGGCGCCGGCCGCGATCAGGCTTTCGAACACCCGGCGATTTATAAGCTTCGGGTCGATGCGCAGGCAGAAATCCTCCAGGCTTTCGAACGGGCGGTCGCCGCGGACCTCGACGATGTGGCGTACCGCCGCCTCGCCGACGCCCTTGATCGCGGCCAGCGCATAATAAATGCAGTTCTCGCCGGTTTCGAAATGGGCAAAGGACGTCTGCACCGAAGGCGGAACGACCTTTATGCCGAGGCGGGCGGCGTCCTGGCGGAAATCGTTGAGCTTGTCCGTGTTGGACATATCGTAGGTCATCGACGCGGCCAGGAACTCGACCGGATAATGCGCCTTCAGATAGGCCGTCTGGTAAGAGACGATCGCATAGGCAGCCGCGTGCGACTTGTTGAAGCCGTAGTTCGCGAACTTGGCGAGCAGGTCGAAGATCAGGTCGGCCTGCGGCTTCGACACGCCGTTCTTCACCGCCCCCTCGACGAAACGGGCACGTTGCTTGTCCATCTCCTCCTTGATCTTCTTGCCCATGGCGCGGCGCAGAAGATCGGCCTCGCCGAGCGAATAGCCGGAGAGAACCTGGGCGATCTGCATCACCTGTTCCTGGTAGACGATGACGCCTTGCGTCTCCTTCAGGAGATGGTCGATCATCGGATGGATCGATTCGATCTCCTCCTCGCCATGCTTCCGCGCATTGTAGACGGGGATGTTCTCCATCGGCCCCGGACGATAAAGCGCGACCAGCGCGATGATGTCCTCGATGCAGTCCGGCCGCATGCCGATCAGCGCCTTGCGCATGCCGGCACTTTCCACCTGGAACACGCCGACCGTTTCGCCGCGCGAAAGCATCTCGTAGGTCAGCGCATCGTCGAGCGGCAGGCTTTCGAGAGGGACCTCCATGCCGCGCTTGCGGATGAAATCGACGGCGGTCTTCAATACCGTCAGCGTCTTCAGGCCGAGGAAGTCGAACTTGACGAGGCCGGCCTGTTCCACCCATTTCATGTTGAACTGGGTGACGGGCATGTCCGATCGCGGATCGCGATACATCGGCACGAGCTGCGAAAGCGGGCGGTCGCCGATCACGATGCCGGCGGCATGGGTGGAGGCGTGCCGATAGAGACCCTCGATCTTCTGGGCGATGTCGAGCAGGCGCGCGACGACCGGCTCCTTCTCCGCCTCCTCCTTCAGCCGCGGCTCTTCTTCGATCGCCTTGGAAAGCGGCGTCGGATTGGCCGGATTGTTCGGCACGAGCTTGCAGATCTTGTCGACCTGGCCGTAGGGCATCTCCAGCACGCGGCCAACGTCGCGCAGTGCCGCACGCGCCTGCAGCGATCCGAAAGTGATGATCTGCGCCACCTGCTCGCGGCCATATTTCCGCTGGACGTAGCGGATCACCTCTTCGCGCCGGTCCTGGCAGAAGTCGATGTCGAAGTCGGGCATCGACACGCGTTCGGGATTGAGGAAGCGCTCGAAGAGCAGCGAGAAGCGCAGCGGATCGACGTCGGTGATCGTCAACGCATAGGCGACCAGCGAGCCCGCCCCCGATCCGCGGCCTGGCCCGACCGGGATTCCCTGCTGCTTGGCCCATTTGATGAAATCCGCAACGATCAGGAAATAACCCGGAAATTTCATGCGCTCGATGACGCCGAGCTCGAAATCGAGCCTCTCGCGATAGTCTTCCTGCGTATAGCCGGGCGTCAACCCCAGGAGCGCCATGCGGCTCTCCAACCCCTCGACCGCTTGTCGGCGAAGCTCGGCCGCCTCGGCGCGCTCGGCCTCTTCCGCATCGTCCGTCGCGCCGGTGAAGCGCGGAAGGATCGGCCCGCGCGTCTGCAGCACGAAAGAGCAGCGCATGGCGATCTCGACGGTGTTTTCCAGCGCTTCCGGCAGATCGGCAAAGAGCGTCGCCATCTCCTTGCGGCTTTTCAGATAATGATCGGGCGAGAGCCGGAACCGGTTGTCGTCCGAGACCATGGCATTGTGCGCGACGGCCATCAGCGCATCGTGGGCGTCGTAATCGTCGGGCGACGGAAAGAAGGGCTCGTTCGTCGCCACCAGCGGCAGATCCTCGGCATAGGCGAGATCCACCATACGCCGCTCGTGCCGCCTGTCATATTGCCCGTGGCGCTGCAGCTCGACATAGAGACGGTCGCCGAAAAGCCGCTTCAGCGCCTGAAGCCGCGATACCGCCAGCCCCGGCTGCCCTGCGGCATAAGCCATGTCGACCGGACCTGCGGAAGCACCCGTAAGCGCAATCAGCCCGTCCGTGCCCACGGCTTCCAGCCACGAGAGCGCGATGCGCACGGATTGCAGGCCCTCCCCCTCGAGATAGGCGCGGCTCGTCAGTTCGACCAGACGGGCATAACCGACGTCGGTCGCAGCAAGCAGAATGATCGAGGGCATCTTTGCCAGATGCTGCTGGTGACGCCGCTCCCCGTCGCCCTCGTCCTCCATGTCGATCGATAGCTGACAGCCGATCAGCGGCTGCACCCCGTCGGCGACGGCCTTCTGCGAAAATTCCAGCGCGGCGAAAAGATTGTTGGTGTCGGTAATCGCGATTGCCGGCTGCTCGTCGGCAACGGCCTTGCCGATGATCTTCTTGATCGGCAAAGCGCCTTCGAGAAGCGAATAGGCCGAGTGGACCCGCAAATGCACGAACTGCGGGGTGCTCTCCGCCGTCTTGCCAATGCCGTTCCCTATGCCGTCCGCCATGCTCGCCACCCTGATTCACATGCGGCAAGAATACCCGTATTCGCACGGAACGAGTCGAGAAAGATGAACCGGACAGGTCTTTTCCACGCCGGATGTTCACTTCCCTATCCGGATGCGTTGCCCGGCGGCAAAATTCATATTCCGACAACGAGGACGGAGAAGCTCGCAACGAACATTGCGATGGATGCGAAGGCGGCGAGGTCACGCAGAAAATCGGTCATTTCATGCTCCTTTTCCGTTATGTTTTCATTTTGTTCTACTATTGTTCGCATGTCAACACCCTTTGAAAACAAGAATCGTTCGGCTGGCCGTCCCTTCGGAAAATTCGAAGCGGCACGCCTTCGTTTTTAGCCTTAGGAGCTCGGCCGATACAATGTTCTTATTTTGTTCTTTACTTTTCGGAACGCCCATGCCACCTTCGAGGCGTTCACAAAAGAGGCGTGAGGCATGGATTTCGAGGCGCTCGCAAGTTTCATCCTCGAGGCGAAGGCACGATGCTATGTCGGCGGCGGGACGCTCCTGTCGCTCAGGCCGGGGTCTCACGATATCGGCCACAGCCACGGCGAGTGGTTCTATCTCGACAGCTATTTCGGCGGAACGGACTTCGCCGGGCAGGAGGTCGTCTGGCTCGCCGGTCAGCCGGTATGGGCCATGAACTATTTCGGGAGGATCACCGATCCCGCCCGTATCGACGCAAGCCGCGCCGGCGCCGTGATAAAGGCCGCCCTATCCCGGCTTTATGCCGAAGAGGGCCGTTTCCTGGGCGGGACGGACTTTCGGCACGACTTCGGGCGATATATCGACAGGAGCAGCGGCGATACGCTCTCCTTCAGTGGCCGGGAGGTGATCCTCGTCGACGATGTGGAAGCGTATGACCTCGACTATCGCGGCGGCTTGATCAAAGCATGAGCCCGCGCGGAACTCAGGCGAGTTCGCGGACCTTGCCGTCGTCGATCGTGACGCGGCGATCCATGAGACCGGCGAGCTCGTGATTGTGCGTCGCGATCAATGCCGCAAGGCCGGACTGGCGAACAAGCGCTTCGAGTGCCTCGAAGACATAGCCCGCCGTCTCCGGATCGAGGTTTCCCGTCGGCTCGTCGGCGAGCAGGACCAGCGGCGCGTTCGCAACCGCACGCGCGATCGCCACACGCTGCTGCTCGCCGCCGGAAAGTTCGGACGGCCGGTGCTCGCCCCGGTGGCCGATGCGCATGTAATCCAGCAGTTGGGCGGCGCGTGCGCGCGCTTCCGGCTTGGAAAGTCCGGCGATCAGCTGCGGCATCATGATGTTCTCGATCGCGGAGAATTCCGGAAGGAGATGATGAAACTGATAGACGAAGCCGATCTCGCCACGACGAATCGCCGTTCTCTGCTCATCGGCGAGATCGCCGCAGGAAACGCCGTTGACCATCACCTCGCCGGCATCGGGCTTTTCGAGAAGCCCGGCGACGTGAAGCAGCGTCGACTTTCCAGTGCCCGAAGGGGCGACGAGCGCGACGATCTCGCCGCTCTTCAGCGTGAAATCGGCGCCCTTCAGGATCGAGAGGACAGTTTCGCCCTGCCCGTAATGGCGCTCGACGCCGGAAAGCTGCAATGCGACGCGCGTGTTCATCTTCAGGAAGTCCTATTCGTAACGCAGGGCCTGGACGGGATCGAGCTTGGAAGCACGCCAGGCCGGAAAGATCGTCGCAAGGAAGGAGAGCGCCAGCGCCATGATGATGACGGATACGGTTTCGCCGGCATTCATGTCCGCCGGCAACTGGCTGAGGAAGTAAAGTTCGGGGTTGAACAGCGTGGTCCCGGATATCCAGGAGAAGAACTGGCGGATCGACTCGACGTTGAGACAGACGATGACGCCGAGAATGACGCCGGCAAGGGTGCCGACCGTGCCGATGGCCGCACCGGTCATGAAGAAGATGCGCATGATCGCGCCCGATGTCGCGCCCATCGTCTTCAGGATCGCTATGTCGCTGCCCTTGTCCTTCACCAGCATGATCAGGCCCGAGATGATGTTCAGCGCCGCCACGAGCACGATCAGGGTGAGGATCATGAACATGACGTTGCGCTCCACCTCCAGGGCGGAGAAGAAAGTGCGGTTTCGCTGGCGCCAGTCGGTGATATAGACCTGTCGCCCTGCCACGGCCTCTATGGGTTGGCGCAGCGAATCGACCATGTCGGGATTGTCGACGAAGAGCTCGATCGACTGCACGATCCCCTCGGCGTTGAAGTAGAGCTGCGCCTCTTCCAGAGGCATGTAGATGATCGAGGCGTCATATTCCGACATGCCGATCTCGAACACTGCCGAGACCGTGTAGGATTTCACCCGGGGATTGACGCCGAGCGGCGTCACGTCGCCTTCCGGCGCGACCAGCGTGATCTGGCCACCGGCGCTGATGCCGAGCGCCTCGGCCATGCGGGCGCCGATCGCGACGCCGGTCCCGGAGGCGAACCCGACGAGGTCGCCCTGCTGGATATGTTCGGAGACGACCGTCAGCTTTGCCAGGTCGTCGGCGCGGATGCCGCGAACCAGCGCGCCGGTGCCCGCCCCGCCCTGACCGGAGGCAAGCGTCTGCCCTTCGACCAGCGGGATCGCCATCCTGACGCCCGGAACGGCGGAGAATTTCTGCGCGAGATCCGCGTAATTGTCGAGCGGGCCGTCGATCGGCTGGACGATCATATGGCCGTTGATGCCGAGGATGCGGGAAATGAGCTCGGTGCGGAAACCGTTCATCACCGCCATGACGATGATGAGCGTGGCGACGCCCAGCATGATCCCTATGAAGGAGAACCCGGCGATCACCGAGATGAAAGCCTCCTTGCGTCGCGAGCGAAGGTAGCGCCAGGCAACCATTCGTTCGAAAGCGCAGAACGGGCGGCTGGAAGGACGCGCCGCGCCCGTTGTCATCGTCTCACCGCTCGCTGCCTCAGCCATGCTCTCTCCCGTGGGTCGGATCAATTCGCAGCCGTCAACCTGGCGATCACCGCCTCGACCGTCATCGTTTCGCGATCGCCGGTCTTGCGATCCTTCACCTCGACCTCGCCATTGGCGACGGAACGCGGCCCGGCGATGACCTGGAGCGGAGCGCCAATGAGGTCGGCGGTTGCGAATTTCGTTCCGGCACGGTCGTCCGTATCGTCGTAGAGAACGTCGACACCGGCATTCGAGAGGGCGGCATAGAGCCGCTCGCAGGCGCTGTCGCAGGCAGCATCCCCGGCCTTCATGTTGATGACGATCGCCTCGAAGGGGGCGACAGACTTCGGCCAGATGATGCCGTTTTCGTCATGCGAGGCTTCGATGATCGCGGGAACGAGGCGCGTCGGACCGATTCCGTAGGAGCCCATGTGAACGGCATGCTCCTTGCCGTCCGGTCCCTGGACCTTGGCTCCCAGCGGCTCGGAATATTTGGTGCCGAAATAGAAGATATGACCGACCTCGATGCCGCGCGCCGAAAGCCGTTCACCTTCCGGGATCGCCTCGAAGGCGGCCGCATCGTGCATTTCGGAAGTGGCGGCATAGCGCGAGGTCCACTTCTCGAAGATCGTGCGAAGACCCGCGACATCGTCGAAGTTCGTGTCTTCGCCCGGAATGTCGAAATTCAGGAAATCCTTGTGGCAGAAGACCTCGGATTCCCCGGTATCGGCAAGAATGATGAACTCATGGCTGAGATTGCCGCCGATCGGGCCGGTATCGGCGCGCATCGGAATGGCGCGCAGCCCCATGCGGGAGAAGGTGCGCAGATAGGCCGCGAACATCCGGTTATAGGCATGCTCGGCTCCTTCGCGGTCCAGATCGAAGGAATAAGCATCCTTCATCATGAATTCGCGCGAGCGCATGGTGCCGAAGCGCGGGCGGATCTCGTCGCGGAACTTCAGCTGGATATGATAAAGGTTGAGCGGCAGATCCTTGTAGGATTTGACGAAGGAACGGAAGATGTCGGTGATCATCTCCTCGTTGGTCGGGCCGTAGAGCATCGGCCGGTCCTGCCGGTCTTTGATGCGCAGCATCTCCTTGCCATAGGCGTCGTAACGTCCGCTTTCCTGCCAGAGTTCGGCGGACTGCAGCGTCGGCATCAGAAGCTCGACGGCGCCGGAGCGGTTCTGCTCCTCGCGGATGATCGCATTGACCTTGTCGAGAACGCGTTTGCCCAGCGGCAGCCAACTGTAGATGCCGGCAGACTGCTGCTTGATCATGCCGGCGCGCAGCATCAGGCGGTGGGAGACGATCTCCGCTTCCTTGGGGTTTTCCTTGAGGATGGGCATGAAGAAGCGGGAAAGGCGCATGACGAGGGTCCACGAAGATAATTCCGCCTATCGGGGGAATCGGGCGAAATGACGTTGAATTTCACGCGTTCATAGCCGCTTCGCAGAGGGAATGGAACCCGCCGGAAAGTTGCAACGGGATCTGTGCACCGATCATCCGAGACAATCGGAAAGGGCAGCCGCTTCCGGGAAAAAACGGGGGCGTCAATAACGAGAATTGCACAAACTTTGTCAATGGAAAAATTTTATTCCACTGTAGCAAAAATGCAAAAAAAGCGGATGACAACGCCTAAGCTTTGGGCTAATTTCAGTACACAAAAGAGGCAAGGAGTTTAAATTCTTGCCATTTTCGCGGTCAAGTCTTGGGAGGATCAGATCTTAGGCGCGCGTAGACGCTGCCACCGGTAACGGATAAAGATCACGCGATACTTAAGAAACAAGGCTTTCAGCCTTGTTTTTTTTTGCTTTTCTCTTTTGCCTCTACGATCCCTCTGTTTCCGTTTTATGACAGGCGCCTGCGTCAAACGCGCGCACCCGCCGCCATCGGACCAAATTGTCATCCCGTAACGTGAAGCGAATTTGCCAGCCGCTTAAATCACTGAACGTTAGGATGGGCATTTTCGCTGGTCGGAAACGCACGTCGTCAGAAATAAAATTCCTATAAATCGACTTATCAGGAAAAATCGATATACCCTGACATGCGACATCTCTCTGTGCCGGAGCGGCGCGGGTCAGTCGAAATCCGGTACGAAGCTCGGAAGGGCATCTATTCCGTAGCCGAGCTCGACGGAGACCATATACCAACAGAAATAAATCACGGCCGAGACGATGGTGGTGGTGGCAACCACACGCAGCGCGCGGAATTTCGCCGGGGCGCTTTCGACGCTGCCCGGAACCACATCGTTTTCCTCGGCCTGCGTCCGGAGGCCGAAAGGCAGCACGGCAAAGAGCGTGATCCACCAGACGATGAAATAGACGGCGAACATCGAGAACAGAGCCAAGGTCGTTTCCTCCTGGGTGACGCAGCTATACAGCCGCACTCCCGGCAAACCAACCGCAATCCTTGCACTGCGACATTTTTGCGATAGCCAGGCCCATCCGAAAGGGGAAGCAGGCGCCCGGCCTATGAAGCTATGCGGAAGCCGACGGGCAGCGCCTCTCCATCTCCACTACACTTCTTCGAGCTCGATCAGCGTGCCGAAGAAATCCTTCGGGTGAAGGAAGAGGACCGGCTTGCCATGGGCGCCGATCCTGGGGTTTCCGTCGCCGAGCACCCGGGCGCCGGACGCCTTCAGATGATCGCGCGCCGCAAGGATGTCGGTCACCTCGTAGCAGATATGGTGCATGCCGCCGGCGGGCGTCTTCTCCAGAAAGGCCGCGATCGGCGAATTTTCGCCGAGCGGCTGGAGCAGTTCCACTTTGGTATTGGCAAGTTCGACGAAGACCACGGTCACGCCGTGCTCGGGCAGGTCCTGCGGCGCCGTCACGCGGGCGCCGAGCACGGTCTCGTAGGTTTTCGCCGCAGCGGCGATGTCCGGTACGGCAATCGCGACATGATTGACCCGCTCGAGCAAAGACAACTCCCCCGGCCTTCCGCCGGAATTATCCGTGGACAATGCGCATGATCAAACCTTCGTCACGAAAACCGTGACGACCGGCTTCTTGCCCCAGGTTTCGTTCGCCATCGCGCGGACGGAGCGGCGCACCGCCTCGCGCACCGTTTCCAGATCCTTGCGGCGCGCGCGCGGGATGCTTTCCACCGCGCCGAGCACAGCATCATACAATGTATCACCCATATCCTCGCCCTCGTCGTCGAACTGCGGCAGGCCGAAGGGCTCGACTTCGGGATCGCCGAGGAAATCGTAACGCTCGTCGAGCACGATGCTGACGGCGACATGGCCGACGAAGGAGAGCTTGCGGCGATCGCCGATGCCCATTTCGTCATAGTCGCCGATGAGCTTGCCGTCCTTGAAGATGCGGCCGTGCGGGATTTCGTCGATCATTTCCGCCGGCCCCGGCGCCAGCCGCAGCATTTTGCCGTTCCGCACCCGCGGCACACTCGCAATGCCGGACTGTTCGCCAAGTTCGGCATGCGCCGTCAGATGCGCGGCCTCTCCATGGACCGGCACGAGGATCTGCGGCCGCGTCCAGGAATACATCTGCTGCAGTTCGTTGCGGCGCGGATGGCCGGAGACGTGCACCAGCGCCTCGGCATCGGTGATGATGTTCAGCCCCTGCTCGATCAGGCCGTTCTTGATATCGTTGATCGCCTTTTCGTTGCCGGGAATGGCGCGCGAGGAGAAGATCACGGTATCGCCGGCGGAGAAGGCGACATTGCGCATTTCGTCGCGCGCGATCTTGGCGAGCGCGGCACGCGGCTCGCCCTGGCTGCCGGTCAGAATGACCACGACCTTGTCGCGCGGGATATAGCCGAACTCGTCTTCGGCGATAAACGGCTTTATGCCCTCCATCAGGCCGACGTCGCGGGCAACGTCCGCCACACGGCGCATCGAACTGCCGAGCAGCAGAACCTCGCGGCCCGCCGCTTCCGCCGCCCGGGCGATCGAACGGATGCGCCCGACATTCGACGAGAAGGTGGTGATCGCCACCCTGCCCTCGGCACTCTCGATGATCTTCGTCAGGCTTTCGGACACTTCCTGCTCGGAGGGCGATATGCCATCACGGACGGCATTGGTGCTGTCGCAGATCAGAGCCAGAACCCCTTCGTCGCCGATCGCCCGCAGCCGAGCCTCGTCCGTCAAGGGGCCGAGCGACGGCTGGAGATCGATTTTCCAGTCGCCGGTGTGCACGACATTTCCAAGCGGCGTGCGGATGTAGAGCGCCATGGGCTCGGGGATGGAGTGGTTGACCCCGACGGCCTCGATCTCGAAGGGGCCGATATTGATGCGGTCGCCCTGCTTGAAGATGGTTATGGGGATCTCGCCCCGGCTGCGCTCATAATCCCGCTTGGCCTCGAGCATGCCGGCCGTGAAGGGCGAAGCGTAGACCGGCACGTTGAGACCCGGCCACAGATCGTTCAGCGCGCCGTAGTGATCCTCATGCGCATGGGTGATGACGATGCCCTTCAGGTTCTTGCGCTCCTCGGCCAGGAACCCGATGTCCGGCAACACCAGATCGACGCCTGGAAGGTCCGGTCCGGGAAAGGTCACCCCGCAATCGACCATGACCCACTGGCGATTGCCCTTTGGACCATAGCCGTAAAGCGCCAGGTTCATGCCGATTTCGCCAACGCCCCCGAGCGGCAGGAACACCAGTTCGTCTTGCTTTGCCATCTTGTGCCTGATTCCACCTATCCGAAGAAAACGTCGCCGGCTGCGATCAGCCGCGTACCACCATCTTCCATTTCAAGTTTCAGCAGTCCTGTATCATCAATTCCTGCGAAAAACCCGGAAATAGATCGGTCGGGCAAATTGACAACGATCTTTTCGCCGACACCGCCGGCAACCCGTTTCCACCGCGCCATGATGGCCGCAACGCCGTTCCCGCCGTCCCAGAGTGTCAGCACATCCGCCATTTCCCGGAAGAGATGGGCGAAAAGCTCGTCCGGCGAGGCAGCGGCCCCGAACTCCCTCAGGGTCGCGACGGGATAGAGCCCGGCATCCGGCGCGATGGCCACATTGATGCCTATGCCGACGACGGCCGCGCAGCGTCCGTCCGGGAGCATCTCGCTTTCGATGAGTATGCCGCAGACCTTCCGCCGCTCGACCAGGATATCGTTCGGCCATTTGATCAGAACGGCGGGCGCGGCGGGCGGCAGGACCTTGGAGATCGCGGCCTGCACCGCCACCGCGATGGCGAGCGGCAGCGAACCCAGCCGTTCGACGGGCGCCGGATCGATCAGAAGCAACGAGGCATAGAGATTTCCGGGCTCGGAAAACCATGCCCTTCCCCGGCGGCCGCGCCCGCCGGTCTGGCGTCCCGCCGTTACCCAGAGACCCGAAAGCGCACCCTCTCGGGCGCGCTCCAGGCATACAGTGTTGGTCGAGACCGCTTCCGCCAGCGCCTCGTGCCGGAAGTCATCCAGCGACAGCGCCCGCAGCCTTCCGCGGCTGCTCAAAAGAACGTCCGGGCAGCGGCTTCGGCGGCAGCACCGATCGGACCGCCGATCAGAACATAAGCCGTCACGAACAGGCCGGAAATGCCGAAGACCAGCTTGAGCTCACCGGCGGTGCGGGCAAACTCGTCCGTTGCCGGATCGAACCACATCACCTTGATCACCCGCAGATAATAATAGGCGCCGACGACGGAGGCGAGCACGCCGATGATGGCGAGCGCATAGAGCTGCGCTTCGATCGCCGCCATGAACACGAAATACTTGGCGAAGAACCCGGCCAGCGGCGGAATGCCCGCAAGCGAGAACATCAGGATCGTCAGCACCGTCGCCATGAAGGGGTTGGTGGTCGAGAGGCCGGCGAGATCGTCGACATTCTCGACATTGCCGCCTTCCTTGCGGCGCATGGCAAGAATGCAGGCAAAGGTACCGAGCGTCATGATCATGTAGATCAGCATGTAGAGCGCGACGCCGCGCACCCCGGCCATGGAGCCCGCGGCAAGACCGACGAGCGCATAGCCCATGTGGCCGATCGAGGAATAGGCCATCAGGCGCTTGATGTTCCTCTGGCCGATCGCCGCGAAGGAGCCAAGCAGCATCGAGGCGATGGAGATGAAGACGATGATCTGCTGCCAGTCGACCATCACCGGCTCGAAAGCGTTGATGACGATGCGGACGAGCATGGCCATGGCGGCGACCTTCGGAGCGCCCGCGAAGAAGGCGGTCACCGGTGTCGGTGCGCCTTCGTAGACATCGGGCGTCCACATATGGAACGGAACCGCCGAGATCTTGAAGGCGAGGCCTGCGAGCACGAAGACGAGACCGAAGATAAGGCCCAGCGAACGGCCTTCCGAAGAAAGCGCGGCTGCGATCTCCTCGAACCCGGTGTGCCCCGTAAAGCCGTATACCAGCGACATGCCATAAAGCAGCATGCCCGAGGAAAGGGCGCCGAGAACGAAATATTTCAGGCCCGCTTCGGTCGAGCGCACGCTGTCGCGGTTGATGGCGGCGACCACGTAGGCGGCGAGCGACTGCAGCTCGAGCGCCAGATAAACCGAGATCAGGTCGTTGGCCGAGATCATCAGGAGCATGCCGAGCGTGGCGAGCACGATCAGGACGGGGAACTCGAAGCGGTCGATCTGCTCGGACTGCGAATGGCCGACCGTCATGACCATGGCGGTGATCGAGCCGATCAGCACCAGCACCTTCATGAATTTCGCGAACGGATCGGAGACGAAAACGCCGCCATAAGCCTCTCCCTCTCCCGTCATCGTCACCAGCCAGAGCCCGGCGATGATAAGGAGGGCGACTGCGAGACCGGTGACGGTGGTCGTCGACTTCTCGCCCGAGAAGACGCCGATCATCAGCAGGATCAATGCGCCGACGGCAAGAATGACCTCGGGCATCGAGAGCTGAAGGCTGGCAAGGATTGTATCAGCGGTCATGTCGAATGGATCCCGTCATCAGTTCATCGAGAGCGCAACGGATTGCGCCGCCTGAAGGGCTGCGGTGTAGTTGTTGAGGAGCGCGTCCACCGAAGCGGCCGTCGCATCGAAGATCGGGGCCGGATAGACGCCAAAGAAGATGGTGAGCACCACCAGCGGATAAAGGATGACCTTCTCGCGCGGCGTAAGGTCGAGCAACGCCTTCAGGCTTTCCTTTTCCAACGCACCGAAGATCACCCGGCGGTAGAGCCAGAGCGCGTATGCGGCAGAAAGGATCACCCCTGTCGTGGCGAAGAGAGCGACCCAGGTGTTGGCGCGGAAGACGCCGAGCAGCGTCAGCAATTCGCCGACGAAACCGGAGGTGCCGGGCAGCCCGACATTCGCCATGGTGAAGATCATGAAGGCGACGGCGTATTTCGGCATGTTGTTGACGAGGCCGCCATAGGCCGAGATCTCGCGGGTATGCAGCCGGTCGTAGATGACCCCGACGCAAAGGAAGAGTGCGCCCGAGACGATGCCGTGCGACAGCATTTGGAAGATCGCGCCCTGGACGCCCTGCGCATTGGCCGCGAAGATGCCCATGGTAACGTAGCCCATATGGGCGACGGACGAGTAGGCGATCAGCTTCTTGATGTCCTCCTGCATCATCGCCACCAGCGAGGTGTAGATGATCGCGATCACCGAGAGGGTGAAGACGAAGGGCGCGAAGAAATCCGAGGCCAGCGGGAACATCGGCAGGGAGAAGCGCAGGAAGCCATAGCCACCGAGCTTCAGGAGAACGCCCGCAAGGATGACGGAACCGGCCGTCGGCGCCTGCACGTGCGCGTCCGGAAGCCAGGTGTGAACCGGCCACATCGGCATCTTCACCGCGAAGGAGGCGAAGAAGGCGAGCCACAGCCAGGTCTGCATATGCGCCGGGAAGCTGTAGGCGAGCAGTTCCGTGATGTCGGTCGTTCCGGCCTGCCAGTACATCGCCATGATGGCGAGCAGCATCAGCACGGAGCCGAGTAGCGTATAGAGGAAGAACTTGTAGCTCGCATAGACGCGATCCTTGCCGCCCCACACGCCGATGATGATGAACATCGGGATGAGACCCGCCTCGAAGAAGACGTAGAAGAGCACGATATCGAGCGAGACGAAGACGCCGACCATGAAGACTTCCAGAAGCAGGAAGGCGATCATGTATTCCTTGAGGCGCTTTTCGACCGACTGCCAGCTCGCGAGCACGCAGAAAGGCATCAGGAAGGTCGAAAGGATGACGAACAGCATGGAGATGCCGTCGACGCCGAGATGGTAGGAAATGCCGGTGCCCAGCCATTCATGCTTCTCGATCATCTGGAAGCCCGGATTCGAATAGTCGAATCCGATCCAGATGAAGAGCGACAGGACGAAGGTGAAGACCGTCGTCAGCAGGGAGACGTTGAGGATGTTGCGACGGCCATAGGGGCTGTCCTCGCGGGTGAGCAGCAACAGCAGCACGCCGACGAGCGGAAGGAAGGTGACCGCGGAAAGAATGGGCCAATCGGTCATCAGAAGGAACTCCCGAGCATCATCCAGGTAACGAGCGCCGCAATTCCGAGCAGCATCGCAAAGGCATAGTGATAGAGGTAACCCGTCTGCAGGCGAACGACGCGACCGGTGACATCGACGACTCGGGCGGCGACGCCGTTCGGGCCGAAGCCATCGATGACCGTGCCGTCACCCTGCTTCCAGAGGAACTTGCCGATCCGCTTCGCCGGACGGACGAAGAGGAAATCGTAGAGCTCGTCGAAGTACCACTTGTTGAGCAGGAACTGGTAGAGTCCGCGATGCTGTTCGGCCAGATACCTGGGGGTCTCCGGCGAACGGATATACATGTACCAGGCGGTGACGAAGCCGATTGCCATCGCGGCGAACGGGCTCCATTTCACCCAGAGCGGCACATTGTGGAACTCGTGCACGAGATGGTTTTCCGCGCCGGTGAAGAGCGCGCCCTGCCAGAACTCCTCGTAGTGATGGCCGAAGAAATACTCGACGAAGAGGACACCGGCGAGAACCGCGCCGGCAGCGAGGATGTAGAGCGGAACCAGCATGACGGCCGGGGACTCGTGCACGTGATGCATCACGTCCGACGAGGCGCGCGGCTTGCCGAAGAAGGTCAGGAACGCCAGACGCCAGGAGTAGAAGCTGGTGAAGAGCGCGGCGATGACCAGCAGCGTGAAGGCGAAACCGGCAACCGAGCTGTGCGAGGCGAAGGCGCTCTCGATGATCGCATCCTTAGAGAAGAAGCCGGCGAAGCCGATCACCGTGCCCGGAATGCCGACGCCGGTCAGCGCGAGCGTGCCGATCGTCATCATCCAGAAGGTGACCGGAATATGCTTCCTCAGGCCGCCCATGTAGCGCATGTCCTGTTCGCCATCGACGGCGTGGATCACCGATCCGGCGCCGAGGAACAGCAGCGCCTTGAAGAAGGCGTGTGTGAAGAGGTGGAAGATCGCCGCACCATAGGCGCCGATGCCGAGCGCCACGAACATGTAGCCGAGCTGCGAGCAGGTCGAATAGGCGATGACGCGCTTGATATCGTTCTGGACGAGGCCGACGGTGGCGGCAAAGAAGGCGGTGATCGCGCCGACGACGGTGACGACCGTCAGTGCGTCCGGCGACAGCTCGAAAAGCGGCGACATGCGGGCGACAAGGAAGACGCCGGCGGTCACCATGGTTGCGGCATGGATAAGGGCGGAGACCGGCGTCGGGCCTTCCATGGCATCCGGCAGCCAGGTATGGAGCAGGAACTGCGCCGACTTGCCCATGGCGCCCATGAAGAGCAGCAGGCAGGCCGCCGTCAAAGCATCGGCCTTGTCGAGATGCATGCCGAAGAGCGTCATGATCGGCTCGGCGGCATCGGCCGCGCCCTCGGCCGGCAGATAGGTGGCGGCCGTCGCAAAGATCGTCTCGAAATTGATCGAACCGAAGAGGACGAAGATGGCGAAGATGCCGAGCACGAAGCCGAAGTCGCCGACGCGGTTGACGATGAAGGCCTTCATTGCCGCAGCCGAGGCGGACGGCTTCTTGTACCAGAAACCGATCAGCAGATAGGACGCCAGACCCACGCCTTCCCAGCCGAAGAACATCTGCAGGAGGTTGTCGGAGGTCACCAGCATCAGCATGGCGAAGGTGAAGAGCGACAGATAGGAAAAGAAACGCGGCCGATGCGGATCATGGTGCATATAGCCGATCGAATAGACGTGCACCAGGGTAGAAACCGTGTTGACGACGACGAACATGACCGCCGTCAGGGTATCGACGCGGAAGGCCCATTCGACGTCGAAGCTGCCGGACTGGATCCAGCGCATGACGGTGACCTTGATCAGTTCCTCCTCGCCCAGCGCGACGTCGAAGAAGACGATCCAGGAGAAGACCGCGGCGATGATCATGAAGCCGCTGGTGATGTATTCCGATGCCTTCGCGCCGATGGCGTTGCCTCCGAGGCCGGCGATCAGCGCGCCAAGGAGCGGCAGGAAGACGATTGCCTTGATGATGGTATCCATGACCCCGATCAGCCCTTCATCATGTTGACGTCTTCAACGGCGATCGAACCGCGGTTGCGGTAGAAGACGACGAGAATTGCGAGACCGATCGCCGCCTCGGCGGCAGCCACGGTCAGAATGAACAATGCGAAAACCTGGCCGACAATGTCGTTCAGGAAGGCCGAGAAGGCGACCATGTTGATGTTGACCGCAAGCAGGATCAGCTCGATCGACATCAGGATGACGATGACGTTCTTCCGGTTCAGGAAGATGCCGAAGATGCCGAGCGTGAAGAGGATGGCGCTGACGGTGAGATAGTGGGAAATTCCGATTTCCATGATGTGCGTTCCTTGCCGTCCCGTGCCTTAGATGCCTTGACCCGACTTCACCTTGACCACCTCGACGGCGGTTTCGGGAGTACGGGCGACCTGCTTGGAAATGTCCTGACGCTTGATGTTCTCGCGGTGGCGCAGCGTCAGCACGATGGCGCCGATCATCGCGACCAGAAGCACGAGACCGGCGATCTGGAAGAAGTAGACGTAATGGGTGTAGAGCACGTCGCCGAGGGCGGCGGTGTTCGTGCGCTCGCTTATCGGCGGGATCGGCATCGCCACATTGCTGGCGATTTCCGGCGACAGGGTCGAGCCGCCGACGACGATGATGAGCTCTGCCGCGAGGATCAGGCCGATCAGCGCGCCGACTGGCGCATATTCCAGCATGCCCGAGCGCAGTTCGGCAAAATCGATGTCGAGCATCATGACGACGAAGAGGAAGAGCACCGCAACAGCGCCGACATAGACGACCAAAAGGATCATCGCCAGGAACTCGGCGCCCGTCAGCAGGAACAGCCCCGCCGAGTTGAAGAAGGTGAGGATCAGGAACAGGACGGAATAGACCGGGTTCCTGGCCGAGATCACCATGAAGGCGGACGCCACCGCCACGAAGGCGAAGAGATAGAAAAAGAGAGCCTGCAGACCCATATCGGTGCCTTTTCGTCTTCCCCGGAAAGGTCTGGCCGAACGCCCCTTTCCGTCGAAGCCTGGGAGCTGACGCCGCCAGGCACGTTCTTAACGCTTTTTGTTTCCGTCCGCCGCCCTCAGCCGAGCGGCGGCCCCTGCCCCGCCGCTCAGCGGTAGGGCGAATCCATTGCGATGTTGCGGGCGATCTCCCGCTCCCAACGGTCGCCGTTGTCGAGGAGCTTCTGCTTGTCATAGTAAAGCTCTTCACGGGTTTCCGTCGAGAATTCGAAATTCGGTCCCTCGACGATCGCGTCGACGGGGCATGCCTCCTGGCAGAAGCCGCAATAGATGCACTTCACCATGTCGATGTCGTAGCGCACCGTGCGGCGGGTGCCGTCGTTGCGGCGCGGGCCTGCCTCGATGGTGATGGCCTGGGCCGGACAGATCGCCTCGCAGAGCTTGCAGGCGATGCAGCGCTCCTCGCCGTTCGGATAGCGGCGCAACGCATGCTCGCCCCGGAAGCGCGGCGAGACCGGCCCCTTTTCGAACGGATAATTCACCGTGGCCTTCGGCCTGAAGAAATAACGCATCGACAGGAAGAACGCGCCGACGAACTCCTTCAGGAACAGCGAACCAACGGCTTGCGACAGACTAGCCATCAAAAACCTCCAATATTGCCGGAACCGCGGACAGGCATCAGGCAGCCCATCCCGTCAGTTTCAGCACGAATGCAACGATAACGACCATGGCGAGCGACAGCGGAAGGAATACCTTCCACCCAAGGCGCATGAGCTGGTCGTAGCGGTAGCGCGGCACGAAAGCCTTCACCATCGCGAACATGAAGAAGACGAATGCCGCCTTGATCAGGAACCAGACGATGCCCGGCACCCAGTTGAGCAGCCAGATATCGACCGGAGGCAGCCAGCCGCCGAGGAACAGGATCGTCGTCAGCGCGCACATCAGGCAGATGGCGGCATATTCGCCGAGCATCAGCATCATGTAGGGCGCAGAGCTGTATTCGACCATGTAGCCGGCGACGAGTTCGGATTCGGCTTCCGGCAGGTCGAAGGGCGGCCGGTTCGTCTCGGCGAGCGCCGAGATGAAGAAGATCACGAACATCGGGAACAGCGCCAGCCAGTGCCAGTCGAGGAAGGAGTTCGGCAGGCCGAGCCTGGTTCCGAGTCCGTCCTGTTGCGAATAGACGATATCCGACAGGTTGAGCGACCCGACGCAGAGCAGGACCGTGACGATGACGAAGCCGATCGAGACCTCGTAGGACACCATCTGCGCCGCAGAGCGAAGCGCGCCGAGGAACGGATATTTCGAGTTCGACGCCCAGCCGCTCATGATGACGCCATAGACCTCGAGCGAGGAGATGGCGAAGACGTAGAGAATGCCGACATTGATGTTGGCGATCATCCAGTTGTCGTTGACCGGGATGACGGCCCAGGCGGCGAGCGCCAGCGTCACGGAAACCAGCGGCGCGATCAGGAAGATCGCCTTGTTGGCGCCGGCCGGAATGATCGGCTCCTTGAAGATGAACTTCAGAAGGTCGGCGAAGGACTGGAGGAGGCCGAAGGGGCCGACGACGTTGGGCCCGCGCCTCAGCTGCACCGCCGCCCAGACCTTGCGGTCGGCCAGCAGGAAGAAGGCGATGAGGATCAGCAGCGCGACCAGAAGCAGAAGCGACTGGCCGATCATGATGGCCGCCGGCCACACATAGGTCGAAACAAACGAGTCCATAATGCCTTATCCCTTCGCGCTCATTCCGCCGCGACTTTGAAGTTGTTGCGGGCCAGAGCCGAGCATTCGGCCATGACCGCGGAGGCGCGCGCTATCGGGTTCGTCAAATAGAAGTCTTTGACCGGAGACGCAAACCCGGATTTCGTCATCTTCCCGCCTTTTTTCGCGAGTGCGGCAATATCGGAGACGTCGCCGGCGGCGATCTCGTCCACAGCCGCGAAATGCGGATGGGCGGCGTAAAGGTTCGCCCGCAGTTGCGCAAGCGAGTCGAACGGCAGCTTCTTGCCGAGCACGTCGGAAAGCGCACGCAGGATCGCCCAGTCCTCGCGGGCCTCGCCCGGCGCGAAGCCGGCGCGATTGCCCATCTGGACGCGGCCTTCGGTGTTGACCCAGGTGCCGGATTTTTCCGTATAGGCGGCACCGGGCAGGATGACATCGGCCAGATGCGCCGCATTGTCGCCGTGCGAACCGATATAGACCGTGAAAGCGGCCTTGCCCGCAAAGTCCATCTCGTCGGCGCCGAGAAGGAAGAGCACATCGGTGCCGGCGAGCATCTCGGCAGCCTTCTTGCCCCCCTCGCCCGGCACGAAGCCGAGATCGAGACCGCCGACGCGCGCGGCTGCCGTGTGCAGCACGGCCAGGCCGTTCCAGCCTTCGCCCGCAGCACCTACTGCCTGGGCGAGCTTTGCCGCGTTCGCGAGCACCGCAAGACCATCGGCACGCAAGAGCGCGCCCTGCCCGACGATGATCATCGGACGTTCGGCGTTTTTCAGCACTTCCGCAAAACCGGCAGAGCCGTCGATCAGGGCGGAAAGCGTTTCCGGTCCCGCACCGAGATACTCATAATCGTAACGCAGATCGCCGGGCTCGCTGATCACGCCGATCGGGAAGCCGCCCATGCGCCAGCGCTTGCGGATGCGCGCGTTGAGAACCGCCGCCTCGATGCGCGGATTGGCGCCGACGATCAGCAGCGCGTCGGCCTCTTCGATGCCTTCGATGGTCGGGTTGAAGATGTAGCTGGCCCGGCCCAAAGAAGGATCCAGCGCCGTACCGTCCTGGCGACAATCGATATTGGCCGAGCCGAGCGACGTCATCAGTTCCTTCAGCGCATACATTTCCTCGACCGAAGCGAGGTCGCCCGCGATCGCCCCGATGCGGTCCCCGGCCTTGCCGGCGACGGCTGCCTTGATCGCGCCGAAAGCCTCGGGCCAGCTCGCCGGCTGAAGCCGGCCGTCCTTGCGGACATAGGGCCGGTCGAGGCGCTGGGTCTTGAGGCCATCCCAGATGAAGCGGGTCTTGTCGGAGATCCACTCCTCGTTGATCTCTTCGTTGACGCGCGGCAGGATGCGCATGACCTCGCGGCCGCGGGTATCGACGCGGATCGCGGAACCGAGGGCATCCATCACGTCGATGGATTCGGTCTTGCCGAGCTCCCACGGACGGGCCGTGAAGGCGAAAGGCTTGGAGGTCAGCGCGCCGACCGGGCAGAGATCGATGACATTGCCCTGCAGCTCCGAGGTCATCGCCTGCTCGAGATAGGTGGTGATCTCGGCGTCCTCGCCACGGCCGATCAGGCCGAGCTCGCTGATCCCCGCCACTTCCGTGGTGAAGCGGACGCAGCGCGTGCAGTGGATGCAGCGGTTCATGATCGTCTTGACGAGCGGACCGATATACTTGTCCTCGACGGCGCGCTTGTTCTCCTGGTAGCGAGAGCTGTCGATGCCGAACGCCATCGCCTGGTCCTGCAGATCGCATTCACCGCCCTGGTCGCAGATCGGGCAGTCGAGCGGATGGTTGATCAGCAGGAATTCCATCACGCCTTCGCGAGCCTTCTTGACCATCGGCGTGGTGGTGAAGACTTCCGGCGGCTCGCCGTTCGGGCCGGGGCGAAGGTCGCGAACGCCCATGGCGCAGGATGCGGCCGGCTTCGGCGGACCGCCCTTCACCTCGATCAGGCACATGCGGCAGTTGCCGGCGACCGACAGCCGCTCGTGGAAACAGAAGCGCGGAACCTCGGCGCCGGCTTCCTCGCACGCCTGAAGCAGCGTGAAATGATCCGGGACCTCAATCTCTTTTCCGTCGACTTTCAGCTTTGCCATATCCGTCTTCCCGCTATCCACGCAACGCTCTGCGTCTCGCCAGCGCCATGTCTGCAGCACCGGTCCAGGCAAAAGCCCTTCCCGGCGCCTCAATTCGTTTTCCGTTCACCGGCTGCAGCGGACCAGAACACCGCGCGTTCATTCAAACGCGCAAAGGAAGCCCTAGCCTTTCGCCTTCGCCAGCTTTCCTGCCTCGCCGACCCAGTCGTCGCGGGCAATGCGCCCATCGAGACCGAGCTCGCCGTCTATCTTCTTCACATCCGCCGCCGAGAGCGCTGCAATATCGGCATACCGGGTCAATCCCATGCCGTTCAGCATCTGCTCCAGCTTCGGCCCGACGCCCGGAATCTTCTTCAGGTCGTCGGTCCTGGCCACTTTTCCCCCGGCTGCCTTTCTGGCCGCCGGTTGTTCTTTCTTCGTCTCGGTGGCCGGGCGTTCCGTCGCCCTTACCTGCCGGGACTTCGTTTCCTTGCGCGGTGCGGGCTTCGTCCGCACCGCCTTGGCTTTCGCCGGTGGTCCCGTTCGGCCCGGCCGAGACGCGGTCTCGGCGCTCGTTTCGCCTGGTGCCGGCGCGTCGGGCTCCACCCTGGTTCGCTCGGCGGCTCCCTGCATGGCGCCCATGACCAAACCGGCGATCTGGCCGGCCATTCCGAAGCCGATCGCCGTTGCGGCGGCCATCGCGGCGACCGGGTGCGCCATCAGCGGATGAAGCGGAACCGCTGGCATATCCTTCAGCCAGGGTGCAAAACCGAACGGGTCGTCGGCCAGCGACTCCGGAGAGAGCTTTTCACCCCTCTCTTTTCCCGCCGGCCCAGCCATCCCGTTACTCCGCCGCTTCCAGCACGGCGCCATGCGCCATGGCGTTGGCCGTATACTGGTCGATCCGCTTTTCGATTTCCGGACGGAAATTGCGGATCAGGCCCTGGATCGGCCAGGCGGCAGCGTCGCCGAGCGCGCAGATCGTATGACCTTCGATCTGCTTGGTCACGTCGAAGAGCATGTCGATCTCGCGCTTCTGCGCATTGCCCTTGACCATGCGCTCCATGACGCGCCACATCCAGCCCGTACCCTCGCGGCAAGGCGTGCACTGGCCGCAGCTCTCATGCTTGAAGAACTGCGACAGGCGGGCGATCGCCTTGATGATATCGGTCGAACGGTCCATGACGATGACCGCGGCCGTGCCGAAGGAGGATTTCACCTCGCGCAGCCCGTCGAAATCCATCTGGCAATCGATGATGTCCTCGGCCTTGACGACAGGGCAGGACGCGCCGCCGGGGATGACGGCTAGAAGATTGTCCCAGCCGCCGCGGATGCCGCCGGCATGCTTTTCGATCAGCTCACGGAAGGTGATGCCCATCGCCTCTTCGACCGTGCAGGGCCGGTTGACGTGGCCGGACACCATGAACAGCTTCGTGCCGACATTGTTCGGGCGGCCGATCGCAGAGAACCAGCCCGCGCCCCGGCGCAGGATCGTCGGGGCGACCGCGATCGACTCGACGTTGTTGACTGTCGTCGGGCAACCGTAGAGACCCATATTGGCCGGGAACGGAGGCTTGAGGCGCGGCTGGCCCTTCTTGCCTTCGAGGCTTTCGAGCAGCGCCGTCTCCTCGCCGCAGATATAGGCGCCGGCGCCGTGATGGACGAAGATGTCCATATCCCAGCCATGCACGTTGTTCTTGCCGAGAAGGCCGGCATCGTAGCACTCGTCGATCGCCGCCTGCAGCGCCTCGCGCTCGCGCATATATTCGCCGCGGACATAGATGTAGGCGGTATGCGCACCCATCGCGAAGCTCGCGATCAGGCAGCCTTCGATCAGCGTATGCGGATCGTGGCGCATGATGTCGCGGTCCTTGCAGGTGCCGGGCTCGGACTCGTCGGCATTGACGACCAGATAGTGGGGCCGGCCGTCGCTCTCCTTCGGCATGAAGGACCATTTGAGGCCGGTCGGGAAGCCCGCGCCGCCGCGGCCACGCAGGCCCGACGCCTTCATCTCGTTGATGATCCAGTCGCGACCCTTTTCGAGAATCTGCTTGGTCCCGTCCCAATGGCCACGGCTCATCGCGCCCTTCAAGGACTTGTCCTTGAGGCCGTAGATATTGGTAAAGATGCGATCTTCATCCTTCAACATGGTTCACCTCTTTACCGCGGCTTCTTGCCGAAGACCCTGATGTACTCGGCTTCGCCGCCTTTGGCGAGCGCCTTGGCCTGCTTCACCCAGTCTTCACGTTCGATCCGACCCCTGAAGTTCAGGTAGCCGTCGACCCATTCGCGCTCCGCCTTCTTCCACGAGGCGACTTGCGCGAAGGTGAAGATGCCGAGTTCGTGCAGGATGCCCTCGATCTTCGGACCGACGCCGGAGATGAGCTTGAGGTCGTCTATCGCCTCAGGCCGAGAGATCCCGGCCGGCCGGTTCCTGTCGTCGAGCGACGGGCGCTCGGAGGTCTTGCGCACGGCGGTAACACCGGGCGTGGCACCCGGTTCCGGCGGCGCGCCCTCCGCGGCACTGCCCGGACGCTTCGGATCGGGCTTGCGCTCTTCCTTCGCGGCCTCGACCTGGTTTTCCGAAGCCTTCACGTTGCGTGCCGCGCCGTTCGGAGCCGTCGCCGGCGTCTTCACCGCGCGGTTGGTCTCGTCGGTCGCGGTCTTCAGCCTGGCCGCATTCGAGGGCGGGACATGGACCACCTCTTCGCCAGATGACCTCTTGGCGCGGGAAGCTGTTTTCCCCCCTGGCGCATCGCCGTTGTTCAGCGTCGTCAATCCGCCGGCAGGAGCGGAATAGAAGCGCTCGATCTGCGGTCCCGGCTCGATCTCCGCACCCTTGCCCGCATCGAACGCATCGATGATCTCCTCAAGGCGCTCGGGCGTCAGGTCCTCGTAGCTGTCCTTGAAGATCATCACCATCGGCGCGTTGACGCAGGCGCCCTGACACTCCACCTCTTCCCAGGAGAGCGTACCTGTCTCATTCAGCTCGAAGGGCTCGGCGTTTATCTTCTTCTTGCAGAGCTTGATCAGATCCTCGGCGCCGCGCAGCATGCAGGGCGTCGTGCCGCAGACCTGCACGTGAGCGCGCGTTCCGACAGGCTTCAGCTGGAACTGCGTATAGAAGGTCGCGACCTCGAGCACGCGGATATAGGCCATGCCGAGCATCTCGGCGATGGATTCGATCGCGGCCTTCGTCACCCAGCCGTCCTGCTCCTGCGCACGCATCAAAAGCGGGATGACGGCCGACTGCTGCCGGCCTTCCGGATATTTGCGGATCGTTGCCTCCGCCCAGGCCGCGTTCTCTTCCGTGAAGACGAAGCCTGCCGGCTGGACATTGTCTTCGGCTAATCGACGAACAGACATTCTTTCACGCCTTATCAGTTAGTCCGCCGCGCCGCCTCGCCGTTCCAGAGGCGAGCTTGCAGGCACGGGCCGGTTGTTCATTCTGAACCAAAATTACAGAGCGGCTGCCGGTCGCCGTCGTGGCGCCGATGCACAGTATACCGCGCATGCGGCCGGCAGCGACTGCGGCCGATGCGGCAACGGCAGGAACGCAAGCCGCATTCGGCATCAACGGTCCACCTCGCCGAAAACGATATCGAGCGAGCCCAGCACTGCCGAGACGTCGGCAAGCTGGTGACCCCGACAGATGAAATCCATCGCCTGCAGATGAGCATAACCCGGCGCCCGGATCTTGCAGCGATAGGGCCTGTTGGTTCCGTCGGAGATGAGATAGACGCCGAATTCGCCCTTGGGCGCCTCGACGGCGGCATAAACCTCGCCCGCCGGCACGTGATAGCCTTCGGTGTAGAGCTTGAAATGGTGGATCAGCGCTTCCATCGAACGCTTCATCTGCCCGCGCTTCGGAGGCACGATCTTGCCGTCGAGCGAAGAGACGGGCCCCACCTTGGCATCGCCCAGCAGCCGATCGACGCACTGGCGCATGATCTTCGCGGATTCGCGCATTTCTATCATGCGGATGAGATAGCGGTCGTAGCAATCGCCGTTCTTGCCGATCGGAATGTCGAAGTCGAGATCGGCATAGCATTCATAGGGTTGCGACTTGCGCAGGTCCCAGGCAGCGCCCGAGCCGCGGACCATGACGCCGGAGAAGCCCCAAGCCCAGGCGTCCTCGAGCTTGACCACGCCGATATCGACGTTGCGCTGCTTGAAGATTCGGTTTCCGGTCAGAAGCTCGTCGATGTCGTCGACGGTCTTCAGGAAGGGATCGATCCACTTGCCGATGTCTTCCACCAGTTGATCCGGCAGGTCCTGATGGACGCCGCCCGGGCGGACATAGGCGGCATGCATGCGGCTGCCGGAGGCGCGCTCGTAGAAGACCATCAGCTTCTCGCGCTCCTCGAAGCCCCAGAGCGGCGGCGTCAGCGCGCCGACGTCCATCGCCTGCGTGGTGACGTTGAGGAGATGCGAGAGGATACGGCCGATTTCCGAATAGAGCACGCGGATCAACTGGCCGCGGATCGGAATATTGATGCCGAGCAGCTTTTCGACGGCGAGCGAATAGGCGTGCTCCTGGTTCATCGGGGCAACGTAATCGAGCCGGTCGAAATAGGGCAGCGCCTGAAGGTAGGTCTTGGTCTCGATCAGCTTTTCCGTGCCGCGATGCAGCAGGCCGATATGCGGATCGACGCGCTCGACGATCTCCCCGTCAAGCTCCAGGACGAGGCGCAGAACCCCGTGCGCAGCCGGATGCTGCGGGCCGAAGTTGATATTGAAGTTGCGGACGTTGTGTTCGGTCATGTGCGGCGCGCTCCGCGCTTGCAGAAGGGAATAGCGAATAGCGAATAGCGAATAGTTCGGTTCGTTCTGGTCATGATTTTTCCTGCAGACTTCTGATCAGCGCGCGCAACATTCGTCCAATTTCATCACACTGCTCCATCAGGTTCTGAAACTGCTGCGCAGAGAGTATCGCCACCCTGTGCGCGATGATCAGGTGTGTCTCCAATTCTTTCAAGGACCCCTGGGAAATCCTGAGAAACTGAATGAAACTACCGGTGTTTTCCCGGCCATGCCCTTCCGCAATGTTTGCCGCAACCGACGCGGCGGCTCTGCGAATTTGAGCTGTAAGTCCGTATATCTCATCTCTCGGAAATCCGCCGGTCGAGGTGTAGCACTGAACTGCGAGTTCGATTGCCGACTGCCAGACCTTGAGATCTTTGTAGGAGTTTATCGTCTGCCTCTCCTTTCCTAAGGGCGATAACTATTCGCTATTCGCTACTCGCTATTCGCCCATGCTCGATGCCTGCCGTCACTGCTTCGCCTTCTCATCCCCGGGAAGCACGTAATCCGTACCCTCCCAAGGTGACAGGAAGTCGAAGTTGCGGAATTCCTGCTTCAGCTCGACGGGTTCGTAGACCACGCGCTTGACCTGGTCGTCGTATCGCACCTCGACGAAGCCGGTCGTCGGGAAGTCCTTGCGAAGCGGGTGGCCTTCGAAACCGTAATCCGTAAGGATACGGCGCAGATCGGGGTGGCCGGTGAACAGGATGCCGTACATGTCGTAGGCTTCGCGCTCGAACCAGTCGGCACCGGGATAGATCGCGCAGATCGAAGGAACTGGAACGTTCTCGCCGGTCTCGACCTTCACCCGCACGCGAAAATTCTGGCGCGGCGAAAGCAGATGATAGACCACGTCGAAGCGGTTTTCCCTCGCTGGCCAATCCACGCCGCAGACGTCGACCAGATTGACGAAACCGCACTGCACGTCGTCGCGCAGGAAGGTCAGAAGCTCGAGGATGTTCTCGCCGGTCGACTTGAGCGTCAGTTCGCCGAATGCGATGTCGGCGGAGGAAACAAGACCGCCGCGAACCTCACGGATATAGGAGGCAAGCTCCTGAAGGGCTTCACTCATATTTCTAAGGTCCTCTGCCCTTACCGTTCGATCGTTCCGGTGCGCCGGATCTTCTTCTGCAGCAGAAGCACGCCGTAAAGCAGCGCTTCCGCCGTGGGAGGACAGCCCGGAACGTAGATGTCGATCGGAACGATGCGATCGCAACCGCGCACCACCGCATAGGAATAGTGATAGTAACCGCCCCCGTTTGCGCAGGAGCCCATGGAGATCACGTAGCGCGGCTCCGGCATCTGGTCGTAGACCTTGCGCAGCGCAGGCGCCATCTTGTTGGTCAGCGTGCCGGCGACGATCATCACGTCGGATTGGCGCGGCGAGGCGCGCGGCGCGAAGCCGAACCGCTCTACGTCATAGCGCGGCATCGAAACCTGCATCATCTCGACGGCACAGCAGGCAAGACCGAAGGTCATCCACATCAGCGAGCCGGTGCGCGCCCAGTTGATCAGCTCGTCGGTGGAGGTGACGAGAAAGCCCTTGTCGGCGAGCTCGTTGTTGATCTCGCCGAAGAAGGCGTCGTTGCTGCCGACCGGCTTGCCGGTATTGGGATCGATAATCCCCTTCGGCTGCGGTGCGACGAGCGTCGTATGACCCTGAGCTACTCCCATTCGAGCGCCCCCTTCTTCCATTCATAGATAAAGCCGACGGTCAGCACGGCCAGGAAAACCATCATCGACCAGAAGCCGAACCAGCCCATGTCGCCGAAGGAGACGGCCCAGGGGAAAAGAAACGCCACTTCGAGATCGAAGATGATGAAGAGGATCGACACCAGATAGAAGCGGATGTCGAACTTCATGCGCGCATCGTCGAAGGCATTGAAGCCGCATTCATAAGCGGAAAGCTTTTCCGAATCGGGCGCCTTGTAGGCGACGGCGAAAGGCGCGATCAGAAGCGCAAGGCCGATCACGAGCGCGATGCCGATAAAGATGGCGATCGGAATATAGGAGCCGAGAAGGTCTGTCATTGTTGTCCGTCCTGCCTGCGAAGCGCCGGAGAGACGCCCATAGCCAAGTGGCCGTGCAAGCCGAAATTATGTTGCAACGCCAGAGTGGGTTAGCGCAGTGAGCGTCGCTGTGCAAGACTTTGTGCGGCTTTCGGCCAAATGATTGCATATTTTAGCAACCGCCCTGAAGACCGCGATCGAAGCGATTTAAATGGTTACCAAAATGGCCCTGGCGAAAGCGAGACGTTTCGCCGCACGGCCCCGTCTCCTTCCGCCATGGACTAGGCAGACGCTGAAACGAAGATGCCCTATTCCCGCAACGACGGCGCCAGCGGCATGTCGGCGGAAAGATCGAATACTGTCGATTGGGACATGGCGCGAGTGACGGGGCTCGAACCCGCGACCTCCGGCGTGACAGGCCGGCACTCTAACCGACTGAGCTACACCCGCTTGTCATCTCATGCGTCCGGGTGCCCTGGCACCCTCTCAAACCGCCTTGGGCCGTTCGATGTGCGGCTAACTAAGGGGTTCGTGTTTGGGTGTCAAGCAGGTTTGCGGACAAAACAAGGGAGCACCCGGAATTGTTTGCGGCCAGCCTCCTTCCAGGAGCTTTCCGGCGACGCCTTGCCGTATATATGTATATATAATGTCGAAGGCGCCACCCTCCCGGCCACACGGAAGGCTTGGAAACTCCCGCCGGCAACCCTATCGACATTCTCGCGGCAACCGTCGCCGCAGATGGGGCACGGCGTAGTCCGTAGCAGGGACGTTCGCGAGAGCCGCGGCGGCCCCCGCCCGCTGGAACGAACCCGCGCTTCAGGTCCACGCACCGGCTCCCCAAGACAGCCATCCCCAGCCGCACTGGAAAAAGTGCAAAAATCTTCACAAATGCTCTTGCGGTTTCAGTCGGATACGCATAGATCACGGCGACCAACGCGGCGGGCGATTAGCTCAGTTGGTAGAGCGCCTCGTTTACACCGAGGATGTCGGGAGTTCGAGTCTCTCATCGCCCACCAAATTTTCGCTCAAAAATGCATCCTAAGGCCCTGCAAACGCGGGGCTTTTCTTGTTTTTAGCGCCTCAACGAATCCCTCACCCACCCCCTCACTGCGGCCATTGATTCCATTGAGAAACCCGCTACGATCCCCTCACTTTTTTCGAGGGATATACGCATGGCGAAAGAACGACCGGATATCGAATCGGTGAATGGTTATGAGGTGATTGAGGTTCCTGGACCGATCTTCAAAGTTTACGACGACAGCCGACAATATGGTGCTGATTTTAAGACCTTCGATGAGGCTGTAGCGCATGCAAGGACTTTGCCGAGCCGCGATACGCCACGTCGTTAGACGGTTCGGCCGCATAGCGATAACATTTATCGGTGTGACCATCGTAGCCGCGCCATCGGCTGCAATCGAACTATGCGTAGGCGGCAACAGGGCCGCGCGCCAGGTGACCTGTCTTGTCGATGGAGACACGGGCTGGGAGAACGGCGTTAAATGGCGCCTCGTCGACATAGATGCTCCCGAGATAAGCAAGGCTGAATGCGCCGAGGAGATCGTTCTCGGCGAATGGTCGGTCAAGCGTTTGATGGAGCTGATGAGCGGCGGATACACTATCGAGCGTTCCGGCGCCAAAGACCGGACGCGAGATCGCCGGGAACTCGTGCGCGTGATCCTGCCGGACGGACGCGATGCGGGAAGGGTGCTCCTCAGTGAGGGGCTGGCTCAGCGGTGGCCTAACAAGGGCAACAGATGGTGCCGAGTTCTGGCCGACTGAAGCGGTATTCGTCCCTCCCCTGATCAAGCGCTTGACTCTCGCTCCGCTGAGAACATAATAAGAACATCTCCGGCGTTGGAGGCGCGCCATCTGAAAAATCGAAAACCAGCAAACTGCTGTGTCCAACACAGGAGAATGGAGAAGTGTGCGCTACCGCAACCGCCGAAGAAGACAACCAGCCAGACGAACTGGAAGCCGTGCTCGCCTATCATGACGGCGATGCCGAAGCAGCAATTCGCACACTGCTTGCCGATTGTGCGCATCTGCGCGGGCAGTTGGCGCTTGCAAGCGGCGTGATCAGCAAGGGCTTTGTGCGGGGGTGGAACCCTGAAGAAGAACGGCAGGACGTACGTTGACGGTCGGCTATGGCAAGGGAATTGAAATCGCTGGACCAGGCGGCCCGTCATCGGATGCTGATAACGGCAGAGTGCCGAAGATGCGGGCGGCGCGGAACGTTTCTGGCGAAAGACCTTGTCGATATCTGTGGCGGCAGCCGATCGCCGCATAACCTGCGATTCCGCTGCAGTGAATGCAACATTCGTAACTGCAAGGTCTACATGTCCTTCCCTGATTTTTCGCGAAAGCCGGAAATCGTTGTTTGGCGGCCGGTGAAATACAAGGGGTGAAGCGATGAGCCGCCGCAAAGGCGAAATGACCCGAGCGCAGATCAACCGCGGATGGCCGCACCAGATCGCGTTTCCATCTCGCATCCTGAGTTTTCGCGAACGAGGCCATGAGGTGCGAAGGTTCTGCGAAAATCTCTCGCTGTGTCCGCGCGGGCAAAATCTCTTTTGGGAAGACCAGAGTTGGGCCGTCTATTGCTTCGCCGATCCTGAGCACGCTAGGCTGTTCATGGAGAAATTCGGCGGCGAGCCCTTCAATCCGGAGCACCGTGGCAGGGGCAACCAGTGGTTCGAATGGAAGAGACCGGAGGTGCCTGTGTGCAATCTTTACAACGTCACATCCAATCAGGAAGCAATCCGCTCATTTGTGAAGGCAACCAGAGACCTATTCGGCAATCTGGAATCCTCGATCAACATCTACCCGGATCAGATGGCGCCGATTGTTCGCAACAATGACGGCGAGCGGGAAATGGTCCGCGTGCGTTGGGGGTTGCCATCGTCCCAAAAAGCACTGCTGGAGGCGGCGACAAAGCGGGCTGACAAATTGCGTGCGAAGGGAAAGACGGTCAATTTCGACGAGCTGCTGAAGATGGAGCCAGACGGAGGCGTGACGAACGTCCGCAATACGGCAAGCCGGCATTGGTCACGCTGGCTTGGCTCGGAAAACCGTTGCGTCGTTCCGGTGACGCGCTTCGCGGAGCCTGACCCGGCGAGCAAGGTGGAAGGCGGCCGCGTACCGAATGCATGGTTCGCGCGAACCCCGGAACAGCCGCTGATGTTCTTCGCCGGCATATGGGTGCCGCAGTGGGAATGTGTCCGTAAGGTCAAGGAGGGTTTGATCACCACGGATTTGTTTGCCTTCCTGACAACGGAGCCGAACGCGATTGTGGCTCCGATACATCAAAAGGCGATGCCTGTCCTGCTGACAGAGATGGAAGAAGTTGAAGTCTGGCTGACTGCGCCATGGGAGACTGCCAGGCATCTGCAACGCCCACTGCCAGCAGATCAGTTAGTCCTTTTGCCACCGCAGCCGGAAGCCTCGAGCTCGCTTCCGCAGGCACCAGTAGAGGAGCCGAAACTGCTATGAACGAGGAACAGGCGATGAGAGCACGCCGGCTGTATTTCGAATCGGAAATAGGGCGCGTGCAGGCATACTTGAAGGTACTTGAGCGGCCGGGCGTGAGAGTGACTATGAACGACGGCAGCGCCGCTCCGCACCACGGCCTCGCCGAGCTCCCGGAAATGCTGTCGGATTATATCGACCTGATGGAAGAACAAGTTGGCAGGCTGACCTATCTACTCGGTGAGGTCGATCCCGACGGTTACCCTGTGGTGCGCGACGAGGAGGGCAAATGAGATGCCAACCCAGCGAAAATTGATCGTACTCGCTGCATTCGACCGAAATGAAGACGGAGATCTGATGCCGGCATTCGAGCCGCGCCAGGTCGACGGCGAAGAGCGCGCAAAGCGTGAAGCTCGGATACTGGCAAATCGTCATGCCGGCGTCGTAGCTTGGAGCCGGGATGCAGATCCTCAAATCGGTGAGTACGGCCCGCCAACGATCCTTTTTCAAAGCGGGGATATTCCCGATCTGGAATGATCTAGCCGACGGCTAATTCTTACTCCTTTTGTATGAATTGAGATCGCTTGCACTTGAGGGCACATTGCACGCGCTGGTTCTCTACAGCACCCCTAGCGGCCTCGCATCGTACGGATTGCGGGGCCTTTTTCCTGAGATTTGAAGCCGACTTCCGGCAACCATAAATGTTAATTCGCTGTTAAGGCTACTTGACGTTATTCATAATCTCGAAGAAGAGTTGCGGATATTGCCGCTTTCACAAGATAGCCCTACCAAAGTCTTGCTTTCGTAGCTTTTGGCCATGTCTTAGTCACAGTAGGCATAGAGATGGCATTTAGAAAAAATCGGTTTTCACAAAAGCTATGTTGCAAGAGATCAAGCCTCCCAAGTGGAACAAGGTCCGTATTTCGAGGCTATCCCGATTTAAAATTTGGTGGAGCACTCGGCGCGCAACCCGCAATGACGGGTATGGCGGAGAGCAATATGCCACTTATCTATCTCGCTTAGGGGGATCATTCCCGGTCGGCGAGGAAGACGTTATTCTCGCTGCATGCGACGATCGGTACTTTGAGAGGTTCGCCCTCCCCCTGATCGCCTCGATCGCGGCATCCAGCGGTGAGCATGCACTTCATCTTCACCTGCTAAAACCGTCGGAACACACTGTCAGCCACGCTGAGAACCTTCGATCAAGCTTCGGCAACGTGAAGTTCACATTTACTGTCGACCTGTGTGAAGACGCTTTCAGCGGAAACGACATTCGCATTTACTACACGGCAGCGCGCTTCATTCTCGCTCCTGCGGTTCTTGCAGCCGGCGTGAAACGGCTCCTGATCATTGATGTGGATGCGCTGATGCAGAATTCTCCATGGCCGATAATGGACAGCCTTCGACCTGGCGTCACGATCGCATTCAATTCCAGACCCACTGAGAAGAGAGCTTGGAAAAAGATGCTGGCCGGCGCGGTCCTGTATGTCGCCGATCCTGTCTCCAAACGGTTTGCTGGCCGCCTGTCGAGAGCGCTCTTGATGAATGTCGGGAGGCCGCAACAATATTATGTCGATCAGATCATCCCATACTATCTTTCGCGGCTTAGCGAGAGAGGTACACGAGACAGCATCGAGAATTTGCCCGCGGGCCTCATGTCCTTGGAAATGGACGAGGCCGCTGCGTTCTGGATCCCGAAAGGCAGAGACAAAGTTTCGGAAGAGTTCATCAGGGCTCAAGGCCACGTCGACGACAGCGACGATCATATCCAGGCGGCGTGATTACGGACGTCCTGTACGCTGCGCCGCCTCGATCCGCTGCAATATCTCCCGGACCACTTTGAGGTCGCCGCTCTGTTGGCTGAGCGTTGCCTGAAGTTCCTTGATTGCTGACGCGGTGGTCGTAGTCGATTGCTCCGCCACCGTGACGCGATAGGCAAGCTGTTCGCTCATGTTGGTGACCTTGCGCACATCGGCCTCGATGCCGCTCAAACGCTGGTTGACGCCAGATTCATTGGCCTTCACCTCTGCCAGCCGGTCCTTGTGGTAGGTTTCATGACCCGCGCGCCACGCCTGCAAGTCTTCGATGTCGCGGCTCTTGTCGACCCATATCACAACGCCACCGACGCACACGCCGACAAGCGTCACAAGCTGGATGATGGTGTTGAGGTTCCATTCAAGCGTTTTTGCCCGGCTGATGCCCATGGACTTGTCCTCGTTCATTCGTCGCCTTTGCCCCTGTCTTAATTTCAGCATGCAAAAAGGCCGCCCCGGAGAGCGGCCTTATAAAATGCCAATACGCGCGCTTATGGCGCATTTTTCGGCGCGAAGTAAGTCAGCAGCGCCGGAAGGCCGATCGTCAGCGCATAGAGCGCCAGATAGCCATACCAGGGCGTATCCTCCGGCATAAAGGGGATGCCGGCGGTGCCCGTCAGTGCCCCGCCAGCGGCGGCGGCAATAGCTTTCGAAACCTTATCCATGGATTATTCTCCTTCCTGAGCCGCACGGGCTTCCTTGAGGGCGAGAGAGACAGTTGCGTATGCCGTGGCTGCGAGGACGAGCGCGTTTGCAGCGGTGACGCTTTCGGGGTTGGCGCAGATTACCAGGGCGCCATCGTAGGCGGCGGCCTCCTTGCGGATTGTCGCCGGCTTGATGTTGCCGGAGGCAGATGCCGCGACGAACGCCGCATGCGCCGTCTGGATCAGGGCGCAGGTTTTCGGAAGGTTGTTCTGGATCGCGGTATCGATAGACGTCGTGGTGCATGCGGACAGCACAAAAGCCGCCGCTGCTACGAAGAGCAGAGAGCGCATGTGATTTTCCCTTTTGGTTGGAGGATCTAGAGTTTTGCTTTTGCTTCGGCGCGCATCTTGTCGCCGCAGGCTTTCGCGCCCTTGATCGAAGGATCGAAGGCGAGACGGGTGAAATCCCATTTGCCGCGCTGCGCGATGCCGAGATTGTTTTGAACCTCGGCATGGGAAAGCACGGTCTTGTCCGTGACGGCGATGCCGTAACGCTTGGCGAGCTGCGCGATGACAGACGTCAGGGCGTCCCACTGCGCTTGCGTCATCGGGTATTTGCCGGCGTTGAAGGGAGATTCGGTAGAGCCGCCCATGCAACAAAGGGAGACACCGATCGAGCCTGAGTTGCAGTTCAGGGTATGGGCCGCATACCCCTTCTTCACCGGAGCCTCGTTGAGCTTGATCGAAGGAATGCCGCGGACCAGCTTTCCGTCGTCCTCGATGAGGATGTGATAGTGCTCCCCGTCGAAGCTGCTGGCCTTATTGGCGCCGGCCGTCCAGTGGCAGATGATGCGGTCCATCTTGGCCGCCGGCATCCAGTCGACCGGGATCGCCGGAACCTGCTCCATGGTGGAGCGCGTTATTAAGGGCGCTTTCGGCACATTGCCGGTGACCGGTCCCCTACGCCCCTCCAGTTCGTCAAGCGCCTTGTGAACGGCGCCGATGCTCTCGGCACCGAAATCACCGTCGGCGCCATAGAGAGGCATCGGAAATCCGAGCGCAATCAAGCGCTGCTGCAGAACCTGCGCGATTTTCGTCATAGCGATGTCCTTGAAAATTTCGGCGCCGTCAGAAGACGGTCGCCGCGGTCCAGATCGTGTCGATCCGCCAGCCGAGATTGATAAAGAGCATGGGCGTCCGAAGGATACGGCCAAGCGCTCGTTCAATGGGAACCTTGGTCGCTTCAATGAAGGCGAGGATTTCAATCGGATAACCCAACCGGACGAAATCCGTACGCTTGGTCTCACTCGCCCGCAGGGAGGGACTGCCGCATCAGTCGTTCTTGTGACAGCTAGATTTGACACTCGACTAGATCGAGATTTCGTGCTGTAGAAGCAGCGTGTAGCAGAGGATCAAAAATTGTCCGTCGCAAACAAGATCGCCGATTTGGTACGAGCTTCAATTTTGCATGATTACACTGACAATGCCGGCCTTGACGCAGGCGAACATAAGGAACGCGAATTGCGCCTGGTGTCCGAAATAGACCGGTTGCTCAGTGAGGCAATCGACGAGCGCATTCGCGCGATTATGGGCCAGCCCACTTTATCGTAGCGCGGCGAGACGCGAGCCAGAGTGCCCGGCTACAGGGGCAGCGCCTGAACCCACATGTCATCAATTTGCTCGTCGGTGAGCCCGATGATGACCGCCACTGACGCAATGAACGGGTGAGTGCGATCGAAGGTCGTTGCATATTCCCATTCGATCTGCGCCTTCTCCCTGTCCTCTCCATCCGGCATCGTGGCGATAGCGTCGGCAACCTGGCTGGGGGCGTAACCGTTAGCCAGAAGCCCAAGCCGGAGTTGCCGGGCAGTAAGTGAGGGCATCGACGCCCTTATCTGTTCCAGCGTTGGCGGGACATAGGGTTCGATGGTGTAGGACCCTTCATTGTCGGTCAACCACTGCCGAACTGTTGGTCCCAACCCATGGGTGTCATCCGGTGAGCTTACGTACTCAGTTCGATATCGTTCGCCCATCATGTCGACAAGATCGACGTCAAGTACGAATACCCCTGGGTCTCTCGTCGCCCGGACAGAAAATACTTCGTTCAATGTAATGATCTTTTCGTTGGTCATTAGCCTACCCTTTGAAGCGTATAAATTCCTTCTTCACTGTCAGTGCGGCCGCGAGAGCGCCACGTTCCGGGAATTACTGTTCCCGCACTTCCATGATCCTGCGACACGTAATACTGAGCATTTGAAGAGTGGAGGCATGGGACAACCGACGCATTTCTATTCATGCCGCTCGGAACAAGCACCACAAGTAGGTGCCCCAGCGGGAAGCTCGTCGTGTTTGCACTTGTCGTCGTGCTCACTTCGGCGGCTATGAAGCCCAGCGAATGAGAATGGGAAGTAGAAGTAACGGTGTCTCCGCTACTATTGGTGATTGGGCTGGGAGTTCCGAGCGTCAAAGTGCGGTTGGCCTCAAGAGTGCCGCCGCCGGTGAGGCCATTGCCAGCTACGATTTGACGGGTATCGGGGGTGCCGCTGAGAGTGCTCAGGCTCAGGTTGCCGGTGTGATAGACGGTACGGCCTGATGTGCCATCGTTAAAATACAATCCACTAGAACCGCCACCGTTCAGCAATACAAGCTGCGTGCCAGCTACATCATTATTGATGCGAAACCCATTTGTGCCGGTGCCATCGGTATGCTGAATGAACCCTTGGCGACCGGAAGGTCTATACCACGTGATGTAGGGATCACCCGTTTCGGAAGTCGAGTTAAGCCGAATTGCTTCTCCGGCAGTGTTAATGGTCAGCAGTCCTGACATGCCGAGCGTCGTGATTCCGTCGTAGGCGCCAGAGATACGAGCATTCGGCAGCGTGCCGGTAGAGTTCGCTAGGTCGCGATAGTAAGAGCCCTGCTGGCCGTCCAACACATCGGCGTCGAGACCTGAGCCTGCTCCGTCGTTTCCGGCAGTCCAAACGGTTTGCCCGTTATGCACGAACCCGGTAGCTGTGTCATTCTGTAGAGCAATTTGGCTGACGGATTCGCCGGATGAGTTCGTCCGAGCCAAATACAGTGAGTAACTAGGACCACCAGCAACACCAAGATAGGCCCTTCTTTGGCTGTCTCTCGAAATGGTATAACCAAAATTAACCTCGGCGCTTCCGCCGGAAACAATTCCCCCGGATAGCGTCAGATTCGCAAACGAATAATCCCCGACCAGCCGCGCGTTCGGCAGCGTGCCGGTCGTGAGATCGGCAGCCGAACCCGACGATGCTACTGCCGCAAGCCCGAGCGTCGTCTTCACCGCGGCAGCGCTTGCGTCATCAAGGATCGTGCGAGCAAACGGCGTCAGGGCCGTAGTCGCGTAGACATCCGCGGCCGTGGTGTAGATCATGCGATCGGCAGTGGTCGTCAGCCCGGCGATCGATTGCAGTCCGGCATCGTAGGCTTGGACGTTCGTGCCGATCGCGAGACCGAGATTTGTCCTGGCAGTCGTCGCATTGGTCGCGCCCGTACCGCCGGCCGTGACTGGGCGCGGCGCGTTCAGGTCGTTCACCAAGTCATCGATGAAGGCGTTGTACGGCACGCTCTGGATCGTGTTGTTCGACACGCCTTTGGTGCCGGCGGGCTCTGAATAGATACCACCTACGCGGGGCATGGGCATTCTCCTGAAAAGGTGCGTGGGAGGACATGCAGGACTCGACTAATGCGAGTATTCGTGCTCTATTCTCGTTAGAGCTTGAGGGACTTCTGAAATGATGACGACGAGACAAACCCGCGCTGGGGCTTGTGGCGCGTTGGGTGCCTTATTCGCAGTTGGGGCGATTGCGATTTTCGCGGCTCAGACGTTTCTCTGTCTGCAGGCCGGAGAATGGCCGAGCATGTCCGTCATTGATTTGATAAAACTTTTCGCAACCCCACCGTGGCTGGAAAAGCCGGACGCTTGGATCGGCCTGTATGAGATCGTTGACGCCATTCCGATTACTTTCATCTGCATGATCGCCGCCTATATCGCTGTGGCTTCAGAGAAGGCCGCGTCCGAATAAAAGCGTTCGTCGCCGCTGACTGGTTCGGCATCACCAAGCACCGACGCTGCGCGATTGCCTTTTCCATTTCCCTCACCTATCGTTGAGAGATGCAGATCGACCACGACCCTGACGAACCGAAGATCGACCGCGGGCCGGGTCCGTGGAAAATCGCCATTCCGGTTCTTGTCGTAATTGCCGCGATCAACTTCGTGACGCGCGATATTGACTGGATATCTCTCTGCCTTGGCCTAGCGATCGGCGGTGGAATCGTGGCCTGGGCTGTCGATATCACCGGCAACAAAGTGCCGGATTCATGGCGCAGCAAGCCGCCCGGTTCCCGCCGTTCCTGACCCCATGATTGCGGCGATGATACGCGCCCGAAGCTGATCCGCGGATATATTGCGCTGATTGCCGGCGGTAAGGATTTGCCTCGCAGTATCCGGGTTGGTTTCCATGATGGACCGCGCGACCCTTTCGACCACAGAAGGAGGCATGCCCTTCGCCTCGTTTATCGCGCGCGCCGCTCCGGTGAACAGTGCATTGGTGATGCCGCCGCTCAAAAGCGAGTTCATGACTGCCGTGTCGTACTGCGCCATATCGGCAGCATCAGCCATGTTGTCTGCGGTCTTGGAGTTGCCAAGCGCTGCTGAATAGGTGTCGAACATCCGCTGTTCGCGCCCGATGCGCCGGCCAAGTCGATCGGCTTGGTCAGGGACGGCGAATGCCGGAAACTCCTGCTCGTACTTTGGCGTCGTCAGCAGACGGGTCTTGTTTGTCATCGGTCCAGCGGCGCCGCCTTCGACGCGAGCAATGAGAGGATCTGCATACCCGGCGCGGAACGCGGCTTGCTCTTCCGGCGTCATGCTCGAAAACGCCGGTATCGTGTCTTCGGCCCTCCTGCGGCCCGACGATGCTGCCGATCCTGTTTCCACGGCTTCAATGCGCCGAGAGTCACGAGCGAAGGTATCTCGGGCCTGAGCATAGGACTTCGATGCATCTGCAAGCGCGTCGTCCACACGACTTTGAATGTTTGCAAGATAGTGAGCTCGATTTCCGGCGCCCTGCGCTTCTGCACGCTGGATCATATCGTCAAGGTCAAGCTTGGTCCGGAACAGCGTGTTGAAATCGGTCACGTTCGAACGACCATCCGTGATCATCGAACGCACGCGCGAAAGCGCTCCCTCGATGCTGTCGTTTGCGATCCTGTCACGCGGGCTCATAAGCTGGTTGATGCCCGGAGACAGTGTCTCGTCGATGGCTTCGATGACGGGTGTGACATTGACCGGGCCTGCGTCCCTCCTCGCGGCCGCGTACAGCTTATTCGCCTCCGCGGTACGAGCGTTCGTGAGCGCGGCGCTTCTGGATGCGGCCGTGTCCGCTGCCCCGAAGCCCTCTGCAAGAGCGTTTGACAAGCGTTCGCCTTGGCCGGAATGCCTTCTCTGGAGAAAATTGACGAAGTTCTGCCGTTCGTCGTGCGGTGTACGGGCCACCGTCGAGGCAGCTCGTTGCCCGGTGTAGCCCAGCGCATCGGCAAGCGCATATTCCGGCTGACCTTCGTCCGCAGCAAAGCGCATGATGTCGGCGATCTGGTCAGGCGTCTTGCCGGAACGGCGAAGATAGGTGCCCATAGCATCGTTGGCGTAGGTTTCCGGCATCAGCCGCGACATGAGAGGCGCAACCGCGCCCTTAGCAACTTTCGATGCTCCGGCCACTGCGCCTGGTGCCACCACTCCAAGGCCGGCACCGATCGAACCGGATATCCCGGCATTGGTCGCACGGTTCAAAAATCCGTCTTCTCCGGTTCCAAAACCCTGCCCGGCGCCCATGATGCCACCCTCTGCGAGTGAGGCGCCCGAGACGCGTACAAGTCCGGCGCCCCTATTGATCGCATTCGCGGTCATAGACAGACCATTGCGGGCGAGCCCGATGCCTCCCGTCACGCCGCCGACGAGCTGGCCGGCGATGCGAGATGCGAGACGTTCTCGCGCGTCCTCGTCATCGGTCGAACGCTGCTGCCGAAGGTTCGCTTCGTAGCGTTGCGAAAAGCTATCTCCATCCTCGCCAGTCCCTACCAAGGGATTGAGCAAGGCGTCGCCACCGGCAGCCAGTTCATCGGCCAATCCGAAGGACAAAGTATCTGCGGCACCGCGGACAAAGGAGTCGACGGAGCCCATCAGCGAGTTTCGCGGATCGCTCTCAGCAGGTGCCGGCTGTTGAGCGGATCGTCCGAGGTGCTGTTGCAGCGCCGCGAATGCACCCTCAGGGTTTTCCCCGGTGATCCGGTATTTTTTGCCGTCCGGGCCGGTGATCTGATATGTCGGCATCAATCGACCTCTTCAATCGTGTAACCGCCGATGTTCACGCCTCGAGCGGGCGTTTTCGCCGTCGGCGAGGGAGAAGCGCCCGGCGGTTCCTGGCGTGGACGGTAATAGGTGCCGCCACGAAGCTCCGCCGCCCTGTCCCGATTGAAGGCTATGCGGCGCTCGACGGCTGCGCGGGCGCGTTTCAGGATATTGTCCCGTACCGCCTGCGGCTGGCTGGCGGAGCCTTGAATTTCGAGAAGGATCGCGCGTTCGCCTTCAGTCGGGGAGGCGCCGAAGATGCTCTTGAGCTGTCCAAGCGCCTGCTCCGTGACGATATTGTTGAACTCAAGCGTGTCGAGCGCTCCTTGGTCACCGAACTGCGACCCGAGCCATCCACGCCACCCGGCGCCGGCACCGTCATAGGCTGTGTTCGAAAGTTCCATCGCACGGTCGAGCAGCGTCAGCGTTGCCATTCCCGAGTTGACGATATCGTCAGCATCTCGGATCGCTTCACGGTCGCCGGCCGTGACGCCTCTATCAGAAGTCGGAAGGGTGCCTGTCAGGATAAAGCGCTGGCCTTCTGCGGAATCTGGATCGATGCCATATTCCTGAGCCAGTGCGGCCCGCTGGCGAGCTTCAACGCCGGGTGTCTGCGCCTGCCCCATGCCGCCAACGGCCGAGACCTGTCCCTCTCTGCTGATCTGATACGGCCGAGTGTCGTCCTCCGGGATACCGTAGGTGCTGCGCTCTTCACCCGTCAGCATGCGATAGCCAGGGCGGTTCATCCGCTCGATTTCGGTACGCGTCTGCTCGAGCCCGAGCTGGTAGGCCGGATCACTCTGGCGCATTTGCTGCTCATAAGCCTGCCGCGAGCGCCACCGCTCATCGTCGCGGGCAGCGTTCTGCTCGTCCATCCGCTGCTGGATCATCGTGCCTATGACAGAGCGTTGCCCTTCGTCCAGCCACGGATTGTTGGCGAGCGTCAGCAGCTCTTGCAGGGATGGCCCGGACTGCGCCTGCGCGACTTGCTGCGGGGCGGCCGGTGCGGGCTGCTGCTGCGCCTGTTGCGGCGGTACCGGCTGCGGAAGGGCCGCGCCTGGAAACTGCGCTGCATATTCCGGCGTCGCCTCGAAAGCGGCAACCTCGTCGGTGAGCGATCCGGGCTGGGAGAGGGCCTGCGTTCCGAACGGTTCCGGTGCCGACATGCCGACTGAAGGATCGAGCGATGCTACCTGAGAACTCCCGCCCTCGAATGAAGGCAGGTAGGAATTCGCCAGGCTCAACCGGCGCCCGGCCTCTCCGCCCTGCCGGTTGTAGCCTGCGAACTTCCATGCATTGTTCATCAGGCTTTGCGCTTCTTCGACGCTTCGGGCGTTGTTCAGCGCGGACACCAGTTCGGGGCTTTCACGCATGAAGAATTCCGCCTGCGTCTGCGGGCTGATCGCGCCGGCTCGCTCTCCCTTGCTTGCAGCATAGTCATAGAGCGCCTTCAGCCGAGGACCACGCCATGACATGATGCCGCCGGCCGTCCCGGCCTGCCCGCTCTCGCTCGGATCGCTCCACGAACGGTTTGCATTTTGGGGCGACCACCCGCTTTCCGCTTTGCCAGTGGCGGCGACGGCCGCAAGGCCAAACGGGTTTTCAAGACCCGATGCCCTCACAGTGTCGATGAAGCCGGAATAGATGTCGTTTCCGCTCATATTGACCGCCGCCGGATCGGTGCGGGCAATTTCAGCCGCAGCGTCGGACTGCTGCATCGGCATCGAAGACGACTGTGGCGCTGCGCCTGTGATACCGGACACAATCTTGTCGTAGGCACTGGAGGCGCCTTGCCGGCCTGCCGTCTCGGCTTTGTTCATCCGCCCGTTGGCAAATCCAGCCGCGATGCCGGTCATGAGGGCGCCAATGCCCTGCCCGACGTTTTGCGGCTGCTGCTGGCCCATCAGCATGCGAGCGATCATTTCGCGCTTGCGGGCGAGGCTCTGCGGGGTCTCGCCTTTGGAAGTGTCGAAGATAAATCCGACCATCAGTAGAGCCCCCCGTTCTGCCTGCCGGTGAAGAAATTCGCGAGCCCGGTCATTAAGGACGGTCGAGCGTTACCCGGCGCAGTCGGAAAAGGCTGCTGCCCTCTCGAAAGTCCTTGAGCGAGACCGGCCATCAGTTGCCCGGCGCCCTGTCCGACGTTCTGAGCGCCTTGCCCTGTCATCTGCGCGGCAATGTTCTGCATCAAAGCCTGCCGTCTGGCCTGCTCCGCCGTCGGCTGCTGAAGGCGCGAAAACAGGCTGTTGCTCGGATCGCGGAAGCCGGCATTGCTCTGACCCGTCATCATGCCAGCGCCTTTTCATAATTGACGAAGCGCAAACCGTTGCGCCGGGCAACTGCCGACGGCTTTGCCTTCTCGACTTCCGAGGCCATAAGACCAAAGCGTTTCGGCGTGCCGGCAGGCTCGTTCTTGTAGTTGTAGCTCCAAAGGCCCATCTTGCCCTTGATGTCGCCGTGCCTCGTCTTGTTCTTCTTCGCGTCGTCGTCCGACAGGTTGAAGCTGCCGAATAGAGACCCGAGGCCGCCGAGCAGGCCACCGGCATTCGCCTGGTTCTGCTGCCAAGCCTGCATCTGCTGACCGTAATTGGTGTTGATCAGCCCCGCGACATCGGTCGTGGGGATCGTCGGCATGTTGGTGTTGACGAAGTTCGGGTTCTGAACCTGCGTCCCGCCCATCAGGCCGATGATTTCGTTGATCGGCTGGTTCCGCTGCGCATAGGCCTCCTGCAAGGCCTGCTGGCGCTGCTGGTTCTGCGCGTTGATCATCGCCATCTGCGCATTGAAGGACTGGTCCTTCAGCGAGTTGTTCGCGCCCGTCGCAGACGTCTGGTTCTGGTACATCTGCTGCTGAGCAGTGTTGTTCAATTGCGCGCCGGCAAGACCCTGTTCGAACTTCTGCTGCTGGGCGGAATTGTTGGCCTGCTGCTGCGCCTGGTTCTGCGAAAACTGCTGCTGCTGAGCCGCATTGCCCATCTGCATGTTGTTGGCGTTCTGCGCGTATTGCTGGGCCTGCGCCGAATTGGCGAACTGACCGGACCCGAGCATCTGGTTATAGGCCTGCTGCTGGGCGGAGTTCTGGAACGTTGCTGCCTGGTTGGCGAGACCAGCAAGCCGGGACTGCTCCTGTCCAGCACTGAGGATCGCGCTCAAGCGTGCATCGGTGCCGGAGCGGTTCGCCTCATCGATCGCACGATTATAGGCTTCCGATCCCGGCTGTAGGCCCTGGTTGACGAGGCGGGTTTCCAGTGCCGCCCTATCCTGCTCCAACTGCGGATTGAGCCGCGCCATGAGCGCATCTTCGACCCGCTGGCGATCTGCAGAGAAGTCCGTCTCATAGCTCCGGGTGATATCCCCCGCATTGCCCAAGGACGTCTGGATGTTCCCGGAATCCGCCACGGTCTTCTGGATGTCGCCGGCACCGGCAATCGAGCTCTGCACATTGCCGTAATTGCCGAGGCCGGTTTGAAGCTGCGGGCCGCTACCGAACTGCTGATACTGCGGCAGGCCTACCTTTGTCGGGTCGCCGGCAGCCGGAAGGCCCGACATGTCCATGGGTGAACCGAGAAGATTGTTCAGCTTACCCGACTGAGTTGCCGCGAGCTGCGAAAGGTTCTTGCTCGCAAGGTCGTTCTGATCCTTGATGGCCTGCTGAGCCGGGCTGAGCGTCTGCGTCGCCGTGAACGTCGGGATGTCATAGGTGGACTTCGTATAAGGGTCGTACCACTTATAGCTCCCGCTCTGGTTATAGCTCAGGCTCCCGTCAGGGGTGACCTGATTGACGTTTCCGAGGAACGCGTTTGCAACCGCCGTCCCGACGTTCGTTGCCGTCGAAGCAGCGGATGTATCCTTCGGATCAGGGGGTTTCGGTGCAGACTTGCCCATGGATGCGCCTCTTGTTGAATGCGTTCCCTGCCCATGCTTCTCTGGTCAGGACGTAGATGTTTTCCGCCTTGTCGCGCCCGCGAAGTCGAGGAATGCGAAACCGCCGGTGGCCGTAGGAGGTCAGCATCCGGTGCTGCACCTCGTCCTCGTCCGGCACGCGATGGACCACCGCCTGACAGCCGCAGCTCACAAACGGGAAATCGAACATCGCCTTAAGGACAGATCGCGTTAGCCAGCCCGGCTTGAACGCCGCGGCCGATATCTCCAGCAGTTCGGCGTCTTCATCGTAATTGTGGTAGATGATGCCGGCCGCCAGCTCGTCGCCGTCAACGACCGCAATGCCGCGGCAAGGCCCGAATGAACGGCCCTGTCCTGGCCAAATCCGATCCGCGACGAGATATGCGAGCTGAGCTGTCTCGACGCCCTCGGCGGCAAGCCCCCATTTCATCGTCAGGAACTCGATTCCCCGGCCGATACCTGCAGCGTGCCGAGATCGATCTCGACATCAAGCTTGATATCGCCGCCCGAGACAACCACGCAGCCGATCGCGAGAATGTCGCCGGTTGCCCGGACGTTCTGCCGGAAGTCAAAGGTCTGCTGCTCCGAAACGCCGTCCCATATGGCAACGTCCCACAGCCCGACGTCCCATTCCGACGAGGCGGTATCGCCTTCGGAAACGCCCGCGAAAGTCGGGATGGACTTGTCGAAGTCGCCGCGCGCGAAGAGCCGCACCTTCGGCTTTGTCTTCGCCCGGAAATACATGTGGGCGAGCGTTGCCGTCGTCCTCTGTCCGAATTGGCCGGCCGGAACGAACTGCGAAAGATAAGCCGCAGCAAAGGTCTTGCCGTCGTCCGTTCCGCCGGTATCGGCCTGCCAGCAGTAGCCGCCGCTCGATCCGAAGAAGAGACCGCCTTGCAGCGTGCCGTAGCAGTTCGCATACCAGTTGGTGACGATCGACCACCGCCCGGTGAGAACGTTCAGCACGAAGGTCGTATCTTCCACGACGGCGTTGTCGGGAAAGGCCACGAACACGAGGTTCTGTTCCGGCCATTGCGTCAGCGTCCAGCCGGTGCCGGTCGCATTCGCCGCAAGCTTCCATAGATCCTCTATCGGGCGCGAGATCGAAACGAGGCTGAGCGTGTCGCGGTCGCGCTGGAATACCTGAGAAATCGGCATCAACCCGTCGACCGTGGCGATCAGCACGTCACCGCCCGCCCGTATCCAGGCGTTCTTTCCGAGCGGCTTGCCGATCTGGTAGACGCCCTTCAGGCCGAAATCGTTGGCATCGTCGGGATTGGAGCCGCCATAGACCGCCACCTCACCTTCCGTCGAGACGAAAACACAAAGGTCCGACATGCCGTCGCCGCTCTCGACGGACCACGAGAAGCCGGTGAGCAGCGCGCCGCCCTTCTTGAGCACGCCGCCGAGCGGGAACACCTTCGCCGCGCCGCCTACCTGATTGACCGGCAGGTAATAGGCGTCCAGCGTCGCATTCTTCAGGAAGAACTCACGGTTCTTGAACAGCCAGCCATAATTGAGCTGCGCCATCGTCGTGCTGTCGGTGAAGGTGATTGCCGGCGTCGTCGTCCAGCTCGTCCCGTCGTACAGGCGGCGAGCGTCGGCACCGTTGAAGCAAGCCAGAAACGAAGCGCCGGCCGTCGTATGCTGAAACGTGCACCAGTCGCCGCCATTGAGCCCGGAAACATCGGCCGGCGTGGTGGCCGGCACGGCGGCGGGCGAGGTCATGTTGTAGATTGCGGCATCCGTCGCCTGAAACATCCGCTCAATATTGCCATAGCGATAGGTGAAGGTGCTCTTGATAGCCCCGCCATCGGCAACGAGCCCGGCCTTGCGCGATCCGCCGCGTATCCGGCTTCCGGTCAGCGTCGGAAGCCAATTTCGCAGCACACAGGCGGAGCCAGGCGCTTGCGATGCCATGTCCACAGCCGTCACAAGGCCCTGCTTCGGCGCGGGGAAGGTTACGGGCGCGGAAGTCTGCGCAGAGCCTACGGAGACCTGTCCGCGGTTCGTCTGCGCGATCCTGCCGGGGCGAACTGCAATTCTCATGCGGCGCCCCTATCTGCATTGATCTCTTGGGCAAGATCGGCTTCGAACTCGGCAAGATTGTCGTCGTAGGCCATGCCCTTTTGCCGCCGCCAACGCCAGATGATGCCCTTGACCAGCAGCCGCTCCGGGAAAAGCGTCGTGTCGTTGTCGGCTTCGAACTGGTCGCGCTCCGCAGCAGGATCACCGAGGATCCAGTTTTTCGAGACGTAATCGACAACGGCGCCCGGAGCCGATGCGGCGGGCGAAAGCCTGATCTGGTTGCCGATGATGTAGAAATACGGCTGCGCCGAAGGGACTTGCGAGATCACAGCCCATTGCGAGCCGTTCAGAACCGGACGGAAGAACATGCCGTCTGCCGATCGCACCGCGCCGCCAGGCTGGAGGCGTTGGAAATCTTCCGGGAGATCGTCCGGCGTCCCAACTTCGACGGTATGCTCTTTAAGCATGCGCTGCCAGTCGCCGCGACGCGCGATTTCGGCACCGGCTTCCGTGGCGAGCGCAACCATCGTCTGCGCGTTCGGATCGTTGGTGCTATAGACGCTGTCGAAGCGATCCAGCGAAACCACGTCGCAGACTTCGTTGACGATTTCGAGAAGGTTCATGGCGTCGGTCCTCCGACAGTCACCCTCGAATTGCCCCAGCGCATACGCTCATCAAGGAGCGCAAGACCCTGCATCGCCTGTACGCGGAGGCTTTGCGCCGCCTGAACCTTTGCGGGTTCCCGCTCCCAAATCGCGATTTCCTCCACGAGCCCGTAAAGATAGACGTCAGGGGCTTTCTCAAGCAGCCAGTTGGTCGGGCTTTGCGGCGTCAATGGCGGTATCTTGCCGTAGTAGATTACGGTGATGTTCTCGCTCGCCTTCGGTCGCGCCATTATCCGCTTGCCGACGATCGCATATCCGGCCGGTGGGCCACCGTAAGGCCCAAAACGATCGGAGAGGCTTTGCACGGACCATGCCCGCAACTGCCTGCCGCATGCCGACAGGACTTCGCGAGCTTCGAGGAAATCATCCGGCAGATCGGCGTCACCTTCCGTCAAGGCGATGGTGCCGATCACTTCCATGTCACCGACGCGCAGCGCCCTGTTGAACTTCGCTTCCGCCAACCCGACGAAGCGCGGGAAGAGGTGAGCAACATCGTCACGGCCGGAATATTCACCGGCATCGACAAGGAGAGACGCATAATCGGAGATGGTCATACCCGCCCCTCCTTGGTCCGCCACGCCCTGTTGTCGCTGTCGTTGAGCATCCGGGATATCCAGCGGTCGTCATGCTGGTTCATCGCGTCCACCAGGCCCGAATCGTAGACCATGTTCAGCGGCATGGAGGCGACCTTGTGCCAGTCGCCTTTCCAGCCGCGCGGCGCATCATTGCGTTCAAGCAAGTTCTGCTCGATCGACTGCGCAACGGGATAGTCTATGCGCAGGATGGTCTTCTCGCCATCGAAGTATGACCATACGGAACGACCAGACTGATAGTCGTAGTCGACCAGTGTGAAATCGCCGTCCTGTATGGTCATGCCGTCAGCCTCGCTTGGGCGAAAAGGCGTCGGCGCGAGCTGCCTTGCGCCCGTCGATCAGCTTTTTGGCCGCATCGAACGGGACATCCACGGTTTCGCCGCGGGGATGGCGGTTGCCCTGATCATCCCACCAGTCGAACAGCAGCCGGATCGGATACAGTTCTTCGCTTGCCTCTTTGGGCGCAGCGTCCTGGGTTGCGGGCTGCGGGTTTTTTGCCTTTGCCTCTGCAATCTTTTCCTTCAACGTCTCTTCCGACCAGCGGCCGTCGACGTCGATGCCGAGCGCTTCGGCCTCGTTCTTGAGATCAGACATTGATTTCTCCTTTGAGGGGATGAGGAGCGGCAGGAGCGCCGCCCCTCAGGTCTGGCCCTTATTCGGTCTCGCTGATGCCGAAGAGGTCAGCAGCGACGCCAAGGCCGGCTTCGTTCTTCACGCGAAGGGTGCCCTCGCCGATCAGAACGAATTTCGAGTTGTCGCCGGTCTTTGCGAGACCCTTGTCTTCCTTGATCTTGCGGAGCCAGTCGAAAGACAGAAGGTCCGTGTCGATGAAGAAGGCGTTGCGGGCCACGTCGGCGTTCGTCGCCATGACGCGGTTCGGGTGGATCAGCACCTTGCCGTACGGTCCCTCGTAGACGTCGGCAGTCGCAACGATGGTCTTCTGACCACCGGCGGATGCTGCGTATCGGAAGGATGCAACGTTCGTGTCGGACATGATCTCGACGAACTGCGACTTGACGAAAGGCGAGGTCACAAGGTGACGGACGTTGCCGCCTGCCGTGTACGCCTGGCCCATGACGCCATCCATGATCGTTTTCGAAAACGCGCGCTGCGTGCCGTCCGTTGCCGGAACAGTAAGGCCAGTGGCGTCATCGAAACCGCCATTGGCGCCGGTTGCGCCGCGGGAGGCGTTGGTCTCAATCCACGAGGGAAGTCCGCCGGAGACGCGGGTTGCGCCGGCAACGGAGCCTTCATTCGACACGATCGAGAATTCGACGTCCTTGCGAAGCTCGATGCCCTTCTTGAGCTTCTGGTAACGCACCTTTTCGACCTTGCCGGCGTTGTCCACGTTCTCCTGCGTATTGGAGATGATGCCGGACTTCCGGAAGATCTGCGTGTAGTTGCCTACGCGCTTGGGCGGCACGGTCGCGCCGAAGGTGTATTCGTCGCCTTCAGCGGTGACGTTGGGGCCGGGAGGCGCCAGTTCGTCGGTTTCCCATTCGGGATGGACGGACACGACCTTGCCCTTGGGAATAAGCGAATAGATCGGCGTATCTTCGGGCGAGATGCGGTTCACCACGTCCGAAAGTTCTTCGCGGTTACCGACGGCATTCGTCGTCTGGTAGGTATTTGCGGGAGCAGCCATCGAGGCCTCCTATGATTGAAGATGATCAGTCAAAGTCGATCTTCACGGCGTCGTGGATCGACCCGGTTTGAGACAGCCTCTTCATCGCTTCCTGATTGGCGCGGGCGCGCGAGGGATTGCTTCCCTGCGGGCGCTTGTTCGGCGCGACTGGCGGCACGGAGGCCACCTTGGTACGGGCCTTGGCGCGCGCCTTCTCAGCCTCCATGCCGAGCCGGGCATAATGCGCCAGCTTGAACATGCGGTAATCGGTGACGACGTTCATTTCGTCTTCGCTGAACCCGATCTCGCGAGCGGTCTCGAATGCAGCGTTGAAGAACTTCTGCTGTTCACCCGGCTTCGTGATGTGCGGGAATGCTTGCGCGAGCTTGGCACTTTCCTGAGCAAGGAGCTCCTGGTGCTGCTCATTGGTAAGCGTGCTCCCGACATTCTTCAGTTCGCCGGTGGCAGAAAGAACGGTCTGGAGCTGCATCATTGCATTGTCATGAACCGCCTTTTCTCGGACGAACCGGGCAGGATCAGTCATTGCCAAGGAAGGATGCGGCTCTGCCGGCACCTGCTGAGAGAGAAAGTCTGCGATGGCATGAACCGAGTGGTTCACGCGGGCTGTGAGCGCGTCCAGATCGCGGCGCCTGTTGCCAAGCTCCTGCGTCTTTCGGCTGTAATCCGCCTGCCGCAGATAGCCCGCCTTCAGCTCCCCGAAGGGAAGCGGCTGGCCATTTACGGAGACAAGAACGTCGTCGGCGACTTCGGAAGGCTGGGCTTCTGCCTCGTCTCCCTGGGTCTCGCCTTCGTTCTCGTCGACGGCAACATCGGTATCGGCCTCTTGACCATCTTCATTGGTCTCATCCGGCTCGCGGTCGGGATCGGCCCCATCGTCCTGCACCTCTTGATTGTCCAGCTCGTCATCCTCGCCGGGTTCGTAGAAGTTCAGGTTCTCGGGGTTGTCGAGAGCGGTGGAGGGGTGCGCGCTATCACTCCCGCCAAAAGGCAGGTTGGTGGATTCGCCAGTCATGATGTCCTCTTGGGGGTTGGTCGCCAGCCCTATGCCGGCGTTTGTCGCTTCACAGGCGCTTGGCCGTCTTTCGAGAGGGCTGCCAACCGTGAACGAACTTGCTTGATCGCGCGCGCCTCGGCGGCAAAAGCCTGCCGTGCCTCGTGATCGTCGTGTTTCGCGAAAATGCAGGAATTGATTGCCGCATGCTCGAGCTCATCCATGAGAGCGTCGAAAAAGGGGATGGACAGGATCGCCTCTGCCGCGTGCCGTCGTTCTTCGCGGTTCATGAGCCGAAACCTTTCTGCCAGGCTTCCCGAAACTCATCATCCTCAAGCAGCCCGAGAGCAGCCGCCCCGCCGCCCACAACGCTATTGAACTGAATGATGTGCTTCAGTTGCGGATTGTTGTTCACATACTCGCGTATGCGGGCGGCAGTCTTGGGTGCGACGGTTTTGATGTAGTTCGGATCGGCCTGGTAGGCGCGGATCGCTTCCGTCACCAGCTCTCGATTGACCACATCGCCCTTGTAGCGGTTCTGCTCAGGGCCGAACGGTTTCCCATACCCCTGCGGGTTGTTGAGGTCGTTGTATATGGTTCGAAGCTCACGATTCAGACCGTCGACCGGGATTTCGTCTGCGAGCTTGTCGATAACGTGCCCGACCTCATGACCAAGCACCTTGTTCGCCTGGTCAAGGGAAAGGTCGTTCGCGATCTGAATTGACAGCGGTTCTCCGGTTACTTTGTGGAACTGCGTTCTTCCCGCATCGCCGCGAAGAAGTCTTGGCGCAACTGCCGAAGCGCCGTCGCGCGTGCTTGCCGTTGCGATGGCGTCAAGTTCTGCTGGCGAGAGGGCTTTTTCACCCTGTCCCACCACGTTTCGGCCGGCGATGTATTCGGCTGTAAGCGGTCGACCTTCGATATCGAATTGCAGGTTTCCGGCTTCATCTGCCACCGCTCCGCGTGGATAATCCGCCTCAAACGGGCGGGGTGCCTTTGCCGGAGGATCATACATTCTTGCGGTGCGACTTGCAACGTTTTCAGCGGCTTGAGCCATTCTGCCGGCAGGTATATTGCCCATTGCCGCAAGACCGGCGAGGCCCATGGTCCGCTCCAATCCCTCCGCACTCATCGGATCGACGTTGCCGACAAGAACGTCACCGGGAAGGGTAACGCCGGACCATGCCGATTTGACCATTTCGGCCGGTATGCTGTCGTTCAGCAGGTAGTCCAGCAGCTTTCTTCCCGTCGACCTCGGCGGTTCAGCGCCGTTGACCAGCATGGAAGCGATCCGGTTTCGGCTATCGGGCATCGCAGAAATCCTTCAGATCGCGATAGTTCATCGGCCGTTCCTCCCCGTCCTGTTGCCGTCTGGCATGCGGTCAAGAGAGCGGCTGACAGACGCGGCCTGTGCCTTCTGCACGTCGGCGACCAATCGTCGATCGGAGATGCGCTCCTGCGTCTCCATCCATTCGCGTTCGGTCTCCTGATCGATCAGCGCCTTTTCAACGTCCGCCTCGATCCGGCGTTCGTCCATGGCCGCTTCGCGCTCCAGCTCCGCCGCCTGGATGGCAAGGTCGGCTTCCATCTGTTCGCGCTCCTTGTTCGCATCGGCCTGCATCTTGGCGTTGACCTCCGCAAGCCGCATTTGCGCCTTCGCCTGTTCGACCTGAAGCTTGCCTTGGGTACGAGCCTGTTCAAGCTGGACCGCAGCCTGAGCCTTGATCTCTTCAGGCGACGGCCCCTGCTGCTGGCCCTGCATGAGGCTCTGCACCTCCTGCGGATCCGGCTTCGTGAAATAGAGCCCGACGTTTCTCAGGCCCGCCGCCTCCACCAATTTCGATATCGCATTGTAGACGTTGTCCGGCTTGACGAACGGGTTCTGCGGGCCGAGCGACGCCAAGAGCTCCCTTTGCAGCCCGATGACAGTCTGCATCGCCATCATGTCGCGTTCCCGCGTACCGGCGCCGAGGCCGGTGTTGACCGTCGCATCCATATCGGCGTTCCAAGCGCGCGGATCGAACGTAATCCACTCGTCCCTGAGGCGAACTGTCCTCGGCTTGTCCTGATGCTGAATGACCAGCTTCAAAAGACCGCGGAACACCGGCTTGAGGCTGTTGGCGATGCAGCGGACCATCATTTCCACCTGCCCGATTCCGGCTTGCTCGATCATTGCAGACGCCTTGGCAGTCATGTTCTGCAGGGCATCAGGGGCAAGCCCGCTCGACGCATCGGAAATACCCGTGCGGTCGGTCACCTCGTTATCCATGTAGCTGAGCATCGCGAACGACTTGTCAGCGACCATCGGGACCGAACTGTAGCCAACCGCCGCCCTGACATCCGTGTTGCGGTTGACCATGATCGGCTGACCGAACGAAGGATTCAGCACGGCTTCGGGATTGGTGACCGCCCCCTCCTGAACGATCGGCTGCAAATTGTTCTGCCAGTAGAGGTTATCCATGGTCTGACGGAGCAGGACCGTCTTGATCTTCTGGATGTCCATCACGTCGTCGGGGACGGAGTTGCCCTCCCATTGGTGCGGCCGGCGCTCTGCGACAATATCGGCATAGTTGATCTCGTCCCAATCCGTGTTTTCGAGAAGGTTCGCTTCCTTCAGACCGCCAGCGAAAACCATGCGGCGCAGCTCGGCTATGCCGTCGTCGTCATAGTCGACACGCACGAGCAGTTCGTAATATTCGATTTCCTCAAGGGCCTTCGACTGCGGGTCTTCACGCTGAAAGACGTCGCGGCGGCGCGTGTCTTCCTCGTCCTGCTGTTCGGTGCTGTTGCCCTCTGACGCCGGCAGCGCATCGACCGTAGCGCGGTCATAACCCATCTTCACCAGATCGGAACGGCGCAGGCGCATGTTCTCGCCCAAGATCGGGCTGTCCTCAAGCGTGACCGCGTCGGGATGGACCAGCCAGTTTTCGGGCGGGACAGCTCCGATCTTCGACCGGGAGGTTTCTATGCGGCGCTTGATCTTCACGTCATGGACAACCGTCGGCATCGGCCCTTGCGGCGTGTCTACGGTTTCCTGGCGTTCGGTATGGGCAAGCACCTCGACATTATCGTCAGACACGAGCTGCACGAAGGCGGCTTCCTCAAGCCCTGTGTGAAGCGATACCTTCACGTCGATCGACTTTGCCTGCCACCACTTCAGAATGCCGTTGCGCAGCTTGATTGCATCGTAGATCGCATCTTCGATCGCATCGTATCCGTTGCACTCAGGAAGCGCGACATAGTTCACATAGTCGGTCGCCTGCTCGGCGCCTGCCTCGTCCCCCTGCCCCACAGGCTGGTACTCGACGAGCTTGTCACCGCCGAGAATGGTCCTGTTCAGCGAAGGCAGCACCTTCTTGATGGCGGAGCGCACATCGCGGGAGACCACCTTGGAGCGGCCCTCATCGGCCGGTACATCGCGCATCTCTCCGTCGAAATATTCCATCGCCTTCACGCGATCGTCAGAGCGCTCGGTACGGTAAGTCTCCGCGTCCTTGACCAGGCTTTCGACGATGGTGCAAAGCTGCGCCACGTCCATTTGCTTTTCGCGCTGGGCCATTAAATCACTTTCCTCGGCACGAAATTGAAAGCCGCGTCCTTCGGCTTGGTGATCGCAAAGCGTTTCATCATCAGGGCGTAGCGGGACGCGGAAATTACGTCGTCGCGCTCCTTCACGATCTTGCCGTCCTTGCGGTGATAGAGGCGGCGCTCCTCAAACCAGAGGCCGCATGTCCTGAAGACCTTCCACCGGCCGGTTTGCATCCGGTCCAGCATTTCCGTCACGCCAGCTTCGACACTGTTGCCGCCGTCTTCGAAGGTCGCATGCGCAGGCAGCATCTCCAGTCCCTGCGCCCTATACTGGCCTGCAAGCGCCGGCCCGGCTGCCGTATCGTTGTTGCCGTCGTGAGGCCATGACCACGGCAACCACTCACCCCACGGCTTGACTGCCGCGGCGTGGATGACGGGCGTCGCATGGCTCTGGCGATAATCCTTCGTGACGTAGAACACGTCTGCATCGCGATCCCAGGCACAACCAACGGCAGCCGTCGGGTGATCCCAACCGAAGTCGAGACCACCGATTTGCACCCAATGCCTGGGGATCTCGAAAGGCTCGACGACGATATTTTCTTCCAGCACCGGGAAGATGAGGCCGGACCCGAGCGTCGGGATGCCTTTCGCGCGCGCCTCCCGCTCGTGGGCGGGATAGCTGGCGATGATCTTCGCGCGCTGCTCCGGGGTGTAGTGCTCGGCATCCTCTATCGTCATCGATGTGACGTGCCGGCTTTCCTTCCCGATGTCGTCGGCAGCCGGCATGATGAACCTCACAACCACCGTGGACATGCCGAGCAGCGGCGTGAATGTTGTCTGCGAAAATTGCCCACGCTGCCCGTTGTTCGTGCGCGTCAGGCCTTCGCTGTAGATATCCTCCGGAGGCTCCTCGTCGTACCAGACGCCATCTACCGTTGGCCCCTGCCACTTCTCGCGGCCTTTCTCGTAGGCTTTGAAGGCGAGGACGCTTTCACCCGCCTGGACGTCTCCCCCGCCGCCCCACCGGACCACGACACTGTCAAGCAGGTTCGGAACGCCTAAGGCGCGCGTTCTCCCCTTGATGCAGTCGAGCGGAATGAAGCCTGTGCCCCATTCCTCTTCTTTCGCGGGAGGTCCAACAAGGATGCGTTGCGGGTTGTCTCGGGTGCTTTCGCCGGTAACGGATCCAGCCCACAACAGCGGAGGCTTGTTGAACGTGGCCCCGTCCCACCAGTCCGGATATCTCCCGGTGAGATGCATCGCCCATTCGGCTCCGCCTGCTACAGTCTTTCCAAGCTGGTTGCCCGCCATGAACAGGCGTTCCGACTTCGAAGCACCTGCCGTATGAAACTCGCGCTGCTTGCGATACGGCGCATAGAAACGGAGCTTATTCGTCCGCTTCCGCCGATCCTTCTCCGCGAGCAGGGACATCAACTCCCGCTTTTCCGAGGAGTTCAGCAATTCGAGATTCAATCTGATCCTCCGGCGTCGTCTCAAGCTTGCCGTTGACGTTCAGATCAAGCTTTTCGCCGTACTTCTTCGGTAGAAGCTTTGCGGCCATCCATTGGCGGGTTTTGATACGAAGATCAGAGCGGCGCAGCGCCTCGCCATTCTCCTGCCACCCGATACTCTCCCCGTCAGCGTTCCGCTTTTCCATCCAGTCGTTGCGGCCGTCGTCGGCGATATCGAGCATTTCATCAAAGAGAGCATCGGCCTGCGCGTCTCGCGCGTGCGCGTACTTGGTCCGGAAAGCGTCATTGTCAGCAAGCCACTTGAACACCGTCGACTTGCTCGGCATGTCTTCCGAGCTGCATATCGTGCGAAGGCTTTCCCCGTCTGCGATGCGCTCGCAGATGATGTCGGCAATCTCCTGCGTGTAGGATGAAGGCCGGCCGGTGCCCTTCTTATCCTTGGTGCTTGCCATGATCAGGGTGCCGGCGTCGTGTTCGTCTTGATGTCGTTCAGGAGCGTGATCATCTGCGCCTGCTGGACATACAGCCCCTTGAGGAGGGCAATCACTGTTCCTGCCGCCGCTCCGGTGCTGTCTGCATAAGCGGCTGTTGCCGACGTTCCGGTGATTGCGGTCTGCTGCGCATTGGTCAGCGGACCGGTTGCCGTGACAGTGCCGCTGACAGGCTGCGTGGCAGGGAAGTTCGTCACCTGAACCTGAGAGGTGCCGCCACCGCCGCCGATCTCGACGGGCTCGCCATCTGCGCCGACGAGGAGAACCGTTTGCGTGGGCTTGTCTGTATTCGGGAGCTGGATGGTAGACATATGCGCCTCGTCTGGTTGGTGTTTCCGACTTGCTCACTTCACGCCGGATATGTGGGAGCCTTTACACCCCGGAGCGGCGGCGCGGCTTCTACAGCCAAGAGTGAAAGCCTTGTCCCTCGCGTCGGTTGGCGAGGCTTGGAATTCCGCTCCCCTTGAGATGCGCGCTTCTTTGCGCCATTCTCCCAGGACGGCATGGGGTGGACATGGCAAAGATGATCATGGCGAAGCGCCGCAACCTGATGGGCGACCTTGAGGATTGCAGCATTCATAATGCGAATCCGGCATGCGTCTATATCTGCGCTGATTGCGGCCGGTACGTGAGACCCCACACGCACTATCGCGATGGCCCAAGCTTCAAGCACGTAGTGAAGTCGCCCAGCTGCAGCTATTCTCTTAGGAGAGCTAAAGACCCTCGCGTTTCGCGATGAGGATTTTCTATAGAACCACGTCGCCCGACGAAGTCGTATGCACGTACCCGCCTGAGAAGAAGGGCGACGTAGGCGGCTTACCCGGATCGGGATGCCAAGAGAGCATCGGTGAAACCCACTTCCCTCCAGGGGTCTGCATCTTCCGCGTCACCTTCCCTATGCGGCAGTGGCGGTAGACCTCGTTCAAGCGGTTTTCGAACCGACGACCGCGGGCCGATTCGTCTACTATGGTGGTGTGGGTCATGGGTCCTCGTCGCAAATCGCCATCAGCTTGTGCTTGGCCCGCTCCAGCATCCAGAGCGTTTCCGGCCCATCTGAGATGGAGGACGAGAAGAATTCGTCTCCGTCTTCCGTCTCTCCGATGATAACCACACTCTTGAGATTGGCGCCTTTCGCACTGTCCAAGATGACATCAGCATCGAACGGGAGGGGCGTTACGCCAGGAAAGACGCTCACATTGCTCATGATCTTCCTACAGAAGATGCCCCATAGGGATGCCATCAATCTTGAACTGGATACCTAGTAGTTCCCCGATCCACGCAAGCACAATGACCCGCCACGCGGGGAAAGGCTGTGCGGCAACGTTATCGGCGTGATACGGCTTGCTGAACATCGCTCTCTCCTTGGCTAGCAGCGATTAACGAAAACAGCCTGTCGCGCGTCTGACGCGATCTCTTTGCGGCATATCGTTGGAGCGCGGCGGCGTCTGTTTCGCCGGTCATGACATCGAATCCTCGGCTGGCGACCAGATAATAATACTCATCGGTTCGCTGACCTTCAGCGATGCGCGAGGGTTCGTAGCTCATGATCTGCCTCTGGCTAGGCGGCGATAAAACAGGGATATAACCAAGCCGCTGATTACGCTTGGTTATTTGCCCAATCACGGGATTTTCCCGTATTTGAATGATAGAAGCCCCGTCAGCACTGGCGGGGCCGAGATACATGCCTGCCTACAGGCTTACGGATAGATACGATGCAGAGCGCGATGTTTGCAGTTGCATGGTCCGCTCATTCCCCGGTTCACCGTGACCTCGCCATGGGCCTTGACCATGAATAGCGAGCAAGCCTTGGCTTGCCGTTGAATGGTGTCGGGAAGGGCCGCAAGCTTTTCTGATCTGGCTCTATGAGCTGTACGGCACATGGCACGTAGCCGCCTCGATCAACACCGCCAGCGTGCCTTTGATAGCGCTGGGTACCTGCGAGGTTCACAGACCTCTTCCCGATCTCTGTGTTTATGGTCGGGAAGGAACGACAGAGGCGACCACCGCGAGGGTGACCGCTTATCTCTTCGCTGAGCTACCAGCGCCTTCCCGATCTCTAAATTTTGTGAAAGCTTCGCACTACGCTGGTCGCGAAGTCCAGCATTGGCCCGGCGAGTATTCCCTTCGAAGAGGTCCGGCGACAGCCATTCGCGTGATTTGGAAACTATCACTAAGTGGGAAAATATTCAACACCTCAGCTCGCTTTTGGGAATTTATCCCCACAAGACAAATCGCGAGGGTCGAACGACGCGAGTGTGGCGCGACCGAAGATGTCAAGCAAAAGCTGGACATTTCCTTGGCTCGTCACATTCTGAACGACGCCAACCAGGCCGGCGAACGGACCATTCGCAACCCTGCCCTCCTTGCCCTTGGCGAATTGCATCGCAACCGTCAGCCGCCGATTCCTGCCTTCTTCCTTCCGATGAATGCGGGCAACGCGCGTGTCATCGAATTGCATGTCAATCTCGGCGAGGTAGATGGCCTCGATGAGGTCGCTGGGAATAGCGACGGGCGCACCGCGAT
>JARYGU010000001.1:0-847476 GCA_033795365.1 Shinella sp.
AATAAACGCCGCTCGCCTTCAGCGGAAAGATGTCCGGCAGGACAAGGGTACGGTACGGCAGACACCATGGGATGCTGTCTCTCAATAGACCATCAGGCCCAGATGTGCGGCAGCCGGCTCGAAGTCGCGGTCATCGTGGAGCAACGGGAGACCGTGCTCGATGCAATAAGTAGCGAGGATAAGGTCGGGCGTCTTGCGGATCGTGAAGCCCTTCGAGCGAAGAAGACGGTAATTGCGGCTCGCCCTGACCGCAAGATGTTCGTCGAGGACATTCACGATCCGGAACCTGCGGAAATGCGATTCGAGGGCAAGTGCGTGCCGATCGTCCCGCGCGCCCTGCAGCAATTCCAGCAGCACGATATCGGCCAGCACGACGGTATGCCGTTGCACAACCCATCGCAGCTTGGCCGTCGCGAGCGTATCGGCATTGCGAAGATTGTCGATCCAGACCGAAGTATCGACGACGATCATCGATCGGTCGAACTCCAATTCAACCGCATCTCTTCCAGATTGCCTTCCCAGCCGAGGCCCCGCATCTCCTCGATCGCGCGCATCTGGTCGTCGCGCTGGATCAGGAGCCGCAGGGCTTCCTCGACGGTCGCCTTCTTGGTCGGCAGGCCGGTCGCTTTCATGGCTTTTGCGATCAGGTCGTCGTCGATATCGATATTGGTGCGCATGGTTCGATCCGATGTGTATATCCTCGCAAGAATATACACATCGCCCATGCCTGCTTCAAGGCTTTCGGGCTTATCCTCGCCGCGCCACCAGGATGCCGGCAAGCACGATTGCGCCGCCGATCGCCTGCATCGGGCCGACAGGCTCGGCAAGCAGGATCCACGCGAGGATCGCGGCGACCACCGGCTGCAGCAGGAGGGTGAGCGAGGAGAAGGCGGGCGGGAGATAGGCGAGCGCATAGATGATGAGGCCCTGGCCGCCGGCATGGCTGACGAGGGCAAGGCCAGCCAGCATCGCCCATCCGAAAAGCGTCAGGGGGAAGAGGTCGGCTTCGAAGGCGAGCGCGATCGGCAGCATGCAGGCCGCCGCCGACATCGTCGTCCAGATCATGATCCGCCCGGTGGAAAAGCGGCTGCGCAGCCGGCCGATCGACAGGATATAGCCGGCATAGAACACGGCGGCGAGGACCGCGGTCGCATCGCCCGCAAGATGCCCGTCGCCGAGCGCGGCCGGTCCGCCCTTGAGGATCACGACGCCGGCAAGCGCCGTTGCCAGCCCGGCGAGGAAAATCTTGCTGACGCGGGAGCGGAAGAGCAGCCAGGAGCCGAGCGTGACGAAGATCGGCGCGAGATTGGCCAGCAGCGTCGCATTGGCGACGGAGGTCATGTGAAGGGCGAGATGCCAGGCGGCGAGGTCGATGGCGAGGAACACGCCCGGCACCAGCAGGAGCACATGGTCCCTGAGCCCCGCGGGCCGCGCGTCGGAGACCGCATTGCCGCTCAGCCGGGAGACGATCAGGAACGGAAGGAGAGCGAGCGCCACCCGCCAGAAGGCTGTCGCCATCGGCCCGACTTCCGAAAGCCGCACGAAGATCGGAGATCCGCCGATGGCGACGCCGCCGACGAGAAGGGCCGCGAGTGCAAGGCGGTTTCGATAGGCGAGGTTTGCGATTTCGGCGGTTTCTGACACGGAACGGTCCAATGCGGGCAGGTGCAGCGCCTACAACCAGACGCAGCAGGCATTCCAGCTACCAGAAGCCGCGCCCCGGAGACAGCCGGTTTGCGCCAGTCCCGCGACAAAATGGACAGGAATTCGCAGAATCCGGAGAAAAGCAGAGGATTTTCATTCAAATCCCGGCCAATCCTCCGGATCTGCGTTCATGCCGCCCCGTCAGAGCGAGAAATCGACGCACATCCTTCCGGCGACATCGCCCGCCTGCAGCCGGTCGAGCGCGGCGTCGACGCCGGAAAGCGGAACGGTTTCGATCTCGATTTCGAGCTTCGCCCCGGCGGCGAAGGCGAGGAAATCGCGCAGGTCCTGGCGCGTGCCGACGGAAGAGCCGAAGACCCGGTGCCCGCCGTCGATCAGCCACATCATGGACAGCGGAACGGGATCGTGCACCAGCGCGATCGCGATGATGTCGCTCATCGGATTGACCGCCTGCTCGATGGTCTTCCAGACCGCAGGCGTCGGGGCGAAGTTGACGGCGATGTCCGCGCCCCCGAGTTCCTTCACGCGTATTCCTGCCTCCGGACCGGCCTCGACCAGATGGTCGGCGCCGCGGCGGCGGGCCTCCGCGAGCTTTGCTGGATCACGGTCGACGGCGACGACAGTCGCTCCATGGGCCTTGGCGATCATGATCGCATATTGGCCGAGGCCGCCGCAGCCGACGACCATGACGGTCCTGCCGGGGCGAAGCTCGGTCTTGCGCAGCGCGCTCCAGGCGGTCAGTCCGGCGCAAAGCAGCGGCGCCTCCTGCACCGGATCGATCGTGTCGGGGATGATGCAGGCAAAGCGGGATTCGAGCAGCGCATATTCGGCAAAAGCGCCGTGCCGGTGAATGCCCCGCGCATGCTGGTGCTGGCAGAAGGTTTCCGCGCCGGTGAGGCAGGGGCTGCAATCGAGGCAGGTGTCGTAGAGCCAGGGCAGGCCGACCCGGTCGCCGGGCTTCAGGGACGTTTCGGTTCCCTCGCCGATCGCGACGATGCGACCGATGCCCTCATGGCCGAGGATCAGCGGATAGAGATCGTCCGGCAGGTGCTCGTCGCCGTTGCGCAGATGCAGATCGGAATGGCAGATGCCGCAGCTTTCGAGCTTCACCAGCAGTTGCCCGCGCTCGGGCGAAGGGACCGGGACCTCGCGGATGACGAGCGGGGTTGCGGCGCTCTCGGCGAGCGCCGCCTTCATCGTTTTCGGTATCATTTCGCCTGCCTTATGCCGCGTCCGGCCTGTGGACGGTCTTGACCTCGAGGAAATCCTCAAGGCCGAAGATGCCGCCTTCGCGGCCGTTGCCGGACTGCTTGAAGCCGCCGAAGGGGCTGCCGTAGCGGTGCGGCCCGCCGTTGATATGCACCATGCCGGCGCGAAGCCGCGCGGCCACCCGCTCGGCGCGGTCGGCATTGCCCGTCTGGACATAGGCGGCGAGCCCGTAACTCGTGTCGTTAGCAATCGTGATCGCCTCCTCCTCCGTCTCGAAGGGGATGATCGAGAGAACCGGGCCGAAGACCTCCTCGCGGGCGATGCGCATATTGTTGTCGACGTCGGCGAAGATGGTGGGGCGCACGAAATAGCCTGTCTCGAAGCCTTCCGGCTTGCCCGGACCGCCGACGAGGACGCGCGCGCCTTCCGCCACGCCCGCCTCGATCAGCGCCTGGACGCGACCGAACTGGATATCGGAGACCAGCGGACCGATATGGCTGCCTTCCTCCTCCGGATTTCCGACCTTCGCGGCCTTTCCGGTCTTCTCGGCAATGGCGACGGCCTTGTCATAGACCGAGCGCTGGACGAGCATACGCGTCGGCGCATCGCAGGACTGGCCGGAATTGTTGAAGCATTCGAGCACGCTGGCGGCGACGCGATCCTCCAGATCGGCATCCTCGAAGACGATGTTCGGTGACTTGCCGCCGAGCTCCAGCGTGACGCGCTTGACCGTGTCGGCCGCATCCTTGCTGACGGCGATCCCGGCGCGGGTGGAGCCGGTGAAGGACATCATGTCGATATCCCTGTGCTTCGAAAGCGCTGCGCCGCATTCGAGGCCGTCGCCGTTGACGAGGTTGAAGGTGCCGGCGGGGAAGCCCGCCTCGTCGACCATCTCGGCATAGAGAAGGGCATTGAGCGGGGTGAATTCGGAGGGCTTCAGCACGCAGGTGCAGCCGGTGGCGAGCGCCGGCACGACCTTCAGCGCGATCTGGTTGATCGGCCAGTTCCAGGGCGTGATGAGGCCGCAGACCCCGATCGGCTCGCGGCGCACTACGTCGCCGTTCGCAAGGACCTCGCGGGTCTTCAGGCGTTTGAGGGCATCGATGAAGCCCTGCAGATGGCCGACGCCGACATCGGCCTGCTGCTCGGTGCTCATGGTGATCGGCGCGCCGAGCTCCAGCGTAATCGTGCGGGCCATCTCGTCATAGCGGCGCTTATAGATGGAAAGGAGCTTTTCCAGGAGGCCGATGCGCTCGTCGGTGCTGGTCTGGCTGTAGCTCGCAAAGGCCTTCTTCGCGGCGGCGACCGCGCGGTCGATATCGGCGGCGGTCCCCATCGAGATGACCGCGACCGGCTTCTCGGTCGCCGGATTGATCACCTCGAGGTCGCGCGGCTGCAGGGGAGCGACCCATTCGCCGTTGATATAGAATTTGCGCTTGTCCAGCATGCTGTTCTCCACTCGTTCATCCGTTACCGATGTCTTCTTCCGGATGGGAAGCTATCGCCGTTCGGCCTTTCGTCAAAGGGAAAAGATGACGACGGACCGGTCGCGGCGCGGCTCAGGGAACCTTGGCGGAACCGGACTGTTTCTCATCGAGAAAAGGAGAAAACCGCCATGCCCGAAGACAAGCATCGACCACACAGCGAACCGACGAAAGAACCGGAAGGCGCCGAGACGAAGAAGCGGCAGGACGAGAAGATCGACAAGCGCAAGAAAGACGAGACGGAGACCGATCCCGCGCTGCTGCCGATCGGCGATCCCGCGGGAATGGCGTGAGCTTTAACCCTCACCCGCTCCGGCGGCAGAACCGGCGCCGGCGATCGCCTCGCCGATCTCATCGATGGTGAGAGCCCGGCCGTTCGTCTTCGCTTTCAGAAAGCCGTGAAGATCGCGGAACGAGCCCTTCCGCCGGGCAGCTTTCAACTCCACCCGTCCGCCTGGAAGCAAGTCTACGTCTATCCTCTCGCCAGGCCGGATACCCAAATGTTGGAGCATATCCCTAGCAAAGGTGACCCGCCCTCGCGTCGTTACGGTCAATGTCGCCATGAACTGTTTCCCCGTTCAAGTGGAACATTAGTCCATTGTCGCCTTTCCGCCAACGGATCGCATGACACCGGAAAACGCCTAATGCGCATTGCGATCTTTCAGATTCGCTCCCACGCCCCCACACCTTAATTTCTATGCGGCCGCCATCGCAAAACCCGCCATCTTTGCGCAGCCTTCATCAGGAGTGAGCGTCTCTGCCGTGGCCGTTCTCTCCGCTCGCCAGCCGTTCCAGGATGGGGCAGTCGGGGCGGGCGTCGCCGTGGCAGTGGGCGGAAAGGTGCTCCAGGGTCATCACCATCTCCTGAAGCTGGCGCATCTTGGCCTGCAGCTCGTCTATATGCTGCTCGGCGATGCGCTTCACCTCCGCCGAGGCGCGGGCGCGGTCCTGCCAGAGCGCGAGCAGGTCGCGGATCTGGGTGATCGAAAAGCCGAGATCGCGGGACCGGCGGATGAAGGACAGCGTGTTCAGGTCCCGCGAGCCATAGGTGCGGTAGCCTGCGCCGGTGCGGCCGGCCTCCTCGATCAGGCCGATCGCTTCGTAATGCCGGATCATCTTGGCGGATACGCCGGAAGCCCTGGCGGCTTCACCGATATTCATCATGCCTTATCTCCTTTCGATGCGGCCGCGTCGATGCGGAAGCGCTTCAGCCTCAGCGCATTCGAGACGACGAAGACGCTGGAAAGCGCCATCGCGCCCGCCGCAAGCGCCGGCGAAAGCTGGATGCCCCAGGCAGGATAGAGAACGCCGGCGGCGACGGGGATGAGCGCGACATTGTAGCCGAAGGCCCAGAAGAGGTTCTGGCGGATATTGCGCATCGTCGCCTTCGAAAGCGCGATGCCGGTCGCAACCCCGCGCATGTCGCCGGCCATCAGGACGACATCGGCACTCTCGATCGCCACGTCGGTTCCCGTGCCGATCGCGATCCCCGTATCGGCGGCGGCGAGCGCCGGCGCATCGTTGATGCCGTCGCCGACAAAGGCGACCTTGCGCTTTCCGCCGGACGAAAGCGATCTCACCGCATCGACCTTGCCCTCCGGCAGGACCTCCGCCACCACATGGCCGATGCCGAGTGCCGCCGCAACCGTTTCCGCCGTGCGGCGGTTGTCGCCGGTGATCATCGCCACCTCGACGCCGAGCGCCTTGAGCGATGCGATCGCTTCGCGCGCCGTCGGCTTGACGGGATCGGTGACGGCGAAGAGGGCGGCAAGCCGTCCGTCGACCGCAGCATAGAGCGGGGAGGCGCCTTGCGCCGCAAACCCCGCGGCCTCCGCGGCGAAGGCCGCGACGTCTAGACCGCGTTCCGTCATGAAGCCGGCGGAACCGGCCTCGACCCTGCGGCCCGAAACCGTGGCTGCGATACCCCGGCCGGACACCGCCTCGAATTCCTGCGCCGCGGGAAGATCGAGACCCTCCTTGCCGGCCGCCTCGTGGATTGCGGTCGCGATCGGATGCTCCGAGCGCATTTCCGCGGCGGCGACCAGACTCAATACCTCGTCGCGCTCGAAGCCCGGCGCGCAAACGATCTCCGTCAGCTCCGGGCGGCCGCGCGTCAGCGTGCCGGTCTTGTCGACGGCGACGATATCGGTCGATTCCAGCGTCTGGAGCGCCGTTCCCTGGCGAAAGAGCACGCCGAGCTCGGCGGCCCGGCCGGTTCCGGTGATGATCGAGGTCGGCGTCGCGAGGCCCATGGCGCAGGGGCATGCAATGATCAGCACCGCGACGGCATTGACCAGCGCATGCGCGAGAACCGGCGAGGGGCCGAAAAAGAACCAGACGGCGAAGGTGGCCGCCGCGATCAGGATGATCGCCGGGACGAACCATTGCGTCACCCGGTCGACCAGCGCCTGGATCGGAAGCTTAGCGGCCTGGGCATCCTCGACCATGCGGATGATCTGCGACAGCACCGTGTCGGCGCCGACGCGGGTGGCGCGGAAGGAGAAGGAGCCGGTCGTGTTCAGCGTGCCGCCGGTCACCATGTCGCCGGGCCGGCGCTCGACAGGCATCGGTTCGCCGGTGATCATCGACTCGTCGACGAAGGAGCGGCCTTCCGTCACCTCGCCATCGACCGGCACTTTCTCGCCGGGGCGGACGAGCACGATGTCGCCCGGAACGACCGCTTCGAGGGGAACGTCCTCGGGCTTTACGCCCCGAAGGACGCGGGCCGATTTCGCCCGAAGGCCGGCCAGGTGGCGGATCGCCTCGCCGGTGCGCCCCTTGGCGCGGGCCTCGAGGTAGCGTCCCGCGAGGACAAGCGTGACGATGACGGCGGCGGCCTCGAAATAGACATTGGCCGTCCCGCCCGGGAGAAGCGACGGGGCGAAGGTGGCAGCGGCCGAAAAGGCCCAGGCAGCCGCCGTGCCGATGACGACGAGCGCGTTCATGTCGGGTGCAAGACGCAGGAGGCTCGGCACGCCTTTGCGGAAGAAGCGCGCACCCGGACCCGCGAGCACCAGCGTCGCCAGCACGAACTGGACGATGCGGCTCGTCTCCAGGCCGATGGCTTCATGAATATAGTGGCCGAAGGAGGGGACCAGGTGAGCGCCCATCTCCATGACGAAGAGCGGCGCCGTCAGGACGGCGGCGAGAACGAGAGAGCGCCTGAGGGAGGCGAGTTCGCGGGCGCGGCGATCCTCCTCCGTCGGGGCTTCGGCGGATTCGCTTTCGCGCACGGCCCTATATCCGGTGCGCTCGACGGCAGCAGCGAAATCATCGAAGGACGCCGCGCCCTTGACGAAGCGGACGCGGGCATGCTCCTGCGCCAGATTGGCGGTCGCGTCCAGCACGCCGGGCACGGCTTTCAGGGCCTTTTCGACGCGGGCGATACAGGACGCGCAGGTCATTCCTTCGACGGGGAATTCCAGCACCTCCTCCGAAACGCCGTAGCCGGCGTCGCGCACCGCCCTGGCGACAGCGGCGATATCCGGGGCGCCGTCAAAGCGTATCTCGGCCTTTTCGGTCGCAAGATTGACATTGCTGCCGGCAACGCCGGGCACGCTGTCGATGGCCTTCTCCACCCGGCGCACGCAGGAGGCGCAGGTCATGTCGGAGATGGACAGTTTCACGGTCTGCCGGTCTTCCGGCTCCTTCACGGCGAGCATGGTAAGCTCCTTTCTTATCTGCCCAGATCGTGCACCTTCCCATGATGTCAAGGTCAAGGACTTTTTTACGCCTTTCCGGCAGCACTCGACGGCCGTTGGCGGCAACGGAGATTTTCGCGCAGCCGCACCGGCAGGAAAGGATCAGGCAGCGGAAAACGGCGTGTAGCCCGCCGCAGCAATGACCGCCGCGACGGCGTCGGCATCCAGCGTGCCGCTGACCTCCACCATATGCGTGGCGGTGTCGGCCGAAACGCTTGCGCCCGGAAAGGCACTCTCGACCGCAGCCGTTATGGTCCTGACGCAATGACCGCAGGTCATGTCGGGAACCGAGAAGGAAAGGGTAAGGCTGTTGCTGGTCATGGTTTGTCCTCGATGCATTTCTGCCAGCATGGACCCTTCCAACGTGGGAGGGTCAAGCGGCATCCAGGCCCGCGCGGTCCCGCAGGCCATCCTCATTCCAGAGCCTTGATCATCGGAAGCACGCTGAACTGATGGATCTCCGCCTTGCGCGTCAGGTCGCGCAGGTAACCGCCGGGCGAGCGGATATGATCGGAACGTTCGAGAATGGCCGCAATGACGACCGCCGCTGCGCTCTCGCCCATCGCCTGGCGCGCCTTCTCATAGGCATCCGGCGATATGCCGAGCATGGAACGCACCACGCCGGCGGCGGCGATAAGCTCCGTCCAGTTGGAAACGCCGCCCTTGGCGTAATCGGCGATCTGGGGGCAGGCGGCAAGCACCCGCTTGAGGCTTACCGGAACGGATTTACGCTCCGTCGCCTTCGATCCGGCGCTATCGGCCGCGGGGTTTGACTCTTCTTGGCCGTTTAATTCAATTGGTAGGTCTGGGTTTGAATTCTGAATATGATGCTCAGAAAGGGAGTCATTGGCGCTCAATTCTTCGTCTGGAATGGAATTGAGATAGTCCGTCTCCACCAACCTGCGGAGGGCGGAGAGACCCTGCAGGCGCATGGCGAGCTCGGCGGCGGGCACCCTGCGGCCAACCTTGCCCGAGAGTTCCGCAAGCCGGAGCTGGTGGTCAAGCCAGTCCCCGTTCCGGCCCTCGGCAAGAGCCGCCTCGACGATCTTGGAAATGTCGCGCAGATGCAGCGTGATCTCGCCGCGCAGCGCCTGCTGTCGCCGCGCCTCGGCCCTTGCCTGCTCCGCGCATTCGTAGATACGCCCCGCCATCAGGGCGAAAGGCGAAAGATCGAAGCCGAAAGCCTCCTCCACCTGACCGTTGCCATCGCGCCGGCAATAGCGCTTGCCGTTCGGGCTGTCGCGCCGCATGAGAAAACCGGCCTCCTGCAATACGGCAAGGTGACGCCGCAGCGTTGCAGGCGCCATGCCGCGCGATCGTACCGAAAGCTCCGCATTGGAGGGAAACACCACGATCGGCGCGCTGCCGTCGAGCACCTTGCCGGGATGGAAGCTCACCAGCGCCTCCAGCACCGATATGGTCCGGTCCGAAAGCCCGAAGGCTGCGCGCGCCTCCGTCAGCGCCCGGATGAGCTGCCACTTGTCGGCCGCTCCCGTCTCGTTTGCGCCACCGGCGCCGCGGATACGCTCCTGCGCGTCCGCCACCTGCTTCTGCAGTGCAAAGAAGCGCGCAGTCATCCTGCCGCCGCCAAATGGCGTCGTTGCCAGTCTCTCCATCATGATTTCCCCTCTCAAAGAGGCAAGAGGCCGGCCCGCAACGTCATGACAGGACAATAAAATTCATGTTCCGCAATCGGGGAAATCCCGGCGGAGCCTTGACTTTGACTGTCGGAAGTGATTCTCTTGAATTGCTACATTGAAGAGGGCTTCCGGAATGGCGACGTTTTGGAGGCCTTTTTTCTTGCTTCGATCCTTCCTTTCCCGGTTTCACACATGGCCGACCGGTCCCGCCGGGCGGAATTCCTGATCGGCGTTATCCGCCTGCGCGGCCCCAGGCCGAAAGCACCAGGCCTTCGATCTCGGCATTGACCGCGTTCATGCTCTCCATCGCCCGATCATAGGTCGTGCGCGTGAAGTTCTCCCGCCCGACCTCATAGAGCGTCTCCTTGGTCAGCCCAGCGTCCGATACCGCGGTGGACTTGACCATCGGCGCCGTCAGCACCCGCTCGCCGAACAGCGAACGTAGCAGGCCGACGATCTGCGCCTGCGGGCCGTCGTTCGGCTCGAAACGGGTGACGAGATAGCGCATGAAGTCGAAGTTCAGCCTGCCGCCGGCTTCGCGCACGACGGCAAGCAGGTCCGAGGTCATGAACAGGAACTGGCTCATCGAGGCGACGTCGAGCATCTGCGGGTGCACCGTCACGATCACCGATGTCGAGGCGCAGAGCGCCGAGAGCGTGAGATAGCCGAGCTGCGGCGGGCAATCGAGGACGACGATGTCGTAGTCGGCCTCCACGGAGCGCAAGGCGGCATGGACGCGCGCGAAGAACAGCGGCTGGCCCGCGGCGCCCGCCTGGCGGTTCGCCAGCGCCCGCGGCGTCACATGCTCGAATTCCTGCAGCTCGAGATTGCCCGGCACCAGATCGAGACCGTCGAAATAGGTCTTGCGAACGATGTCGGAGAGCGGACGGGCTTCCTCGTCGTAGCGGATCGCGCCATAGAGCGTGTCGTTGCCTACAAGGTCGAGATCGGGCTGGTAGCCGAAAAGCGCCGAAAGCGAGGCCTGCGGATCGAGATCAACCGCCAGCACGCGATAGCCGGAAAGGGCGAGATACTGCGCCAGGTGCGCGGCCGTCGTCGTCTTGCCCGAACCGCCCTTGAAATTGGTGACCGCGACGACCTGGAGATGTTCGCCGCGCGCCGGATCTCGCCATTTGCGATAGGACCGCGCCTTGACGAGATTGCCCTTGGCGAGCGCCTGATCGGCCAGATGTGCCCGCAACGCATTGATATCGGCCAACGAATAGAAGCGCCTGCCACCCGGGCCGGTCTCCGGCTGCGGCCCTTCTCCGGCGAGCGAAAGCTGGCGCAGATAGCCATCGGACACGCCGACGAGCCGGGCGGCCTCGCCGGAGGAGAAGCTGCGCAGGGTCTTCAGCGCCGCCGGCGGGAAGAAGCGCTCGCGCATCGTCTTCAGCTGGAGGGACAAAAGCTGGGCGTCCGCCGCGATAGCCTCGTCGGCGGGATTTCCCTCCTGGCCTCTTTTATGCGGGGCAAGCGCCATGTTCACGTCTTCCTCCAAGCGCATCGCGATCTTTCGGATTCGCTCCGCGCTTTAAGCCTTTGTTTCACGCAATTCCGGACGGAAAACCGCTATGCTGGAATTGCTGCGGGCTTTTCGCCTACGCCCGGTCTCCTTGCCACGTCCGAACGGAACGGTGCAGCTTCCGAATCTACGCACGGAGAGCAATGTAACAGAAAACCCGACAAGTAACGGAAAAGATCGAAATAACAGCCGATCTCCGTTACGAGGGACGGTGTTGCGATTCCCGGGCGCGGTCAAGGAGTTTTTGGTTAACGCTTTGCTAACGCAGGCGGACGGGCCGGCTTGTTCCGACCTCAGAAGGTCAACCTGGCGAGGCCTGCGAGGAATGCGTCGCGCGCCTGCGGGCCGCCGAGCTTCTCCAGGCATTCCGTCTCGAAACCGGCCTGGACCTGGCGGGCTGCCGCAAGCAGCTTCTCCCCGCGCGCCGTCAGATGGAGCGCGGTTGAACGCCGGTCCCCGGCCGCGTCACGCCGCTCCGCCAGTCCGCGCCGTTCCAGCACGTTGATCACGGTGACAAAATTCGCCCTGCGGATCGCGAGGGCTGCCGCGATCTCCGATTGCTTGCGGCCGGGATTCTCGGAGATCAACAACAGGGCGCAAAATTCGGAAGGACGCAGGTCGAATGCACAGAAGCGCACCGCGAAACGCTGCGCCAGGACGATCTGTGCCCGCCGCACCCTGTAGCCGATGCTCCCGGCGACGGCGGTAACGTCGATATCCGATCGTTCGGCATATGCTTCCGTTGCATCCGGTATCCACATCGTCTTCGGCCCCCCCGCCCGAACCATGGGATAGAATTTTCCGCTAAGCCTGTGCGAGCCAAGGCCGATGGCCCTGCCTCGCCCATTGTATCCATTAATTGTAATACTATTGCAATACAATCCAGAATAGATCAATCCGTATCCGGCGCAAAATTCCGCAGGCGTTCCTTCAAGAGCCCGATCGTGGCGGCCTCGGCATTGGCGAAGGCGAAACGCAGATAGCTTTCGTGGGCTTTTCCGAAAAAGACGCCGGGCAGGCAGAGGATGCCGGCCTTGCAGGCGAGCTCGCCTGCGATCCTTTCCGAACCGGCGCCTTCGAAGGGATGGCGGATGAAGGCGAAATAGGCCCCGAGCGCGCCGATCTCCCAACCGGGAATCTCCGCCATGGCGGCATCGAGCGCAGCGGAGCGGCGACCGATCTCGCGGCGGTTCTCCTCCCGCCAGCCGGCGAGAAGGGGGATGGCTTCGGCAACGGCCGCCTGCGCCGCACGCGGCGCGCAGATCTGCAGGTTGTCCATGATCTTGGCGACCTGGACGACCATCTTCCCGCTCCCGGTGATCGCGCCGAGGCGGTGGCCGGGAATGCAGAAGGATTTCGAGAAGCTGTAGAGCCCGATCAGCGTTTCCTCCCAGCCCGGACGGGTGAACAGGTCATGCGGGGGAACCGAGCCGTCCGGCAGGAAATCGCGATAGGTCTCGTCGAGGATGAGCCAGATGCCCCTGGCCCGGCAGATGGCGAAGATCTCGCCGAGCAGCGCCGGCGGGTAGACCGCGCCGGTCGGATTGTTCGGCGACACCAGGGCGACGGCGCGGACCTCCGGCGTGATCGCGGCGGAAAGCGCGGCGGCATCCGGAAGGAAGCCATTCGCCGGATCGCAGGCGATCAGGCGTGTTTCTATGCCGAGCATGGCCAGCGTCGATTCCTGATTGAAGTAATAAGGATCGGTCGTCAGCACGGCATCGCCGGCGCCTGCGACGGAAAGCGCCGCGCAGACGAAGGCCTGATTGCAACCTGCGGTGATATGGATGTTTTCCGCAACGACATCCGCGCCGTAGACGCCGGAGACGTGCGCCGCATAGGCCGTGCGCAGCGCCGGCTCGCCTTCGATCGCGCCATAGCCGGTATAGGCGGTCGAAGAAGCATGCTCACCGAGCAGCGCGAGCATTCGCGGATGCGCCGGATAGCCGGGCACCGCCTGCGACAGGTCGATCAGCGGGCCGCGCCCGCCGTCATAGAGTTTCGCCCAGGCAAGGACGGACGGCACGCGCGGAGGGGAGAGGTTCTCGACAAGCGGGTTATAGGGTGATTGATGGGGCGGATCGTAGGATGCCATGATTTTTCCGGAGCGTTTTTTGCGCGGCTCAGGCGCGGGATTTTCGTTTCTGGTTTGCCTCCGGCCGTTTGCGAACCGGAGGCGACGGCGTGCGCTGCCCTTCTCCGGGGGCGCGGTTGCGCGCACGAAGCAGGGTGCGCGCAGAAGTCTGCGGCTCGGGCAGCACATCCTCTTGCAGCGTCGCGAAGAGCCAGTCTATGAAGACCTTGACGATCGGCGCGGCGCGAACCGCATTGCGGCAGGCGACATAGAAGGCGTCGTTGGCCGGAACCGTCAGGTCGAAGGGCACGATCAGCTCGCCTTTCGCGATGAGGCTTGCGGCCGTGATGGTGTCGCCGAGCGCAATTCCCTGTCCATGCAGCGCCGCCTCCGTCGAAAGACGCGCGTCGCTCATGAAATGCTGGCGGCTGCGGGAGAGATCGGCGGCGTCGGCGGCGGCAAGCCAGGTGTTCCATTCGCGGCCGTCATCGCCATGAAACAGGACATGATCCGACAGATCGCGCACCGAACGCAGCGGCCGGCTGTTCACGAGGCTAGGGCTGGCGATGGGAAAAAGCCGCAGGTGGCTCCAGAGCCTCGCCCAGGAATCCGGCCAGTTTCCGTCGCCATAGAGAATGCAGACATCGACATCCGGCGAATAGAGCCGGCCCGGATCGTTCGAGGCGATCAGGGTCAGGCGGATGCCGGGATACTGGTCGGTGAAGCGGCTGAGCCGCGGGATGATCCAGAAGGAAAGCAGGGCGGGAACGCAGGTGATCGTCAACTCGCCGCTCGTTGCCGGGCGCTTCATCAGCGCGGTCGCGGCCGCGATGCCGCCGAACGCCTCGGTTACGGCCGGAAGAAGAAGCGCCCCTTCGGAGGTCAGCTTCAGGCGCTTGCCGCCGCGCTCGAAAAGGACCGCATCGAGCGATTCCTCCAGCGCCCGGATCTGATGGCTGATCGCGCCGTGCGTGACGTTGAGCTCCCGCGCGGCAGCGGAAACGGAGCCGCGCCTTGCCGTCGCCTCGAAGGCGCGCAGCGGGTTGAGAGGAGGCAGGCGGCTTGTCATCGGAAGCAGCGGCGGTTATTTGACAGGGTGTGAATATTTCTCACATGAAAGCCTATAACATTGTCAATTGATTTTCCAATCCCTTTCCGCCGATAATATCCGCAACAAGGCAAAAAGCCGGGGAACGGAAGAAAGACGGTTGTCGTCGGAAGTCCCCGCATGTCCAGACATCAGGAAGCGAGGGCGAGATGGCGTTCGACGAAAACAAGCTCCAGGCTCTGAAGGCGAAATATGGCGATGGCCATGGCGGCGACATGCACGATCCCGCTTTCCGCAAGGTGGCCGACAAGATCTTTTCCAAGGGCGGCACGCGGCTTGCGCCTTATGCCGGCGTCCCGACCTTTCTCAGCGCTCCCTACAGGCCGGTCGACGCCAACGCGCCTGACTTTGGCAATCTGCAGGTGGCGATCACCGGCGTGCCGATGGATCTCGGCGTCACCAACCGGCCGGGTTCGCGCTTCGGCCCGCGCGCCATGCGGACGATCGAACGCATCGGCCCCTACAACCACGTTCTCGGCTGCGCGCCGGTCCACGATCTTCGCGTGGCCGATATCGGCGACGTGCCGTTCCAGAGCCGCTACCGGCTGGAGCTCAGCCATGACGACATCGAGAAGCGCTTCAACCAGATCGTCGATGCGGGCGTGATCCCGCTTGCCGTCGGCGGCGACCATTCGATTACCCATCCGATCATGAAGGCCGTCGGCAAGCGGCAGCCGGTCGGCATGATCCATATCGACGCCCATTGCGACACCGGCGGTTCCTTCGACCAGACGAAGTTCCACCATGGCGGGCCGTTCCGCAACGCCGTGCTTGACGGCGTGCTCGATCCGACGCGCACGATCCAGATCGGCATCCGCGGCTCTTCGGAATATCTCTGGGAGTTCTCCTACGATTCCGGAATGACCGTCATCCATGCCGAGGAAGTGAGCGGCCTCGGCATTCCGGCGATCATCGAACGGGCGAAGGCGATCGTCGGCGACGGTCCGACCTATCTCTCCTTCGACATCGACAGCCTCGATCCGAGCTTCGCGCCGGGAACGGGAACGCCGGAGATCGGCGGGCTGACGACGCGCGAGGTGCTGGAGCTGATCCGCGGCCTCAAGGGCGTCAATCTCGTCGGCGGGGACGTTGTGGAAGTGGCGCCGCAATACGACGCGACCACGAATACGGCGCATGCAGGGGCACAGGTGCTTTTCGAAATTCTGAGCCTGATGGTCTTCAGCCCTTCCGTCGCTTCGACGGCTTGACGTAGAATGCAACAAACACGGGAACAAGCCGGCATGGCGACGACCTGCCGGTCACATAAAGGAGAAAGATATGCGTGATATCCTCAAGGCGAATGTGAGCCGGCGCGCCGTTTTAGGCGCAGGCGTGGCGGGAGCGGCGGCCCTCGGCATGCCGGCGATCCTGCAGGCGCAGGAAAAATCTTTGAAAGTCGGGGTTTACGGCGGCTTCTTCAAGGAATCCTTCGATACGAACATCTTCCCGGAATTCACCAAGGCGACAGGCATCGCGATCGAATCCGTCGCGGAGCCTACGGGCGAGGCATGGCTGGTGCAGCTCGAGCAGGCCGCACGGGCAGGGCAGGCGCCGGCGGACGTCTCGATGATGTCGCAGGTATCCATCCTCAAGGGCCAGTCGACCGAGCTCTGGGCGCCGCTCGACCTCGCGAAGATCCCGAATTCCACGAACCTGATCGACCGTTTCGTCAACAAATATCCGGACGGGCGCGTTGCCGGCATCGGCGCCGTCTCCTGGTACATCACGCTCGTCACCAATACCGACGTCTACAAGGAGGCGCCGACTTCCTGGGAAGCGCTCTGGGATCCGGCAAACGCCGACAAGCTCGGCCTGCTGGCACTCGTCTCGAACTCGTTCCTTCTCGAAGTGACGGCGAAGACATTCCTCGGCGGCACCAATGCGCTCGACACCGAGGAAGGCCAGCTCAAGGCTTTCGAGAAGCTTGCGGAAGTCAAGCCGAATGTCAGGCTCTGGTATCGCGACGAGGCGCAGTTCGAACAGGCGTTGAAATCCGGCGAAATCCCGATGGGCCAGTATTACCACGACGTGACCGGCCTTGCCGCCGCGCAGGGGAATCCGGTCCGCTCGACCTTCCCGAAGGAGGGCGGCATCCTGGATTCCGGCTCCTGGGCGCTGTCGCGCGCATCGGAGAAGACCGAGGAGGCGCATGTTTTCATCGACTATATGAGCCAGCCGGCGATCCAGGCGACGCTGTCGCGCAAGGTCGGCACCTCGCCGACGGTCAAGCGCGACCTTCTCGACCTGACGGCCGAGGAATTCGCCGCCGTCTCCTCCGACATCGACCCGATCATTCCGCGCTACGACCTCTACCAGACCAAGTCGGACTGGCTGAACCAGAAGTGGACGGAGATGATCGCGGGGTGATCGTCAGCTTGACAGGTGCTCGTTCGACTCGGTTGCCGGGCAAAGGCCGTTGGCGGTACGCCACGCCCGCGCCCGCCTCCATCCTTCGTCCGGTTGCTCTGTTCCGGCCTTTCCGTTAATGTAGTCACATATGACTATAAGGAGGATGCCGTGTCCACGGTCAATTTGCGTGACGCCAAGGCGGGACTTTCGAGCCTGGTGGACGACGTCGTGAAGGGCGAGTTCGTCACGATCACCCGTCACGGCAAGCCCGTGGCGGCAATCGTTCCGATCGAGGCGGCAGAGACGGCGAAAAGGGCGATGCGAAAGCCGGCGAGAAGCCTTGTCGACTATCTCAAGAGCTTTCCGGCCCCCGACGTCGCGTTCGAACGCAATCCGTCTGCGGGCAGGGACATCGATCTTTGAGCGGATATCTGCTGGATACCGGCGCCGTCTCGCTGCTCTTCAATGGGCGGGCTTCGAGGGATTTCACGGAGTGGCTGGGGGAGCGGCAGGGAGCCCTTTTTCTCTCCGTCGTCACCCTGCAGGAGATCGAAAAGGGCGCATCGAAGATCGCCCGCATGAAAGGCGGAAGCGCCGAGAAGGCAGGCAGGATGGAGGCATGGCTGCAGGGTCTGGTCCTTGAATATCAGGACAAGATCCTCCCTATAAGCGCCACTGTCGCTCTTGCGGCCGGGCGGATCGAGGGAACGGCCATCGCCCGGGGACACAACGGCGGTCTGGCGGATATCCTGATCGCGGCAACGGCGGAAGTGCATGGGCTGGTGGTGATCACCGAGAACCTCAAGGATTTCGAGGCGCTTGGCATTCGCTGCGAGGCACCGTGCTGATCTGAAATATCGAGGTCATTGGAACCCAAAAGAATGTCAGGACTGACCCTCAACAACGTCACCAAGCAATTCGGCACCTTCACGGCGGTGAAGAATGTCGATCTGACCGTGCCGCACGGCACCTTCGTCTGCCTCCTCGGCCCGTCGGGCTGCGGCAAGACCACGCTGATGCGGATGGTGGCGGGGCTCGACCTGCCGACCGGCGGCTCGATCATGCTCGACGGCGAAGACATCACGCAAGTCCCGACGCACCGGCGCAATCTCGGTATGGTCTTCCAGTCGCTGGCGCTCTTTCCGCATCTGACGGTGGGCGAGAACATCGCCTATCCGCTGCGCATCCGCGGTGCCGGCAAGGAAGAGCAGAAGAAGCGCGTCGACGAGCTTCTCTCGATGATCCATCTGTCGGGCTATGCCGACCGGCCGGTCGCGAAGCTTTCCGGCGGCCAGCGCCAGCGCGTGGCGATCGCCCGAGCCCTGACGATCTCGCCGAAGCTCTTCCTGCTCGACGAGCCGCTTTCCGCGCTCGACGCGAAGCTGCGCGAGGCGATGCAGGTGGAGCTCAGGCAGTTGCAGCAGCGGCTCGGCATCACGACGATCGTCGTCACCCACGACCAGCGCGAGGCCATGACCATGGCCGACACCGTGGTCGTGATGAACAGCGGAGAGATCCGCCAGGCCGCACCCCCGGTCGAGATCTACCGCAAGCCCGCCGACACCTTCGTCGCCGATTTCATCGGCTCCACCAACCTCATCGATTTTTCGACCGACGGGGCAGGGCGCGCCAGCGTGCTCGGCGAAACGGTCGAGGGGCTTTCGCCGCCCGCCGGCCTTTCCAAAGGCATCATTTCCGTGCGTCCGGAAGACGTTCACCTGACGGCGCCGGGCCATGGCGCGATCACCGGGACGGTGACTTTCGTCCGCGATCTCGGCGGCACGATCGAGACCTTCGTGGAGGCTGCCGGCAAGCAGATCGTCGCCGTCTCGACCCCGAACGCCCGGCCCGACGTTTCCGTCGGCCAGAGCGTCGGCATCAGGCTCTCTCCCGATGTTTGCGTGGTGCTGAAGTCATGAGGAGAGAGGCTCCGCAACGGCTGGCCGACTACGCACCGCTCGTCTTTCCGGCGGGCATGCTGATCGTCTTCTTCGTCATTCCCTTCGCGACGATGATCGCGGTCTCCTTCTTCGCAAGGGAGCAGGGGGGCTTCTACCAGCCCGCCTTCGTCCTCGACAACTACGCCCGATTCCTGAGCCTCTTCTTCGGCCGGGTGCTCGGCTTTTCGCTCTTCCTGGCGGTGGCCGTTGCGATCTCATGCGTGGTGCTGGCCGTGCCCTTCACCTATCTGCTTTCGCGCGCGCCCAGGCGGATGCAGGTGCTATGGCTGGTGGCCCTGCTGTCGGTGCTGTCGCTTTCGGAGGTGATCATCGGCTTTGCCTGGTCGACGCTTTTCTCGCGCACGGCCGGGATCACCAATCTCCTCGTCGCGATCGGCCTGATGAGCGAGCCGCAGGCGCTGCTTCCGAGCTTCGGCGCGGTGCTGACCGGTATGGTCTACCAGGCGCTGCCCTACACCATTCTCGTTCTTTATCCGGCGCTGGTGCGGCTCGATCCGACGCTGACGGAGGCGGCGCGTACACTCGGGGCTTCGCCCGTGCGCGCCTTCTTCACCGTCGTCGTGCCCGCGCTGCGCAATACCATTCTCGCCACCCTGATCATGGTCTTCATCTTCGCGCTCGGCTCCTATCTCCTGCCGCAGCTTCTCGGGCGGCCGCAGCACTGGACGCTCTCCGTTCTCATCACCGACCAGGCGATCTACCAGTCGAACATGCCGTTCGCGGCCGCGATGGCGGTGTTCCTCGTGCTGGTGACGCTCGGCCTCGTCGGGCTGACGCTCTATGCCGGACGCAAGGGAGAAGCCGCATGACCACCTTCTTCCGCCGTCTCTACTTCACCCTGATCGGGCTCTTCCTGGCGCTGCCGCTGATCGTCGTCGCCGGCGTCTCGGTCAACGAGCGTCAGACGCTCGCCTTTCCGCCGCAGGGCTTTTCGCTCTCCTGGTATGGCGAGATCTTCACCAATTCCGAATGGCGCAATGCGCTCATCGCGTCCGTGACGCTGGCGGCCCTTTCGGCCGCCGTCGCGCTTCTGATCGCGCTGCCGCTCGCCTGGTTCCTGTGGCGGCGCATTGCGCCCTGGGCGAACGTCTTCCAGGTGCTGGGGATCGCGCCCTTCACGCTGCCGCCGGTGATCACCGCGCTCGGACTTCTGACCTTCTGGGCGACGACGGGGTTCTACGGCCAGCCCTGGACGGCGGTGATCAGCCATGGGATCTTCTTCGTGACGCTGCCGCTGGTGACGGTCTCGCTCGGCTTTTCGGCGATCGACCGCTCGCTGGTGGAAGCCGCAGCGACCATGGGCGCGGACGACCGCACCGTATTCCGCACGGTCGTTCTGCCGCTGATCCTGCCCTATCTCGTCTCCGGCTACGCCTTCGCCTTCGTGCTCTCGCTCAACGAATATATCGTCGCCTACATGACCGTCGGCTTCACGATGGAGACGTTGCCGATCAAGATCTTCAATGCTCTTCGCTACGGCTATACGCCGACGATGGCCTCGGTGACGATCCTCTTCGTCGCGATCGCCGCGATCGTCTTCGGCCTCGTCGCCCGCTTCGGCGACCTGCCGAAGCTGCTTGGCGCGATGTCCTCGAAGGAAGGGTGAAGCGCGCAACCAGGCAACCGATGGCTACAAGCTGGCGATATAGCGACGCCAGCCGCCATGGGCGCTGATGTCGGTGGCGCGATCCAGCCCGCGGGGCTCGACCAGGAAGCCCTTTGCGCATGTTCCGTCGGAGAGCGTCACCGTGCCGATCCCGAGCGGCGCGGGAATGGCGGCCACGAAACGGCCGAAGGCCTCTGGCGTCAATCTCCAGATCTCGACCTCGATCGCGGTTCCATCACCCTCGTCGACGCGGATCATGCCCGGTTTCGGCGGCAGCGTATCGGCCAAGGCGTAAAGCCTGTAGGCGGCGGAGGTCTGCGCGACACGGACGAATTTTCCGTTCAGGTCCGTGAGCTGGTGGTTCAGCGGCATGCCCGAGAGATGCGCGCCGACGACAACGAGATCGATCATGCCTTCATCCGCCGAGGCCGGGACGACTTCAGCCCATATCGGCTGCGGCCAGCCGGTGGCGCCGAGCGTCACGCCGCTTGCCTGGTGCAGGTCGCGGGCGAGCGTCGCCGTCAGGCCATCGCGGCCCGAGGGGGCGAGAAGGGTGACGCTGGCCGGAAGACCATCGGCGCGGCTGCCGGTCGGTACCGCGATGCCGCACATGTCGAGCAGGTTGACGAAGTTGGTATAGGTGCCGAGACGGGAGTTTTCCCGGATCGGCTCGGCTTCGAGATCGGCAACCGTGTAGTGGGTAGGGGCGGTCGGTACGCAGAAGAGATCGACGGAGGCGATCAGCGGCGCCAGCTTCCTTTTCAAAGCCTGCAGTGCATAGAAGCCGTTGAAGGCATCGGCGGCGGAGAGCGCTTTCGCGCCGCCATAGATCTTGCGCGTTACCGGGTGAAAGCTCTCTTCCTTGGTGTCGAAGAAATCCTTCACCGCGGCGTAACGTTCGGCCACCCAGGCACCCTCGTAGAGCAGGTTGGCAACCTTGTAAAAGTCGCCGAAGGGCATCTCGACCAGCTTGTGGCCGAGCCTTGCGAGAGCGGACAGCGCATCATCATAGGCGGCTTCCATCAGCGTATCGCCGAAGAATTGCCGGTCGGCCCTTGCCGGCACGCCGATGGTGAGAACCGGTGGAGCCGAGCCGAAGCCGGTTGCCGGGATGGATTTCGAATAGGCGTCGGCCTCGTCGTATTCCGATGCGACGGAGAAGACGGCCCACGCGTCGTCCACCGTCAGCGCGAAGATGGAGACGCAATCGAGCGTCCGGCAGGCGGGAATGACGCCTGTCGCCGAAAGCGCGCCGACGCTCGGCTTCAGCCCGACGATGTTGTTGAGCCCGGCGGGAATGCGGCCCGAGCCGGCGGTGTCGGTGCCGAGCGCGAAGCTGACGATGCCTTGCGCCGTCGCCACCGCCGAGCCGGAGGAAGAGCCGCCGGGCACCAGTTTCGGATCGATCGCGTTTTTCGGAATCGGATAGGGTGAACGCACACCGACCAGGCCGGTGGCGAACTGGTCGAGATTGGTCTTGCCGATGACGAGCGCGCCGGCCCCTCTCAGAAGCCGGACGACGGTCGCGTCCTTTTCCGGTCTATAGGCATAGTCCGGGCAGGCGGCGGTGGTCGGCATGCCCGCGACGTCGATATTGTCTTTCACAGCGAAAGGGATGCCCCAGAGCGGCTTTTCCGGATCGAAGGCGCCGAGTTTCGCCGCTTCCGCGAGGACCGCAGCTTTTTCCGCCAGGTGGATGAAGATGCCGGGATCGTTCACCTCCGCAATGCGCGCGAAGACGGCCTCCACGATATCGGCGACGCTGCCGCCGCCGCGGTAGAACGTGTGCAGCGAGGCGATATCAAACGCGGGTGTCTTCAGGCTCATGCGATTTCCTCTTCCAGTATTTTCACGGGCCGGTCCCACTGGATCAGTACGACGCAGCCGGTATCGCTCCAGACGGAGTGTTCCGTTCCGGGCGCGTTGACGATGTAGCTGCCGCGGCCGTAGTCGCCGGCCTCGTCGGACTGCACGCCGTCGAGCACCAGGATCGTCTCAAGCCCTTCATGCCGGTGGCGCGGCACGGATGCGCCGGCCTCGTATTTCAGAAGCGCCACGCCCGGCTGGTCGTCCTCGAACGGCCTGATCCAATGGATCGTCACTTCATCACGGAAGGGACCGAATTCCAAATCCTTCCAGCCTCCCGATGTCAGGAGTTCGCGGGTCGATTCAGGCATGCGCTATCGCCTCCAGAATGTCGTCCACATGGGCGGTCCAGCCGACGATCGCGCCTTGCGCCCGGATCATGGCGATGGCCGCCGCCTTGAACTCAGGAAAGTAGCTCTCCGTCGCCTCTTCGGCGAGAAGGCATTCGTAGCCCCGGTCGTTGGCCTCGCGCATCGTGGTCTGGACACAGACTTCCGTCGTGACGCCCGCGAAGACGAGCTGCGTGATGCCCTTTTTCTTCAGCACGTCGCCAAGCTCGGTCGCGTAGAAGGCGCCCTTGCCGGGCTTTTCGATCACCACTTCGCCATCGGCCGGTGCCAGTTCGGGAAGGATCGCTGTCCCCGGCTCGCCGGAGATCAGGATGCGCCCCATCGGGCCTTCATCGCCGATCCGGAGCGAGGGGTTGCCGCGATTACGTTTTGAGAGCGGCAGGTCGGAAAGGTCCGGGCGGTGGCATTCCATCGTATGGATGACCGGCAGGCCGGCGGCGCGAAAGCCCTCGATCAGGCGCTTGACGTCCGGCACGATCCTGGTGATGCGGCTCACATCATTGCCGAGGCTTGCGCCGAACCCGCCGGGCTCCGCGAAATCCCGCTGCATGTCGATGACGATCAGCGCCAGTTCCCTGGGCCTCGCCGGAAAGGTGAAAGGTTCCGCCTTGATCCCGGCCATCAGTGATGCCCCGCCATATGGGCGCCGATCACGCCGATATCCGCCCCGCGCGCCGGCGTCTCGTAGACGAGCTTGCCCTCGGAAATGACCATGATGCGGTCGGACATTTCCAGCAGTTCGTCGAGGTCTTCGGAGAGCAGCAGCACGGCCGTTCCCGAGTTGCGGGCCTTCATGATGCGGGCGCGGATTTCCGCCACGGCCGAGAAATCGAGGCCGAAACAGGGGTTGGAGACGATCAGCAGATCGACCTTGCCGGTGAGCTCGCGGGCCAGCACGGCGCGCTGTACGTTGCCGCCGGAAAGTGCTGCGATCGGCGAAGACGAGGATGCCGTCTTCACCTTGAAATCGGAGATGAGTGCGGCCGCGCGTTTCTTCATCGCGCGCTTGGAGAGCCAGATCGCGTCCTTGCCGTCCGGTTTGAGGTCGAAGGTGCGGAAGGCGAGATTCTCGCTCACCGTCATCTTCGGCGCGCAGGCGTTCTGCAGCGGCTCTTCCGGAATGAAGCGGACGTTGTTCCTGCGGGTCTCCGGACGCGTGGCGCCGTAGGTCCCGCCATTGACGACGACGTGGCCCGTATCGGCCGGACGCTGGCCGGCGAGGATTTCGGTGAGCTCCTTCTGGCCGTTGCCGGAAATGCCGGCGATGCCGACGATCTCGCCGGAGCGCACCGTCAGGTCCTCGATCTCGATCGTCTTGAGGCCGGAGCGATCCGGCGCCTTGACCCGGCTGACCTTCAGGACGGGCTTTGCGGTTTCCGGCACGGGCAGGCGGCTGTCGAGCTCGGCGAGCTTCACGTCGCCGATCATCATCGCCGCCATGTCGGCGGTGGAAAGCTCGCCGATCCTGCCGGTGCCGACCAGTTTTCCGCGGCGCAGGATCGACACCGCGTCGGTGAACTTGGTCACCTCGTGGAATTTGTGGGAGATCATCAGCACGGTCAGCTGGCCGCGCTCGGTCATGCCGCGCACCAGACCGAGCATTTCGTCGGCTTCGGCGGGCGTCAGCACCGAGGTCGGCTCGTCGAGCACGAGGAAGGAGCGGCCGAGATAGAGCTGCTTGACGATTTCCAGCTTCTGCTTTTCGCCGGCCGCAAGCTCGCTCACCGGCCGATCGAGCGGGATCTTGAACGGCATGCGCTCCATGAACGCGGCGAGTTCCTTGCGCTCCTTCACCCAGTTGATGACGGCGGGCACCTCGGCGCGGCTGATGACGAGGTTTTCCGCCCCGGTCAGGGAGGGAACCAGCGTGAAATGCTGGTAGACCATGCCGAGCCCGTAGGTCGCTGCGTCCTTCGGCGAGGCGATCGCCACCTCGCGGCCGTCGACCGAAAGCGAGCCGGAGGTCGCGTGATAGAAGCCCATGATGCATTTGACGAGCGTCGATTTTCCCGCGCCGTTTTCGCCGAGCAGCGCATGGAACGAACCGGCCGGCACGCTGATCGAGACATTATCCAGAGCAGTGAAGCTGCCGAAACGCATGGTCATGCCAAGCGTCTCGATGCCGACCGCCTTGCCGGTCTGCGGGAGGGGCGTATCGCGGACGGTGTTCACGTCAACTCTCCTTTTCGACGATGATGGCGACGGGACCGCCGCCGGAGGGTCCCTGGTGTTCGGCGCCGCCCGAGACATAGAGGTCGGTCATGCCGAAGAGACCGGCCAGAACACCGCCGACGAAGGCGCGGGCATGGCGTGTGCCGGAAATATCGGAATCGTCCAGCATTGTGTGGCGGCGGCCGGCGATCTTGCCGGACGGATCGGGTTCGGCCTTGGCAAGCACCGCCATCAGCCGTGCCCTTTCGGGCAGGCGATCGCGGGCCTGGCGAACGGAGGCGGAATCGATGGCATTCTGCATGACGGCGTGGGCGATCGACAGCGGGCCGGACCAGCCTGCACCCATGCCGAGCACGACGATCTCGTGGTCGGTCAGTTCGACGCCGGCCGATGTGGAGGCGCAGCGGGAAAATAGGTCGTAGCGCGTGCAGATGTCCTCATCCGCCATCGTCTCCGGATCCGCTTCGCCAAGCGCCACGGCCACGCCGAGCGCCGATGCGCCGCGCGAGAGGCCCATGGATTTCAGCGTGTCGCGGGTTGCGACGGTTTCACCGGCGGCCTCGGCGGCGGCGATGCGGGAAAGCGTCAGGAGCGGACATTTGATCTGCACGAAATGCACGTCGGAAGGATTGTCGATGCCGGCATCCCTCATCGCAGCCCTGACGCCCTCGGCGACCAGCAGAACCTGCTCGCGCCGGCCAAGATGGCGGGCAGGAAGCGGCGGGGTGCGGGCGGTGCCGATGGCAAGCGCGCGTTCGGCCGGCGCATCGCTGGCTTCGCGGGCAAAGACGGTCCAGTGCGGCGACAGCGCACCCTCCGTGCCGCCGGACATGACGAGCGAGACGCCCTCGACGCCATAGCGCGCGAACAGGTTCTCGAAACTGCGCGTGGCATAGCCGCGGGTGAAATCGTTGACGCAGCCGTTACCCTCCGTCTTGCCCAGAACGGCGACGACGTGTTGCGGCTTCAGCCCGGCGGCGAACAGCGCCTCGACGCCGGAGACGTCATCCGGCCCGTCGGCGGGCACGCGATAGACATGGGCACGCAAGGACGGCATCAGGGCAGGGCCTCGATCAGTGTCTTGGAATTGGAAACCGAACCGAAGACGCCGCCTTGCATCTTGACCATCTTGATCGCGGCGAGATGGTTGCCGTAGTCGGTCGCGCCGCAGCAGTCTTCCAAGAGCAGGCACTCGAAGCCCCGGTCGTTCGCCTCGCGCATGGTGGTGGAGACGCAGACGTCGGTCGTAATACCGGTCAGGATGATGTTCTCGATGCGCTTCTGGTTGAGGATCAGTTCGAGGTCGGTGGCGCAGAACGAGCCCTTGCCCGGCTTGTCGATGATCGCCTCGCCTTCGATCGGATAGAGTGCCGGAATGATGTCCCAGCCGGGCTCCCCGCGCACCAGGATGCGGCCGCAGGGGCCGGGATCGCCGATGCCGGCGTTGATGCGCTGCGAGCGCCAGCGCTTGTTGGCCGGCAGGTCGGCGAGGTCCGGGCGATGGCCTTCGCGGGTGTGGATGATGTGGTAGCCTTTTGCGCGCATGGCGGAGAGGACCTGTCTGATCGGCTCGATCGGCGCCTGAACGAGCGAGAGGTCGTAGCCCATGTGGTCGACATAGCCGCCCTTGCCGCAGAAGTCGGTCTGCATGTCGATGATGATCAGCGCCGTGTTGTCGGGTCTCAGCTTGCCGTTATAGGGCCACGGATAGGGATCGGCGTCGATAAAATGCCCTTTGGTCTCGGCCATCGCGTCCATCGTCTTTTCTCCTGTTTCGCGAGCCGATCTATTCGGCAGCAGGTTTGAGGGCTTCGCCGTAACGGCGTACGGGCTTGTCGAAACCGCAGGACGTGCCGTCGGTCACCTTCACCTGCGCCTCCCAGGGCAGGCGGTATTTGCCGGCGACGAGATCGTGCATGTAGCTGTAGGGCGCATCGCCCGCACCGCCGGCGACGGCCACGTAGCCGCGATGGCCGAACTGGTAGATATTGTTCTCGACGCCCCAGCCGAGCCTAGCTTCGCGGATGAGGTCGGGGCGCACCTCGGCGGTGATGATCTCGTTGACCCGGCCGGACGTGCCGTGAGCGATGATCGTGCCGTCGAAATTGCAGATCATGCCTTCGCCCATGGAATCGAACGTGCCGTCCGAACCGCACATGCACACGCTTGCCGTGACCATGAGGTTGCAGAAGGCGTTCGACTGATTGGTGAAGCGCCAGGCTTCGCGGATCGGCGCCGTATAGCCGGCGGTGCGGATCATGATCTCGGCGCCCTTGTAGGCACATTCGCGGGCCATTTCCGGAAACATGCCGTCATGGCAGATGATCAGCGCGAGCTTGGCGCCCTTCGGACCGTCGATCACCGGGATGCCGAGATCGCCCGGTTCCCAGGGCTCGACCGGCACCCAGGGATGCATCTTGCGGTAATAGAGCTTGAGCTCTCCCTGGTCGTCGATGACGATGCCGGAATTATAGGGCATGCCGCCCGGGTTCAGCTCCATGATCGAGAAGCAGCCCCAGATCGCGTTGTCCCTGCAGGCCTTTTTGAAGGCTGCGACCTCCGGCCCGTCGAGCGTGCACATGATCTCCGGACTGATGTCCATGGAAAGGCCGTGCAGCGCGTATTCGGGAAAGACGACGAGGTCCATGCCAGGCTGGTTACGCCGCGCCTTGGCCACCAGATCGACGATCACCTGCGTCTGCCTCGCGAGGTCCGCCCTGGTGACGGTCACCGGCAGCTGAAGCTGCACGAGGCCGATGCCGACGCCATGTTCGGATTTGTTGAGGCCGCCCAAGCCATTCATTGGAAAACTCCTTTATTTCGTGAGCGACAGCGCGCCCGGCGCACCCGTCAGCGAGCGGGTGGGGGAGGACGTGACGATCAGGATGATGAGGGTGAGCACGTAAGGCGCCGCGTAGAAGAGGTAGTAGCCCTGCGTGACGCCGATGGATTGCAGCGCGGGGCCGAGCGCTCCGGCGCCGCCGAAGAGCAGGGCGGCGAGGAAGCAGCCGATCGGGTTCCAGCGGGCGAAGATGACGAGCGCCACGGCCATCAACCCTTGCCCGGAGGAAATGCCTTCGTTCCAGGAGCCCGGATAATAAAGCGAGAGATAGGCGCCGCCGATTGCCGCCAGAGAGCCGCCGGCCGCGGTTGCCAGCAAGCGCACCGTATCCGGATTGATCCCCATGGCCCGGGCCGCATCCGTGCTGTCGCCGACGACACGCAGGATCAGGCCGATCCGCGTGTTCCTGAACGCCCAGAAGAGGAAAAGCGCCAGTGCTGCTCCGAGGAAGAACAGCACGTTGATGTTGAGTGCCGCCTGTACCTGAGGGACCGTTGACCAGCCCCCGAGCGGGATCGAGGGCAGTTTCGGCGCGGCCGGCTGGATGAAGGGTTTTCCGAGGAAAAACGCGAGGCCCAGACCGAATTGCATCATGGCGATGCCGATCGCGATGTCGTTGACCTTCGGAAACCTGCAGATCCAGCCGTGGATCAGGCCGAAGACCGAACCGGTTGCCATGGCGGCGAGCACGCCGAGCCAGGGGGAGCCTGTCAGCACGGCGACCGCGTAAGCCGTCATCGCGCCGAAGACGAGCGTGCCTTCAAGCCCGAGATTGATGCGGCCGGAGCGTTCGGTGATCGTCTCGCCGAGCGAGACGAAGATGAACGGGGTGGAGACGCGGATGGCGCCGGCGAAAATCGCCAGAGGCACGCCCCAGATGCCGATGCCTGTCTCTTCCATCATTGGCTCCTTTTCCAGAGGTCGGGATTGAAGATCCTGAAGCGGCCGTAGAAGGTCTCGCAGAAGAGGATGACGACGAAGAGCGTGCCCTGCAGCACCAGCACCGTCGCATCCGGCAGGCCCATGCGCCGCTGGATCAGTCCGCCCGAGGCATCGATGCCGCCGAGCAGGATCGCGACCGGGATGATCGCCAGCGGATTGTGGCGGGCGAGGAAGGCGACGAGGATGCCGGTATAGCCGTATCCGGCGGCGAGCGAGGCATTGGCGCTGCCCTGCACGGCGGCCACCTCGATCATGCCTGCGAGACCGGCAAAGCCGCCGGCGATCGCCGTGAAACCGACGATCAGCCTGCCGACCGGCAGACCCTGGATCTGCGCGGCGCGGACATTGCCGCCCGCGATGCGGGCCGCGAAGCCGTAGCTGGTGATTTCGATCAACGCCCATGACGCCAGACAGGCAATGACGCCGATGACGAGACCCCAATGGACATCCATGCCGGGGATGTTGCCGAGCGTGTATTGCGCCGGAAGCGGCGCGGTGGAGGGCTTGTTGAGGCTGGCGGGATCGCGCAGCGGCCCTTCGACGATCTGGTTCATCAGCGCGATCGCGATATAGGCGAGCAGGAGGGAGGAAATGGTCTCGTTGACGCCGCGATAGTGGCGCAGGAAGCCGGCAAGCCCGATCCAGGCGCCGCCGACCAGTATGGCTGCCGCGGCCATCAGCACAAGGACGGCGAGCGGAGGCAGGACGCCGACGGCCGGAAGCGCAATCGCCGCTGCCGCCACGCCGCCCAGCACGACCGCGCCTTCGCCGCCGATATTGATGAGCCCGAGGCGGGCCGGCAGCGCCACGCACAGCGCGGTCAGGAGCAGGGGAGCGGCACGGGAAAGGCTGTTTTGGATGGAGAACCAGCTTCCGAAGCCACCCGTGTACATGAGCTGGAAGAGGGCGAAGGGCGACTTGCCGATCGCCAGGATGAACAGGGAGAAGAGCGTCAGCCCGATCAGGATCGCGCAGAAGCCGATCGCGACGGGCTCCGCCCGCCGCGCCAGCCATTCGAGGAGAGGGCGGAAGGACGCCTGGCCGCCCGCCGTGATGGATAATCCCGGATCTCTTGCTTCGACCGTCATGGCGCTTTTCCTCGACGTTGCGGGAAGGATGCCGTCTCAGGACGTGGAGCCGATGACGCCTTCGACGAGGTAGTCCATGCTTTCCAGCTCGATCGCATCCTCGGCGAAGCTCTTGTCGGCGGCGACGACCACATTGCCCTTGTGGTCCTTGAGCGGCCCCTTGAAGACGGAGAAACCGCCCTTCATCATCTCCGCATGCGCGGCTTCGAACGCCTTGCGGCCTTCTTCCGGAACACCGGGACCGAGAGGGCTCATCTTGACGAATCCGTCCTTCAGCCCGCCGCGCAGGAAATTCGGCAGCGGCTCGCCGGCCTGCACCGCCTTGACGAAGCCGGTATAGACATTGCCCCAGGCCCATTCGGCGCCGGTCAGGTACTTTTCCGGCGCGAGCGGGCTCTGGTTGGCATGGTAGCCGCAGACGAAGGCGCCACGCCCGGCGGCGGTCTCGACCACCACCTTCGGACTGTCGACATGGCAGGTGATGACGTCGGCGCCCTGGTCGATCAGCGCATTGGCGGCCTCCGCCTCCTTGACGGCGAGCGACCATTCGCCGGTGAAGATCACCTGGCAGGTGATGGCCGGATCGACCGAGCGGGCGCCGAGAAGGAAGGAATTGATATTCTGCAGCACCTGCGGAATGGGCTTGGCGGCAACGAAGCCGATCTTCTTGCTCTTCGTCGCATGGCCGGCGGCGATGCCGTTCAGATACTGACCCTGGAAGATATAGCCGAAATAGGAACCGGTATTGGCCGGGTGCTTGCCTTCCTGCCAGAGGCCGCCGCAATGACGGAACTGCGCATCCGGATATTTCGCGGCGACGGAGAGCATGTGCGGATCGAAGTAACCGAACGAGGTCGGAAAGAGCAGGCCGGCCCCGTCGAGATTGATCATCGACTCCATCGTCTTCTGGACATCGACCGTTTCCGGGACATTTTCTTCCTCGACCAAGGTAACGCCCGGCATGTCCCGGATGACAGCGGCACCCTCCGCATGCGCCTGATTGTAGCCGTAGTCGTCCTTCGGGCCGACATAGACGAAGCCGACGGTCAGCTCCGCCTGGGCGAGTGCCCTCCGGCCGAAGAAGCCCGGCGTAACGCCGGCCACCGCGCCGGCGGCGGAAACCTGAAGGAAATTGCGGCGATTCATGGAAAGGAGTTTGGTCATCGGAATGCTCCTTGGGCGCACGGCCGGTTAAACGGGACACGAAAAGTGTATGCAATGTGCGTGCCAGAAATTATCTTATTGTTTTACAATAGTTATTTCTGAATGTGGAATTCAATTTTCGAAAAGTGCATACAGATTGATCGAAATTAAGCCTAAGAAATAATCACGTTGTATTTTTTCATCATAATTAGAGGAGGATGAGTGGAGGGCGGCTTCACTGATCAAATCCGCGAAGCCTCGAAATCGATCAGTTACAACATATTCCGTTCGATATTTGACTTATGGAAGGAAGCTGGGCATCTGTATGCACATCGTTGAAATTGCAGATTCGCACCGTGAAGCAAGTCAGACGCAGAGAGGTCATCCGTACCGGAACCACCGTCGAGCAGATGGTGCGGGCGATTGCCGACATGATCGTCACCGGAACCATGCTGCCGGGCGAGAAGCTCGACGAGGCATCGCTCGCGGCACGCTTCGACGTGTCCCGCACACCGGTGCGCGAGGCGCTGCGGCAACTCGGAGCCATGGGTCTTGTCGAACGCGAGCCGAACCGCAGCGCGGTCGTCACCAACGTGACCGGGTCCTATCTGCACTCGATGTTCGAAGCGATGGCGGAGCTCGAGGCGATCTGTGCCCGACTGTCGGCCGAACGCATGACGATCGACGAGCGGCGGGCACTGGAGTTCGAGCACCGGTGCTCGATGAAACTGGTGCACGCCGGCGCGGAGGAGGACTACGCGGCCCACAACACCGAATTCCACACCCGGCTCTATCGCGGCGCCCACAATGACCATGTCTTCGAGATGGTGACCCAGACGCGCGCGCGGCTCGCGCCTTTCCGACGGGCGCAGTTCCGTCTGCCGGGCCGCCTGTCGAGGTCCTACGAGGAGCACGAGCGGATCGTCACCGCGATCATGCGAGCGGACAGCGCGGCCGCAGGGCAGGCAGCTTATTCGCATGTCGCGATCGTCAGCGACGCCAGCGCCGTTTTCGCCGTGACCAACGAGGCATGAAAGCGGGTGAGATGTAGCCGCGGCTCCGCGAACAAGTCGCACTTGGAAATGGAATCTGCCCCCGCTACATCCTTATATCGCATAAGCTGAATTATGGAACTTTGATATAGCTGCGGGCGGTGTTCTATGCCACAGCTCTTGCCGAAGCCGTGCGGTGCGTAATGCGCCACGCCGGTGCCTATATATTGGCTTCCGCGTGCCGCAGGACTGGGCAATTTTTGAAAGCTCTGATGTAAGCCATTGTAAAAACTGCTTATGCGAATTGGCACGCGCTTTGCCTGCCACGCTTGTATGCAAGACAGCCATACATCGACCCAGGACAATATCGAGGAAACGGTCATCGCGGGCATCCTCTCCGCGCGGATCCAGCCGGGCACACGGCTCAGCGAAAACCAGCTGGCGACGCTGTTCGGGGTTTCGCGGACGCGGGTGCGCGAGGCGATGATGCGGCTGGAAACACGCGGCATCGTCACCGTCAGCCCGCGGCGCGGCTGGTTCGTGGTCGAGCCGTCGGCCGAGGAGGCGGCAACCGTCTATGAGGCAAGGCGCGTCATCGAGGCCGGATTGCTGCGCAGCATGATCGCGCTGACGGAGGACGGGCGCAGGACGCTGCTTGCCCATCTGGACGAGGAAAAGGCAGCAATGGCCGCCGGCGACCGCCAGCGCCTCACCTGCCTGATGGGCGATTTCCACATCCGGATCGCGGAACTCTCGGAAAATCCGATCCTCATCGAAATCATCCGCGACCTTACGGCGCGCACGATCCTGATCTCGATGCTCTACCAGTCGGACTTTCACGCGGCCCAATCCCATTTCGGTCACTGCCGCATCTTCGAGGCCATGGACGCCGGTGATTTCGCCCGGGCTGCGGAACTCTCCATCAAGCATCTGGACGAGGTGGAGACAGGGCTCGATCTCACGACGCGGCCGGATCCCCTCTCGGAGCTGCGCAATTCCCTCTCGCTTCCTCCCAGACCCGCCGCCCAGTCGTCGGGCGCAACAAGACCTGCAACCTCAAAGGAGACCTGAACATATGCTTACAAGACGAACCCTCTTCGCGATCGCGAGCCTGGCGGCCGCCGTCGGCTTCGCCACCGCGTCCCATGCGGACGCCCTCGACGACATCACGGCGCGCGGCACGCTTCGCGTCGCCGTTCCGCAGGATTTCCCGCCCTTCGGCAGCGTCGGGACCGACATGGCCCCCATGGGCTACGATATCGACGTCGCCAACCTCATCGCCGAGAAGCTCGGCGTGAAGACCGAGCTGGTCCCGGTCACCAGCGCCAACCGCATTCCCTACCTCCAGACCAACAAGGTCGACCTGGTGATTTCCAGCCTCGGCAAGAATGCCGAGCGCGAAGCCGTGATCGACTTCACCGCGGCCTATGCCCCCTTCTTCAACGGCGTGTTCGCGCCGCAAGACGTGGCCGTGGCCAAAGCGGAGGACCTTTCCGGCAAGAGCATCGGCGTGACGCGCGGCGCCGTCGAGGACCTGGAACTGACGAAGATCGCCCCCGCCGACGCCGTGATCAAGCGCTACGAGGACAACAACGGCACGATCTCCGCCTTCCTTTCCGGCCAGGTGGACGTGGTGGCGACCGGCAATGTCGTGGCCGCCGCCATTCTCGCCCGCAACCCGCCGAAGCGCCCGGAGATGAAGTTCCTCATCAAGAACTCTCCCTGCTATATCGGCCTCAGCAAGGAACAGCCCGCACTCCTGGAAAGGGTGAACGGCATCATCGCCGCCGCCAAGACGGACGGCACGCTCGCCGCCATTTCGCAGAAATGGCTCGGCGCCGACCTGCCTGCCGATCTCTGACACACGCTCCCGGACAATCGTCATCCCGCGATTGCCGCGGGATGCCATCCGCACAGAAGAAGGATGATTTCTTGGGTTACCATTTCGAATTCGGCTGGCTGCTTCAGTATTACCCGCAGATCGTCAAGGGCGTGCTGATCACCATAGAGCTCATCGCCATCGGCGGCGTGCTCGGCATTTCGCTGGGCATCTTCTGCGCCTGGGTGCGCGCGCTCGGCCCCTCATGGCTGAGGCCGGTCGTGGCGAGTTATGTCGAGCTGATCCGCAACACGCCGTTCCTGATCCAGCTCTTCTTCATCTTCTTCGGCCTTCCCTCGCTCGGCCTGCAGCTTTCCGAGCTGACGGCCGCGAATATCGCCATGGTCGTCAATCTCGGCGCCTATAGCTGCGAGATCATCCGTGCCGGCATCCAGGCGACGCCCAAGGGCCAGTTCGAGGCGGGTGCGAGCCTTGCCATGACGCCGTTCGAGACCTTCCGCCATGTCGTTCTCGTGCCGTCGCTGCAGCGCATCTGGCCGGCGCTCTCATCGCAGGTGGTGATCGTCATGCTCGGCTCGTCGGTCGTGTCCCAGATTGCGGCGGAGGACCTGACATTCGCCGCGAACTTCATCCAGTCGCGAACCTTCCGCGCCTTCGAGGCCTATATGGTCTCGACGGTCATCTATCTCGCGCTGGCGATCCTGCTTCGGCAGGTGCTGGCGATCATCGGCGGGTTCATCTTTCCAAGGAGGCTTGCGCGATGATCGAATTCACGCTCTGGGACATACTGCGCAATCTGCTGCTCGCCACCCGCTGGACGATCGTCCTCTCGCTCGTCTCATTCGTCGGCGGCGGCGCGGTCGGGCTCATCCTCCTGTTCCTGCGCATCAGCAAACGCCGGTCGTTGCGGGCCATCGCGAAATATTATGTCGAGCTCTTCCAGGGCACGCCGCTGCTGATGCAGCTCTTCATCGCCTTCTTCGGCCTCGGCCTTTTCGGCATCGACGTGCCGGCCTGGCTTGCCGCGGGACTGGCGCTGATCCTATGGAGCGCGGCTTTCCTGACGGAAATCTGGCGCGGCTGCGTCGAGGCGATCGCCAAGGGCCAGTGGGAGGCTTCGGCCAGCCTCGGCATGGGGCGCCTCCAGCAGATGCGCTACGTCATCCTGCCTCAGGCGCTGAAGATCGCCGTGCCGCCGACGGTCGGCTTTTCGGTCCAGGTCGTCAAGGGAACTGCGCTGACCTCGATCATCGGCTTCGTGGAGCTGTCGAAGGCCGGCACCGTCGTCACCAACGCCACCTTCCAGCCCTTCACCGTCTACGGCCTCGTCGCCCTCATCTACTTCGCGCTCTGCTGGCCGCTCTCGAAGAGCAGCCAGATTCTCGAAAGGAAGCTCAATGTCGCTCATCGAAATCACTGAAGTCCGCAAGAGCTTCGGGCCGAACGAGGTGCTGAAGGGCATCAATCTCGATGTCGAGCCGGGCGAGGTCATCGCCATCATCGGCAAGAGCGGATCGGGCAAGTCGACCCTGCTTCGCTGCATCAATGGGTTGGAGACGATCTCCGGCGGCTCGATCTCGGTGGCCGGCGCCCAGCTTCTCGATGACGAGCTGCACCTGAAAGCGCTCAGGCTGAAGGTCGGCATGATCTTCCAGCAGTTCAACCTCTTCCCGCACCTGACCGTCGGCGGCAACATCATGCTGTCGCAGACCATCGTGAAGAAGACCTCCAGGGCGGATGCGGAACTGGTCGCCCGCAAGATGCTGGAGCGCGTCGGCCTGGGGCACAGGTTCGACGCCTATCCGGACGAGCTTTCCGGTGGCCAGCAGCAGCGCGTCGCGATCGCCCGCGCTCTGGCGATGCAGCCGATCGCGCTTCTGTGCGACGAGATCACCTCCGCGCTCGATCCGGAGCTGGTCGCGGAAGTCCTGGCGGTGGTTCGAGAACTGGTCTCCGAGGGCATGACGCTCATCATGGTGACCCACGAGATGAAGTTCGCCCGCGACGTCTGCTCGCGCGTCGTCTTCATGCATCAGGGTCGCGTCCACGAGATCGGCCCGCCGGCAGAGGTCTTCGCCGATCCGAAGACCCCGGAGCTCAAACAGTTCCTCGGCCTGGCGTGATCACTCCGCGCCATCCCATTCGGCGTTGATGATCTCGCGCTTGCCGACATGGTTGGCGGGGCCGACGAGGCCCTCCTTCTCCATGCGCTCGACGAGCGAGGCCGCGCGGTTGTAGCCGATCGCCAGACGGCGCTGGATGTAGGAGGTCGAGCACTTCTTGTCGCGGAGCACGACCTTCACGGCCTTGTCGTAGAGGTCGTTGCCGTCCTCGGCCGCCATGTCGCCCTTGTCGAAGACGGCGCCGGAGGCGTCTTCCTCCTCTCCCTCCTCCTCGTCGGCCGTGACCGTATCGAGATATTCCGGCCGGCCCTGGGCCTTCAGGTGGAGAACCACCTTCTCGACCTCCTCGTCGGAGACGAAAGGACCGTGGACGCGGGAAATGCGGCCGCCGCCGGCCATATGCAGCATGTCGCCCTGACCGAGAAGCTGTTCTGCACCCTGTTCGCCGAGGATGGTGCGGCTGTCGATCTTCGAGGTCACCTGGAAGGAGATGCGCGTCGGGAAGTTCGCCTTGATCGTGCCGGTGATGACGTCGACGGAGGGACGCTGGGTCGCCATGATCAGGTGGATGCCGGCGGCGCGCGCCATCTGGGCGAGACGCTGGATCGCCCCTTCGATCTCTTTTCCGGCGACCATCATCAGGTCTGCCATCTCGTCGACGATGACGACGATATAGGGCATGGGGTCGAGCTGCATTTCCTGCGTCTCGTGAACCGCCTCGCCGGTGCCCTTCTCGAAGCCGGTCTGGACGGTATGGGTGATCGTCTCGCCCTTCTGGCGGGCGACCGCGGCGCGGGTATTGTAGCCATCGATGTTGCGCACGCCGAGGCGCGACATCTTGCGGTAGCGGTCCTCCATCTCGCGGACTGCCCATTTCAGCGCCATGACCGCCTTCTTGGGGTCGGTGACGACGGGCGTCAAGAGATGCGGAATGCCGTCGTAGATCGACAGTTCCAGCATCTTCGGATCGACCATGATCAGGCGGCACTCGTCGGGGCGGAACCGGTAGAGCAGCGACAGGATCATGGTGTTGATGGCGACGGACTTGCCCGAACCGGTGGTGCCGGCGACGAGGAGATGCGGCATTTTCGCGAGCTCGGCGATGACCGGCTCGCCGCCGATGGTCTTGCCGAGGCAGATCGGCAGCTTGAAGCCGGTCTTCGCGAAATCCTGGGATTCGATCATCTCGCGGAAATAGACGGTTTCACGCGTCGCGTTCGGCAGCTCGATGCCGATGACGTTGCGGCCGGGAATCACGGCGACGCGGGCCGATAGCGCCGACATCGACCGCGCGATATCGTCGGCAAGGCCGATGACGCGCGAGGATTTGACGCCGGGCGCCGGCTCGAATTCGTAAAGGGTCACGACCGGACCGGGGCGGACATGGATGATCTCGCCGCGCACGCCGAAGTCTTCCAGAACGCTTTCGAGAAGCCCGGCGTTCTGCTCCATCGTCTCCTGCGCGAGCATGTAGCCGCCGGACGTCGGCGGGCGCTGAAGGAGCTCGCGCGGCGGAAACTCGTATGTCTCCTCGCTCACCGGCTTGTTTGCCAGATCGATCTCGAAGGGCTTCGAGCGCGCCAGGCCGGAAGGGGGCGGCACCTCGGCCGAGGGTGTGGTGGGTTTTGCTGCGGTCGCGGCAACCGGCGGCATATCGGCGGCTTCCGTTTGCGGAATGGAAGCCGTGTTGGCCGGCAGGGCCGGGCCGGTTGTCTCCGGAGAGACGGCCACTGCGGCGGAAGAGACTTGCGCGGCCTGGCCGGCTACCGGCGATGCCTCCTGCGACGCATGCGATCGCGGCTGCCACTCGACCACGCGGAACCTGGAGACGATGGCTTCCGGCGAAACAGCGACGGGAGTGGCCGCGACAATTGCAGGGGCCGGAGCGGCAGGTTTAACGCTTGGTGCGGCGGCCGGCGCGACCCGCGCGATCGTCCGAGGCTCCGGCCGCGGCGGGACGCGTGGTGTTGCGGTGGAAGGCGTCGGCGCCCCCTCCCCGCCAAGGCCCATGGTTTCCCAGAAGGCGAAATCGGACAGGTAGGCAAGGCCCGGCGCAGTCTTCTGCATATCCTTGTGTTGAGGTGACGGTGGCGGCGCGGTGGTGATCTCGGCAGGCTTTGCTGCAGGCGCAGCCGGCGCAACGACCTTCGCCGGCGGAGGCGTTTCGGGCGCGGCATCCTGCGGGCGGGCATCCGCCTGCGGCTGTTCGCTTGCGGCTCTGTTCACAGCTTGCATCACGGCGTCCTGGCGCAGATGCGGCTCGGGCACCGGATGGGCCTCGAATTTGCGGCGGCGCTCCTCCAGCGCCTCGCGCAGCCGCTGCAGCAGATCCGATTCGGACGGCAGCGTATCCTCCGCAACGATCGGAGTCGCTTCGATGGCGGCAGCGGCGGCCTCGTCGACGGAGCGGGCCGTCGGGTTGCGGTCGGGCGTGCGGGTGAAACGGACGTTCGGCGCCAGATAGAAATGGCTCTCCCAGGTTCCGTCGGCATATTGCGCAGGATCGTATCCGCGCAGGATCGGCGAGCGGAACCGCGGCCGATAGCTGTCGTTGGCTGCCGGAAGCTCCTGCGGGTCCCAATATTCCTCTTCCGTCGCCGGCTGCGCGACCGCCTCCCAGCCGACGCTTTGATAGACGGTTTCCTGCGACTGATCGTCATGATCGATGTCGTCGAAGGCTGCGGGAGCGAAATTTGTTCTGGGAATACGCATGGGACCTGCAAGCACGAGAGACATGGCCGATGGGCTTGCCTAGATCGATAGGAAATGAAGGTTAACAATCCCTTTTGAAACGGCATGGTTTGAATGCGGGGAAAAGGAGTGAAGCAGCATGAATTGCCGATGCTTGGAGAAGCAAGCGCTTGATATTCCACGCGCTTCCTGAGTTTTTCAAGTCGGCAACAAAACAACGCGACGTCTCGTCCCGGTGCATTTAGCGGTGCGGCCGCCAATTCGCTTATGCAATTTATTCATTCGATTGACTGAAGTTTGCTTTCGGGTTAGAATGAAATCCATGAAGGAAGAAAACGAAGACACTTCGGCCCAAAGCGGCGCGCGCAAGGAAGCGGCCCGTGAGAGGCTGCTCGCCGCGTCGATAGACATTTTCGGCAGATACGGCTTCGACGGCGCGTCCACCCGCAAGCTCGCCGAGGCTGCAGGGGTCAATCTGCAGGCCATTCCCTATTATTTCGGCGGCAAGGAAGGGCTGTATATCGCCACCGCCGACTATCTGACCTCGCTCATCAGCGCGCATATCGGCGCGCTTCGCGAGCGGGTTCGCGGTCGCCTGACGGAGCTCGACGCGCACGGCGAACCCTTGAGCGAGGGCGAAGCGCGCGCCTTCCTGACCGAGATCGCGCAGACGATGATCGTACTCTTCATGAGCGGGAAATCCGAAGCCTGGGCTCGTTTCCTGATTCGCGAGCAGATGGAGCCCACCGAAGCCTTCGAGCGTGTCTATCAGGGCGTCATGCGGCCGATGATCGAGATCGCGCGGCGGCTCGTTGGAACGATCCTCGGCAAGGATCCCGCCAGCGAGGAGGTGCGGCTCAGAACCATTTCCTTCGTCGGCAGCATCCTCGTCTTCCGCATGGCGCATGCGGCGGTGCTGCGGCAGATGGAATGGGAAAGCGCCGGCCCCGAGGAGATCGAAATCGTGCGCGGGCACGCCACCCGCCTGGTGGCCGCAGTCGCACACGAAGGAGAGATGGCATGAAGAGGATTGTTCCGGTCGTGCTCATTCTGGTGCTGGCCGCCGCGGGCGCGTGGTGGTACGGCCTGCCGGAAAGATTGGGCTGGCTGCCGCCGCGCGAAAGGCCGTTCGTGCTTTACGGCAATGTCGATATCCGCCAGGTATCCCTCGGTTTCCGCGTCAACGGCCGCATCGCAGATCTTGCCGTCGACGAAGGCGATGCCGTCGAGGCGGGAACGGTGCTCGCGCGGCTGGACGGTAAGCCCTACGATTATGCCGTCGCATCCGCCGAGGCAAATGCCGCCGCCCTGCGCGCGACGCTCGACAAATTGAAAGCCGGAGCCCGCGATACAGAAATCGCGCAGGCCCGCGCGGCCTACGACGAGCGGCTCGCGGATCTGAAAAATGCGGAACTTGCCTTTGGCCGTGCAGAACGGCTGCGGCCGAACGGCACGATTTCCCAATCGGAGCTCGATCAGGCGATAGCCACCAGGGCAAGCGCCGAGGCGCGGGCGGAATCGGCAAGCGAGGCGCTGAAGCTGATCGAGGAAGGCACGCGGGCGGAAGACATCGCAACGGCGCAAGCGCAGCTCGAGGCGGCGCAAGCCTCGCTCGCCTCGGCGCGGATTTCCCGAGAGGATACGGAGCTGAAGGCGCCGAGCGACGGCATCATCCTGTCGCGGGTGCGTGAAACGGGCGCGATCGTCTCGCCGGCCGATACGGTCTATGTGCTCTCGCTTTCCAAACCCGTCTGGGTCAGGACCTATGTCGGCGAGCCGGACCTCGGACGCACCCACCCCGGCATGCGGGTCGCGGTGTCATCGGACAGCGCACCGGAAAAAAGCTACGATGGCAAGATCGGCTTCATATCACCGGTGGCGGAATTCACGCCGAAGTCCGTCGAGACGCCGGAGCTCAGGACCGATCTCGTCTACAGGCTGCGTATCGTGATCGACAAGCCGGACGAAGGACTGCGGCAGGGAATGCCGGTGACGATCCGCTTTCCCACGCTGCAGGCGGCGGAACGATGAACGCGCGCGCGGACAGCGGCGACGCCGGCGAGCTGGTCCGCTTCTCGGAAGTGACGAAGCGCTTCGGAGCGGCTTCCCCTGCCCTCGATGCGGTTTCGGGCGCCATCCGCGGCGGCGAGATCACCGGGCTCGTCGGCCCCGACGGCGCCGGCAAGACGACGCTGATCCGCCTGATGACCGGCCTGATGCTGCCCGATGCCGGCGCGATCTCGGTCCTCGGCTTCGACACCGCGGCGAACGCGGCCGGCATCCACAGCGCGATCGGCTACATGCCGCAGCGCTTCGGGCTTTACGAGGATCTTTCCGTACAGGAAAACCTCGACCTCTATGCCGATCTGCGCGGCCTTCCCGAGAACGAGCGCGCCTCGACCTATGACGAGCTCCTGACCTTCACCGATCTGAAGCGCTTCACAGGGCGCCTCGCCGGCAAGCTTTCCGGCGGCATGAAGCAGAAGCTCGGGCTCGCCTGCGCGCTTCTGAAGAAACCGCGCCTGCTGCTCCTGGACGAACCGGGCGTCGGCGTCGATCCGATTTCGCGCCGGGACCTCTGGAAGATGGTGCAGGACCTGACGGAAGAAGGCATCGGTGTCATCTGGTCCACCGCCTATCTGGACGAGGCGGAAGCCTGCAACCGGGTGCTGCTTCTCAACCGGGGAAAGCTTCTCTTCGCCGGTCCTCCCTCCGATCTGACCGCTTGCGCGGACGGCCGGGTCTTCCGGGTGTCCGGCATCCAGGGGCGCCGCAGGCAGGTGCTTGCACGCCTGCTTGACGAAGAAAACGTGGTCGATGGCGTCATACAGGGAGAGGCGATCCGGCTCGTGCTGAAGCCGGGCACGAAGCCGGACGGCCTTGGCAGCACGATCGGCAGCGCCCGGCCGCAAGAGACTGAGCCTCGCTTCGAGGATGCCTTCGTCGACATGCTCGGCGGCGGGCCGGGCGGCCGCTCGAGACTCGCCGAGGCGCAGGAAGCGCTTGAAACCGGCGACGACGGGCCGGTGATCGAAGCGAAGGGGCTGACCAAACGCTTCGGCGATTTCACCGCCGCGGACGACATCACCTTCGACATCCCGCGCGGGCAGATCTTCGGCCTTTTGGGACCGAACGGGGCGGGAAAGTCCACGACCTTCAAGATGCTGTGCGGCCTGCTGAAACCAAGCGCCGGCGAAGGCAGGGTGGCCGGCTTCGATCTTCGCCGGGATGCCGCCGAGGCACGCAACCGGCTTGGCTACATGGCGCAGAAATTCTCGCTCTACGGCGATCTCAGCGTCGCACAGAACCTCAGCTTCTTCGCCGGCGTCTACGGCCTCACCGGCAGACGCAGACGCGAGCGCATCGCGCTGATGACGGAGATATTCGAGTTCGGCCGGCTCGTAGGCATGTCCGCGAAGGACCTGCCGCTCGGGCTGAAGCAGCGCCTTGCGCTCGCCTGCGCCGTCATGCACGAACCGGAGGCTCTTTTCCTCGACGAGCCGACCTCGGGCGTCGACCCGATCACCCGGCGGGAATTCTGGACGCATATCAATGCACTCGTGGAAAAGGGCGTGACAGTGCTCGTCACCACGCATTTCATGGACGAGGCGGAATATTGCGACCGCATCTCGTTGATCTACCGCGGCCGCTCGATCGCGCTCGGCTCGCCGGACGAATTGAAGGCGCGGGTGGCCGGCAAGGACCTGCCGGACCCGACGATGGAGGATGCCTTCATCGCGCTGGTGCAAGGGTCGGAAGAAAGGCAAGCGGCATGAGCACCCGGCTCCCCTCCTCCGCCCGCCTCCGCCGTTTCGCCGCTCTGGTGCGCAAAGAAAGCTATCAGGTGGTGCGCGATCCGAGCAGCATCCTGATTGCCTTCGTGCTGCCGCTGATCCTGCTTTTCCTGTTCGGCTACGGCGTCTCGCTCGATACGACGCGCACCCGCGTCGGCTTGGTGGTGGAGGAGCGCACGCCCATCACCGACGATCTGGCGGCAAGCTTCCAGGCTTCGCGCTACTTTGCCGTCGCGAGCGGCCGCGACCGGCGCGACTTCGAGGAGGATCTGGTGCTCGGGCGCGTACGCGGCATCGTCGTGATCCCGGCGCGCTTCACGGCAGACCATGCCGCCGGACTGCATCCCGCCGTTCAGGTAATCGTCGACGGGTCAGACCCCAACACGGCGAATTTCGTCCAGAACTACGTGCAGGGCGCGGTCACCAACTGGGAACGTCAGCGCGCATCGGAGACCGCAACGGCGGACCCGCCTATCATGGTCGAGCAGCGCTTCTGGTTCAACCCGGAGCTGACGAGCCGCTATTTCCTCGTCCCCGGCTCGATCGCCATCGTCATGACGCTGGTCGGCACGCTGCTCACCTCGCTCGTCGTCGCCCGTGAATGGGAGCGTGGGACGATGGAGGCGATGATGGCGACGCCGGTGACGGCGCTGGAACTGCTGGCCGGCAAGATCCTGCCCTATTTCCTGCTGGCGCTTGCCTCCATGACGCTCTGCGTGCTCCTGGCCGTTTTCCTGTTCAGCGTTCCGTTTCGCGGTTCCATCCTCGCCCTCTACGCCTTGTCGGCAAGCTTCCTGATGCCGGCGCTCGGACAGGGACTTTTGATCTCGGCCGCGACGAAGAACCAGTTCCTCGCCTCGCAGCTTGCGCTGATCTCCGCCTTCCTGCCCGCCTTCCTGCTGTCGGGTTTCCTGTTCGAGATCAATTCCATGCCGACGGTCATCCAGTGGATCACCTTCATCGTGCCAGCACGCTACCTGATCCCGAGCCTTCAGACGGTCTTCCTCGCGGGCGATATCTGGCCGATGTTCCTGCATTCGATCGCCGTCATGCTGTTCATCGGCGGCATCCTCTTCGTGCTTGCCGCACGCAGCACCGCAAAGAGGATCGGCTGAGATGTGGTGGACGCGGCTCAAGGCGCTGATCGTCAAGGAACTGCTGGCGGTGCTGCGCGATCCGAAAGGGCGCGCCATCCTGATTGGACCTCCGATCATCCAGCTTCTCGTCTTCTCCTATGCGGCGACGCTGGAGGTGCGCAATGTCGACGTCATGGTGCTGAACCGCGACAGCGGCCGCTGGGGGATCGAACTGATCCAGCGGATAGAAGGTTCCCCGACGTTTCGCAGCGTGGAGCGCACGCAGAGCCCGCAAGCGCTGCATGCGGCGATCGACGGGCAGGACGTGATCGCGGCCGTTGCCATCGGCCCGAGCTTCTCGCGCGATATCGAGGCGGGGCGGACGGCGGACCTGCAGGTCATCCTTGACGGCCGGCGATCCAACGCATCGCAGATCGTTTCCGGTTACCTGACGCAGATCGCCGGAAGCCTTTCCGCCGACACGCCCTCCGGGCAGCGCATGTCAGCCGGTTCCGTGAGCACGATCGCACGCAACTGGTTCAATCCGAACCTCATCTATCAATGGTTCATGGTGCCAAATCTGGTCGCCAGCATCGCATTGCTGATCGGCCTCATCGTCACCGCGCTGTCGATCGCCCGCGAGCGCGAGCTCGGAACTTTCGACCAGTTGATGGTGTCTCCGCTCAGGACCCACGAAATTCTGATCGGCAAGCTGGTGCCGCCGATGATGATCGGCCTCTTCCACATCACCGTCTATGTGCTGGCGGCGGTGTTCGTCTTCGGCGTGCCGTTGCGCGGTTCCCTTTTCCTGCTCTACGGCAGCGCCTTCTTCTATCTCGCCTCGGTGGTCGGCCTCGGGCTCTTCATCTCCGCGCTGTCGATGACGCAGCAGCAGGCGATCCTCGGCGCCTTTCTGTTCATGGTGCCGGCGATGCTGCTTTCCGGCTTTGCCACGCCGATCGAGAACATGCCGTCCTGGCTGCAGCCGGTGACGGTCGTCAATCCGCTGCGTTACTTCCTCGTCGTCGTGAAGGGCGTCTTCCTTAAGGACATGCCGGCGAGCGAGGTCGTGAACCAGACGATCCCGCTTTTCCTGATCGCGATCGTCACGCTTAGCGCCGCCGCCTGGCTGTTCCGCAGGCGGATGGAGTAGCGTTCAGGCAGGACGGTAGACGCGAATTGCCGTTTCGCGGAAGATGTTCCGGGCAACCGCCTCGCCATGCGGGGCGACCGCATCGCGATGCGCCTGCAGAAGCGCTTCATAAGTCGTCCACAGCTTCTCGATCGGGAAGTTCGAGCCGAACATCAGGTGATCGCCGCCGAGAATCTCGATGGCGTTGTCGACGATATAGGATATGAGCGCCGGGTCGTTCGCGTGGACGAAGGTGCCCAGCCCCGAGAGCTTGGCGCTGAAATTCGCCATACCCGCGAATTCCCGCAGCCCCGCCTTCCAGGCCTCTTGCGTCGCCGCATCGCGGCCGGTCAGCATGCCGGTATGCGTCATGATGAACTCGATACCGGGATTTTCGGCGACGAGGCGGGCGCCATCCTTCATCTGGGCGGGGAAAAGCTGCAGATCGAAGGAATAGCCGTAGTCCTTCAACCGGGCGACGTTCCTGCGCACAACCGGGTCGATCACCTGATCCGGCGACGGTGCGAAGCGGTATTCCGGCACCTCGTGCCAGTGAAGCTGCATGCGTACGCCGCGCACCAGCGGATAGGCCTTCAGGCGGTCGAGCTGCCGCCGGGCGTCATCCGCCGTCATGTCCGCGTAGGCGACGATCGCGTGCGGCCAGCCGTTCTCCCTCGCCACATCGCTCACCCAGGCCACTTCCTTCTCGAAATCTTCCTTCGCCCAGTTCGTCTGGACGTAAACCGCCTTCTCGACGCCGAGCCCCTGCAGGTCGCCGAGGTATTCCGTCATCGGATAGTCGCGACGGATCGGCTCATAGGGGCCGAAGATGCGCGGCACCATCGGGCCGTTGAGCCATGGCAGATCCTTCTGCCGCCAGATATGGAAGTGGGAATCAACTATATTGTGCATCTGCCTGCCTCCGCCAGACCGCCGCAGCCGGCGGCGCGGGCCGGCCGAGCGAAAGGAAGAACCGGACAAGCCGGGAAACGGATGAACTGTCCACGAGATCGTCTAGGAGCGGCAGGATGGCGCGAAGCGCCGCCGTTTCCGGCCGGAACCTCGGGTCGCCGGCGAGCGGCGTCGCAAGGGACAGCCGATGGGCGCGCATCGAGAGCCTGCGGATCGCCGCCGCCATCTCCGCATGATCGCCGCGCTCCAACCCGTCGGAAAGGACGACGACCGCGGCACCGCGCGCCAGCGCCGAGAAGCGCGGGTTGGAGAGAAAGGCGGCGAGCGCCGGCCCTATCCGGGTTCCGCCGTCCCAGTCCTCGACGCCGGCTGCAGCAAGGGCAAGCGCCTGCTTTTCGTCTCTTGGCCGCAGACAGCCGGTGATGCGCGTCAGCCGCGTGCCGAACGTGAAGACTTCGGTATGAGCCGCCGCCTGCACCGCCGCATGGGCGACCTTCAGATAATCTCCGGTATGCAGCTTCATCGATCCGGAGATGTCGACCAGGAGCACCAGCCGGCGCGGAACGATCTGCCGAAGCCTCCGCTCCGGACGCGGCATGTCTCCCTCCGCCTGCACGATCGCCCTCAGGGACCGGCGGAGGTCGATCTGCCCGCGGGTCCTGGTTCTCACGCGGCGGAAGGAACGGCGCGCCGGCAATACGGATGCGAGAGAGCGGCGGAGGCGGGCGAGCTCATCCTCTTCGGCAGCCTCATCGAATGACCGGACGCCCGGCTGATCGAGGGCGGAGGCCAACGCACCCCCCTCTTCCTGCCGGACCGGTTCCCGACGCTCCTGCTCCGGGCGGTGGTCGTCCCTGATCCGCGCTTCCTCGTCCTCCTCGCCATCGACCGCCACGGAACCGGCTTCCCCGAAAAAAACCAGCCGGAACAGGGCGTCGAACTCGCTGCGGCGATCGGGAGGTGGGGCGAGCGTGGCCAGCCCCGCCTGGCGGATGTCCTCCATGCTTTTCGGACCAAGCAATTCCACCGCCGAGAGGAAGGCCGTAGCCTGCTCCGGCGCGACCGGAAAGGCATGGCGCCTGAGGAGCCGGGTGAATTCCACGAAGGGGAAGACAGCCTGCGGCAGGCCTGGGGCTGCTGTGCTCATGCCAGCGCCTCCTCCAGGATACGATCAAGCTCCGGCGCGATAGTGCCGAGGTCTTCCTCGTCCTTGACGACGACGCCGATCGCCCGGCGGAAGGCTTCCGGCCAGGGGCTGCCGCCCTTTTCGAGGATGGTGGCGGCATTCGCCCATTCGACGGCTTCGGAAATCCCCGGCGGCTTTGCGAGCGGGCGGGCGCGGATCATCCCGACAGCGTGGGCGACGGCGCGCGCCGTCTTCTCCGCGACATCCCCTGCCCGCGCCATGATGATCGCCGCTTCGCGCACCGGATCCGGATAGGCGATCCAGTGGTAGACGCAGCGCCGCCGCAATGCTTCGGCGAGTTCGCGGGTGCGGTTGGATGTCAGAACGACGACCGGCCGGGCCTTTGCGCGGATCGTGCCTCGCTCCGGGATCGATATCTGGAAGTCCGAAAGGTATTCCAGCAGCAACGCCTCGAATTCGTGATCCGAACGGTCGATCTCGTCGATCAGCAGCACGGTCTCCTTCGCGGCCTGCAGCGACTGCAGCAACGGCCGGGCGATCAGAAAGCGATCGTCGTAGAGGTCGATCTCCCGCTCGCCCGACTGGCGGATGGCAAGAAGCTGGTGCTGATAATTCCATTCATAGAGCGCATGCTGCGCGTCGATGCCCTCGTAGCATTGCAGACGGATGAGATCGCGGCCGAGGATTGCCGCCATCGCCTTTGCGGCTTCCGTCTTGCCGACCCCCGGCACGCCTTCCAGCAACAGCGGTTTGCCGAGCTGAACCGCAAGGAAGATCGCCGTCGCCAATCCCTCGTCCGCGATATAGCGGCAGGCTTCGAAACGCTCCGCCAGCGCCTCGGGGGAAGCGATCTGCGATCGGTCGGCATGCTCTTTCATCGGAAATCCTCAGTTCGCAGGAACGGCGCCGCGCTCCTTCAAAGCCCTCAGAATCCGTTCCGGCGTGATCGGCAACGTATCGATGCGCACGCCCACGGCATCGTAGATCGCGTTGGCGATCGCGGGGATCTGCGGATTGGCGCACATCTCCCCCGGGCCCTTCGCTCCGTAGGGACCGTCGGCGGCGGGACGCTCCAGCACCACGATCTCCGTTTCGGCGAGATCGCCCGGCCCCGGCATCAGATATTCGTTGAAGTCGGTGCCGCCATGCTCGCGGCTCGGATAGTAGGGCTCGGTCGTCTCGTAGAGCGCATGGCTGATGCCCATCCAGGAGCCGCCGACGAGCTGCTGCTCGACCATCTTCGGATTGAGCGCGCGGCCGATCTCGAAGACGTTCTTGACCGCAAGCACGTTCACCTCGCCGGTCTCGTCGTCCACCTCGACATCGGCCACCGTGCAGGCGTGGGCATAGCAGGTGGAAGGCTTCATCGCACCGGTTTCGGCGTCGGGGTAGGACCGCGGGATCAGGAACATGCCGCGCCCCGAGATCGAGCGGCCGCGCTTGAAATGCGCCGCCAGCGCCGTATCGAAGATCGATATGGAGCGCTGCGGCGCGCCCTTCACATGGATATTGCCCTTGCCGTCCGTATCGAGATCGGAGGCGTTGACCTCCAATTCCTCGGCAGCGACTTCGAGCATCACCTGGCGCGCCTCCTTCGCCGCCTGGATCACCGCATTGCCGGCACGGTGCGTACCTCTGGAGGCGAAAGTTCCCATGCAATGGGGTCCCGTGTCGGTGTCGGCGGTATCCACGACGACGCGGTCGGTCGGAACGCCGATGGTCTCGGCGCAGATCTGCGCCATGATCTGCTTCATCCCCTGTCCGAGATCGACGGATGACAAGGACACCATGAAATTGCCGGTCGGCGTCGAATGGACGAGCGCCTGGGTCGGGTCGCCACCGAGGTTCATGCCGGTCGGATAGTTTATCGCCGCGACGCCGCGGCCGCGCTTCATCGTCATCTCAGGCCTCCCTGGTTGCGGACGACATCTGCAGGTACTTTTCCGCGACCGGCCAGCTGGCGATACGCGAAGCCTCCTGCATGCATTCGATCAACGCCGCGCCCTCGGTCGGCTGACGATGCGCCTTCATGTCGCCGTCGCGATAGGCGTTGACGAAGCGGAACTCCAGCGGGTCCATGCCGATGAGCCGCGCAAGCTTGTCCATCTGCACTTCAAGGGCAAAGTCGCCGATCGTCACGCCGAATCCGCGCATGGCGCTCGACGGCGTACGGTTAGTGTAGACGCAATAGCTGTCCACCCAGACATTCGGCACCGTATAGGGGCCGGGAAAATGCGCGGCCGACTTCTGGGCGCCGTAGGGCGAGTGGCGCGAATAGGCGCCAGCGTCGATATAGGCCTTGACGTAGCGCGCGACGATGCGCCCGTCCTTCATGACGCCATCCTTGATGACGAGCTTCTCGGCCGCACGCGGCGAGGAGATCTGCATCTCCTCCTGACGGCTGTAGATGAAGGACACGGGCCGCCCGGTCAGCTTTGCGCCGAGGATCGCGATCGGCTCGACGATGACGTCGACCTTGCCGCCGAAGCCGCCGCCGACGGTACCGCCGACCATATGCAGCTTTTGCCCTTCCATCTGCAGGATGATGGAGGTGTTGTCGAGCGTGAAGAACATCGCCTGCGTGTTGGTATAGCAGGTGAAGCGGCCGTTGCCTTCCGGCATGACGATGCAGCCCGTCGTTTCCGTCGGCGCGTGTTCGATCGGAGCAGAAGAATAGGTCTGCTCGAGGATGTGATCCGCTTCGCCAAAGCCTTTTTCGATATCGCCGAACCGGACCTTGCGGCATTCACCGCTGTCGTAGCGGTAATAGTTCCGTCCGTGATACTCGTTGACGACGGGCGCATCGGGCGCAAGAGCGTCGTCGATGCTCAGCACCGCCGGCAGCACCTCATAATCCACCTTCACCTTCGCGACCGCCTCATGCGCGGCACGTTCGCTCTCGGCGAGCACTGCGACCACCGCCTCGCCCTTCCAGCGCACCTTGTCGGCCGCAAGCACCGTTTCGTCCTCGGGACCGACCTGGATCAGCGTCAGGATCGTGTATACGTTCTGCGGAACGTCCTTGGAGGTGAGTATCCGCACGACGCCCGGATGCTTCTCCGCTTCGGAAAGGTCGATGCTGCGGATGCGCGCGTGGTGATGCGGGCTGCGCACCATCTTCAGATGCAGAAGACCCGGCAAGGTCCGATCCGCGAAATAGGTCGTCGTGCCGGTGACATGGCCGAGCGCGTCGGAGCGTATCCGCGGTTGACCGATCTCCTTCAGGTCGTCCTTGCGTTCGTCGGCGAAATATTCCTTGCGCAGTTCCATCCCGGACCTCCTCAGGCAGCGCTCAGCGAATTGGCGCGCGATGCGGCCAGGATCGCCTGGATGATCGGCTCGTATCCGGTGCAGCGACAGATATTGCCGGATATCGCCTCGACAACATCCTCGCGGCTCGGCGATGGATTGCGATCGAGAAGCGCCTTGGCTGCCATGATCATGCCCGGCGTGCAGAAGCCGCATTGGGTGGCGAAGCCTTCGGAGAAGGCGCGCTGAAGCGGATGCAGGACCCCGCTCTCAGCGAGGCCTGCCGTCGTTTCCACCGCCGCACCGTTGCAGGTTTCCGCAAGCGTCAGGCAGGACAGGCGGAGCTCGCCGTCGATGAGGACGGAACAGCTTCCGCAAGTGCCCTGATGACAGCCGCCCTTGGCGGACATGTCGCCGGCCTTTTCGCGAAGGAGCTTGAGAAGCGTCACGCCGCTTTCCACGAACTCGGCGATGTCCGCGCCGTTAAGGCTGAATTGAACCGGAACCTTGGTCATGTTTTCCTCCCGCAATCCTGGAATGGCTCTAACCCAGAAGCAACCTGCCGAGATGAACCGGCAGGACTTCGCTGCGGTACCAGGCGCTGGCGATCGCGTCGGTGACGGGCGCGGTGCCCTCCAGCGCCGCGGCCAAGGCGGGCTTGATACCCTCTGCCGTGAGAGGCTGCCCGATGAGCGCCTTCTCCGCCGCTTTGGCCCGGATCGGCCTGTCGGCCATGCAACCAAAGGCGATCCGCGCATCCGCGACCTTTCCGCCCTCCTCCCGGACGACGGCCGCGATCGTCACCACCGATGCGCCCTTCGGCCGGATTCGGGAGGCCTTCAGGAAGCGGAGACCGTTTCCCGCCGCGAGCGGAAAGCTCGCAAAACGGATGATCGAACGGCCATAACTTTGCCTGCTAGCAAAGAAATCCTCGGCTGGAATGCTCGTTTCATCGATGTCTAGCATCGCATCCAGCGCCAGCAGTGCGACACCGAAGTCCCCATAGGGGGTCGGGGCGAAAAGATTGCCGCCGACGGTCGCCATGTTGCGTATAGCCGGACCGCCGACGGCGCGGGCGGCGGGCGCCAGGAAGGCAAGCTCCGGATGGCGCGCGACTGCCGCCATCGTCACCGATGCGCCGAGGCGGACGCTGCCGTCAGCAACCATTATTGCTGACAAGCCGGGATCGGTCGTGCGCACATAGGCCGAGAAGGAGGTATCGCCTTCGTTCGCGTGGCGGACCAGAAGCGTTCCGCCGCCGAGATAGCGGGCCGCAGGATCGCCCGCGAGCAAGCGGGCGGCGTCCGCGACCGTCGGAAATGTCTGCAGGGTCAGTCCCATTGGCGTCCCTCCGCTCAGCTCTTGCTCGCGAAATGATCCTTGAGGGCGTTGAACCCGCCCTGGAAGACGTTTGCGCCCATTCCGGCCGCGACCTTGTCGGCCTCTTCCGCAGGCGCATCGAAGGTGGCGGTCCATTCGGCGAAGGTCTGGTCGCCGTCCGTCACGCGCCTCAGCGTCAGCGTCGCCTCGTGATTGCTGATCGGCTGCGGGGTTTCGAGGATACTGTATGTGACGGAGTGGTTCTCGTCGGAGAAGGCCAGAAGCTTCTCGCGCAGCGTGGCGCCGGAAACGAGCTCGAATTTCCGCACGCAGCCGATCCGGTCGGACGGCAAGCCGTCCTCGATCTCGCTGCGGACCATGCGCGGATGCCAGCTCGGCAGGCCATTGAAATCCCGGATACGTTCCCAGACCTTCTCGACGGGAGCCGGAATGACGGAGGAGACGGTGACTGTCGGCATGTGATAATCCTCATAATGATCCGTTCACGATCACTTTAGAGGCGGCGGGCCGGCGCGCTTATCGATCAGTCTAGCCCTTCTATCGGTCAGTCTGAAAATCGACGGCCGGGGACGAAGACGGTCAGGGACAGAGGCGCGCGCGTTCCGTTTGTCCCGCGGAAGCGGCGCGCAGCCCCTCGTTGGCCGCCGAGCGGTAGACCGTCGGCGGTACGCCGGTATGCTCCCGGAAGAAGCGGGAGAAATTGCCTTGCGAGGTGAAGCCGAGATTGCAGGCGACGGCCGTCATCGATTCGTCCGACGACTGCAGGCAGCGCACGGCTTCGGCGATCCGCAACGTATTCCAGTAGACGTTCGGCGTGACGTTCATGTGTTCCTTGAACAGCGCGAAGAAATGCGGACGCGACAGACCGACGCTGCGGGCGACCTGGTCCAGACAGAGACGTTCGCCGACATTGGCCTCCATGAGCGCTATCGCCTTGCGCACGCGGAAATCGCGGCCGCCGCGGAACTGCTCCGCCGGCATCCTGGGTCGCGCGGCGTCGGCAGCGTCCATGAGCTGGTCGATATAGCGTTCCAGCTCGTAGCCAAGGAGATCGTAGTCCGCCTCCATCGACGTCAGCGATTCCATGACGCTTGCCGCCGTTTCGCCGAGCCAGGCATCGAGCGGGATCAGCGGATTGGCGAAGGCAGGCGCCCCGGCCGCGAGATTGCGGCGGATGCGGAGCCATTCCGTATCGATGTAGAAGGCAAGGAAAGTGCCGGGCGTCTCGTCCTCGCCGAAGACATGGCTGTGCGGCTGGAACGAATTGATCCCGACGGCCACGCCGGGCTTGAGGTCGACGTTCTCGCCTCCGACCGTCATGCGTCCGGGCGCGCCGGAAAGCCAAATGACGATATGCAGTTCCGGATGGGCATGGGTCACCAGGTTGCTGCAAACGTTCAGAAGCGAGACATGCCCGAACCTGCCCCGAAAGAGCCTGATGGATTCCGTCATCTGTTCCTCCCGCGGACGAGACCTCCCGTTTCGGCATGTCTTCGCACACCGTCGCCCGCTTGTTCAGTGTGTGGTCCGGCCAGAATTTCGTCAAGCGGAACCGCCGTCCGCCGATCGTCCGGAAAGGCCGGAGCGGCAAAATTTCAGACTATGCGATTAAAGCTTGACGAGCCTGGCCGAATGATGGTGTCCTTGCGCCATTCACCAGGGGGGTCCCGGCAAGGGGCTGAGATACTGCTAGAGCGCGCAGTGACCCGTTGAACCTGATCCAGTTCATACTGGCGTAGGGACGGTGCGAACGCTGAATGCGCCCATGGCGGGATTCCGGCCACTCGGCTCAAGGCGTTTTTCCATCATTCCAACACCGGACTGGGTCTCCAAACGTCAAACCTTGGAGCCTTGCCCATGAATATCGCCACCCCCAAGCTTACTCCGGTCGTCACCACCGGCCCGCTTCCGGCTTCCACGAAAGTCTTCAAGCCCGGCATCGTCCATCCGGATATCCGGGTTCCCATGCGCGAGATCGCGCTGCATCCGACGGCGGGCGAACCGCCGGTGACGGTCTACGACGCTTCCGGTCCCTATACGGACCCCGCCCATGCCGTGGCGATCGAATCCGGCCTGCCGCGGCTTCGCGAAAGCTGGATCAAGGCGCGCGCCGATGTCGAAAGCTATGAGGGCCGCCTGGTGAAGCCGGAAGACAACGGCTTTGCCACCGGCGAGCGGCTGACGCCGGAATTCCCGGTTCGCAACGTGCCGCTCAAGGCGAGGGCGGGCAAGGCCGTAACCCAGCTTGCCTATGCGCGGGCCGGCATCATCACGCCGGAAATGGAATTCATCGCCATCCGCGAAAACCTCGGGAGACAGGCTGCGAAGGAAGCGCTCCTGCGTGACGGAGAAAGCTTCGGCGCCCATATCCCGGATTTCGTGACGCCCGAATTCGTTCGCCAGGAGGTCGCGAGCGGCCGCGCCATCATTCCGGCCAACATCAACCATCCGGAGACCGAGCCGATGATCATCGGCCGGAATTTCCTGGTCAAGATCAACGCCAATATCGGCAATTCGGCGGTCACCTCCTCCATGGCGGAAGAGGTGGAGAAGATGGTCTGGGCGATCCGCTGGGGTGCGGATACGGTCATGGATCTCTCGACCGGCCGCAACATCCACAATATCCGCGAATGGATCATCCGCAATTCGCCGGTTCCGATCGGCACGGTGCCGCTCTACCAGGCGCTGGAGAAGGTGAACGGCATCGCGGAAGACCTGACCTGGGAGGTCTATCGCGACACGCTGATCGAGCAGGCCGAACAGGGCGTCGACTATTTCACCATCCATGCGGGCGTGCGGCTCGCCTATATCCCGCTCACCGTCAACCGCGTCACCGGCATCGTTTCGCGCGGCGGCTCGATCATGGCCAAGTGGTGTCTGCATCATCACAAGGAGAGCTTCCTCTACGAGCATTTCGAGGAGATCTGCGATATCTGCCGGGCCTATGACGTGTCCTTCTCGCTCGGCGACGGGTTGCGTCCCGGCTCGATCGCGGACGCAAACGATGCGGCGCAGTTTGCCGAGCTGGAAACGCTTGGCGAGCTGACGCAGATCGCCTGGGCAAAGGATTGCCAGGTGATGATCGAAGGCCCCGGCCATGTGCCGATGCACAAGATCAAGGAGAACATGGACAAGCAGCTTGAAGTTTGCGGCGAGGCGCCCTTCTACACGCTCGGGCCGCTGACGACCGATATCGCGCCCGGTTACGATCATATCACCTCCGGCATCGGCGCGGCGATGATCGGCTGGTTCGGCACGGCGATGCTCTGCTATGTCACGCCGAAGGAGCATCTGGGCCTGCCGGACCGCGACGACGTGAAGGTCGGCGTCGTCACCTACAAGATCGCGGCGCACGCGGCCGATCTCGCCAAGGGTCATCCGGCGGCGAAGATCCGCGACGATGCGCTGTCGCGTGCCCGCTTCGAGTTCCGCTGGGAGGACCAGTTCAACCTGTCGCTCGATCCGGAAACGGCGCGCTCCTATCACGACGAGACCTTGCCGAAGGAAGCGCACAAGGTCGCCCATTTCTGCTCCATGTGCGGCCCGAAATTCTGTTCGATGCGGATATCCCACGACATCCGTGCCGAAGCGCAAAAGGAAGGGCTTGAGGCGATGGCGGCGAAATACCGCGACGGCGGCGACCTCTATATGCCGGTCGATGGCGCGGCAGCGCCCGCGGGAGAGTAGCGATGCGCATTCTGGTGAGGGGGGCCGGCGTTGCCGGCCTCACCGCAGCCCTGGAGCTCAGCCGGAGAGGCTTGCCCGTTACGGTGGCCGAGACCTCGCCGGCCCCGGCGGGCAGTGCTTCCTGGTTTGCGGGCGGCATGCTCGCGCCCTGGTGCGAGCGCGAGAGCGCCGAAGAAGCGGTTCTGACGCTTGGCCGTGATGCTGCGGACTGGTGGGACGAAGCGCTTCCGGGCGAGGTTCGTCGGAACGGAACCCTCGTCGTCGCGCCCGCCCGCGACAGCGCAGAACTGAAGCGCTTCGCGGCGCGAACGTCCGGCTACGAGTGGCTTGACGGGGACGGCGTCGCGGCGCTGGAGCCGGCACTTGCGGGGCGGTTCCGGCAGGCCCTGTTCTTTCCGCAGGAAGCGCATCTCGACCCGCGCAAGGCATTGGGAGGATTGCGGGAGGCGCTGGCCGGACAAAACGTCCGCTTCGTGCGCGACGAGCAGCCCGGCTTCGACCTCGTGGTGGACTGCACCGGCGCGGTGCAGATCGGCCGCCTCGACAATCTGCGCGGCGTGCGCGGCGAAATGCTTTATCTCGGGACGGAGGAGCTGTCGTTGTCGCGTCCGGTACGGCTGCTGCATCCGCGCATCCCGCTCTATATCGTGCCGCGCGGCCGCGGGCTTTTCATGTGCGGCGCGACCATGATCGAAACGGACGAACGGGGACCGATCGCGGCACGCTCTCTCATGGAGCTCCTGAATGCTGCCTACGCGCTGCATCCGGCTTTTGCAGAGGCCCGCGTCGTCGAGACCGGAACCGGCATCCGTCCCGCGTTCCCCGACAATCTGCCTAAGGTGATCCGAAAGGAAAAAACCATCTTTATCAACGGCCTCTACCGCCACGGTTTCCTGCTTTCGCCCGCCCTCGCGCGCGAAGCGGCCGCCCTGGCGCTCGAAGGCCGCCACTCAATGGAGACGATCAATGAAGCTTACGATTAACGGCGAAGAGCAGGACCACGACATCGGCACGCTTTCGGAACTGATGAGCCGGCTGGAATACGAAGGCGACTGGCTGGCGACCGCCGTCAACGGCGAACTCGTCCACCGGGAAGACCGGGACGGTCACCGCCTGAACGAACGCGACCGGATCGAAATCCTTTCGCCCATGCAGGGAGGGTGAGATGATGCTGACGCTTTACGGAAAGGAAATGCCCTCGCGGCTGCTGTTGGGGACGGCAAGATATCCCTCCCCCGCCGTGCTCGCAGATGCCGTCAGACGCTCCAAGACGGCACTCGTCACCGTCTCGCTTCGCCGGGAAACGGCCGGCGGAAAGCAGGGCGGCGCCTTCTTCGAAATGATCCGCGACCTCGGCGTTGCGGTCCTTCCGAACACCGCCGGCTGCCACTCGGTATCCGAGGCAGTGCTGACGGCCAAAATGGCCCGCGAGGTATTTCGAACGAGCTGGATCAAGCTGGAGGTCATCGGAAATCACGACACGCTCCAGCCCGACGTCTTCGGGCTGGTGGAGGCAGCACGCATCCTGACGGAGGAAGGCTTCGAGGTCTTCCCCTACACGACGGACGATCTCGTCGTCGCGGAACGCCTGCTCGAGGCCGGATGCCAGGTGCTGATGCCGTGGTGCGCACCGATCGGCAGCGCGATGGGGCCGCAGAACATCCCCGCCCTTCGCTCCATGCGTGCCCATTTTCCCGACGTTCCGCTGATCGTCGATGCGGGGATCGGCCGGCCGTCGCATGCCGCAGCCGTCATGGAGCTCGGCTATGACGCCGTCCTCCTCAATACCGCCGTCGCCGGAGCGACTGATCCGGCATCGATGGCGGAAGCTTTCGCCAAGGCGATCGACGCCGGGCGCGAAGCCTTCGGCGCAGGTATGCTTGAGCCCCGCGACATGGCCGTTCCCTCGACGCCGGTCATCGGCAAGGCGGTGTTCTCGTGAAGCTCGATCCGTTCTATCTCATCGTCGACAGTGCGGCCTGGCTGGAACGGCTCGTGCCGCTCGGCGTGAAACTTGTGCAGCTGCGCATCAAAGATCGGCCGGAAGCCGAACTGCGGACGGAAATTCGCGCGGCCAAGGGGATCTGCGCTGCCCACGGTTGCCAACTCATCGTCAACGACTACTGGCGGATCGCAATCGAGGAGCGATGCGACTTCGTGCATCTCGGGCAGGAGGACCTTGCCGACGCCGATCTCGGTGCCATCCGCGCGGCGGGTCTCAAGCTCGGACTCAGCACCCATGACGATGCCGAGCTCGATACGGCGCTTGCGGCCAAACCCGATTATGTCGCACTTGGACCGGTCTACCCAACGATCCTGAAGAAGATGAAGTGGGCGCCACAAGGCCTTGAAAAGATAGGAATCTGGCGCGAGCGCATAGGCACCGTTCCGCTGGTGGCGATCGGCGGATTGAACCTCGATCGGATCGACGGCGTGTTCGCGCATGGTGCCGACAGCGCCGCCGTCGTCACCGACATCACGCTCGATGCCGATCCCGAGGGCAGGACGCGGGAGTGGATCGCGAAGACGGCGCGCTGGCGATGACTGCTGGCGGTCACTGGCGCGCCTTGTCCGGGCACTATTCCTTGACCGCGCCCGTCATGGACGAAACGTAATAGTCGACGAAGAAGGAATAGAGGATCACCACAGGCAGCGACCCGAAGAGCGCGCCCGCCATCAGGGCACCCCATTCGAACACGTCCCCGCGTACGAGTTCGGTGAGCACGCCGACCGGCACAGTCTTGTTCTCCGACGACTGGATGAAGGTCAGCGCATAGATGAACTCGTTCCAGGAAAGCGTGAAGGCGAAGATGCCGGCGGAGATGAGGCCCGGAACTGCGAGCGGCAGGATGATCTTTACCAGGATCTGCCAGCGCGACGCGCCGTCCACCAGCGCGCTTTCCTCGAGCTCGAAGGGGATCGAGCGGAAATAACCCATCAGCAGCCAGGTGCAGAAGGGAATGAGAAACGTCGGATAGGTGAAGATCAGCGCAAGCTTCGAATCGTAGATTCCGAGCTTGAAGACGATGAAGGCTAGCGGGATGAAAAGGATGGACGGCGGCACGAGATAGGCGAGGAAAATCATCAGGCCGACCGGGCGTGAACCGGTGAAGCGGACCCGCTCGATGGCATAGGCCGCAAAGACGGAGGCTGCGAGCGACAGGATCGTGGAGCCGACCGCAACCAGCATCGTGTTCCACAGCCAGCCCGGATAGGAGGTCTCGAACAGGAGATATTTGATGTGGTCGAGCGTCGGGCTCACCACCCAGAATGGGCTGTAATTGTTGTAGTCGGTCAGCTGCGAGTTCGGTTTCACCGCCGTGATCGCCATCCAGTAGAACGGGAACAGCAGCACGAAGACGAAGACCGCCATCGGCAGGTAGAGAAGGACGATGCGCCGCGGCAGGCGATTGAGATAGCTCATGCCCTCGGCATTGTCGGTGAGAACGTCCTTATCGATTTTCACGGTCGTGTTCATGGCGGTCTCCCGAATTATTCCTGTCCGCCCTGCTGCCATTTGCGGCGCTGCAGTCCGAAAAAGCTGAACATGATGGCGGCGAGCAGGAAGGGTATCATCGCGACGGCGATCGCCGCGCCCTCCCCGAGCTGGCCGCCGGGAATTCCGCGCTGGAAGGAGAGCGTCGCCATGAGATGCGTTGCGTTGACCGGACCGCCCTTGGTCAGCACGTAGATGAGCTGGAAATCGGTGAAAGTGAAGAGCACCGAGAACGTCATCACCACCGCGATGATCGGCGTCAGCATCGGCAGGGTCACGTAGCGGAAGCGCTGCCAACTGGTGGCGCCGTCGAGCGATGCGGCTTCCTGCAGTGAGGCCGGGATGGTCTGAAGTCCGGCCAGCAGCGAGATCGCGACGAACGGAATGCCGCGCCAGACATTGGCGGCGATCACCGAGGCGCGCGCATTGGTCGGATCGCCGAGGAAGTTGATGGGCCCGTCGATCAGGCCGAGCTGCATCAGCGACCAGGAGATGATGGAGAACTGGCTGTCGTAGATCCACCAGAAGGCAAGCGCCGACAGAACCGTCGGCACGACCCACGGCAGGAGCACGATCGCCCGGAAAAAGGACTTGTACGGCAGGTTTTCGTTGAGCAGCAGGGCAAGCCAGAGGCCGAGCCCGAACTTCAGCACCGAAGCGACGATGGTATAGAGCAGCGTGTTGAAAACCGAGAGCCAGAAGACCGAATCCGCCATCAGAAACTGATAGTTCTCGAGCCCGATGAAAATGCCGTCACGGCCGATGCGGGTATCGGTGAAGCCGAGCCAGACGCCGAGACCGAGCGGATAGGTAAGAAAGCAGACCAGGAAGACGGCTGCCGGCAACATGAACATCAGGCCGAGCACGTTGTTGCTCTGCATCAGCGGAACGGTCGATCGAGGGATTTTCCCGGACGGCACGGTGGACATCGGATATCTCCGGCTTTCTCGAAAATTCAATCGAACCCGCGCCGGCAATCGGAAGCCGGCGCGGTCGGAGGCAATGGCATGCCGCCGGCGGCTCACGCTGGCGGGGCGGCCCTGAAGCGCATCGCGATCTTTCAGTTTCGCCTACTGCGCTTTAGGTCTTTGTTTTTATGCAGCCGTTATCGCAAAACCGCAGCACGCGACATGCACTAGTCAGACCCGGTAGTAGCGGTTCGCTCGCCTTTCCGCTTCGGCCATGGCGTCTTCCGGAGTCATCTGCCCGGTGACGGCCTGGGCGAACATGTCGACGAGGACATAGTCGGCCATGGTGGCGGCGGACGCATAACCCAGAGGACCGGCATAGCCGTTCGGCCGGAGCGTCTCCGATGCACGTGCATAGGGCGCGTGGATCGGGTCGGACGTCCAGACCGGATTGTCGGCAAAGGCCTTGAGCGGCTGGCAGCAATAGGCGCTGGCGCCGGTGATCCAGGCGTTCATCTGCTCGGCTTCCATCATGAACTTGATGTAGGCCTTGGCAGCCTCGGGATACTGGGTATGGCTGAAGAGCAGCAGCGAACTCGTCTGGTGCAGCTCGACGCTCTGCCCGATCGGGCCGATCGGGAAGTTGGTCGAGCGGATGTCGGCGGCGATCTCCGCCAGCGCCGGGTCCTTCTTAGCCGCATAATAGACGGAAACACCATTGGCGATCAGCGACACCTGGCCGGCGAGGAAGGCGCGGTTGTTGTTGATATCCTGCCAGCTTTCCGTGCCCGGAATGAAGGTCTCGTAGAGCGCCTTGGCGTAGTTGATCGCGGCAAGCGTTTCCGGGCTGTTGATGGCGACTTTGCCGGTTTCGTCGACCATCTTGCCGCCGTGGCTCCACAAGAGCCAGTGGGCGTAGTTGTTGCCGTCGCCGACCGCCTTCCCGTGCGGGAAGCCGGCAGGCGTTCCCTTGGCCTTCAAGGCCTTGCAGAGTTCCAGGAAGCCTACAGTGTCCTTCGGGAACTCGCTGAAGCCGGCCGCCTTCATGTGGCTGTCGCGATAGACGACGGCGTTGCCGATGGCGGTCAGCGGCATGGCGATGAACTTGTCGTCTCGCGCCGCATAACCCTTCATGCCCTCATACCAGCCGCCATATTTCCCGCCGAGATAGTTTGCGAGCTCCGTCAAGTCCACGAGCTTGTCGGGATACTGGTGCGCATCGTCGAACCAGCACATCACCATGTCCGGGCCGGAGCCGACATTGGCGGCAACCGCAGCCTTCGGGCGGATATCCTCCCAGCTTTCCTTGTCGACCCGAACCTCGACACCGGTCGCTTCGGTGAACTTCTTCGTATTGGCGAGCCAGGCTTCCTCGTCGCCCTGCACGAAAGGCGTCCAGCGCAGCAGCCTCAGGGTGGCTCCCTCTTCCGGCGTATAGGTCGGCTCCGCCGCCTGGGCGAAGGCCGGGCGTATTCCAAAGCCCGCCATGCCGGCCAGACCGGCCGAAGCGGCAAGGAAATCACGTCTCTTGATTATCATCTCACTCCTCCTTGAAACGCGGGAGCTTCTCCTTCGGCATCCGCCGTCCCGCTTGACGAATGCCACGGCATCGGCGCCCGGTCTTTCCGGAAGCCTTTCCGCCCGATGGCGACCGATGGAACTCCTCTTTCCTCCGATCGCCGCCGGAGCGGTTCAATCGTAAAGCCTCCTTCCGCTCTCCGCGTCGAACAGGTGAACATGGGCGGCATCGATCGCGAGATGGATGTTCTCGCCCGGCGCCGCAGTCACACGCTCGCGAAAGACGCAAGTCACGTCGGTTCCTCCGAACCGCACGATCATCTGCGTCTCGTAGCCCGTAGGCTCAATCACCACCACTTCGGCGGGCAGGCCGTTCGCATCGAGCCGCATATATTCGGGACGCAGGCCGTAGACGAGATCGCGGCCGGTGGCCGCCGCCGAAGGAACGACGACCGGCAATTCCGTGCCGTCGATGGCAACGAAGGCGCTGCGGTCGTCCTTCAGCCGTCCTTTGATCATGTTCATGGCGGGCGAGCCGATGAAGCCGGCGACGAACAGATTGGCCGGATGATCGTAGAGCTCCAGCGGCGCGCCGATCTGCTCGACGATACCGTCGTGCATGACGACGATCTTGTCTGCCATGGTCATGGCCTCGATCTGGTCGTGCGTGACATAGACGGTCGTCGTCTTCAGACGCTGATGAAGCTCCTTGATTTCCGCGCGCATCGCGACGCGCAGCTTGGCGTCGAGGTTGGACAAGGGCTCGTCGAACAGGAAGACCTGCGGATCGCGCACGATCGCCCGGCCCATGGCGACGCGCTGGCGCTGACCGCCGGAAAGCTGGCGGGGATAACGGTCGAGCAGCTTGGAAAGGCCGAGGATTTCGGCAGCCACGCCCACGCGCTTGTCGATCTCCGCCTGCGGCGAGTTCTTCAGCATCAGGGAAAAGGCCATATTGGAGGCGACCGTCATATGCGGATAGAGCGCATAATTCTGGAACACCATGGCGATGTCCCGATCCTTGGGCGGCAGCGCATTGACGATGCGATCGCCGATCCGGATCTCTCCCGCCGTGATGTTCTCGAGACCGGCGAGCATCCGCAGCAGGGTCGACTTGCCGCAACCCGACGGTCCGACCAGAACGACGAACTCGCCGTCCTCGATGCCGATGTCCACCCCCTTGATGACGGGGAATGCACCGAATGATTTCCTGACATCGACGAAGTCGACAGCCGCCATCTACAGTCCTCCCGGATTCGTTTTCGCATGCGGATCGAACGATGCTCCCGAAGGCCTCCTCTTGCCTTTATCCCGGAATTCGTCCGCTCCGTATCTGTATTCCTTCCACTTACGTGCTCTCGGCTCCCATTCCCGGCAGCTCCAGACCGGCGATCCCTGCCAGCAGGCGGGCAACGGACGAATCGTCGTCGGCCCCCATGCCTGCCGCCTCCGCCATGACGAAGAGCTGCAGGGCGGCGCTCGTGACCGGCAGAGGGAACTTCTCTTTCCGCCCGAGATCGGAGACGATGCCGAGATCCTTGGTGAAGATGGAGACCGCGCTGTGAGGCGTGTAGTCGCCGGCAAGGATATGCGGCACCCTGTTCTCGAACATCCAGCTGTTGCCCGCCGATTTCGATATGACCTCGAAGACCCGCGTTATGTCGAGGTCGAGCTTCTTGGCAAAGGTGATCGCCTCGCAGGCAGCCGCTATATGAACCCCGGCAAGGAGCTGATTGACGATCTTGAACGAAGAACCGATGCCCGGTTCATTCCCGAGCCTATAAACCGTTTCGGCCAGGGCATCGAGCGCCGGCTGAGCGGCATCGAAGGCCTGCGGAGAGCCCGAGGCCATCACCGTCAGCCGCCCGGTTTCGGCCTTCGCCGAACCACCGCTGATCGGCGCGTCGAGATAGAGAATGCCCGCTTCGCCCGCCCGCGCCGCAAAGGACTTCGCCTCCAGGGGAGCGATCGTCGGCGAAGCGATGACGACCGCGCCCGGTCGCATGGCCGCGACAGCTCCGTTTTCGCCGAAGAGCACCGTTTCCGTCTGCGCCGCATTGACGACGACCAGCACGAGGATGTCGGCGCCCGCCGCCGCTTCCCTTGCCGTGCGAAAACCCTTGCCGCCGGCCGCTTCCAGCCGCTCCAGCGCGGCGGGATCTATGTCGAAGCCCGAGACACGATGGCCTGCGCGCAGCAGCGAATGCGCCATTCCCAGCCCCATGGCGCCGAGACCCACCACCGCAACGGAACATGCCATGCCATCGGCCTCCTCCACGCGCCATTCTTTGACAGCGCTGATGGGGAGTTGAGCACAACAGCTAGCCTGCCGCAAGCAGAAATGGTAGCGCTGTCATACGACCAAAGTCGTGGAGGCGTCTTCTTGAGGGGAGGAAACATGGGTCGCGAAAAACCGACATTGACCGAGGTGGCGAGGCTCGCCGGCGTCAGCGAGATCACCGTGTCCCGGGTGGTGCGCAACAAGGGACCGATCGCGGAGAAGACGCGCGAGCGGGTTCGAAACGCGATCCAAAGCCTGGGCTACGTGCCCAATCGCGCCGCGGGAACGTTGGCGTCGGCAGCGTCGCTCTTCATCGGCGTCATTCTCCCCTCGATGTCCAACATCGTCTTTCCGGAAGTGCTGCGCGGCATCTATGCCGGGCTGGGCGACAGCGGTTATCAGCCGCTTCTCGGCGTCAGCGATTACGACATGCAGAAGGAACAGGAGATCGTGGCCTCCCTTCTCGCCTGGCAGCCGATGGCGGTCGTGATGGCCGGGTTCGAGCATACGGAGGCGACGGTCAGAATGCTCGCGGAAAGCCGTGTCCGGGTCGCAGAGCTGATGGACATCGATTCGCAGCCGATCGACCTCGCCGTCGGCCTGTCGCACAGACGCGCCGGCTACGACAGCGTCAAGCATCTCATCGCGCGCGGCTATCGCCGCTTCGGCTATGTCGGACACGACTGGGACGCCGACCGGCGGGCACGCTTCCGCTATGAAGGCCTCTGTGCGGCGCTCGCAGAATCCGGATTGCGGCTTGAGGCCGAAAAGCGTTTTGCGGGACCAAGCTCGACAATTGCCGGCAGGGAGACGCTGGCGGCCCTGCTGCAGCAGACGCCGGACATGGATGTCGTCGTCTTTTCGAACGACGACCTGGCGGTGGGAGGCTATTTTCACTGCCTGAGCGCCGGCATCGTGCCGCGCGACCAGCTCGGGCTCTTCGGCTTCAACGGGCTCGATATCGGCCAGGCGCTGCCCGTGCCGCTTTCGACCGTACGCTCGAATCGCTTCCTGATCGGCAAGGTCGCGGCCGAGCGGCTGCTCGAAAATCGCGGACGTCCGTCGGGCGGAGAAATCGTCGATACCGGCTACGAGATCATTCCCGGCGCCACGGCCTGACGGTTCCTCCTCAGGCCGGAATGTCGAAGGCGAGATCCCATTTGTCGCCGAGGATCCGGTCGTATTCCGGAGGGTCGAAAAGCTCGAAGCCTCCGCCGGGATAGAGCGTCAGCTCCCCCACTCGTACCCAGTCGTCGCTGGCGTAGAGGTCGACGCGCACGAAATCCAGATCGCGACCGATCGTCTCGGCCACCCACATCATCTCGTCGAACCGCGGCGGGCGCGGCAGCTCGCCGGTGTAGAGGGGAAGGTAGTCCGGATCGTAAAGAGGCAGCTTCTGCCATTCCGGCGTATAGTGGCACGCGTATCCCTTGCCATCGACGCGCATGTTGACCTCGATGTGGGAAACCTTGCCGCGAAAGGTGAAGAACCGAAAGTCCCAGGGAACTCCGCCATTCGCGCGAAGCATCGCCTCGATGACCACTTGCGGCCGCACTTGGCTGTAGGCCCACTCCCTGTTGTAGAAGGCATGATCCAGCTTCAGCCACCGTGGAACGGGATTGTCGGCCAGGAGCTTGTCGATATCGTCCCGCGAATAGAGAAAACGCCCCTGCGCGCTTGCATGCGTCGGCTTCACGACGGCGGGGAGCTCGACCTTCGACCAGTCGACATCGGCAAGATCGATCCCGACCCAGTAGCTCGGCACGGAATAGCCGGCGCCCAGCTTTTCCTCGATGAACGGTTTCACGGCGGCCTTGTCGACGAGCACCGGAAACAGCGGATTGCGATCGAAGAGCTTTCGTGCCTGAACCTTCTCGCTGAAGGTGCGCGGGTTCTTGATGTTCGGCCAACTGCCTTTGATCACCAGATATTTGAGGGCGAGATAGGGCCTGTCCGGAAGCGGAGCGATGACGCGCCAGATCAGATGACGCACGGTTTCCTTCAGCGTCCTGGCCTGATAACCAGGCATCAGGAAGGTTTCCCTTCGTATCGCGTCTTCAGCCATCTCACCTACCCCGCGTTGTGAAGGCTAAAGAAATGCTCCCCTAAAATTAAATCAATGTTATCTTTTCATGTGAAAATGACGAATGGCCGGTGTTTTACGATCCTCATTGCTCAATCTGGCGGCGACCGTCGTGTCGCTGGTCACCGGTTTTCTCGTCAGCATCATCGTTGCCCGGCTCCTCGGACCCAGCGGCTCCGGCACCGTCGCATTCATGATGTGGCTTGCGGTCTCGGCTTGCGCGATCGCCGATCTCGGCATGCCGCAGACGGTTCTGCGATATGTGGCGGGGCTTGCGCAGGATGAGGAACGCAGAGCCGTCGTCAACGCGGCATTCCGGCGGTTTTCCCGCGCTGTCGGGGCGGTCTTCGCGCTGGCGGCGGCCTATGCCCTTTATCGCTTCTCGCACGCCGATGCGGGCGGCTGGCTCTGGAGCGCCGTCGCCGTGCTTTTCGTCGCCTATGCGCTTGCGGCCTTCTCGACCGCGGCGGCGCGCGGGCACAACCGTTTCGGGGAGACTGCGGCAAGCACCGTCATAGGCGGGCTGATACAGATCCCACTCGTCTTCGCAGGCGCCTGGTTCTTCGGCCCCGCCGGCGCCCTTGCCGGCATGCTCACCAAATATCTGCCGCAGGCCCTTCGGCTCGGCCGCTACGTCGACTTCCGCCGTGCCGGAACCGCTGCGGCGCTCGCGCCCGATATGCGCAGCTACGGCCGCCATATGTGGTTGAGCGACATGATCGACATCGTCGCCCTGTCGCGCATCGAGTTCCTCATCCTCGGCTTTTTCCTTTCCGCCACCGAGATCGGCTACTTCGCCGTGGCGATCGTCTTTGCCGGCCTGATCGGGCAGTTCGCCCTGCAGCTTTCCCCGGCCCTGATCGTCGGATTCTCCGCCGAGCCCCCGGATGGCGGACAGGCGGAATCCGACGCGACGCTTTATGCAAGCAGCATCCGGCTGATCGCCCTCGTCTTCCTTCCGGTCGGCCTTGGAGGTGCTGCGGTCATTCCGGCTCTTCTGCCGCCCGTGTTCGGCGAGGATTTCCGGCCGGCCACGTCGGCAGCGACGACGCTTCTCGCGTTCTCCGCGCTGATGGGATTTTCCGTCGTGCCATGGAGCTATCTTGCCGCAAGAGGCCATGGGAAGAGCCTCATGATCACCACGTCATTCAGCGCCGCAGCCATCATGCTCATGCTTCTCGTCGCCATTCCCGCAGCAGGCGTGCCGGGAGCGGCCGTCGCTCGTGCGGCGACGGAAACGCTCTCGCTCGGCATGCTGCTGATGATCGTGCGGGCCAAAGGCGGCCCCGCATTTCCTTTTGCGACGGTGTCCAGGATCCTGGCGGCAGCCTTCCTCTGTGCTCTTTCCGCCCATGGCGTGCTGCAGATCCTGCCCAGTCTTCCCGGCGTCGCCGCCGCCATTGGTGCGGGGGCGGTGGTTTACGCCATGGCCATCCGGCTCCTCAGGGTCATCGAAGCCGAGGAGATGGAGATGCTGACCGAACCCATGGGCGCAAGGCTGCCGGAACCGCTCAAGGCAGTGCTGCGGGGCTTCGCCCGTGCCCTGGCGCCGCGTGCAGGCTGAAGGGAACGACGCTTACGCGAAGGCCGCGGCAAGGGTTTCCTGCGAGACCTCTTCCCATGTCATGATGCCTTCACCGAAGCTTTTCGATCGCGGCATCGCCAAGGCCTGATCGACGACCGAACGCCATTCGGTTTGCGCATCGATCCGATAGGTAACCTCGTTGCCGCGTGATACCGGGATGAGATCCGGCAGGACGACCGGCAGCCGGCAATATCCATATTGAAGAAGCTTCAGGCTCGATTCCGCGAGATAGACCTCGTCATAGGTCAGGCGGTAGGGCGCAAGTCCGATATCGGCATGACGTATGTAGGGAGCGATCTCTTCGAACGCGCGCTCCCCATGGACGACGATATTCGAGGAAGCGCTTCCCTGCCAGTTCACGCCGAAGAGATGAAACGAGACCTCCGGTGCCGCCGCAGCCATTCCGGCGATCGCCTCCCGATCGAAAAGCATGTCGCCGACGGCAATCGCATTGCGGCTGCCCTGCGGATAGGGCGATGTCCTGGCCTCGTCAAAGACAGCGCGATCCACGCCTTGCGGGATATAGACGACGTTTCCGCCGGGAGGCAGCATCTCTCCGAGGCGGCGTGACGGAACGCAGATGCGGCTGAAACTTGCGATATGCCGGCGCTCCAGCGCGCGCAGGACCGGCGCGGCGCCGACGCTTCTCAGAAGATCGCGGCAAAAATAGAGGGTCCGCGCCTTCGGATTGAGTTTGCGGCAGAGCGCGAAGAAAACGAGCGGCGTCCCGCTTTCGAAAACCACGAGATCGGCCCCGCGGACCTGGTCGGCGATGAAAGGCGGCAGATAGCTGCCATAGAGGGCGAAGAGCGGCCTTGCAAGCATGTTGGCGACACGGTTGCGGCTGCTGAAGGCATGCAGCGCCGGCAGATAGGCGCCCGCATGCAAGCCGGGCTCGATCTCGACATAACGGTTATCCTGCGTCCGCTTCAGAGCCTCGTAGCGGACGGGCTGCTTCAACTTGCTGAACCGGCTGTGGCCGACGGTGGAGAAATAGACCTCGTTGCCTCGCGCCGCCCAATCACGCGCGACGAAGTGCACGCTTGCCTTGCGAAACCCGTCCACGAAGACATGCGACGTCAAAACAACGATTTTCTTATTCCGCATTGCCAGTTTACCGGGAGGAATTCCTTGCTGCGCGGGGATTTTTCCAGTTCGAGATTAAGATTTTCGGAATTTCGCGAGCAAAATTCGCCCACGCATTCGTCAGGCGTCGCTTTCGGATACGGCGCCAATCTCCTCCTTCGGCGCCAAAGCGGCGGGTACGTCGGGATTCCTTTCGACGCGGTCGCGATGGAGCGCCGCCCGGGCAAGCAGCATCAGCGTGACCGGGGTAGTGACGGTCACGAAGATGCCGATCAGAATTTCATGAACCACCGGCCGCTGCGAGAGAACCGTGAAGAAGATCATCGAAGCGAGCATGATCCCTCCCGTGCCCCAGCTGGTGCCCAGCGTCGGGGCATGCAGGCGCTCGTAAAAGGTCGGCAGGCGGAAAAAGCCGATTGTGCCGATCAGGGTAAGGCCCGCGCCGAGCAGAAGGAAGAATGCGACCGTTATCGCTGCCCACAGGGGAAGATCCGCAGCATGCATCATTCGATCACCTCCCCTCGCATTATGAACTTGGCAAGTGCGACGGTGGCGACGAAACCCAGAAGCCCGATCACCAGCGACGCTTCGAAATAGACGGTTCGCCCGGAGCGCATTCCGAAGGTGACGAGAAGCAGCATCGCATTGACATAAAGCGTGTCGAGGCCGAGCACGCGATCCTGCGCCCGCGGGCCGCGGAACATCCGGAATGCGGCAAGCGCCATGGCGGCGGCCAGCATCACCTGAGCGGCCAGTACGGACCAGTAAATGACGACCACGCTCATTGGAATATCTCCATCAGCATTCTTTCGTAGCGGTTCTTGATGAGGTCGCGCCAGGTCTCCTCGTCCACGAGATCGAGCACATGGATGAGCACGGTGCCGTCGGCCGAATTGTATTCCAGCCAGGCGGTACCCGGCGTGCTCGTCATCACGACCGCCAGGATGGCAAGGGCCGTGGTGTCCTTCAAGTCGAGGTTGACCGTCATGAAGCCGGAATGCCGCCGACGGCCGGAAAGGATGACGCCCGCAACGGCTATGTTCGAACGGACGATGTCGTAAAGAACGACGCCGACGAATTTCGGCAGCAGGTACCAGCCCCGTATCTTCGGTTTCGAGGGACGCAGCGCGGCCATGCCCCAGGAGGCGATGATCGCAACGAGGCCGCCGAGGATGAGATGGCCGAACGTGAAGCCGTTGAGAAGCAGCCACATGACGACGAGGGAGAGGGCAAGAAGCGGATGCGGAAGCATGATCAGTCCTGCCCCTCCCCGTCCGGCTGCTCGCTGGCTTCCTGTCCCGCGCGCCGTGCCGTCGTGACCGCATCGATGTAGACGATCGGCGTGTTGAGGATCTTCACGGTTTCGTCCATGTATCGCATCGCCGGTCCCGCATTTACCGTGAGTGCCAGAGTAAGGCTCAGCAGGAGCAGCACCGGGGCGACCTCCATGACCAGAACCCGCGGAACCGTTCCCTCCATGGAGGTCCAGAACGTGCGGATGCCTGCGCGCGTCATTGCGATCAGTGCTGCGAGGCCTGACAGGATGACGAACAGGACGACCCACCATGAAGCCGGCAGCAGCGCCTGCCCTGCCGTACCCGAGCCGATCATGCCCGACAGCATCGCAAATTTGGCGACGAAGCCTGAAAGCGGCGGCAGGCCCGACAGAAGGATGCCGCAGGCGGCAAAACAGGTGCCGAGAACGGCGATCGTGCCGGGCATGGCGATGCCCACCTCGTCCTCCGGTTCCTCCTCGTCGACGTCGCCATAGGCTTCCATCGTTACTGCAAGAACGCTCGCACCCGCATCCTGGCCGCGTTCCACGAGCTCGATCAGCATGAAAAAGGCGCTGATCGTCAGGGTCGAGCTGACGAGATAGAAGAGCGCGCCTGCCGTCACGGCACCATTGCCGAGCCCAAGCGCTGCAAGCAGGGTGCCCGAAGAGACGAGCACGGAAAAGCCCGCAAGCCGCCCGAGCGCCTGCGAAGCCAGAACCCCGATGGTTCCGAAGGCGACCGTCGCCATTCCGCCGAAGAGGATCACATGGAGGCCGAAGCCCCCGGACGCGCCCTCGCCGAAAAGAAGCAGGGAAAGCCTCAGGATCACGTAGATGCCGACCTTGCTCATGATGGCGAAGATGCCGGCCACGGGCGCGGCGGCGGCGCTATAGGCCGTCGGCAGCCAGAAGTTCAACGGCCACATGCCTGCCTTGATCAGGAACGCGACGCCGAGCACGCCGGCGCCGGCTTCCATCAGCATGCGGCTGCGTGGCTCGAGATCGGCGATCCGCAGCGCGAGATCCGCCATGTTCAGCGTGCCGGTCGTGCCGTAGATCAGGCTCACGCCGATGAGAAACAGCAGGGCGGCCGCGAGATTGATCGCGATATAATGCAGGCCCGCCTTCACGCGCAGCGGACCGGAGCCATGAAGAAGCAAGCCGTAGGAGGCGGCAAGCATCACCTCGAAGAACACGAAGAGATTGAACAGGTCGCCGGTGAGGAAAGCGCCGCTAAGCCCCATCAGCAAAAGCTGGAACAGGGTGTGGAAGTGCGCCCCGGCCGCATGCCAGCGCGCGAGCGAATAGACGAGCGCCGGAACGGCCAGAATAGCCGTCAGCACCAGCATCAATGCCGATAACCTATCCAGAACCAGCACGATGCCGAAGGGGGCCGGCCAGTTGCCCAGCAGATAGACGCCGTTGAAGGTGTTTCCCGGCTGCGAGGCGCTAAGTTCCAGGCGGAAAAGCGCGATCGCGACGCCGGCAAGCAGCACGGTGGAGACGATGCCGATCATCGCCTTGAGGACGCGGCGCCGTTCGTCGAAGAACAGGAGCAGCGCCGCCGCGGCAAGCGGGATGAGCACCGGCGCGACGATGAGATGATGCTGCCAACCCGTCATTTCGGCTGCTCCCTGCCGTCGACGTGGTCGGTGCCCGTAAGTCCGCGGGATGCGAGCAGCACGACGAGGAACAGCGCCGTCGTGGCGAAGCCGATGACGATCGCGGTCAGCACCAGCGCCTGCGGCACCGGATCGGCGAATTTCGATATGTCGATGCCATCCTCGAGAATGGGCGGCGCGTTCGATTTCAGCCCGCCGACACCGAAGATGAACAGGTTGACCGCGTAGGAAAGAAGCGAAAGGCCGATGATGACCTGATAGGTGCGCGGACGCAGGATGAGCCACACGCCCGAGGCCGTCATGATGCCGATGCCGGCGGCGAGAACGAGTTCCATTATGTTTCCTCCGTTCTGGTCGTTTCCAGGGCACGGACGCGATGCATGCGGATGGACTGGTGCGCCAGCGCGATCAGGATCAGCACGGTCGCCCCGACCACCAGCGAGAAGACGCCGAGATCGAAAAGCAGTGCGGTGGCGGCAGGCACCTTCCCGATCAGCGGGAATTCCAGATATTGCGAATGCGACGTCAGGAACGGATAGCCGAAGAACCAGGATCCGATGCCCGTGGCCGCCGCCATCAGCAGGCCGAAACCCATCCAGCGCAGCGGCAGGATCCTCAATCTGTCCTCCGCCCACCGCGTGCCGCCTGCGAGATATTGCAGCAGGAAGGCGATCGCCATGGCGATGCCGGCAGAGAAGCCGCCGCCTGGCAGATCGTGGCCGCGCATGAAGATGTAGACGGCAAGGGTGATGATCACCGGGAACAGCCACTGCATGATCACGGACGGCACCAGCAGGTAATCGCGGACGGTATCGCCTTCGGAGCGATCCGGGCTGGCATCGTCGAAGGCGTTCTGGATGCGCTGCTGCTCGGGTATCTCGATGCTGTCCGGCGCCGGACGGAACCGGCGCAGCAGTGCGAAGACGGTGAGCGCCACGACACCCAGCACCGCTATTTCGCCCATCGTGTCGAACCCGCGGAAATCGACGAGAATGACGTTCACCACGTTCCTGCCGCCCCCTTCGGAATAGGCGCGCTCGAGGAAGTAGTTGGCGATCGCGTCCGGTACGGGCAGCGTCATCACCGCATAGGAGATGAGAAACATGCCGACGCCGCAGACGACGGCAAGCGCGAAGTCGCGGAAGCGCCGCATGCGGGCGGCAAAGCTGATGCCGTCGTCCACCTTCTCTTCGCGCTTCGGAAGCCAGCGCAAGCCGAGAAGGATGAGCACCGTGGTGACGATTTCCACCAGGAGCTGGGTGATCGCAAGATCAGGGGCGGAGAGCCAAATGAACGTAGCACAGGTCACGAGCCCTGCCCCTCCGAGCAGAACCAGTGCGGCGAGACGGTGGTACTTCGCCTGGTAGGCGGCCCCGATCGCCAGGAACATGCCGATCAGCCAGATCATGGCGAAAGCGGGATCGACGCTCGACGGAGACGGAAGCTCCGGCTGGAACCCGGACAGATAGAGCGGCAGGAAGCCGGCCAGGAAACCGGCGGCGGTGACGAGGCGCAGTTGCGGCTGCAGATTTCGCGTGCCGAAGCGGGCCTCCATCCAGCGCGCCCATTTCCATGACAAGGTCACGAGGATGCGCTCGAAGATGCGCTGGCCGCGCAGGTGCCGGAACAACGGCGGGCCATCCTCGCACCGCGCGAGATAGTCCTTGAGGACGAAATAGAGCACCGCTCCGCCGGCGAGCGCAATGACGCTCATGATCAGCGGCGTGTTGATGCCGTGCCAAACGGCGAGGCTGTATTGCGGCGTCCGGTCCCCGAGTACGGCGACGACCGCGGTGTGCAGGAAGGGCCCGATGGAAAGGCTCGGCACGATGCCGACGACCAGGCAGGCAAAGACCAGGAATTCCATCGGAAAGCGCATCCAGTGCGGCGGCTCGTGCGGCTTCTCCTTCGGAAGATCGGTCGGCGGCGGGCCGAAGAAGACGGTGTGGATGAAGCGCAGCGAATAGGCGACGCTGAACGCGCCGGCAACGGTCGCCACATAGGGAAGGATACGGTCCAGGATGGAATCCGCATGCGTCTCCACGGATTCGGCGAAGAACATCTCCTTGGAAAGGAACCCGTTGAGGAGCGGCACGCCGGCCATCGCCGCGCTCGCCACCATCGCAAGCGTGGCGGTGATCGGCAGGTAACGGAACAAGCCGCTGAGGCGGCGCAGATCGCGCGTTCCGGTCTCATGGTCGATGATGCCCGCCGCCATGAAGAGCGATGCCTTGAACGTGGCATGATTAATCATATGGAAGATGGCCGCAACCGCCGCCAGCGGACTGCCGAGGCTCAGAAGCGTGGTGATGAGCCCGAGATGGCTTATCGTGGAATAGGCCAGCAGGCCTTTGAGATCCTGCTGGAACATCGCGAAATAGGCGCCGAGGACGAGCGTCACGATGCCGGCGGCACCGACGAGCCAGAACCATTCATAGGTGCCGGAAAGCGCGGGCCAGAGGCGCACGAGCAGGAAGACGCCTGCCTTCACCATGGTTGCGGAATGCAGGTAGGCGGAGACCGGGGTCGGGGCCGCCATGGCGTTGGGCAGCCAGAAGTGAAACGGAAACTGCGCGCTCTTCGTCAGCGCGCCGATGAGGATGAAGATGATGGCCGGAAGATAGAGCTGGTGCGCGCGGATCTGGTCGCCGGCGGCAAGAATGCGATCCAGATCGTAGCTGCCGACGATATGGCCGAGAAGAAGAAAGCCGACCAGCATCGAAAAGCCGCCGATGCCGGTAACGGTCAGCGCCATGCGGGCGCCATCGCGCGCGGCGGCGTTCTGGTGCCAGTAGCTGATGAGCAGGAAGGAGAAGATGCTCGTCAGCTCCCAGAAGATCGACAGGAGGATGACATTTCCGGAGACCACGATGCCGAGCATCGCGCCCATGAAGGCGAGCAGGAAGGAGAAGAAGCGCGGTACCGGATCCTCTTCCGACATGTAGTAGCGGGCATAGACCACGACCAGGAAGCCGATGCCGGACACCAGCATCGAGAACATCCACGCGAAACCGTCCATGCGCAACGTGAAGTTCAACCCGAATTCGGGCAGCCATTCGATCTCATAACGTATGACGCCGCCGCCGACGACGGCCGGATAGAACCACGCGGTGATCGCCAGGCAGACAAAGGCGACGCCCCCCGCCAGCCACGCCGGCAGGATGCGCGAGGCGGTGCTCAACAGCATTGCAGCGGCAAGGCTTCCCGCGAAGGGAAGCAATACCAGCAGCAATAGTAGAATATCTCCTGTCATGAATGTCAGGTCGCTTTCAGGCTCGGAATTGACGATGCCGCAAGGGGCAAGAGATGCAGCTTCAGCCGAACGACCACGGGCTGCACCGTATTATCCTGCAGGCAGTCGCGCGAAGGCGAAACGGCAGGAGAGGAACGACCACAGACACTTGCGCGGTCGTCAGCTCCGCCACGCCGGAGGCGCCCGCGGCTCGGAAGCCATACGAGGCTTCCGCCCATCGCCTCTTGCCGGAAAGGCCGAACCGCCGCTGGAGGCCTGCTCCTGCCTGCAGGCGAGCGCCGGGGATGGTAGATAGCCGGCATCGGGCGATCCGCTGCCGGGCTGATCCGTATTCGTCTGCGCGTTTCGCAATCGACAATCGCGATCCTTGCCGGACTGACCCGTCTTCTTTGCCTTTTCCGAAGACAACGGCTTTTCCAGCCGCTGCAGCGCAAAGGCCGGTCCGCTTGCCAGATGAAAGGCCGACAGAACGAAGAGGCAGGCGACAACGGCTGAGACCAGACGCGTGGGATGGCATCTCGGCAGATGGATTCCCGCCATCCGGATCAATATCTGGCCCTCCGATGTTCTAAAAGCGACGAAACGAATGCGAAGACAATATGTTGACCGGGACGGATATGTCCAGCGCGCGAACAAGACAAAGGGAAAAAACAGAACATTTGTCGCACCGTTTCAGGAAACGGTGCGACAAATGGGAGCGTTCTGCGAAGCATTTCCGGTTCGAGACTGATCCGAGACCGGCCCGGCCGGAGCGATTCGGTCCGGATCAGGCCAGCGTATAGGCCGTCTTCACGGTCGTGTAGAATTCGGCGGCGTATTTGCCCTGCTCGCGCGGACCGTAGGACGATCCCTTGCGTCCGCCGAAGGGAACATGGAAGTCGACGCCTGCCGTCGGAAGGTTCACCATCACCATGCCGGCTTCCGCATTGCGCTTGAAATGCGTCGCATGCTTCAGGCTCGTCGTGGCGATGCCGGAGGAAAGGCCGAAGGGCGTATCGTTCGCCACGGCCAGCGCCTCGTCATAATCCTTCACCCGGATAACGGATGCGACGGGGCCGAAAATCTCCTCGCGCGAAATCCGCATCTGGTTGGTCGCCTCGACGAAGAGCGCCGGCTGGAGATAGAATCCGGGATTGTCGCGCTTCAGGAGATCGCCGCCATAGGCGAGCTTCGCGCCTTCCTGCCTGCCGATCTCGATATAGTCCGTGTCCTGCTTCAGCTGCGTCTCGTCGACCACAGGGCCGATATGGGTGCCGGCCTTCAAGGCATCGTCGACGACGACGGATTGCAGCCGCTCGGTCACGGCGGTGACGAACCTGTCGTGGATGCCCTCCGTCACGATAAGGCGCGAGGAGGCCGTGCAGCGCTGGCCGGTCGAAAAGAAGGCGGAATTGACCGCCGCTTCGACGGCGACCGAAACATCGGCGTCGTCCAGGACGACGAAGGGATTCTTGCCGCCCATTTCGAGCTGGAACTTGCGATTGTGCTCGATCGAGGCCGCAGCGACGCGCTTGCCCGTGCCTGTGGAGCCGGTGAAGGTGATCGCGTGCACGTCCGGGCTGTCCAGCATCGCCTGGCCGACCACGGAGCCCTTGCCCATGACGAGATTGAGCACGCCCTTCGGCAGGCCGGCGCGATGCAGGATGTCCACGATCGCCCAGGAGCAGCCGGGGACGAGCTCGGCCGGCTTGAAGACGACCGTGTTGCCGTAGCAGAGCGCAGGCGCGATCTTCCAGGCGGGAATCGCGATCGGAAAGTTCCAGGGCGTGATGATGCCGACGACGCCGACCGGCTCGCGGGTGATCTCGACGCCGATATTCGGGCGCACCGAGGGAAGCACTTCTCCGGCAAGCCGCAGGGCTTCGCCGGCGAAAAACTCGAAAATCTGACCTGCACGGACGGTTTCGCCTATGCCTTCGGCCAGCGTCTTGCCTTCCTCGCGGGAAAGCAGCTTCCCGAGCTCGTCCTTGCGGGCGAGGATCTCGTCGGCTGTCTTCTTGAGGATCGCGTGACGCTCGAGGATGCCGGAGCGGGACCAGACCGGAAACGCCGCCTTGGCGGCTGCGATCGCCGCTTTCGCATCGTCCGCCGATGCGCGGGCATATTCGCCGACCACGTCGTTGGTGTTCGACGGATTGATGTTCTTCACCGCGTCGCTGCCGACCCATTCGCCGGCGATCAGGTTCTGATGGATGGTCATGTCGTCTCCTTTCGGGGGCAGAAAGCCCCGATTCCTCTTAGCGGACATTTGTGGCCGATGATCCGGCCGTTGGCGAGCCGCGTTTGATATATCACGCGGCGGAACTTTTACCACAGGGCAGGACGATCGGATCGGCATCCGGAACAGAAACTTCGGCCAAGGCTGCGGCTCATTCTTCAGACGTCTTCCGGCTGATCCTCATGCAGGGTTCGCGCAATGGCAGGACCGATCTCCACATTGCGGAACGAGGCGCGAAAGCCGCCGCGCTCGGGCGAGCAGGCCATCACGCCCGCTTGCGCATCCGCAGTGAAAAAGGGGCAAAGCCTCGCCATACGCCAAGCCGCGCCCCCGACCCGATATTGCACCCGAACGGCGTCGCCGTGACGTGTGAGACGCACGTCCAGCGGATCCGACACCGACATATCCGGCAGGGGGATAACAGACCAGTCCGATACTCCGCGCGTCACGACGACGCTGAAATGCATGAGCCCGTCGGTGAATTCGATTCCCGCCTTGATCCAGTTTCCGGCATCGAGCCTGAGAAAGACGCCAGCCTGATCGTAAAGCGTCTCGTAGTTGCCCTCGATGGTGGCCGAAAGCGAGAAATCTCCTGAAACGGGCTTCAGGAACGCGTGACCGTTGTCCCTGACGAAACCATAGAAGGTTTCGCGCCAGAAATCCGTGGCCGCGTCCGTCGCCAGGGTCAGGAATTTCGCATCGCCGCTCCAGTCGGCCGGCGGATTGAGCCATTCATACATTGCCGCTCATCGCTCCTCCTCGCATGCGGGCGGACAATAGACCGCCGATTGCGAATAAGGAAGGGCCGGGATTTCAGCGCAGCAGGCTTTGGCCGCCATCGATCCACAGAGGCGTGCCGCTGATGTGCCTGGCATCTTCCGACAGAAGAAAGAGAACCGCATCGGCGACGTCTTCCGCTTCGCCGGCTTTGCCGCGGGTCACCGGAATTTCGCCTTCGGGCCAGATGACCGGGATTGCGGTTTCGTCTTCCTTCCGCCTTTTCGTGTTATCATCGATGCTCGTGTCGATCGCTCCGGGACATACGGCATTGACGCGAATGCGGTGCCTGCCGAGCTCGAGCGCCAGTTGCTGCATGATCGCCACCTGCGCAGCCTTGGTCGCGGCATAGGCCGTGGCGCCCGGTGACGTGAATGTCCGCGTCCCGTTGATCGAGGAAACGATGACGATCGCCCCCTCGCCCGCCCGTTTGAGATGCGGAACCGCGAAGTGAAGGGTAAGATAGGTACCGCGCAAATTGACCGCGATGGTTTCGTCCCACTCTTGCGGCTGCAGATCGTCTATGGGGGCCCATACGCCGTTTATGCCCGCATTCGAAACGACGAGATCGAGCCGGCCATAGGCGTGCGTTACCGCATCTGTTGCGCGAGCCATGTCGTCCGCCTTCGACACGTCTGCGGTGACCGCCAGCGCCTTGCCGCCGGCGGCCTCAATCTCCCGGGCCACCTGCTCGATCTCGCCTGCACTGCGGCTGAGGACCGCGACATGCGCACCTCTTTCGGCCAGCTTCAGGGCGCATGCCCTGCCTATTCCCGACCCGGCGCCGGTCACGAGTGCAACTTTGCCAGACAGCGACATTATCGAGCTCCTTCAAGCGACGTTATGCGGGGATTTCGAATGGTTCCGGCTCGTTTCGAAATGCACGTCGAGATGCACGGGCGCGCGCGGAATAAAATGTGCTGACGACCGCGATGTTCCATCGCATTCGAAGGAACCATTCGGGCTCAAGATGAGTTTTGCCCCGCCAGCAACATTTCAACCATCAAGGAGCATCCGGTGCGAAAGCGAACCGAAAAGAGGCGACCAAAGGCGGACCATCCCACGACGACCTACTGCGCTCCCAGACTGCGCCGCAATGCATGGGAGCCGCAGGTCGTGGTTCCGCATCGGGTCGATCTGCCTCTTGCGAAGGAGAACGCGGAGGAAGTCGCCGTGCCTGCCTCGATCAACGGGAGAAGCCTGGCCGGTGGGCGCCCCTGAGGAAGCAGCCATGAATGTGCGGGATGTGATGTCAGCGCAGGTCTTCACAGTCTCGCCGCGGGACACCGCTCAGTCGGTCGCCCGGCTTATGGCGGAGGCCGGCGTGGGCGCGTTGCCGGTGGAAGCGCCGGGAGCCGGTGTCGTGCTCGGTATCGTCACAGATCGCGACATCGTATCGTCCATCACGGCCGAGGGGCTGGCCAGCACGATGACGGTCGCCGAATTCATGACCGTGTCGGCGGAAACCTGCACCGAAGACGAAGACCTTGCCGACGTCGCCCGGCGCATGTCGGCGCTGGACATGCGCCGGCTCGTCGTTCTCGACGGCAATCGCAAAGTGATCGGGCTGGTCACGTTTTCCGACATACTGCGTGCGAAGCCGGAGATTGGCGAGCAGCTGCCGCCCTTGTTCCACAAGACAGGCGGGCGCAACACACGGATTCCCCCGTCATGATCAACCTGGCACTCGATCGCCTTTGGGAGGAAGCCGTCGTACTGGAGCGGGGCCGACAGGTCCTCCGCGTGCAAAGCACGAGGGATGCGGCAATTTGCCTAAAAAATCACTGGCCTTTGGAGGAAGGACCAGCCAAGCTGAAAGCGGTCTCGGCCTGCGAAAGCGTCATCGACGGCACCGCATCTCCTGATACCGCCCGCGCCGCCTTCATCGAGGCGGCGAAGGAAGCCGACTTTCAGATTAATTCCTGGACCGGCGACTGACACCGCCCGTCCCTTGCGTATTTGAACGATCATTTATTCATTCTCGAGAGGACCTAAACATGAGCGACACACGGAAGGAATGGATCAGCAAGCGTGCCTATTCGATCTGGGAGGAACAGGGCAAGCCTCACGGCCGCGATGCGGAGCACTGGGAACAGGCGACGCGGGAGCGCGACGAGCTGGAGCGGGTCGCCCTGCCGGAGCATCTGGAAAAGACCAAAACCGCAAAATCCTCGGGCAAGTCGGCCGGCAAGGCCGAGAAGGAGCCGGTTGCCAAGGTGAAATCGCCGCCCAAAGCTGCCGGAACGAGCAAACGAAACGGAGCCGTAAAGCCCGTCTGAGGCGTGCGAAAAATCGGAACGATCCGCCATGTCGGGGGTTGTGGAACCGTATCCCGATACCAACCGCACAAGAAAGGATCGGCTATGCCTTCCATCAATTCCGCACGAATTCTCATCCTCGCCACCGATGGCTATGAGCGTTCCGAATTGCGCGTCCCGCTGGACGAGCTGAAAAAGCGCGGCGCCAACGTCAAGATCGCATCATTGAAGACCGCTCCCATCAAGAGCTGGGACAAGAAGGACTGGGGCGATACCGTCGATGTCGACCTGGCGGTCGGCGATGTCGCCGTCGACGACTTCGATGCCCTCGTTCTTCCCGGAGGCCAGATCAACCCGGATATCCTGCGCAAGGAGGACGACGCGGTACGCGTCGTGCGCGAGTTCGTGAAATCCGGCAAGGTCGTGGCCGCGATCTGCCATGCTCCCTGGCTCCTGGTCGAAGCCGACGCGCTTCGCGGCCGCGATGCCACATCCTACTGGTCGATAAAGACCGACGTGAAGAATGCCGGAGCGAACTGGAAAGACGAAAGCGTCGTCACCGACAAGGGCATCATCACGTCCCGCTCGCCGGACGATCTTCCGAACTTCGTCAACAAGATCGTCGAGGAGGTCGAAGAAGGACGCCACCAACGCGCCGCCTGATGCCGGGGTTTCCAGCCGACGGCGTCATCAGCAAGGAGAAAGGCCATGCAGATTGCGGATATCATGACGCGGAGCGCCCATGTCGCCACCCCCGACGAGACGCTGCAGGAGGTGGCCCGGCAGATGATCAATCACGATATCGGCTTTCTGCCGGTGGTGGATCAGAACGGGCTGGCAGGCACGATCACCGACAGGGATATCGTGGTGCGCGCGATCGCCGCCGGGCGGGACGGCACGACGCATGTCGGCGACATCATGACCACCAATATCACCTGCTGCTTCGAAGACGAGGACGTCGACGAGGTGGTCGGCAGCATGGGGACGCTCCAGCTGCGGCGGCTGGCCGTTCTCGACCGCAACAACCGGCTCGTCGGCGTCGTTTCCCTTGCGGACGCAGCCCGGGGGAGCAGCACGGATAGCGCAGGCGACGCTCTCAGAGAGATCGTCGAGCCCCGCAACGGCGAGGAGGCGCAGAAGACGCTTTTCTGACGATCCGGATCAGGCGGTTCAGGCCGCCTGATCCGCCAGTTCCGCCACATCAGGCGACGCCATTATCTGAACGACGGGCCGCTCGCGCTTTTGAAGGGGGCTGTGGCGCGTTGCGCGCGTCTGCTGGGGCGAATAGCCATAAGCCTCCCGGTAGCACTTCGAAAAATGGGAGCCGGCGGCAAAACCACAGGCGATCGCCACCTCGATGATCGGCAGGGAGGATTGGGTGAGCAGCAGATGCGCCCGCTCGAGCCGAAGCTCGAGATAGTAGCGTGCCGGCGAGCGGCCGAGCTCCCGGTGAAACAGCCGCTCGATCTGGCGGCGCGAAAGTCCGACGCTGGCGGCAAGTTCGGGAAGCGCCTGCGGTTCGGTCAGCGTCGCCTCCATGCGCTCCACGACCTTCAGGATGATCGGATTGTTCACGCCGAGGCGCGCCGGCAGCGGCAGGCGCTGGCGGTCGGCCGGTCCGCGCACCCGCTCCATCAAGGCCTGCTCGCAGATGCGGTTGACGATGGCCTCCCCGAAATCCTCGCCGATCAGATGCAGCATCATGTCGAAGGAGGCCGTTCCGCCGGCGCATGTCAGGAAACTGCCGTCGATCTCGTAGATGCCGTTGGTCACGCAAAGCGTCGGGAAGCGTTCCGCAAAACCCGGAAAATTCTCCCAGTGGATCGTGCAGCGGCGGCCATCGAGCAATCCGGCCTGCGCCAGGAGATAGGTACCGGTACAGAAGCTTCCGAGCATGACGCCGCGATGGCGACATTCCCGCAGCCATGCGCCCGCCGTCCTGCTGTGATAATCCTGCACGTTCTTGCCGGCGCAGACGAAAGCGGCGGAAGGCTTGAGCATTCCCGAAAGCTGCGCTCTTTCGATCGCAACCGAACTGTCCGTTTCGAGCGAAAGGCCGCAGCTCGCGCGCACGCTGCCGCCGTTTTCCGAGGCCAGACGCCAGCTATAGGCATCGAAGCCGAGGATATTGTTTGCCAGTCGCAACGCCTCGATCGCCGAGGTGAAGGCGAGCATCGTGAATTCCGGCACGAGATAGAAGACGACGGGTCGCTTGCGGAAGTTGGTAGCGTCCATGGAAAAGCCCTATGCTGACGATGGTGCATCTTCCGCAGCCGGCGGTTCCGGCTCGCGGCAACCTATGCAGTATTGACCCCTTGAAAACGAAATTACAGAATGGATGCGACATAGTGCTGGAATAACTGAGACAACAAATCCATGAACCGAGCCCTTCAGACAAAGACCGAACAAGCGCGGCGGCAGGGGGCCCGTCTTTCTGTCGGTTTCATCCTGCTCAGGCGTTTCACCCTGTGCGCCTTCGCCAATTTCGTCGATGTCCTGCGCCTTGCCGCCGACGAGGGGGACCGCAGCCGCCCGATACATTGCAACTGGACGATCCTTTCGCCCGACATGGCGGCCGTGTCTTCCAGTTGCGGGGTCGCGATTCAGCCGCAGGAGCGTTTTGGCGATCCGGGCCGCTTCGATTATATCGTGGTCGTCGGCGGCCTTGTCGGCGAGATCGCCCGCAAGGACGAGAGGTTGGACGGTTTCCTGCAGCAGGCGGCCGCCGCCGGGGTGCCTCTCGTCGGCCTTTGCACCGGCGCCTTCGTGCTCCACCGAGCGGGACTGATGGACGGCTATCGCTGCTGCGTGAGCTGGTTCCATCATGCGGATTTCCTCGAGCAGTTCGACGGGCTGAAGCCCGTTTCCGACCAGATATTCGTGGTCGACCGGGACAGGCTGACCTGTTCGGGCGGGGCGAGCGTCGCCCATCTCGCGGCGCTGCTGGTGGAACGGCATGTCGGACGGGCGCAGGCGAGAAAGAGCCTGCACATCATGATGATCAACGAGGCGGCCGTCGGGGAAACGCCGCAGCCCGGCGCTCCGACCGGCTTCGAAACGCGCGACCCGCTGGTCAGGAAGGTTCTCCTGCTGATGCAGCAAAGTCTGGATTCGCCGCTTTCCATCGCCCATATCAGCCGGCAGATGAATGTCGACAGACGCCTGCTTGAGCGGCGCTTCCGGGCCGCCTTCCAAAGTTCGCCGCTGGAAATATTCACTGCGCTGCGCCTCGACCATGCCCGCTATCTCCTCCGGCACAGCGACAAGTCCGTCGCTGCCATCGCTGCCGAATGCGGCTTCTGCGATTCCTCTCATCTGGGACGCGCTTTCCGGCGCAGGTTCGAAAGCACACCCGCCCAATACCGCGCCGGACCGCGCCCGGCCGATCTCCTGGCGAGTGCTGCGGAACCAAAGCCGGCTCCTGCTGTTGCCTAGAACAAGATAGAGAATTCGGCCACAGCGATGCCAAACCGGGAAAAATGAGAAAATTATTTGCATTTGCCGATTTTCCGCGCAGTTTTCTTCGCATCGCTTTTCGAGATTTTCTGCGATCTAAGAACCACCTTTCGCTGACCGGAGATGGAGAATGAAAATGACCTGGCTGAAGACGATTGCCACCGCCGCGATCCTGCAGGCCGCCGTGCTTCTTCCCGCCCATGCGGGCGAGAACCTCAATGCGATCAAGACCGCAGGCGTCTTCAAGATCGGCACCGAGGGCACCTATGCGCCCTTCACCTATCACGACCAGAGCGGCAAGCTGGTGGGCTTCGACGTCGAGATCGGCGAAGCCATCGCAGAAAAGCTCGGCGTCAAGGCCGAATTCTTGGAAGGCAAGTGGGACGGCCTGATTGCCGGCCTCGACGCCAACCGTTACGACGCCGTCATCAATCAGGTCGGCATCACCGAGGAGCGCAAGCGGAAATACGATTTCTCCGATCCGTACATCGCCTCCAAGGCCGTTCTGATCACCCGCGCCGACGACGACAGCATCAAGGGCTTCGAAGACCTCAAGGGCAAGAGATCCGCCCAGTCCCTGACCAGCAATTTCGGCAAGCTCGCGGAAGCCTCGGGTGCGCAGCTCGTCGGCACGGACGGCTTCGACCAATCAATTCAGCTCGTGCTGACGGGACGCGCCGACGCCACGATCAACGACAGCCTTTCCTTTCTCGATTTCAAGAAGCACAAGCCGGACGCGCAGGTGAAGATCGCCGCCGAGCAGGCCGACGCGGACCATTCCGGCGTCATCATCCGCAAGGGCGAACCGGAGCTTCTCGAAGCGATCAACAAGGCGCTGGCCGACATCAAGGCCGACGGCACCTATCAGACGATCTCCGACAAGTATTTCGGCCAGGACGTCTCGAAGTAACCGGCGCGCGGGAGCGCGGCGGTTTCGTCCCGACTTTTCTTCCCGTATAAGTGTGCGACGCGCGTTCAGGAGACAGCTCCTGAACGCATCTTTTCGTGAGAGACCACGCCCTTGCCGTACTGGCTTCAATTGATGCTGGATTCGCTCGGCCCGCTGCTTTGGGCGGGGCTCGTCTTCACCATTCCCCTGACCCTGCTTTCTTTCTTCTTCGGGCTTGTCCTCGGCCTGGTCACTGCCATCGTCAGGCTTTTTGCGCCGGCCCCTCTGGCCGCCGTCGCGCGCTTCTATGTCTGGGTGATCCGCGGCACGCCGCTGCTGGTGCAGCTTTTCGTCATCTTCTATGGGCTGCCGAGCGTCGGAATCCTGCTCGATGCCTTTCCCGCCGCGCTGATCGGCTTCACGCTGAATGTCGGCGCCTATACCTCGGAGATCATTCGGGCGGTCATCTCCTCCGTGCCTAAGGGCCAATGGGAAGCCGCCTATTCGATCGGCATGAGTTGGTCCCAGGCCATGCGCAGGACAATCCTGCCGCAGGCCGCGCGCGTCGCCGTTCCGCCGCTTTCCAACACCTTCATCTCGCTCGTGAAGGATACGTCGCTCGCCGCCGCCATCACCGTCCCGGAGCTCTTCCAGACGGCGCAGCGCATCGTCGCCACCAGCTACGAACCGCTGATCCTCTATATCGAGGCGGCGATCATCTATCTCGCGATGAGTTCGGTCCTTTCGGCGCTACAGGTGCGGCTCGAACGGCGCTTTGCCCGGTATGGCGGCTTCCTGGAGGCGCGCACATGATCGAGCTCACGCATATCGAAAAACGCTTCGGCGACAATGTCGTGCTGAAGGACATCAGCATCGAGCTCGCCGAAGGCACGGTGACAGCGCTCGTCGGACCGTCCGGCGGCGGCAAGAGCACGCTGCTTCGCTGCGTCAATCTCCTGGAAATCCCCACATCCGGCAAGATCCGCCTCGGACAGGAGGAGCTCGAATTCGCCCCCGGCCGGAAAGTCGGCTGGCAGTCGATCCAGCGGCTGCGTCGGCAGACGGGCATGGTCTTCCAGAACTTCCAGCTTTTCCCGCACCAGACCGCGCTCGGCAATGTCATGGAAGGGCTGGTCACCGTGCTGAAATGGCCGGCCGACAAGGCAAAAGCCCGCGCGATGGAACTGCTCCAGAAAGTCGGCATGGCGCACAAGGCGGAAGCCTGGCCGGCAACGCTTTCCGGCGGGCAGCAGCAGCGCGTGGCGATCGCCCGCGCGCTCGCCCCCTCCCCGCGCGTGCTTCTTTGCGACGAGCCGACCTCGGCGCTCGATCCGGAACTCGCCGAAGAGGTCGTCGAGGTCTTGAGCCGTCTCGCGCTCGAAGGCACCACGATGATTATGGCGACCCACGACCTGCGGCTGGCCTCCCGCGTAGCGCAGAAGGTCATCTTCCTCGACGGCGGCGTGATCGTCGAAAGCGGCGCGCCCAAAGCCATCTTCTCCACGCCCGAACGCGAACGGACGAAGAAGTTCATCGCCTCGCTCAGCGCAACCCACAGCTACGATATCTAGCCGTCTTCCTTGCAGAATGCGTTAAACGGCACTGCACCATCATCCGAGAAATACCCGCCTGCGATCCCGGTTCCGCCCGGGATTTTTCGCCATATGCATTTGCCGCTTCCTAACTTTATTCAGACATGTGGCGACAACTGTCAAAATTACATATTGACACTTGTCTACTGCTGTGTGAATTTTGTCATGTCGAATGGCCCGGACGAGGACGAGGCCATTTAACCGGCCGGCTCCGGCCAGAAGCATGAGGGAGGAACGCGCCGTGCAGCCTTTGCTGAAAGTGGAAGGATTGAAGAAATCCTTCGGCGGCGTTGCTGCGCTTCGCGACGGCCGTCTGGAGCTTCAGGGTGGCTCGGTTCACGCCCTTTGCGGCGGCAACGGCGCGGGTAAGTCGACTTTCCTTTCCATTCTCATGGGCATCCACAAGCGCGACGGCGGCAAGATCTGGCGGCGCGGGCAGGAAGCGGATTTCAACGGTCCGGCCGAAGCGCTGGCGTCCGGCATTGCGATCATAGAGCAGGAGCTGAGCCCGGTTCCGCACATGACCGTCGCGGAAAACATCTATCTCGGCCGCGAGCCTTCGGCCCGCTTCGGCGGCATCGACTTCCGCACGATGAACCGCAAGGCCCAGGCCCTTCTCGACAGCCTCGACTTCGACATCCGCGCCAACCAATACATGATGAACCTCTCGGTCGCGCAGATGCAGCTCGTGGAGATCGCCAAGGCGCTCAGCCACGACGCCGAGGTCATCTTCATGGACGAGCCGACCTCCGCCATCGGCGAGAAGGAAGCAGCGCATCTCTTCGCCGCCATCGAACGCCTGAAGGCGCAGGGAAAGGGCATCGTCTACGTGTCCCACCGGCTGTCGGAAATCTTCCAGATCGCCGATTCCTACACGGTATTCCGCGACGGCGGCTATGTCGGCAGCGGCAAGCTCGCCGAAATCGACCGGCCGGGGCTCATCCGCATGATCGTCGGACGCGAGCTTGGCGAGGAATATATCAAGACCAACGAGCCGACGGATGAGACAGGCATCGAGGTCGAAGGCCTCTCCTCACCGGGGAAGATCGAGGACATCTCCTTCTCCGCGCGCAAGGGCGAGATCTTCGGCATCTACGGGCTGATGGGCTCCGGCCGCACGGAGATCTTCAACTGCCTTTTCGGGCTTGACGGCGCTTGCGAAGGCACGATCCGTCTCGCGGGCGAAAACATCTCGGTTTCGAGCCCCTCCGACGCGATGGCGCACGGGCTCGCCTTCGTCACCGAGGACCGCAAGCTGACGGGCCTCAATCTCACGGACAGCGTCCGGGCCAATGTCTGCCTTGCGAGCCTGCGGGAAATGAGCCCCTCCTTCGTGATGCGGCGCAGGGAGGAAGCACGCGCAAGCGCCGAAATGATCGAACGCTTCGGCATAAAGGCCGCCCGCGACACCATGGCGGTCTCCGGCCTTTCCGGCGGCAACCAGCAGAAGGTCGTGCTCGGCAAATGGTTTCTGCGCAAGCCGAAGGTGCTGCTGCTCGACGAGCCGACGCGCGGCGTCGACGTCGGCGCCAAGCGCGAGATCTACCGCATCATCTGCGACTTCGCGGCCGAGGGCGGCACGGTCGTGATGATCTCGTCGGAAATCGACGAGGTCCTTGGCATGTCCGACCGCATCCTTGTTATGCGGGCGGGACGATCCGCCGGAATTTACAGCCGGGCGCAGACTGACGCCCAGTCGCTCGTGCATCTGTCGACCTGACGGATATCGAGCGGAACAAGCGCCGTCCGGCATAGAGGGAATGGAAACGTGTCCGAAATGGAAAACAAATCATCGAACGGCTGGCTGAGCGCAGAACGGCGCGGGTTGGTGATTCAAGAGTATGGCATCTTCCTTGCCTTCCTGCTGCTCGCCTTCATCCTGTCCGTCTCCAACCAGTATTTCCTGACGGCAGGCAATATTTCGAACGTGCTCCTGCAGACGTCGATCAACGGCATTCTCGCGATCGGCATGACCTTCGTCATCCTGACCCGGGGCATCGACCTTTCGGTCGGTTCGGTCGTGGCGCTGGCCGGCATCGTCAGCGCGAGCTTCGTGACGAGCTCGAGTACGGCAGGTGTCGCAGGCGCGCCCTATCCCTTCTTCGTGGCGCTCGCCGTCGGCCTTCTGGTCGGCATTGCATGCGGCGTCCTCGTCGGCCTGATCGTCTCGCGCTTCGCAGTGCCGGCGTTCGTCGCAACCCTCGGCATGCTTTCGGCGGCGCGCGGCCTGACCCTGATCTATGGCGGCGGCCGGCCGGTGCCGGCGCTGACGCCGGAATTCCGCTGGATCGGAACCGGCAACATCCTCGGCGTTCCGATGCCGGTGATCCTGCTGGCGATCGTCTTCCTCGTCTCCTGGTGGGTGCTGACCCGCACCCGCTTCGGACGCTACATCTATGCCGTCGGCGGCAATCCGCACGCGGCCAAGACGTCCGGCATCAACGTCACGCGCATCCGCTTCCTCGTCTATGTCATCTCGGGCGGTCTCTCGGGCCTTGCCGGCATGATCCTGTCGGCGCGCACCGGCTCGGCGCTGCCGCAGGCGGGCATCGCCTACGAGCTCGACGCGATCGCCGCGGTCGTCATCGGTGGCACCAGCCTTTCCGGCGGGGTCGGCCGCATAACCGGCACGCTGATCGGGGCGCTGATCATCGGCGTCATGAACAACGGCCTCGATCTCATGGGAATCCAGTCCTACTACCAGCAGGTCCTGAAAGGTGCGCTCATCGTCGGCGCCGTGATGCTCGACCAGAAGAGAAACCAGGGCGCCTAGAGCAATTCCAGGAAAAATGCGCGGTTTTCCGGCCTGGAATCGCGTGAAAACAAGGAGATAGAGCGTTTCCGCGACCCAGAGAAAAGCGAATGCTCCAGCTCTTCAACGAATACGGGTGGCTTCACCCGGCAACGGTATGGCGCACCACGACGGTCGCCTACGAAAACCCAACGGAGGAGAATATCATGAAGAAACTTATGATCGCTCTCGCCTCGGCAACGGCCCTTCTGGCCTCGTCCGCCCTGGCGCAGGAAAAGCTGAAGGTCGGCGCGGCCCCTTACGGCCTCAACGCCGAATTCATGCAGATCTGGTCGGCGGCGCTCGAGGAGCACCCGGCCGTCAAGAACGGCGAAGTCCAGCTGACCGTCTTCGACGGGCGCTACGATGCACTCGTCCAGCAGGAACAGTTCAACACGATGATCACGCAGCAGTTCGATGCCATCATCTTCGTTCCGATCGACATCGATGCCGGCGCCACCGCCGTTCAGGCCGCTCATGACGCCGATATTCCGGTCGTCGGCTCCAATACCCGCGTGAACTCCGATCTGCTCGCCGCCTATGTCGGCTCCGACGACACGGTTTCCGGCTACATGGAAGCCAAGACCGTTCTCGACAAGATCGGCTGCAAGGGCAATGTCGTGATCATCGAAGGTCCGATCGGTCAGTCGGCACAGATCTCCCGCCTCGAAGGCAACCAGAAGGCCCTTGCCGAATGCCCGGATGTCAAGGTTCTCGAACAGCAGACCGCCAACTGGTCGCGCGCCGAGGCACAGACGCTGATGGAAAACTGGCTGACCGCCCATCCCGGCCAGATCAACGGCGTAATCGGCCAGAATGACGAAATGGCGCTCGGCGCGATCGAGGCGATCAAGGCGGCCAACCTGAAAGTCGAGGACTTCGCGATCGCCGGTATCGACGGCGTGACCGACGCGCTCAACGCCGTCAAGGAAGGCACGATGACCTCGATCCTGCAGGATGCGCGCGCGCAGGCGCAGGGCGCGCTCGATCTTGCCATCTTCCACGCGAAGAAGGGCGACTACAAGCCGCAGTCCGATATCTGGAGCCAGTATCCGGACATGCCCTTCAACGACGGCAAGGACACGGAATACAATGTTCCGTGGACCCCGGTGACGAGCGAGAATGTCGACAAGCTGCTCGAGGCGCGCAAATAATCTAATAATCTAAAAAGCGGGGCGGTCCGCCGCCCCGCATTCCCACCTGCCGAGGTTCGACACCATGACTGACACAGCTCCCAAGATCGATCTCAACTTCCCGCTCGACGGCAAGGTCGCGCTCGTCACCGGCGGTGCCTCCGGCATCGGCGCGGCAATCGCCAGCGCCTTCGCATCGAAAGGCGCGAAGATCGCCGTGCTCGACATCAATGCCGATATCGCCAGAGCGAAGGCTGACGAGCTCGGAGCATCCGCGAAGCCTTTCGTCTGCGACGTCGCGGACGCTGCCTCGGTCGAAAGAGCGGTTGCCGATGTGGTCGCGGCCTTCGGCGGCATCGACATCGCGGTCAACAGCGCCGGCATCGCAGTCCTCGCGCCCGCGGAGGAGCTGACCGTCGCCCAGTGGGACAGGACGATCGACATCAACCTCAAGGGTACGTTCCTCGTGACCCAGGCCGTCGGCCGCCACATGATCTCCGCCGGCAGGCGCGGCAGGATCGTCAATCTCGCCTCGCAGGCGGGCACGGTCGCGATCGAGGAGCATGTCGCCTACTGCGCCTCGAAATTCGGCGTCATCGGAATGTCGAAGACCTTTGCCGCCGAATGGGGCAAGCACGGCATTACCGTCAACACCATTTCCCCGACGATCGTCCTGACCGAGCTCGGCAAGAAGGCTTGGGCCGGCGAAAAAGGCGAGGCAGCGAAGAAGCGCATTCCCAACGGCCGCTTCGCCTTCCCCGAGGAGATCGCTGCCGCCGCCGTGTTCCTCGCTTCGGCAGGCGCCGACATGATCAACGGGGCCGACCTGCTCATCGACGGCGGTTACACAATTCTCTGAGCGCGCAATCGCTCGTCAGTCTACAGGAGTTACCATGCAGCGGTTCATCAACAATCCCGACGAGGTCGTGGAGGATACCGTCAAAGGGTTTGTGAAGGCGCATGCCGATATCGTCCGGCTTGCCGAAAATCCACGGGTCATCGCCGCCAAGGGTGCCCCGGTCGCCGGCAAGGTCGGCGTCGTCACCGGCGGCGGCTCCGGGCATGAACCGGCCTTCATCGGCTATACCGGCAAGAACATGCTGGATGCGGTCGCCGTGGGAGAGCTCTTCTCCTCGCCGACGGCCAAGAGCTTCCACGACGCCATCCGCGAGGCGAACGGCGGCAAGGGCGTGGTCTGCCTCTACGGCAACTATGCCGGCGACAACATGAACGTGAAGATGGCCGTGAAGCTTGCGGCCAAGGACGGCATCGAGGTCGCGACCGTCGTCGCCAATGACGACGTCTGCTCCGCCCCGGCGAGCGAGAGAGAAAAGCGCCGCGGCGTCGCCGGCGAGATCTTCATGTGGAAGATCGGCGGCGCGAAGGCAGCAACCGGCGCAAGCCTCGAAGAAGTGCGCGCGAGCGCCCAGAAGGCGATCGACAATTGCCGGTCGATCGGCATCGGCCTCGGCCCCTGCACGCTTCCCTCCGTCGGCCATCCGAATTTCCAGATCGAGCCCGGCACGATGGAGGTCGGCATCGGCCATCACGGAGAGCCGGGCGTTCGCGTCGAGGCGCTGAAGACCGCCGACGAGGTCGCGAAAGACATGGTGCAGATCGTGCTCGACGATCACGGCCTTGCCGCCGGCACCGAGGTCGCCGTGCTTGTCTCCGGTCTCGGCGCGACCCCGCTCAACGAGCTCTATATCCTGAACGACACGATCTCATCCGAGATCGAAGCGCGTGGCCTCAGGATTTACCGGACTTACGTCGGAAACTATTTCACCTCGCTCGAAATGGTCGGCGCGACACTCACCGTGATGGCGCTGGACGACGAGATGAAGGAACTTCTCGACGTCGAAGTCCGTTGCACGGCCCTGCTTTGAGAGGAAGCCTCACCATGCAGACATTCCAGAATGCTGGAGCCGGAGCCATCGTGCTTTCGATGGCCGACCGGATCATCGAGAACAAGGCCTATCTCAGCGAGATCGACGGCAAAATCGGCGACGGCGACCATGGCGTCAACATGGCCAAGGGCTTCGGCATGGCAGCCGAGCGGCTGAAGGGCGAGAATGCCTCGCTGGCATCGGCGCTCGATACGCTCGGAACGGTGCTGATGACCGAGATCGGCGGTTCGATGGGCCCGCTCTACGGCGTCATGTTCACCGAATTCGCAGAGAAGATCGAGGGCGTCGGCGCGATCGACGCTGTCGCCTTCAGCACCATGCTGCATGCCGGCCTCGAAGGCATCCAGTCGATCGGTTCCGCCAAGGTGGGCGACAAGACCCTGCTCGACACCTTCGTGCCTGCCACCGAAGCCTTCGACAAGGCGGCGGCGGAAGGCAAGTCCTTCGCCGAGGCCTTGGACGCGCTGGTCTCAGCGGCAGAGGCGGGCCGCGACTCGACCCGCGATCTGGTAGCCAAGATCGGCCGCGCCAGCCGGCTCGGCGAGCGTTCGCTCGGCGTGCTCGATGCGGGCGCGACCTCCTGCGCACTGATCCTGAAGGAACTCGCGCTCGGCGCCCGCCAGCGCCTGCAATAATAACGGCAGGTTTCTCCCGAGGCTGCGCGGCCCTGCTCAAGAGCGGGGTCGCGTGCCGCGTTTTTCAGAGAAATTCCGCGCACATGGCCGAAAGATCGTCGAAAAGGCTTTCGGCGAAGCCACGCAGCACCATGATTTCGAAGACCTGTTCGCCGGTGCGGGTGAGATGGGCGGAAACATGCCCGATCAACGTCGTGGCGGAATGGCCGACGGGAAACGCCGAAAGGTCAAGATCGACCGCGGTGCCCTTCGAAAGTACCCGTTCGGCCATGCGGCCTTCCAGCCGCATGCGCACGCGGCCGTGGCTCTGGTCGACGATGGCGGCTCGCGGCCTCAGCATTTCCATCAGTTCCGCCATCCTGGTTCGCACCAATGGTTCGTCGGATATGACGAACCATTGGCCGGGACCTGACACGCGGACCGCATAGCTCTCATCCGGCACGGCCGACTCCAGCACCGCCCGCAGGTCATGTTCCCCTGCCCTGGCGAGCACGTGGATCACGCATCCTTCGGCAAGCGGCGTCAGCGAAATCTCCGCCGAGACGAGGGCGCGACGGTCTTCGAGCGCTGCGCGCGGCAGGATACGGATGTCAGGCATGGAGTTTCTCGCTCTCGGGATCGACGAAGACGGGGCTGCAGAGAATGGCGCGCGTATATTCGTTCCTGATGCCGTTCCAGACGACGACCTCCTCGCCATGCCGTTCGGGGCCGCGCCTGACCAGCGCTAGCCCGATCGTCGAGCCGACATGCGGCGAGTATGCGGCCGACGTCACATAGCCCTGATCGTTTTCCAGCGCGGCAGCCGCCCCTTTCTCAAGGATATGGGCGCCGGCGCGGAAGGAAGTCTTGGGGTCGACTGGCCGCAGGCCGACAAGGCTCGGCCGGTCCGCAGCGCTCAATCCTTCCCGCTGCAGCATCGCTTTCCCGATGAAATCCGGCTTGGTGCCCGACACCATCCGCGCAAAGCCGAGATCGGCGGGCACGACCGTACCGTTGATCTCGTTGTGGGTGACATGGCCCTTCTCGATGCGCAGCACGCCGAGCGCCTCTGTCCCGTAAGGCTGGATGCCATGGTCCGCTCCAGCCTGCATGAGCGCATCGGCGACGCTTTCGCCATATCCCGCCGGGACGGCGAGCTCATAGGCGAGCTCGCCGGAAAAGGATATCCGGAAGAGGCGCCCCACAAGCACGCCGCCGAAAAGCGAGACCTCGCGCGCTGCCAGATAGGGGAACGCCTTATTCGAAATATCCTCGTCCACCACCTGCCGAAGGACATCGCGTGACCTCGGACCGGCGATCGCCATCTGCGCCCATTGGTCTGTGACCGAGGAAAGCCGCACGTCCAGCTCCGGCCAGAGCGCCTGCGCGCAGAATTCCAGATGGTTCATGACGCCTGCCGCATAGGCTGTCGTGGTCGTCATGAAGAAGTGCTCCTCGCCGAGCCGGCTCGTCGTGCCGTCGTCATAGATAAAGCCGTCTTCGCGCAACATCAGGCCATATCGCGCCTTGCCGACCGGCAGCTTCAGGAATGCGTTGCAATAGATCCTGTTCAGGAACTCGGCGGCATCCGCTCCATGGATCTCGATCTTGCCCAGCGTGGAGACGTCGCAGATGCCGACATTGCGGCGGACATTGACGACCTCGCGGTCGACGCTTTCGCGCCAGCCAGTCTCGCCGGAACGCGGAAACCAGGATGACCGGTACCAGAGACCCGTCTCCACGAAAACCGCACCGTTCTTCTTCGCCCATCCGTGCAAAGGCGACGTCCTGACGGGCTGGAAATGCTTTCCGTGATGCGCCCCTGCGAGTGCGCCGAAAGAGACCGGCGTGTAGAACGGGCGGTAGGTCGTGGTTCCGACCTCGCCCGGCGAGATGCCGCGTGCCTCGGCAAGAATGCCGACCGCATTGATATTCGACAGTTTGCCCTGGTCTGTCGCCATGCCGCTGGTGGTATAGCGCTTTGCGAGCTCCACATGAGCGTAGCCCTCCCGCACCGCGAGCGCGATATCCTTCAGATGAACGTCGTTCTGGAAATCGACGAAGGCCTTGCCCTTTGTTCCCGGAACAGACCAGAGAGGCTTTCGGACGGTCCGTGCCTCGGCGGCGCCGTAACTTGCCGGTTCGGCACGAAATCCCATGCTCGCGCAGAGGCTGGCCGCCGTTCTGGATCCGTCCTCGAAGCAGGCGATGAGCCCTCCGACTGCGTTTGCGGCTCCGGCGAGCGATATGCCGTTCAGGCCTTGCGGCGCGAGGAAGGCGCCATGGTCTTGCGACCAGACGGGCCTGCCGCCGCGATGGCAGGCAAGATTGATCACCGGGTTGAACCCGCCCGACATCGCGAGACTATCCACTGCGATCTTTTCCGTGCGGCCCCCTTGCGAAACAGTGATCGCCGAAAGCCTTTTGCCGCCATGTGCCTTGAGGACGACACCGCCCTTGATCACCCGCGCCTTCCCGCCGAAGGGCTGCGCCGCATCCGGCCTGGTGTCGATGATCGCGGCGACCTCGACCCCTGCGGCCTCGAGATCGGCGGCAAGACCGTAGGCGTCGTCGCCGGTCGTGAAAACGGCGGCCCTTCTGCCGGGCGCAACCGCATAGCGGTTGAGATAGCTTCGCATCGCCCCTGCCATCATCACGCCCGGAATGTCGTTACCGCCGAAGACGAGCGGGCGTTCCTCCGCGCCGGTCGCAAGAAGCGCCTGCTTCGCCGCTATGCGCCAGAGGCGTTCGACCGGCGAACCCGGAAGCGGCGATGCTAGATGCTTCTGCACCCGCTCCACGCCTGCGAAGACGTTGCCGTCATACCAGCCGAAGATCGTCGTGCGGGACATGATGCGGACATTCGGCAGGCTTTCCAGCTCCCTGAGGATATCGGAGGCGAGATCGGCCGCCGCCCGTTCTCCGACCGCAGCCGTCTCGGAAAGAAGCGAGCCGCCCGCCCGCGCACCCTCGTCGGCCAGGATGACGCGCGCCCCGGCGAGGCCGGCCGTCAGCGCGGCGGCAAGTCCCGCGGGACCCGCGCCGACGACAAGCAGGTCGCAATGGGCCCAGCTCTTCTCATAGCTGTCGGGATCGGCCTCATATGCGGCCCTGCCGAGACCGGCCGCCTTGCGGATGAACGGTTCATAGAGCCGTTCCCAGAATGCGGCAGGCCACATGAAGGTCTTGTAGTAGAAGCCGGCGCCGAGGAAAGGCGACAGCAGACCGTTCAGCATCCCGATATCGAAATCGAGCGAAGGCCAGCGGTTCTGGCTGCGGGCGGCCAGGCCGTCGTAGAGCTCCTGCATGGTGGCGCGCGTGTTGGGCTCGGTGCGCCCTTCCCTGCCGATGGTCATCAGCGCGTTGGGCTCCGCGGCGCCCGCCGTCAGGATGCCCCGCGGCCGGTGATACTTGAAGCTGCGGCCAACCAGCCGCCGACCGTTCGCAAGCAGCGCCGAGGCGAGCGTATCGCCCGCCAGCCCCTGCAATGGCGCGCCGTCGAAGGTGAAGGAAAGGACAGCGGCTCTGTCGACGAGCCCGCCTTTTGCCAGGCGATAGGATGTCACGCCCTCACCTCCTTCGCCGCTGCCGCGTCGCGGACGCTTTCGACGTCATGCGTCGCGGTGTCGCGGGTGACGACGAGCCAGCGGCGGCAGCCGGACGTGTGGTGCCAATATTCGTCGTAGCGCCCGCGCGGATTGTCGCGCAGATAGACGTAGTCGAACCACAGATCGGCCCCGGCATCCGGCGCCGGGCGGGCAAGTGCCGCGCCCTTGATCGTATATTCCTCTTTGGGTCGCGCGCCGCAATGCGGGCAGGTCACGAGGCTGGCCATAGCTTGGAATTTCCCCCAGGCGACATTCAGTGAAGATTGGACTGAGCGCCGACGCCCTTTTCATCGATGAGACGGCCGCGCGCGAACCGGTCGAGGCGAAAGGCGCCCGCGGTCCCGTGCGGTTCGCCACGTGCGATCAGATGCGCGTAGCAGTAGCCGGATGCCGGCGTCGCCTTGAAGCCGCCGTAGCACCAGCCGGCATTGAGATAGAGATTGTCGATATGGGTCCGGTCGATGATCGGCGAGCCGTCCATGCTCATGTCCATGATGCCGCCCCAGGAGCGCAGCACGCGCAGGCGCGAAAGCGCCGGGATCATCGCCTTTCCCGCCTCCGCGACATGCTCGACCGTCGCCAGGTTGCCGCGTTGGGCATAGGAATTGTAGCCGTCGATGTCGCCACCGAAGACGAGGCCGCCCTTGTCGGATTGCGAGACATAGAAATGCCCGGCGCCGAAGGTGACCACGCAGTCGATGAAAGGCTTCAGCCCTTCCGACACGAAGGCCTGCAGCACATGGCTTTCCATCGGCAGCTTCATGCCCGCCATCTCCGCGACACGGGAAGAATTGCCGGCGGCGGCGAGCGCGAGCTTGTTGCAGCCGATGAAGCCCCTTGTGGTCTCGACGCCGGTTACGCGGCCGCTTTCCTGCCGGATGCCGGTCACCTCGCAGTGCTGGATGATGTCGACGCCGCGCATGTCCGCGCCGCGGGCATAACCCCAGGCCACCGCATCATGGCGCACCGTGCCGCCCCGCTTCTGCAGGAGCCCGCCCTGTATTGGAAACCGGGCATTGTCGAAATCGAGGAAAGGCAGCATCTGCCGCACCGCCGCGCAGTCCAGCAACTCGGCATCTACGCCGTGCAGGCGCATGGCGTTGCCGCGGCGGGTATAGGCGTCGCGCTGCGCGTCGGAATGGTAGAGGTTCAGCACGCCGCGCTGGGACACCATGGCATTGAAGTTGAAATCCTGCTCGAGCCCTTCCCACAGTTTCATCGAAAGCTCGTAGAACGGGTTGTTGCCCGGAAGCAGATAATTGGAACGTATGATGGTCGTGTTGCGGCCGACATTGCCGGAACCGACATACCCCTTTTCCAGCACCGCGATATTGCCGATGCCGAATTCCTTAGCGAGGTAATAGGCGGTCGCAAGGCCATGCCCGCCGCCCCCGACGATGATCACGTCGTAATGCGGCTTCGGTGCCGGATCCCGCCAGGCCGGTTTCCAGGCGCGGTTGCCGCGAAACCCGTTCATCAAAACCGAAAAAACCGAATACCGCATCGTCAGGACCTCGTGAGACATCCGAGTTGTAAAGAGGCGCGCGCTGGTTTAATTCCACAAATGAGACGATCGAGATTAAAAACGGGCCATGCAAACCCAGTCCAGACACACCCAGCCCGTCGGCTTCGTGCTCATGCCAGGCTTCGCCCTGATGTCTTATGCATCCGCGACCGAGCCCCTGCGTGCCGCCAACCTTCTGGCCGGGACCGATCTCTATGAGATCGTCGCATTCTCGCTCGACGGCAGCGCGGTGGCGAGTTCGTCCGGCGCGCTGGTGCCCTGCCGTCCGCTTGCGGACTATGGCGGAAGGCTTCATACGCTCTTTGTCTGTGCGGGCGGAAATCCCGGCGACTGGCACTCTCCCGAACTCCATGCACTGCTGCGCCAGCTTTCGCGTCAGGGCGTGAGGATCGGCGGCATTTCCGGCGGACCATATATGCTCGCCGCTGCGGGACTGCTCCATGAGCGGGACTTCACCATCCATTGGGAGCACGCACCGGCCCTGAAGGAGGCATTTCCCCATCTGAACCCGCGCCAGGCCCGTTTCGTCATCGACGGCAACCGCATCACCTGCGGCGGCGGGGTTGCGCCGCTCGACATGATGCATGCTCTGATCGCGGAGCGAATGGGCTCGGTTTTCGCCCGGCGCGTCAGCGACTGGTATCTTCATACGGCCGTCGCGGAGCCCGCCGCACCCCAGCGCGCGTCGGCGGCGGAGCGGTTCGGCGTGTTCCACCCCGTCCTCCTGAACATCCTGGAGAAGATGGAGACGACGATCGAACAGCCCCTGAGCCGCGGCTCGATGGCCACCTTCGCCGGCATCAGCCAGAGGCATCTCGACAGGCTGTTCACCAAGCATCTGAAGACCGGTTTCCTCGAAACCTATCGCCAGACGCGGCTGCGGCATGCCCACCGTTTGCTGTTGCAGAGCCCGCTTTCGATTTCCGAGATCGCCTTTGCCACCGGCTTTTCCAGTGCGGCGCATTTTTCCAGGGCCTACAGAGCGCTCTATGGCTCTACGCCCGGCCAGTCGCGGCGCTGATCTTCCCTTCAATTGCCGTTCCCTTACCCAGAGGATAGGCTTCCTTTTTTCATCCGGAGACGACATGGCCCAGAAAAATGCCGAGACCGACGAGATTACGGCCCACCAGAAAGGCTTCACCCAGGATCCCCACGCCGTGCGGGAACCGCGCGAGAACAATCTCGAGAAAGCGATCGGCCACGAGGTGCGCGCCTATCGCAAGAAGCTCGGCCTGACCGTCACCGACCTTTCGGCAGCCACCGGCATGTCTGTCGGCATGCTGTCGAAGATCGAGAACGGAAACATCTCTCCGTCGCTGACCACGCTGCAATCGCTGTCGCGCGCGCTCGGCGTGCCGCTTACGGCCTTTTTCCGGGGTTTCGAGGAGCCGCGCAACGCGATCTTCGTCAAGGCCGGCGAAGGGCTCAACATCGAGCGGCGCGGAACCCGCGCGGGGCATCAGTATAGCCTGCTGGGACACATCGACAACAACACCAGCGGCGTCACCGTCGAACCCTATCTGATCACGCTCACGGCGGAATCCGACGTTTTCCCGACCTTTCAGCATGAGGGCATGGAGCTCATCTACATGCTCGAAGGCGAGGTCGTTTATCGCCATGCCGACAAGCTCTACCCGATGCAGCCGGGCGACAGCCTTTTCTTCGATGCCGACGCACCGCATGGACCCGAGATCCTCGTCAAGCTTCCTTCCCGGTATCTTTCGATCATCTCCTATCCGCACAAGCGCGGAACGGCTGATTGAATTGCCTTAAAAGAAAAATTTATTCCCATCAGTTGATCCTACAGAAATGATCTGATAGCACTCCGTTCACACGAAAAAACGGAGGTGCATGCCCATGTGCGGCATTGTCGGACTGTTCCTGAAGGACCCGGCGCTCGAGCCGAAACTCGGCGAGATGCTGTCGGATATGCTGATCACCATGACGGACCGGGGACCGGATTCCGCCGGGATCGCAATCTACGGCGCTCCCGCCCCCGCCCGCGTGAAGATCACGCTGCAATCGGCGGCACCGGAGAGGGATTTCGCGGCCCTGAAGAGCGCCTTGGCCGAGACCGGCATTCCGGCGCAGGTCGCGGTCAAGAGCACCCATGCCGTCATAGACGTGCTCGCCGGGGACGCCGATGCAGTGGCGGAACTGATCTCGGAACGCCTGCCGGACGTCCGCGTCATGGGCCGGGGCGAGAGCGTGGAGATCTACAAGGAAGTGGGTTTGCCGAAGGATGTGGTCGACCGGTTCGGGGTGCGCGCGATGAGCGGTTCCCACGGCATAGGCCACACCCGGATGGCGACCGAATCGGCCGTTACGACGCTCGGCGCGCATCCGTTCTCCACCGGCGCCGACCAATGCCTCGTGCACAACGGTTCGCTGTCCAACCACAACAACCTGCGCCGCGAACTGGTGCGCGAGGGCATGCGCTTCGAGACGCAGAACGATACCGAGGTCGCCGCCGCCTATCTGACCGCGGAGATAGCCAAGGGCAAGGATCTCGGTGAGGCGCTGTCGAGCGCGCTCGACGACCTGGATGGCTTCTTCACCTTCGTCGTCGGGACCAAGTCCGGCTTCGGCGTGCTGCGCGATCCGATCGCCTGCAAGCCGGCCGTCATGGCCGAGACCGATCAGTATGTCGCTTTCGGCTCGGAATATCGCGCGCTGGTCGGCCTGCCGGGTATCGAGGATGCCCGCATCTGGGAGCCCGAGCCCGCAACCGTCTATTTCTGGGATCACGAACGGGCCGCCTGATCGGCGACGTCTCCACCGAGGAAGTTTGCAAATGCCGGTTTTCGACCTGTCCACCACGCCGCTCCGGGAACTCAACAGCACGCTGCACGCACTGGGAGCTGGAGCCAACGACACCCATTTCGATGTCGTCAACCCGCGCGGCAGCCATGCCGTCGCCGTCGGCATCGACGGCCCCGTTTCGGTGACCGTCAAAGGTTCCGTCGGCTATTATTGCGCCGGCATGAACGACGGAGGCTCCGTGACGGTGAAAGGCTCGGCCGGTCCCGGCGTGGCGGAAAACATGATGTCGGGAACCGTCGTCGTCGAGGGTGACGCTTCGCAATATGCCGGCGCGACCGGGCGCGGGGGCCTGCTTGTCATCCGGGGCAACGCCGCCTCGCGCTGCGGCATCTCGATGAAGGGCATCGATATCGTCGTCCAGGGCAATATCGGCCACATGTCTGCCTTCATGGGCCAGTCCGGCAATCTTGTCGTTCTCGGCGATGCCGGCGAGGCATTGGGGGATTCGCTCTACGAGGCGCGCCTCTTCGTGCGCGGCGCGGTCAAGAGCCTCGGCTCCGATTGTATCGAGAAGGATATGCGTCCCGAGCACCTGGAGCTTCTGCGGAAGCTCCTGGACAGGGCGGGCATCGCCGGAGTCTCGCCACAGGAGTTCAAGCGCTACGGATCCGCCCGCAAGCTCTACAACTTCAACATCGACAATGCAGACGCCTACTGACGCGAAGGGACCTGCCATGAGCTACCACAATCCGCATACCCCTGCGCGCAAGTCCGCGACTTTCGACGACTATACGCTGGCGGAAATCCGCCGCGCCGCGGCGACCGGCATCTACGACATCCGCGGCGGCGGCACCAAGCGCAAGGTGCCGCACTTCGACGATCTCCTCTTCCTCGGCGCCTCGATCTCGCGCTATCCGCTCGAGGGCTATCGCGAGAAATGCGAGACCTCGGTGACGCTCGGCACGCGCTTTGCGAAGAAGCCGATCGAACTCAAAATCCCCATCACCATCGCCGGCATGAGCTTCGGCGCGCTCTCCGGCCCCGCCAAGGAGGCGCTTGGCCGCGGTGCGACGATCGCCGGCACCTCGACCACCACCGGCGATGGCGGCATGACGGACGAGGAGCGCGGGCACAGCGAAATGCTCGTTTACCAGTATCTCCCCTCGCGCTATGGCATGAACCCGAAGGATCTGCGCCGGGCGGACGCGATCGAGGTCGTGGTCGGACAGGGCGCCAAACCCGGCGGCGGCGGCATGCTGCTCGGCCAGAAGATCTCCGATCGCGTAGCCGAGATGCGCACGCTTCCGAAGGGTATCGATCAGCGCTCCGCCTGCCGCCATCCGGACTGGACCGGGCCGGACGATCTCGAAATCAAGATCCTCGAACTGCGCGAGATCACCGACTGGGAAAAGCCGATCTACGTCAAGGTCGGAGGCGCCCGCCCCTATTACGACACCGCGCTTGCGGTCAAGGCGGGGGCTGACGTGGTGGTTCTCGACGGCATGCAAGGCGGCACGGCGGCAACGCAGGACGTCTTCATCGAGAATGTCGGCATGCCGACGCTCGCCTGCATCCGCCCTGCCGTCCAGGCGCTGCAGGATCTCGGCATGCATCGCAAGGTGCAACTGATCGTCTCCGGCGGCATCCGCTCGGGCGCCGATGTCGCAAAGGCGATGGCGCTCGGGGCGGACGCGGTATCGATCGGCACGGCCGCGCTCGTCGCCATCGGCGACAACGACCCGAAGTGGGAGGAGGAATACCGGAAGCTCGGTACGACGGCCGGCGCCTACGACGACTGGCACGAGGGCAAGGATCCTGCCGGCATCACGACCCAGGACCCCCGGCTTGCAGGGCGCCTCGATCCGATCGCCGCAGGCCGCCGCCTCGCCAATTATCTGAAGGTGATGACGCTCGAGGCCCAGACGATCGCGCGCGCCTGCGGCAAGAACCACCTGCACAACCTGGAGCCGGAAGACCTCTGCGCGCTCACGATCGAGGCCTCCGCCATGGCACAGGTTCCGCTTGCCGGAACGAGCTGGATTCCGGGGAAAGGCGGTTTCTGATCGAGGTGCGTTAGCATTCGCGGACCGCATTTGGGAGGATGCCGCCCGCGCCGGACTTTGAGTGTCTGATATCCAAAAAGGGGAACGACGTGACACTGGAACTCTCGAAATTCGCGGCCGACAAGGGCATCAAATATTTCATGATCAGCTACACCGATCTCTTCGGCGGACAGCGAGCGAAGCTGGTGCCAGCCGAAGCGATCGCCGACATGCAGAAGGATGGCGCGGGATTTGCCGGCTTCGCCACATGGCTGGATCTCACCCCCGCCCATCCCGATCTTTTTGCCATGCCGGATGCGTCCTCCGTCATCCAGCTTCCCTGGAAGAAGGAAGTGGCGTGGGTCGCCGCCGACTGCGTCATGGACGGCAAGCCGGTCGGGCAGGCGCCACGCGTCGTGCTGAAGAGGCTGATCGGCGAAGCGCAGGACCAGGGCCTGCGCGTGAAGACCGGCGTGGAAGCGGAATTCTTCCTGATCAATGCGGACGGCTCGAAGATCTCCGACGACTTCGACACCGCCGAAAAGCCCTGCTATGACCAGCAGGCGGTGATGCGCCGTTACGACGTGATCGCCGAGATCTGCGATTATATGCTGGAACTCGGCTGGAAGCCCTACCAGAACGACCATGAGGACGCCAACGGCCAGTTCGAGATGAACTGGGAGTTCGACGACGCTCTGAGAACCGCGGACAAGCATTCCTTCTTCAAGTTCATGGTGAAGTCCGTCGCCGAGAAGCATGGACTGCGCGCCACCTTCATGCCGAAGCCGTTCAAGGGGCTGACCGGGAACGGCTGCCACTGCCACATCTCCGTCTGGGATCTCGACGGCAGGACAAACGCCTTTGCCGACAGCGAGGCGGACTTCGGCCTCTCCGCGCAAGGCCGCGCCTTCCTCGGCGGCATCATGAAACACGCCTCCGCGCTTGCCGCCATCACCAACCCGACCGTCAATTCATACAAGCGGATCAATGCGCCGCGTACGATTTCCGGCGCGACCTGGGCACCGAACACCGTCACCTGGACCGGCAACAACCGTACTCACATGGTGCGGGTGCCGGGCCCCGGACGCTTCGAGCTTCGTCTCCCCGACGGCGCGGCGAATCCCTATCTCCTGCAAGCGATCGTCATCGCCGCCGGCCTCAGCGGCATCCGCTCGAAAGCCGATCCCGGCCGGCACTACGACATAGACATGTACAAGGACGGGCATACGATCACCGATGCGCCGAAGCTGCCGCTGAACCTGCTCGACGCTCTGCGGGAATACGAAAAGGACGGCGAGCTCCAGCAGGCGCTCGGCCGCGAATTCTCCAGCGCCTATCTGAAGCTGAAGCATAGCGAATGGAACAGCTACACCTCGCAGTTCACGGCATGGGAGCGCGAGACCACCCTCGACATCTGACGGCGGAGAAGATATCGCCGGCATGCCGTGCAAACGGTATCCGGGCGATCTATCGGCGGCGTGAAGCCCAGAGTTCGCGAGCCTGCCGGTAGCTTTCGTCGAAACCGGCTTCCTTGTCTTCGGCCAGTATCATCAGCGCGATGGCAGCGGTGGTGACGATCGTCGTTTCGGCGCGTTCGTCACGCGCCGCTCCGCTCCAGACCGCCTGCCAATACTCCCGGCTCGTCATTCCCGTAACCGGCAAGGCGGCAGGCTCCAGCTGCGCTGGAATGGTCATGTCCTGCGTCTCTCCGCCGACGAGGCGAAAGAGCGATGTCTGCCGGTAAGGGGTGAACTGGGCGAAGTCGCGCGTGTTTCCGAGAATGGTCAGATCCGTGATTCCGAGGAGCGTTGCGATGTCGCGGTGAAGCTCGCGCTGCGAAGGCTGGGCGACGCCAAGCAGGGTGTTGCGCGCGCGCATCGGATTGAGGAGGTGCACCACCGTATTCAGCGGAAGCCGCATTTCCACCAACGAATAGAGCCCCAGCAGCGCCTGCATTTGCGGCGCGACGACGCCGATGGGAATGTAGGCGATCGATTTCCGATCGAGTGCTGCCGTCGCCTCGGCTGTCGAGCGGCAGACCGGGATGCCGGAGAGCTCCGCCGCCATTTCCAGCTTTCCGGCCTCTGCGCCTCCGCCGCAATGGCCGTGAAGCACGACCCGATGACCTGCCGCCGCGACCAACCGCGCCGCATGCAGGAACCATGGCGGGCTGCGCAGTTTGGGCGAAAGATAGGCCGGCCAGTCCAAATCGGCGCGGCTTTTCCGACGGTCGAGCGCGCCGACATGCGCCTGCATCGCTGCGACGAAGCCGGCAAGTTCGGCGGCCGTCGCGCCGCGATATTGCATGGTCGCCAGCAGAGCGCCGATCTGCACCGGATCGGCATCCCCCGCAAGGATGATCGAAAGCGCATCCTTGGCTTCGTCCTGGGTCAGCGGACGGCTCTTTCCGGGTCCAACCCCCGCCGTCGCGATATATTTCGCCAGCCGCTGCTGCGGGTCGGCATTGTGCCCTATTCGCGAAAGCTTGCGGGCAAAGTCCGATGGAGAAGGCTGTCCGTCGAGGAGAAAGCTGGGGCGGACCGCCAGCGGCGGCGCCTCGATCAGCGCCGGGCGTTCCCATCCGCTGATGCTGCCGACGCCCGGCGCCGCTGCTCCCGACGACGGAACCAGAAGGTGATCGCTTTCATCGGCAAGCGCCCGCACCCGCATTCGCAGGGATTCCGCAAGAGGTGTCGGAAGCAGTCCCTTCCCCGTCCGTATGAACAGCGGATCGCCGTATATCTCGCGCAGTTTCCCGAGCATGCGGCTCATGGCGGAAACCTGCAGACCGATGCCGGCGGCCGCGCGGCTGACGCTGCCTTCGCGCAAAAGCGCGTCAAGGGCTATGAGAAGCCTCAATTGACTGAGCCGATCGGATCGGTTCTGCACCGTCCCGGCGCCCGTTTGCCGTTTTCCTGTCATTCTCTCTTCTGCTTCTCCCGAACGGATTTGCTATCGGCGATTTGCGCTTTTTCGAATTTGGAATCGTTCAAAAACATCGCCATTGACCCTCCGAGCCCCGACTAACTAAGTGGACTGGAATGCTCAAGTTAAATGTTGGGGGCGTAACATGGAAGTGATTGCGGGGGCGCAGTCAAACGGCGGATGCATGCTTGGCGGCAGGCCTTATCACGCGGCAGGGATATCGGGAAAGGGGCTGGCCCACATACTTTTGACGACCACCGCGCTCGTCATTCCCGGACAGGTCCTGGCGCAGGAGACGAGCGAGGAAGCGACCGTCCTCGAACAGGTCGTCGTAACGGCCTCCGGCTTCGAGCAGAACGTGAAGGACGCGCCGGCAAGCATCACCGTGGTGACGCGGGAAGAGCTTGAAAAGGGCTCCTATCGCGATCTCACCGACGCGCTGCGAGAAGTCCAGGGCGTAGCCGTCACCGGCGTCGCAAACGAGAAGGACATCTTCATCAGAGGCCTGCCCGGCGCATACACGCTGATCCTGGTCGACGGCAAGCGGCAGAATACCCGCGATGCGCGCCCAAACGGAAGTTCCGGCTTCGAACAGAGCTTCATCCCCCCGGTCGCGGCGATCGAACGCATCGAGATCGTGCGCGGGCCCATGTCGTCGCTTTACGGCTCGGACGCCATGGGCGGCGTGATCAACATCATCACCCGCAAGGTCTCCGACACCTGGTCGGGCAGCGTCACGACCGATGCGACGATCCAGGAACATTCCAAATTCGGCAATAGCGGCCAGGCCTCCTTCTATGCCAACGGCCCGTTGCTGAAGGATACGCTCGGAATGCAGATCTGGGGCCGGGGCCTGCGACGCAGCGAGGATACGCTGCTCAGCGGCATCACCGGCGCAAAGGAAGGCGACCTTACCGCGCGGCTGACGCTTACGCCGAACGAGGATCACGATATCTATCTCGAAGGCGGCGTAACGCGCATCCGGCGCGATGCCTCCCCCGAACGGACGCTGGAATCCACCGGGAGCGGAACCGAAGCGCATCACGACCGCGATCATTGGTCGCTTACCCATGTCGGCCGTTGGGGACCCACGACCTCGGAGTTCTCCTTCTCCCAGGAATGGGCGCAGCGGTCGAACTACAACTATGATCCCGTCGAGGACCGCTACGTCCGCAATCCAAGGGCGCCGCTGATCCGCAACACGGTGATCGACGGCAAGTTCACGACACCTTTCGATTTCCTGGGCGGTCATACGATGGTGACGGGCGGCCAGTTCATGGAAGCCCGCCTCGCCGACCAGAATCCCGGCCGCCGCACCGGCGAAACCGAGACTTTCTCGATGAACCAGTGGGCGCTCTTCGCCGAGGACGAGTGGCGCATCGTCGATAGCTTCGCGCTGACCACCGGCATGCGACTCAATCACCACGAGGAATATGGATACAACTTCACCCCCCGCCTCTACGGCGTCTGGAACGCCACCAGCGAACTGACGATCAAGGGCGGGGTTTCGACGGGTTTCCGCGCGCCGGACATCCGCCAGATCGCGCCAGGCTACGCCATGACCACCGGCGGGGGCGGCTGCTCCTATGGGCCGGACGGCACCTGCGGCGTCATCATCGGCGATCCGAACCTCAAGGCGGAGACCAGCACCAGCTTCGAAATCGGCGGCGTGTGGGACAATGGCGACGTCATTCTCGGCGGCACCTATTTCTACACGGAGTTCAAGGACAAGATCAGCAATGCGCTGGTCCTCGACGAGAACGGAGTACCCGTCCGCTGGTCGGAGGATCCGAACTACCGCCTCTGGTACAGCTACAATATCGACGACGCCGTCATCCAGGGTGTGGAACTGACCGCGACATGGCACGCGACCTCTGAACTCTCGCTTCGCGGCAGCTACACTTATACCCATTCGAAGCAGAGGACGGGCGACTTCGCCGGATTTCCGCTTGCGCGCACACCCGAACACATGGCCAATTTAAGGGCCGACTGGATCACGCCGGTCGAAGGTCTCGAAACCTGGGTTTCGGCGAATTACCACGGCGAGGAAATCGCCTCGGGCGCGCGCATCGGCACGAATGGCGAGCCCGTCACCATCAACGGGAAGCCCGGCCGGAAATACGACGCCTATGCGACCGTCGACATCGGTGCGAAATACGCCTTCAACGAAAGCCTCGTCTTGAATGCGGCAGTCTACAACCTGTTTGACAAGGAGGTCGAACAGACGGATTTCAATACGGTTATGGAAGGCCGCCGTTTCTGGGTGAGCTTGACGAAGAACTTCTGATGCCGCAGCGGACGAAACGGGACAGATATCAAGGAGCTATTGCATGTTGAACGGAAAGACACTCCGGCGCGCCGCCGGTATCGTGGGCCTCGCCGTTGCCTTCTGGGCTGGCGCGGCCAACGCGGACCCGATCGTGGTCAAGCACGCGCAGGGCGAAACCACGCTTGAAAAGATCCCGGCGAAAGTGCTGACCTTCGACCTGGCGGCACTCGACACCCTGGACGCTCTCGGCATCGAGGTGGCCGGCGTTCCCACCGGAAACAAGCCGGACTATCTTTCGAAATACCGTTCCGACGACTATGCGAAGATCGGAACCTTCTTCGAACCGGACTACGAGGCGGTGAACGCCGCCGAGGCCGATCTGATCATCGTTGCCGGACGCTCGTCGCCGAAATATGCCGATCTCGCCAAGATCGCCCCCACCATCGATCTCACGGTCGATGCCGATGATTATCTTTCAAGCGCCGCGAACAATGTTCTGACGCTCGGAAGGATCTTCGGAAAGGAAGCCGAGGCAAAGGCGCTGCTCGATAAGCTGCAGAGCTCGACCGCCGCCTTGAAGGCGACTGCCGAAAAGTCCGGGAAAGGACTGCTGGTCCTCACCACCGGCGGCAAGATGAGCGCCTATGGCCCGGGCTCGCGCTTCGGTGTGCTCTACAGCGACTACGGCGTCGCGCCGGCGGCGGAAAACCTGAAGGTCGGCAATCACGGCCAGGCGATTTCCTTCGAGTTCATCCTCGAAACCAATCCCGACTGGCTCTACGTCATCGACCGGGATGCGGCCATCGGGCGAGAAGGCGCCGCGCGCGAATTCCTCGACAACGAGATCGTCCATCAGACCAATGCCTGGAAGAATGGCAACGTCGTCTATCTCGATCCGGTTTCCTGGTATCTCGTCGGCGGCGGCATCCGGTCGATGCAGCAAACGGTCGATCAGTTGCAGAGCGCTCTGGACAAGACCTGAATTTAAGCCCAGAAAACCTTCGCAGCCGCATCCGATGCGGCTGCTTCGTGTTTGTCGAACCTTCCGAAGATCGAGCATTGTGACTTCCGTCAAGTTCATTGCCGCCATCCTGTCGCTGGCCATTCTTTTCGTCACGAGTCTCTTCATCGGCGTCAGCGACGTTTCGCTGAGCAGCCTGTCGGAAGGATCGCGGGCGGAGCTCGTCATGATGGCGAGCCGCATTCCGCGAAGCCTGGCGCTCGTGCTTGCCGGCGCCGGCATGGCGGTTTCGGGCACCATCATGCAGATGCTCGCCCGCAATCGCTTCGTCGAACCCTCCACGGCGGGAACGGTGGAATCGGCGAGCCTCGGCATTTTGACGGTGCTGCTCCTCGCCCCGGGCCTGCCGGTTTTCGGGAAGATGGCCGTGGCGACCGTATTCGCGCTTGGCGGAACGGCGCTCTTTCTCGGCATCCTCGGCCGCGTTCCGCTGCGCTCGCCCCTGATGGTTCCGTTGATCGGAATCATGCTGGGCGGCGTCATTAACGCGGTCACCACCTTCTTCGCCTATCGCTACGACATGCTGCAATCTCTGGGCGCCTGGACGACCGGGGATTTTTCCAGCGTTCTGCGCGGCCGTTACGAGCTTCTGTGGATTTCCCTTGGCCTGACGGTGATCGCCTATATCGCTGCCGACCGCTTCACCGTGGCGGGCCTCGGAGAGGATTTCACGGTCAATCTCGGGCTCGACTACCGCCGCGTCGTCACGCTCGGGCTGGTGATCGTCTCGATGGTGACGGCAGCCGTCGTCGTGACCGTCGGCATGATACCCTTCATCGGCCTGATCGTTCCGAATGTCGTCAGCATGACGATGGGGGACAGGCTGCGCCGGACGCTCCCCTGGATTGCGCTTTGCGGCGCGGGGCTCGTGCTCCTCTGCGACTTAGTCGGGCGGCTCGTGATCGCTCCTTTCGAAATCCCCGTCGGAACCATGCTGGGGGTGATCGGAAGCATTTTCTTCCTGTACCTGATCCTGAGGAAGAAGAGCCGTGCCGCCTAGAAGCAGACAGCTCCCGCCGACGGCCATCCTGCTGGTCACCGGCCTCATATCCATTGCCGCCGTCGTCGCCTTCATGACCGTCGGAGCTAGGGGGAACTGGAGTTTCGTCCTGCCCTTCCGCGGCACGAAGCTGATCGGCATGGTGCTCGTCGCCTTCGCCATCGCCGTTTCCACGGTGCTCTTCCAGACGATCACGAACAACCGCATCCTGACGCCCTCGATCATGGGCTTCGATGCGCTCTATGTCTTGATCCAGACCTGCTTCGTCTTCTTCCTCGGCGCGCAGCAGGTATCGACCCTGGATCCGCGCCTGCTCTTCGTTGCCGAAGTGGGCCTCATGGTGCTCTTCTCCTGCCTGCTCTACCGGTGGCTTTTTTCCGGCGCGGTGCGCAGCCTTCACCTGTTGCTGCTCGTCGGCATCATATTCGGCGTGTTGTTCCGCAGCTTTTCCGGCTTCCTTCAGCGCATCATCGATCCGAACGAATTCATCGTGCTTCAGGACCGGCTGTTCGCGAGCTTCAACACCATCGATACTGGCCTGCTCGGTGTTTCGCTCCTGGCCGTCCTGCTTGCAGCGCTTGCCGGCTTGCGGGTTTTCCATACGTTCGATGTGCTGGCGCTCGGACGCGAAACCGCGATCGATCTCGGCGTCGACCACAAGCGGATAACGACGATCATCCTCATCCTCGTCGCAGTGCTGGTTTCCGTTTCCACCGCCCTCGTCGGACCCGTCACCTTCTTCGGCCTCCTCGTCGCCAATCTCGCCTATCAGTTGATGCCGACAGCACGGCACAGCGTCGTCCTGCCGATGGCCGCCCTTCTCGCGGTGATCAGCCTTGTCGGCGGGCAGCTGATACTGGAGCGCCTCTTCGCCTTCGATACGGCGCTCGGCATCGTCATCGACTTCGCCGGTGGCGTGTTTTTCATCCTGTTCCTCATGCGGAGAGCCGCCCGATGATCGAGATACGCAATGCCACGAAACGCTATGCGGAGACGGTCGTGGTGGACGACGTCTCGATTTCGCTCCCCGCAAAAGGCATAACGTCGATCATCGGCCCCAACGGGGCGGGCAAGTCGACGCTGTTGTCGATGATCGCCCGCCTGCTGCCGATGGACGGCGGTGCCATTCTTGTCGACGGCATGGACGTGAACCGCACGGCGGGCGACGTGCTCGCCCGCCGCCTGTCGATCCTGCGGCAGGAAAACCACCTCACCGCGCGCCTCACCGTTCGCGACCTCGTGGCGTTCGGGCGCTACCCCTACACCAAGGGCCGGCCGACGGCCGACGATGCCGAGCGGATATCGAGGGCCATCGGTTACCTGGATCTCCAGGACCTTGCCGATCGCTTCCTCGACGAGTTGTCCGGCGGACAGCGGCAACGCGCCTTCGTCGCCATGATCCTCTGCCAGGATACGGACTATGTGCTCTTCGACGAGCCTCTGAACAGCCTCGACATTCGCCACGCCGTGGCGATGATGAAGCTCCTGCGCAATGCCGCCGATCAACTCGGCAAAACGATCGTGGTGGTTCTCCACGACATCAATTTCGCCTCGACCTATTCGGACCATCTCGTAGCCATGCAGGAGGGCACGATCTATGCCCAGGGCACGCCGGACGAAATCATCGATCCCGACGTCTTGGGTCCCCTATATGGAGCCGCGTTCCAGGTGCATGAGATCGAGGGAAAGAAACTCGCCACCTATTTCGGATAGAGGGCGGCAGGCCATTTCAGCCGATGCTCTTCGTCAGAGCCGTTCGCCGCTTTGCGAAAACAGCAGGCATGTTTGCGGTCTCACGGTGAGCGTCACCTCGCTTCCGGCCTTCAGGTCCGGCATCCCTCGTATCTCCGCGGCCAGCGAGGTTTCCTGCCCAGGATCGCTGTAGGCGTAGGAAATGCCGCCGAGATGCTCAATCGCACCGACGGGAAGCCGGACGGTCGCCCCGCCCGCCGTGCCGGCAGGTTCAAAGTGCTCGGGCCGGATACCCAGAAATATGCTGCCTTCGATCGGCGCAGAAGGATTGCGCGGCAGAATCGCGAAATCCTTGAGGCCCAGCGCCTCGACCTCCAGCTTGACAGCGCCACTCTCCGTCCTGCCTTTTACCCTGACAGGCACGAAATTCATCTTCGGCGAACCGATGAAGCCGGCAACGAAACGATTGTCCGGATCGTTGTAGAGCTCCATCGGCGTGCCGACCTGCTCGATCCTCCCGTCGCGCAGAACGACGATGCGGCTTGCGAGCGTCATCGCCTCGACCTGATCGTGGGTCACGTAGATCATCGTCGCGCCGAGATCGGAATGCAGCTTGGCGATCTCGATGCGCATGCGGACGCGCAGTTCGGCATCGAGATTGGAGAGCGGCTCGTCGAAGAGGAAGATCTTCGGATCGCGCACGATCGCCCGGCCGATGGCCACGCGCTGGCGCTGCCCGCCGGAAAGCTGGCGCGGCTTTCGGGCGAGATAGGGTTCCAGATGCAGCGTTTCCGCAGCCTTGCGCACCAGTCTTTTGCGTTCGGCGGACGGCACCCCCGACATTTCGAGGCCGAATCCCATATTCTCCTCGACCGTCATATGCGGATAGAGCGCGTAGGTCTGGAACACCATGGCGATGCCCCGCTTGCTCGGATCGGCATTCGAAACATCCCTGCCGTCGATCGAGATGTTTCCGGCGGTGGCTGTTTCGAGGCCGGCGATCATGCGCAGCAAGGTGGACTTGCCGCAGCCCGAAGGCCCGACGAAGACGACGAATTCTCCGTCCTTTACCGTGAGGTCGACATTGCTGATGACCTCCGTGTCGCCGAAGGCTTTCCTCAAGCCCCTGATCTGCAGTTCGGCCATGTATCTGGTTCCTATTTCACGGCGCCTTCGGTCAGGCCGCTGACGAACCAGCGCCCGACCAAGGCAAAGAGGATGACGACGGGCAGGACGGCAAGTCCGGCGCCGGCAAGCAGCAGCCCCCAATCGATCTGGTACTGCCCGATGATGCCGGAAAAGCCGACCGGCACGGTGCGCCTGGCGTCGGAGACGATCAGCACCGAGGCGAAGACATATTCCGTCCAGGCGGAGATGAAGGCGAAGATGCCGACGGATGCGATGCCGGGGGTTACCAGCGGAATCATGATCCGCCTGAGGATGACGGTGGGCGGAGCGCCGTCCATCACCGCCGCCTCCTCGATTTCCTTCGGCACGGAAGCGAAGAAGGAGCGCAGCATCCAGATGGAGAACGGCAGCGCGAAGGTCACGTTTATGATGACGAGGGCTGCGAGCGTGTCGATCAGGCCGATCCTGGCGAACATGCCGAAGAGCGGGATCAGCACGACGATGCTCGGAAAAGCATAAGCGAGCAGGATGGCTCGGTAGAGCATCTCGCGGCCGGGAAAGGCAAGCCGGAAGAAGGCATAGGCCGCCGGCACGGCGAGAACGAGGGTGATGACGGTCGAGAGGCCCGCAACGATCAGGCTGTTGGCCATATAGACGGGATAGTCCGATCCGGAGAGCAACTTCCCGAAATGCTGCAGCGTGAAGGAATGCGGAAACATCGTCGGCACGCGCGCGATGATTTCCTGCGGCAGCTTGAACGAGCCGGAAAGAACCCACCAGAAAGGCAGCCCGATCAGGAGAACGAGAAAGGTGATCGAGAACGCGAGAAGGATGTTCGATGCGAGGGAGCGTCTCACCGGTTCTCTCCTTCCCTTGCGAGCAGGCGTGTCGCGGCAAGCGCGAAGACCATGAGTAGAATGGTCGCGAAAACGGAGATCGTCGCCGCTTCGCTGAGCCTGTATCCCTTGAATGCCGTTTCGTAGATCATGACCGGCAGCGTCCGCGTACCGCCTGCCGGGCCGCCTGCCGTCAGAAGCCAGATGATGTCGAAGACGTTGAAGGAGAGCAGCGTTCCGACGATGGCGAGCACGCTCAATGTCGGCGCAAGCAGCGGCCAGGTGATCCGCGTGAAGCGTTTCCAGCCATTGGCGCCGTCGATCCGTGCGGCTTCGTAGAGATCGGAAGGAATTCGGGTGAGGCCCGCCAGCATCATCAGCGCAATGAAGGGAAACCACCGCCAGGAATTGATGAAGATCAGCGTCGCCATCGCCGTCCAGGGCGTGCTGAAGAAGCCGACGGGGCGCTCGACGATGCCGGTCTGCATCAGGAGCGGGTTGATCATGCCGCCCGAGGTGGAGAAGAGCCAGCGCCAGATGATGACCACGACGACGGTCGGCACGATCCAGGTCAGGATGATCCAGGTCCGCGCGATCTTCACGCCCGGAAAGTTCTGATGCAGCGTCAGCGCGGCGACGAGCGCCAGCACGGTCTGTATCACGGCATTGGCGACGACCCAGGCGACGCTCATTGCGACGGAGCGCCAGAAAGCGGGATTGGAGATCACCCCGGCATAGTTCTGGAAACCGATCCACTGCCCCTGCGAGCCGATCGTCTTAACGTCCTGCAGGCTGAGAAGAACGGCGGAGACCAGCGGCCATCCGAGGATGGCCGCCAGGACAAGGAGCGCCGGCGCGACGAAGGCGATGGCGAGCGCTTGCGATTTCGGCATCCGCCGCTCCTCCGGATATTACTTCGAGACCTCGACCATGCGTTCCTGGCCGGCAGCAACCGCCTCCGCGGCGCTCTGTCCGCCAACCACCATCGATTGCAGCGTTTCCGCGACGATGTTTTGTGCGGAGATCGCGGCGATCGACGGGAAGGTCCTTCCGCTGGTGAAGCCGAAGAGCCGCCCGTTCTGCGCGTTGGCTATGACGGTTTCGATCTGCGACTTGTATTTCTGCGCCATCGGATCGTCCCAGAAACTCGCAGCGCTTGCGCCGTCCGCCGTGACCGGCATGAAGAGGCCCGGCTCCATGTTCAGGAACTTGCCGTAGGTTTCCGGCTCGAGCAGATAGCGCACGAACTCCTCGGACGCCTTGCGCTTCGCCTCGTCCTTGGAAAGCAGCATGACGGCATTGGCATAGGCGATCGTGTTGTGTCCGCTTTCGCCATCGGCGTGGGGGATGGGTGCGACGCCGAGATCGTTCGGCTCCCCGCCGCCCTGGGTATCGTAGCTGGAGATAACGGAGAACTGCATGATCATGCCGCAGCTTTTGGAGACGAAGCAGGCCTCGGCCTCGCCCCAGGTCCAGGATGTGCTGTCGGGCGGCGACAGCTTCTGAAGTCCTGCATAATAATCGTATGCCGCGATCGTCTGCGGATTGTTGAACCGCAGGCTGCCGTCCTCGTTGTAGATTTCCGTGGCGCCGCCGTTGACCATGACGCTGTAGATCGTCTGGTCGGTATAGAGCTGCTTGTTCGCGGGAACGCCGATGCCGTAGACACCGTCGGTCGAAAGCTTCTCGGCGGCGGCCTTCCAGTCCGTCCATGTCTCCGGCACTTTCAGGCCGGCCGCGTCGAACACACTCTTCCGGTACCAGAGATTCATCGCCATGTTGTAGAGCGGCACCGCCCAGACGCCGCCATCATAGCTGTAGGACTGAACGGTGCTGTCGACGAAATCGTGCTTCTTGTCCAGCTCGTCGACGAAGTCCTTCACCGAGGTCAGCGCGCCGATGTCCTTCAGGATCGGCGTGAAGTCCGGAATGGCGAAAAGCATGTCGGGGCCGGCGCCGGCGGAAATGGCAGCCGGCGCCTTGGCATAGACCTCGCCCCAGTTCTGCGGCTCCTGCTTGACCACGATCTCCGGATGCGCGGCGTTGAAGGCGTCGATGATTTCCTGAATGCGCTGGACGCGGTGCGGCGGCTGCTCCATGTGCCAGAGCGTGATTTCGACTGGCGCGGCGAAGGCATTGAGCGGCAGGAGAGCCGCGCCGGCGAATAGACCCAGTAGATGCTTTTTCATGTCGTTTCCCTCTTTTTACAGTTCTTCATTGACAGTGAAGGCGTGTTTCAAAGATGCGGGTTTCGCGGCCTGAAGCGCTCGACCAGCTTCTCGTTGATCTCCTTGGCGCCGGGCATATTGGCGCTGAGATAAATGGGAGCATCGCCGTCAGCGGCGAGCCTTGCGGAAACTTCCGCCAGGATGGCGTTGAGGATCGTCACGCCGATCGCCGTCGATACCGGCCCGACCTTCAGCTCGCTGCCCGGAACGGGAAGCACCGCATCCCCCGCCGGCGCGCCGTTGTCGAGCACGATATCCGCAAGGTCCGCAAGCCGCGTGCGGCCTTTGGCGCTGGCGGTCGAATATTCGACGGAGGTAATGGCGATGACGGTGGCACCGAGCTCGCGACCGACGGTCGCCGCCTCGATCGGGGCGGCGTTGACGCCGGAATTGGAGATGACGAAAAGCACGTCACCGGGCCCGATGCGGTAGCGCGCGAAGATCGCCCGGACGATCCCTTCGGTGCGCTCGTAGACGGTACCGGCGACGGCGCCCTCGTGCAGCATCGTCGGCGCGGCGAGGATCGGAACGGTGATCGCAAGCCCGCCCGCGCGATAATGCACCTCTTCCGACAGCATGTGCGAGTGTCCGGTCCCGAAGACATAGACGAGATGATCCGTGCGCGCGGCTTCGACGATGGCGTCCGCGGCCTTGGCCATCTCCGGCGCGAGGCTTTCCTTGAGCGCCGAAAGCCGCTCTATCAGGTTTTCGAAATATTGGTCGGTCAGGGACGTCATTGGCTGCTGTGGACTCCGAGGTTGAGGTCGACCTTCATCACGAAGGAATCGCCGCGATAGAACGAACGCACGAATTCGAACGGGCGCTGGCGGCTGTCGAAGGTCAGGCGCGTCAGCTTCAGGACGGGACTTCCCTCTTCGATCGCCAGCGAGCCGGCGGTGCGGGCATCCGCGGTCGCCGCCATCATCGTCTGCTCGCCGGTCGTGGGCGCGATGCCGAAATTCTCGCGGAGAATGTGATAGAGCGACTCCCGGCCGAAATCGGCAAGATCGATCAACCCCGGCGCCAGCGCCGCGCTGACGTCCGTCGTCTCGATCGCCACCGGCTCGCCATCGACAAGACGGACACGGACGAGCCGATGGACGAGCCCATTGACCGGAAGCTTCAGCGCCTCCGCAGCGAGGTTGTCGGCTTTGCGGGTCTCCTGCAACACGACGATGCTGGAGCTCTTGTGCCCCTGCCTGGCCATCTCCTCGGTAAAGCCGGTGAGCGTCGAAAGCTTCTGCTCGATGACCGCGTGGGTCACGAAGGTGCCCTGTCCGACCCGTGCCTCGAGAAGACCGCGGCTGGTGAGGTGCTGCACCGCCTGACGGGCGGTCATGCGGCTGACGCCGAGCTCTCCGGCGAGAACGCGTTCGGACGCGATCTTCTCACCCACCTTCAGGCGGCCGGACTGGATATCACCCGCGAGTCGTTCGGCGATCCTGAGATAAAGGGGAGCCTCCTGCTCGGCCACGCGCCATCCTCCGGTATGGTCCAATTATATGGATGGTATAGACCAATATCGAAATTGCAAGAGATAAATCGGGTTTCTCAACCCGGCGCGACCGCAGCCAGGATCAGGTCCCTAGAAGCCGGTCCCGGTGGTCCCGGTAGCGGCGAAGTGCAACCTCATAGGCCGTCCGCGTTCCGATATCCGGGTGATAGCAGGCGCTGCCGCCGCAGACCGAGCGCGATGCCGCGCGGATCTCGGGGAAATGCTTAAGCGCGGTAGCGATCAGGAGCGCAGCGCCGCGCGCGCCGAACTGCGTGCCGCTCGGAACGATCACCTTCTTCTGCAGCACGTCGGCGATCATCTGGCTCCAGAAAGGGCTCTGGCTGCCGCCCCCGGTCAGCACGACCTGATCCCCCTCGAATTCCAGCGCATCGAAAAGGTCGCGCAGCGCCAGGGCCACGCCTTCGAAGACGGCGCGGAAGAGTTCCGCCCGGCCGTGTCGGGACGTGAGCCCCGCGAATTGCGCCCGCGCGTCGGGCGAGACGACCGGTGCGATGATGCCGCTTTCGCTGAGATAGGGCAGATAAGTGAGATCGCGCGCGCCGATCGGGATATCGCTCACCAGGGAGGTGACCTGCGCATAGCGGTCCGCGGCGTCGGCGAGATCGGGCGCCAGGGCACGGATGGCCCAGTCGAGATTGAGCGTACCCGCGACGTTGACCATGGAGCGATACCAGACGTCGCCTGGAAGCGAAAAAAGCAGACCTAGGTCTGGAGGCGTGAACACCGGCCTGTCATGACAGACGCCCACCATGCAGGTCGTGCCCAGTACGGCCGTGGCCGTTCCTGCCGCAAGACCGCCGGCGCCGATGACGGTAGCCGCCACGTCCCCTGCCCCGATCGCAACCGGCAGGCCTTCCGCAAGCCCGGTCATGGCCGCTGCTTCCGCGGTCAGGCCGGATTGCGTCGTCTCCGAATCGAAAATCGGCGGCAGCAGGTGAGCATGGCCGTCTAGGCCGAAAAGCGTGACCATCTCGGCGCTGCGCCATCTCTTTTCGGCGCTGCCGGGAATGACCGCCGCCTCGCTGCGATCCGTCGCCGCAAGGCCGGTCAGCTTCATCCGGATGAAATCCTTGTAGCTCATGACATATGCGGCGCGGGAGATCACCTCCGGCTCGTTCTGCACCAGCCAGGCGAGCACCGGCAGGGTACAGCCCTGCTGCATGACCGAACCGGAGGAACGGAAGATGCGCGACATGAGGTTCGAATCTTCGGCGATCATCCGGTCTATGATCGTCTGGCTGCGGCTGTCTTCCCAATTGACGCCGGGGCGAAGCGCATTGCCCTCCGCATCGACTACCCAGGCGCCGACCATGGCGGCAGAAATCCCGATGCCTCGGATCTCCGACGCATCGAGCCCGCTGACCTCGAAAGCTTCCGTGACCACTTCGATGACCGCATGCCAGCAGATATCCGGATCGAGTTCGCACCAGCCGGCTTTCGGCCGGCTCATCGGCGTTCGCCGCGACGCTTCCGAAATCTGATGTCCGGCCAAGTCGAATATCGCCGCCTTGCAGAGCGTCGAGCCTGCATCCAGCCCGATAAAATAAGTACCCATCGAGAACCCTGTCTTGAACGCGGAAGAAAGCATCGTTCTCCCGTCATTGTAATTCAGGGGACGCAATAGACCTCAGTCAGAACCAATATGCAACAAACATAAAACCATTCTAATACCTCTTACCCGCGAAAACGGGCCTGGCAGCACAACGAACGGCAGAGATCAGACATCGAGTTCGGACGACATGAAGAAGCGGTCGCCGCGAAACAACGAGCGGGTGAATTCCACTGCGCGGCCCGTTTGCGAGAAGCCGAGGCGCTGTATGACCAGAAGCGGCGTGCCCTGCGAGACGGCAAGATGCCCGGCCTGTTCCCATGTGGCCGCGGTCGCGCCGTAGCGCTGCACCATCTTCACCGGCCTGGATCCCACCTCCGACATCGCGGAATAGAGCGACGTGGTACCGTCATATTCGACCGGGACGGCTTCGACGGGCAAGACCGAGAGTTCGAGCGAAACCGGCTGCTGATCGGCAAAGCGAAGGCGCTCCAGCCGCAACACGCGCGATCCCGGCGCCAGCCCGAGATGGAAGGATTCGTCCGGGCTGACCAGCGCCCTGCGGCTGCCGAGCACCTTGGAATTCGGCGCCATTCCGCGGCTTTCCATGTCCTGCGTGAAGCCGGTCAAGGGAGCCTTGGGTGCCATGACTCCGGGAGAAATGAAATTGCCGGCGCCGGGGCGCCGGTCGATCACGCCGGCGGCCTCCAGGAAATCGAGCGCCCGGCGAAGGGTCGTGCGCGACACCGTGAAAATCTCGCAGAGGACCCGCTCGGCTGGCAGCGCGTCGCCTGCCGAGAGATGGCCTTGCTGGACCGCCTGACGGATGACCTGGGCCACGGCGGCGCTGCGAAGCCCGTGCGGTTGCTCCGCGATTCCCGCCTGAAGAAAGGATACCAGGCTGTTCGTCATATGCTCCCCTGTCGCTCGACCGCCTCACCCGCACAGGCAGCCTGCCCATGGACCAAAAGAAGCAACAGGGCCTCCCTGAAGCAGGTCCGGCCCTTGAAGTGGTAAATACCAATTGCAAAACCAATAAGATACCTATCTGGCAAGCGCGGTCAATCTTCCGGCTGCCGTTCTGTAAGGCCGAGAGTACATATCGCCTGCCAACCGTCACCGCCATCACGACGGAGCGGAACCGCACCCATCATGCCGCAAGAGCGTCGGCCCGCCGCTTGACGGCCAGCGCGATCATCGCCACGGCGATCGTTCCCACGATGAAGATGAATGCGGCGGCCGCGATCGCCGGGCTGATATTCTCGCGAATTGTCGAGAACATCTGACGGGCGAGCGTGCGCTGATTCGGCCCTGCGACGAAGAGCGTCAGCACCACCTCGTCGAGCGAAGTAGCAAAGGCGAGCACCGCTCCCGAAAGCACGCCCGGCATCGCCAGGGGTAGCGTCACCCGCCGGAAAACCTTGGACGGGCTTGCGCCAAGGCTCTCGGCGGCGAGCTCCACCCGCTGGTCGATCCCCGCGAGTGCGCCGCTCACGCTGACAACCACAAAGGGTATGGCGACCACCGTGTGCGCGATGATCACGCCGATATAGCTGTTTGATATTCCAATCCTCACGAACAGAACCTGCATGCCGACCCCCAGCACGACGGCCGGAACAACCATCGGCAGCAGGAAGAGCGTCTTCACCGCGCCGAGAAACCATATCCTGCGGTTGCGCAGCCCCAGCGAGGCCGCCGTCCCGAGCGCGGTTGCCAGCAATGTCGTTCCGAACCCGATGATCAGGCTGTTGACGATCGAGCGGCGCCATGCATCGGCCGTGACCAGTTCCTCGAACCAGCGCGTCGAGAAGGCCGGAATCGGATAGTTGAGGAAGACGCTGGACGTGAACGCCAGCGGCAGGATCGCCAGAAGCGGCGCCAGAAGAAAAATGACCACCATCAGGGCGAAGAGCAGTTTCGCGATCCTGAACATTTCAGCTCCTCCTCGGGTCTTCGGCCGAAAGCCTGCCATAGACGGCATAGAGCAGGATGGTGACCACCAGAAGCACGAGGCCGAGCGCTCCCGCCATGCCCCAATTGGCCGATCCGGTCGCATAGAAGGCGATCACCGAACTGATCATCTGGTCGCCCGGCCCGCCGATAAGCGCCGGGGTGATGTAGTACCCGATCGCCGACATGAAGACGAGCAGCGCACCGGACGCAAGCCCACGGGAGCTAAGCGGCAGGAGGACGCGCAGGAAGGCCTTGAGCGGAGTCGCGCCGAGCGAGGCGGCCGCCGGCATCAGGTTTTTCGGAATGGAGATGAGGACGCTGTAGATGGGCAGCACCATGAAAGGCAGGAGCACATGGGTCATGGCGATGACGACCCCGGTCCTGTTGAAGATCAGCGGAAGCGGGCTGTCCGTCAGGCCGAGGGCCCGCAGGATTTCGTTTATCAACCCCTGTTCCTGGAGCAGGATGAACCAGGCTGCCGTCCGCACGAGCAAGGAGGTCCAGAGCGGCAGGAGAACGGCGGCGAGCAGCAGATTGCGTTTCCAGCCATCCATCGAAGCGGCCACCATTGCATAGGGAAAGCCGATTGCGGCACAGGCGATCGTTACAAGGGCTGCGATCCAGAACGTGCGAAGCATGATGACCCGGTTGGCCGATGCGTCGGGAGGCAGCGAGACGATGTTGCCGGAACTGTCGCGCGCGAGGTCGAGCGCAGCAAGCAGGTGCCTGTCAGTGGTCGGAGAAAGAGCATCCGCTATCGCCACCCAGAACTGCGGCCTTTGCCACCGCGGATCGATTCCGGCAAGATCCGGCGGATCGTCGTTGTCGCGGAGAGCGGAAATGGTCTTCGACATCAGAGTCCGAAAACCCGACTGCGCGCTGTTGAGGCGGCGGACCATGTCTCCGACGGCTTGGGTATCCGTCGCCTGCCTGAGATCGGCGATGAGAGCGGCCTCCATCTCCGGTGTCGGCGGCGATTGGCGGTCCCAGCCGCGCGCCGCTTCCGCCGTTTGCGGCAGGATGCGAAGGACCGCAGTGTCCGAAACGGCCTGCGACATCATGGTGACGATCGGCCAGACGAAGAAAAGCAGGACGAACAGGAGCAACGGCGCAAGCAGGAGAAGCGCGCCGGCATTTTTCGCTCGCCCTCTCATGGTGCGATGATCCGGCAGTCGGCGGGATGAAACTCGGCGACGACGCCGGCACCCGGCTGCCATTCCGGAGCCTTGCGGTCGAGCCTGACGACGAAGCCATGCCCCGCGCCGTCGAGTTGCACGCGCAGGTGATCTCCCTGATAGACGCAGTCCGCGACCTTGGCCGCAAAGCTGTTGCGCGCCTCGCCGGCTCCGTTCTTCAACTCGATCCGTTCGGGGCGGACCGACAGAAGCACATCCTGCCCGGCACGAACGGCGTTTGCGGACCTCGCGATCACATGCCCGCCGCCCTTCAGCGCTATACGGGCCTCGCCCTCGCCGGCGCTTTCCACGACGCCTTCCGCCAGATTGGTCTCGCCGATGAATTCGGCGACGAAGCGCGTACGGGGTTCGTCGTAGATCTCCCGCGGCGTTCCGATCTGCTCGATCTTGCCTTTGTTGAAGACCGCGATGCGATCGGACATCGTGAGAGCCTCCGACTGGTCATGCGTCACAAAGACGATCGTCAGACCGAGACGGTTGTGCAGGGCGCGGATATCGAGCTGCATCTGCTCGCGAAGCTGCTTGTCCAGCGCTCCGAGCGGCTCGTCCATCAAGACCACCCGCGGCTCGAAAACCAGGGCGCGGGCGAGCGCCACGCGCTGCTGCTGGCCACCCGAAAGCTGCGCCGGCCAGCGGTCGCGCATCGCCGAAAGCTGCACCATGTCGAGTGCCCGCACGACGCGTTTGTCGATCTCGGACTTCGAAAGCCCGCGCATCTGCAGGGGAAAGGCTATGTTTTCGCCGACATTCATATGCGGAAAAAGCGCGTAGCTCTGGAAGACGACGCCCATGTCGCGCCGGTAGGTCGGCACGTCGTTCACCGGCTCGCCGTCCACGAAGATGATGCCTTTGGTCGGCGGCTCGAAGCCGGCAAGCATCATCAGCAATGTCGTCTTGCCGGATCCGGAAGGACCCAGCAGGCTGACGAATTCGCCCTTTGCGATGTCCAGATTGAGATTTTCGACCACGCATAGCGGGCCATACCATTTGCTGATGCCGTCGAAGCGGATGCGGATGTCGGTCAAGCGGATTCTCCAGCTACAGTGCCGCGCCCTTGAAAGCGGCCACCGATGAGGGCCGCAAAGGCGGAAGTCCGATCAGGGAGGCAGCGCCACGCCCGGTTTCGAGCGTGGCGTTTGTTGCGGACGAAGGCAAGCGGAGCAGCGACGCTCCGTCTGCGATCGCCCTGCCTGCGGGTCGGCTACTGCGCCAGCCAGGCATTGAACCGCTGGGTCAATGCCTCGGAATTGTCGATCCAGAAATCGACATTGAGCGGAATGGCTTCCTTGAGATTCTCGGTGTTCGTCGGCAGCTCCGAGGTATATTCCGCCGGCACCTTGCCGGCCGCCTCGATATTGGGAAGCCCGTAGGCGATATAGGCCGGCAATTTCACCTGGTTTTCCGCCTGGCTGGCGAAGGCGATGAAATCCTGCCCGGCATCCTTGTTTTCCGCGTCTTTCAAAACCACCCAGCTGTCGATCGCATAGATGCTGCCCGGCCATACGACCTTGAAGTTCTTTCCTTCCGTGCGGTTGATGCCGGTGATGCGGCCGTTGTAGGCCGAGGCCATCACCACCTCGCCGGAGGCGAGGAACTGCAGCGGCTGCGCGCCCGCCTCCCACCAGACGATGTTCGGGCGCAGCTCGTCGAGCTTCTTGAACGCGCGCTCGACCCCCTCTGGCGTGGAGAGGACGTCATAGAGCTCTTCCTTCTTGACGCCATCCGCCAGGAGCGCGAATTCGAGCGTGTATTTCGCGCCTTTGCGCAGCGAGCGCTTGCCAGGGAATTTCTGCACGTCCCAGAAATCCGCCCAGGACGTCGGTCCGTCCGAAAGCTTCGCGCCATCATAGGCGATCGCGGTCGACCAGACGATGGCGCCGACGCCGCAGTCGTTCACCGCCTCGGGCAGGAACTTGTCCTTTCCGCCCATCTTGTCCCAGTCGATCGTCTCGAACATCCCGTCGGCACAGCCGAGAGCCAGTTCCTCGGCTTCGACCTGAACGACATCCCAGTTCGGCGTTCCGGCCTTCACCTTTGCCTGCAGGACGCCGTAGCCGCCGTCCCAGGATTCGTCGAGAAGCGGCTTGCCGGCCTTTTCCGAGAACGGCTTGAAATAGATCTCCCTTTGCGCTTCCTGATAATTGCCTCCCCAGGAAACCACCGTCAGATCGCGCGCGGCGGCGGACACCGCGAGGCCGGCCGTGAGCGCCAGCACAGTGCCGATGAGAGCGGTTTTCTTGTATATTTTCATTGTCATTCCCCTTTTCTGGTTGATGAACCCCGGCTTTTTGCCGGGGGTATGCTTCGGCTCCTATCCTTTCACCGTTCCGGCCGAAAGCCCGGCCAGCGTGGCATCCAGTCCCTTGCGGAAGGCGGCGAGAAGTTCGTCGACTTGCCCCTCGCTTATGATCAGCGGCGGGCAGAAGGCGAGCGCGTCTCCCATGTTCCGGCTGATGACGCCGCCTTGCTGCAGTTGTGCATTGGCAAGCGCGCCGAGTTGGCCGGGTTCGGCGAGGCCGGTCTTCGCCTGCCGGTCGGTCACCAGTTCCACCGCCGCGATGAGGCCGGTGCCGCGCACCTCGCCGACGAGCGGATGGTCCAAAAGCGTCCTCAGACCCGCCTGCAACCTTCCGCCGACCGCCGCGGCATGCTCGACCAGGCCTTCCTCCTCGATGATGCGGATCGTTTCCAGGGCAACGGCCGCCGGAACGGGATGGCCGCCCGCCGTAAATCCGTGGCCCAAGGTTCCGATCCTTCCGCTTTCCTCGCGGATCGGCTGGTAGACCTTCTCGTTGATCATCAGTGCCGAAGCGGGAAGATAGGACGAGGAAAGCTGCTTCGACATCACCATGATGTCCGGGCGGATCGCGAAAGTCTCGCTTCCGAACATTTTTCCCGTGCGCCCGAATCCGCAGATGACCTCGTCGGCCACCAGCAGGATGCCGTATTTTTCGAGAACGGCCTGGACCTTCTCCCAATAGGTGCGCGGCGGCACGACCACGCCGCCGGCGCCCATGACCGGCTCCCCGAAAAAGGCCGCGATGGTTTCCGGCCCTTCGGCGAGGATCGTCTCCTCGAGCTCCCGCGCAAGCCGGGTTGCGAACGCCTCCTCGCTCTCGTCCGGCAAGGCTTCGCGCCAGTGATGCGGGCAGGTCATGCGCAGCACGCCGGGCACGATGAGATCGAACGAGTTGTGGTTGTTCGGCAGGCTCGTCAGACACGAGGCGGCGATCGTCACCCCGTGATAGGCCCGATTTCTGACGATGATCTTCTTGCGCGTCGGCTCACCGAGTGCGTTGGAGCGGTACCAGATCAGCTTCAGCGCGGTGTCGATCGCTTCCGAGCCTGAATTCGTGAAGAAAACCTTGCTCATCGGCACGGGAGCGAGGCTTACCAGCTTCTCCGCGAGATCGATGACCGGGCCATGCGACTTGTGGCTGAACGTATGGTAGTAGGGCAGCCGTTCCATCTGCGCGGCCGCGGCCTTGACGAGCCGTTTCTCGCTGAAGCCGAGTGCGACGCTCCAGAGCCCCGCCATCGCCTCGATATAGCGCTTTCCCGAATTGTCGTAGACGTAAACGCCCTCCCCGCGGTCGATGACGAGCGGACCGGTTTCTTCGTGCTTCACGGCATTTGTATAGCCATGAAGATGATAGGCGATGTCCCGCCCCTCGGCTGAATTCGGCGTGACTGTCATCGGGTCGGCCCCTTGTCGTTCAAAGGAAAGTTATAGTTTTTCTGCAATGTCGCAACCTCTCTTGTCATTCGATTTTCCGCTTCAACCCCGATGAAGACGAAGCATTTCCACACTCGTCCTCACATCGCGACCGCCGGCCTCGAGGGTTCGGATGAGACACCCTGCAGCAGCCTGTCGACGATGAGCCGCCCGATCGGAATTGCCGATGTCGCCGCCGGCGAAGGCGCGTTGCAGACATGCAGCATCCGCTCGCTCTGGCGGAACAGGAAGTCGTGCACCAGCGTGCCGTCGCGCAAGACGGCCTGGGCGCGGATGCCGGCGCCCGAACGTCCGAGATCGCGGCGTTCGAGGCTCGGGCAGTATTTTCGGCATTCCGCCAGATAGCGGGTCCTCGACAGCGAGTTGGCGAACTCGGACAGTCCCGAGTGCCAGTTGCGTTTCGCCATCCTCCAGAAACCGGGAAACGCCGCCATGTCCAGCACGTCGCGCAGACGCACGCTGCCTTTCGGGTAACCCTCTCGCGAGAAGCCGAGGACGGCATTCGGGCCGACCGTGACCTCACCGGCGATGGTGCGCGTCAGGTGGATGCCGAGAAACGGCAGGTCGGGGTCCGGTATCGGATAGATCAGGTGCCGCACGATATCGGAGCGTGACGACGGCAGCGTGTAATATTCACCCCGGAAGGGAACGATGCGGTGTTCGATCGCAAGCCCGGACAGCGCAGCGATCCGGTCGGACTGCAGGCCCGCGCAGGCGACGAGGCGGCGGGCGACCAGTTGTTCTCCACCGGCAACGATCGCGACCCCGCCGCTTTCCTCGCGGATGGCCGTCACGGCCGCGCCGTGCCGTATCGTTCCCCCGCGCTCGCCGATGCGCGCCGCCATCGCATTGCTGACCTGACCGTAATCGACGATGCCCGTTGCCGGCACGAGTAGCGCGCCGAGGCCTGCGACATGCGGTTCGGCAGCGGCAAGTTCCGCTCGGTCGAGGCGGCGATAGTCGATCCCGTTGAGCCGCGCCCGTTCCTCCAGCGCCTCCATCCGGGCAAGCTCCTTCTGGTCTGTGGCGACCAGAAGCTTGCCGCAGGTTTCGAAGGCGATGCGGTTTTCCCTACAGAAGGCTTTCGTGGCTTCGGCGCCTTCGCGGCAAAGACGGGCCTTCAGCGATCCCGGCTGATAATAGATGCCGGCATGGATGACGCCGCTGTTGTGGCCGGTCTGATGACGGGCGAGCGCGGCTTCCTTTTCGACGACGATCAGGCTTGCGCCCGGTTCCCGCTCCTGCAGAGCCATCGCCGTCGCAAGCCCGACGATCCCCCCGCCGATGACGCAGTAGTCGTAGATCATCGCTCTCACCGCCAACCTGCCGCGTTTCCGGGTTCAGACGTGCTGACCCCCGTTGATGTGTATTTCCGCCCCGTTGATGTAGGACGAAGCCTCGCTGCACAGGAAGAAGACGGTCTGCGCCACTTCCCGCGGCGTCCCAAGGCGGTGCAACGGCACGTCCCGCTCGACGAGCTGTTCGGTTCCGGGCGACAGGATCGAGGTTTGAATTTCGCCCGGAGCTATGGCATTCGCGCGCACGCCGCGCGGCCCGAATTCATGGGCAAGCTCGCGCGTCAGCGCCGCAAGCCCCGCCTTGGAGGCCGCATAGGCGACGCCGGCGAACGGGTGGACGCGGGACCCCGCTATCGAGGTCACGTTGACGATCGACCCCTTCGCCGCCTCGAGTTCGGGCAGAAGCGCACGGGCAAGCAGCGCGATCGAAACGAGGTTGACGTTCAGGACCTTCGTCCAGGTTTCGGCATCGGAGGCAATAACCCCGAGGCGCGCGCCATCCGCGCCCTTCGGAGATATGCCCGCATTGTTGACGAGCGCCTGCAGCTTGCCGTCGGGCAGTCTTTCGCGGACGGCCGCAACAAGGGCCGGAATCTGGTCGAGATCGGAAAGATCCGCCTGGATGTGGCTTTCACGCGCCGCCGGCCAGGCGCAGGCCTCGGAGAAGGGTTGCCGGGAGACCGTGAAAATGCGCCATCCGTGCTCCTGGAAGAGTTTTACCGTAGCGTGCCCGATGCCGCGGCTTGCGCCCGTGAGAAGCATGTATCCGGTCGCCATAGCAATCTCTCCTGGATGTATGATGCATCATAATCGGCGGCAATGATCTTGCAAGCTCGTTTTAAGGCGAAGTACGGTATTATCAGTGAAATGTGTCGGCCTTATTCCTTGGACCCGATGCGGTCGAGAATGGCTTTTCCCCCGTGCAGGATGTCGTCCATCATCGCCTGTGCCGCTGCCGCAGGATCTCGCCGGCGGACAGCTTCGATCACAGGATAATGATAGTCGATCATGGACCGGCCACCGTCAAGATAGGCGTCCGCGATCAGCGGACCCATCTGAAGCCAGAGGCGCCTGAGCAGGCCTTGCAGGACCGGAAGCCCCGCGATGACGGTCAGCTCGAAATGGAAGGCCTGGTTGAGCTCGGCGCCCGCCAGCACGTCGCCCTCGGCAAGTGCCTTCTCGTTTCGTCCGACGATCGCGACGAGGCGATCGACATCGGCCTTGCCCGCAGCCACCGCGGCGCTTTCCGCCGCGAGCGCCTCGAGCCTCAGGCGGATGGACCTGATTTCGAGATAGCGCTCCTTCGTCATCAGCGGAATTCGGATGTTGCGGGCGGACTGAAAGACGACGGCATCGTCATGTGTCAGGCGCAGGATCGCATCGCGCACCGGCGTCACGCTCGTGCCGAGCTGCTCGGCGATGTCGCGGATCTTCAGCCGGTCGCCGGGCTGGAAGCGGCCTTTGATCAGGGCGTCGCAAAGCGTCGCGTAGACGGTGTTGCCGAGATTGTCATGATCGAGCGGAGAAAGGTCGGACATCGCGTCAGGGCCCGGCACAACGGGAATTCATTGTCTTTTTCATACGCGATTTGATGCATCATGCAACATCTTCAACGGGTATCTATCCGCGCCGGATGCATCAGCGCTTGATATCGCCGTTGACGAGGCTGAGTATGAGCTGGTGGATATTGCCGCCGTTGCTGAGCTCCAGCCGGTCGAAATCGCGGCTGCGCTGCCGCTGGGCGCGCGAAAGCTCGCCGAGCCGCGCAGTCAGCTCGGTCCTGATCTTTCGGCATTGCGGATCCGCCGGAACCGTCATGCCGACCGACACGGCCTCGATCGCCTTCACCATATCCTTGATCATCTCACCATGAACGAGCTCGTGCTTGTGCACGCCGTCGATGAATGTCTCCCAGTTCTGCCGAGTGATCTCCGGCAGTTTCTGGGTGGCTTTGGGAAGCGTGTAGGTGATCGTCAGCTTCGGGCGCGCTATGGCGAGAACGCAGCTATCGCCTCGCGCCTCGTATTTCCTGGTCCAGGTCAGCTTGAAGCTCGTATGGGCAATGGCGCGCCCGATGCCACCGGCCTTCGGCCCGCGCTCGCCGATCGACGCATAGAGTTCGGCGCCCGACTTTCCCGAGACCGCATAGGTCTCGACCTTTTCCGTGGCCTGCCATTCGGCTTGCGCATCGGCGGCGGACAGCGCCAGGCAAAGCGTAAACAGGCGGATCCAAATAACTTTTTTCACGCAAATCTCACGAATGAAATCCATTTCGCCATCAGATCAGGGTCATGACCCTAAACAAACGCACAGGCAAGGACGATCCCCTTCCCCGCTTCCGCGGAGACAATCGCGCACACTATCCCGTTACCGGCTCCCTCTCCGGGTGAAAGCAGGCCGGCTTCAGCCGTTTTCAAGCCTCTTGCGATTATTCAGCTCTGGTTCATATGCCACAGGCATTATCCATGACGAAAGGAGCCATATCATGAAAAAACTGGCACTCATCGTTCTGTCGATCGTTACGACTCTTTCAAGTTTCGCGCCTTCATATGCTTTCCCCTCCGCCGGCAAGCCGGCCGTTGCGCAATCCTCCGACGTGCAAACCGTCCAGGCTCGCGACGAGTGGCGGGACCGCGATCGTGACCGCCGTTGGCGTCGCGACCGCGACTGGCGAGACGACCGTTGGGACCGCCGCGATCGTCGGGATCGCCGTGAATGGCGTGATCGCGGCCACCGCTACGGCTGGCATCGCGGCCATCGCGGCTATCGGGACTACCGCCGCGGCTACCGCCGTCACTCCGACGGTTTCTGGTATCCGCTCGCAGCCTTCGGCGCAGGCGCGATCATCGGCGGCGCCATCGCCAGCCAGCCGCGCTATGTCGAACCCGCACCTGCAGTCGGAGTAAGCGGCGCGCATATCGACTGGTGCGCAAACCGCTACCGCTCGTACCGCGCCTACGACAACACGTTCCAGCCTTATGGCGGCCCTCGCCAGCAATGCATATCGCCTTACCTCTAAGGACAGGCGACATCGGCCGATGATCGGAAATGGGGCTTCGGCCCCATTTCTCGTTTTCGTGCCGTCATTTAGGAAAGGCAAGGGGAGGCAGACCCGCCAAGCTTCGACGTGGGCCTCGCCAGAATCGGTCCTTTAGGCGTCAATCATCCCATCGCGGCAGGGCCGCCACCTGCTCCTTGGTCAAAATGGTCGTCAGCCTCCCGCCCTCCAGTTTTAACTGGTCGAGCGCGATGACAACGTCGTCTCCGTCTCTTCCGAGATAGTCGTCCGCCTCGACGGACAGCGCCGTCGGCCGGTCTCTCGCGGTCCCCAGCACCTCCTCGACTTCGCCGATCTCCTGTCCCCCAGCATCATAGACCCGCATATCCTCGACCTCGTCGACTGTCGCACCGATCGCCGACACCATGAGCCTGTCGTCATCCACCTCCACCCATGCCGATGTCTGGGCGAATACGGCAGAGGCCGCAAGCAGCATTGCGGTCGTCAGGATAATTCTCATCTTTTTCTCCATCAGGTCGTGCAGGAGAGGATATAGGCCGCAGCCGGCGGGCTTCAAACCTCCAGTCCGACCGGCAGATGACTTTCGTCGGCGCTCATGCCTCCAGCCATTTGATCTGCTCGGGAGTGAGATTGATGTCGAGAGCGGAGAGACTATCCTCAAGCTCGGCAAGCGTGCGCGGTCCGATCAGCGGAATGATCGGGAACGGCTGGGCGACGGCATAGGCAAGGGCGATATGGATCGGCCGCCGGTTGAGCCTCCCGGCCAGTTCGATCACCCGGTCACGCCGCTCGAAGTTGCGTTCCGAATACCAGCAGCGCACGATCTCCTCATCGTCATATCTGTCGCGTCCGGCGCGTTCGGTAAAGAAGCCCCGGCCCTGGCTCGACCAGGCAAAGTTCGGAATCTGCCGTTCGGCCAGCCAGCGCTTCCATTCCTCATCCGACGCGGCGACGCAGCCAGGCCAGATGGGATCGCGCATCTCCGCAAGCGAGAAGTTGTTCGAAAGCGCGCCCGGCGCCATGCGCCCGTTGCGGGCAGCATAGGCGATCGCCTCGTCCATGCGCTCGCGCGTCCAGTTCGAGCCGCCGAAGATACCGCGGATACGCCCGCGCCTGGCTTCCGCATCCATCGCATCGACAAACTCGCCGACGGGAACCGCCGGATTGTCGCGATGCATGAAATAGACATCGACATAGTCCGTCTTCAGCCGATCCAGCGACTGGTCGAGTTGCCTGGCGATCGCGTCGGGATAGCACGAGGGTGAGTGCGCTCCCTTTCCGATCAACACCATCTCCTCCCGCGGCACCTCCCGGCTCGTGTGCCAGTCGCCGAAAATGCTTTCCGTCTTGCCTCCGCCATAGATATAGGCCGTATCGAAGAGATTGCCTCCGGCCTCATAGAAAGCATCCAGATTGGTCGACGCGGCGGCAAAGTTCGGGAAGAATTCGAAACCAAGGGCGACGATCGAGGCCGGTTTGGTGAGCCCGGGGATCTGGCGGCGGGGAATTCGATCGCCGCTCCTGACAACGCCGCCGGCAATATTGGTCTTCCGCTTGGCGGCTCCTTCTATGCTGTATTCGAGCCCGACGCTCCCCCGCCACCGATCGAGAACGGCGAGATTGCCGAGAGAATCGGCCCAGCTCATGCCCGGAGCCTCGAATTCCTTGCGTCCCTGGCGGATCGCCTCGCCTGCGGCGTCGACCTCGAAGGAATACAGCCACCGGTCCTCGCGCACCTCGATGGTTTCCTCGGCGTCGCCTCTGATGACGTCGATCCGGCCCGTGCCGCCCTTGTGGCCCGACGCATACCAGAAGTCCTTCACCTCGATGCGCCCTTGCGAGCCGATGACGCGCAGGGTGTTGTCCTGCTTCGCCATGATCGAGCAGGAAACCTCGGCGATGATCTCGTTCGGGAACTTCAGCACGGCGGAAGCCCATTCGTCGACGCCGCTCCGGCCGAGATGGGCGACGCCGTAGACCTTCTCGGGCTCCAGAAACGCCTTGCCCTCCGCAGCTCCGGCGATCAGGCGCGCCATCGAAACCGGATAGCCGCCGACATCGAGGATGCCGCCGCCGGCGGTTTCACTGGAGAACAGGCGGTGCTCCGGCCGGAAACTCCCCATGGTGAAGCCGAAGCTCGACCGGATGATGCGAACCTCGCCGATCGCGCCGCTCCCGACGAGCTCGACAAGCCGCGCGGTCTGGGGGTGGAGGCGATACATAAAGGCTTCGCCGGCAAAGACGCCGGCTTTCGCAGCCTCGTGGAAGACGGCTTCCGCGTCGAAGGCGGAAAGCGCAAGCGGCTTTTCGACCAGGACATGCTTGCCGGCGCGGACGGAGCGGATCGCCCATTCGGCATGGCCGATATGCGGGGTCGCGATGTAGACGGCATCGACCTCCTCGTCGCGAAGCAGCGCCTCGTAGCCCTCGAGGATACGCGCACCCGGAAAATTCTCCGAAAGGCCCGCGCGGGAAGGGTTGCGGGAAGCGATCGCTACCAGCTTGCCCGTTCTGGAATGGGCGATCCCTTCGGCGAAGGTCCGTGCGATCGTGCCGGGTCCGATAATGCCCCAGCGGATTGTCCGGTCTGAACTCATCGTATCATCTCTTTCATGTTTGAGCTTCGAGCGGACGGTCAGCGCAATCGCTGGCCGTTGCCGTCGAAAAGGAGGATGTTTCGGGTTGAAAGCGCGACCGACAGCGTGTCGCTGTCGGCGCCGTTGCGCGATTCCGGTCTCTCGATGACGAGCTGCTCCTGGCCCGCCAATGTCGCGTAGACATAGCTCGTATTGCCGAGGTGCTCGGCGACGTCGACGGTCACCGTAAGGTCGACATCGCCCTGTCCGGCATCGCGAAAATGTCCCGGCCGCACGCCGAGCATCACCGCGGCTCCGGGTTCGGGCTTCGCCTGCGCGACCGGCAAGGCGAGCACCTTCGTCTCGTCGCTCGCAAGCGCGACCCTGACGGAAGAGCCCTCGCCTGCCACGACGCGCGCCTTGATGAAATTCATCTTCGGCGAACCGACGAAGCCCGCGACGAACTGGTTTGCGGGATCGTCGTAAAGTTCCAGCGGCGTTCCCACCTGCTCGATGTTTCCGCCCCTGAGGACCACGATCCTGTCGGCAAGCGTCATCGCCTCCGTCTGGTCGTGGGTGACGTAGATCATGGTTGTGCCGAGTTGCTTGTGAAGCTTGGAAATCTCGACCCGCATCTGGACCCGTAATTCCGCATCAAGGTTCGAGAGCGGCTCATCGAAAAGGAATACCTGGGGTTCGCGCACGATGGCGCGGCCGATCGCCACCCGCTGGCGCTGGCCTCCAGAAAGCTGCTTCGGCCGGCGCTTCATCAGTTCGGAAATCTGCAGGATATCGGCGACCCCGCGAACGCGGCGTTCGGTATCCTCTTTCGGGTTCCCGTTCATGCGGAGCCCGAAACTCAGATTCTCCTCCACCGTCATATGCGGGTAGAGCGCATAGGACTGGAAGACCATCGCGATTCCGCGATCCGCCGGCTCCACGTCGTTCACGGCCCGCCCTGCGATATTGATCTCCCCGCCGGATATGTCCTCGAGACCAGCGATCATGCGCAGGAGCGTCGATTTTCCGCAGCCCGAGGGGCCGACGAAAACGACGAACTCGCCGTCTTTCACATGCAGATCTGCTCCATGGATGACCTCCAGGACGCCGAAGCGCTTGACGACATTCTTGAGCGAAACCTCCGCCATATGGCCTCCTTTTTCTATTTTATGGCGCCGGCGGAGATGCCGGCGATGAAATGGCGTTGCAGGAAAACGAACACGGCGAGCATCGGCGCCGTCAGCAGCACGGCGCCCGCCATGATGCCGCCCCAGGAAACCTTGGTAAGCCCGATAAGCGTTCCGAGCGCCACCGGCGCGGTCATCATTCCGGGCCGCGAGTTGATCAGCAGCGGCCAGAGATAATTGTTCCAGGAAGCGAGGAAGAGGATGATCGACAAGGCCGCGATTGTCGGGCGGGCCAGCGGCATGGCGATGCGCAGGAATATCTGCCATTCCCTGACGCCTTCCACGCGCGCGGCATCGAAGAGCTCGCCCGGCATCATCGAGAAGGATTGGCGCATGAAGAGCACGCCGAGCGAGTTGAACAAGGGCGGCACGATCAGCGCTACCCATGTGTTTGCCAGGCCGAATTCACGCGCAACCATGATGAATTGCGGAATGACCACCACGAAGTAGGGAAGCGTGATCGTGCCGAGAATGATCGCCACCACCATCGAACGACCGTGGAAGCGGTAGCGGGCGAGAGCCCATCCGGCCATCGACGTCAGGAAAACGGACAGGACCGTATAGGTGACGGCGACGACGATCGATATGAACATCGCGCCCACGAAATCCGTATCCGCCTGAAGATTCCGGAAGTTTGTCAGGAAGTTGCCGGAAGGCAGAAGCTCGATATCCGGGCTGAATATCCCGTGATCCGGCATCGTCGAGAAGACGAGCATCATCCAGAGCGGAAACATCCAGACGATCGCCAGCGGAACGAGAAGACCGTGCAAGGCAAGCTTGCGCAGGAAGAGGGAGCGGGATTTCGATTTCATTGGCGTTCACGCCCCAGCCAGAGATTGAGCAGGGAAATGGCTACCGCCAGCACCGTCATCGCGTATGCGATCGCCGAGGCATAGCCGAAATTGAGCGAGGTAAAGCCCTGGCGGTAAAGCAGAAGCCCGAGGGTCTCCGTGCCGCCGCCGGGGCCGCCGCGATTGGTGATCAGAAAGGGTTCCGTGAAGAGCTGCATCGTGCCGATCACCGACAGCACCACGCAGAAGAGGATGATCGGCTTCAGGAGCGGCAGCGTGATGTAGAAGAACTGCCTGATCTTCGATACGCGATCCAGCGTCGCCGCCTCGTAGACGTCCTCCGGGATGGATTGCAGGCCGGCGAGGATGATGATGGCGTTGTAGCCCGCCCACCGCCAGGTCACGGCGATGATGAGCAGCGCCATCGCGGCATTGGCATCCGCGAACCACGAGACCGAAGCAAGCCCGATGCTGTTCAGCATCTTGTTGATGATGCCGAAGTCCATGTTGAACATCAGCCGGAAGACGGCGGCATAGGCGACTTCGCCCACGACGACCGGCGCGAAGAAGGCGAAGCGGAAGAGTGCCCGCGCTTTCAGGAGCGGCGAGTTGAGCATCACCGCCATGACGGTGGCGATTGCGATCATCACAGGCACCTGGATCACCAGGATGATCAGGGTATTGTAAAGGGCGTTGTAGAACGCCGGATCGCCGAACAGACGGCCCCAATTGGAGGCGAAACTGAACTGCCAGGGATTGACGCGCGTGTTCTGGAACGAGATCAGGAACGAATTGATGATCGGCCAGAGCCAAAAGGTCGCGAAAATCAGCAGATAAGGCGCAAGGAACGCATAAGCGATCCGGTTTCTGTTCGGCATGAACCCTCCTGATGAAGCAAACGGCATGGTCCGCGGTTCCGCGCCGCAAGCTGCGACGCGGACGATGCGCGATGGCGCCGGACGTCCTCAGTCGGCGACGGGAAGGCCGGTTGCCGAGGCGATCTGCTGCGCGGCATCGTCGAGCGCCGCCTTGGCATCGGGATATCCGCCGGCGAAGTATTTCGTCTGGACCACCTGGTAGATTGCGTCCGCATCGCTCTGGAACGCCGTGCCGCGGCTGGGCACGATCTTCGGCAGCGTCGACAGGATATCGGCCCACACCTTCTGCCCGCCCCAATAGGGTTGCGGCTCCGCCACGAAGGGGTCGTCTTCCGCAGAAAGAAGCGACGGCACCAGGCCGAACGACTTCAGCATCGTGATCTGGCCCTCGTTGGTGGTCAGCGCATAGTTGATATAGGTCCAGGCCGCTTCCTGATTTTCCGAGTTCGCGCTGATGGCGAGGGAGGAGCCGCCGAGATTGGCGGCGCGCGGGCCGTCGGCCGTAAGGCTCGGCATCAGGTAGACGCCCCATTTGCCCGCAAGGTCCGGCGAATTGGCGCGGATGGAGCCTTCATACCAGCCGCCATACATCTGGCTTGCCACTTTGCCGGCGGTGTTCGACTGGATTTTCTCGTCCCAGATGGCCGCCGTCAGCGTGCCTGCATCCTTCATCTCCTTCACCTTTTCCAGCGTGGCGACGCAGGCGGGCTGGTTTATGGTGATGGTCTGGCCGTCGGTGGAAAAATAGCCGCAGCCCTGTTCGTTGGAGATCATGCGGAACCATTCGCTGTCTCCGTTGAAATCGGCCTGCGCCATGACGACGCCGGGATTGGCTTCGGAAATCTTCTTGCCGGCGGCGATGAAGTCGTCCCATGTCTTGATCGACGCAGGATCGACGCCCGCCTTCTCATAGTAGTCGCGGCGGTAGAAGACCGCGACCGGTCCCGAATCCCACGGCATCGCGTAGGCCGCATCCCCCACCTCGAGCTCGGTCCGCTTGAACTCCGGGAATTTCGCCTGGATTTCCTCGGTATAGCCGAGGTCCTTCAGATTGGCGAAGCAATCGGGAAACCGATTCCAGAAGATCTCCGCCTCGAAATTCTCGACGGTGACGATGTCCGGCAACCCGTCTCCTCCGGCGGCGCAGGCCGCCAGCGTCTTGTCGAACACCTGATCGTTGCCAAGATCCTCGACGGTCACCTTGATATCCGGATACTGCTTGTTGAAATCTTCCAGCGTGGCCTTCAGAGCCGAGGCCGCGACATTCCAGCTCCACACCGTGATATTGCTCGATTGCGCGAGCACATCGGCGGCAGGCATGAGAAGCGCAGCGAATGCCGCTGCCCCGAGAAATCCCTGGCGCATTGAAAATCCTCCCTTTTCAATTTCTGTTCCTCCTTGAACAGGCTTAGACTATCCTCTGGGCGGAATATGTCTCGTTGAATGGGAAGGTGGATTTGGCGGAAAGTAAGATTGTCGGGAGAGCGATCTATCAACCGGGTGCAAGCAGCATCGAGGGTTTTCCCACGGCCCTGCAGATGTTTCACACCCATCCGCCGCCGATGGCGATGCCGCATTGGCATGCGCAGGTCGAGATCAATTATATAATCCGCGGCACCGTCCATTACCGCATGAAGAATCACGACATCAGGCTGAATGCCGGCGACATGTGCCTGTTCTGGGGCGGCCAGCCGCATCAGATGGACGAGTCGTCGGAGGATTCCCTCTATGCCGGTGCGCATCTGCCGCTCGTCTATTTCTTCCGCCTTCGCCTGCCGACGGAAACATCGGGAAGGTTGATGAGGGGAGAAACGCTGGTGACCGGCGCGACCGATCCGGCCGATGCCGAGAATTTCTCACGCTGGTTCCGCTATGTGCGCTCCGGCGATCCGGCAAGGGCGCAGCATGCGGTCGACGAGCTGCTGCTGCGCATCGAGCGGATCGCCTTCGAGGCCTATGACATGGTCCCGGACAGGAAGGAGGTTCTGGAAGACGGGGAGCAGATCTATCCGCAGGCGTCCCGCAGCGTCGCCCGGATATGCGATTTCATCGCCGCCAACTTCATGCACGATATCGATTCCGTCGACATCGCGCGCGCAGCCGACCTGCATCCGAAATATGCGATGAACCTGTTCCGCAAATCGACGGGGATGACGCTCAGCAAATATATCAACCTGCTGAGGCTGTCCTACGCGCAGGCACGGCTGATGGACGAAAACGCGAACGTCCTGCAGGTCGCCATGGATAGCGGTTTCGGCTCGGTCAGCGCCTTCAACAGGTCGTTTCGCGATATCGCGGGAATGTCCCCGTCCGACTTCCGCCGGGACGCAAAGGGCATGTCAGGGATTTCCCTGGCTGCCGCACAGTGACGCGGCCCGGCGGGGCCGGAGATCCTATGAAACGACCGCGGCCTGCGGGGGGACGCTCGCATACATGCCGGTGGTCCTGAACTCGGTCGGGCTCGCTCCGAAATATCGGCGGAAGACCTTTGCGAAATAATTCGGATCCTCGAAGCCGGACATGATCGAGATCTCCTTGATCGGAAGTCCGGCCGATTTGGTCAGAAGCTTGGCCGCCCGCTGCAACCGCTTGCGCAGCACGAACTCGGCCGGCGGAATGCCCTCGCTCGCGGCGAAGATGCGCGAAAAATGCGCGCGGCTGAACCCGGAAACCTGCGCCAGCTCCTCCACGGAGAGCGGCCGCTGCAGGTTTGCGGCGATGTAGCTGATGACGTGCTGCATGGCGCGGTATTCCTGCCCCAGCACCGGATGGGAACCGAACACGTCGTCGTAAAGCGCCATCGCCGCCTCATAGGCTATCGCCGACGCTCTGCCTGGCGTTTCGCCCCCGCCGGAAATGAGCCGGAGGCTGCAGTCGGCGAGATGTTCGACCGTCTCGGGCTGCAGCTTCAGGACGGGTCCGGTGATGGCGAGGATCGCCTGATGGATGCGCAGCGCCTCCTCGCCGTTCATGGAGATCCAGAAGAATTCCCATCGCCCGCCGTCTTCCACCCAGTAGCGATGATTGTGCGGAACGAGAAGCAGCAGGGTTTCACCCTTGCGCAGCCTGTACTTACGGTTCTCGTAACGCAGGTTGCCCTCCCCTCCGATCGTATATTGCAGCACGGTGAAAGGTGTCTGGCCGCGTTTCCTTCCATCCCAGTCGTAGCTCGAATCGCGCCGGATCTCATAACCGGTACTGGTCGGCATCGTATGCAGGCTCTGGCGGCCCCGCGGCAGGGAAACCGTTTTCATCACCGGTCCTGCGGCGATCAGCTCATCGAGCACAGAATTACCCATGAAAGCACAATACCTCTCTATCCGCCTTCAATATTATACGCATAATACCGGATCGAGACGCAAGACGGGCGAGAAACGCGGCCTGTGAGCCGGTTATGGAGGAGAGCCGGGCTGAACAATGCATGCAGGAACATGCATCGATTTTACCCGGCATGCTTGCGCACTATTCAGGGATGGACAGGATGAGCTTCAAGATCGCTATCATCGGCGCCGGCAGCGTCGGCTTCACGAAAAAACTCTTCACAGACATTCTTTGTGTCGCGGAATTCGCCGACATCGAAGTCGCGCTGACCGACACGAGCGAGCAGAATCTCGGGATGATCAAGACGATCCTCGACAGGATCGTCGAAGCGAACCGGCTGCCCACCAGGATCACCGCCACGACCGATCGGCGCAAGGCGATCGAGGGCGCACGCTACATTATAAGCTGCGTGCGCGTCGGCGGGCTTGCGGCTTACGCGGACGACATCCGCATTCCGCTGAAATACGGCGTCGACCAGTGCGTCGGAGACACGATCTGCGCCGGAGGCATTCTCTACGGACAGCGCAACATCCCGGTCATCCTCGATTTCTGCAAGGACATCCGCGAGGTGGCCGAGCCCGGCGCCAGGTTCCTCAACTATGCCAATCCGATGGCGATGAACACCTGGGCGGCGATCGAATACGGCAAGGTCGATACCGTCGGTCTCTGCCATGGCGTCCAGCACGGCGCCGAGCAGATCGCGGAGATCCTCGGCGCGAAGGAAGGCGAACTCGACTATATCTGCTCCGGCATCAACCATCAGACCTGGTTCGTCGACGTCCGGGTCAAGGGCCGCAGGATCGGCAAGGACGAACTGATCGCGGCCTTCGAAGCGCATCCGGTTTTCTCGCAGCAGGAAAAGCTGCGCATAGACGTGCTCAAGCGCTTCGGCGTCTATTCCACCGAGAGCAACGGGCATCTTTCCGAATATCTGCCATGGTACCGCAAGCGGCCCGACGAAATCGCACGCTGGATCGACATGTCCGACTGGATTCACGGGGAAACCGGCGGATATCTGCGCCATTCCACCGAGACCCGGAACTGGTTCGAAACGGACTACCCGAAACTGCTCGAGACCGCCGGCAAGCCCATTGATCCCGGCCGGCGGTCCAACGAGCATGCGAGCCACATTCTCGAAGCGCTTGAGACCGGCCGGGTCTATCGCGGCCATTTCAACGTCAGGAACAATGGTGTCATCACCAACCTGCCCTCGGATGCCATCATCGAGTCCCCCGGCTTCGTCGACCGCTTCGGCATCAACATGGTGGCCGGCATCACCCTGCCCGAGGCATGCGCGGCGACCTGCATCTCGTCGATCAACGTCCAGCGCATGTCGGTGCACGCGGCGATATCGGGCGATATCGAGCTTCTGAAACTCGCCGTCCTGCACGATCCCCTCGTCGGCGCGATCTGCACCCCTGAGGAGGTATGGCAGATGGTGGACGAGATGGTCGTCGCCCAGGCCCAATGGCTGCCGCAATACGCCCATGCCGTCGAAGGAGCGAGGGAGCGCCTTTCGCGCGGCACCGTCAAGACGCGGGAATGGAAGGGCGCCGCACGCCGGGAAATCCGCTCGATCGAGGAGGTACGCGCCGAAAAGGAGGCCGTGAGGCTGCGCGCAGCCGGCTGATCGCCGCTGCGTCCGGCGGAGCCCATCATGGCTTTCGCCGGAATCGGCGCCGTGACGAAATACGGATGCTTCAAGGAGGAAGCCGCCATTGGCTGGCGGTTCGAAGTAGGGAGAACAGCGACGATGATTAGTTTCCGCCATTTCCGTTCGGCGGCCGGGTTCCTGTTAGGCGTCTCGGCCTTCGCTTTGCCGGCGGCTGCAAGCGAACCGACCGTGGTTCCCGAACAGCCGGTGTTTCCCGCGCAGGGCAAGATCACCTATGTCCCGCGGGATTCCATTCTGGAGTTCAAGGCTCTGCAATCCTATCGGGAGCCGGACTGGGTCACCGAGAAATTCGTGAAAACCGGCAAGCTTCCCCCTGTCGCCGAACGGCTGCCGAAGGAGCCGCTGGTCTACAAGACCGGCAACATGCCGGACGGCATTGGCATCTACGGCGACACGATGCGTCACGTCATCGGCGGGCGGCCGGAAGGCTGGAACTACAGCGCCGGCCAGACGCAGGGCTGGGGCGGCATCGACATCGCCATGTTCGAGTGCCTGACGCGTACCGCCCCCCTCTTCCAGGTCGAAGCGAGCGACATGGAACCGCTGCCCAATCTGGCAAAGAGCTGGGAATGGTCGCAAGACGGTCACAAGCTGACGATGAAGCTCATCGAAGGCGCCAAATGGTCGGACGGCGACCCCTTCGATGCCGAAGACGTCATGTTCTACTGGGAGGACAACGTCCTCGATCCGAACGTTTCGCCGCTGAACGGAGCAACGCCGGAGACGTTCGGCACCGGCACCACCTTGAAGGCGATCGACAAATACACGATCGAATGGACGTTCAAGGACGCCTTCCCCCGCCAGCACCTCTATTCGATGGCCTACGGCACCTTCTGCCCCGGCCCGTCGCACATACTGAAGACCAAGCACCCGAAATATGCCGGCACGACCTATAACAAGTACAAGAACGGCTTTCCGCCCGAATTCCTGAACCTTCCGGTGATGGGTGCCTGGGTGCCGGTGGAATACCGCTCCGACGATCTCATCGTCCTGCGCCGCAACCCGTATTACTGGAAGGTGGACGAGGATGGAAAACAGCTCCCCTATCTCAACGAGATCCACTACAAGCTCTCGACCTGGGCGGACCGGGATGTGCAGGCGATCGCCGGCTCGGGCGATTTCTCCAATCTCGAGCAGCCGGAAAACTTCGTGGAATCGCTGAAGCGCGCGGCCCAGGAAACGGCGCCCGCCCGCCTGGCGTTCGGGGCGCGGCTCATCGGCTACAATCTCCACATGAATTTCTCCGCAAACGGCTGGGGCGAACCGGACGCTCGGGCGCAGGCGGTTCGCGAGCTCAATCGCAATCTCGATTTCCGCAAAGCCGTGACCATGGCGGTCGACCGCAAGAGGCTGGGCGAGGCCTTGGTGAAAGGTCCCTTTACGGCGATCTATCCAGGCGGGCTGTCTTCCGGAACGAGCTTCTATGACCGCCAGTCCACCATGTACTATCCCTTCGACCTGGAAGGCGCCAAGGCGCTGCTCGAGAAGGTCGGGCTGACCGACACCGACGGAAACGGCTTCGTCAACTTCCCGGCGGGCACGGCCGGCGGCAAGGATGTCGAAGTCGTGCTGCTCGTCAATTCCGACTACAGCACCGATCGCAATCTGGCGGAAGGACTGATCGGGCAGATGGAGCAGCTCGGCCTCAGGGTCGTGCTGAACTCGCTCGACGGCAAGCAGCGCGATGCCGCCAATTACGGCGGCCGCTTCGATTGGATGGTTCACCGCAACACCGCGGAGCTCGCCTCCGTCGTCCAGAACACGCCGCAGCTCGCCCCCACCGGCCCCCGCACGAGCTGGCATCACCGTGCGCCCGAAAACGGCGAGGTCGATCTGATGCCCCATGAAAAGGAACTCGTCGATGTCGTCAACAAGTTCATTGCGAGCAACGACAACAACGAGCGCACGGACCTGATGAAGCAATATCAGAAGGTGGCGACCACCAATATCGACACCGTAGGGCTCACGGAATTCCCTGGCGCCCTCATCATCAACAAGCGCTTTTCCAACATTCCGGAAGCCGCGCCGATCTTCATGTTCAACTGGGCCGAAGACACCATCATCCGCGAACGGGTCTTCGTCGCCGCTGACAAGCAGGGAGACTACGAACTGTTCCCCGAGCAATTGCCGGGAAAGCCGGGTGAAAACGGCCCGACCAACTGATCTCGCACCGGTCCCTGCGATGCGGCTCAAAGCAGCGCAGGGACACCCGAAACAGCGCCGATCATGTGAAAGCCGACGCGGCCCGCATGATCCTGAAACGAGGGAAGCGAACACCGATGTTCCGATTTCTGCTTGCCCGGATCGCCGCGTCCATACCGCTCCTCCTGCTGTTGAGCGTGGTGACCTTCGCGATCATCCAGGCGCCGCCCGGCGACTATAGCGACTACATCCGCTCTCAATTGATCAATCAGGGCGGCGCATCCTTCGAGGAGGCCGACGCGCAGGCGCAGGCCTACCGGAAGGAGCATGGCCTCGATCAGCCGCTGCCGATACAGTATGTCAACTGGATAACCGGCATCGTTACGCGCGGCGACTTCGGCCACAGCCTCTACTATAACAAGCCGGTCGCCGATGTCGTCGGCGAGCGCCTCCCCCGCACACTGGCGCTGGCGCTGGTCTGCCATATCCTGGCCTCCGTCATCGGCATCAGCTTCGGCATCATCGCCGCGACGCGGCAATATTCGTGGATCGATACGCTCCTGTCCGGAATCTCCTTCCTCGGCATGACGGTGCCGCGCTTCCTCATGGCGCTCATCATCGTCTACGTCATGGTCTTCCATTTCAACGTGAGCGAGATCAACAGTTTCCACTCCGCGCGCTATGGCGGCGCGCCCTGGTCGTGGGACAAGTTCGTCGATCTGCTCAAGCATGTCTGGCCGGTGATAGCCATCGCCACCTTCGGCGGGCTCGCCTACAATATGCGGATCATGCGCGGGAACCTGCTCGACACGCTGAATGCGCAATATGTCGAGACTGCCCGCGCCAAGGGCCTGAGCGAAGGTGCGGTCGTCATCCGCCATGCCGTGCCCAATGCGCTGCACCCGCTCGTCATGTATCAAGGCGTGGTCATGCCCTACATGCTTACCGGCGAAATCGAGACGGCGATCATCTTCGCGCTGCCGACCGTCGGACCCGCGATCGTCGGCTCGATGTGGGTCGGGGACGTCTATGTCACGGCAACCTTCATGCTGGTTCTCGCCGTCACGCTCATCATCGGAAACATCATCGCCGATCTGATGCTTGCCGCTCTCGACCCCCGCGTCCGTCAGGCAGGAGGTGTAACGGCATGACCATCGATACGCACCAGCCTATCAATATCGCAGTCACGTCGGGCGAGAAGCACCACGGCGAGAGCTATTCGGCGCTCGTCTGGCGCCGGCTCAAGAAGTCCTGGACCGGCATGATGGGGCTCGTCCTCGTCTGCGCGCTCATCCTCATGGCCGTTTTCGCCGATTTTCTCGCGCCGGTGGATCCGAAGGCGACGAACACCGCCTTCACGCCTCCGCAGACGTTCAGCATTCGCGACCGGGACGGCAATTTCGTCTTCCCGCCGCGCAGCTATCCGATACGCGAGACGGAAGAGCTCGATCCGGTCACCTTCCAGCCGGTCGTCGGCCCCGACTACGACAATCCGCAGTTTCTGGGTTTCTTCGTAAAAGGCGCTCCCTATCGCCTGTTCGGCCTGATCCCTGCCGACCGGCACCTTTTCGGGTCGACCGACGGAACTCCCATCCACTTCCTCGGCACCGACAAATTCGGCCGCGATGTCCTTGCGCGTGCCATCCACGGTTCTCGCATATCGCTGATGATCGCCTTGACCGTCGTGTTCATCATTACGGTCATCGGGACGACGGTGGGGATGGTTTCGGGTTATTTCGGCGGCCGTCTCGACGCATGGGTCCAGCGTTTCGTCGAGCTGGTCCTGGCCTTTCCGCAACTGCCGCTCTACCTGGCGCTGACATCGCTCATTCCGGTGACGGCGCCGACGAATGTCTTCCTCGCCTTCGTCGTCATCGTCATGTCGGCGCTCGGCTGGGCGCAGATGTCGCGGGAGGTGCGCGGCAAGACCCTGGCGCTTGCCAGGATCGACTATGTGCGCGCCGCGATCGCCATCGGCGCCACCGACCGGCGGATCATCTTCCAGCACATCTTCCCGAACGTGATGAGCCACGTGATCGTGGCCGTCACGCTCGCCATCCCGAGCGTCGTGCTTCTGGAATCCTTTCTCGGATTTCTCGGTTTCGCCGTCAAACCGCCGCTGATCTCCTGGGGGCTTATGCTGCAGGACACCGCGAATTATTCGGTGATCGGCTCCTATCCCTGGCTGTTGTCTCCGGTCGCCTTCGTCCTCGTCACCGTATTCGCGTTCAATGCGCTCGGCGACGGGCTGCGCGATGCCATAGACCCCTATTGAGGAGAATGGACATATGGCAATTTCCGATATCTCCGCAGCGGTACCCGGCGAGCGGCGCGATGCCGCGGGCAAAACCGGCAGGCCGATCATCGACGCCCGCAACGTCGCCGTCGATTTCAAGGTGGAAAGCGGCATGGTGACCGCCGTCAAGGATGTCTCCTTCCAGCTCTACAAGGGCGAGACGATCGCCATCGTCGGGGAATCGGGCTCCGGCAAATCCGTCACGGCGCGCACCGTCATGGGCCTGCTGTCGAAGCGCGCCGTAACGAGCCCGAACTCGCGCATCTCCTATGAGGGAGAGAACGTGCTCACCTTTCCCGAGCGGCGGCGGCGCAAGCTGCGCGGCAACCGCATCTCGATGATCTTTCAGGAGCCGATGAGTTCGCTCAATCCCGTCTATACGGTCGGCAGCCAGATCGTCGAAGCGATCCGCGTCCATCGCCGCATCAGCCGCAGGCAGGCGCAAGCGGAGGCTCTCGACCTCCTGCGCCACGTGCAGATCCCCGACCCCGAGGCGCGCCTCAACCAGTATCCGCACCAGCTTTCCGGCGGCCAGCGCCAGCGGGTGATGATCGCGATGGCGCTCGCCAACAAGCCGGACGTGCTGATCGCCGACGAGCCGACCACGGCGCTCGACGTGACGGTGCAGGCGCAGATCCTGAACCTCATCCGCAACCTCCAGCGCGAGCTCGGAATGGCGGTCATCCTGATCACGCACGACCTCACCGTCGTCCGGCAGTTCTCGGATTATGTCTATGTCATGAGCCAGGGCGAAGTTAGGGAACACAACACGACCGAGGCGCTCTTCGACAATCCGCAACACCCCTATACCCGGCGCCTGCTCGGATCGGAGCCGTCCGGATCGGCCAATCCCTTGCCGGAGAACTCACCGGTCATGCTCGAGGGAAAGAATGTCCGCGTGGCTTTCACGCTCAAGAAGGGCAGCTTCTTCAAGCCGGTCTTCAGCGAGCTTCTTGCCGTCAACGACCTCTCGATCGAGCTGCGGCGGCACGAGACGCTGGGGCTCGTCGGAGAATCCGGCTCCGGCAAGACGACCTTCGGCCAGGCCCTGATCCGGCTCATAAACCCCGACGCCGGAGAGATCCGCTTCGAAGGCAAGCCGATCCACGCCAACAGCCGGGACCAGATGAGGCCTCTGCGCTCGCGCATGCAGGTCGTCTTCCAGGACCCATTTTCCTCGCTCAATCCCCGCATGTCGATCGGGCAGATCATCGAGGAAGGGCTCATTGTGAACCGTATCGGCGCGAGCCGCGGCGAAAGGCTCGACCGCGTGCGCGACGCCCTGACCAGCTCCGGCTTGCCGACGAATATCCTTTCGCGCTTTCCCCACGAGTTTTCCGGCGGCCAGCGCCAGCGCATCGCGATCGCGCGCGCCATCGCGCTCGAGCCGGAATTCATTCTGCTCGACGAGCCGACCTCCGCACTCGATCTTTCCGTCCAGGCGCAGATCATCGAACTGCTGCGCAAGCTGCAGGACGAGCGCGGCCTCAGCTATCTCTTCATCTCCCACGATCTCAAGGTGGTACGCGCACTCTGCCACCGCGTCGTGGTGATGCAGAACGGCAGGATCATCGAGGAAGGTCCCGTCGATGAAATACTCACCCATCCCAAGACCGCCTATACGGAACGGCTCGTGCGGGCCGCTTTCGACGTGGCCGCATGAAAACCATCAAGAGGCACAGCATCATGAGACAGCCCAAAATAACCTTCATCGGTGCCGGATCCACCGTCTTCATGAAGAACATCGTCGGCGACCTGCTCCAGAGGCCGGCGCTTGCCGATGCCGCGATCGCGCTGATGGACATCGATCGCAAGCGCCTGGAGGAAAGCGAGATCGTCGCCGGAAAGCTGGCGCGCACGCTTGGAACGAAGGCCAGAATCGAGACCTATATGGACCAGCGCGAAGCGCTGGACGGCGCCGATTTCGTCGTAGTGGCCTTCCAGATCGGCGGCTTCGAGCCCTGCACGGTGACCGATTTCGAAGTGCCGAAGAAATATGGGCTGCGCCAGACGATCGCCGACACGCTGGGCGTCGGCGGGATCATGCGGGGGCTGCGCACCGTGCCCCACCTCTGGTCCATCTGCGAAGACATGCTGGCGGTATGCCCGGACGCGATCATGCTGCAATATGTCAACCCGATGGCGATCAACACCTGGGCGATCGCGGAGAAATATCCCTCGATCCGCCAGGTCGGCCTCTGCCATTCCGTGCAGGGAACGGCCGGCGAGCTGGCGCGCGACCTTGATATCCCGATCGAGCAGATCCGCTACCGCGCCGCCGGAATCAACCATATGGCCTTCTACCTGAAATTCGAACGGCGGCAGGCGGATGGAAGCTACCGCGATCTCTATCCGGACCTGGTCCGCGGCTATCGCGAGGGGCGCTTCCCGAAACCCAGCGACTGGAACCCGCGCTGCCCCAACAAGGTGCGCTACGAGATGCTGACCAGGCTCGGCTATTTCGTCACCGAAAGCTCGGAGCATTTTGCGGAATATACACCCTATTTCATCAAGGAAGGACGCGAGGATCTGATCGAAAGGTTCGGCATCCCGCTCGACGAATACCCGAAACGCTGCGTCGAGCAGGTCGAACGCTGGAAGAACCAGGCCGCGGCATATCGCGACGCCGGCACCATAGAGGTCAAGGCGAGCCACGAATATGCCTCGTCGATCATGAACTCCGTATGGACGGGCGAGCCTTCGGTGGTCTACGGCAATGTCCGCAACAACGGCTGCATCACGTCGCTGCCGGAAAACTGCGCCGTCGAGGTACCCTGCCTGGTCGATGCATCCGGCATCCAGCCGACCCATATCGGCCGGATGCCGCCTCAGCTTACCGCGCTGATCCGCACGAATGTCAACGTGCAGGAGCTGACGGTCGCAGCACTCATGACCGAGAACCGCGACCATCTCTACCATGCGGCCATGATGGATCCTCATACAGCCGCAGAACTCGATCTCGACCAGATCTGGTCGCTGGTCGACGATCTTCTGGCCGCCCACGGCGGCTGGGTGCCGGAGTGGGCCCGCGTGCCCAGGAAAGTTCAGGCTGCGTGACTTTTCTCCCGGTCTCGCGCCAGGGAGGCTTCGGGCGAGACCCGGAGCCTCCCGAACATCCGGCCCGCCCTGACCGAACCGCCGCCTCCGGCGCGTCTGCGCGATGCGAAAAACGCCCAATTGGAAGCGGCCGAAAAGCGTCCCTTCCCTTTACGAAGCTTTCCTTATGATGCCGTAGACGATGTTCCGGTTTTCCCCGAACTGCACGCTCGCCTTGGCGGGCTCGTTCTCGTTGCTGGCATGAATGATGTTCCACATGTCGACTTCGGAACGCAGCAGCAAAGCCCAGTTCATGAACGTTTCCATATAGCCGTCGACGCGGATATCGGTGGAAAAGTTCGCGAAGAGAAAGGTCCCGCCCGGCTTCAGCATCTGCAGGCATCTCTTGGTGAGCTTAACGGCGACATTGTCGGCGAGATAGTCGTAGAGGCCGGCGGCATAGACGAAGTCGAACTGGCCCAGCTTCTGCGATCTCGTCAGGACGCTGCGCACCGAGCCGTCCACCGCCTCTATGCAGGTGCCGCGAAAATCACGGGCGATCGAGCCGACGCTGAGCGGGTCCTGATCGAGCGCGACCCAGCGCTTGATCTGCCGCTCCTGCAACGCTGTCGAGCTGTTGGCCTCGCGAAGATGGCCGGCAGCGATCGTCAGGATCTCCGTCTCCGCTCCGCGTTCGGCGGCAATCTCGTCGACATGCTTCGTCAGGAGGTCGCGACGCTCCCTCACCGCGACCGATGACGAGGCGTCCTTCGTATAATCATAGAGCGCACGCCCGAGCGCGGATGCCTTCGCTATCTCTCCGGCGACGCTCGGATGACCGTAGATGAAGTCCAGGAGCTGGGCATCACCGGAATATCCTCTCGGCTTTTCGAAGGACCAGCGGGTGAACGGATCCTGAAGAAAGAATTCCGACACCGGATGATTCTGGGCGATCGGAATGAGCTCCTGCCAAATATTCGGATGATACTTTGCACGCGTCTCGTGAAGATCGCCTGCGAGGCGATGTATAATTCTCGCAGGCTCTGCGCCATAGTCGAACTGTTGTTGTGCCATTTGGAGAATGAGGGCCAGCTCGGCTTTTGCAACTGCCAGCTGTTCACTGGGGAGACTTACTTTCGAGGACGTCAGTTCGGCGGCCATCGATTGAGGAGTGATAAGACTTTGACCATCGAACGGGGCTTGAAGTGGGCTCACGGGGCACAATCCTTTCGTTATCAAAGTGTTAACTATAGGACGCCGGTATACGCTCCGCGACATGGCCCGCTTATTTTTCTGCAGGCGGCAGAAAAAATTCGACAATTGTCCCTATTTTGCTACACCTTCCTGGTTGCCCTCCCGTAACGTCAATTTAGCAAAACTTAATGCCGCTCACTTACGATAAGTCGGAGCTGCGTGTCGTTTCCGGCGATTTGGAATGGCAAGCCGCATGTTTGAGCACGTCCGCTCCGGGGGCATGAATCTTCCCTGAAACGCGACGCAACCCGATGGACCCGTGCATGAGGCACACATTGGCTGACGTAGTTGAGTTGGATCTACACCAGCAGCCGCGCAGGCCGGCCTCGGCGCAGCTTCGGACGCTCTATCGCGAAGAAAACGAGGAAGCCCGGCGCAAGGCGACAAGGCAGGGGCTTTGGGTCGCGGTCATCGTCTACCTGATGTTCGTCGTTCCCGACATTTTGCTGGTTCCGGACGTCGCGCTTTACACGATCGCGGCACGTGTCGCGGTCTGCGTGACCGTTCTGATCGCGATCGAGACGCAATTTCGCACCGGCGTCAAAACGCACTGGCTCGATTGGACCTGCGCCGCCGCCCTCGTTCTCGGATATCTAGGCTGGATGTGTCCGGCGCTGATGACCGAGCACACCCGAAGCATGTCCTACTACATGATCTTCGGCGCCATTTTCATGCTCGGCGCCAATCTGTTCTTCAGCTTCTCCTTTCGCCTCTCCCTGCTCACCTCCAGCGTGGTCCTCGCCTCGTTCTTTTTCGCCCTTGCCTTCTTCTTCCATGGGGACGCCACCTATCAGTTGGCATTCGGGACCTTCTACGTTTCGTGTTTCATATTCACTTCGTACATAAACTGGAAACTCAACCGGGAACGCTACAACGTCTTCCTGAACGCCCATGAGGCCAAGCTCCAGCACCGGGAGGCCTCCGAACGCGGGAAGGCTCTCCTCAGGCTCTCCAATACCGATTCCCTGACGGGGCTGGAAAACCGCCGCGCGGTCGACCAGAGGCTGCGGGACTATTGGAACGACTGGCAGAAGCTCGGCAAAAGCTTTGCCGCCATCCTCATCGACGTCGATTTCTTCAAGAAGTACAACGACTACTACGGCCATCAGGAAGGCGACCGTTGCCTGATGCTGGTGGCGAATACCCTGCAGGAAGCCATCGAGCGATATGACGGTTCGATCGGCCGCTACGGCGGCGAGGAGTTCATCGTCCTTGCCCGGATGGACAAGCCGGAGCAGGCGGCAGAGCTTGCGGAGGCTATCCGCCGCACGGTGGAGAACCTGGCGTTGGCGCATGAGCAGCGGCGCGACGGCGTATCGATCGTCACCGTCAGCGTCGGCGCCGCATTCACCAGGCACCAGACCGGCGCGAAACTTGAAAAGATCATCCACGAGGCCGACCGCGCGCTCTATGGAGCGAAGGCAAGCGGGCGCAACTGCGCGCGCCTGTTCGACCCCAACGACCCGCAAAGCAGCGACGAAAGCGAGAATATTGCGGCGTTGCTGAAAATCGCGATCAATCAGGACCTCGTCTCTCTTGTCTACCAGCCGATCCAGGATGTCGCATCGGGCCGGGTCGATGCCGTCGAGGCCCTCATGCGCCTCAGGATGCTGGACGGAACCACGATCCCTCCAAGCCTTTTCATTCCCGTCGCGGAACGGACGGGCGCTATCCTTGAACTCGGCCGCTGGGCGATCCGGACGGTATGCCGCGAGCTCCTTGCCGACGATCGCGTCCGTGTCGTCAGCGTCAATGTTTCGCCGATCCAGTTGAAGGCGCCCGGTTTCGCATCCTCCGTTGCGGCCATTCTCGGAGAAACCGGCGTCACCGGCGGCAGGCTGGCCTTCGAGATAACCGAAGGGCTGGAGATGGAGATGCATTCCGACATCCTGCGCTGCATCAGCGACCTGAAGATGCTCGGGATCAACATATGGCTGGATGACTTCGGAACGGGCTTCGCCGGGCTCTCATGGCTCCGGCTGATCGATTTCGACACGGTGAAGATCGACCGCTCCTTCCTTCACGACTGCGTCGACCAGAAAGGCCGGTCGATGCTTCAGGACATCATCTCCCTCATCCGCAACCGCGGGCACAAGATCCTGGTCGAGGGCGTGGAAACGGAAGAGCAGATGGCCCTGATGCGCGAATTCCGCATAGACCAGGTTCAGGGATTCCATGTCGGCCGCCCGGTCCCGGCCGAGGATTTTCGCGAGGAGCCGGACCCCGAGCCCCGCCTCGGCAGCCTCTGACTGTCCGATAGACCCTCATGCGGTTTCAAAGACGGGCGTTCGTTTTCTCATCGAAGATATGTGCGCGACGCGGATCGATGCGGAACCGGATTTCTTCGCCGGGTGAAACTTCGACGCGATCCTTGAGAAGCGCATCGATCGTGTCGCCTCCCGCCTTCGCGAAGATCTGCGTTTCTGCCCCTGTCGGCTCCACGACGGAGACCTTTACCGGAAGCCCTTCCGCGCCGATCTGGATGTGCTCCGGACGGATACCGTATATGACGGGCCGTCCATCTTCGATGCCCGCCTGGCTGACCGGCAGGATCGAACCGCTCTCGGAGACGAAGACCTTCCCTCCCTCCTGCGACCGGATCGTGCCTTTGATGAAATTCATCGCGGGCGATCCGATGAACCCCGCGACGAAGGTGTTTCCCGGCCGGTCGTAAAGCTCGAGCGGCGCGCCGATCTGCTCGACATGACCGTCCTTCATCACGACGATCTTGTCGGCCATGGTCATGGCCTCGATCTGGTCGTGGGTGACGTAGATCGTGGTCGTGCGAAGCCGCTGATGCAGTTCCTTGATCTCCACCCGCATGGCCACGCGCAGCTTCGCATCGAGATTCGACAGCGGCTCGTCGAAAAGGAAGACCTGAGGATTGCGCACGATCGCGCGGCCCATCGCGACGCGTTGGCGTTGTCCGCCGGAAAGCTGCTTGGGATAGCGGTCGAGCAGCTTCCCGAGATCGAGGATATCCGCCGCCTGCTTCACCTTGGCTGTGATCTCGGCTTTAGGGACGCCCTTGATCTTGAGGGAGAAGCCCATGTTCTCCGCCACGGTCTTGTGCGGGTAGAGCGCGTAGTTCTGAAAGACCATGGCGATGTCGCGGTCCTTCGGGAGGACATCGTTGACGACGCGCGCCCCGATACGCACTTCGCCGCCCGATATCCTCTCGAGGCCTGCGATCATGCGCAGAAGCGTCGATTTTCCGCATCCCGATGGCCCCACCAGAACCACGAATTCCCCGTCGCTGATATCGACGTTCACGCCATGAATGACCTGAAGCTCGCCATAGCGCTTGATAACGTCCTTTATCCTGACTTCCGCCATCTGCCCTCCCCCTATTGTGGCATCACGATCTGCATCTTCACCTCGCCCTTGGGAGCCGAAGCGGCAATCTCGAAGGCATGCACGCTCTCGTCGAAATCGAAGCGGCGCGTGATCAGCGGCTTGACGTCGATTGCCCCTGACGACAGCATCGCCACGCAACGCGGGAAGACATGCGCGTAGCGGAAGACATGCTCGACGCGGGCTTCGCGCACCATCGCCTTGCCGACATTGTAGGCGATGTCGTGCATCTGCGAGCCGATGAAGACGACTCGGCCGGCCGGGCAGAGCGGGTCGAAGACGGCTTCCGCCCCGCGCGCGCTGCCGGAACATTCGAAGACGATCTCCACGCCCCAGCCGTCGGTCGCAGCCAGGATCTCCTTTGCGAGGTCCTGCCTTGCGACATTGATCGGCGTGATGGGACCGAGGCGGCTTGCGAGCTCCAGCTTCGTATCGTCCACATCGCTGACGAAGACGCGCGCGCAACCCGCCGCGAGCGCCGAAAGCGCCGTAACGAGGCCGATGGGACCGGCGCCGATCACCAGCGCGATGTCGCCGGGCTTCACCTGCGCCTTGGTCGCCGCATGGACGCCGACGGCAAGCGGCTCCACCATGGCCGCTTCCGCGAAGGAGACATTGTCCGGCAGCTTGAACGTAAAGGCCTCGGGATGCACCACCGTCGGACGCAGGACGCCGTGGACCGGTGGCGTCGCCCAGAATCGAACGGCCGGATCGACATTGTAGAGCCCGAGCCTCGTGGCACGGCTTACCGGATCGGGAATGCCCGGCTCCATGCAGACGCGGTCGCCGGGCTTGAGGCTCTTAACCTCCGGCCCGACCTCCAGCACGATGCCGGAGGCCTCATGGCCGAGGATCATCGGCGCCTTCACCTGGAAGACGCCAGCGCCTCCGTGCGTGTAGTAATGCACGTCCGAACCGCAGATCCCGACCGTATGCAGTTTGATGCGAACGTCGCGCGCGCCCATGACCTCCTCCCGCTCTATGGGAAAATCCCGGAGCGAGAGCTTCATCTTTTCTTCAAGCACCAGCGCTTTCATCGGCTTGTCCTTCCTTTTTCAGTGCCGTTCATGGCGCTCAGCCTTTCCAGACGATCAGCACGCCGAGCGCGATGGCCAGCACATGGCAGACCGTCAGCGGGACGGACTGCTCGATAAACCGCATCCAGAAAAGTTCGAGCGCGACGAAGAGATAGATGCCGATGAACAACCGGTCGAACCAGTTCGTGACGATCGGCAGGAATCCGCTGCGGCGGCGGAGCTGGGCCTCGACCTTGCGGGCTTCGTCGTCTGCCTGTTCGAGATCGACGGGATGTTCCATGTCCTCACTCCTTCACGGCGCCGAAGGTCAGGCCGGCGATGATGTGCCGCTGGACGACCGAAAAGACCACGAGGGCGGGGATAAGGGTGATGATCGCGATCGAAGCCATCGTTCCCCATTCCGTTCCCGTCGTCGTGACATATTCCGACAGGCCCGTGGTGATCGTTCGGGCGTTGAAGCTGGTCAGGGTCGCGGCAAGCAGGAACTCGTTCCAGGCAAAGACCCATGTGAGGATCAGCGTCACGGCGAGACCGGGTCGGGCAAGCGGGAAGATGACCTCCCGCATGACCTGCCAGGTCGAGGCCCCGTCGACGGTTGCCGCCTCGTCGAGTTCCTTGGGGATACCGTCGATGGTCGGCCTCAGCGTCCAGATCGCGAAAGGGAGATTGAACGTGCAGTAGAGCAGGATCATGCCGATCCTCGTATCGTAGAGCCGCCAGTCGCCGATCTTGAAGACCTGGGTGAACAGCAGGAAGAAAGGCAGCAGGAACACGGCTGCCGGCGCCATGCGGTTGGTGATCGTCCAGAAGAAGATGTTTTCCTTGCCCCCGAGATCGTAGCGCGAGAGCGCGTAGCAGGCCATGAAGGCAAGCGTGGTGACGAGAATGGCATTGCCGCTTGAGATGATGATCGAATTCATCATGTAGCGCCGCAGCGTGTCGTCGGTGAGCACCTTGGCGTAGTTGTTCCAGTAGAACGAATCGAGGAACACGCTCGGCGCGGAAAAGAGTTCGACCGCCGGCTTTACCGATATGACGAACAGCCAGTAGATCGGGAACAGGGTCAGCAGGCTGAGCAGGATCCACAGCAGCACATAGAGGAAGGAGCGACCGTTTTCCATCAGCGTGTCCTCTTCGCGCGGGGCGCCACAAGGCCGACATAGAGCAACCAGCACATCACCAGCGTCAGGTAGAGAACGATGATGGATATGGCCGATCCGTAGCCGTAATCGGTTTTCGGGAAGACGATCTTCCAGATATGCAGCCCGACATATCGCGTGGCCGCGCCGGGGCCGCCGCCGGTCAGCATCCAGATCTCGTCGACCGTGCGCAGCGCGTCCATCAGGCGGATGAACACCGTTGCCAGAATGGCGGGGCGGATCATCGGCAACGTGATGTGCCAGAAGATCTGCCAGCGGTTTGCGCCGTCGATCTGTGCCTGTTCGAAGGGTTCCTTCGGAAGCGAGACGATCGCCGCGAGCAGCGTCAGCGTGACGAGCGGCGTCCAGTGCCAGATGTCCATGATGATCGTCGTCACGAATGCGGCGGTGGCATTGCTGCCGATGTTCATGTCGTAGCCGAACCAGTAGCGCAGGTAATAGGGAATGATGCCGATGCTGGGAGTGGTCATCAGCCGCCAGACCGAGCCGACGACGATGGGCGCGACGATCAGCGGCAGCGTATGGATCGTGCGGAAGAAGCCCTTGCCCGGGAACTCCTTCATGAAGAGCTGCGCCAGGATGTAGCCGATGATGATCTCGCTGACGACGGCGAAGACGGCGAACTGCAGCGTGAAGAAAACGGAGGTGATGAATTCGCGATCGAAGACGAGCCGCCGGAAATTGTTCGCGCCGTTATAGATCATGCCCGGGTTCGCCCCGAACGGATTCCATTGATGGAACGCCACGTAGAGAACGTGGATGAACGGAACGATGCCGAACAGCGCGAGTATCACCAGCGTTGGAGCAAGCAGGAGCCAGCCAACCTTGTTCGATCCCATGAAACCAACCTCCCCGCGGGCTTCGGGCATCTCCGGACCGACGATCCGGCGACGACGACAGGAAAATGGGGCCGCAGCCGTGGCTCCGGCCCCATCAGATCATGGGCTTACTGCCGATAGCCGAGGTTCTTCAGTTCGGCTTCCGCCGCTTCTGCCATCTGGTCCAGCCCCTCGTCGGGGCCGACCTCACCCGTCAGTATCCTGTAGAAGATCGGCGCGGTCGCTTCGCGCACCTGCGCGTGGAACGGATAGGGCGGCGCGCCGGCGAAAAGCTTGCCCTGATCCTTCAGCATCGTGTAGTAGCCGCCGAGCTTCTTGTCCATTTCCGCGATTTTGGGATCGTCATAGGTCGCGGTATTGGTGATGCGGGGCGCGGCGACGGCCCACTCGCTCTGGACGGAGTCCTGGCCGATGAACTGCAGGAACAGGAGGGCCGCTTCCTTGTTCTTCGACGTGATCGGCAGACCGAAGGCGCCGCCGTCGTAATAGCCGATATAGCCCTTGCCGGCTTCCGCTTCCTCGATCACGCCCGGTTCGAGCGGCGGCAGCGCGACGCCGACATTGCCGACGACCTTCGATTGTTCCGGATTGGAGGCTATCCACGCGGCGTTCTCGCCATAGACCAGCCCCTGGGCGGCGCGGCCCGCGGCAAACGTGCTGGCGACTTCCGTCCATGTGCTGGCGGCGGATTCGGGCGGAGCGATGTCACGCAGATGCAGCCAGTATTTGAGCGCCGCCTTCGCCTTGTCGCTGTTCATCGTGCCGCCATTCGCCACGGAGGCCGCATAGTTCTTCGAGGCATCGATGCCCCAGTTGTAGACGCCGTAGGTCGGCGCGATCGATTCGAAGAATTCGTACCAGGAGGAAGGATGGCCGGTATGGGCCTGTGCGGTCGTTCCCCACAGTTCCATGCCGTTGTCCTTGCCCCATTTCGTGAAGAATTCCGCTATCTGCGTATATTCCTCATGGGTCTTGGCTGGTGCCAGATCACGGCCGGTCTCCGCCTTGAAGGCCTCCTTGATCTTGGGGTCGTTGAACAGATCCGTACGGTAGAGATAGATCTTGATGAAGGCTTCCATCGGGACGCCGAAAAGATTGCCGTCGGCATTCTTGAAATAGTTGGCGAACGTCGTGAAATGCGTTTCGTCGAAATCCGGCGACTTCAGCGAGGGATCGTCCTTGAGCGACGTCGTGATGTCGACCAGGAAGTTCCGCGCCAGATAGGCGTAGATGATGTCCTGCTCGATATAGACCATGTCATAGATGCCGGTCTGGGCTTCCATGTCCTTGATGGCCTTGTCGTACATCTGGTCCCAGGAGGTCGTTTCGATCTCCACCTTGATGCCGGTCTTCTTCTCGAATTCGGGCGCCAGAACATCCTTGATATAGTTCGATGGCGGCGTGCTTTCCGTCACGCCGTGAAGCGTGACGCCTTTGAACTTCGCTCCTGCATCGGACCAGAAATCGGCCCAGGCGGGCGCCGTGCTGGCCATCAATCCGACGATGGCGGCGGCAAGACTTGTCTGCAGCTTCCGTGTCATGCGTTCTCCTCCTCTATCGTGCCGTCTCCGGCTTCTCCTGCGCCGCCCCCTCCTCAAGGTGCGGCCGCATCCTCCGTAGGGTTTGAAGACGCCTCCGCGAAGCCGTTCTTCAGTGCCCATGGCGATAAGCTGTAGCTCATGTTTATCGCCCGCGCAATATTTGTTGTCTAAACATGCAAAATCCCGCACTGCACAAAATACGACGTGAAATAAAGCTGGCGCTTCCAAAGGCCATTGCCGGTAAATTGCTTAAATCGCCCGCGATCCCCTGAAACTTGAGGGGTTTTGCGCCGCAGCACGATATCGATCGCCGCATGCGGTCTCTTGACAACTTCCAAGATTCCCACTTTTGTTGCACAAAGATACAAAAATGGAACGCCGGAGGAAACGCGCCATGAGCAGATTGGGAATTCATTCGTTCGTCTGGACCGATGGCGGAACCCAGGAGCAGCTTGAGCAGGCGATGGAGAAATCCGCGGCTTGCGGCTACCGCCTGATCGAGTTCGCCTATCTGCGGCCGGAAAAATTCGATCTCGCGCAGCTTTCCCGCAAGGCGCGGGGGCTCGACCTCGAGATCGCGGTGACGATGGGGCTGCCTCTTTCCGCCGACGTATCGAGCGAAGACATGGCCGTCGTGAGAAAGGGCGAGCAGCTTCTGGCGGATGCGGTAAAGGCCGTGCGCGACATCGGCGGAACGAAGCTCGGCGGCATCCTCTACTCCGCTCACACGAAATATTCGACGCTACCCAGCGATCGCGGCCGCAAGAACAGCATAGCGGCCATTGCCAGGACCGCCGATCTGGCGAAGGCGGCGGGCGTCGATCTCGTCCTCGAAGTCGTCAACCGCTTCGAAAGCAACATCCTGAACACCACCGCCCAGGGCCTCGATTTCATAAAGGCGACCGGTTCGGACCATGTCACGCTTCACCTCGACACCTTTCACATGAATATCGAGGAGGCCAATCCGGCCGCAGCGATCCGATTGGCCGGCGACAAGATCGGCTACTTCCACATCGGCGAGAGCAATCGCGGCTATCTCGGCGACGGGGTCATAAATTTCGACCTGATATTCGATGCTCTTCTCGACATCGGCTACAAGCGGGACATCACGTTCGAGTCGTTCTCCAGCGCGGTTGTCGACGACGCGCTCTCGCTTGCCTGCGCGATCTGGCGCGACACATGGACCGACAATCAACCGCTCGCACGCCATGCCAAATCGTTCATCGACCTTAAGCTCGAGGAGGCGGGGCGACGCCGCGCGACGAATGCCCGCGCCTGATGCCCGTAAAGGAAGAGGACTGGTCTACGTGCAGAAAACTGATAGAAACCCGCCTGAGCAACGCCTGTCCACACCCGTTGCCGGGCACTGGCCGGAGTAGATGCCACCGGAAGATGCGGCATCTCAGGCGCAGGCCTTCATTGCCGGAAAGCGAACGTGAAAGAACTGGCCCTCATCGCAAGCTCGCCCCGCCGGATCCGGCAAAGCAATGAAATTGCGGCCCTGCAGGCGTTGCATCGCTCGGGTCGCCTGAGCCGGGCCGATCTCGCGCGAATGCTGAACCTCAACCGTTCCTCGTCCGGGCATATCATTGCCGAACTCACCTCGGCGGGACTGGTCCGCGAAGTCGCGGAGGAGCGGCCGGAGCGGCCGAGCTACGGCCGCGCCGGGCGGCCGGGGGTCATGCTGGAACTCGTTCCCGACGCCGTCTTCTTCATCGGCGTCGAAATCGGCGTCGAGCATATCGCCACCGTCCAGATCGACCTGCAGGCAAACATCGTCAGCACCAGCTCGGAAGCCTTCAAGGGGCCTTCCGTCAGCGTGGAAGCGGCGGTGGAGCGCGCGATCGAGCTGGCGTTGAAGCCGATACCGCGCGAAGCGCTCGGCCGGTGCGAAGGGTTCGGCATCTCGACGCCCTCCCAGATGGATAGGAACGGCAACGTCCATTTCGCGCCCCTGCTCGGCTGGCGGAATGTCAACCTGGTGGAGCTGACGCGCCCGCGGCTTCCCGTGCGCGTGCCCGTCCTCGCCGAGAACGATGCCAACGCCTTCGCCATCGGAGCAACCTACGGCAACGGAGACGTCCAACCGGGTGTAACGCTGTTCATCGTGCTCGAAAGCGGCGTCGGCGGCGGCATCGTCGTCGACGGCAATCTTTTTCGCGGCGCAAACGGCCTGGCGGGTGAAATCGGGCATCTGCACATGACGGGCGAACCCGGCCGCGGGCGCAATCTCGAGCAACTGATCGGCCTGGAAAATATTCTTGCGGAATACCGCAAGGTCTCGAACCATGACGATCCGCGTCTGGAACAGTTCCTCTCCGACGTGCGCGACCGGGCCCCCAGCGCCGTCGCGATCGCCGAGGAGTGGGCGAAATCGCTGGCCTATGCCCTGGTGCAGATCTGCCGCATCATCGATGCCGACCGGATCGTGCTCGGAGGCTCCGTCGCGGCACTTTATCCGCTGGTGGCGGCCAGGGTCGCCGCCCATATCCAGACTGCGCAGGAATCGAGCTTTCCGGTTCCCACGATCGCCCTCAACGAGACTGCGTCCGGTTCCGCCTTCGGCGCCGCATGCATGCTGCACCAGCGTTATCTTTCGCTTGAGAGCAATCGCTTTTCCGAGGACGCAGCGAAGCTCGATGCGGTGTAGAATAGCCATATGTTCGACAAACGCGACCGAATATGTTGCCTGTCGAAACAATTTAGGTTAGCGTCGATCAAGTTGGAGGAAAATCGACGGCCTTTGCGCCACGCCGGAGGAGGAGCAAGGCTTTTCAAAACGATACGGCAACGCTTGGCAGCGGAGCGCGCAAAAGCCTCTGCGATGCGCCTCGAATACGGAGCGGCATCGCCGGACGCATCGGCCCTCCCCAAGCTCGCCGGTCGCATTTCGCTACGCGGCAATCGCCTTACGGATACCTTCCGGGCATGGGGCGATGCCGGCTGGAAACAAAGGAGGAGATGACATGGCATTGCGTGATTTCAGGTTGGATGGAAAGGTGGCTCTGATCACGGGCGGCAACAGGGGGATCGGCCTCGCGATCGCGCAGGTCTTCGGCGAAGCCGGAGCGAAATCCGTCCTGACTGCCCGGCGGGACAATCCCGAGGGCGACGCCCTGTTGAAGAAGGCCGGATACGAGTTCGATTTCGTCTCCGCCGACGCGACCGATCCGGCAAGCCCCGAACGGCTGATCCGTCACACGATCGAAAAATACGGGCGGATCGATATCCTGGTGAACAATGCAGGCGTCGCGGTGCATGGCGAAACCCCTGATTTCGACGACGAGAAGCTCGACAGGATCATGTCGACCAATCTGATGCAGGTCTTCCGCTTCTCGCGCGCGGCGATCACGCCGATGAGACAGCAGGGCAGCGGGGTCATCCTCAATGTCGGATCGATCTCCGGTTACATCACCAATATTCCGCAGCATCAGGTGGCCTACAACGCCTCGAAGGCCGCGGTGCACATGATGACGAAGAGCCTCGCCAGCGAGGTTGCGGCCGACAATATCCGCGTCAACGCCGTGGCGCCCGGCTATATCGAGACCGACATGACGCGTGTCGGCTTCACCAATCCCGAATGGGATTCCGTCTGGACCGCGATGACCCCGATGGGGCGGTATGGCCAGCCCGAGGAGATCGCCAACTGCGTTCTCTTCCTCTGCTCTCCGGCTGCGAGCTACGTCACGGGATCGGTGCTGGTCGTCGACGGCGGCTACGTCACCCGCTAGGTGCCGCCAGCCATATCAGCCGCATCGCGCTCTACGGGAGGTTTGAATGAGCAATGGAATTTCGGGCAAGGTCGTGGCGATCACCGGCGCGGCTTCGGGCATAGGCCTAGCCTGCAGCAAGGCCTGCCTTGCGGCAGGCGCACGCGTGTTCCTGATCGACAGGGCGGAGGACAGCCTCGGCGAGATCTGCCGTGAGCTGGGAGGGCAGGCCGTTCCCCTCGTCGTCGATCTCATGGATCCGCAAAGCGTCGCCCGCATGATGCCGCAGATCCTGGAGAAAGCCGGACGGCTCGACATCTTTCACGCCAATGCCGGATCCTATATCGGCGGCGACGTGATCGACGGCGACCCGGACGCCTGGGATCGCATGCTCAACCTCAACGTCAATGCCGTCTTCCGCTGCGTTCACGCCGTCCTGCCGCATATGGTCGAACGGAAAACCGGCGACATCATCGTCACGAGCTCCGTCGCCGGCCATGTGCCCGTGATGTGGGAGCCGGTTTACACCGCTTCCAAGCACGCCGTTCAGGCTTTCGTCCACACCGTGAGGCGGCAGGTGGCAAAGCACGGGATTCGCGTCGGCGCCGTCGCGCCGGGGCCGGTCGTCACCGCGCTTTTGAAGGACTGGCCGCCGGAAAACCTGGAGAAGGCGCTTGCCGCGGGCAGCTTGATCGAGCCGTCGGAGGTCGCCGAAGCGGTTCTCTTCATGCTCACGCGGCCGCGCAACGTCACGATCCGCGACCTCGTCATTCTGCCTCAGAACCAGGACATTTAGCCGATCCCCTTGCGGATCGCGATCTCAGGGAGGAAATCATGTATCAGGCACGCTTCAGGATCGATGGAGACACGGCGGTGGTGACCGGCGGCGGGCGAGGCATCGGCCTTGCCTGCGCGGAGGCCTTGGCGGAAGCCGGCGCGAGGCTGGTCCTCATCGAGCAGAACCGGGAGGCGGGGGCCTCCGGTCTCGATCATCTCTTATCGAAAGGCTACCAGGCCGAGTTGATCTCCGGAGACGTCACGTCGTCCGCCCGGATGAACGAAATCGCCGACGAACTGGCAAGCCGCGGCACGCCGGCCTTGATCCTCGTCAACAATGCCGGGATCGGGGAGAGCGGCGTCGCATCCGAGGACGTCAGCGACGAACAGTGGCTGCGGATGATGAACGTCAATGTCAACGGCGTCTTCTGGTGCTCGCGCGCGTTCGGGCGGCATATGCTGACGGCCGGAAAGGGCTCGATCGTCAATCTCGGCTCGATGTCCGGCACGATATGCAACAGGCCGCAGCCGCAGACGCCTTACAACGTCTCCAAGGCCGCGGTCCATCACATGACGCGGTCGATGGCGGCGGAATGGGCCGCGCAGGGCGTGCGCGTCAATGCGGTGGCCCCGACCTATATCGAAACGCCGATGGTTCTCGCCAATCCGCTGAACAAGGAGCGCATCGAAAGCTGGCTCCGCGACACCCCGATGGCGCGCATGGGCCAGACCCACGAAGTCGCAAGCGCCGTTCTCTTTCTGGCGTCGGAGGCTGCAAGCCTCATGACCGGCGCGATCGTCCCCGTCGACGGCGGCTATACCTGCTGGTAGGTATCCGCCGGGCACTTTTCGCCTTTGCGGCTGCTTGCGCGGCACTGCCAGCGACCCTGCATAGTCTCAAGACCAGAACGAAACTTGAGCGCGTCCGGCAATGCCGGGCGCGCTTTCCGCGTTTATGACCTTGGATCGGTAGCGCTTCCAAAAGTCATATCCAGGCAGGCATCGCAAAAATTTGCGCGCGCAATATTTTCACAATACACATAGAAGCCTAAAACTTACGTTCGGAACTTGCGGTCGGCTGCGTCTTTCAGATATCACGTCCGGAAGTTGAAGACTGCCAATGCTGGGAACCGATTGGTCGATGGACAAGATAGCGCACCGGACCATGCAGGACTTCGCCGATTCCTGCGGCGTTTCGCGACCGACGCTTTCGAAATATTTCGACGATCCGCAAAGCGTCAAACCGGTGACGCGCAAGCGCATCGAGGCAGCCCTGGCGGCGTCCGACTACCGTCCCAACCTCTACGCGCGTAACCTCAACCGCAAGCGCACCCGCAATGTCGGAATTCTGGTCGCCTCCATCACCGACCCGTTCTACGCCGAAATGGTGAACCGGCTGGAGCTCCGGCTGCGCAACGAGGGGTACTGGCCGGTGGTGTTCTCTTCGCACGGCATGCCGGAACTGGAGGCCGAGGCGGCGAACACGATGATGGCCATGAAGGTGGCGGGCGCTATTCTCGCTCCCCTCGGCCTCAAATCCGATCCGCGCATCTTCGAGAAGCTCTCTGAAAATGTGCCGATCGTCTATTTCGACACCTATATCGAGGGCGACACCCCGTTCATCGGCAACAACAATGCCCGAAGCGTATCGACCATCGTCGACTATCTTTGCCGCTCGGGTGAGGCTCCCGCCTATTTCGATATCCCGCATGTGAACCACAATTCGGGCGAACGGGTTGCAAGCTATGTCAAGACCATGGAATCGCTGGGGTTCGAGCCCGTGGTGTTCGGCGACACCGCAAACTACAGCTGGGACTTCGAGCGCATCGGCTACGACCAGACGGAGACGATGCTGAACGCAGGCGGCCTGCCCGCCAGGACGATCCTGTGCGCCAACGACCGCCTCGCCTTCGGCGTCATGGCTGCCGCCTATACCCATGGCTTGAAGATCGGACGCCGCACCGACTGCGACCTGCGCGTCGCGGCGCATGACGACCATCCGCTGAGCCGCTACACCTGCCCTCCTCTGACGACAATGGCGCAGGATTTCACCGCAATGGCAGGGCGCAGCGTGGAAACCCTCCTCGCCATGCTGGACGACGACAGCCCGGCCCGCCCGGACCATGTCAGCCTCGACGCGACGCTGGTCATGCGCCAGTCGGCGTGATCAGCCCCGCCCTGCTTCTCGCTCGAATCCCTGCCATGCGGCCACCGCTTCGCGCACGACTTCCCGGGCCGCCGGAACATATCGGCCCATTGATGCAAAGCCGTGGATCTGGTCCGGGCGGCGGCTGATCACCGTCGGAACGCCCGCCGCCTGCAGCCGCGCCGCATAAGCCTCTCCCTCGTCCGCCAGAATGTCGAGCCCGGCAAGGGCGACGAAGGCCGCGGGCGCACCGGAGAGATCCGCCGCAAGAAGCGGCGAGACGCGCCAGTCTGTTATATCCGCTGCGTCGCGCACATAGTGATCACGAAACCAGCGCATCGTGGAAGCGGTCAGGCCATATCCTTCTGCGAAGCGCCGGTAGCTGTCCGCCGTCTGGCGCGCATCGGTATTCGGATAGATCAGGAGCTGCGCCGACAACAGGGGCAAAGACACGTCGGACCGCGACATCAGCGCGAGCACCGCGGCGAGATTACCGCCGGCGCTGTCGCCCGCAACGGCGATCCTCCGCGCATCCACCCCGACCGCCTCCGCGCTGACGCGAAGCCAGGCGAGTGCGGCCGCGCAATCCTCGAGCGCCGCAGGAAACTTGTGTTCGGGAGCGAGACGGTAGTCGGGGCATAGAACCACCGCACCGGCCAGTTCGGCGATCAGCCGGCAGATTTCGTCGTGGGAATCGAGGTTGCCGACCACCCAGCCGCCCCCGTGGAAATAAAGCGCCGCCGGCGCGCCCTCTGCGGGTGCGGTCCTGCCGCGATACAGGCGCATCGCCAAAGGACCGCCCGGCCCGGGGATCTCGACATCCTCCACGGAAGCGACATCCGCTTTTTCGCCCTGAAGGCCGGGACATGAGGCATTATAGGCAAGCCGTGCTTGCGCCGGCGTTCCCGTTTCGAAAGGTGCTGCGCCGCTTGCCTTGCCTAAAGCAAGGACGCGCTCGGCTCCAGGGTCGATCGATGTCATGGTCATGCCCTCCTCTCATGCCAGCAGACTGCGCGCTTCCTCCTCGCCGAGAAGCGGCGGCTGCGGCGTCGTCCCCTCGATCGAAATGGCGCTCCGGCTTTCGCCCGATTGCAGGATGGCCTCCATGACTTCGAGAACATGCAGTGCAAGATCGCCGGAAGCGCGCGGGGTGCGTCCTTCGCCCAAGGCCCGCACGAGATCGGCGACGCCCAACATTCGGTAGTTCGCCCGGTCCGGCGCGTCATAGGGCCAGTTGATCGTGCCATAGAGGTCGTTGCCGGTTTCGAAATCCCTCCACTCGTCTCCGCGCGGCGAAACCGAAACCGTGCCGCCGAATGTATCGGGATCCGGGAGGCGCAGGGAGCCCTCCGTGCCATGCAGCTCTATCGGATGGTTGGAGTGGCGGAACACATCCCAGGAAGCGCCGAAATTGACCGTCGTACCGTTGTGGAACTCGATAAGGGAAAGCACGTTCGTCGGCGTCGCGACCTTCAAGCTGGTGTTCCTGAACGGCCCTTCCGCCGTGATCAGCCGCTCCTCCTGGCCCTTCGTCGCCATGGCCATGACGCTCTTCACCGGACCGAGAAGATTGACCAGCATGGTCAGATAATAGGGGCCCATGTCGAAAACCGGTCCGCCGCCCGGCTGGTAGTAGAATTGCGGATTGGGGTGCCAGTGCTCCATCCCCCGCCCGAACATGAAGGCCGTTCCCGTCACCGGGCGGCCGATCGCGCCTTCATCCATCCGACGGCGCGCCCGGCGTCCCGCAGCGCCGAGAAACGTATCCGGCGCCGAGCCGAGAAGAAGCCCCCGCGCCTTCGCCTCGCTAACGAGCTTGCGGCCTTCGGCGGCAGAGGTCGCCAGAGGCTTCTCGGTGAAGACGTGCTTGCCGGCGGAAAGCGCCGCAAGAGATATCTCGTAATGGGCGGCAGGCACCGTCAGGTTCAGAACCAGATCGATTTCCGGATCTCGCAGCAAGGCATCCACGCCCAGTGCGCGAATTCCATATTCGCGCGCCCTGAGCGCGGACATTTCGTCCGAGATATCCGCGCAAGCGCACAGTTCGATGCCGCCGAACAGCGCTGCATTTCTCAAGTAAGTCATTGAGATGTTTCCACATCCAATGACGCCGATGCCAAGCTTCGTCTTCGCCGACGCGTTCATGAAAAGCGCTCCTCCTCAAGGTCTCCCCACCAGCGATATAGCAATTCCGCCGGTTACCACGACGCAATAAAACATTTTATTTGTTGACGCGCGATAATTTTTTATGAAACATGAGAAAACACTGGCCGGACTGCCCGGAGGGAGACAGTGTATTCAACGGGAGGATAGAATGAGCGATTCCAAGAATTCGCCGGCCGACGATGCGCGCCGGAATGCCGCCGCGACGGCGATCGACCGCCGCCGGTTCCTGACGGGTGCGGCAGCCGCGACATTGGGAGCAGGCGCCCTGACGCTTGCCTCCGGCCTCGGCCCGCGCACGGCGCGCGCCCAGAGCCGAACGGAAATCACCTTCGCCAGCGCGGCCTTCTTCGGAAAGGAAACGTGGGGCGACCTCTGCAAGACCTTCAACGAATCCCAGGACCGCGTCTCGGTCAAATATATCGAACTGCCGCCGCCGAGTTCGTCGACCGAGGTCTACCAGGGGCTCGTCCAGCAGCTTGCCCGCCGCACCGGCACGCCGGACGTCTTCAGCCAGGACGTCATCTGGATAGCCGGCTTTGCTTCGGCCGGCTGGGCGCTGCCGCTCGACGAATATTTCCCGGCCGATGCGCGCAAGGATTATTTCCCCGGCACGGTCGCGGCCTGCACCTATGAGGACAAGCTGACGGCTCTGCCCTGGTTCCTCGATTCCGGCATGTTCTACTACCGCAAGGATCTGGTAGAGAAACATGGCGGCAAGGTCCCGGAGACTTGGGAAGACATGGCGAAGATGGCTGCAGCCGCCCAAGCGGCCGGCGATGCCAAATTCGGCTATCTCTGGCAGGGCAAGCAGGCCGAGGTTCTCGTTTGCGATGCCGTCGAGATCATCACGTCGAACAACGGGGCGATCCTCGCGCCCGACGGAAAATCCGCGCTGATTGGCGAAAAACCTGCCGTCGACGCGATCAAGTTCCTCTACGATACGATCAACACCACCAAGATCAGCCCGCCGAACGTGCTGTCCTGGGACGAGGAGCCTTCGCGTCAGCCCTTCACCGCAGGCGACGCGATGTTCATGCGCAACTGGTCCTATGTCTACCCGATCGCGCAGGATCCGAAGGCTTCGCAGGTGGTCGACAAGGTCGGCGTCGCACCGCTTCCCTATTTCCCCGGCGGCAAAAGCGCTGCATGCCTCGGCGGATATCAGCTCGGCGTCAATGCCAATTCGAAGAACCGCGAGGCGGCGATCGAGTTCCTGACATGGCTCTCCTCGCCCGAAACCCAGCAGCGCATCGCGCTGAACTTCGGCCTTGCGCCGACACGGCCGGCCTTGTTCTCCGACGACAAGATCAAATCGGAACAGCCGTTCATGGCAAGCCTTGAAAAGGTCTTCACGGGCGCCACCGGCCGGCCGGTGACGCCGGAATATGCCAAGGTCACGCTGGCGCTTCAGTCGGGTATTTCCAGGGCGCTCGTCTCCGGCGATGTGGAGGCGGAACTCGCCGCCTGCGCCGAAGAGGTCAACAAGATCGTTGGATGAATCATGTCGGCGTCGGTCGTCACATCAGCCGTAGACCGGCGCCGGCCAGCCAGAAGGGCTCTCCCAAGCGCCCTCTGGCCCTGGCTTCTCCTGCTGCCGGCCTTCCTGGCCCTGGCATCGGTGTCGTTCTATCCGATCCTGAACGGGATCTATCTTTCCTTCACCAATACGTCGCTGATCACCCAGGACCAGGATTTCACCGGCTTGCAGAACTACGCAACGCTCTGGAACGATGCCAAGTTCTGGAACGCGTGGTGGCACACGATCTGGTTCACGGCCGTGTCCACGCTTTTCGAGACGCTGATCGGGCTGGTTATGGCGCTGATCCTCTTCGAGGCCTTCAGCGGCCGCGGCCTGGTGCGCGCCGCCATGCTGGTGCCCTGGGCCATGCCGACCGTCGTCACCTCGAAAATGTTCGGATGGCTGTTCGACGGGCAGCACGGCATCATCAACTACATTCTCGTCACCACCGGCATCATCGACCAGAACGTCAACTGGTACGGTTCGCCCGACACGGCACTCACCACGATCATCATCGCGGACGTCTGGAAGACGACCCCCTTCATGGCGCTCCTCCTGCTGACCGGATTGCAGACGGTTCCGAAATCGCTGATCGAGGCCGCGCGCATGGACGGCGCGAAGGCCTGGACGATCTTCTGGAACATCCGGCTGCCGCTGCTGATGCCGACGCTCCTGATCGCCGGCCTGTTTCGCGCGCTGGATGCCTTCCGCGTCTTCGATCTCGTCTATGTCCTGACGGGCGGCGGACCGGCGGACAGCACCGAAACGCTGTCCACGCTGTCCTACAAGACGCTGTTTTCGACCCTGGAGTTCGGCTACGGCTCGGCGATCTCGACGGCGATGTTCATCACCGAGGGCATCATCGCGCTGGTCTTCTGCCTCTATCTGGTCCGCCGCATCCGAAAGGCCGGCTCATGAACGACGGCCGCTCCCTGCCGAAGACCATCGCCATCTATGCCGGCGCCGTCCTGATCCTCATATGGTCGGGAGGGCCGTTCCTGTGGCAGTTCTCGACCTCGTTCCAACTGGACAGGGCGCTGACGGCGGCAACCCCGTCGCTGATCCCCGATCCCTTCACGCTCGAGCACTATTATAACGTCTTCGTCGAGAAGGAGCTGCATCGCTACATCGTCAATTCGCTGATCGTGTCGCTCGCTACCACCTTCCTGTGCCTGGCGGTCGGGTCGCTCGCCGCCTTCGCGCTGTCGAGGCTGGAGGTCAAGGGGCGCTTCGGCATCCTGATGGTGATCCTGTCCGTCTCGATGTTCCCGCAGATCGCCATCGTCGGCCCTCTCTATATCGTCGCCACGAATCTGGGCCTGCTCGACACCTATACGGCACTGATCATCACCTATCTCGCGCTGGGCCTGCCGCTCGTCACATGGGTGCTGTTCGGCTATTTCGAAACGCTGCCCAAGGAGATCGACGAAGCCGCGCGCATGGACGGCGTCGGCGTGCTCGGCCTGCTGTGGCACATCATCCTCCCGATGTCTCTGCCGAGCCTGGTGACGACCGGACTGCTCGCCTTCATCACGGCATGGAACGAGTTCCTTTTCGCCCTCGCCTTCACCTCCAATATCGACCGGCAGACGATTCCCGTCGGCATCGCCAATTTCACCAATCTCTACTACGTGCCCTGGGGCGACATCGCGGCTGCCTCCGCGATCGTCACGGTACCGCTGATCCTGCTGGTGCTCTTCTTCCAGCGGCACATCATCGAAGGCCTGACCCAGGGCGGCATAAAGGAATAACGCATGACCGGAAAAGAACTCAAACTCGGCTGCCAGACCTTCACCTGGGAGATGCTCGGCAGGGACTTCACCGGCGGGCCGGACGACCTGCTCGCCGCGATCGGTGCCGGCGGCTACAGCGGCATCGAGATCACCGATACGATGATCGGCCGCTATGCGGGAAAGCCGGTCGAATTCGCAGCGGCGCTGGAAAGGAACGGGCTGACGCTCGTCGCCTTCGCCACGGGTTCGAAAAGCGGCTTCACCGTCAAGGAGCAGATCCCGAACGATCTTGAAAATGCACGGCGCTGGATCGATTTCGCCGCCGCCTTCCCCGGAGCATTGGTCTCGTTCGGTTCCGCCACCGTCGTCTCCGACGGGCCGCGTGACGAGAAATTCGGCATTGCCGGCGAATTCTACAATCGCGCCGGTGAGCTCGGCAGGGCATCCGGCGTTGATATCGCGGTGCATCCGAGCTCCCACCACAACACGCTGCTTTTCGACCGCGCGGATTACGACCGCATCTTTTCGCTGGTGGACGGGGAGCTCGTCGGCTGGGTGCCGGACACGGGCCATATCCTGCGTGGCCATAAGGATATTCTCGACACGCTGCGCAGCTATCGCGATCGCATCCGCTATCTTCACCTGAAGGATGTCGATGCCGAGGGCAGATGGGCCATGCTCGGCGAGGGCGTCTGCGATACCAAAGCCGTAATCGACATTGTCGCCGCCGCGGCGCGCTTCAATGGGTGGCTCGTGCTCGAGGAAGAGTCCGACACTGCCGCCGCCGATCCGGCAGCGGCGGTCAAAGCCAACCGCGAAACCATGCGCCGGTACGGCGTCTGAGGAGAAGAGATGATCCGGAAGGAAGACCGACGCTTGCGTGTTGGCGTGCTGGGATGCGGCCCTATCGCGCAGTTCGCCCACCTCGAATCCTGCATCAAGGCCCGCAATGCCGACCTTTATGCGATCTGCGACACCGCGCCGGATCTGCTGGCGCGCATGGGAGCCACCTACGAGCCGCAAAGGATGTATGGCGACTACGACGCGATGCTCGCCGATCCCGAGCTCGAAGCCGTCATTGTCGCCACGTCGGACGCCTATCATGTGCCCATGTCCGTCAAGGCGCTCGAAGCCGGCAAACACGTGCTCTGCGAGAAGCCGATCGGCATTTCCGTCGAGGAGGGCGAAGCGCTCGCCGATGCGGTGAGGAGGTCGGGAAAGGTCCTGCAGGTCGGACATATGAAGCGCTTCGATCCGGCGATTGAAGCCGCCCGCGATTTCGTGCTCGACGAGATCGGCGAGATCCTGGCGCTGAAAGCCTGGTATTGCGACTCCACGCACCGCTACACCAACACCGACGCCGTCCAGCCGCTGCCGGTCACCAGCAGGCTCGCGAGGAAGCCGGCCGGCAATCCGAAAGCCGACCTGCGGCAATATTACATGCTGGCGCACGGTTCCCATCTCGTCGACACCGCACGTTTCCTCTGCGGCGAGATCGCGGCGGTGCGGGCGCGCCTTCTGGAGCGTGCCGGTGCCTATTGCTGGTTCGTCGAAACTGAATTCGCCAACGGCGCGCTCGGCCATCTCGATCTCACGGTGGCGGTTCGCATGGACTGGCACGAAGGCTTCCAGCTCTACGGCCAGAACGGTTCGATCCTCGCCAAGACATTCAACCCCTGGTACTTCCGTGCAAGCGAGGTGGAGATCTTCCACGAGAAGGACGCGACCTATCGCAAGCCGCTCGGGGCCGACGGCCATTTCTTCCGCCGCCAGCTCGAAGGGCTCGCCGACACGGCGCTCCATGGCGCGCCGATGCGCGGCGCCGACATCGAAGACGGCATCGCCTCCATCCGCGCCATGGTCGCGATCGCCCGCTCGGCCGAAAGCGGCCAGCGGGTCGAGCTTCGAACAGTGACTGGATCGGTCTGATGAAGCTCGGGATTTTCGCCAAGACCTTTCCCGGAACGAATGCCGCCGATGTCCTTGCCGCCGTGCGGGCAAGCGGCTTCGACGCGGTGCAGTTCAATCTCGCCTGCGCCGGCCTCCCCTCCATGCCGGACGAGGCGGTGCCGGACGAGGCGATCGGCGCGATCGCCGCAGCCTCCGGCAAGACGGGTATTTCGCTTGACGCGCTTTCCGGCACCTACAACATGGCCCATCCCGACGGATCCGTGCGCGACAAGGGGCTTCAGCAGCTCCGCAACGTCATAATGGCCGCAAGCGCGCTTTCCATTCCCCTCGTGACGCTCTGCACCGGAAGCCGCAACGCCACCGATCAGTGGGCGTTCCACCCCGGCAATGCCGAGCCGTCGGCATGGCGGGACATGGCCACCGGAATGGAAAAGGCGCTCGCGCTCGCCGAAGAGCATGGCGTCGACCTGGGCATCGAGCCTGAACAGGCAAACGTCGTGACCTCGGCACAAGACGCGGTCCGGCTGATCCGCGAAATGGGCTCCCGCCGCCTCAAGATCGTGCTTGATCCCGCCAATCTCTTCGAGAGCGCCGGCGCGGAGGAAGCCCGCGCGATCGTCGCGGGGGCGATCGATATCGCCGCTCCTCACATCGCCATCGCCCATGCGAAGGACCGCCATGCCGACGGCCGGTTCGCAACAGCCGGCAGGGGCATCGTCGACTTTCGCGATTTCATCGCCCGCCTCAAGGCGGTGGGCTTCGAGGGGCCGCTCGTCACCCATGGTCTTTCGGCGGAGGAAGCCCCCGATGTCAGACGTTTTCTCTCCGGGTTGATGCGATGACCGCAGCGCTTTCGATCGCCGAAAACGACGGCAGCCTGTCCATGTCCGAAAGCGGCGCCGGGATACCCGTCCTATTCCAGCACGGGCTGGGCGGAGACCGCAATCAGGTGGTGCAGGCCTTCGACGACCGCCGTTTTCGCCGGATCACGCTGGAGTGCCGCGGCCACGGCGCGTCCGACTTCGGCGCCACACGCCCGTTCTCCATCGAAATGTTCGCAACTGACGTCCTCGCCGCGGCAGACCGTCTCGGCATCGAGCGCTTCGTCGCAGCCGGAATTTCCATGGGCGCGGCGATCGCGCTCCGCCTTGCGACGACTGTACCGCAGCGGGTGACCGGCCTGGTGCTCGTTCGACCGGCCTGGGCCTTTTCCCCCGCGCCCCCCAACATGGCGCCGATCCGCGAAATCGCCGCGCTTCTCAAGTCGCATCCGCCCGAAGAGGCCCGCTCCATCTTCGCCGCATCGCCGGTGGCCAGGCGGCTGGCGGAGGAAGCGCCCGACAATCTCGCCTCGCTCCTCGGCTATTTCGACCGCCTCGACGCCGGCCTCTTCGCCGACCTTCTGGGCGACATCGCCGCCGACGGCCCGGGGGTAGCGCACCGGGATGCCGCAAATCTTGCCGTGCCGTCGCTGGTGATCGGAAACGGGCGGGATTTCGTCCACCCTCTCGCCACGGCGAGGCTCATTGCCGAGACCATTCCGAATGCGGCCTTCCTCGAAGTTCCGTCCAAGACGGACGACAAGGCGGCCCACTTCGCCGCCCTGCGGGGCGCGATTTCCGACTTTCTCCTCTCCCATGTCAATCGAAGGGACCAGAATCCGTGAGCACAAGACCTGTTTCCGGCAAGGCGGCCATTGCCGCCCTGCCCCGTGACCGCCTTCTCGGCGAGTTTTCACTGTGGTCCGCCGACCTCGCCAATATGGAACGCGATCTCAGGCGCATAGAACCCCATGTGGATCTGCACCACATCGACGTTGCCGACGCGCGTTTCACGCCGGGCTTCCTCTTCTTTCCCGATTTCGTCGCCCGGATCGCAGGACTGACGGCAAAGCCGATCCATGTCCACCTGATGGTCGAGGGCGATATCGTCGAGGAGCAGACCCGCCAGTTCATCGAAGCCGGCACCGACCTCATCAGCGTGCATGCGGAAAACGGCGAGGCGGGGCTCCGCGCGGTCAAGCTCGCGCGTGAAATGGATGCCGAGGCGGGCGTCGTGCTCCGGCTGGAGACGCCCGTCAGCGACATCCTCCCGTTCCTGCCCCATGTCGCCTTCGTGACGCTGCTTGGAACGTCGATCGGCGTCAAGGGACAGAGCCTTTCGGACGAGGCCTGCCCGCGGCTGGTCGAAGCCCGCCGGCTCATTCGGGAGGCAGGATCCGATCGGTCGATCCTGCTTGCCGCCGATGGCGGCATCCGGGACAATACGGTGCCGAGACTGAGGGCGGCCGGCGCGGATACCGTCGTGCTCGGTTCGCTCGCCTTCGGCGATCCGGACCTCGCGGGCCGCATCGCCTGGCTTCACGCGCTGGAGAAAGCCGCCTGATGCGCGACATCGCCCTTGCCTTCGATATCGGTGGAACGGAGCTGCGCGCAGCACTCGTGGACGATGGCGGGCAATTGCTGTCCTTCGCATCCGCGCCGACACCGGCGCGCGACGGGCCCGCGGCGGTGATCGGCGAGATCGAGCTTCTCGCGGGCAAGGTGCGGGAGGGCGCGCCGGGCGCAAAGCCGGTGGGCATCGGAATAGGTGCGCCCGGTCCGCTCGACCCGCGTGCGGGCCTGGTGATCGATCCGCCGACGCTTTCCGGCTGGAAGAATGTCCCGCTCGCGGCAATCCTCGGCGAGCGCTTCGGCCTTCCGGTCGAAATCGAGAACGACGCGAATGCCGCCGCTCTCGGCGAATGGCGCTTCGGCGCCGGGCGAGGCGCATCCTCGATGGTCTTCGTCACGGTCTCGACCGGCATCGGCGGCGGCATCATCGCGGACGGACGGCTGCTGCACGGACGCCGCGGGCTGGCGGGCGAGATCGGCCATATGACCATTACCGACCAAAGCGAGCCCTGCTTCTGCGGCTCGACCGGCTGTTTCGAGGCGGTGGCCTCCGGAACCGCGCTCGGGCGGCGCGCCGCCCGGATGACGAGCCCCGGCGACAAGTCCCGCCTTCGTCTTCTCTCCGGCGAACGGGAAATCACCGGCCGGCACGTCATCGAAGCTGCCGAGGCAGGAGATGCCTTGGCGCTGCAGCTCGTGGAGGACGAAGCCCGCTTGCTCGGGATCGGTTTCACCAACCTGCTGCACCTTTTCTCACCAGATATCATCGTCATGGGCGGCGGCATATCGGCCGGCTTCCATCTCATGAAGGCCGGCATCGAAAGAACGATGGAAGCACGCGCCATGCCCCCTTATCGGCACACTCCGGTTCTGCCGGCGATGCTCGGCCGGCAGGCGGGCCTTGTCGGCGCGGCAAGCCTGGTCTTCCAGAACGATCGCGCGTCCGCTCGCATCGGAAAAGAGCCGGTTTCCCCGACCGGAAGAAAGGAGGCCGGGCATGGCTGAGCTGAAGCTTCGCAATATTCGCAAATCCTACGGCGCAGTCGAGGTCATCAAAGGCATCGACCTCGATGTCGAAGACCGCGAATTCGTCGTCTTCGTCGGCCCGTCGGGCTGCGGGAAGTCGACGCTCTTGAGAATGATCGCCGGTCTCGAAAGGATCACCGGCGGGGACCTGACGATCGAGGGCGTGCGCGCCAACGACATAGATCCGTCCGAGCGCGGCCTCGCCATGGTGTTCCAGTCCTATGCGCTCTATCCGCACATGACGGTGGCAGAGAATATGGGATTTGCGCTGAAGATCGCCGGCGTTCCGGCATCCGAGAGGGAGAAGAAGGTGCGCGAGACGGCAGAAGTGCTGCAGCTCGCTCCTCTCCTCGACCGGCGTCCGAAGGAGCTTTCGGGCGGACAGCGCCAGCGCGTCGCGATCGGCCGCGCGATCGTGCGCAATCCGAAGGTCTTCCTCTTCGACGAGCCCCTGTCCAACCTGGATGCCGCGCTGCGCGTGAACATGCGGCTCGAACTCATGCGGCTGCACGAGCGGCTGCAGGCGACGATGATCTACGTCACCCATGACCAGACGGAAGCGATGACCATGGCCGACAAGATCGTTGTCCTGCACGGCGGCCATATCGAACAGGTCGGCTCGCCGCTGGAACTCTACAACCGGCCGGCCAACATGTTCGTCGCGGGCTTCATCGGCTCGCCGAAGATGAACTTCCTCGACGTCCGGGTCGCCGCGGTCGATCCCTCCGGAGTGGCGGTCGAACTGCCCCATGGCGGATCGATGACGATCGCTGTCCGGCCGAACGGACTTGCGCCGGGCGACAAGGCCATTCTCGGCATCCGGCCCGAGCATCTTCGAATATCTCCGCAGGGTCAGTTTAAAGGCAAGGCCAATCTGGTGGAACGGCTCGGCAGCCTCACGATCCTTCATGTCGACGTGGCTGACGCGCTGACCCTCGTCGTTCAAGCCGAAGGCGAGGATACGACCCCGCTGCATGGCGAGCTCGCCTTAAGCGTCGATGCTGCAAGCTGCCATCTGTTCGACGCCGAGGGGTCGGCGCTTGCGCGAGCCGCATCCTGAATTCCAGGCCCGCGATCGAAAGCCGCAGTGGAGGGGCCGGTCCGGATCGGATATGAAACGATTCACATCGGAAGTGCGGCTGGGAGGAAATGCATGCTGATCGGGATCGACTGGGGCGGCACCAAGATAGAAGGCGTTGCCATGGAGGCGGACGGCACGGAATTGCTGCGGCTGCGGCAGGATACGCCGCGTCACGATTATTTCGGCTGCATCCGCACCATAAAGGAGATGATCGGGAACCTGGAAGCGAAGACCGGCCGGAAAGGATCGCTCGGCATCGGCATTCCCGGTTCCCTGGAGCCCGTCAGCCGTCTCGGCAAAGGTGCGAGCTCGACCTGGCTGCTCGGCCGGCCGGTGGAAAAGGATCTGCACGACGCGCTCCAGCGCGAGATCCGCGTCGAGAACGATGCGGATTGCTTTGCCGCTTCGGAAGCCACCGACGGCGCTGGCGCAGGATACAACGTCGTCTTCGCCGTCATTCTGGGCTCCGGCGCAGGTGCCGGGATCGCCGTCGGCGGCAAGGCGCATCACGGCCCCAACAACAGCGGCGGCGAATGGGGCCACAATCCGCTCCCCTTCCCGGACACCACCGAGATCCCCGGCCGGCCCTGCTATTGCGGCCGCCATGGCTGCATGGAAACCTGGGTCTCCGGCCGCGCCTTCGAGGCGGAATATGCCCGTCATACCGGAGAGGAGCTGAAGGCCCGCGAGATCGTCGAGAAGATGCGCAAGGTCGATCGCCTCTCCGGCCTTCTCTGGGAGCGCTATGTCGACCGGGTGGCACGTGGGCTCGCAACCGTCGTCAATACGCTCGATCCCGACGTGCTCGTCATGGGCGGCGGCATGTCCAATATCGACGAGCTTTACGTCGACCTTCCGAAGCAGCTGGCCAGGCGCACCTTCTCGACGGTCTTTCATACGCCTGTCGTGCGCGCGAAGCACGGTGACTCCAGCGGCGTGCGCGGAGCCGCCTGGTTGTGGAAATGACGCCCTGCCCCCTACCCTTTCCGAAAGATCACCGATGACCGAAAAGCCCTCCCTCGCCACGCGCTATCACTTCGCGCTCGACCTCATTCGCGATGCAGGCGACCTCGCCCATGGCTATTTCCGGGATCGAGACAGCCTCAGCATCAAGAGCAAGGGCGCGCAGGACATGGCGAGCGAGGCCGACCTCAATACGGAGCTGCTCATCCGCGACCGTCTGGAAAGACACTTCCCGCAGGATGCGTTTCTCGGCGAAGAGACCGGCATCTCCGCCTTCGCTCCCGATCAGGGCATATGGGTGGTCGACCCGATCGACGGGACGCAGCCTTTCATTTCCGGAATGTCGAGCTGGTGCGTTTCGATCGCCTTTGTCGAGAACGGCGTGCTGAAATTCGGCATGGTCTATGCGCCCGAACGCGGCGAGCTCTTTGCCGGCGGCGTCGATTTTCCGGCGACGCTGAACGGCCAGCCGGTGCCCCGGCATCCCGGCGTCACCATCCAGGACGGCATCGTGGGCGTCGGCTATTCGCCGCGCGTCGCGCCCGATGAATTTCTGCCGCTCTTCGAACGCTTTCTCAGGCAGGGCGGCATGTTCTACCGCGACGGTTCGGGCGCGCTGATGCTGTGCTACGTCGCCTGCGGACGGCTGCTCGGCTATATCGAGCCCCATATCAATTCCTGGGACTGCCTCGGCGCGATCGCCGTCATTCGCGCCGCTGGGCTGAGGACCAACGATTTCCTGGCCGGCGACGGACTGAACAAAGGCAACCGCGTGATCGCCGGCAACGAAAGCGTCTACGCGGAGCTGGAAAGAATTTTCAACGGCTGACCGACAGCCGGGCATTTCCTACTTCGATTCGTTTTCGGGATTGGCGTCCGGATGCACCTCGCCCGGCTTTATCACCGGCGTTTCCCCGGTGTCCGGGCCGGGCTCCACCATCTCCGGGTCGCCGGTCGGCGGCGGCTTGAGGACACCGTTGCAGTCGTCCAGCTTCCGGGTGAGATTTTGCGACCGGTCGGTTGCCGAGCCGTTTTGCGGAGGTGTGGCGGGAGCGGCGCATTTGCCGGAATCCGCCTGCGCCATCGCCGGAGCGCTCGCGGCCAGCCAGATCAGAAGGCAAAGAAAGGAACTTCGGTAAAGCGGCATTTCATTCTCCTTTCGGGAAAAACCGCAAAGCCGCTCTTCGGTTCCGGTGGCCGGAAGAACCTCGCCGTACGAAACCTCCACAAAAGCTCCACATTCTGCCTGTCGATTGCGCCGCCGCCGGAAGATCGACGGCGACAAGATGTGTGATACCAAGGCGGTAGAGCGCAATTCGAACTCCGGTGCTGTCATGGCGAATGAAGACCATCCCTCCCTGTCCAACGAACCGGAATTCGGCCCCAGGCAAGCGATCATCCGCTACAGGCCCTATCTGACGGCAGTCGCGATCATCGCGATCTTCACGTTGATGACGGTGGCCATCGACCGGCTGACCTCCGAGGTGCGCTACGACGACGTGCTGGCCGCCCTTTCCGGAACCCCGTGGTCGTCGATCGCGCTCGCGGTCGTCTTCACCGGGCTGAGCTTTGCGGCACTCGTCTGCTATGACGCAAATGCCCTCGACTATATCAGGAAGAAGCTTCCGCTTCCCGCCGTCGCGCTCACCGCGTTCATCGCCTATGCGATCGGCAACACGGCCGGCTTCGGGGCGCTCAGCGGCGGTGCCATCCGCTTTCGCGCCTACTCCCGCCTGGGCCTCTCGCCCGGCGATACCGCGAGGGTCATTGCCTTCGTTACCCTTTCGTTCGGGTTCGGGCTTCTCGCCGTCAGCGCACTCTCCACCCTGATCGTGGCTCCGCGCATCGCCGGCATCGTCGGGCTCGACGCCCTGTGGCTCCGCGGTGCGGCCCTTTTGGTCATCGCGCTGATGGTCGCGCTGCTCTTTGTCGGGCGAAACGGCAGGCCGGTCGTCTTCAAGCCAATCAACCTGCGTTTGCCGGATACCCGGACGTCGTCGCGCCAGTTCCTGGTCTCCGCCTTCGACATAGCGGCCTCGGCCTCCGTGCTCTACGTCCTGCTGCCGGAGACGCATGTCGGCTGGCCGACATTCTTCGCGATCTACGCGACCGCGGTCGGTCTCGGCGTTCTCAGCCATGTGCCGGCGGGTCTCGGCGTATTCGAAACCGTCATGGTCGCGGGTCTCGGCAATGCGATCAGCGTCGATCAGCTGCTCGGCGGGCTGGTGCTCTACAGGCTGATCTACCATGTCCTGCCGCTGCTTCTCGCAGTCGTGCTGGTGATCACCACGGAGATCCGGCAATTTGCGGCCAAACCCCTGGCATCCGACATCGGCCAGATCGCGCTGCGGCTTGCGCCGTCGTTGCTTTCGACATTCGCCCTCCTGGTCGGGGCGATGCTCATCTTCTCCAGCGTGACGCCGACGCCGGACAACGACCTCGATTTCCTCTCAAGCTTCCTGCCCTTGCCCATAGTGGAAGCCGCCCACTTCCTTTCGAGCATCCTCGGCCTGGTGCTGGTGATCACGTCGCGGGCGATCGGCCAGCGCCTCGACGGCGCCTGGTGGGTAGCGCTGGTCGCGGCATCGGGCGCGCTGATCCTGTCGCTCCTCAAGGCGGTCGCCGTATACGAGGCGTTCTTCCTCAGCCTTTTCATCCTGGCGATGGTCCTGAACGCGCGCAGCTTCACGCGCAGGGCCTCGCTTTTCAGGCAGGCACTCGGACCGACCTGGCTTGCCGCCGTCGCCGTCATCGTCCTCAGCGCCTTCACGATCCTGCTCTTCGTCTATCGCGACACGCAGTACAGCCACGATCTCTGGTGGCAGTTCGAATTCCTGGAAGAGGCGCCACGCGGCCTGCGGGCGCTCCTCGCCCTTGTCCTGATATCGCTCACGGTCGCGATCTTCAGCCTCCTGCGTCCGGCAATTCATCGCCCCGCAGGCGTCGAGCCGGACGATCTCACCCGCGCCATCGACATCGTCGCGAAACAGGACGTCGCCGATGCCAATCTCGTGCGCATGGGCGACAAGCATGTGCTCTTCTCCGAAACGGGCAAAGCCTTCATCATGTATGGCATACAGGGACGCTCATGGATCGCCTTGACCGACCCGATAGGCGACGAGGGCGATTTTCCGGAGCTTGTCTGGCGGTTCGTGGAGACCGCGCGCGCATCCGGCGGGCGGGCGGCCTTCTACCAGATCTCGCCGGCTCTCCTTTCCTATTGCGCGGATGCCGGATTGCGGGCCTTCAAGCTCGGCGAACTTGCGATCGTCGACCTGGAGCATTTCGATCTCAAGGGCAGCAGGCTTTCCGGGCTTCGCCAGGCCCTGAGCCGCGGCACGCGCGACGGGCTCGTCTTCTCCGTCCTGGAGCCCCCGCAGGTTGCCGAAGCCATCGACGACCTCAAGGCGGTGTCCGACGCTTGGCTGACCCATCACAACACCCGCGAAAAGTCCTTCTCGCTCGGAGCATTCGATCCCGACTATATCCGTTCGCAGCCCGTCGCCATTCTCAGGAAGGACGACGGGATCGTCGCCTTCGCGACGTTGATGCTCACGGATACGAAACGGGAAGCGACGATAGATCTGATGCGCTTTTCGCCGCACGCCCCTCGCGGCGCGATGGATTTCCTTTTCGTGAGCATCATGGAGCATATGAAGAATGCCGGCTATGAAAGCTTCAACCTCGGCATGGCGCCGCTCTCGGGCATGTCGCGGCGCGAATCCGCGCCGGTATGGGACCGCATCGGCAGCACCCTGTTCGAGCACGGCGAACGGTTCTACAATTTCAAAGGCCTGCGGGCGTTCAAATCGAAGTTCCATCCACGATGGGAGCCCCGCTATCTGGCGGTTTCCAACGGAACCGGTGCCGCTCTCGCGCTCATGGATGCGACCCTGCTTATCAGCGGCGGAATGAGGGGAGTGATCGGGAAATGAGACCATTCGATCTGCTGAAGGGAGCGTTTTTCGCGGCCGTGCTGCTCCAATGCCACGCCGCGGCCGCGCAGCAATCTCCGTCGTTCCAGACGGGCATGATCCCCTCAGAGCACATCCTGCTGCCGGAGGGGGACATCCGCGCGAACATATTCCTCATTTCCGACGCGAAAGGCTGGGGGGAAGCGGAAGAAGCGCAAGCCCGGGCGCTGGTGGAAAAAGGGGCGGCGGTCGTCGGGATCGATTTTCCCGTCTATGTCGATGCCTTGAAAAAGGACGACGGCAGCTGCGTCTACATGATTTCCGACGTGGAATCCCTGGCGCACCAGATCCAGCGCGCGGCAGGCTCAAGCAGCTACGATCCGCCGATCGTGGCGGGGATCGGCGAAGGCGGAGCGCTGGCGCTGGCGATGATTTCCCAGAGCCCGGCCGCCACCATAGGCGAAGCGGTCGCCGTCGATCCGCAGGCGGGCATTCCGCTGGACAAGGTTCTTTGCACGCCCGCCTCGAAGGAGAGCTCCGGCGGCCGGACTGTCTATGGCTTCGTCGACGGTCCCCTGCCCGCTCCCGTGACGGTGCTTTTCTCGCCCGCTGCGCTGCAGGCGGGCCGCGATCATGTCGCATCCCTCGTTGAGGCCCATCCCGATATCGATGCGCGCGACGTGGGGGAACGCGCGGACGAGGCCCTCTCGCAGATACTGGCCGATCACGTGGACGCCTCGGGCAATTCCGACGACCCGCTCGGCCTGCCGATCAGCGTGCTCGAAACGAAGCCTGCGCTCGATACGATGGCCGTCATCTATTCCGGCGACGGCGGCTGGCGCGATCTGGACAAAGAGGTCGGCGGCTTCCTGCAGCAGCGGGGCATCCCCGTCGTCGGGGTCGATTCGCTTCGCTATTTCTGGTCCGAACGCAAACCGCAGGAGACGGCGGACGATCTCGGCCGCATCATCGATGCCTACCGGCGGGAATGGAATGTCCGCCATGTCCTGTTGATCGGCTATTCGTTCGGCGCCGACGTGCTGCCGGCGACCTTCAACCTGCTTTCGGACAAGGACAAGGCCAGGGTCGCGCAGATCACGCTGCTCGCCCTGTCGCATCAGGTCGATTACGAGGTCTCCGTGGAGGGTTGGCTCGGCGTCGAAGGTGAAGGCGCGGCGGGCGATCCGGTCCAGGACATCGCCAGGATAGACCCGAAGCTCGTGCAATGCTTCTATGGAACGGAGGAAGGCGACGATCCCTGCCCGACCCTCAAGGCAAAGGGTATCGAATCGATCGGCATCGAAGGCGGGCATCATTTCGACGGCGACTACGAGGCGCTGGCCGGACGCATCATAGACACGCTGAAGAAACGCCTCGGCGGCTGACCTTACGCCGCGAAGCGTTGCAACGGACTCTAAAGCCGCTGCTCGCTTTTGGCGTCGAACAGGTGGACCTGCTCCGGCGCGAGGTCGAGATCGATCTTGTCGCCCGAAGCGACGGAGGAGCGTCCGTTGAGCACGATCGTCAGCTCGGGCGTCGTGGCGGTGGTGATGTAGGTCGCCGATCCCGTCGATTCCACGACCGCCACGTCCACCTGCAGCACGCCCTTTCCGTCCGCCGCCAGCGTCAGATGCTCAGGGCGCAGCCCGGCGACAACCGGCTGGGCCGGCTTAACCGGCTGGGCGACGGGAACGATCTGGCGGCGGCCGAGGTCGAGCACGATGGAGCGGCCGTCCTCGCTCCCAACCGCGGGAATGAAGTTCATCGCCGGAGAGCCTATGAAGCCTGCGACGAATTTGTTGATCGGCCGGTCGTACAAGTCCAGCGGCCGCCCCTGCTGTTCGATCACGCCGTTGCGCATGACGACGACATGGTCCGCCATGGTCATCGCCTCGATCTGGTCGTGCGTGACATAGACGGAGGTCGCGCCGAGCCGGTCGTGAAGCGCGCGGATCTCCTTGCGCATATGGACCCGCAGCGCCGCGTCGAGGTTCGACAGCGGCTCGTCGAACAGGAAGGCCTTGGGGTGACGGATGATCGCCCGGCTCATCGCCACGCGCTGGCGTTGGCCGCCGGAAAGCTCGCGCGGATAGCGGGCCATCAGATGGCCGAGGCCGGTCACGGCGGCCACCTCCTCGGCGGCCTTGCGCGCCTCGGCCTTCGGCGTTCCGCGTACACGCAGGCTGTAGGTCAGATTCTGCTCGACCGTCATATGCGGATAGAGCGCATAGGACTGGAACACCATGGCGACATCGCGCTTGCGCGGGGGAACATTGTTCATCACCTCGCCCGCGATCTTCAGCGTTCCCGTCGTGATGCTCTCCAGGCCGGCAAGCGAGCGCAGAAGCGTCGATTTTCCGCAGCCCGAAGGCCCGACGAGCGCGGTGAAGCTGCCTTTCCTGATGGAAAGGTCGATGTTCTTCAGCGCATGATAGCTGCCATAGTGCTTGTTGACGCTGTCGAGTTCGATTTGAGCGGTCATTTGAGGGCTCCCGAGGTGAGGCCGGAGACGATACGGCGCTGCAGCAGCACGAAGATAGCCAGGATGGGCGTCACATACATCGTCGCGTAGGCCATGATGTTGTTCCATTCGTTGGTGTTGGGGCCCATGAAGGAATTGAGGCCGACGCTCGCCGGCTGCAGTTCGGCAGCCTGGATCATGGATTTCGAATAGACGAATTCGCCGAAGGCCTGCATGAAGACGAGGATGGCGCTGACCAGGATGCCGTTTCGCGCGAGCGGCAGGACGATGTTGAAGAAGGCTCCGATGCGGGAGTTTCCGTCGACGAGCGCCGCCTCCTCCAGTTCCTGCGGAACGCTCATGAAGGTGGCCCGGACCAGGACGACGAAGAAAGGCATGCTCTTGGCGGCGATGGCGAGGACCACCGCGAGACGCGGATAGCCGAGCAGACCGAGCTGCGAAAAGCCGACGAATATCGGCGTGATCATCAAGGATGCAGGCAGAACCTGCAGCATGAGGATGAGGAAGAGCCCCACGTCGACCCAGACATTGCGGTAGCGGGCGAGCACATAGGCGCACCCCACGCCGAGGACCGTGATCAACGCGACCGCTCCGAAGGCGATCACCAGCGAGTTCCAGAGATAGCGGCCCATGTTGCGGCTTTCCCAGACGCTCGCATAGACGCCCCACTGCGGATCGCTGGGCCAGAAGCTCGGCGGCGTCGCGAACATCGCGGAGCCGGTCTTCAGCGCGGTGATGTACATCCAGTAGAGCGGAAAGAGATAGATCGCCGCCATGACGATGGCGGCCGCGAGCATCAGGCGGTTACGTGCGGTCTCGCTCATCCGCGCACCTCATGACGTGTGGACCGGACATAGACGACCGACGCAACCATGACGAAGACGATCATGATCACCGAAATCGTCGCGCCCTTGGCAAAGTCGTACTGGCGGAAGGAAAGGTCCCAGGCCCAGTATTGCGTGACGTTCGAGGAGTTGTTCGGACCGCCGGACGTGATCGCCGCGAACAGATCGAACTGCTGCAGGGTGAAGATCAGCCCGAGAGCGACGATGGCGCCGATCGACGCCCGCATCATCGGCAGGGTGATCGTCCAGAAGCGCTGGAACATGTTGGCCCCGTCGAGCTCCGCCGCCTCGTAGAGATCCTTCGGGATCGCCGAAAGCCCGACCGAGAGAAGGATCATGTTGAAGGACGTGCCGAGCCAGATATTGGCGATGACGACCGCCCAGAGGGAATAGGACGGATCGGAGCGCCAGAAGATGTTTCCGTCGATGATGCCCGTCTCCCTCAGAACGAAATTGAGCACGCCGAAATCGCCCGAGAGAATCCAGTTCCAGATCGCGCCGACGACGAGGCCCGGCATGACCCAGGACACCAGGAAGAGACCGCGCAGCCACGAGGCGCCCGGAAAATTGACCCAGAAGAACAATGCAAGGCCGAAGCCGATTAGGAACTGGCCGGCGATCGATGCCACCACGAAGACGGCGGTATTGATCAGGATCGGCACGGTTTCGGGCTGGGCGAAAAGGTCGGTGTAATTCTTGAAGCCGACGAACGGCCTGGCGAAGGTTCCCAGGCTGAACATATCGACCTCCTGGAAGCTCATCACGACATTGTAGATGAGCGGAAGGCCCGACATCAGCAGCAGAAAGCCAAGGGAAAAGGCGACGAGGGCTATGTCGAAGCCTCTGCCGTCCCTGAAGCTTGAAAGAATTCTCTTCATCCCGATCCTCCGGCCGCTCCGGACGGGCTGCCTTCGCATTAGCGCAAAAACAGCCCTCCCGGGAGGAAACGATTGGAACGGCCGCATACGCGGCCTGTCCGTTTGGTATTCGCAGATATCAGCCGAGCACGACCTGTATCTTCTCGGCGGCCTGGTCGAGCGCATCCTTGGCGCTCATCTGCCCCGTCAGGGCGGCCTGGATGGCATCCTGGATGGCCTTGGAGATCTTCGGCCACTCCGGGTGCGGGCCCCGAGGCTTGGCGTATTTCATCTGCTCCACGAAGACCTTGAGAGCATCGTCCTTGAGCGCGTTGCCGGTCGGCGGGATGGCGATATCGGAGCGGGCGGGCAACTGGCCGAAATCCTTGAACATCCTGTCATCCTGGGAGGCGAAATATTCGAGCACCTTGAACGCTTCCTCGGGATGTTCGGTGTTGGCGAAGATCGCCCAGTTGAAGTCGCCCATAGCGGACGACCGCTCGGCTCCCTCTTCCGGCACCGGAAGAAGCGCCACACCCCAGTCGAACTTCGCCTCCTCGCTCATGCGGTCCAGCTCCCAGGGGCCGGAGATCGCCATGGCGGCATTGCCGGAATTGAAGGTGCCCGTCGAATCCCATTGGCTGCGCGTCAGCGTGTCGGGAGAGGCAAGCTTCTCGTCGATGATCTGCTTCCAGACCTCCAGCGCCTTGACGGCGCCGTCCGCATTGATCTTGTCATAGCCTCCGCCCGCCATCTGCGCCCAGGGCAGGAACTGGAAGGTACCCTCCTCGTTCGCCTTGGCGGAGAAGGTAATGCCGTAGACATTGGCGGACGGGTCGGTGAGCTTTCTCGCCGCGTCGACCAGTTCGGCCCAGGTCTGCGGCGGCTTGTCCGGATCGAGCCCCTTCGCCTTGAACATGTCCTTGTTGTAATAGAGCGCGATCGTGTTCGTGGCCTTCGGGATGCCGTAATATTTGCCGTCCCACATTGTGGAGGCCAGAGGACCGGGGAAGTAGTTGTCCGTCTTCACGACCTCCGACTTGGCGATCATGTCCGTCAGATCGAGAAACACCCCGCGCGACGAGAAAAGCGCATGTTCCGGATTGTCGATGGAAATGATGTCGGGCGCCTGACCGGAGGAATAGGCGCGCATCGCCTCGCTGACCACGTCGTCAAACTGCATCTGGCGAAGCTCCACCTTGATGCCGTTGTTCAGTTTGTTGAAGTCGCTGACCAGGTGAGGCGCCGGCTGCGTGTCCCGGTCGTGCGACCATATGCGGATCGTCACATCCTCGGCCTTGGCCGAAAGACCGAAAAGCGAGACGCCTGCGAGCGCGAGAGCGCCGATGACTGCATATTTACGGATGCCCATGATTCTCTCCTCCTTTGGTTATCCCGGGACCGGCACCTCCATGCCGGCCGCGAGCGATCAAACCGGATCGACGACGAATTCGCCGCCCCGGGCATGCTTCAGGTAGTTCAGCGCATGAACCTGGCCGGTCATCTCCAGCTCGTCCCGGTAGACGGGGTCGTGCCAGCCCTCGATGTCGATCGAGCCGGACCAGCCGGCGAGCCGGAGTTCGGAAATGATGTCCGTCCAGTTCGAATCTCCGAAACCCGGCGTGCGCATGAAGACGAACTTCTCCTTGCCGAATATGCCGTGCTCCTTGATGACATCCCAGCGGATGGTCGCGTCCTTGCCGTGCACATGGAAAATCTTCGGCGCCCATTTGCGGATCTGCGGCAACGGATCGATGAGATAGACCATCTGATGGCACGGCTCCCATTCGATGCCGATATTGTCGTCCGGGGTCTCGTTGAAGATAAGCTCCCATGCGTCGGGATTATGAGCGATGTTCCAGTCCCCGGTCTGCCAGTTGCCGTCCATGGCGCAGTTCTCGAAGGCGATCCTGATGCCCTTGTCGGCAGCGCGCCTGGCAAGCTCGCTCCAGATCTGCCGGTAGCGCGGCAGGCTTTCGGTCAGCGGCCTGTTGCGTATGCGCCCGGTGAAGCCCGCCACGCAGGTCGCGCCGAAATGGTGGGCATTGTCGATGCAGTCCCTCCAGCCCTGCAGCGTCACCAGGTCGATCTCGGTCTCCTCGAGCGGGTTGCCGAACATGCCGATCGTCGAAATCGTGATGTCGCGATCGCCGATCGCCTCCACGCAGCGCTTGCCGAGATCGGCGAGGTCCTGGCCGTTGGTCGTCTGCCAGAAGAACGGCTCGAAGCTTTCGAATCCGAGGGGCGCGATCTGGCCGATGCGCTTTGCCGCGTCGCCTTTCGTGGCATTGACCATGGTGCCTACGCGAATGGATTTTGCTGCGTTCATCGGACCTGATTTCCTCATGCTGCTATAGTGATGCGCTTGCGGTCGCGGGCGCTGTCGATCGCTCCGAAGACCATGGCAAGGCTCTTGATATTGTCGCTTCCGTCGGTTTCCGGCAGGATTCCTGCGCGGATCGCGGAGATGAAGCTCTCTATGACGCTGGCATGGCCATGGGTATCGGCGGCATTTTCCGGTTCCGGCACCGCGATCGGCTGGAGCGGGCGGAAGAAGCCTTCCTCGCCGGCGACGATGTTCGCCTCGAAGCGCTCTGCCCCGTCCCAGAGTAGCGTGCCCTTCGTGCCGGTGATGCGCCACGCGCTCTCCCAGCTCGTATTGGCGCCTTGTGCGCACCAGGAGCCGCGATAGGTGAAGACCACCTCGTCGGAAAATTCGAAGATCGCGTTGGCGGCCGCGCCATGGCGGTACCAGGAGCCGGGTGGGTTGTATTCATGGCAATAAACGGCGACCGGGTCCTTGCCCGACATGAAGCGGGCCGCGTCGAATGTGTGGATCGCCATGTCCAGCAGCAGCACATTGTCCATTTGCTCGCGGAAGCCGCCGAAATGCGGGCCGAGGAAGAAATCGCAGTGCAGGCCCGTCAGCCGCCCGAGCGATCCCTGCGCTATCATGCGGCGGATGCGGCGCACGCCCGCGATGAACCGGCGGTTCTGGACGATGGCGTGAAGCCGGCCGGCATTTCCGGCAAGCTTCCGCAGTTCGCGCGCCTCGTCGAGTGAAGCCGCCATCGGCTTTTCGCTGAGCACGTGGCAGCCATGGGCAAGGCCGGTCGCCACCACGTCGCGGCGGGCGGCCGGAACGACGACGTCGAAGAGCAGTTCCGCGCCGGTGATCTCCAGGATTTCGGAAAGATCCGTCCCTACCATCGCGTCGTCGAGGCCGAACTCCGAAGCAAGCGCTCTCGCCACGGCGGGATCGAGATCGACGAGACCGACGAGCTTGACGCTTTCGCGCAAGCCCGGCGTCTCCGTCAGAGCTCTCAGCCATCCCTTGGCCATCGCTCCGCATCCGCACAATACTGCCTTGAATGCCACTGCAAACTCCTCCCGAGAACAGACGCCAAAGCTCCTCCTTGGCGGCCCGTAAACGTTTACGGTACTATGCACTCGTCTGGAAACATGTCAATAGGATTTGGAAAATGTCGATTTCCGTAATGGGGAGAGAGCGGAAAAAATGAAGGGAATTCGGGACCTTGCCCGCCACCTCGACATATCGATCGGGACCGTTTCCAGAGCGCTGAACGGCAAGCCGGACGTCAACGAGGAGACGCGCAGACGCGTGCTCGAGGCCGCGGAGTCGCTCGGCTATGTCGCCAACCAGTCCGGCCGCGCGCTCAGAAAAGGATCGACGGGGGTCATCGGCTTCATGATGCAGACCGGCCGCGAGATCACCGGCCAGGGCGACACCTTTTTCATGAGCGTCTTCGATGGCGTCCAGGCGGTTCTGGCGCGCCACAAACTCGATCTCGTAGCGCTCCTATGCTCGTCCGAGGAAGACCCCCATGATTATCTCGCACGCGTCGTGGCGCGCGGTTTCGCGGACGGCCTGATCATTTCCGCGACCCGGCGGCGCGACCGGCGGCTGGAGCTTTTGGCAAAGCACAAGATCCCGTTCATCACCCTTGGCCGCAGCCTCACCGATGCCGGTCAGCCGTGGATCGATCTCGATTTCGAGGGAATGGCCGAGACTTCGATCGCCCGGCTGGTCGAACGCGGTCATCGCCACATCGCCGTCACCCGTCCCCATGACGATACGAATCTCGGCTATGTCTTCGTGGACCGGTGCCGCGACGCGCTGGAACGGCATGGGCTGAAGCTGGATGAAAGCCATATCTTCCGCTCGACGCCGAACGAGGCCGGCGGCTATCAGATCGCCCGCGACCTGCTCGCATGCGAGGTCCGCCCGACGGCGATCGTTCTCGTCAATGAAGCGGTTGCGATCGGCTTCTACCGCGGGCTCAGCGAGGCCGGCGTGAAGCCGGGCCGCGACATCGCGGTCATCGGCCGCCAAAGTCCCCACTCCCAGTTCCTCTCCCCCCGCCTCACCTGCTTCAGCCTCTCCCTGCGTGAGCTCGGCATCGCGCTTGCGCAATCGCTCCTCGCCACGATGCCGGCCTATGCCGAATCCTACCCGGACAGCGCAGGGCGCCGGCTCTGGCCGATGGAACTGGTTGCCGGGGAAAGCGACGCATTCACCGTTTCGCCCGATTGACGACGATAGAGGCCGTCGACGGTCGACGGCCTCTATCGGTCCTGCGGATATTCCTGCTTCACGCCGCGTCCGGCGCAAACCTCGTCTGGACGCCCGATGCGATCGCCACGGCGGCGACGAGAAGGATCGTGCCGCTCGCAAGGAAGACATTCTGGACATTGCTCAGATCGAAGATGATACCGCCGGCCGCCGCGCCGGTGGCGATCGCGAAGTTGATCGACGCTACGAACAGGCCTCCTGCACTTTCAGCTTCGTCGGGCACGGCACGGGTGATCCATGTCGACCAGGCGACCGGAACCGCACCGAAGGCAAGTCCCCAGAGAGCCACCATCGCCGCATCCGTCGCCGCGTTCCCGCCGGTAACCGCGAGCAACAGCGCAAGCGTGCCCATGATCAGCGGCATGATCGCCAGCGTCAGGCGCATCGACCGCTCGAGCAGGAATCCGCCCAGATAGTTGCCGAAGAAGCTCGCGACGCCGAATCCGAGAAGGATGCCCGTGACGCCGGTGACGCCGATGCCGGTCACCGTTTCCAGGAACGGACGGATATAGGTGAAGAAGGCAAAGTGTCCGGTGAAGACGAGCAGGATCGCCAGCATCGCCAGACCGATCCTCGGCCTCGTCAGGACCTCGACCAGCGTGGAGAAACGCGAATGACCTCGCGGCGGCAGGCTGGGCAGGGTGGCAAGCTGCACGATAAATGCGAGAACGCCGAGACCGGCTGCCGCCAGAAAGACATTGCGCCAGCCGGCGACGTCGCCAAGATAGCTTCCCAGCGGAGCCGCAAAGACGGTCGCGGCCGAAACTCCGGAAAACATGATCGACAGGGCGCGGGGAACGTAGGCCTCCGGCACGAGACGCATCATCGTCGCCGCGGAAAGGGTCCAGAAGCCGCCGAGCGCGATGCCGAGCAGAATTCGCCCTGCAAGAAGCAGCGGAAGATTCGGCGCGATCGCCACGAGCAGATTGGACAGGATCAGCAGGATCGAAAATCCGAGGAGCACGAAACGCCGGTCGAGGCCCCGCGTAACCACGGTTATGACCAGGCTCGTGACGAGCGCGATCGCGGCCGTCGCGGTCACCGCCTGTCCCGCCATTCCCTCCGTTACCCCAAGATCGGCCGCCATCGGGGTCAAAAGGCTTGCCGGCAGGAACTCCGCTCCCACCAGCCCGAACACGCCCAGGCTCATGGAGGCAACCGCGCCCCAGGCCGGCCTTACCGCCTCCTCCTCCAATATCTCAATCGTAGCGTCACTCATCCGCAGTCCCTTTCTTTGTTGCAGTGCACATGCTGCAGATGGGTGGAAATATCAGACGTTCTATGCCATTTTATCCGCAATGCTTGATCGAAACTCCGAATCGCGTCCCGACACCTCCCGGTCCGACCCCGTCAGCGAGCTGCTGCTGGGCATGCGCCTTCGCGGCGCAAGCTATGGGCAAATCCGCCTGGCCGCCCCCTTCGGCATCCGCTTTCCCGCGGCTTCGCAGGCGCGCTTTCATTTCGTGTCGACGGGCCGCCTTTTCCTTCGCTCCGGCGACGGGGCGCTCACCGAGCTTGGATGCGGCGATGCGGTTCTCCTGCCGCGCGGAGACGAGCATTCGCTGGTGTCCGCCGCGGGCGTGCCGGTCCGTGATATCGACAGTTACGAGACGAAGCGACTCTGCAATGACGTCTGCGTCATAAAGGATTGCCCGGAAGGAAGCTGCCGCACGCAGGATATGCTCGTCTTCACGGGACGGATGGAGTTCGAACTCGATACGCTCCATCCGCTGGTCGGGCTCATGCCGCAGGTGATGTCCGTCGGCTCGCTTCTCGGAAGGCAGCCGGAAATCCTGCCGCTGCTTTCGGCCATGGAACGGGAGATGGCCGCGGAGAGGGCCGGCTCGGCCGGGATCCTTGCGCGCCTCGCCGATGTCGTGGCGGCGACGATCGTCAGGGGCTGGGTCGAATGCGGCTGCGGCGATGCCACCGGCTGGGTGGAAGCGCTTCGCGATCCCAAGCTCGGCCGCGTCATCGCCGCGCTGCATCGCGATCCCGGCCGCGCATGGACCGTCGCCGACATGGCCGAGGAAATGGGCAGTTCGCGCTCGGTCTTCGCCAAACGCTTCGTCGACGCCACCGGCATGACGCCGCAACGCTATGTCCTGGCCCTGCGCATGCGGCTTGCCGAACAATGGTTCCGGCGCGAAAAGCTTCCGATAGACACCGCCGCGCGGCGCCTGGGTTTCGGCTCGCAGGCCGCTTTTTCCCGGGCGTTCAAGCGGGTGATGGGCCACCCGCCCGGAAAGACCCGGGCCTCCGACGCAACCGGCCGGGCGGGAGCACGGGCACAGGTCTGACGCGGCGGCACGCCCGTGCCGCGGCGAGCGCACCGGCGACTAAGCGCCAAATCCAGACCTATGCAGAGTGCGCATGGGTGCGCTGCCGGTTCAGCGCTACAAGTCCCGGCCGTTTCAAACTATATGTCACTCATCGAAGCGAACGGGGCGCCAACAACCGGCAGCCGGCTTCGAAAGCCCACGGAAAGGGGGATCATCATGAACATCGCACGCTCCTTCAACAATTGGCGCAAGTACCGTCAGACGGTCACCGAGCTGGGCCGCATGTCGAGCCGCGAGCTTCGCGACCTCGGTATCGACCGCGCCGAAATCCGCAGCGTCGCCCGGGCCGCCGTCGCCCGCTGAGCGGATACATCCATGAAAATGTCCGAGCGCCTGCTTCTCCAAGCGGGCGCTTTTGTTTTGCGCGCGAGTCGGGCGGCAACGGCATTTTGAGCCGATACAGGAGCCATTCCTCCAGCGCATGGCTGGCCTGCGAAATCCTGCCTACAATTTGAGCGAAATCGGCGTATACTCCAAATCACTCGAAGCGATGTACCTCCTCCCACAGAGCTTCGTGATTGCAGGGATCCTTATCCTCCTCCCAAGGTTCCTTGCGGGAACGACAGCACTCCTCCTCCCAGCTGTTGTTCGGTTATACACGAAAAGCCTGCCGCACCTCCTCCCGCGGCGGGCTTTTTGTTTTTGACCCTCCGTCAACCCCTATCGCTACTCGCCAGCTTCTATCGCGGGCGTTCGCCACACCGGACCGGCATCGCAGCCGGCGCCAAAAGGCTATAGAACCGATCCGCACGCCGCTTTCTGCCGGAGTCACCGGTATCTGCGCGGAAAGACATCATCTTAGCCTTCCTTATTGCAGAAAACATGCAGGCACTTGGTTTATCGTCCTCGCGCGCTAATAGGCGCTGGGTGCCTCCCATCGGCATGTGAAAGGGAATCGGGGATGAATTCCAGGGATGGGCTGCCCTCGGCAGCTTCCGTAACAAGACGCTCGCTCATGATCGGCGCAGCCGCCGCTTCGGCTGGCATCATCGGCGGGTTTCCCGCGGTTTCGCGGGCGCAGACGGCTCAGCCGAAACGCGGCGGCCATCTGATCCTCGGCCTAGACACCGCATCGAGCTCGGACAGCATCGACCCTGCGTTCTACACCGAAGCCTATATGTACACGGTCGGCTTCCAGCTGTTCAACACGCTCGTGGAGATCGGTGAGAACGGCGATCTCATTCCCTCGCTGGCCGAATCCTGGGAGCCCACCAGGAGCGACGCCTCCGAGTGGCGCTTCAAGATCCGCAAGGGCGTGCAGTTCCACAACGGCAAGGAACTCGACGCCAAGGATGTGATCTACTCCCTTAATCATCATCGCGGCGCCGACACCAAGTCCGGCGCCAAGGGGCAGCTCATTTCCATCACGGAAATCCGCGAGACGGCGCCCATGGAGGTCACCGTCACGCTTGCCGGCGGCAATGCCGATTTCCCTTATACGCTCTGCGACTATCATCTCGGCATCGGGCCGGACGGCGGTGATTTCACCAAGGGCATCGGCACCGGCGCCTTCACCCTCGAAAATTTTCAGCCTGGCGTGCGCACGCTGACCAAACGCTTCGAGAACCACTGGAACTCCGAGCGCGGCTTCGTCGATTCCTGCGAGACCATCGCCATGAACGACGCAACGGCCCGGATCGCGGCGCTGATCAGCGGACAGGTCCATATCATAAACCGCCTGGATCCGAAGACCGCCCAGCGTCTGAGCGCCATTCCGACGGTCAAGATCCAGCGCACGCAGGCAAATACGATGTATTGCTTCCCGATGCGCTGTGACACCGCCCCGTTCGACAATGTCGACGTCCGCCAGGCGCTGAAGCATGCGATCAACCGCGACATGATCCTGAACAACGGCTACAGCGGCTATGGCGTGATCGGCAACGATACGCCGATCGCTCCCTGGAACCCCTACTATTCGGCCGATGTCCCGCAGAACGCCTATGATCCGGACAAGGCCCGCTCGCTGATGGCGAAAGCCGGCTTCAGCGGTCCGATAGAGCTTGCCGTCTCCAACAATGGCTTCCCGGGCTCCGTCGATGCCGCCCAGCTCTTCCAGCTTTCGGCGCAAGCCGCGGGCATCGAGCTCGTCGTCAACCGCGTGCCGTCGGACGGCTATTGGGACGATACGTGGATGAAGAAGCCGTTCTGCGCCTCGAACTGGTCCGTGCGCCCGACGGCCGACGCCATGCTGTCGCTCATCCTTCATTCGAATGCGCCCTGGAACGAGACCTTCTGGAAGAACCCGGCCTTCGACCAGAAGCTGGAGGCGGCCCGCTCGGAGCTCGATCAGACCAAGCGCAAGGCGCTCTACCACGACCTTCAGGTGATGCTCGCCCAGGAAGGCGGCGAGCTCATCCCGATCTTCATCGATCAGCAGGTGGCAAGCGCCACCAAGGTCGAAGGCGTCACCAGCGTCCCTGGCGGCGGCGACCTCAGCGGGTACCGGATCGCCGAAAAAGCCTGGCTCAATGCCTGATCCTTCCGGACTGCGGACCGCCTGAGAGGGCGGCCCGCGTCCGCCGCGAAATCGGAATCTTCCGGTCCACGCCGAGGCGGCTTCGGCAGACGCATGGATGGCGTTTCCCATGGCTCCAAAACTCGTTTCCGTCGAAAGCGACGAAACTCTCCCGGCCTCGGCGGATGTCGTCGTCATCGGCGGCGGCATCATCGGCGTCAGTACCGCAATGTTCCTCGCCGAGCGGGGAATCCGGTGCGTCGTCTGCGAAAAGGGCCATGTCGCCGGCGAGCAGTCCGGCCGCAATGCCGGCTGGGTGCGCCAGCAGGGCCGCGACGTTCGGGAAGTCGAGCTCTCCATGGCCAGTCTCCGGCTGTGGAAGGAGATCGACGCCAGGCTGTCCGGCGCAACCGGATTTGCGACCTGCGGCAGCTTCTACGGCTTCAGGGAAGAGAAAGAGCTCGCCCAATATGCGGACTGGATGGCGAAAGCCAAGGCTTGCGGATTGCATTTCGAGATCGTCGGATCGGACAGGATCGCCGAGATAGCCCCTTCCCTCGAAAGAAGCCACCCGGTCGGGCTCTTCACTCCCGGCGACGGCCGCGCCGAACCGCAAAAGGCAGCGCCCGCCATCGCCCGATATGCCCGGTCCATCGGCGTCACCCTGCTTCAGAACTGCGCCGTGACCGGGATCGAGCTGTCGAACGGAGGCGTGTCCGGTGTCCGCACGGAGCGCGGGCCGATCGCCTGCGGAGAGATCGTCGTGGCCGCCGGCGCATGGTCCTCGCTTCTCTGCCGCTCGATCGGCGTCCGGCTGCCTCAGTTGAAGGCGCTGGTGTCGATGGCCAAGACCAATGTGCTGGAAAACGCTCCGCAGGCATCCGTCTGGGTCGAGGGACTTTCCAGCCGCCGCTGCGAGGACGGCCGGTACTGCGTCGAGCACGGCGGTCACTACGTCGCCGACATCGTGCCCGACAGCTTCCGGTTCCTCAAGGATTTCCGGCCGCTTCTCGCGAAGGAAGTGACGCATATGAAGCTGAGGCTCGGTGCCCGGATGCTCACCGAGCTCGGCTATGAGCGCTGGTGGTCGAGGAAGACGGCTTCGCCCTTCGAGAAGGAAAGGATGCTCGATCCACCTCCCATGCCCAGGATCATCGATGCGGTCGCTCCGCGGATGCGCCGGCTTTTCGAAGCGCTCGGCGATATTTCCTACACCGAGACCTGGGCCGGCTATGTCGACGTCACGCCGGATGTCGTGCCGGTCATCTGCCGGGTGCCGGAAATTCCGGGCCTGGTGCTGTCGACCGGCTATTCCGGCCATGGCTTCGGGCTCGGGCTCGGAGCCGGCCATCTGACGGCCGATATCGTCAGCGGCGCGCCGCCGATCGCCGATCCGTCCGAATTCGACCTCATCCGCTTCGAACCCGGCCATCGAAGCAAGACGCGGCTTTCCCATATATGACGCGAACGGAAGATCCCGGACGTCGCATGCAATCAAGGTGAACCCCATGAAGAAGAACGAGATCGGCAGCCACATAGAAGAGGCCGCGCTCGCCATTGAGGCGAAGCTGATCGGCATCCGCCGCGATATCCATGCCCATCCGGAAACAGGGTTCGACACCGTGCGCACGAGCGGCCTCGTCGCGAACAGCCTCGAGGAGGCCGGCATCGAGCATTGCACCGGCATCGGCCGGACGGGCGTCGTCGGAACGATCGAGACCGGCCGCCCGGGGCCGACCCTTCTGCTGCGCGCCGATATGGACGCCCTTCCGATCCAGGAGCAGACCGGCCTCGAATTCGCCAGCAGAATCGACGGCAAGATGCATGCCTGCGGCCATGATCTGCACACCGCGACGCTCATCGGCGCGGGCATGCTGCTGCAGGATCTGAAGCCGCATCTGAACGGCACGATAAAGCTGATGTTCCAGCCGGCCGAGGAGACGTCGGAAAGCGGCGCACGGGCGATGATCGAGGACGGAGTGCTGGAAGGCGTCGACATGGCGCTCGGCTTCCACAACCACCCGGACGAAGAGGTCGGAACCTTCAGCTACGTCTCCGGCATCGTGAACGGCTCTTCCGACGAATTCAGCATCGTCGTTCGCGGACGCTCCGGCCACGCGGCCCGCCCGCATATGGCGGCCGACCCGATCGTCGCGGCGGCAACCCTCATCCTGCAGCTCCAGACGATCGTCTCGCGCGAGGTTGATCCCATGCATCCGGCCGTCCTGACGATCGGCGGCATCGAAGGCGGCAAGACCGAAAACATCATTCCCGATGCCGTGCGCATCGTCGGAACGGTGCGCACGCAGCACAGCGAAAACCGCGACCTGATCGAGAATGCCATCCGCCGCCAGTGCGAAGGCGTCTCTGCATCGATGAACGTGCAGTGCCGGTTCGACATGGTGCGCGGCGTGCCCTCGCTCGTCAATGACGATGCCCTGACCGCAACGACGATGCAGGCGATCGCTCGTCACTTCGGCGAGGAAAGCGTTCAGAAGCGCCCCGCCACCCTCGGCGCCGAGGATTTCGCGCTGGTCGGGGAAAGGGTCCCGGCGTTCCAGCTCGGCATCGGCGCCCGCACGCCCGGGCGCGACGACAAGCTCCACAATTCGGACTACCAGCCGGACGAACGCTGCATCCGCAACGGCGTGATCGCGCTGGTGCTCGCGGCCTGCGAAATCCTGTCCGCCGACCGCAACTGACGGATCGGCCTGCCGTTCAGGCCTTCAGCACCTGGCGCAGTCGGTGGATGTGGCGGGCGCCGATGCCGCAGCAGCCGCCGACCAGGGTCGCGCCCGCCTCCACCCAGTTGCAGGCAAAGCCGGAGTAGCGGTCGTCCGTGAGATCCGTCCGCGTCTCGTGCAGCGTCTCGTTGGCCGCGCCGTCGTGGTCGGTCTCGAAAGCGTTGGCGTAGACGCCGATTTCCAGCCCGGAACCGCCGGCGGTCGCGATGGCTGAGGCCGTCCGGATCGCCGTGGCCATCACTTCCGGCCGGCTGCAGTTGAAGAGAAGCGCCTGCGCACCCGATTTGACCGCCCAGTTCGCCGCGTCCTCGACGCTTTCTCCCGAACGCAGGCGTGCCGGCCCGCCGTCGTCTTCGGGCGCGTCGGCGAGCGTGAAGGAGATCCAGAAAGGCTTGCCGGTATCCCTGATTGCGGCGCGCACGGCCTCGCCCTCGGCGATCAGGCTCAAGGTCTCCCCCAGCCATACATCCACGAACGGCGACAGGTTCTCAACCAGGACTGCGAGATAGTCCTGCACGCGCTCCGGATCGAAAAGCTGCGGCTCGTAGGAGCCGAAGATCGGCGGAAGCGACCCGGCGACGAGCACCTTGCGGCCGGCGGAGGCATCCGCGGCCTCGCGCGCGAGCCGCCCCGAAAGCGCGATGAGCGAAGCCCCCTGCTCCCGGAACCGCTCTTCTCCGATATGGAAGGGAACGAGGGCATAGCTGTTCGTCGTGATGACGTCGGAACCGGCCTCGATGAACTCCTGATGGACCTGGCGCACCACGTCCGGCGCGTCCATGAGCGCGAGCGCCGACCATTCCGGCTGGCGCAGTTTCGCTCCGAGCCGTATGAGCTCGCGGCTCATTCCGCCATCGAGGATTTTCACGTTCGTCATCGAATTTCGTCCTTTGTTGTTTGGTCCGCCTCTCGACGCTCCTAAGAGCGCGCCGCTCAGGCCTGCAGGGCCTGATGGAGGTCCTCGATCAGGTCTTCCGTCGCTTCCAGGCCGATCGACAGCCGGAAGATGCCGTCGCCGGCATAGGAGCGGTAGGATTCCAACTGGTCGCCCTCCAGTCGGTATGTCGAAGCCATCATCTCGTCCGTATCGAGAAGGACGACGATGCTGCGCTGGTGGCCGAGCGAAAAGGCATAGTGGATCACGCGCAGTTTCTCCGCGAGGCGCCGCGCGGCTGCCTGCGGATCGGCGACCTGGAAGGTTATCATCCCCCCGAAGATCGTCATCTGGCGCCGGGCAAGCTCATGCTGCGGATGGCTATCGAGGCCCGGATAGGCGACGGCCACGATATCCGGATGCTTCTCCAGCGCTTGCGCGACGGCCATTGCGGAATCGGAGATCGCCCTCATGCGCGGGAACAAGGTGTCCATGCCGCGCATGATCAACCATGCATTCTGCGCCGACATCGCCGCACCGAGATAGACGCCCGCCCGCGCGCGGATCTTGGCGACCAGCTCCTTGCTGCCGCAGACGACGCCCCCCAGAGCATCGCCATGGCCATTGATGAACTTGGTCAGCGAGTGGATGACGAGATCCGCCCCGAACTCCAGCGGCCGGGTGGCGACCGGCGTGGCGAAGGTCGAATCGACCGACATCAGAGCGCCGTGCCGATGCGCCAGTCCCGCAACGAGGGCGAGGTCGGTCAGGCGCAGGATGGGATTGCAGGGGGTTTCGCAATGAACGAGCCTGGTATTGGGCCGGAACGCCGCGGCGATCTCTTCGGGCTTCGACATGTTCACCGGCGTCACCTCGATGCCGTAGTCCGGCAGAATCCGGCAGGCCAGCTCGCGCGCGCCCGCATAGCAGACATCGCTGATGATCAGGTGCTCGCCCTTCTTGAGCAGGGTGAGGAAGGTGGCCGCGATCGCGGCGATGCCGGTCGCCGCCGCCAGCGCCTCTTCGGCGCCCTCGACGGCGGCAAGGCGGCGTTCGAGCTGGCGCACCGTCGGATTCGTCCAGCGGGCGTAGAGAAAAGGCAGATCGGCAAGATCCGCGACGCCCTCGGCGGAAAAGGCACCCTCGCCGGGAACCAGCATATGGTTGACCGACATCGATATGTTCGGAGCGATCGCCCTGGTGCTCGGGTCGACAACCAGCCCGCCGTCGAGCGCAAGCGTCTGCCATCGCATGTCCGGCGCGGCCACGCCTGAGGCAGCGTCCGGCAGGCGGACGGTCGGCAGGGGCTTGGAAGCGGACATGGAGGCCTTTCACGCACGGAAATCAGTGCGTCCGATTCTAAAGCGTCTGCGAAGCGTCAAGCCGCTAATTCGACCGGGACGGGGCCGAAAAATCCGAGAAAACCGTCGTACAACGCCGGAAAAATGCATTTCCCGCCGTTCCGCGCTTTTTTCTCTGAACGCGTTTAACGTCGCGGATAGTCGCTGCGATGGTTCGGCAACGATCCGCCGCCATGCGCCGTTTCCGCATGAAAACTGCGATAGACATCCAAATTCCGCAGTTCGCCCGCACGTTTCTCTGCTAGGTTGCGCGTAAAACGTGGCCGGAGACCGAAATGGGCGAACCGCTTGATCAGTTCGACAAGGAAATATTGAAGATCGTGCAGGGCGACTGCCAGCTCAAGGCGGAGACGATCGCCGACATGGTTGGACTTTCCGCCTCCGCCGTGCAACGCCGCCTGAAGCGCATGCGGCAGAACCGTGTGATTGCGAGCGAGATCGCGGTCGTCGACCGTAAATCGGTCGGCAACCTCATGACCTTCATCGCCGGGATGGAGATCGAGAGGGAAAATTACGACGCCCTGTCGAAGTTCCGCCTCTGGGCGGACCAGCAGCAGCATATCCAGCAGGTCTATTACGTGACGGGCGCCGTCGACATCATCGCCATCATCACCGCCCAGGACGTGCTGCAATATGACGACATCACCGCGCACATCATGTCGGAGAATCCGCAGATCAAACGGATTCATACCAATGTCGTGCTGAAAGACCTGAAGATCGGCCTTTTCGTGCCGATCGAGTGAGCGCCGCCTCAGTCCTCCGGGAAGATCGGGTCCTGCGTGAACATGCCGCCCTGGTAGAACGCCAGGGGCGAGGTCGGCGCCGGACGCTCCATCCTGGCATCGAGGTCGGCGCGGAAACGCTCGGCATTGTCCTTCGGCTTCCAGCCGAGGAACGCCGCATGGGAATTGTCCCACCAGCGGCTGTCGTTGTCGGATATCCCCCAGACGATCGGGCAGCCCAGCATCGGTGCCCGGAAAACGCAGCCGATCAGAGAGATGAAGTCGTCATAGGACATCCAGGTGGAGAGCATGCGGTAATTGCTCGGCTTCTCCATGCAGCTGCCGATACGGACCAGCGCCGTCTCCTGGCCGAACTTCTCGAAATACATGCGGGCCAGCGCTTCGCCGAAGCACTTCGAAACGCCGTAGAGCCCATCCGGCCTCATCGGATCCGCGGCGTCGATATGCTCGTCCTGCCGGTAGAAACCCACGGTGTGGTTGGAGCTTGCAAAAAGAATGCGCGGCTGGCCGTGGGCGCGCGCCGCCTCGTAGAGATTGTAGAGGCCGAGCAGATTGGCGTTGAGGATCTTCGAGAACTTGTCCTCGACCGATATGCCGCCGAGATGAAGAATGCCGTCGCAGCCCCGAACGAGTTCATGGACCGCGGCCGCATCGCCGAGATCGCAGGCGACGAGCTCCTCATGCGGCTCGGCGGCGCCGAGATCGGCGATATCGGACAGGCGAAGCGTCTCGGCAAAACCCTTCAGGCGCGCGCGCATGGCGCGCCCGAGGCCTCCGGCGGCGCCGGTGATCAGAAGTCTCTTCAAAAGTTCATCCTCCGGGAACGGCCGTTCGGCCGCGATTCAACTTGTTGGTGACAAGCGTCATAACTTATCATACATGTTCGGCACAGACGGTCAACAAGTTGCGGCGCTCTCTCCCGATTGCGCCGAATTTGACATATGACCCGTCTGCGTATTTTGTGATTCACGAAGGATGGAGGGGCGGATATGAGCGTTGAAGCGAAACTCGATACCGGCAAGGGATCGAGGACGCTCGTTTCCCAGCTTGGGGAAAGGCTGCGGCGGGCCATCACGACAGGCGAGTTCCCGCCGGGCTCGCGCCTGCCGAGCGAAGCACAGCTGACCGAAGCGCATGGCGTCAGCCGCACCGTCGTACGCGAGGCCATTGCGGCGCTGCGTGCGGACCGGCTGGTGGAGGCGCGCCAGGGCGCCGGCGTCTTCGTGCTCGATGTACCGCCGGCCGAGCAGCCCCTCATGCTTTCGCTGGGCAATATCGATCTCGCCCGCGTTTCCTCGATGATCGAACTCCTGGAGTTGCGAACGGCCGTGGAAGTCGAGGCGGCGGGCCTTGCGGCGCTCCGCCGCTCGCCTGCCCAGGAAGAGGTCATCCTCGACAGGCATTATGCCGTGCGCGCCTGTCTCGATGCGTCGCTGCCGACCAGCGAGGCCGATTTCGCCCTACATCTCGCCATCGCCGAAGCGACCAACAACCCCCGTTTCCGCGAATTCCTGACCATGATCGGCCGCAATCTCATCCCCCGCGCGGCCCTGCGCTCCGATGAAGCGGAGACGGACCAGGCCGCCTATATCAAGCTGCTGGACGACGAGCACAATGCCATCGTCGTGGCGATCTCCGACGGCGACGAGGAGGGAGCCAGGGAGGCCATGCGCCGCCATTTGCGCGGCAGCCAGCTGCGCTACCGGGCCCTCCTGAGAGAGCTGCGTGAATCTGTAAGATGACTTGTTGACATAAGTCAGCGTAACCTGTACGACAATTTTGTCTGGAGGAGACGTTTACAGAGGAAAACCCGACAATGACGCCGCAAGAGATCAAGGCTGCGCTCGGCGCTGGCCTGCTGTCCTTTCCTGTCACCCACTTCGATAAGGAAGGACGGTTTCAGCCGGAAAGCTATCGCCGCCATATCGACTGGCTGTCGGGTTTCGATGCGCCGGTTCTGTTTGCAGCCGGCGGCACGGGCGAGTTCTTCTCGCTTTCCCCGAAGGAGATTCCCGGCATCGTGAAGGCCGCGAAGGAAGCGGCCGGCAAGACCGCGATCGTCTCGGGCTGCGGCTTCGGCACCGAGGTCGGCGTCGAGCTCGCCCGCGAGGTCGAGAAGGCCGGCGCCGACGGCATCCTGCTTCTGCCGCACTATCTGATCGATGCGCCGCAGGAAGGCCTCTACCAGCATGTGAAGCGTATCTGCCAGTCGGTCGGCATCGGCGTCATGGTCTACAACCGCGACAATTCCGTGCTGGCCGTCGATACGCTGAAGCGGCTTTGCGACGAATGCCCGAACCTCGTGGGCTTCAAGGACGGCACCGGCGAAATCGGCCTCGTCCGGCAGGTCACCGCCACCATGGGCGACCGGCTCACTTATCTTGGCGGCATGCCGACGGCGGAACTCTTCGCCGAAGCCTATCTCGGCGCCGGCTTCACCACCTATTCCTCCGCCGTCTTCAACTTCGTGCCTGCCCTCGCCGTCGAATTCTATAAGGCGTTGCGCGCCGGCGACCGCTCCCGCTGCGAGGAGATCCTGAAGGATTTCTTCTATCCCTTCATGGCGATCCGCAATCGCCGCAAGGGCTATGCCGTCGCCGCGATCAAGGCGGGCGTGCGCCTGCAGGGTTTCGACGCCGGAAGGGTGCGCCCGCCGCTCGACGACCTCACGGCCGAAGAAGAGGACATGCTTCTCAAGCTCATCGGCCCCTGGAAGCGCTAAGCCATGAAGATCGCCTCCGTCCGCACCCATCTTCTCGAACATAGGCTCGACGTCGCATTCGAGAGCGCTTCCATGCGCTTCGACCGGCGCGCGCATGTCCTGGTCGAGATCGTCTGCGAGGACGGCACGACCGGCTGGGGCGAATGCCTCGGTCCGGTACGCCCCAATGCCGCGGTCGTTGCGGCCTACGCCAACTGGCTGATCGGCGAGAACCCGCTCGAAACCGAGAAGATCTGGGCGCGTCTCTACAATGCCTTGCGCGATCAGGGCCAGCGAGGCCTTGCCGTGACCGCGCTTTCCGGCATCGACATCGCGCTTTGGGACGTCAAGGGAAAGCATTTCGGCGTGCCGGTCTCGGTGCTTCTGGGCGGCCGGTTCCGCGAATCCGTCCGGGCTTATGCCACCGGCAGCTTCAAGCGCGATGGCGTCGACCGGATCGAGGACAATGCCGCCGAGGTCGCGCGCTACAAGGAACAGGGTTTTCACGCAAGCAAGATCAAGATCGGCTTCGGCATCGAGGAGGATCTTGCCGTCCTGCGCGCCGTGCGCAATGCGGTCGGGCCCGGCATGCGGCTGATGGTCGACGCCAATCACGGCTATGATGCGCTCGAGGCGATAAAATTCGGCCAGGCCGCCGCAGAGCTCGATATCGACTGGTTCGAGGAGCCGGTCGTGCCGGAACAGCTCGGCGCCTACCGCGAAGTGCGCGCCAGGCAGCCGATCCCGGTTGCCGGCGGCGAGACATGGCACAGCCGCTGGGGCATGCGCGAGCCGGTGGAAACCCGCGCCGTCGATATCCTGCAGCCCGATCTCGCCGGCGTCGGCGGCTTCACCGAAGCCAAACGCGTCGCCGACATGGCGGCGCTGCACGGCATTCGCGTCGTCCCGCATGTCTGGGGCACGGCGGTGCATATCGCCGCCGCACTTCAGTTCATGGCGGCGATGGTCCCAAGCCCGGTCCGCGTCAATCCCGTCGAGCCGATCCTCGAATTCGATCGCACCGACAATCCTTTCCGTCAGGCGGTGATCAAAACCCCCATCGAACACGAGCGCGGCGTCGTGTCGATCCCGAACGGCCCCGGCCTCGGCATCGAGATCGACCGCGATGCGCTCGCCGAATTCCGTATGGGAGACGCCTGATGCTCGTCCGTACGCTCTTGGGCAACCCTCCGCGGACCAGGCTGCCGAGAGGTACGGTCGATACGCAGATGCACATGTATCTGCCGGGTTTTCCTTCCCTTCCCGGCGGGCCGGATCTTCCGGCCGGCAGCCTGCCGGACCCGGCCCAGTACCGGCAGGTGATGCGCTGGCTCGGCATCGACCGGGTCATCATCACACAAGGCAATGCCCACCAGCGTGACAATTCCAACCTCGTCGCCTGCCTCGCGGACATGGGCGAGGCCGCCCGCGGCGTTTGCGCCGTCGGCGGCGCCACGCCCGATGCCGAGCTGGACCGGCTGGCGGCATGCGGGGTCCTCGGCGCGCGCATCATGGACCTGCCCGGCGGCGCGGTCGGGCTCTGCGAGCTGGAGGCCGTCGACGCCAGGGCTGCCGCGCGCGGCTGGATGCTGGCCGTCCAGTTCGACGGCAGCCATATCCTCGACCATGAGGCGCGGCTTGCGAAACTCAAATCCCGCTGGGTCCTCGATCATCACGGCAAGTTCTTCGCGGGCGTGACGTCCGACGGTCCGCAGATCGCGGCGGTCAAGCGGCTGATCGACGGCGGCCGGTGCTGGTTCAAGTTCGCCGGCGTCTACGAGTCGTCCAAAAGCGGAAGGCCCGGCTATGCCGACGTCGCCGCCTTCTCCCGCGCGCTCGCCGCCCATGCGCCCGAACGCATCGTCTGGGGCACCAACTGGCCGCACAATCTCGCGCGCGAGCAGGCCGACTACCCGGACGACGCGGAGCTGACCGATACGGTCCTGGGCTGGCTGCCCGACGAGACCGCGCGGCATCGCGCGCTCGTGACCAATCCCGAAGAGCTTTACGACCTGCCCGCGTGGGGTGCCGGAGAAAAATGAAAACGACCGCCGGAGGCGTGGAGACTCCGGCGCGAAAAAGGAGGAGAAAGACATGAAACTGCCCAGAATGCTAGGCCTCGCACTTGGCATCGCGCTCGGCGCGACCGCCTTGCACGCGCAGGAAATTACCCTGCGCTCCGCCGACATCCATCCCGACGGCTATCCCACGGTGGAAGCCGTCAAATATATGGGTGAGCTGGTTTCCGAGCGCACCGATGGCCGCATCAAGATCGAGGTCACCAACAATGCGGTGCTCGGCAGCGAAAAGGACACGATCGAGCAGACCCGCTTCGGCGTCATCGATATGAACCGGGTCAATGCCGCGCCGTTCAACAATCTCGTGCCGGAAACCACCGTTCTCGGCATGCCCTTCCTGTTCCGCTCGACCGAGCACATGCACAAGGTGGTCGACGGCCCGATCGGCGACGAGGTTCTGGCCGCCTTCGAGCCGCACGGCCTGATCGGCCTCGCGTTCTACGATTCCGGCGCACGTTCCTTCTACACGACCAAGCAGCCGATCGAGAAGCTCGCCGACCTGAAGGGCATGAAGATCCGCGTACAGCAATCCGACCTCTGGATCGCCATGATGCAGGCCTTCGGCGCCAATCCGACGCCGATGCCGATGGGCGAAGTCTACTCCTCGCTCGAGACCGGTGTCGTCGACGGCGCGGAAAACAACTGGCCCTCCTACGAGTCGGCCCGCCACTACGAGGTCGCCCGGAACTATACGCTGACCGAGCATTCGCTGAACCCGGAAATCCTGGTCATCTCCAAGATGAGCTGGGACAAGCTGTCGCCGGAGGATCAGGCGGTCGTCCGTCAGGCGGCAAAGGATTCGGTCACGAAGATGCGCGAGCTCTGGAGTGCGCGCGAAAAGTCCTCGGAGGAAAAAGTCCGCGCCGCCGGCGTCAACGTCGTCGAGGTCGACAAGGAGGAATTCTCGGCGGCGATGAAGCCGGTCTACGACCGCTTCGTCACCGATCCGAAGATGAAGGACCTGCTGGAGCGCGTCCAGGCCGTGAAATAGCCGGAAACGTCGAGCCGGCCCTCGTCAGCGGGGGCCGGCTTTTTTGCATGTCCGGCCGGCCATGACGCCTGCCGGTGAGGAGGACGGGAACATGTGGAAATTCATGCGCGCGATACGGCCGGTGCTGGCCGGGCTCAGCCGCATATCGCTTTACATCGCCGGTATCGGCATCGTCGCAATGACGCTCATCGTCGGCTGGCAGGTCTTCGGCCGCTATGTGCTGAACAACTCGCCGAGCTGGTCGGAGCCGCTGTCGCTCTATCTGATGTCCTGGTTCATCATGCTCGGCGCAGCCGTCGGCGTGCGCGAAAGCGTGCATCTCGGCCTCGATATCGTCCGCCACGTCATGCCGCCGGCGATCCAGAGGGGGATGGACCTCCTCTGCCTCGCCCTGGTCGCGTTCTTCGGGCTGGCGATGAGCTATTACGGCACGCTGCTTGCGATCGGCACCTGGACGGCGACGATACCCGTCCTCGGCTGGCCGGGCGGCGTCGACTTCTTTCCGCTGATCGGCGGGGGCGTGATGATCGCGATCTTTGCAACGGAACGCTTCGCCGACGTCGCTCTCGGTGAGGAAATCGCAGCCGACGTCGTCGTGCAGGAGGCGGCTTGAATGACCTATACCATCCTTTTCGGCACGTTCGCCCTCCTGATGCTGATCGGCATGCCGATCGCTTTCTGCCTCGGCATCGCCTCGCTCGCAGCCGTCGTCTATATGGGCCTGCCGCCGATCGTGGTGTTCCAGCAGCTCAATTCCGGCATGAACGTCTTCGCCATGATGGCGATCCCCTTCTTCATCTTCGCCGGCGATCTGATGGTGCGCGGCGGCATCGCGAGCCGGCTGATCCGCTTTGCGGCCGGGCTGGTCGGACATCTCCGCGGCGGGCTCGGCCAGGTCAACGTGGTTGCCTCGACCCTGTTCGGTGGGATTTCGGGCTCGGCTGTCGCGGATGCCTCCGCCGTCGGCGGCCTGATGATCCCGCAGATGGCCGCAAGGGGCTATGAGAAGGACTATGCCGTCAACGTGACGGTGAACTCCGCGATCATCGCGCTGATGATCCCGCCGTCGCACAACATGATCCTCTATTCGATCGCGGCGGGCGGCAATGTCTCAATCGCCGACCTTTTCACCGCCGGCATCGTTCCCGGGTTGCTGCTCGCGCTCGCCCTGATGGTGACGGCCTATCTCGTCGCAAGGCGACGGGGCTATCCGGCCGAACCCTTTCCCGGCTTCGCCCGCCTCGGCTATTATCTCCTTGCCTCCTTCCCTGGCATATTGCTGATCGGCATCATCTTCGGCGGCGTGCGTTCCGGCGTCTTCACGGCCACGGAAAGCTCCTGCATCGCCGTGCTCTACGCCTTCCTCGTCGCGATGCTCGTCTATCGCGAGCTCGACTGGCAAGGCTTCGTCGAAGCCGTGATGGGTGCGGTGCGCACGACCGCGATGGTATTGCTCGTCATCGGGACGGCCGCCTCGTTCGGCTGGCTGATGGCCTTCCTGCAGGTCCAGTCGCTGATGATCGCCGCGATCAGCGCGATCTCGGACAATCCGATCATCGTGCTTCTCGTCATCAATCTCCTGCTGCTCCTGCTCGGCACCTTCATGGACATGGCGCCGCTGGTCATCATCGCGACGCCCGTGCTGCTGCCCGTCGTGAAGGCCTTCGGCGTCGATCCGGTTCATTTCGGCGTGATCATGATCCTGAACGCCGGGATCGGGCTTAACACGCCGCCGGTCGGAACCGTGCTCTTCGTCGGCTGCGCCGTGGGCGGCATCTCGATCCGCGAGGCGATGCGGACGATCTGGCCCTTCTTCGGCGCAAGCATAGCGGTGCTGCTGGCGGTCACCTACATCCCCGCCCTGTCCCTCTGGCTTCCAGGCCTGTTCAGATAGCATTCCCGAGCGCCGGAAAGGCCCCCGCCGCCCAACGGCGGCGGGGTGCACGCCTCTCCGCCCGGCCGCCATTCGCATATGAAACGAGCGCGGGCGATCCCGCAGCCTCCTCCTGCCGCGGCAACTCAAATGTTGACACCCCGGACGTTTGATTGAAACGTCGCCTGGAAGTGGAGACCCGCATGGCGAACAATCGAAATTTGAAAGACGGCGCTTCCGCCGGCGAAAGAAGCGGCCCGGCGCCGGAAAAGAGCAATGCCAGGGACATCATCGGCGTCATCGTCGACGGCAAGGCAGGGTTTTCGAAATCGAACCGGCGCATCGCCGATGCCATCCTGAGCGAGCCGCACCGTTTCGTGGAGCTGCCGATCGAAGAGCTGACATCCTGGCTGAACGTGTCGGCGCCGACGGTGACGCGCTTCGCGCGGACCGTCGGCTGCGACGGGCTTAAGGATCTCAAGCTGCGGATCATGGGATCGGTCAGGATCGGCATCCACTATCTGGAGCCGGCAACGCCGCCCGATTCCATCGCGGAGGTCGCGGAACGCGTCAGCAAGAGGGCGCAGAAGACGATCGCCGACATGCACCACAATGTCGACCTCGCGCGTGCCAGCAAGGTCATCGAAAGGATAAGCGGCTGCCACACGCTCTATGCGTTCGGCAGCGGAGGCGTCTCGTCCTGGCTGATCGAGGAGATCCAGAACAGGTTCTTCCGCCTCGGCATCCGCGTCATCCCCTGCTGCGATCACCAGATGCAGCTGATGCTCGCCTCGGCGGTCGAGCGAAACGACGTCGTCATCTGCTGCTCGCTGACCGGGTCGAACGGCGGGATGGAAAGGGCGGTCGCCGTCGCGCGCGAATACGGTGCCGCGACCATCGCGCTGACAGCCAGCGGAACGCCGCTGGCCGCTGCGGTCGACGATCTCCTGCCCATAGACAGCCCGCCGGACGAGGATATTCTCAGCCCCACCTCGATCCGCTACGCCTACCTGATCGCCATCGACATCGTCTCCTACGGGGTCGCGATCGCGCGGCGTGAAGCCGGCCGCGAGAAGCTGCGCCGCTTGAAGCAGCAGCTTGCGACCGTCCGCGACACGCCCGATACCCAGCCGCTTTGCGATTGAACCCGATGCTTAAATTTTGCTTTTCCGATCAAAAATTGGATTAATAAATAGGCGAACTCCGCCACGCGGCAAAAAAATGATCAGAAAATGAAAATTTCGGTAGACAGCTAAAAAAAATCGCGCATAGTTATCCCCACAGCAGGACTTCAACCGCCCACGATGAAAACATCCGTGGTCCGGGCATACCGTAAGTTATCTTCCGGCAGCTGCCGGCAGGCGAAATCAACAAGCTATAACAAATGGGGAACTAGCATGATTTCTTCGCTGGAACGACTACTCATGTCCAGACGGCAGATATTGAAGGGAGCTGCCGCTCTTTCCGCCGCGACGATGATGGACAGGCGGGCCTTCGCCGCGCCTTCGACACCGCTGACTTTCGCGGGATGGCAATACCAGCCGCAGATCGTCGACGAAAACGTCAAGACCTTCATGAAGCTCTACGACGAGAATGTCACCTACGAGCTGATCACCGGAGACTACCATCCGCTCGCCGAGACGAAGCTCACCGGCGGTCAGCACATGGACATGCTCTATTCGGAAGAGAACTACATCGCCCGCTGGCACACCGCCGAGTGGATTCGCGACATCGAGGAGATGCCCGGCGTCGCCGACATCAAGGCGGGCATGTTCCCGGTCAGCGTCGAATCCCTTTCCCTTCCCGACGGCCCACTCTGCGGCCTGCCGTATTACGCCGGCTACAACACCTTCCTCTTCAACGAGGAGCATCTCCAGAAGGCCGGAGCGGACGCGCCGGAAACCTGGGATGCCGTCCTCGAAGTCTGTCGCAAGCTCAAGGCGGACGGTATCTCGGATGCGCCCTTCCACGGCATGTGGCAGCAGCAGTGGCCGAACCTGTCATGGCACATGTTCGCCTGCTGGTATTCGGAAGGCGCCAAGGTCTTCGACGCCGACGGCAACTTCGTCGACGAGCCGGCGCTGCGCAAGATCCTGGAGGTCCACCAGACCCTCTACAAGGAAAAGCTCGTCGTCGAGGACATCATGACGCTGCCCGGCGAAGGGGTGCCGAGCTACGCGTCGGGCCGCCATACCTTCATGGTCGTCCACGACTACAACCACAAGGTCGCCAACGATCCCGCGGTCTCGAAGATCGCCGGCAAGGTGCGCAATGCGCTGATGCCCGGTGCCACCCGCTCGACCATGGCCTGGACCGCCGCCTATCTCATGGGCGCGCAGCCGGTCGACGAGGAACGCGTCTGGAACCTGCTGCAGTTCTTCGGCGGCAAGGCGAGCGACGGACAGTACCACGTCATCAAGCGCTGGGCGCTCGAATTCGGCCTCGGTTCCGCCTACAAGGAGGTCATGACCGATCCGGAGATCGTCGAGAGCTTCTCCAAATGGCGTGATCTGGACGTTTCGGCCAAGCAGCTCGGCATGGCGACGGCGCGCAGCATCGGCAAGGCGATCTGGTTCCCCGAGTGGGACATGTTCATGATGCAGCAGGTCCAGGAATATATCCGCTCCGGAAGCTCGACAGACAAGCTGGTGGCCGACCTTTCGGCGAAGGCGTCGGAGCTCAAGACGCAATACCAGTAAGAAACGTGCGGGCGCAGCCGGCTCCGCCCGCCGGCACCGGCTGCACCTGCGAGTTCAACCCCCGAAGGCATCGGCAAACGCGCATCACCGGCGCGCCGCCCGATGACATGCGAGGGACGTGATGACGATTACCGCAGAAACGCAGGCAATCGAAACCGGCGCGCCCGAACGCCGCCGCATCGGCCGCCTGCCCGCATTCGCCTATCTCACAGTCGCCCCGACGCTGATCCTGATGGTCCTGATCGTCGGCCTGCCGCTGCTCTACAGCCTCTATCTTTCGTTCAACAGCACAAACCCGATCACCAAGCGTTGGATCTTCGTCGGGCTGGCCAACTATACGCGCGTGTTCCAGAACATGGATTTCTGGAACTCGCTCGGGCGCACCCTCTATTTCTCGGCCATCGCGGTCGTCGGGACCACCGTGCTCGGAACGCTGATCGCGCTCGTCCTCAACCAGCGTTTCGCCGGGCGGGGCTTTCTGCGCAGCGTCGTCCTCGTTCCCTGGGCGATGGCGCCGGTTTCGATCGGCGTGCTCTGGTCCTTCGTCTATGCCGGAAATTTCGGCCTGCTGAACGGCTTCCTGCATGACATAGGTCTGGGGTCGCTCGCGAAGGCCTGGTTCGGCGACGGTTTCCGCGCGCTCAATCTCGTGGCACTCACACAGGTCTGGAACCAGGCGCCGCTGACGACGCTGATGCTCCTTTCCGCCCTGCAGTCCATGCCGGCGAACCTGCACCGCGCCGCGATCCTCGATGGTGCGGGCGCCGTCAAGCGCTTCTTCTCGATTACCCTTCCCTGGCTGAAGCCGACGCTGCTCTTCTCGACGATCATCGCGACCATCAACGCCTTCATGACCTTCGACATCATCTGGATCATGACGCGCGGCGGCCCCGGATCGGCCACGACGACGCTCTCCTGGCTCGGCTATCTGCAATCCTTCCAGTTCCTGAAATTCGGAGAGGGTGCCGCCATCCTCTATGTGCTGACGATCCTGAGCCTCGCCTTCGCCATCCTCTATTTCTTCGTCCTCAGCCCGAGAAGGACGAAGGCGAGCCCCAATGCCGCCTTGTCCGAGGCACCGCTGGCCGGCACCAGGCCGCGTCCGACCATGGTCGTCATCCCCGCCTGGAAGCCGAAGAGACTGATGCACCCCGCAACGGCTAAAAGCATCCGCAAGCTCATGTTCTGGCTTGCCGTCGCCGCGATCTTCATATGGTCGTTCCTGCCCGTGGCGGCGCTGATCTTCATCAGCCTCTCGCCGGCGACCGACCTGATCCGCACGCCGCCCTCGATCTTCCCCTCGACGCTGACCTTCGACAATTACCGCTCGGTGCTGATGGCGGACGGCGGGACGACCAGCGTGCAGGCGGCGCGCGTTCCGCTGTCGCTCCTGAACAGCTTCGGCATCGGCGTCGTGGTGTCCGTCATCAACGTCGCGCTCGGCACCTTCGCAGGCTACGGCTTCGCCCGCTATGCCGGCCGCCGCTTCTTCGCGGTCAGCCTCTGGGCTCTGCTTCTGACGCGCATGGTTCCGGCGCTGACGCTGGTGCTGCCCTTCTTCGTCATCTTCCGCTCGCTCGGGCTCATCGATACCCATCTCGGCCTCGTCATCGCCTATTCGACGGTCCTCATGCCGCTCGCCGCCTGGATGATGAAGACGAGCTTCGAGAACGTGCCGCTGAGCCTGGAGCGCGCCGCGCAGATCGACGGCTGCAGCCGCTGGACGATGTTCCGCAAGGTACTGGTGCCGGTCGTGCGGCCGGGCATCATCGCGGCGCTGATCTTCTGCTTCCTGGTGTCGTGGAACGAGTTCCTCTTCGCGATGATCCTGACCTCGACGCCGAAGACGCAGACGATCCCGGTCATCATCGCCGGTTTCCTCAACCAGGCGCGGTTCTACGAATACGGCCCCCTCTTTGCGGCAAGCGTGCTTGCGATCCTGCCGCCGGTGGCCGTCGCCTTCTTCTTCCAACGCTACCTGGTTCAGGGCGCGCTTTCCGGCGCGGTCAAGGGCTGAAAGGAGTTCGAGCAAATGGTATCGATCAAAATCGCCGGCCTCAACAAGCGCTTCGGAGACGCCGCGATCCTCAAGGGCCTCGACCTTTCGATCAGCGACGGCGAGTTCATCTCCTTTCTCGGCCCGTCGGGCTGCGGGAAATCGACCCTGCTTTTCTGCATCGCCGGGCTGGAGGAGATCAACGAGGGCTCGATCCGCTTCGACAATCGCGAGATTTCCGATCTCGGTCCGCGCGAGCGCAACATCGCGCTCGTCTTCCAGGATTACGCGCTCTATCCGCACATGACGGTCAGGGACAACATCGCCTTTCCGCTGCGCCAGCAGAAGCTGGACGACGAAACCGTTTCCAGGCAGGTCGCCTGGGCCGCGGACGTGCTCGGCATCGAACCTCTGCTCGACCGGCTTCCGGCAGCGCTCTCGGGCGGCCAGCGCCAGCGCGTCGCCGTCGGCCGCGCGATCGTGCGCAACCCATCGGTCCTGCTGATGGACGAGCCGCTCTCCAATCTCGACGCCGCCTTGCGGGTACGCATGCGCACCGAGATCCGCAGGCTCCAGAAGGAACTCGGCATCACCGTCATCTTCGTCACCCACGACCAGGAGGAGGCAATGGTGCTTTCCGACCGGATCGCGGTGATGAAGGACGGCGTGATCCAGCAGTTCGCCGCTCCGATGGAGGTCTATTCCAGGCCGGCCAACCAGTTCGTCGCGGGCTTCATCGGCAGCCCGCAGATGAACTTCCTGCCGGCGGAACTGTGCGGCGGCAGCACCGGCCATATCGTCGGCGTGCGCCCGCACGACCTCAAGCCGGTCGCGAAGGCCAATGGCGGGCTCACGCTTTCCGGCGAGCTCGTTCTGATCGAGCCCGCGGGCCCCTTCCAGTTCCTCGACGTGTCGGTCGGGGAGCAGGTGATCCGCGCGACCTGCAGCGACGCGTCCGGCCTGTCGCCCGGCGACAGGATCATCCTCAGCGCAAATGCCGATGCCGTCCGCTACTTCGCGGCCGACAGCGGAAACCGCATCACCCAGCAGTTCAGAGAAACCGAAAGCCGAATACATGCCATATGATCTCGTCTTGAAAAACGGCCGCGTCATCGACCCCTCGCAAGGGATCGACCGCGTCACGGATGTCGCCTTCGCCAACGGAAAGGTCGCCGCTCTCGGCGACGGGCTTTCCGGCACGAAGGAGCGCGACGTCAACGGCCTCATCGTCACTCCCGGCCTCATCGACCTGCACACGCATGTCTATTGGGGCGGCACGTCGCTCGGGGTCGATCCGGATGCATTCGCCCGCAAGAGCGCGGTCTCCACCTGCGTTGACACGGGAAGCGCGGGGCCCGGCAATTTTCCGGGCTTCCGCAAGCATGTGATCGAAAAGAGCAAGGCGCGCATCCTCGTCTATCTCCACATTTCCTTCGCCGGCATCTACGGCTTCGCCAAGAACATCATGATCGGCGAAAGCCACGACATCCGGCTCTTGGCAGGCCGCGAGGCCGTCGAGGTCATCAACGCCAACCGCGACGTCATCATCGGGGTCAAGGTGCGCATCGGCCGCCATGCGTCGGGCCCTGCCGGCATCCAGCCCCTCGACGTCGCCCTCCAGGTCGCCGACGAGACCGGCCTGCCGCTGATGGCGCATATCGACGAGCCGCCCCCTTCCTACGAGGCGGTGGTCTCCAAGCTGCGCAAGGGCGACGTGCTGACGCATTGCTACCGTCCCTTCCCGAATGCGCCGGTCGACGGCAGGGGCAAGGTCAAACGGGAGATCCTCGAAGCGCGCGAGCGCGGCGTCATCTTCGATATCGGCCACGGCATGGGGTCGTTCTCGTGGAAGACGGCGCGCGCGATGATGGCGGAGGGCTTCCCGCCGGATACCATCTCGTCCGACGTGCACGCGCTCTGCATCGAAGGCCCCGCCTATGATCAGGTCACGACGCTCTCCAAGTTCCTCGCCCTCGGCATGCCGATCAGCGACGTCGTGGCGGCCTCGACCGTGAACGCGGCAAAGGCCGTCCAGCGCCCGGAACTCGGCACGTTCAAGCCGGGCTCTGCCGGCGACGCCAGCATTCTCGAGCTGCGCGACGGCTCGTTCTCGCTGGAGGATACGCGCGGCGAGATCGTGATTGCCCAGCAACGCCTGTTCGCAGCCGGCCTCGTCATCGCCGGCCGCGACATCGGCACCGATGCCCAACCCTTTGCAGCAGCAGCGGAATAGAGAGGAACAACGGACATGGACGGCGGATATTCCACGAAGGGCCCGGCCGGCAATTTTATCGGCGGTGCCTGGCAGAGCGAGCCGGAAACGATGCCGGCGATCAATCCGGCGACGGGCGAGATCATAGCGCAACTGCCGAAATCGAGCCGCGAGACAGTGGCGAAGGCGGTGGCGGCGGCGAAGACTGCTGCATCCGGATGGGCAGGAACCCCCGTCTTCCAGCGTGCGGAGATGTGCGTGGCGATCGCCTCCGCCATCGACGCCTCGCGCGAAAAGATCGCGCGCCTCCTTTCGGCCGAGCAGGGCAAGGTCCTCGCCGAAGCCATAGGCGAGGTCGCAAAGGCCGCCGACGGCTTCAGGCTCGCGGCCGAGCTCGTCAAGCAGCTCGGCGGCCAGACGCTTCCCGCCGAGGACCCGACCAAGCTCGTCATGACGATCCGCCAGCCGCGCGGCGTCTACGGCGTCATCACGCCGTGGAACTTCCCGGTCAACATTCCGGTCGAATATCTGGCGCCGGGGATCGCCACCGGCAACACGATCGTCTGGGTGCCGGCGCCCTCGACCTCGCTCGTCGCCTGCGCGCTGATGGAGGCGATCGAGAGCGCCGGGCTGCCCGCGGGCGTCATCAATCTCGTCATCGGCGAAGGTGCGACCGCAGGCGACGCTGTCGTCGTCCATCCGGACGTCGCGGCCATCGGCTTCACCGGAAGTGCGGCGACCGGCAGGCGGATCGCCGAGCGCGGCGCCGGCAAGCCGCTGCTCCTGGAGCTCGGCGGCAATGGTCCGGTCGTGGTGTTCGAGGATGCCGATCTCGATGCGGCGGCCGCAGCGGCCGCGGGCGGCGCCTTCTTCAATGCCGGGCAGGTCTGCGCCGCGACCGGCCGGGTGCTCGCCCACCATTCCATCGTCGACACGCTCTGCGAGAAGCTTGCGGCGCATGCTGAGAAGCACGTTCTCGGCGATCCCTTCCACCAGGGCACCACGATGGGACCGCTCAACAACGCCAAGGTCGCAGCCAAGGTCAAGGAGCACGTGGACGACGCCGTCGGCGGCGGCGCGCGCGTCCTCCACGGCGGAAAGCCGCGCCCCGACCTCGGCAGCGACCTCTTCTTCGAACCGACGGTGATCGCCGGCGTGACGCGCGACATGAAGATCAACCGCGAGGAAACCTTCGGGCCCGTCGTGCCGGTGCTTTCGTTCAAGGACGAGGCGGAGGCGCTGGAGCTCGCGCTCGACAGCGAATACGGCCTCTCGGTCGGCGTCTTCACGAAGGACGTGACGCGCGGCGTCGAGATCGCGAAGGCGATACCGGCCGGCATCGTCAACATCAATGCCGGCAGCACCTGGTGGGAAATCCACCTCCCCTTCGGCGGCGGCTCCGGCACCAAGAGCGGCATCGGCCGCCTCGGCGGCGTCCACACCATGGAGGCGATGACCGAACTCAAGATGATCACCGTGACCACGGACAGAAAGGCAGGCGCGGCATGAGCACGCAATTCATGGCGAGGGAAAGCGAGAGGAATTCGACCCTCCCGCCCGTCGAGAAGGCGCGCATGGTCCGCGCGCTCGTGGACGAGCTCATTCCAGGGGGCGACGGCTGGCCGTCCGCCTCCGAGGCCGGCGTGCACGGCATCGTTTCGCTGCGCGTGCTCGGCGAATGGAGCGAGGAGCAGATCGGCCGGCTTGCCGCCCTGCTCGGCTGGGAAACCGGCGGGCTCTCCAGCGGCGATGCAGCGGAGCGCGTTTCCGCCGTCAGGTCGATGGAGACCGCCGACCCCGATCTCTTCGACAAGCTCTATACCGCAATCGTGCTCGCCTATTACGAGACGCCTTTCGTCGTCGAGGCGATCCGCAGTACCGGTCGCCCCTATTCGATCCGCCCGCACGCCACCGGCTACGCCATGGCGCCCTTCGACTTCAGCCGCGACACGCCGAACCACGGGCGCGGGCACTATCTCAAGACCGACGACGTCAAGCCCGTCGATACCTCGACGCTCGACCTCGACACGAATAGGACCGAACGCTGGGGAGTAGAACGATGACGACCGACCGCACCTGCGACATCCTGATCGTCGGCGCCGGGGCGACCGGGTCGCTGGCCGCGCTCGTTTTGGCCGAAGCGGGCCTCGACGTCGTCTGCCTGGAACAGGGATCCTGGGTCGAAGCCAAGGATCATCCGCATCTCCATGCCGACTGGTCCTGGCAGAGGCGCACCAACTGGAGCCCGGACGTCAACAAGCGCAGCCATCCCGACGACTTCCCGGTCAATTCGGATTCCTCGCAGATCCTGATGTGGAACGCCGTCGGCGGCTCGACCAATGTCTATGGCGCGATCTGGCCGCGTTACCGCCCGTCCGATTTCCGCAAAGGAACCGAGCATGGCCTCCAGCCCGACTGGCCGATCGCCTATGAGGATGTCGCTCCCTTCTACGAGGCGGCGGACCGGCTGGTGGGCGTCTCCGGGCTTGCCGGAGATCCCGCCATGCCGCCGCGCGAACGCTGTCCGACCCGCCCGATGCCGGTCTCCAAGGTGGCCAAGCGTCTCGCCTCCGGCTTCGACAAGCTCGACTGGCACTGGTGGCCCGTCGAGGCCGGGGCGATAACGGAGGATTACGACGGCCGCCCCGCCTGCAACAATTGCGGCACCTGCAACGGTTGCCCGCGCGGCTCGATGAGCAAATATTCCATGTCGATCTGGCCGAAGGCGCTCGATGCCGGTTGCGAACTGCGCATCAATGCCCGCGTGCTGAAGATCGAGAAAGGGGCGGACGGCCGCGCGACCGGCGTCCACTATGTCGACCGCAACACGGGCCGCATCCATTTCCAGAAGGCAAAGATCGTCATTGTCGCGGCCAACGGTATCGGCACGCCGCGCCTGCTTCTCGCCTCCGACAATCTCGCCAACGGCAACGATCAGGTCGGGCGCTACCTTCTTCACCATACCCTCGTCGCCTGCGAGATGTGGGTCGATGAGCCGGTGGACGGGCAGATCGGCTATGTCGCCTCGCTCATTTCGCGACAATTCGCCGAAACCGACGTTTCGCGCGGCTTCGTCAACGGCTTCAATTTCAACTGCATCACCTCCAGCCCGTCGGCGGGCGAGCTTGCGGCCGGCTGGTTCACGTCCGCGCGTGCGCCCTGGGGCCGCGATCACCATCAGTGGTTCCAGCGTCATTTCGGTCATTCCATCGGCGTCTTCGGCATCGGCGACGACCTGCCCAACCCGGAAAACCGCGTGACGCTCGACCCCGTCCTCAAGGATTCGGACGGAGTGCCGGCGGCAAAGACGCACTATGCGCCCGGCGAAAACGACAGGCGCATGATGAACTACATGCTCGACAGGCTCGAAGAGCTGGCGAAGGCCTGCGGCGCCTTCGAATACCGCCTCAACGACTACCGCGACAAGAACGGCGTCTACCGCACGCCGGCCTGGCACATGATCGGCACCTGCCGCATGGGCAGCGACCCGGAAACCTCCGTCGTCAACAAGTGGAACCAGACGTGGGAAGTGCCGAACCTCTTCATCGTCGACGGCAGCGTTCTTGCCACCGGCGGCGTCGTCAATCCCACCCCGACCATCTCCGCATTGGCCTTGCGCGCCGCGTCCTATATCCGCGATAATTTCGAGACGCTTTCGCGCACGACCAGACCGTCGATCGCCGCCTGAGGAGAATTTTCATGTTACAGCGCCCTCCCGCCGAACCGGGCATGCACGAATCGGAAATCGACACGCCCGCCCTGATCATCGATCTCGATGCCATGGAAGCCAATCTGGATCGCATGGCCGCTTTCTGCCGGGCATCCGGCGTGGGTTTGCGCGCGCATGCCAAGACCCACAAGTCCCCGGTGATCGCGCACTGGCAGATGGCGCGCGGCGCGGTCGGCCAGTGCGTCCAGAAGGTCGCCGAGGCGGAAGCGCTCGCCTGGGGCGGCGTCGGCGACATCCTCGTTTCGAACGAGGTGGTCTCGCCCCGCAAACTTGCGCGTCTCGCCGCGCTGTCGAAGATGGCGAATGTCGCGCTCTGCGCCGACGATGCCGCAACCGTCGGCCTCGTCGAGCAGGCCGCCGAGGCGGCCTCCGCCCGCATGACCGTGCTTGTCGAAATCGACGTCAGCGGCGGGCGCTGCGGTGTTGAGGCGGGAGCACCCGCGGCCGCACTGGCAGAGCGCATCGCCGCAAGCCGCCACCTGATCTTCGGCGGCCTCCAGGCCTATCACGGCAACGCGCAGCATCTGCGCACCGAGGAGGAGCGCCGGGACGCCATCGCAAAGGCGGTCCGCCTGACCGGCGACACGGTTTCGGCGATCCGGGACCGCGGGCTTGGCTGCGCGATCGTCGGCGGGGCCGGGACGGGCACCTTTGCCCACGAAGCCGCAAGCGGCGTCTACAACGAGCTCCAGGCGGGCTCCTATCTTTTCATGGATGCCGACTATGCCAGGAACCGGCCGGCGCCGGATTTCCGGCAGTCGCTGTTCGTGCTGAGCACGGTGATGAGCGCGGCGCGCCGCGGCACCGCGGTGCTGGACTGCGGCCACAAGGGCATCGCCGTCGACAGCGGGCTGCCGCTCGTCCACGAGCGGCCCGATATCGAATATGTCGGCGCATCGGACGAGCACGGCACGCTCGCGGTGCGGTCGCAATCCGGAACGCTTGCGATCGGCGAGACCCTGCGGCTCGTTCCGGGCCACTGCGATCCGACGGTGGATCGCTACGACTGGTATGTCGGCCTGCGCGGCAAGCGGGTGGAATGCGTCTTCCCGGTCGCCGCCCGCGGCATGATGCAGTGAAAGCGATTCTGCAAAAATGCGCAGCGGCTTTCCGCCCGGAAGTTGAAGACAAGGAAATAGCCAGAGCGACGGAAAGACGGACATGCCGCAACAGATGATCCTGCGCTGCATCGCCTGCCGCGCCGCCCACCCGCCGACGCTCGTCTATCGCTGCGCTGCCTGCGGCGGCATTGTCGAGGTCGAACGGAAGATCCCGGAAGGCGGGCGATGGCGGCGGTGCGATTTCGTGGACGACGCCGTGAGCCTCGGGGAAGGCGAGACGCCCTTGCGCGAGCTGTCCCCCGCCTTGCTCCACCGCGATTTCCGCGGCCGGCTGCTGGTCAAGGACGAGACCCGCAACCCCTCCGGCTCGTTCAAGGACAGGCTGGTCGCCGCCGCGCTTACCCGCGCCCTGGAACTGGGCGCAAAGGGCATCGTCAGCGCGTCGAGCGGCAATGCGGGTGCGGCCGCCGCCTGCTACGCCGCCAATGCCGGCATCCCGGCGATCATCTGCTGCCCCGAAGCGACGCCGCACGGCAAGCTGGCGCAGATCCTCGCCTATGGCGCAACGCTTGAGCGCGTTCCCGGCCACTACGGCAATGCCTTTCGCCGCGCCGTGGGCCTTTGCGAGGAAACCGGCTACGCCAATCTTACGACGACCTATCTCAACCCCTACGGCGTGGATGCGCTGCGCCTCGTCGGGCAGGAGATTTACCGCGCCATGGATGGAGAGCTTGCCGACTGGATCGCCATACCGACCAGCTCGGGACCGCTGGTGAAAGGCGTCTACCAGGGCTTCCAGGATGCCGCCGGCCGGGTGCCCCGCCTGATCGCGGCGCAGGCGCAAGGCTGCGCACCGATCGCCCGCGCCTTTGCGAGCGGCGAGGAGACTGTCCTGAGCTGGGAAAATCCGAACACAATCGCCTCCGGCATCTCCGATCCGCTGCTCGTTTATCCCGAGGAAGGAAGCCATACGCTTTCCCTTGTCAGGAAAAGCAAGGGTGTCGCGGTGGCCGCCGGCGACGAGGCGATCCGCGACGCGATGAGAAGCCTGGCGCAGCGCGCCGGGCTCTTCAGCGAACCGACCGGCGCCGCCTCGCTGGCGGCCGTCCGGGCGCTCTTCGGGCAAGGAACGATCGCCGCCGGCGATACCGTCGTCTGCATCGTGACCGGGCACGGCTTCAAGGATTTCGCCGCCTGGAACGACCGGGCATCGGCTTGACCCGAGACATCTGCGGCCAAGCGGGATCGTCAAAGGTGCGCTATCCTTCCTGCTTTTGAGGCGCCGACCCTCGCCTGTTTCTGCAGTGGCGGCCGCATGCGGTCAGATCGGCCCGCAGGTGCCGCAAAGCGGGGATGATTCGTGCGGCCGGTCGCTTGAAAGACAGGCACTTGGCGGAAATGTCGCGTCGTTTTTTCCCCGCCTCCGTGGCTTCCGCCATACTGACGGCGTCATCGGGTGGGGAGCCGGGTCGCGAACCGGAACGCCTTCACGGTCGAAATCCGGCCCCGGTGACGGTTGCGGCGAGATGGCCAGGACCCGTCAGGGGAAACGGCCCGGATGCCGTCGCTCGGGAACGGAACTGACACCTCCGCTCCCCAGACGGCACAGGACGATCGGACCGCGATCGGGCAGGCGGAAACAGCCTGACACCAGCATACCTACGATACCCTGCCTGCCCTTCCCCTTCAGGCAAACCGTCGCGGAGAAACCTCCGGCGCGGCGTTTCGTGCTGTCCGGAACATTTCCAGCAGAAGCGTGAAACGGTTTTGCTGGAAATGCGTAAAAGCACCAGGCACGCCGAGGCCCGTATGCGGGGCTTCGGCCTTAAACGCTCATATCTGCCGCGCGAGATCGGCGAGATAGGTGTTCTCCGCCTTCGACCGCGCATAGAGCTGCGGCTCGATTTCCGCGAAGAGCAGCGCTTCGCCTTCGGCCGGAGCTTCGGCAAGGAGGCCGCCATCCGGGGCCGCGATGCGCGACAGGCCGGCATAGGCGAATTTTTCGTCCGCGCCGCAGTGATTGATGTAGGCGACGAAGACCTGGTTTTCGAAGGCGCGCACCTGGATCATCTTCTCCGCGACGAAGGTCCCTGCCGGGCCCCTGGGCAGGGCCGTCGGAACGACGACGATGTCCGCGCCGGCCTGCGCCAGCCGGCGGACGTTTTCGGGAAATTCCACATCGTAGCAGATCAGCATGCCGAGCTTCAGCCCGCCGAAGTCGACCAGCGCCCCGGTGGGCTTCTCCGGCCGGAACCAATGGCGCTCGTAGTCTCCATAGAGATGCGATTTCCTGTAGACGGCGTCAGCCCCCTTCCCATCGGTGAAAAGCGCGCTGTTGTAGGTCTTGCCGTCACCGCCCGCCTCGGCAAAGCCGGCCACGATCGCGATACCGTTCTCGCGCGCGATGGCGCCGAGCCTCGTGGCGGCCTCGCCCTCGCCCGCATGCGAGGCCAGCGCCGGAAACGCCTCCCCGGCCCCGTAGCCGGTGACGGCAAGCTCCGGCGCGATCAGCAGGGATGCGCCGCCCCTTGCGGCCTCGGCGGCGGCCGCCGCGATGCGCTTGAGGTTGGCGTGCGTGTCGCCTGGCTTGGCGAGCATCTGCAAGGCGGCGATCTTCATGGGTTGCCTCTTCCTTCATATTTGCGCGAATGGCGGCGCGAACCGTCCGCACCGCCATCCTTCTTTTCACCAGACTACCCTCAAGGCGTCGGCCTGAAAACACCGTTTTCGTCGCGCTTCAAGGGCGCGGGCTGCTTGCCGAGGGGAACGCCCGGTTCCTCGGCGACGGATACGCCCTCCGGCCAGTCCGCGGGCGCGATCGCGACATAGCGGGCATACCCGCCCGAACCGCCCTGCGGCTTGGCGAAGCCGATCGTCACAAGGGCGCCGGCCGGCGGCACCTTGTCGAGATTGGCGACGCCCTCGGCCTGCGTGAAATCGTTGTGCAACAGCCAGTGCTCGCCTTCGAGCGTCGGGGTCGTATCGGTATCCAGGGGCTCGTGCCCGTGGAAGAGGATCTTGCGCTCGAGATGCAGGAATTTCAGCGCGGCAAGCGAGACGCCGGGAAAAGGCTTCCGATTGAAGCGTTCCCTGTCGGCCCATCGCTTGTACCAGTCGGAGCGCACGAAGACGACGGCGCCTTCCGGGATGCGCCCGTGCTCCTTCTCCCAAGCCTCTATGTCGGACACCTGGAGGTGATAGCCCTCGTCCTCTTTCACCTTGCCGCTGATGTCGATGACGACGAGGGGGCGGATCGCATAGGTCGCCGGCAGATCGCTGATGGTGGCGCCGAGCGGATTCCAGTGAGACGGCGGATCGAGCTGCGTTCCGTACTGGTCCGTCGGCAGATCATAGGCGGTCGCGACGAAGCCGTGCTTCTCATAGGTGAACTCCTCGCCGCTCTTGACGTAGCCTTCGATGTCCCTGCCCGCCACCGCAGGCTTGAACCTGCCGTTCGCAAAGCCCGGCCACACCGGCTGCGCGGGTTCGAAGGCATGGGTGAGGTCGATATATTTCGCGGATTTCAGCGTGTCTTCGTAGAACGCCCAAAGCGAAGATTCGGCGGCGACCGCCGCTTTCGGTGCGATCAGCGCGGCGCTCACCAGCAGGATGCCTGCCAACTTGGTCGGTTTCATCTGTCGTTCCCCTGTCATCTTTCAACAGGAGAAGACTAATGCCAAGTCGCGGCGGCGCAAGAATGCTCTTTGCAGTCTGCGGGGCTGCAGGAGAATTTCCTTCACGTCCCCTCAACCGGCCGACAAATCCGCTTCGCCGCCGTCCTCCTGATCGCCCGCTATCGGCAAGTCGGCCTCGTCCATCCGCGCCCGGCTCAGCAGCCCGGCATCTTCCAGCATCTCGATGTCGGGCAGGTCCCGCAGCGTGTCGAAACCGAAAGCCGAGAGGAAATCCGGCGTCGTGACATAGGTGTAGGGCGCGCCGGGGGTCGGGCTCCTCGGGCCGGACGCGATGAAGCCCGCCCGCCGCAGCGCGGCTATGGTGTCCCTGCTGATCTCCTTGCCGAAGATCGTCGAAAGCTCGCCGCGCGTGACCGGCTGGAAATAGCCGATCGCCATCAACACGGTCGCCTCATGGCGCGAGAGGTCGGACGGCGGCTCGACCGGGGCGCCGGAAGCCCTGATGATCTCCGCATAGGCAGGCCTGGTGCGGTGCTGCCAGCCGCCCGCCACCGACACGAGCTCGTAGGGCCGCCCCTGAAGTTCCTGGCGAATGTCGTCGATGATGAGATCGATATTGCAGTCCTGCCCGACGACACCCGCCAGCACCGCGCGCGGAACCGGCTTGGACGAGGCGAAAATCACCGCCTCGACGCGCGCCATCCACTCGCGCCATCGCGCGTCGGGCGGAAGATCCGTCAGGTCCCTGTCGATCAGCCATGTATGGCGCACACGCCCGGCCATGACGTCTACAACCCGTAGAGGCGAAAGGCCGGCCGGCCGGTCAATTCGCGCACCACGCCGAGCGAAACGAGCCGGTCGAAGAAGCGGCGGCCGGACCGCGCCGTCGTCTTGCCCGTCGCGGAACCGGCCGCGAGCGCATCTTCCGAAAGCAGCGCGGAGACGAGGCCGAGCGCCTCCTTCGCGCGAAGCTTCGGCGCGACTGCCGCCAGCTTCCCGGCCCTGCGGACGAGGTCGGTGTGAAGGTCGAATGCCTCCGCGCCGGCACGCGCATAGGCGGCGGCGCAGATCCGCAGCCATTCGCCGCCGTCGGAGGCTGCCGTGCGCAAGTCGGAGCGTCTGACCTGCGTCGCGATCAGCGGCACCGGGGCCGGCCATTTCAGGCGGATCGCCAGCACCGCATCGGCAAGCCAGAGCGCAAGGCTTTCGGCTTCCGGCTTCTGCCTCATCGCGATGGTTACGGCACCGGCCGCAGCGGCGACCGGGTTTTCCGCTTCGCGGATCGAGCGGCCGACCTCTTCGAAGAGGGCGCCGAAACCCTCCTGGGGTTGCTCCAGAGGCCTGGAATAGGTGGCGCTCCATTGACCGGGCACGAGCGCCGCCCGGGTGCCGAGCGCCCGCCACGCGCCGAGCAGCCGGCCGGCCGGGCCGGGATCGTCCCCCGGACGCCGCAGGCACCATGCGTCCCGCAACTCCGCTTCGCGCTCGCGGCGCCCCTGCAGGCGGACGACGGCTGCGGCATTCGTCAGGGCGAGGCGGCGGCGCCAGAGCTGCCAGGGCGGTCGTTCGTCAAGCGCGACGGAATGCAGGGCGGACAGGGCGGCACCGGCCATGAACAGCGCCTCGGCCGAATTGTCCGGCACCGAACGCAACCGCGCCCAGGCCGGAAATGCCGAGCCGTCCGCCGCCGGAACAGGTCTGCCCTCTCGTGCCGCCGGCAGCGGCGGGCGGCCGGAGGAAATATCCAGAATATCGGCGTCAACGATTCGAACCATGCGGCGACGGTAGCAAGTCGCGGCGGTTCAAACCACCGCGAAGCGCGCCAACCGCCGCGCCGTGCACCGATATCGTCTCTTCAGGCGGCGCGGTGCCGCCGATCCGGCATTTCACCCTCGCCGGAATATGCCGCGCAGGCGCCCTCCACCGTGAGCCAGACCGTGGCTCCCGCCTGAAGCCTTTCAGCTCCCGGAACCGATATCCTTATCTCGCGATCGCCGACGGCGACGTCGGCATCCGTATGGGCGCCGCGAAAACTTGCGGCCTTCAGCAAGGCGGCGACACCGGTCTCCTGCCGCGAGATGCGGATCTGCTCCGGCCTCAACATGACCGTCACGGCACCTTGAACCGCCGGCAGGTCGGCGGACAGGGCTATGGGTCCGAGATCGGTCTGCACCACTTTTCCGTCGGCCCTTCCCTCGATCAGGACGCATCCGCCGGTGATGCGCGCCACATCGGCATTCAGGGGTGCATGATAGACCGCTTCGGGAGACCCGAACTGCATGATCCTTCCCGACTGCATGACGGCCACGTAGTCGGCCGACACGAAGGCCTCCTGCGGATCGTGCGTCACCAGGATCGCGGTCGCGCGGCTCTTGCGCAGCATGCGCGTCACCTCCTCGCAAAGCGCGCGGCGAAGATCCAGATCGAGGGCGTTGAACGGCTCGTCCAGGAGCACGATTTCCGGCGAAGGAGCAAGCGCGCGCGCCAGCGCCCCGCGCTGCTGCTGGCCGCCCGAAAGCTCTCTCGGGTAACGCTGGCCGAGCTCTTCAAGCCCGGTCAGTTTCAGGATTTCCCGGACCCGATCCACTCTTCCCGCGCCGCGCCGCAGTCCGAAGGCGACGTTGCCCGCCAGCGTCAGATGGGGAAACAGCGCGCCTTCCTGCGGGACATAGCCGATCCTGCGCCTTTCCGGCGGCACATGGGAGCGCGCGGAGGCGACCGGCCTTCCGCCGACGACGATCTCCCCGGCACCGACTGCATCGAAGCCGGCGATGAGGCGCAGAAGGGTCGTTTTCCCGCAGCCCGACGGGCCGAGCAGGGCCAGGATCTTCCCCTCCGGCAGATCGAGATCGATCCCGCGCAACACGCGTTCGGAGCCGAAGGATTTCGTCAGGTTGCGTATGCTGATGCTTGTCATTGGATATCTTCGATCCCGATGCTGCGCCGCGTGAAGAAATAGACCGGCAGGGCCGACACCGCGACCAGAAGGGCGGCGAAGGGCGCGGCCGCCGCATATTCGCCGTCGTTCGTATGCGTCCAGACCTCCGTTGCCAGCGTCGCCACGCCGATCGGCGCCAGCATCAGGGTCGAGGTCAGCTCCCGCATCAGCTCGAGCGCGATCAGCGCCAGCGCCGCCCCGATGCCGGGGAGGATGTTCGGGACGGTCACGGACATGAATGCGGCAAGGGGCCGCCGGCCGAGGCTTCGCGCGGCCTCCTCCAGCCGCGCCGGCACGAGCTCTATCGAGGCGCGAAGCGCGGATTGGGCCTGGGGAAGAAACAGGATGGCATAGGCGGCCATCAGCAGGCCGACCGTCTGGTAGAACGCCCGGAGATAATGGATGGATACGAAGACCAGCGCCAGCGCGACCACCAGCCCCGGCAGGCCGTGCACGATATAGGGCAGCCTGTCGGCGGCGCGCGACAAAGGCCCTTCATGGCGGACGGAAAGAAGGACCGGCGACAAGGCCAAGAGCACCACGACGAAGGCGCCCGGCACGGCAAGCGACAGCGAACCGCCGATGGCGGGCAGGATGTCGCTGTGCCCGCGTCCTGCCGAAAACCCGACGGTAAGCCAATAGACGAGGATCAGCAGCGGCACGCCGAGCGACAGCGCGAAAGACAGACAGAAGCAGAGGAACACCGGCAGCCGCCACCGGCCGAGACGCACCGGCGCCATCCTTCGCGCGCTTCCCCTGCCGACGCGCGCGACCCCGATCTTTCGCCTCAGCCGCATTTCGCCATATGCCGCCGGCAGGCAGAGCAGCACGAGCACCGCCGCCTGCAGCGCGGCCGTCGCGCTGTCGAACTGCAGTTCGTAGGATGCGAAGATCGCGGTGGTGAAGGTCTGGACCCGCAGCAGCGAAAGAGCCCCGAATTCGGCGAACATGTGGGTGAGGACGAGAAGCGCTCCGGCTCCGAGCGCCGGTCCCGCCTGCGGCAGGATCACACGGAAGAACGTCTCCCAGCGCCCCTTCCCGAGCGAGCGGGACACGTCTTCGAAGGCCGGTTCCATGCTGCGCAGCGCGGCGGCGACCGGCAGATAGACCAGCGGATAGCTTGCAAGCGAGAGGATGAAGATCGCACCCGCCATGCTTTCGAAGCCGGCATGGAAGGACGACCAGGCGAAGCTCGCCACGAAGGCCGGCACCGCAAGGGGCAGGCTAGCGAGCACCCGCCATGCGCGCCGCATCGGCAGGTCGGTCCGCTCGACGCACCAGGCGAATGCCGTGCCGATCGCCGCCGCCGCCGTCGTGACGCAAGCGGCAAGGGTCAGCGTATTGACCAGCAGGTCGAAGGTTCTTTCGCGGAATATCTCGGACGCTATGCCCGTCAGCCCGGCCTCAAAGGACCGGACGGCCACATAGAAGAGCGGCACGGCCACCAGAACGCTCGGGACCAGCGTCCCGATCAGAAGCCAGGACGGCGTGCGCTGCGCCTGCCGCAACAGCGGTGCCGCGAGGCTCAAGCCAGACCTGCCTCGCGCTCGAGCGCAAGGGCTGCGGAGCCGTCGCCGAGATCGTCGGGGGCTATGTCCGGCGGATCGAGCTCCTCGAAGGGCTTCAGCGCATAGGGAGACTTGATGCCGCGCCGCAGGGGATATTCGGCCATGGAGGCGGCGATCACCTTCTGCCCCTCCTCGCTCATCATATAGGCGACGAACTGCTGCGCGAGAGCCTGCTTCCTGCCGGATTTCAGGACGGCCGCCGCCGAAACCGTCACCAGCGCGCCGGCATCCCTGTGTCCGATATAGTGAAGCGCCGAGCGCATGTTTTCCGTGCCGATCTCCCTTGCGACGGAAAACCAGTAGTAGTTGTTGATGAGCGCCGTTGCGATATCGCCATCCTCGACGGCCTGCATGGCGGCATTGTTGGTATTGTAGACGCGCCCGTTCTCCTTGAGCCCCTTCAGCCATGCGAGCGCCTTGTCGCGCCCGTGAAGCTGCTCGACCGCCACGATCTGCTGCTGGAAGGCGCCGCTGGTCGGCACGATCGCCACCTTGTCCTTCCAGGCGTCCGAGGCGAAATCGAGGACGGAGGCCGGCATGTCGCTCTCGGAGATCATCGATTTGTTATAGGCGACGACGCGGCAGCGGGCGCTGACGCTGATCCAGCTTCCATCCTTCGCCGCATACCGCGCAGGGACCTGCCGGAGGATGCCGTCGTCGAGTTTTGCGAGCAGGCCTCTTTCCGAAAGGGCGGCGATCGGCGAGCTTTCCTCCGCATAGAAGACGTCCGCGGGCGAAGCGTCGCCCTCCTCGATCATCTGGTTGGCGAGCTGGGCGCTCGAACCGTTGCGGGCCGCGATCAGGATGCCCGTCGCCTCGGCGAAGGCCTGCACGACGGCATCGGTCGTCTGCCGGTGCTGGCCGTTATAGAGGATCAGCGTCCTGACATCCTCGGCCCCGGCGCTGCGCACGAAGGGCGCCGGAAACAGAAACGCAGCCCCGACGGCTGCGCCGCCCTGCAGGAAACGGCGTCGGACGATCTCGCTCATGAGGCTACTCCTTGCTTGCGCTTTCGGGCAACCAAACGCCTATCGCGCGGATCAGTCAATCATAACCTGTCTAAAAGGATCATATTTAAGTTCACCGGCGGACGAGCCCTCGACCGAGCCTAATCGGTGCTGAGGGCAACGGCCGGCTGGAGACGGGAGGCATTGCGCGCCGGGAGATAGCCGAATACGAGGCCGGTGAGGAAGGAGCATGCAAAGGCGAGCGCCACGGGCCCGATCGTGAAGCTGATCGGCATGCCGAACCATTCCGCGATCGCCCCGGTCCCGAGCCCGACGACGACGCCGATCGCGCCGCCGATCGCCGAAACCACCAGCGCCTCGATGATGAACTGCAGGAGGATGTCGCGCTGGCGCGCGCCCGTCGCCATGCGCACGCCGATCTCGCGCGTGCGCTCGCTGACGCTGACCAGCATGATGTTCATGACGCCGATGCCGCCGACGAGCAGCGAGATCGCCGCGACCGATCCCAGGAAGAGCCGCATCGTGTTGGAGGTCTCGGTGAAGGCTTCGCGGATGGAGGACATGTTGGTGATCTGCGTGTCCTGTCTGCGGTGGCGCTGGTCCAGCAGCGTCTGGATCCGGTCCTGCGTCAGATCGATCGCCGAGCCGTCCTTCACCTGGACGGTGATGGTGCGGACGTTGCGCTGGCCGAAGAGGCGCATGCTGCCGGTGGAAAGCGGCACGAGAACGGTGTCGTCCTGATCGCTTCCGCCGGGCCCCGCGCCCATTTCGCTCATGATGCCGATGACCTGGAAGGGTATCTTGTTGACGAGCACATATTCCCCTATCGGATCTTCGCCGTTCGGGAACAGCGTCTTGACGACGGTCTGTCCGAGCACGGCGACCGGGGCATAGGTCTCCATGTCGTTGCGGTTGATGAACTCGCCGCGGGCCATCTTCCAGGACTTGGCGGCGGGGAACTGCGGAACCGTGCCGTTCGCCGTGGTCTGGTAGTCGACATTGCCATAGCGCAACGTCACCGTGCTGGTCATCTCCGGCACCGCGAAGGCGACGTTGGGCAGTTCGAGGATGGCGTCCGCATCCGCCGGCACGAGGGAGACGTTGCTTCCCCCCTCGCCTCCGCGGAAATTGGCCATGCTCGGCCGGATCACCAGCAGGTCCGAACCCATGGAGGAGATACGCTCCAGCACGGAGTTCTGCGCGCCCGCGCCGATCGCAAGCATGGCGACCACGGAGCCGACGCCGATCACGATGCCGAGCAGGGTGAGGATGGTGCGGAAGATATTGGCGCGAAGCGCCCGCATCGCCATCTTGACCGCCTCGGACACGTCGGCGATCGAGGCGAAGCCTTCGACGGTACGCTGGCGCAGGCTGAGCGCAGCCTCGGCGTTTGCGCGCGCCCTCTTGGTCTTGTCGGAAATGATCCGCCCGTCGCGTATCTCGATCAGCCTGTCGGCCTGTTCGGCGACCTCGCGCGAATGGGTGATCAGGATGACCGTGTGGCCGTCGTCGTTCATCTTGCGCAGAAGCGCCATGACCTCTTCGCCGCTCTGGCTGTCGAGGGCGCCGGTCGGTTCGTCGGCGAGAATGATCCGCCCGCCATTCATCAGCGCGCGCGCTATCGAGACGCGCTGCTGCTGGCCGCCGGAGAGCTGGTTCGGCCTGTGGTCGAGGCGCTCGCCGAGCTTGAGCGAACGAAGCAGGGCTTCCGCCCTGTCGTGCCGCTCGGCCGCGGAGACCCCGGCATAGACCGCCGGAACCTCGACATTCTCCTGCGCGCTTGCGGTCGGGATGAGATTGTAGCTCTGGAAGACGAAACCGAACGTCCGCCGGCGCAAGGCCGCGAGCTCGTCGGAATCGAAGTCGGAGACCCGCTCCCCCTCGACCAGGTAGACGCCCTCGGTCGGCTGGTCGAGGCAGCCGAGAATATTCATCAGCGTCGACTTGCCGGAGCCGGACTGGCCGATGATCGCCACGAATTCCCCCGCCTCGATATCGAGCGAGATGTTGTGCAGGACCTCGACGGCGAAGCCGTCGTTGAAATAGGACTTGCTGACATCCTTGAGGGAGATGAGGGAAGCCATCGCCAATCCTTTCAGGCCCGGCCCTAGAACATGCGCGGCATGCGCATGCCGCGCTGCCGGTCCTGGCGGTTTCCGCCCGCCGGACCGTTCGCATCGGAATCGACGACCACCTGCTCGCCCTCTTCGAGGCCGCTGCGGATTTCGGTATCGACGCGATTGCGGATGCCGACCTCGACGGCCCTCGTCTCGCGGATGCCGGACGGCGCGACCACGGTGACCTCGGCCTGCCCGGACCGGCCGGAAGCGCCCTCGCCGCGGCCGGTGCGCACAGCCGCGCTCGGAACGAGGAGAACATCCTGCGCCGACGCCTGGACGAAGAACACCTGCGCGCTCATGGACATCATCAGCTCGCCGTCCGGATTGGGCACGTCGAAGAGCGCGTAGTAGAGGATGACGTTGTTTTCGGTGCTCGGGGTGGGCTGGATCTGGCGCAGCTTGCCGGTGAACTTCTTTCCGGGCTGGCCGAGCAGGGTGAAATAGGCATCCATGCCGATCTTCAGCCTGCCGACATCGGCCTCGGAGACTTCCGCCTTGACCGTCATCGTCGAAAGGTCGGCGATGGTCACGATCGTGGGCGCCGTCTGGTTGGCGTTCAGCGTCTGGCCTTCCTTCGCCGGGTTGTCGACGATCGTGCCGGCCATGGGGGCATAGATCTTGGTATAGCCGAGATCGACCTGATCGCCGGCGAGCGTCGCCTGCTGCTTGCGGATCTGCGCTTCGATCGAGCCGACGTCCGCTTCGGCCACGGCAAGGTCGGCGATGGCCTGATCGAGGGTCGACTGCGAAACGCTGTTGACCTTCACCAGTTCGCGTTGCCGGTCGATATTGGTCTGCTTCAGGACGAGCTGCGCTTTCCGGGAAACGAGCTGCGCCTGCAGGTTGGCAAGCTCGGCCTGGTCGATTTCGATCCTGTTCAAGATCGTGGCGGGGTCGATCTCCGCGAGCAGCTGGTTGTTCTCGACCTTGTCGCCGATCTCGACATGGAGCACCTTGAGCTGGCCGGAAACCTGGGCGCCGGCGTCGACCGACTTGATCGCCTCAAGGGTGCCGACGGCGGTGACGCTGTTCTCGATGTCGCCCCGCACCACCGCCTGGGTAATGACGGTGGCGGCCGCCGGTGCGGAGGCATACCGGCTCCAGCCGTAATAGGCCGCGCCTGCCGCCACGATCAGGACCGGCCAGATCCAGAGCCGCGAACGACGCTTGCGTCGGGCCTGAGGCGCCGTTCCGGGTATGAAGGTCACGTTGGACGGGGTCCCGTCCGGCGTTACCTTGTCCTTCTCGGCAGTTGTGGCGGTCTTCCTCATCAGCGTTCCATTCGTCCTTGAACCGTCGCCTTCTTCAATCGAGCATCAGGGCTTTCGCAACTCCGGACGGAAAACCGCCCAGCGCTTTTCCTTGGGATTGCTTTTTAGAATAAGGACGAAGGAGGCGCCGAGAAAGTGTTGAGATCATTATATTTTCGTAATGTTTCACCGGAGCGCCATTATTCACGCCGTCAATGAACGAGCGGTGAATGCCGGCCGGCCGCTCAATCGAGGCGAAGGGACGCGATATCGGCGCCGAGAAATTCCGCAATGGAATCCGCGACGATCGCGTGATCCTCGCGTTGCGGCACGCCGGAGACGGTGACCGCGCCGATGCATCCGAGGCCCTGGTGCAGGATCGGAAATCCGCCCCCATGCACGGCATAGTCGGCCAAGGGCAGCACATGCGCCTCTTCCTGGGCCCGTCCGGAAAGCGCAAGCCGGCGTCCGACGAGATAGGACGAATTCCAGAGCCGCAGCACCGTGTTGCGCTTGCGGCGGATCCATTCCACGTTGTCGGTCGACGTTCCGGGCAAAGCCGAATGGAACAGCGTCCGGTCGCGAAGGGAGATGTCGATGGCGACGGCGGCACCGCGCGAAAGCGCCGTGCGGCGGACGATGTTGCCGAGTTCCCAGGCGGCATCCGGGTCGAAACATGCGAAGCGGAGCAGCTTCTCCTGCTCGGCCAGCCGACGGATGTCCTCGTTGATGTCCTCTGCCAAAATGCCTTCTCCTCGAGGTGCTGTTGCATGAGCCGCCGCTTCGCGGACTGGCGACCACGTAACCTTATTTCGCGCGAGTCGCAAAATAACGAAAAAACGATGGAATGAGAGTGCGCGGGCTTTCGTATACTGGGGCATGGAAAGCAGGAAGAACCCGTTCAACGTCGTCGGCCAGCTCGCAGCGCTCAGGCGCTATGCGCGTTCGCTCGCACGCGATCCGGACGACGCCGAGGACCTGGTCCACGACGCGCTGGTCAAGGCCTATGAACGAAAGGCCACCTTCCGGACCGGCGCCAACATCCGCAACTGGCTTCTTTCGATCCTTCACAACACGCATATCGACCGCCTGCGCAGGCAGCGCTCGACCGACAGGCGGCACGACGAGGCCTCGCAGGTGGCGGAGACCTCGGCGCCGGCCGACCAGGACCACTCCCTGCGGCTGAAGCAGGTGCAGGCGGCCTTCTTCGCGCTTCCGGAGGAGCAGCGGGAAGCGCTGCATCTCGTCGCGATCGAGGAGCTTTCCTACCAGGAAGCCGCCGCGGTGCTCAACATTCCGGTAGGCACGCTGATGTCGCGCATCTCCCGTGCCCGCGCGAAACTGCGCTCGTTCGAAGAGGGCGAAGCCGGCATTCAGGCCCGACATCTCAGACTCATAGGAGGTTCCGGCGATGGAAACCATTGACCAGATCGTTGAATCCGACCTCCACGCCTATGTCGACGACCAGCTCGACGTCAGCCGCCGCATAGAAGTGGAAGCCTTCCTGTCGGAGAACCCGGCGATTGCCGCCAAGGTGATGGCGGACCTGCGTGTCAAAGGCGAACTGCGCCTCGCATTGGCCGATCAGCCGCGCATCTATGGCCAGGAGGCCCGCCATGCCGCACGGCGGCTGGAGCAGGCGCTCTACCGGAGGCGCTATCTGGTGATGTTCCGCAAGGCCGCGGCCATTGCGATGTTCGTCACGGCCGGGTGGATCGCGCATGTTCAGTTCGGCCCCTTCGGCGCGACGGAGGTCGTTGCCTCCGTGCCCGCCCCGGGCTTCGTTCAGGAGGCGATCAAGGCCCATCAGACGACCATGCTGCGCGAGCGCATGGCGTCCCAGCACGAGGCCGCGGACTACGATCCCGACGAAATCCGTTCGGCGACGGCGATCATGATGCCGGAGATCCCGAAGGACTGGTCCGTTCTGGACGTGCAGATTTTCCCGTCGGCCTTCGGCCCGAGCGTGGAGATGGCGGTCGTTCCGGGAAAGGGCGAACAGATGTCGCTCTTCGCGGTCCGCCCCGGAAACTTCACCGTCCAGCACGTCCTTTCGCTCGATCAGGAAAGCACGCGCGCGGCCTATTGGCAGATCGGCGACGTCGCCTATGCCCTCGTTTCGGACAGCAAGAAGCCGGACGAGCTCAGCGACACGGCAAAACGCCTCGCCCAGACCCTCTATTGATTTAAACCAGGAGACAGACAATGAATCCCACCCCCTCCAGATTCGGCTATAACGCGCAGGCGCAATCCGCCGCCCTGTTCGACGAAGGCCTGCGCCAGCACATGCTGCGCGTCTACAACTACATGGGCGCCGGCCTCGTCATCACCGGCCTGATCGCCTTCTTCGTCGGCTCGACGCCGGCTCTCTACGTGCCGATCTTCTCTTCGCCGCTGAAGTGGGTCGTCATGCTGGCGCCGCTGGCCTTCGTCTTCTTCTTCTCCTTCCGCATCCAGACGATGTCGGCAAGTGCTGCGCAGATGACCTTCTGGGCGTTCTGCGCCGTCATGGGTCTTTCGCTGGCCTCGGTGTTCCTCGTCTTCACCGGCACCAGCATCGCGCGCACCTTCTTCATCGCCGCGACGATGTTCGGCACGACGAGCCTCTACGGCTATGTGACCAAGCGCGACCTCTCGAAGTTCGGCTCGTTCCTGATCATGGGCCTGATCGGCGTGATCATCGCCTCGATCGTCAACATCTTCCTTGGTTCGAGCGCGCTGCAGTTCGCCATCTCGGTGATCGGCATCGTCGTCTTCGTCGGCCTGACCGCCTGGGATACGCAGAACATCAAGGAACAGTATGCCGAAAACTTCGACCAGGAATCGCTGCAGAAGATGGCCGTCTTCGGCGCGCTTTCGCTCTATCTCAACTTCGTCAACATCTTCCAGCTTCTGCTGAACTTCACCGGCGAACGCGAGTAGCGGCCGGACGGCAGATATCACGCCAAAACGCGGGGAGCCGGTACGACGGGCTCCCCGCTTTGCTTTCGTCCATTCAAGATGCTCGGAAACCGCCGCCGCAGGCGTCAGAAAAGCCGGGGGTCCAGGGTGAACGGTTCGGACCGGGCGACCCGGATAGCCGCGCTATCCGGATGGGCGTTGTTGACGAGGACGTTGAGATCCGGAGATCCCGCAATGGGCACGATCGCCGAGGGCACCCGCAAAAGCGGGCTCGATCTCGCCCGATGCCATTCGTCTCCCTTCGTCTGCGTCCAGCCTTCCTGGCGGCGCCAGTCGGACGGGAGGTCTTCTGCGCGCAGCTCCTCCATTGCGAGCGTATCCGGCATCTCGTAGGTGACCATCACCAGTTCCGGCAAGAGAGCCGGGTCTTCGATGTGGACGAGCTTTTCAAGGACGCAGAGCGAAGGCGAGGTGGCGCAGTAGGTCACGGCGTGGCCGACCGTATTCCAGCGGCCGTCGAAATGAAGGCCGTAGCCGCCGTCGAAGGCCGCGGCATGCTGCCTGCCCGACAGGCGCCACAACAGCATCAGGCGGCAGCGCCCCAGGCGATCTTTCCGAGGATGGTTTCGATCACCCGGCCGCCCGCTTCGGTCTGGGCGACGGAGAGCGGCGCTTCCCCCTGGAGTTCCGTCAGCGGCCGGCGGAGCCAGAGATTGGCCTTGTCGCGGTCGCCGAAGGTCTCCTCGGCAAGCGTCTGGATCCGCAGGAGCCGCACCGCGCGATCGGATTCGTCCACGGTCAGCGGCTGCTGCCTGTCGGCGCGGTGGCGCCTTGTGCGCTGGGGAATGACGAAGCGCTCGATCTCCTGATCGCTCAGGCCCGCAGACGTCAAACCCTTCAATGCGGAAAGCGGCAGGCGGTTGCGGACCACCAGGGCAAGGTCGGCCTGCGAGCGCACCTGCGCCCCGAGCACGGTCTGCCCCCCCAGCTTGCGGGCGACTTCCTCAACGATGGCAAGCGGCATGGCAATCATCCTTCCGGCAATGTGCCATTGATATAGGCGGCATATTGCCGGACGACAAGCCTTCGCGCAAGCGGATTTTCAGCCGTGGGCGAGATCGAAGACATGATGGTGGATACGGCCCTCGAACATTTCCAGAAGCCCCCTGGTGACTTCGCGGCTTTCGTAGCGCACTGCGGAATCGAGGGCTGCGGCAAGCGCGCCCGTATCTTCGAACATCATCGAGAGAACCATGGCATAGACGGGCGCACCTTCGTCGCGTTCGAGCGCATGAAGGACCCGGACCTCCTTCACGCCCGGGAAGGCGTGCCACATCGGCAGAAGCCTTTCCTCCACGTAACGCCTGAACTCGCCCTCCATGCCCGCACGGATGCCGCCTTCGAAAAGTGCCTGCCTGACGATCACTTCCGCGTCCTCAATTGACCGTGGTGGGCGGCTTCTTGCCGGCGAAATAGGCCTTCAGATTGGCAAGCACGAGATCGGCCATCGCGGTGCGCGTTTCCAGCGTGGCACTTCCCTGGTGCGGCATGAGCACCGTGTTGGGCAAGGTCAGGAACTCGCTGCGGATGCGCGGTTCGTTGACGAACACGTCGAGCCCGGCGCCGGCGATGGCGCCCGTCCTGAGCGCTTCGATCAGGGCGTCCTCGTCTATCACGCTGCCGCGGGCCACATTGATGACGATGCCCTTGTCGCCAAGCGCCTTCAGGACCTCGCCGTCGACGATGTTCTGCGTGGCGCCGCTCGCGGCGATGCAGACGGCGAGCACGTCGCTGTCGCGGGCAAGCTCCAGCGGGGTTGCATGCGGCGTCCAGTCGACGTCGCCGATCCTGGAGCGGTTGTAGTAACGGACCGACATGCCGAAAGCCTCGCCGCGCCGGCCCAGCGCCTTGCCGATCTGGCCGAGTCCGAGAATTCCGAGGCGCTTGCCCTTGGGGCCGGTCGCGAGCGGCAGGCTTTCGCCGCCCGCCCATCGTCCTTCGCGCACCAACCGGTCGCCCTCCACGACCCGCCGCATTACGGCAAGCATCAGCGCGATGCCGATATCGGCGACATCGTCGGTCAACACGCCGGGCGTCGTCGTCACATCGATATTGCGCCCCCGCGCGAAGGCGAGGTCCACCTTGTCGGTGCCGACCCCGTTGACGGCGATGACGCCGAGCGAAGGCAGCCGCTCGATCCACTCGTTCGAGATGCCGGCTCCGCCTCCGGTCACCACTGCCCGAATGCTGCCGAGGGCGCCCTCGAGCGCCGCCTTTCGTGTGGGATCATAAAGGCGATGAACCGTGTAGTTCGCATCGAGCTCGGCTTCGAGCGCCGCCATCATGGGTTCAACGAGCAAGATATCCGGCTTCACGTCTAGATTCCTATTCCCGGCACAAGGCCGTCCGCTTCAGGAGATTTGTCCGAGGAAGAGCCTGGTGCGCTCATTCTTCGGATTGTCGAAAAATTCTTCGGGCGTCGCCATTTCGAGGATCTCGCCCCGGTCCATGAAGATGACCCGGTCCGAGACGCTGCGGGCGAAGCCCATTTCGTGCGTGACGCAGATCATCGTCATGCCTTCGTTGGCGAGATCGATCATCGTATCCAGCACTTCCTTGACCATTTCGGGGTCGAGGGCCGAGGTGGGTTCGTCGAAGAGCATGATCTTCGGGTTCATGCAGAGTGCGCGGGCGATCGCGACGCGCTGCTGCTGACCGCCGGAAAGCTGGGCGGGATACTTCTCCGCCTGCTCGGGAATGCGGACGCGTTCGAGGAACCTGCGCGCCGTCGCCTCCGCATCCGCCTTCGACACGCCGCGCACCTTCATCGGCGCAAGCGTACAGTTCTGAAGCACCGTCATGTGCGGAAAGAGATTGAACTGCTGGAAGACCATGCCGGTTTCCTGCCGCACGATATCGACCTGCCTGCCGCCGGCCGTCAGGTCGTGGCCGTCGACGACGATCCTTCCCTTCTGGATGGTCTCCAGTTGGTTGATGCAGCGGATCAGCGTCGATTTTCCCGAGCCGGAAGGGCCGCATATGACGATGCGCTCCCCCCGCGGGACGGACAGGTCGATGTCCTTGAGGGCATGAAAGGCGCCGTACCACTTGTTGACGCCTTCCATGCGCACGATCGTATCGGACGCCCCTCGCGGCTCCTGCGCAGCTACGTTTCCGGTGACTTGGCTCATCGCGAGGAACTCCCGGCCGTTACTTGGATGCGCCGACGAAATCCGGCATCGGGGAGCCGAGCCATTTTTCGTGGATCGCATTGAGCTGCCCGTCGGCTTTCACCTTCTTCAGGAACTCGTTGACATAGGCCAGGAGCTCCGTCGAGCCCGGACGGACCGCGATGCCCTGAACCTGCTGGCTGAGCGGCAGCTTCTCCGTGAAGCGGCCCGGCGCCGCCTGCTCGATCTGCGCGGCGACCACGTTCGAGACGCCGATCAGCTCCACCTGGCCGGACAGAAGCGCCTGAACGGCGCTGGCGTCATCGTCGAACCGCTGAATGCTCGCGTCCTGCGGCGCGATCTTGGTCACCGCGACGTCCTGCGTGCTGGCACGCGCCACGCCGATCGTCTTGCCGGACAGGTCTTCCGGCTTGGACACGTCCACATCCTCCGCGCCGAAAACCGCGATGCTGATGCCGGCATAGGGTTCGGAGAAGGCGACGCTCTTGGCGCGCTCTTGCGTGATGCCGAGGGAGGCGACCAGGAGATCGACCTGTCCGCTCAGCAGATAAGGGATACGATTCGGGCCCGTGACCGGCACGATATTGACCTCGACGCCCATGTCACCGGCGAGAAGCTTGGCGACATCCGCGTCGTAGCCGTCCGGCTGGTTGCTCTCGTTCATGATGCCGAAGGGCGGGAAATCGACGAGCATGCCGATCTTGACGGTGCCGTTCGACTTGATGTCCTCGACCGTCTGGGCGGCTGCCGTCTGGACAACTCCTCCGACCATCAATCCTGCGCCGATCATGGCGAGCGCGATACGTCTTGTGATCTGCATTTTCTTCCCTTTCTGTTGTGCCGGCTCCTCCCCCGGCTGGGTCCGTCAACGTGCCGTTGCGCGGGAAAAACGTCGTTCCATCCGCCGCGCCACGACCGAGAGCGGCCAGCAGAGAATGAAGTAGATAGCGGCGACCGATCCGAAAACGAGGAACGGGCTGAACGTCGCGTTGTTGATGACCTGGCCGGCACGCGTCAGCTCGGTGAAACCGATGATCGCGGCAAGCGACGTTCCCTTGATGAGCTGCACGAGGAAACCGACCGTCGGCGCCACCGCGATGCGCGCGGCCTGGGGCAGGATCACGTAGCGCATGCGATTGAAGTAGCGCAGGCCGAGCGCGGTCGCGGCCTCCTTCTGCCCCGGAGGAACGGCCTCGATGCATCCGCGCCAGATTTCGCCCAGAAAGGCGCTGGCATGGAGCGTGAGAGCGATCGTCGCGGCAATCCACGGATTGATCGCAAAGCCGAAGATGTTCATGCCGAAGAAGACCAGGAAAAGCTGCATCAGGAGCGGCGTTCCCTGAAAGATGCGGATGAAGGCGACGGCCAGTATCCGCGGCACGCGATATTCGGATACGCGCAGGAGCGCGATCAGCAGCCCGCCGATGCCGCCGCCGGCAAAGGCGATGGCCGAGAGCGCGATGGTCCACTGCGCCGCAGCGACGATGAAGAGGAACTCGTTCCAGCCGAAAGCTCTGATCATCCTCGTCCCCTATCGGCTCAGCGGATATTTGAACGCCATGCGCTCGATGACGGAGAAGATGGCGGAGAAGCCGGTGGACATCGCAAGATACATCAGCGTGATCGTGATATAGACCTCGAAGCTCGCGAAGGTCTGCGACTGGAGGTCGTTGCCGGCGGCCGCGAGATCGTCGGCCGAAATGACCGAGACGACGCTCGACGTCAGCATCAGATAGATGAACTGGCTGGTTAAGGCGGGAAAGACCGTGCGCAATGCCGGCTTCAGGATGACGTAGCGGAATATCTGCAGCTTCGACAGCCCGAGCGCGGTGCCGGCCTCGACCTGGCCCTTCTGCACGGATTCGATGCCCGCCCGGATGATTTCCGTCCCGTAGGCGCCGAAATTGACGACGAGCGCCAGCAATGCGGCCTGGTTCGGCGAAAGCCGCAGGCCGAGCGCAGGCAGGCCGAAAAAGATGAAGAAGATCTGCACCAGGAACGGCGTGTTGCGGATGATCTCGATATAGGCGTCGATAAGCCAGCGCAGCGGCGCCGGACCCGACGTCTTGCCCCATGCGCAGACGATCGAGACGACAAGGCCGACCAGCATCGCCGCGCAGGAAAGCTGGATCGTCAGCGCGGCGCCGACCAGAAGCTGATCGAACGACTGGAAAACCGGCGCGAAATTGAAATCATACAATGCGGAATCCTCCCGAAAATCCGCCGTTCGACGCCGTCTCCTCACGGCAATCAAAAGGATTTAGATCGATCTAAATCCTTTTCCAGACCTGCGTCAACGATTAATTGTCGCCGGAACCTCGACGGCGGCCGGTGCCGGGCCGCAGGACTGGCGGATATTCAGCACCGTTTCGCTGACGATGGCGCGCGCCGGACGCTCCGGATCGTCGAGCCGTTCCAGCAGCAGGCGCGCGGCGTTGCGGCCGATGAGGGCCGGATCGGTCGAGACGGAGGTCAGGCGCGGGCGGATGGCTTCCGCCTCGGTGACATCGTCGAAGCCGACGATCGAAAAGTCCCGCCCGACGCTCACGCCGAGATCGTAGAGCCCGGCGGAAAGGCCGAGCGCGAAGACGTCGTTGAAGCAGATGGCGGCGGTGGGCGGATTCCCTTGCTCGAAAATGCGCGGGGCGGCCTTCGCCACCTCGGCGAGCTTGAACGGGAGGTCAATGATGTTTTCCGGATCGAAGCCGTGCGAAAGCATCGCCCGCCGGAAGCCCTCCACCCTTTCCCGATAAGCGGCATGGACGGGACCGCCGGCGAGAAAGACCACGCGCCGGTGGCCGAGCGAGGCGAGATAATCCACCGCCTGCTGCATGCCGGCGGCATAGTCCGTGCCGGCATAGTCCGCGTCCGGCGAGAGATGGCGCAGCGCCTGGACCAGCGGCATACGCCATTCGGCTATGTGGTTCAGAAATTCCACGGCCGTTCCGGCCGACGGCGTCAGGATGAGGCCGTCGACGCCGTGCTCCCGCATGCGGCGGACGACGCCGGCCTGGCGCTCGACGCTTTCGCCGCTGTTTGCAAGGAGAACAACCATGCCCGCGGCATCTATCGTCTCCTCGATGCCGGAGAGAAGCTCGGCGAAGAAGGGGTTGCTGAGCGTCGGCACGATGACGCCGACCGTGCGGCTGCGCTCGGCGCGCATGCGCGCCGCGCCCATATTGTAGACATAGCCCAGCCGCTCGATCGCCGCTTCGACGCGCTCGCGGGTCTTTGCTCCCACCAGCGGGCTCTTGCGGATCACGAGGGAAGCTGTGGCGCGCGAAACCTCGGCCTCGCGCGCGACGTCCATCAACGTTACCTGCCTGCCCCTGCGGTTTCCGTCAGTCATTCGGATCCTGCCACCTGTCTGCCATCTTCACGCCCAACGCCGCTTCCTGCGCCCGGCAAACAGGAGAATACCGCGAAACACGACGGCCGATACGGCTTTTTCCACCGGACTCCGGGCCTAACTGACCCGCCCGCGCTCGGCGAGAAAGTCGAGCAGCGCCCTTACACGGGCCGGAAGCGGGCCGCCGCGGCCGATATAGACCGCGTGAAAGGTTTCGCGATCCTCTCCGGTGTATTCCGGAAGCAGGGAAACGAGCCGCCCTTGCGCGATATCCTCGCGCACGGTGAAGGCGGCAAGGCGCGCCAGCCCGACGCCGCCGAGCGCCAGGTGGCGCACGGCTTCCCCGTCGCTCGCCTGCACCCGTCCCACCGCCGGCAGCACGACGGGCTCGCCCGCCCCTTGCGCGGCGTCGCGCAACGGCCATCCGGCAACCGCGCGCGCATAACCGAAGCCCAGCCGGCTGTGGCGCTCCAGATCGGCGATCGTCTTCGGTCGTCCGTGGCGTTCGAGATAGGCCGGCGAGGCGACGATCAGCATAGGGGTTTCGCCGAGTTTGCGGGCGATGAGCGACGAGCTCTTCAGCGGACCCGCGCGCACCGCCACATCCGTTCGCTCGGACAGCAGATCGATCACCAGGTCGGTCTGCACGATATCGAGCGTGACGCCGGGATAACGCTCCAGAAATTCCGACAGGATCGGCGCCAGGATATGGGTTCCGTAGGAGGCGCTGGTATTGAAGCGGATGCGGCCCACCGCCTGTTCGCCGGTACCTGCGCTGCGCTCGGCCTCTTCCAGGTCGGCGAGAACGCGGGTCGCCCTTTCATAGAAGGCGCTGCCCTCCGGGGTCAGCTGCAGCTTGCGGGTGGAGCGGTTGACGAGCCTGGCCCCGAGCCGCTGCTCCAGGCGGGCGACGAGCTTGCTGACGGCGGACGGCGTCATCTCGTGGGCGCGGGCGGCAGCGGAAAACCCGCCGAGCTCGACCACCCGGACAAACACTTCCATTTCTCCGGACCGGTTGACTTCAAGGCGGGCCATTGTGAATTCAATTCATAAATGATGTTCCTCGCTGCAGCCTACTTCACTCAAAAGCGAAGGTCCATATTCCCGGCATCCGAAACCAGTCCTTGAAACTGAGGTCTTCGAAATGCCCCTTGCTCTTTATGCCCTGACAGCCGGTGCCTTCGGCATCGGCGTCACAGAATTCGTCATCATGGGCCTGCTCATCGAGGTCGGCAACGATCTCGGCGTCTCCATCTCCGCCGCCGGTCTGCTGATATCCGGCTATGCGCTCGGCGTCGTGGCCGGCGCACCGCTGCTTGGCGCGCTCACCGGAAAATGGTCGCGCAAGACGCTGCTCATGAGCCTCATGGTCGTCTTCACCCTCGGCAACCTCGCCTGTGCGCTGGCTCCCGACTACTGGACGCTGATGGCCGCGCGCGTTCTCACCGCTTTCGCCCATGCATCGTTTTTCGGGATCGGCTCCGTGGTCGCGACAGGTCTCGTCGCACCCAGCAAGAAGGCTTCCGCGATCGCGATCATGTTCACCGGCCTGACGGTCGCTAATATCCTCGGCGTTCCCCTCGGCACCTGGCTCGGCCAGGCATACGGATGGCGCGCGACCTTCTGGGCCGTGACGCTCATCGGCATCGCCGCCCTCGCCGTGATCGCGCTGCTCGTCCCGCGCGACGAGGCCGCGGCCCAGCAGGATGGAAGCGCGCAAGGCGTGCTCTCGGTCCTCGCTCGCCGCTCCGTTCTCCTCGGTCTGCTGACGACCGTGCTGAGCTGGGTCGGGGTCTTTGCCGGCTTCACCTATATCGCGCCCATTCTGACCGAGATCACCGGCTTTTCGGATGCCGCCGTGTCGCCGATCCTGCTCGTCTTCGGCGGCGGGCTTGTCGCCGGCAACCTTCTCGGCGGGCGCCTTGCCGACCGCTACCTCGTGCCGACCATGCTCGGCAGTCTGATCGCGCTCTCCGCGGTGCTTCTGCTGATGACCTTCGCCATTCATCACGCGGCACTTGCGGTGGTCGCCATCGGCCTTTTCGGCGCTACCGCCTTCGCGACCGTTTCTCCGCTGCAGATGTGGGTGCTGGAGAAAGCGGAAGGCGCCGGACAGGGCCTTGCCTCCAGCTTCAATATCGCGGCCTTCAACCTCGGCAATGCCATCGGCGCCTGGCTCGGCGGCGTGGTGATCGACAAGGGTCCGGGGCTCGGCTTCGTCACCCTGGTCGCCGGCGTCGTCCCACTTCTGGCGCTTGCCGTGGGACTGGTGGCGATCCGCCTCGAAAAGCGCAGCCGCCCGTTCGCCCCGGCCGCCGCATGCGCCGACGCGGCCGAGTGACCGCCCGATCCCGACCACAGTCGACGAAAATACGAAGGAATACCACGATGGAATACAGACAACTTGGAAAGTCGGACCTCAAAGTGCCCGCCCTCAGCTTCGGTGCCGGCACCTTCGGCGGATCCGGACCGCTGTTCGGAGCCTGGGGAAATACCGATGCCCGGGAGGCCCGCCGGCTCGTCGACATCTGCCTGGAGGCAGGCCTCAACCTGTTCGACACCGCCGACGTCTATTCGAACGGCGCCTCCGAGGAGGTGCTGGGAGAGGCGATCAAGGGGCGGCGCGGCGACGTGCTGATCTCGACCAAGACCAGCCTGCCCATGGGGGACGGTGCGAACGACGCCGGCTCCTCACGGCCGCGGCTGGTCAGCGCCGTCGAGGACGCGCTTCGCCGGCTCGGCACCGACCATATCGACATCCTGCAGATGCACGCCTTCGACGCCTCGACGCCTGTCGAGGAAGTGCTCTCCACGCTCGACATGCTCGTGCGGGCCGGAAAGGTACGCTATGCCGGCGTTTCCAATTTTTCCGGCTGGCAGATCATGAAGTCGCTGGCGGCCGCCGACCGCCAAGGCTGGCCGCGTTATGTCGCCAACCAGGCCTATTATTCCCTCGTCGGGCGCGATTACGAATGGGATCTGATGCCGCTGGGCAAGGACCAGGGCCTCGGCGCGCTCGTTTGGAGCCCGCTCGGATGGGGTCGGCTCACCGGCCGAATCCGCCGAGGCCAACCGCTGCCCGAGGCAAGCCGCCTTCACGAGACGGCGGGCTTTGCGCCGCCGGTCGACGACGAGCGGCTCTACAGGATCGTCGATGCGCTGGACGGTATCGCGCAGGAGACCGGAAAGAGCGTGCCGCAGATTGCCATCAACTGGCTGCTGCAGCGCCCGACCGTCTCCTCGGTCATCATCGGCGCGCGAAACGAGGAGCAGCTTCGCCAGAACCTCGGCGCTGTCGGCTGGGCCCTGACGCCGGAGCAGGTCGCCCGGCTCGACGCCGCAAGCGAGACCACCCCGCCCTATCCGCATTTTCCCTATTACCGGCAGGAGGGATTCGCGAGGCTCAACCCGCCTGCGGTTTGACGGGACGAAGATTTCAGGCGGCGGAAACCGAATTCCGCCGCCCGAGACGATCAGAACGGGATGCGAGGCCTCCGCCTCAGATCAGCTTCTCCAGCGTGATCGGCAGGTCGCGGACGCGTTTTCCCGTCGCGTGGAAGACGGCATTGGCGATCGCCGGCGCAACGCCGACGATGCCGACCTCGCCCACGCCCTTGCCGCCGAGCACGGAGGCGTTGAAATCGGGAACCCCGACGGAGATCACCTGGATATGCGGGATGTCGGCATTGGTCGGCACAAGGTAGTCACCTACGTTGTTGTTGATGGTTCGGCCGTTTCTCCGGTCGACAAGCCCCTCTTCGAGCAGTGCCTGGCCGATACCCATGATGATGCCGCCGCGCCACTGGCTTTCCACCAGCCGTGGATTGTAGAGCCGGCCGCAGTCGAAGGCGGAAACCATGCGGGACACCCTGACCGTGCCGAAATCCTCGTCCACCCTGACCTCGACAAAATGGGCGCACCAGCTATGCATGGAGTAGTCGCCCATGGTCGGGCCCTGCACCTTGGCCATGGTCGTCCAGGCAAGGTGATGATCCTGGGCGCTCGCGCCGTCCGGCAGGGTGTTCCGGCGGATTTCGATCTCGTCTCGGCCGAGCGCCGCCATCAGCTCCGGCAGCGTCAATGACGGCCCCTCGCCGCGCGGCACGGAAATCCGTCCGCCGTCGAAGGTCAGCGTGTTCGCTCCCGTATCACGCAGCGGCGAGTTTTCGTCGTTGAGCGCCAGGCCGATCAGCTCGTCGCGGGCAGCGGTCGCCGCCTTGTGGACAGCCCCAAGAATGGAACCAGCCAGCATCGAGCCACCCGCGATAGCCGAACCCGGCAGACGGGAATCGCCGAGGCGGACATCGACCTGACTGACGGGCACGCCGAACACCTCGGCTGCGGTCTGCGCCAGGATCGTATAGGTTCCCTGCCCCATGTCGATCGCGCCGCTGACGACTTCGACGCGGCCGTTGCCGAGGATGCGGATCATCGCCTCGCTCGGCGCCTGGATGACGGGGAACGTACCGCAGCCGATACCCCAGCCGATCAAGGTCTTGCCGTCGCGCATGGAACGCGGCGCGTGGCTGCGTCGGGTCCAGCCGAAAGCATCCGCCCCTTCCGTCAATGCCTCGCGCAGCCGGCGGGTCGACCAAGGCTTGCCGGACTGGTAATCGTGATCAGCGTAGTTTTTCAGCCGGATTTCAAGCGGGTCCATGCCGAGCTTGTAGGCAAGCTCCTCCATCGCGCTCTCGATGCCGTAGGCGCTCGGGTTCTTGCCCGGACCACGCAACGCGCCGGGCGTGACGGTATTGACCGGTACCACCCTGTGCTGCGACGAGAAGTTCTCGACCTTGTAGAGGATCGGCGTTGCCGCGCCTGTCTGTTCGGGCCAGACCCCATAAGTGGAGGTTTCACTGGCGCCACGATGAATGATGGCCTGCAACACGCCGTCCTCCGTCGCGCCGAGCTTGATCGTCTGGCGTGTTGCGGCCCGGCCGCCATAGCTGGTGAAGTTCTGCGGCCGCGTCACCGCAAGCTTCACCGGCCGGTCGAGCCTTTTTGCAGCAACGGCAGCCAGCGCACTGTAGGCGAGCGCTGCAGCTTTCGAGCCGAAACCGCCGCCGATGAAGGGCGAGACAAGCCGGACGTTTTCGTAGGGAATGCCGAACCATTCCGCATAGGTACGCGCCATGCCATGCGACCACTGGCTCGGCTCCCAGACCGTCAGCCGGTCGCCCTCCCATTTCACGGTGAGACCGTGCGGCTCCATCGCGACGTGGTATTCGCGCGGCGTCGTGTATTCCGCCTCGATCTTGACCGGCGCCGCGGCAAACGCCGCTTCGGCATCGCCCCATGCCGAGCTTAAATTCTCCATGAGCATGCCGTCACCGGCATTCGGATCGTCGAGGCCCGCGATTGACGGCGTCTCCTCATAAACGACATCGATCAGCCTGGCGGCTTCAGCCGCCTGCTCGCGGGTTTCGGCGACCACCGCGGCGATCGTCTGGCCGTTGAACGACACCTCGTGCGTCAATGGAAGATAGGCTTGGTTTTCGGGACGATTTCCGTACCAGTCGGTTGCGACCGTGAGGCCGAGATCGTCGTCCGGCGTCAGCACCATCAGCACGCCCGGAGCCACGAGCGCCTTCGATGCATCGATGCCGACGATGCGGCCGGCCGGAACCGTACTCTGCACCAGCACCGCATGCGCCAATCCTTCGACCGGATATTCCAGCGCATAGGTGGCCGCGCCCGTGATTTTCATGCCGCCTTCGAAGCGGGACTGACGCCCGCCGATCACTCCATCGGAAGCATCGCCGTGCTTGTGGGGTTCCATGATGGTCATGCCAGACCTCCCGTTTTCAGGATGGCGCGCGCGACGACGCGCGGCGCGAGTTCGATCTTGTACTGGTTGGCGCCATGAGAAACGGCACCCTCCATGGCGAGGCGGCTTGCCTTTTCGACGGTTTCGGCATCGAGCACCTTGCCGGCGAGCGCCTGCTCGACCGCCCGCGCCCGCCAGGGCCTGGTGGCGACGCCGCCGAGCGCGACGCGAATGTCCCGGATCGTTTTGCCGTCCGCCTCCAGTTCCAGGCCGACGGCGGCGCTGGCTGCCGCAAACTCGTAGGATTGCCTGTCCCGGACCTTCAGATAGGTGGAGTTGCGGGCGGCCGCAGACGCGGGGATCGAAATCCCCAGGATCATCTCGCCGGGTCCGAGCACCGTCTCAAGGTCCGGCCGGTCTCCCGGCACGAGGAAGAAATCGTCCACCGGCACCGCATGTCCGCCGAGATCCACGGTTGCGTCAAAGGCAACCAAAGCCACTGCGAGATCGCCGGGATAGGAGGCGATGCAGGCTTCGCTCACGCCGAGCACCGCATGGTTGCGGGTCACGCCCCCGATCGCCGAACAGCCGGAACCCGGATTTCGCTTGTTGCAGGCGGGGAAGGCGGCGGGATCGCGGAAATAGGGACAGCGCGTGCGCTGCAGGAGATTGCCGCCGACGGTCGCCATGTTGCGGAGCTGGGCGGAAGCCGCAAGCAGCAGCGATTCCGAGACGGCCGGGAAGTCCGTGCGGATTGCCGAATGATCCGCAACCTCGCTCATCCTGGCGAGCGCGCCGATTGCGGCACCGGTTCCATCGACTGAAATCTCGGAGAGGCCCGAAAGATGGGTGATGTCGATCACCATCTCGGGATCAGCCACGCCGCATTTGGCGAGATCGAGAAGGGTCGTGCCGCCGGCAAGCAGCATGGCGCCCGATCGAACGGCGGCCTGACGCGCCTCGTCGGCCGAGGTGGCGCGCAGATAGGAAAAGTCTCTCATCACGCTGCCTCCGCCGCTTCGCGGACTGCCGCGACGATGCTGTTATAGGCCCCGCAGCGACAGAGATTTCCGGACATGTATTCGCGGATCTCCTCCTGCGACCCGGCATGCCCCTCGCGGATGCAGGCCACGGCCGACATGATCTGGCCCGGCGTGCAATAGCCGCACTGGAAGGCGTCCTGTTCCAGGAATGCAGCCTGCACGGGATGCAGGTCGCCGTTTTCGGCCGCCAAGCCCTCGATCGTGGCGATCTTCCGGCCTTCGACCTGGGCCGCCAAGGTCAGACAGGCGAGCACGCGCCTGCCGTCCACATGCACGGTGCACGCGCCGCACTGGCCCTGATCGCAGCCCTTCTTGGTGCCGGTCAGCGCCAGATGCTCGCGCAGCGCGTCGAGAAGCGTCACGCGGGGCTCGACGTCGAGCGCATGCGGCCTCCCGTTGATCTCCAATGAAAGTTGAACCGTTCGTGTCATGGATCAAGCTCCTGCCATCGTCACGAGAATGGAATTCAGAATCCAGACGGCCTGGCCTTCCGGCCTTGGCGCGCTAGGTAGAGTAAGGGGGTAACCCCGGTAGGTTCAGGCATGACACCCGTTCCCTTCTGGGTTAAGAGGTGGAAGGCCCTCCACATAAACGGAGGAGCCTCCGCTTAATCTAGTGGCTTGCGGGTTTTCGTCAAGTCTCGAAATCATCTGGAGCATCGTTTTGGCCCCGGCCCCGCCGAAGACAGCAATATCCGCCCCCGAGAAACTTCGCGCCGATGCCCGCCGCAATCGCGAAAAACTGATCGAGGTCGCGGCGCTCGCCTTTGCGGAGAACGGCGTGGAGACCTCGCTGGAGGATATCGCCCGAAGAGCCGGCGTCGGCATCGGCACTCTCTATCGGCACTTCCCGACCCGCGAGCATCTGGTGGAAGTCGTCTATCGCCGCGAACTCGAAAGCCTTGCTGCGGCAGCAGCGGAACTTTCCGGAAAACATCCCCCCGATGTGGCGCTGAAGGAATGGATGCTGCGTTTCGTGGGCTATATCGCGGCCAAGCGGGGCATGGCGAACAGCCTCAAGATCCTGATGAATTCCAATTCCTCGCTGTTTGCGGAAGGCACCGGCATCATCCGCAGAGCCCTGGACGAACTTTTGAAGACCGCCGCGGAACAAGGCCTCATCCGCAACGATATCGAGACGGTCGACCTCCTGCATGCCCTTTCCAGCATCTATTCGATGCCGGATTCGCCGGAATGGCGCGACCGCTCGCACCGGCTGATCGGCCTCCTGATGGACGGCCTGCGCCGGGGCAGCAATTCCGGCTGAGCCGGAGCGCGGCCCCGATCATGCCGCCCCGGCGCCCGGACTACCATATGCCCGGCAGCAACCTGTACCGGACCTTGCGACAGTATTCCCCATAGCCCGGCAGGTTCGCCGAGAGATGTCTTTCCTCGTCCAACAGCCGTGCGACGAGCCCTACGAGAACGAACAGGATGCCGATGAGCAACCAATAGGAGCCGAGCGCCAGCGGTATACCCAGGAAGAGCGGCAAAACGCCCGCATACATCGGATGGCGCACCAGGCCGTAAGGCCCGCTCGATACGACCCGCTGGCCTTCCCTCACCTCCACCGTCGCCGAAGCGTAGGAATTTTCCCGGAATACAAAATAGCAGGCGAGGAAACCGGCGGCGATCAGCACATGGCCGAGGACTACCATCGGCACCGGTACGACCGAGAAGCCGAAGCGATAGTCGAGCACCGAACCGATGAAGAGAGCAATGGTGACGATGCTCGTGAAAAGCTGGATCCGCTTCTGCGAGGATTCCCGCTCAGCCGCAGGCCCCACCCGCAGGCGCCGTTCTATCAAGGCGGGATCGTGCTTCAGAAAATAGTATGTGAGCCCGGCACACCAAGCCGAGAAGTGGATCAGGAACAGCCAACCCTGCCAGTAGGATAGCGAGCCTGCGGCAAGAAAGATCATGATCGCCAGCGCGACGACGAAACCCAGCGTGGCCTTGGCCGCCCGCTTTTCGAGATCGTCCGAACCGTCCATGGCCTGCCCTCCGCCCCGATGGAAATCCGTCTTCAGGAAAGCTGGGATCAGGTCCCCTCTTTTCAATACCCGGCGGCTGCGACATTGCCGGCGCTCCGGCGCTTTGCGGAAGCAGGAAAGGGAATAAACGCGTTGCGCCGCCGTTTTCGAGCGTAACGATTCGATCATGCGACGACAGGAGATTTCCATGACACGTTTGCTCAATGCGGGACTGGCGGTTGCGCTTGCCGCCGCGGCGCTGGCGGCGACTCCGCTTTCCGCCTCCGCCGAAGAGACCTTCGGCCAGCCGCCGGCAATCTTCATCGACGACGATGATGATGAAGACCGGCATTACATGCGGTGGCGTTACGGCTACGATGACGAGGACGACGGCGGCTGGCGCTGGCGGCACGACCGGCAGATGTGGTCCAGCGACGATGATGATGACGACGACGATTGACGGAGCAGTCCTCCGCGAAGCCCTCCCGAGCGGAGGGCTTCTTTAGGGTCAAAACTCCATCAGGCCATGGCTTCTGTTGAAGTTTTGACCCTAGGGCATTGCCGAAGCGCTCGCCATGCAGGCGGGCATCTGAAGCAGGCCCCAGCCATAGACGGGGTCCCTGCCCTTTTCGCCGAGGTCGATCGCCTTTTGCGCAAGCAGCTCGACGAGATCGGAGGACGGTTTTTCGGGTTGCTCCTTTCGCATGATCGCTATGGCCGATGTCACGAAGGGCGCGGCATAGGACGTGCCGGAGCGCAGCCGTCCGCCGGATATGGATGCCGCCGCCCACAGGCGGACGCCGGGAGCGGCGAAGTCGATGTGCTCTCCCGAGCCGGATTGCCGGTAGATGCGGTTTTCCCGGTCGACTGCCGTCACCGCGATCACCTGCGGGTAGCCGGCCGGATAGGCCGGGGCCGCCCGAGGGCCGGCATTGCCGGCAGCAGCCACGACGGGGATGCCCCGCTCCGCAAGAGCGGCAACCGCCCTTTCGAGCAGGAGATTGCCGGGTCCGGAAAAGCTCATGTTGATCACATCCGGGTTCCGCTCGGCGAGCTTCTCGATGCTGCGGACGATATCGAATATGTCGGCGTTCTCCTGCCCGCCCGAGGAGCGATGAAACGCTTCGGCGACAAGGAGGCGGGCTTTCGGCAGGACGCCGGGAGTGCGGCTGCCGCTTTGTCCGCCGATAAGCAGAGCAACGGCCGTCCCGTGGATCTTCGAGGCGGCGCGGCGGCTTTCGTCGAGGATGGCAATGGTTTCGACCTGTCCGGGGGCGAAGGAGGGATGTTTTTCGTTCACTCCCGTCTCGATGATCCCGATCGTCGGCGCCAGATCGCAGGTGGCGGCCGATCGCCAGCCGATCATTTCGAACGCTGCGCAGCCGTCGGGGCCGCATGTCAGCTCTTCGGGCTGGTAAAGATGATTGAGATCGAGCACCGCCTGCGTCACGACCTGTCCGATCTGCTGGCGGGCGGCCTCCAGCGATACGCCCGCTGGCGGACGAAGACGCGCGACATCAGCCCCGATCAGGTCGATCCGGTCGCGCGAAACGATGGTGAACCCAAGGGCGGAAATGGCGTCGAGCGCAGCGGAATCCGGAACGGCCACGACGAATTCGGGAGACAGCGGGCGCCTGACGGGCGCGCGGTAAACCCGGCCGCCGTCATCATCATCGTCATCGTCGTCGTCGTCATCGTCATCGCGATCGTCATCCCAATCGTCGTCATCGGCGAGGGCGAGCGAAACCGCATGAAACTCGCCTCCCCGCCGGCCGGCCACCTCCAGGGCATCCAGAACGAAGACCAGGAGGAAAGAGCAGAGAAAGGTCTTCAGCGGAATATGCTTCATGGCAAGGGTCCTTTGCGCCGCCCGGCGGAACTGATTTTAACGCGCAGCGCGCGAAAGAGGATACACACTACGTCCTCGATTTAATTCATTCTAACGACCGCGTCCTTTCACACGGCAGTCATCGTATCCAAACGTCGTGTGGCAGCGGTTATTCCCGATCGGCAGATTTTTTTCAGGGCGATGGAATAAGTTTTCAACCGTTCCGTTCTAGCGGAGAATGAACCGGATCCAGAGGTGCCGATGACCGATGACGCGAAAGGACGAATGGTGAGCATGTTGCCGCGGCTGCGGGCTTTCGCGCTGTCGCTCACCCGCTCCAGGACGGAGGCGGACGATCTCGTTCAGGCCGCCTGCGAGCGTGCCTTGCATTCCCTCCACACCTTCCGGGAAGGCTCGAATTTCGACGCGTGGCTTTTCCGCATCCTGCGCAACCTCTGGATCGACGGCTATCGCCGCGCGCGCCGCGAGGTGCTGGTGGACATGGCGGAGCCGGAGCACGACCATGCCGGAGAAGACGGCCGCCATACGATGGAGGCAAGGCAGACGCTCAGGGCGACGATGCGGGCCATCGACGATCTGCCGGAAGAGCAGCGCTCGATCCTGATCCTCATCTGCGTGGACGGGCTGAGCTATCGGGATGCCGCGGAGGTTCTGGACATACCGATCGGCACCGTGATGAGCCGGCTGGCGCGGGCGCGCCAGTATCTGACGGCAACGGTCTCCGGCAATCCGGAAATGCCTTCCGGTCAGATGCCGAGAACAGGGGAAGCCCAATGACCAAACCGGGAATGACGGACGAAATGTTGATGGCCTTTGTGGACGGCGAACTTGACGAGGCTTCCGCGGCGGCGGTTTCAAGCGCCGCCGCCGGAGATCCCGAGCTTTCGAGACGCATAGACAGTTTCAAGGTATCGCGCCGCCTCGCGCGCGAGGCCTTCGGCGATCTGCTGAGCGAGCCGCCGCCAGACCGGCTGATAAATGCCATCATGGCGGCGGACGTCCCCGCCGGCAACGTCGTTCCCCTGAAAAGGCATCCGAGGTTCGCATCGCGGGCGCTGCTGCCGCTGGCCGCATCCCTGCTTCTCGCCGTCGGATTCGGCGGGGGGTTCTGGTTCGCCGACCGCACGGACGCCTCCGGCGGAGGGCTGATCAGCAGTGCAGGCGAGATCGCCTCGCTGCTTGCCGACAGGCCCAGCGGCTCGGCAACCACCGTCAGCCTCGACGGCCGGGATGCGAATTTCATCGCGCTCGGAAGCTATCGGGTCACGGGAGGCATATGCCGGATGTTCCGGGTCGAATACCCGCAGGACGCCGTGCGCGGCCTGGCATGCGACCGCGGCGCCGGCTTTTCCGTCGACGTCGCCGTCTCGGAGGGCTCGGGGACGACCGGTTTCACGCCGGCATCGGATCTGGCGGCCTCGACCGTGGATGCCTATCTCGACACCCTGGAAGCCGAAGGCCCCCTCGACAAGGAGGAGGAGGGCCGGATACTCGCACCCGGCAAGGCCAGATAGCCGGCGAAGCCCGGCATCTCCGGCCGCAGCGTCGGTCGAGGTCCAACCGCGTCGCGGTCCTTCAGACCACGATACACGACACAAGAAACCTCTCCCTGCGGCGGGCGGGGAGAAGGCGACCGGCAGGCGGATGAGGGGAAAATCCCGATTGCTTCGCGTACCGTGCGCGACATGCCTCAGTTGACGTTGCGCTGGGCCACGACCTTGTCGGCCAGGAACAGCGTGACGCGCACGATATCTCCGGCCTTTATCGGTTCGTATTCGGCGATCGCCGTTTCGCGATAGGCGCCATCGACGAGCCTGATGGCGGAAAAGCGCACCGTCAGTTCCTGATCCGCTTCCGCGGCCCTTTGGACGGCGATGCCGAGCTCGGCCATGGACTGGACGACGAAAGCCATCTTGCGGCGAAGGCGCAGCGTGTCGAGATCGATCTCGCGAATATCCCTGGCAGCATCGTTCCGGCGCTGGTCCTGCAATGTCAGGAGACGTCCTTCGATTTCGGCGAGGTTCTGGCGCGCCCGCGCGAGGAACGAGCCGAACTCCAGCGCATCGCGATTTGTCGCGGAAAGCTCCCTCTGCTTCTCGCGCAACTGCGTCTTCGCCGTCAGCCCCCTGTCGACGAGGCTCTTGGCTGCGGTCACATCCTCGTTGAGCAGCGCAACCTCCTCGTCACGCAGCTTGCCGCTTTTCTCGAGCGTCGCGATTTCCTCGATGAAGCCGTGCCTCTGCCGCTCCAGGCTCCTTTTCTCGGCCTCCAACGCGGATAGCCGCTGGTCATAGAGCTTGCGCTCGGAGTCGATCACGCGCCGGGCGGCTGCCGGATCCTGCCGGCTGCTCCCCGGATCGAAGACATATTCGAAAGGTTCGTCGTTCATTTCGGCTTCAAGCCGCGCGCGCTTGACCTCCTGCCCGAAGATCTGGAGGCCGATATCCTCATATTCCTGGCGCAAGGCCACCATCTGCATTCCGGGAATGTCGCCTTGCGTCGTCTTCTCGCGAAGGCCGCCGCTGAGCGCGAAGAGCTCGAGAACGATCATGCCGGGGCGAAATTCGTACTTTCCGGGCCGCTGCACCTCTCCGAGGACGAAGACCGGCGCGTATTCCTTGACCGCCACCGCGACGGAAAGGTTCGCGATGTGCTCCTTCAGATCGTTGCCTATCCGATCGCCGATCTCCGTCACCGTCTTGCCGCTGACCGGAATGTTGCCGAGGACGGGATAGCCGATGCTGCCGTCGGGGCTCACGGGAAACGAGCCCGAGAGCTGGGTGTCGCCATAAACCGTGACGAGAAGGACGTCACCGGGGGCGACCCGGTAGTCCGAGGTCTGCGCGCTGGCAGGCTGCCATGCAAGCATCAGGGCGGCAAGCGCTGCGAAAGCCAGGAATATGCGCGAAAGCAAAAAGATCGGAGAGGTCTGCCCGTTCATTGGCTTCACCTTTGCCCTTCAAATTTTCGCCACCAGAGGTTCGGTTTTCGCCGAATCCGGTCGCCGGACCGGCCATGACAGCGCCGGGCGGCCGGAAACGGGCGAGAACATGAGCCGCTGCTGCAGGCTTCGGCGGGCGACGCCGTTCAGGATGACCCCGCCGATGCTCTGTCCGGCGGCGCGCATCCTGCGCATCAGGGCCATCGCTTTGGCCACGCGCGCATCCTCGTCGCGCACGACGACGAGCGTCGTGTCCGCCAGCGCCGCAATGCGCATCATGTCGAATCCCGACGCGGCCGACGGCATGTCGATCAGCACCAGATCGTATCGCCGCTTCAGCTCCGCGATCAGTTTCGGGAACTTGTCGTTTCCGATGATGAATTCCGAGGGCGCCTCGCTCGTCTTGGCGCAGACCATGTCGACGCGGGAGGAATGGTCGCTCTGGATGATGCCGTCCAGCGAAAAGTCGTCGCGGATGGCCTGCTCCAGATGCGCCGAGGGCTGTATGTAGAATTCCCTGCCGACGCCCGGATTGCGCAAGTTGGCGTCGACTATGACGGGCCTGATGCCGGCAGCGGCCAAGGAGCGCGCGAGACTTGCGGCAACGAAGGTCTTGCCTTCCCCGTCTTCGGCCGAAGCGATCGCTATGGCGGGAACGGAGCCCGGCTTGTCCAGGAGTTTGAGATAACCCTGAAGATCGGCAAGGACGCGGGCGAAAGGCGAGCGCCCGTCCCGCACCAGCGCCTGAACGCGCTGGCGCTCCGCCGGGGAGAGCTCCGGTATCTTGCCGATCACCGGAACGCCGGATTTCTGTTCGATCGCCTCGGGAGAGAGCCGCAGGCTTCGCCTGAGCTCCAGGAGGAAGATCGCGCCGAGGCCTCCCGATGTTCCAAGGAGGAAGCCGCCCAGCAGCCATGTCAGGAGATCCGGGCTGTAGGGCCTGTCGCTCGGCATTGCGCGCGAGATCATGCGCGCCTCCGCGGCGGCCAGACCATCCTGTTCGATCGTCTGCTTGTAACGGGTCAGATAGCTCTCGTAGATAGCGCGGTTGGCGCTTGCCTCGCGATCGAGCTGATCCGCCTGGACAAGCGCCTGGCTGGCCGAGGCCATTTCGCCCTGCATTTCGCGAAGGCTTGCCTCCACGCCTTCCTGCTGGCGGCGGTTGACGTCGATCTCGTTGCGCAGGCTGTTGACGATCTGGTTCACCTCCGCCGCGATCTGCCGCCTGAGAGCGCTGATCTGGGAATGCAGCTGCGGCAGGCGCGGGTTCTTCAAGGCGCCGCTTTCGTTGATTTCCGCAAGATCCCGCTTGATCTTGGCTTCTTCGGCGCGAAGCGCCTGGATGGCGGGGGAATCCAGCACCTCGGCCAAGGCCAGACCGTCGCTGCCCAGCGCGCTGAGCGCGGTCGAAAGCCGCGCCTGCGAACCCGCGAGCTTGCCGCGAAGGCTCGCCAGTTCGGCATTCAGCCCGGCAATCTGCTGGGCAAGCAGGGTCGTTCCGTTGGACTTCACGATGCCTGCCTGCTCGCGGAAGGAGGTGGCGGCCCGCTCCGATTTCTCGAGCTTGTCGCGAAGACTGACGAGCTTGTCGCCCAGCCAGTCGCTGACCCGCTTGGTGGCGGTGGTCTGAAGGTCGATCTGGTAATCGATATACGCCTCGCCATAGGCATTGGCCACGGTTGCGGCATAATCGGGGTCGCGGCCCTGAAATGCGATATAGATCGTGTAGGACCGGCCGTCGTTCACGACCCGCACATTGGAGAGAAGTTGATCAACCAGGGCGCGATCCTCGGCAGACTGGGCGGGCAGCGGCGTTTCCTTTTCCTGCCCGCCGCTCAATCTGGCGACCTTTCCGCTTTCCGCGCCGCCGGGCGCCTCGACCTGGACGCCCCGGCTGCGCAGCAGTGCCAGGACCCTCTCCGCCATCATGCGCGAGCCTATGATGTCGAGTTCGGTGCGCAGCACCGGACTTTCCTGCGGCAGGGGAGACACGACCGATTCCGTCGGCAAGGCCTGCAGCTTGCGCACATCGAGCGCGAGCACGGCTTCCGAGCGATACCGCACGGGTGCGTTCAGATACCCGGCCAGCCCGATGGCGAGACCCGCCGCCGTGCACGAGAGCAGAAGAAGCTTTCTGTTCATCAGGGCGGCAAGAAACCGCGGCATGGGGGCGTCGTCATTCGCCGGCACTGCTTCCAACCAGATCATTGGCGGACTCCTGCGGGAAGGGGATTGGTTCAAACCCTGGGTTGGTCGAACGTCAGTTCACCTATCTTGCAGGCAACCTCCGTGCGGTTGGTCGCTCCGAGCTTTTTCATGATGTTGCGAATGTGCACCTTCACCGTGCTCTCGCACAGATCCAGCTCATGGGCGATGATCTTGTTCGCCTTGCCCCGCCGCAGTGCGTCGGCCACGGCCGACTGGCGCACCGTGAAGGAATATCCGGGCCTCGGCTGGCGAATCGCCTGAACACCCAACAGGCCACGCATCGCCAAGATGCTGCTTGCCGGTACGAACTTGCCGCCGGCGATGGCAAGGGCGATTGCCTGTACGCAGACCTCAATTCCGACGGATGTCGGAATATAGCCCCGCACACCGACGCCGATGAACTTGAGGATGGTGGCGAGATCCTGATTGTGCGCAAGCACCACGACCGGGATCGGGTCGAGCGTCGAGACGAGCTCGGCGATCTCTTCGACAAGGGCGGTATTGTCTGCGTCGGCGCTGCCGGCGTTGAAAAGAACCGCCCGCAAGGCGCCGGCGTCGCTTCTGGACTTCTTCAGGTCCTCCAGATTGGAAAAGGTAAAAAGCCTGAGGCCGACATTGTGATTGGCAAGGCTGGTCGCCAGGCATTCACGCTCGAGATTCCTCTTGTCGACAATCGCCAGAAAGTCCGTTGCGGCATATTTCGGATGGCTCTGCTCCTGCAGGCGCCGCAGTTCCGAAATGTTCTTTATATCTTGAAGCTGTATGCTATCGCGGAGTTCTACTTCCTCCGACCACGAGTAAAATCCATATTCATCCATGACCCTCTCCGTTTTCTCGATATGTCATTTTCGATTACGGTACGGATTTTTGGTTCAACCCCCACGGAACACTTTATGTTAACAATTTCTGTAATAAAATAAACTAAAACATCGAAATAGGCCGGTAAATTAACCTATGGTTAATTTCCGAATTGTGAACGCTTCGGCGAAATTCGACGGAGAGCGGCATTCCATGCCGCGCAGCCGGGCCAATCCGCGGAAAACTTCGCTATCAAACCAATCCTTGGATCGTTGCGTAGCGAAATATTTATTAAGAAGCGCTATCTTCTTTTCAAGTATTTCCGTATTTAACTGTATATAGGTGTTCCGTTCTGAAATATCCCCATCCCATTTCGGTATTTCATATTCCAGGATAAGATGATTCCTGAATATATTGCTTGTAATTCTATTCACCTCCCGGTGATCCTGGTGCGCGTCGTGCCGGCTATGCGTAAAAATGACGTCCGGCTCAACTCGCGTCTGGATATTCTTGAGCCAATCCTTGATTTCGCGGCTCTGGTTCGGAAAATAGCTGTCGTCAAAATTCCCCAGTTCCACCGTTCGAGAGGCTGCTCCATCGAGGAACGCCTCCGCCGATTTCAAGCTTTCCCGCGCCCGCTCGGCATTGCCGCTCAGCACGCACCAGTGAACGTCGATGCGGTGGCCCGCGGCGATCAGCGCCAGGATCGTGCCGCCGGCGCCGATTTCGATGTCGTCGGCATGCGCGCCGAGGCAGAGAATGCGCAGCCGCTCTCCGCCCCGCACAAGCGGCAACGGCATCATGACAGACCTGCAACCTGCATCCGCGCGGAGCGCGAGGCGAAGGATTGCCGCGTCCAGGGCATTTCCCCGCGCTCGACCATCTCCTCCAGGGACTGCCAGTCCCGCAGCGTATCCATGGAGCGCCAGAAGCCTTCATGCTTGTAGGCCATCAGCATGTTGTCCTTGATCAGCCGGGTGAACGGCTCGAGGACGAGCTCTTCCCGCTCGCGCATGTAGTCGAAGATCTCGCTGCGCATCAGGAAGTAGCCGCCGTTGATCCAGATGTCGGACGTATCGGACGAGCGGAATTCGCGCACCCGCCCCCCTTCCCCGATATCCGCCAGGTGATAGGTCAGCGGGGGGCGCACGGCCAGAAAGCAGGCTATCTTGCCGCTCGCTTCGAACTGCTCGACCATGTCGTCCAGATCGACGTCCGTCAGACCGTCGCTGTAATTGGCAAGGAACATCTTTTCGCCGCGCACATGCTCGCGCACCGCCCAGAGGCGTTCCCCGATATTGCGCCAGATCCCCGTATCGATCAGCGATATCCGCCAATCCTTCTGGACCTCGCCGAGGATTTCGACCCTTCCCTCTCCCGAAACGACGCAATCCGAAAATGTCTGCGGACGGCAGTTGAGAAAGAAATCCTTGATGATATTCGCCTTGTAACCGAGGCAGAGGATGAAATCCTCATGCCCGTAGTCGGCGTAATATTGCATGACGTGACGCAGGATCGGCTGCGACCCGAGAGGGATCATGGGCTTGGGAACATTCTCGGAATATTCGCGGATGCGGGTACCCCGGCCGCCGCAGAAAAGAACGACCTTCATTGCGACATCTCCTTCGGATCGATGATGCTGACGGAAGGAATAGGAACGATGAACTTCGCGCCCCAATCCGACACGTGCCTCATCTGGGAGACGATCTCGTCCTTCAGGTTCCACGGCAGGATCAGGATGTAATCGGGCTTGCGGGCATCGATGGCCTCGACCGGCAGGATCGGAATATGCATGCCGGGCGTATAGCGGCCGTGCTTGTAGGGATTGCGGTCGACGGTGAAGTCGAGGAAGTCCGTTCCGATGGCGCAGTAGTTCAGTAGGGTGTTGCCCTTGCCTGGTGCGCCATAACCGCAGACGGAGCTTCCCTGCTCCTTGATGCGGATCAGGAAGGAGAGGAGGTTGCGCTTGACCTGGCGCGCCCTCTCGGCAAACGTGCTGTAGATATCGATGGAATGCAGGCCCGCTTCCCTTTCCCGATCGAGAAGCTGAGCGACGCGCATGTCGACCGGCCTGCTGCTCTCGGCATGGGCGAGATAGACCCTGAGCGAGCCGCCATGGGTCGGGATCTCCTCCACATCGAACACCTTCAGCTCGTGGCGCCGTGCCATCATCTGTATGGTGAACAGCGAGAAATAGGAAAAGTGCTCGTGATAGATCGTGTCGAACTGGTTGTGCGCGATCAAGGTCGCGATGTGCGGGAATTCCAGGGTGATCGCGCCTTCGGCTTTCAGCAGCTGCTTCATTCCCGAGACGAAGTCGTTCAGATCGGGAACCTGCGCCAATACGTTGTTTCCGACGACCAGATCGGCTTTTATCCCTTCGCTCACCATCTCGCCGGCGAGCCTGCGGCCGAAATAGTCGATCCTGGTCGGAATGTTCCGTTCGATCGCCACCCTGGCCACGTTCGCCGCCGGCTCGATGCCGAGCACCGGTATCCCGCGCTTGACGAAATGCTGGAGCAGGTAGCCGTCGTTGCTGGCGGTCTCGACAACCAGGCTGCCGGCGCCAAGGCCGAGGCGCTGCATCATCAGCTCGCAATATTTCTCGGCATGCGCGACCCAGCTCGTGGAATAGGACGAAAAATACGCGTACTCGTCGAAAATGTTTTCCGGGCTGACATGCTCGGGCAGTTGCACGAGCAGGCAGGCTTCACAGGCGAAGACATGAAGCGGGTAATAGGCTTCCATCTCGCCGAGCTGGCCTTCCTGGAGGAAGCTTTCGCACAGCGGCGACATGCCGAGATCGACGAAAGTGTGCCGGAGGTTCGCACCGCACAGGCGGCAGGATTGCGCGGCCCGGGCGGAATAGGTCACGGATTGTGAGTGCTTGACTTGCAAACTCATGAAAAGCCCCTCTGGTGCAAACTCTCGTTATCCAAGGCCAATTCCCCGACCTTGCCTCGATTTTGTGAGTTTTTGTCTGTTATGAGACTAGTCCAACGGCAAAACACAGGCGATACCGCCATGCGGGAGGGTACCATCATCCGTAAGGCGTATATCCTCATCAGCTTTTTAAGCTCGATTTGATGGTCTCCGCCGAGAAGCCAGCATCAACTTACGTCCTCGGTAGATTGTCAGCCGCCCGGTCTATCTGAGAAAATGCGTCCGGCGAACGAGGTATCGTTGGAGAACCCGTGTATGCTCTTTTCCGAGACTGATCTCAGAGGCGTCTGGCTGGTGAAACCGGTACCCTACAAGGACGAACGAGGATCGTTTTCGCGCACGTTCTGCATCGACGAGTTCGAGGCGCATGCGCTGGAGAACCGGTTCGTTCAACACAGCCTGTGCGAATCTCCGACGAAACACACCTTGCGCGGCCTGCATTTCCAGAAGCCGCCGCACCAGGAGGTGAAGCTCGTCTCCTGCCTCCACGGCGCGATCTGGGACGTGGCCGTCGACATGCGGCCGGACTCGCGCCAATACCGGCGGTGGACGGCTGCGGAACTGTCGGCGGAAAACCGCCTGCAGCTCTATATTCCGGAGGGTTTCGCGCATGGTTACCTGTCACTCAGCGACGATACCGTCGTCTCCTACCTGATCTCCAGGCCCTATGTGCCGGAGGCGGCGACCGGCGCGCGATACGACGATCCGGCCTTCGCGATCGACTGGCCGGCGGCGCCGAAGCTGATTTCGGAAAAGGACAGGAACTGGGCGCTTCTCGAAGACGAGACGCTTCAAAGCTGAGCAGAACCCGCCTCGGCGAGCAATCCGCATTCCTTCAGGAGTCCGGCCGCGCGTGCGACGCTGGCGAAGGGCAGGCCAGAGCGGCGTGCGATATCCACGAGCGAGTGCTTGCCGTCGGCAAGATTGAGGACCCACAGAAATCCCATGGCCGTTTCCGGCGCCGAATCATGGCCGCCGATCGCGGAGTAGAGGCCGCGCCTGCCGAGCTGCGGCTCGCCTTTCGGGGAAAGGTTGAAGGGAACCCAATCGTCTTCGAGGATGTCTATGACGTCCATGATCATCCGAAAGGATGAGGCGAGGTGTTCCGGCCGGATGAAGTCGAGATTGTCCGCCGACGTATGATATTCCGGAAATGTCGCGAAGGAACTGCGCTGAATGAGACCGACCGGGAGATCGAAGCCCGGAGAGCAGAACTGTCTCTCGTCATATCCGTAGGGGCTGAAGTCGGCGATCGCCACCTTCCTGCCGTCGCAGCGCACGCATTCCATCGCCCGGTCTATGAACGCATCCCCCCGCCGGCTGCGCTTGTAGTTGGGGCCGCCGCCGTCGCCGACGCAGGAGACCACCAGCCCATGGTCCAGCCGGTCGAGCCGGTCTTCGTTCCCCGCCAGCCAGCACAAGGCGCCGATCGTCCCCGGCGCAAAGAGGAAGCGATAATTGTATAGGGTCTCGCGTCCCTTCAGGGACGCGGCGACGAGGGCAAGAAGGGCAAGGCCGGAGCAATTGTCGTTGGCAAGCGACGGGTGGCATATATGCGCCGAAAGCAGGACCTCCCGCTCGGTGCGTCCGCGATGGAGATATTCCCCGTAACTCAGCGCGCCTGGAGCCCGCGTGGCGTCGATCGAGACGTGGTAAAGCCCGTCCTCAAGCGCCAGGAACGCCTTGTGGCTCATGCAGAAGCCCCACTCCTCGCCGTAGTAGCATGTCCTGTAGGGGATCGCCTCCGGCTGGTGCGGCAGCGTGTGGATATGCTTCTTCAGCTCGGAAAGCGGCATGATCCGCCTGACGGGCACGCTGTAGCTCATCACATGCAGGCTCGAATCCGCCAGATCGACGACCTTCCTGCCGCGCATGTCGCTGATGAAAGCATCCCGGATGTTCCATTCGTCGGGCACCGTCCAGTCGAAAGCTCTGGTTCCGGAGGGAACCTCGAAACGATCCAGCTCGATATGCTCCGCGAGGATCGACAGGCTTTCGCGCACGCCGTTGCCGGTAATGCTTCTGCATATCGGGAAAAGCCGGGCGGCAAGCGCATAGATCCGCTCGCCGATATCCTCCTCAACCCGCTCGGCGGGGAGGGCGGTGATCGCAGGCATGGAGCCGGCCTCAGGCATGCGCCTGCGCCATGCCGGTGTCCTGGTGGTGGGCCAGCCACCGCAGGGAATTGTCGATGATCCCGCCGGCCAGAAGCTGCCTGATATGGCTGATGCGCTGGTAGCGCGGCCCCTCGAACTGCGAAGGCGTCAGGGCGCCACGGCAATAGGCGGCATAGAGTTCCCTCGCGCCTGCAGCAACGTCCCATACCGGCTTGAACTCCGGGAGGACGCGGGCGATCTTGCCGAAATCCACCCGGTAGGATCTGAGGTCCGGACCGGCATCCGACGCGTATTCCAGACGGCATCCGGGGACCGTCTCGGCCACCACCTCGGCGATCTCGCGGATCTGATAGTTGTGGCTCGTCTGGCCGACGTTGAATGCCTGGTCGTGCACTTTTTCGCGGGGCGCTTCGAGCGCCGCCAGGAAGGCACGGGAAATGTCCTCTATATGGACGATCGGCCGCCAAGGCGTTCCGTCGGATTTGAGCAGGATGACCTTCTGCGTGACCGCCCAGGCGACCAGATTGTTGAGAACGATGTCAAATCTGATCATCGGCGACAGGCCGTATGCCGTGGCCGGGCGCATATAGGTCGGGCTGAAGTCGTCGTCGGCAAGAAGCGCTATGTCCCGTTCGGCCAGGACCTTCGAGCGCCCATAGGCGGAAACGGGATTGAGAACCCCGTTCTCGTCGATCATCTCCTCGTCCGACAGGCCGTAATTGCTGCAGGAGGAGGCGAAGAGGAAACGTTTGACCCCGGCGCGCTTTGCGGCCTTCGCGACGCGCACGCTGCCCCGATGGTTGATGTCGTAGGTGATTTCGGGATCGAGATTGCTCAAGGGATCATTCGACAGGGCCGCCAGGTGAATGACGGCGTCGAAGCCCCGGAGGTCCTCGGCCTGGATGTCGCGCACGTCTCCTGTCACGGCGGGGATTGCCGCGATCCGGCCTCCATGGGGATAGATGCAGCGGCGGTAAAGGCCGCTGTCGTAGCCATGCACCTGATAGCCCGCCTTCAGGAGAAACGGCACCATCACCGAGCCGATATAGCCTCTATGTCCCGTTACCAGAACCTTCATGGTCATGTCTCCCTGCTCTGACGCGCCTTCAAGAATGCTACGACTCGGCAAACCGAGGTGCGATTGAGGAGAATGGCTGCACAATTGCTGCAGAAGGCCGAAGCGGGCACGGCGAGCTACCTCTTTAGGCCAAAACTCAATCAGGCCGAGGCAGATCGGCGCGCGCCGGATCATCCCTGGAGAGGATCAGCAGCCAATCGCCCTGTCCGGAAGCGTTCGTGCCGGCCGGCACCGGAAATTCCACGAAGCCGGCGCCGTCCGGCTTTCCGTGGGCCGTCGTGATCGCGCCGGAAGAGGGATCGAACCACCGCGCCGTCGCCGGCATGGGCGACGATTTCAGGTAAACGGCCTTCGGCCCCGATGCATAAGCGAGCACCAGGCTTCCGTCTCGTGCCGCCGCGACCGAGAGATCGGCCTCCGCAGAGGCCACGGGACTGGCAGGAAGATCCGCTCCGACGGGCTCCAGCTTCCACCACTCGAGCGTCCTGAAAAGCGCTGAGAGATGCATCATGCTCAGGGCGCCCCGGCTGTCCAGGACATCCTGCCACCGTATTTGCCCGCCATCGAGACCCGGCCCGGAGAAACGCCACATCGGATCGTTGCCGAAGACCTGGCCGGCGGCACCGGCAAGAAGAGCCTGGTAAGCCGCTTTGCGCACCTGCAACTCATTTGCGCCCGTGACACCCTCATAAAGGGCTTCGAGCAGGATATAGGGCTTGGGCGGGGCGGTCCGGTAGCGCTCAAGCGCCGGCGGCTTGATATCCCCATATGTATAAAGCGTATCGAAATCGAGCCACGCGGCATCGTCCCAGACCGTCCTGACGGCAGTGTCCCGACTGGCATGGTAGCCATGCAACGCGGTGGAGCCCGCTGATTTCATGCCTTCAACGACGGCCTCGATCAGCGGTTTCTCGACGGGATCAAAATCCCCTCCGTGAATCCAGACGACGTTCGGGAAACCGGCGAAACGTTTGGCGAGATATGCCCCGTAGTTCTTCAGAACCGCCGGCCCGGCCGCCTTCATCTCGCCGCACCATCCCTGCTCGCCGCAATTCACGCCGATATATGCGGGCGTCAGGAGAACCAGAAAGCCGTGCTCCTGCGCCTTGGTCAGAAACCATTCCGCATGGTCGAAATAGGCTTCGTTGGGTTGCGAGAACGGCCGGCCCGCCCCGAAGGGTTCGTCGCCGTAGAAATTGCGCGGCGGATCGCGGCTGAAATGATGCTCGATCAAGGACACCAGGAGCGTATTGAAGCCCAGCCGCTCACGGCTGGTCATGTAGAGTTCCGCTTCCTCCCGTGACAGATCGCCGATCAGGGACCAAGCGGTATCGCCGGTCATCAGGAAAGGCTCGCCCGAGGCGTCGACGAAGTGGCGCCCGTCAGCGCTTATCCGCAACGGGAAAGCCGCTTGCTCGGCTGCCGTGGAGACGGTGGCAAGCGTCAGGCCGGCCAGAAGAAAAATGCCGCGCAGGATGTCGGCAAGGTCAGCCATTGCTGGCCCTGGGCAAATCCGCCTCCGCGCCGGGCATCGCGTTGAAGCGGCGGAAGACGATCGCCGAGGGACGGCCGACCAGATATTTTCCCACGCCGTTCTCCAGAGCCTGCCGATAGACGCCGAGCGCCCCGTCGAAGGCGCCGATGGTGCGCCGGACATCCTCGTCCTCGTGGGTGTAGCTGACCACCAGCGACGGCGCCAGAATGCCGCGCCGTATCGTCTCCTGGAGAAGCAGCGTGCGGAACGCCTGCGAGGCAGCACCGGATTGGTCCAGCGTCACATAGGACAGGCATGCGGGATGCCCGACGATGCGCACGAAATCCTGAAGACCGTGGCGTGCTATCACCTGTCCGAGCCCGGCCTTCAGCGCTTCGCCCTGCCGGCGCAGATGATCGATCACCGGCTCCTGCCGATAGACATGCATCGTCGCGATCGCTGCCGCCATCGCATGCGTCTCCGCGCCGTGGGTCGTCGAGAGCAGGAAGACGCGCGGCTTTTCCGTCTGCTCGATACCGCCCAGCTCCATATATTTGCGCAGGCCGGCAAGTGCGGAGATGGAGAAACCGTTGCCCAATGCCTTGCCGAAGCAGGAAAGGTCCGGCTGGATTCCGTAATAATACTGTGCGCCGCTTTCGTGCCAGCGAAAGCCGGTGATCATCTCGTCGAGTATGAAAAGCGCGCCGTTCTGGTGACAGAGATCCTTCAGGCGATGAAGGAAATCATTGTTGGGCTCGTCCCCGCGGGAGGCTTCGAGAATGACGGCGGCGATCTTTCCGGGATGGCGGGCGAACAGTTCCCGTGCGCTTTGCAGATCGTTGTAGCGGAAGCCGAGGGTGAGGCTTCTCACCGCCTGCGGAATCCCGGCGTTCATTTCCGTCGTGCCGATGAACCAGTCGTCCGTGGAAAAGAACGGATGGTCGGCGCAACGGGCGATGAAGTCGCGGCCGGTGACGGCGCGGGCAAGCCGAACCGCGCCCGACGTCGCATCCGAGCCGTCCTTGCAGAACTTCACCATTTCGGCATGCGGTATCATGCTCAGGAACATCGTCGCGCAGTCGACCTCGATCCGGCTCGGCCGGGTGAAGTTGCAGCCGAGGTAGAGCTCCCGCCTGACGGCTTCGACCACATGGTGATAGGCATGGCCGAGGCCGACCGCCCTGTTGCCCATGCCGTATTCGATATATTCATTGCCGTCCGCATCCCAGACATGGCTGCCCAGGCCCCTGGCGATGAAGCCCGGCGAGAGAACGGGATACTGGTCGTCTCCCTTGGCATAGGTATGAGCCCCGCCCGGAATGAGGGCGCTTGCCTGTTTTCGCAACCAGTCGGATTTTTCAAATCGCTCGATGAAGCCGGACATGTCGGTCTCCGGTTTGCGGCCGTATTCGGACTTTGAAGTATGCCGGGCTCGCGTCGAACGTTCACGTTCGCAAATGGGCCGAAAACCTCTGTCAAAAGACGTAGATGCGTTCGACGTGTAAACGCTGTCGCAGGATCACCTTTCGAAAATGGGCTCAAGCCGAGACGCCGCCATGGATCAGACGCGATCCAGGAACTCAAGCACTCGGATGGTGAGCAGCGCGGCCGCATCCGCGTCGTACGACGGAAGCGAGCTGTCGGCGAAATAGTGCTGATCGCCGGGGTACAGGAAAAGCTCCGCGTCCTCGACCTTCTCCACGATCTCGCGGGCGGCGTCGATGTCGCCCTCGCCGACGAAGATCGGGTCGTTGTCCATGCCGTGGATCTGGACCGCGACGCCGTCCGGCCAGGGTCCAAAGGCCCACTCGCCACTGATCGGCAGGCAAGAGTAGAAGAGCAGGGCTCCGCGGGCTCCGGGCCGTGTCTGCGCCAGCTTCTGTGCCGGCAGCACACCGAACGAGAACCCAGCGTAGACGAGCTCGGGAGGCAGTCCGGCGGCGGCGCGGACGCCGCGCTCCCGCATTTCGTCGAATCCGATCTCACCGATATAGGCGAGACCCTCGTCGATAGTCTGGAACGTACGCCCGCCGAACAGGTCCGGCGCGTGCACGATGTGACCGCCGGCCCGCAAGTCGTCGGCGAACGCGCGCACACCCGGGGTCAGTCCCTGTGCGTGATGGAACAGCAAGACCTCAGCCATACGGAACCTCCAGGCGGGTTGGTTGGACGCGCGTTCGATCACTCTACAGCGTCATCGCCTCGCCGGAAAGAAATGGGGGCACCTTGGCAGGAGCAACTTCCGCGATCAGGGGACGGCCGTCATAATAATTCGGCTCGACTAAGCGATGCTTCCGGGCGGCCGCCTTCTTCGTGCTTGCGCCCAAGACAGCAGGTCATCGCGCTGGCTGCTCGGAGGGCCGCCGACGATCCTGCTGATGTCAGAGCCGCTCGCGGATTTCCCTCAGCCAATTCTTTACCGGCCCCGGAAGATAGGTCCGGAAACCCGAGCGCAGACCCTTCGGCATCGTCCAGTGTCCGAGTTCGAGCGGTGCGGTCGGCAGGACGTCGTTGTGCTGCACAAGATCTATGACCTTGCGGTAGCGTTCGGCCATCTGCGCGATCGTAAACGCGTTTCCCGCCCTTCTGCGCGCAGCATCCGACATCCGCCGCCAGGTTTCCGGATCGCCCAGCCCGTCGACCGATCGGGCGGCCAATCTGCTGTTTCCGACCGGAAACAGGAAACCGTTGACGCCGTGTTCGACGATCGTATCGGTCACGCCCGCGATGCGGGAGACCACGGGCACGCATCCGGCCGCCATCGCCTCGATTATCGTCAGCCCGAATCCCTCGAACCGGGAGGGCATGACGAGGACGTCATGCCGGCAAAGCAAGGCCGGCACCTCCTCCGGCGCGACAAATCCGTGGAAGTGCACCCGATCGCCGAAAGGTGCGAGACGGACTTTCAGGCGCTCGAGATCGGGCCCGTCGCCGGCGATCGTCAGCGTCGCATCCGTCGTCAATTGCTTGAATATGTCCGCAAGCCAGAACACCCCCTTGGAAACGTCTTCGACGCGGCCGAGATAGGCGAGCCGCAACCCGGGCGTGCGCGCCGGAAAGCGCTCCATCCTCGTCGAGACCTCGGTGTCGACGGCGTTGTCGATGGCAAAGGTCCGGTTCGGCCGAAAGGCGTATCTGCGGACGAGATCCTCCCGGCATCGGCTGGATACGCCGACGGTCGCATGGACATGCTCGCGGATCGCGGCCGCGGCTGCATAAGTTCCGGGCGTGATATTGTGGACGATCATGATGCGCTTGATCTTTTCCGGCAGGTAGCGGGCAACGTTCGTCTGCACCCGGTCGGCCAGCACATTGACGAACACTCCGTCATATCCGCCCGCTTCGATCGCCCCGAGGAGGAGGTTGGCCTGCTCCGCCTCCCTCACATCGGCGCCGATCCGAACGTAACCTCCGAAGGCCAGATCGGGGAACCAGCGGGATGCGGCGTCGAAATCCTGTTGTCCGATGCCCATCCACCGGACATCGACACCGTAGGCGCCGAGCCCTTTGCGCAAATGCCGAAAAACCGAATAGGTGCCTCCTATATGAGGCGATACGAAATACGCGTACTTCATCAGGATCCCCCACGCCACAATCACCTTCGGCAGCGAGGACTCTGCAATCGGTACTCCTTCGTGCCTGGCGGCCTCATGATATTAACGTCCCCGAGCCGGAGCGCTCACTCGCTTATGATGCGTACGGCCGCGCTCTTTCGAGCGGGAGCGGTTCCTCGCCATCCTCCAATCAGGCGATCCGTGGTGTTCATTAGTATATCTGGCACCGGATATCGCAGAGCGCCAAACTCCCCTCGTCCAGCCGCAGGCCTCCTGTGTCAGCCGCGGTTTCCGGGTATCTTCCTGCAACTGGAACGCGTCGATGAAGATCGGACTGCTGGGGCAGTTTGGAAGCGGAAACAGCGGGAACGACGGATCGCTCGAAGCGATGCTGAATTTCCTGCGCAAGGCACGTCCGGATGCCGAGCTGCTGTGCTTCTGCTCAAACCCGAGCGAAATCCAGAGCCGGTACGATGTCCGGTCGTTCGGCATAAGCAGTCCGCCCTCCCCCAGCCGCTGGTTCCGGCGGATAAACGGCATCTTCGCCAATCTTCCCCATCGGTTCTTCGCCATCCAGTTCCTCGCGGCGCAGCTTGGCGGCCTGGACCTGCTCATCATTCCCGGTACCGGCATTCTCGACGATTACCAGGAAAGCCCGATGGGATGGCCGTTCGTGATCTATCGCTGGTGCATCGCCGCGAAACTCCGGCGGGTGCGTGTCGCCTTCGTAAGCGTAGGCGCCGGCCCGATCGATCACCCGCTCAGCCGCTGGCTTTTCAGGCATGCCGCGCGAAGCGCCGATTACCGCTCCTTTCGAGACGGTTTTTCGCGCCGCTACATCGAGGCGCTCGGCGTCGATGTCAGCCAGGACCGCGAGTTTCCCGACATAGCCTTTCGACTGCCCTTGCCGGCCGAGCGTGACGATCCCGAGAGAAATCATTTCACCATCGGGGTCGGCGTCATGAACTACCGCGGCTGGTCGAAAATCCATGCGGATGCCACCGCCATCTACCGGACCTATATAGGCAAGATCGCGGCTTTCGTGCTTTCGCTGATACGGCAGGGGTTCAAGGTCCGGCTTCTCACCGGAGACATTCGGGATCGCAAAGCCGTCGACGATGTTCTGGACGTCCTCAAGGAAGATGAAACCGACGATTTGCTATGCAATGTCTCGGCCGCTTGCGGAGAAACCCTTCACAGCCTGATGGAGGAGATCCTGCAGACCGACATGGTCGTCGTCTCCCGCTATCACAACGTCGTTTGCGCGCTGAAGACCGGCAGGCCGGTCATCTCCATCGGATATGCGCAGAAAAACGAGGATCTTCTCGCAAGCTTTCTCCAGAGCCGATATTGCCAGCACATCGAGACGTTCGACGTGGAGACATTGACGCTGCAGTTTCAGGATGTGCTGGCGAATTACGAGGAGGTCCGCCGGCAGATCGCGGATACGAATGCGCGTTTCGAGCAGCAACTTGCCGAACAGGAGCAGCTTCTGCTGCAATCGCTTCTGCGCTGACGCTTGAAACGACGGCCGCTTTCGTCACGGCATCATGAACGCCCGCTTGCGCCAAAGATGCCCGAGCGGCGGCAGGATCGCTGCCGTCGGACGCAGTTGTATCGCCCTCATCAGCAATTTCCATGCGCCGGGCTCGCGGTGCAGGAAACTCGAGAATGCGCTCCAGTAGGAGCGATCGCTCAACGAATGCCGCACCATCTTCAGAAGCTTCTGCGCGTCCTCGAAAGCAGCGCCTTCCCCTTCGAAGAAGGATACGAATGCCGCTTCGAACTCCAGGTTCCACTGATGCAGCGAGCCTACGGATGCCGACTGGTTGGATGGATGCACGCGGGCGACCGCCTGAAAGGCACGCGTGCGGGCGACATGGCCTCTTGCGGCTATCCGGAGCCACATTTCAAGATCGTCGGTATGGGCAAGGCGCGGATTATAATGGCCGGCCTGCTTCTGCGCGCGTGTTCGCACCACCACGGTCGGACCGCTGATCGGGTTCCCGCCAAATCTGCAGAGCCTTTCGATGAAGCTGTGGCCGTCCTCTATCGACCAGACGGGGGACTGGGGATCGATGATCCTGCTATCCACCTCATCGGTCCTGAGAAAAAGCGCTTCCCCATAGGCGAGATCGACGCCGGGATGCTGCTCCATCACGTCGATCGCGCTGCCGAGCGCATTCGGCACGAGAAGGTCGTCGGCACAGAGAATGAGAAAGTAGCCTGCCCGCGCCCAGTCGACCCCTTCGTTGAAGGAGGCGTGCGGGCCGAGGTTTCTGGTCCTCAGCCGCAATTCGATACGCGGATCGGCGAAAGCCAGGAGATGGGCAATGCGCTGGCTGTCGTCGGTGGACGCATTGTCGATGATGAGGATTCGCGTATCCGCTATCCCCTGATTGAGAACGCTCCTGACGCAGCCTTCCAGGAAATGCCCGTAATTGTAATTGGGGATGACGACATCGATGCTGCGCATGTTCTCACCCTTGGGATTTCTGGTCCGATAAAGATTGAAGCGGCCGGAACAAGGGCAGGCGGTCGCCGGCCAAAAGCAGTGCCTCATCCAGGAACGGGTGCCGCACCAGGATCAGACCGGCTATCCAGCCGGCCAGCGCGAGCAGGCAGCAGACTGCCGACTGGAAGAGCGAGAGAGCTGAGACGAAATCGTTCGACGCGAGCACGAATAGCGGGCCGGCCACGGTCAGCAGCGTCACCGCCAGGCTGCCGTAAAGTGCGGCGAAGAACTCGCTCCAGGCAAACGGCAGGTACCGCCGGACGTAATGCAGCGAAACATACATCTGGAAAGGCAGAGTGACGAACTGGCTCAGCGCAAGCACCGTCAGACCATGGAAGCTCGCGGCGGCAATGACCATCGTCGACAATCCGCGGCCGATGAAATTCGAGACGAACGCGTCCCGATTGTGGCCGAGCGCCATCAGAACGGGAAATGTCAGGATATTGGCGAAATAGAAGACTGCCGCGCATGCCAGGATCTGGATGATGGGGACGGTCTCCAGCCAGTCCGCTCCCAGCACGATCCGCACGATCGGATAGGCGAGGACGGCAAGCACCAGGGTCGCCGGCCAATAGATGACGGTAAGATAGCTTATCATGCGCAGATAAGACGCCTTGACGTCCCTGCCTTCCCGGACCTGCGCGGAAAAGGCGGGAAAGGCGACCGAAAATACCGCCGACAGCAGGATCTTGTCCGGCAAGCCGCAGACGAGGTTCGCCCGGTTGAAGATGCCGACCGAGGCGAAGGGCATGATATGGCCGAGAACAAGCTGCGGCAGCGCCTCGTAGAGCCGGTCGAAGACCGTGGAGGCTCCCTTGTAGGTGCCGAAGGCGAACACCGCCCGGCTGCCCGCGAGATGCGGACGGAACATCCAGGCGACCGGCCTGGCATGAAGGGAAAGAGCCCCGCGCAGCGCCGCCGCCGCCAGCATGCCCCATGCAAAACTCATGAAGCCGCCGCCCTGCCAGGCGATGCTGACGACCGTGACCGTATTTGCGAGGCCGGCCAGCGTGTTTATGCGCGTCAGCGTACCGAAATCCATGTCGCGCCGCAGGAGCGCGGCGATCGGGCAGGACACCGCTTCGATAATACCGGCAACGGCCATTATCCAGATGAAGGTTTCGATCTGCGAATGATCGTAGAAACGGGCGATGGCTCCGGAAAAGACGCACAGGATGCAGGCGATGGCGAAGGACAGGCAGAAAATGAGCGTGAAGCCCGTGCGTACCGTTTCGGCGTCTATGTTTTCTCGCTGGATCAGATATTCGGACGTCGCGAACTCACGGACCGTAAAGGCGATCATTCCGATGCCGAGCCCGATGACGCCTATTCCTATATCCGTCGAATCCAGGAGCCGCGATACGATCGCGATCGTTGCGACGCTGGTTACGATCTGGGCGTATTGCTCCAGGGTCGCCATCAAATATGCCCGACGGACGGTTGCCATAATACCTGCCCGATGTTTCCATTTTGTGCGGGGAACGGAGCACGACGAGGCCGTGTGCCTGGAAAGGCCTAGCGGCAGCGCGGACCGGAATGTCCATTCTCGAGCGAACTAGGTTCTTGTTTTTACGCAGTTCCGGACGGAAAACCGCTATGCGCATTTCCTGGATTTGCTCTATTCCACGGCGCCGCTACAAGAACAATCAGGCAAAAGGGAGTAAGCGGGCGTTACCGCGTACCGCCTGGATCAGTCGAAGAGACGATTGATCTTGAAGATGACTTCCGTCCGGTTGCGCGCGCCGAGCTTCTTCATGATGTTGCGCACGTGAACCTTCACGGTGCTTTCGCGCAGATTGAGCTCGTATGCGATGATCTTGTTGGCTTTGCCGAGGCGCAGCGCATCGATTACGTCCTCCTCGCGGGCGGTGAAGAGCTCGGCGCGCCTGCGCTGCTGCTGACCGGCCACGGCAAGCAGCCTTTGCAGCTCGGGAAGGCTCTCCGTGGACACGAACATGCCGCCTTTCAGCGCGAGCGTGATCGCCTCCACGCAGACCGTCAGCCCGACCGCGGACGGTATGTATCCCTTCACGCCGAGCTCCAGCGCGGCGAGAACCTGCCGCAGCTCGTGATTGTCCGAAAGGATGATGACCGGCAGTTCGGGGAAACCATGCACGAGCGCCCGGATTTCCTCCGCCAGACCTTCTTCGGTCAGGTCGCGGCTGCCCAGATTGATCAGGACGCCCGACGACCTGCGGGTATGGGATGTCTTCCACATTTCGATTGAGGAGAACAGGACCACGTCCATATCCAGTCCATGCGCGATAAGGCTCTGCGCAAGGCATTCGCGATCAAGCGCCCGCTCGTCGATGATGTCGAGAGTTTGCGGTTCGCTGGTCGGATCGAAAGGTTTTCCCTCGCCGGATAATGAACTCAAAGAATATCCGCCTCGTAGCTGTAGAAAATTCCCCGGAGAGATTTGTTCGTTTAACTTGCTTGATACATGCATATTGAACGCTCCAAAGCCTACCTTGTGTGGCTGTCTCCTCGAGATTTCCTGGTTCGGCAGTCGATTTTCCCATGCCGCGCAGCACGCTGGCGCTGCGAGAAACCAATCCTCTAAACTCCACATTTCTGCAGGTTTATATGTTTTATACCATAATTTATTAGGCAAGAAACGTCGGATAAGGAGGAGGAAAGTACGCCAAAGATAGTAGATGGGTAGGTGAATACGCCTTACGCCCGATTTCCTACCTCCCGTTACTCCGCAGCCTCCGTCGACAGGCCGATGACCCATGCCGCTAGGACGAGGGCTGCTCGGCGCGGACCCAGCGATTGTACAAGTCCTGAATGCCGGCGCGCAGATCGATCCTCGGCGACCATCCGAGCGCGTGCAGCCTGGAGCTGTCGAGAAGCTTTCGCGGCGTGCCGTCAGGCTTCGAGGCATCGAAAACGATATGCCCGCCATAGCCCGATATATCCGCTATCAGGGCGGCGAGTTCGCCTATCGTCACTTCCTGCCCGGAACCTATGTTGACGATTTCCGCACCCTCGTATCGCTTCATCAGGAACACGCAGGCATCGGCCAGATCGTCGACATGCAGGAATTCCCGCCGCGGCGTCCCCGTTCCCCACACCACCACGCTTTCCCGACGAAACGCCTTGGCCTCGTGGACCTTGCGGATCAGCGCGGGGATGACATGCGCGTTGTCGAGATCGAAGTTGTCATTCTGGCCGTAGAGATTGGTCGGCATCGCCGACAGGAACTTGCAACCATGCTGCCTCGAATAGGCTTGGGCGAGCTTGATGCCGGCGATCTTGGCGATGGCATAGGGCTCATTGGTCGGCTCGAGGCTACCGGTAAGCAGCGCTTCCTCTCGGATCGGCTGAGCTGCGAGCTTCGGATAGATGCAACTGGACCCCAGGCACAGCAGCTTCTCCACTCCCGTTTCGAAGCTAGTCTTCAGGACATTCATCGCGATCATGATGTTCGTGTAGAGAAAATCGGCCGGGTAGCGCGCATTCGCCGCGATACCGCCGACGCGGGCTGCGGCGACGAAGACCACTTCGGGACGCGCCTTTCTCATCCATTCCTCGGTCTCCCGCCGGCGCGTCAGGTCCACCTCGTCGTGCGGAACGGTGAGAATGTTACACTGTTCTCCCTTAAGACGCCTGACCAGGGCCGATCCGACCATCCCCGTATGACCCGCCACCCAGACGCGCTTGCCCCGCAGATCGAAGGCATCGATGTCGGTGTTATTGATATAAGTCATTCCGCCCTTCCTCCCGCATGATCGTGCGGAGGTCGGCCTCGACCATTTCCGACACAAGGTCCTCGAACGGAACCGAGTGACTCCAACCGAGCCGTGCTCTCGCCTTGGCGGGATCTCCGAGGAGCACGTCGACCTCGGTCGGGCGGAAATAGCGCGGATCGATCTCTATCAGCCGTTTGCCGCTTCTGCGGTCGAAGCCTGTCTCCTCGACGCCGTGGCCCTCCCATATGATCGTCTTTCCGACGCAATCGAAGGCCCGCTCCACGAATTCGCGCACCGTGTGCGTTTCGCCGGTCGCCAGCACATAATCGTCCGGCGTCTCCTGCTGCAGGATACGCCACATGCCGTCGACATAATCGCGGGCATGGCCCCAGTCCCGCCGGGCGTTGAGGTTGCCGATATAAAGCTTCTCCTGAAACCCACGCTCGATCGCGGCGACCGCCCGCGTGATCTTTCGGGTGACGAAGGTTTCGCCGCGGACAGGGCTTTCGTGATTGAAGAGGATGCCGTTGGAAGCGTGGAAGCCGTAGGCTTCGCGATAGTTCACCGTCATCCAATAGGCATACAGCTTGGCGGCGGCATAGGGGCTGCGCGGATAGAATGGCGTCTTCTCGTGCTGCGGCGTCTCGCTCATGCCCCCAAAGAGTTCCGATGTGGACGCCTGGTAGAAGCGGCATTTCTTGCCGAGATTGAGGATTCGCATCGCTTCCAGGAGCCGCAGCGTTCCAAGCGCGTCGGCATTCGCGGTGTATTCCGGCGTCTCGAAGCTTACCTGCACGTGGCTCTGTGCGCCGAGATTGTAGATCTCGTCGGGTTGAACCTCCTGTATTACCCGGCAGAGGTTCGTTGCATCCGTCAGGTCTCCGAAATGCAGCCTGAAACGAACCTCCCCGGATCTCGGATCCTCATAGAGGTGATCGACACGCGCGGTGTTGAACGAAGATGAGCGGCGCTTCAATCCATGAACAAGATATCCCTTGGACAGAAGAAGTTCGCTGAGATAGGCACCGTCCTGTCCTGTCACACCAATGATCAAAGCAACTTTCTGGGTCATTCTACTCTTCCGGAAAGGTTTGGATTGCGGTTCTTTTCGGGGGACATTCTCAACCACCGAATTACCCGGACTATAAAAGGCGTGAGAGTCGCCTCAAGCTGACAATAGGGATATATCGGCGCGATCCAAGGCAAGCGAAGGCCTGATATCGCCCGCCAGCCGACAAAAAAGAGGTAGCCGCCACTGCGGAAGATGTAACCCGGGCTTAAACGTGCAGCACGCCGTTAGTGCCTTTGTCGACCTTGCCCTCTTTGGGCGCGCTGGCAGGATCGAACCGGTATTCACGACATCGGATGGCCTGCATGAGGGTGATATTTGCGAACCGGTATTTTTATCCCGATCAGTCCGCCACGAGCAGAATGGTCTCGGCGCTTGCATTCGGGCTGGCCAAGAGAGGCTTTGATGTCACCGCCATCGCAAGCCGTTCCTATCACGACCGGCCGGACGGAGAGCTCAAGGCTCACGAGACGATATCCGGCGTGAAGGTGGTGCGCCTGCCGTCATCGCGATCTGGGCGCCGGTCCATCCCGCACAGGATCCTGGACTATCTGCTCTTTCATTTCGCCGCCTTCTTCTGGATGCTTCGTCATGTCTCTCGGGGCGACGCCTGCGTCGTCTGTACCGATCCTCCTCTGCTTTCCGTCAGCAGTGCAGCCGCTATCCGCCTCAAGGGCGGGCATCTCGTGAACTGGGTGATGGACCTTTTTCCGGAAACGGCCACCGAGCTGGGTGTGTTCAGCGAGGCACGCTTCGGCGGAACGCTACCGAGGCGGCTTCGCGACTGGTCGCTCGCCATGTCGTCATTGACCATTTGCCCCACCGCGAGCATGGCGGACTATCTTTCCGGCAAGGGCGTTCCCAAGGATCGGATACTGGCCCTCTACCACTGGTCCGACGCGGCCGAAATCTACCCGGTTGCGCCGGAGGAAAACCGGCTGCGCGCCGAGTGGGGCCTGAAGGACGTCTTCGTGGTCGGCTATTCCGGAAATTTCGGCCTCGCCCACGAATTCGCAACCCTCATCGAAGCTGCCACCCTGCTCAGGGACGAGCCCGGCATCCGCTTCCTGATGATCGGCGGCGGCCAGCAGCAGCGGCGCGTTTGCGAGACCGTCCGACAGCGCGCGCTCGAAAACGTCATCTTCAAGCCGCTGCAGCCGGTCTCGGCGATAGCCGAAAGCCTCAGCACTCCGGATGTGCATATCGTCTCCCTGCTGCCGCGCCTGGAGCACTGCATCGTTCCCAGCAAGTTCTACGGCATCCTCGCTGCAGGCCGTCCGACGATCTTCATCGGCGACGCGAAAGGCGAAGTCGCCCGCGCGGTGATTGCCAACGATTGCGGGACACCGGTCGAGATCGGACAATCGGAGCAACTGGCGCGGATCATCCGCACATTGAAGGATTCGGCCGGGCACCGCACCAGGATGGCCGCCAATGCCCGCAGATTGCTCGAGACGGAATATTCCTATGAGCGAGCGCTCGACAGCTGGTGCGCCGTGCTGGCCAGGCTGGAAAGCCGGATCGTCGTCGCCCCGGCGATCTCGCGCAGACTGAGGCGGCAACCGTCATGAATGGAACGGTCGTCGTCAGCCAGCTCGGCGCGCGCATGCACTATGCGGTGCCGCGCATCCTCGCCTCCGAGCAGAAGCTCGGCCATTTCTACACCGACATCTGCGCGACCAAGGGATGGCCGTCGATGATACGCCGGCTGCCGTCTTCGCTGCTTCCCTCCTCCGTGAAGAGGCTGGCCGGGCGCGTGCCGGCCGACGTGCCGGCCACGCTTACCACGGTCTTTCCGGCATTCGGCCTGCGCTCGGCGCTCAAGCGCTTCCGCGTCGGCGATGCCGCGGAGGAAACCTCCCACGCCTTGTGGGCCGGCGCGCGGTTTTCGCAACTCGTCGCACGCCGGGGCTTCCACGGCGCTTCGGGCCTCTATGCCTTCAGCGGCGATGCGCTCGAACAGATGCGGGCAGCCAAGCAGCAGGGCATGTGGGCCGCCGTCGAGCAGATGATAGCGCCGCGCGACGTCGTGGAACGGCTGGTGGAGGCCGAGATGCAGCGGTTTCCCGAATGGGCCGGTCCACCCGGGCGGAATCCTTACGCACAGATCTTCGCACGCCGGGAGAAGGCAGAGTGGGAACTGGCGGACATCATCGTTTGCCCGTCGGAGTTCGTCCGTCAGCATGTCGCCGCCAATGGCGGTGCGCCGGAGCGCTGCGTCGTCGTCCCCTATGGCGTCAGGGGCCTGGTCGGGTCCGGAGGCGCGGCGCGGCTTCCCGGACCGCTTCGCATCCTGACCGTCGGGGAGGTCGGCCTTCGCAAAGGCTCTCCCTATGTGGTCGAAGCAGCAGCGCGCCTTGGCGATAGCGCGCGCGTGCGGATGGTCGGCCCGACGCGCCTTCCGGCCGCCGTGAGGGACCGGCTGGCGCAGACGGTGGAACTGCCCGGCATCATTCCCCGCACCGCAATGGCGGAACAGTTCCGCTGGGCCGACATCTTCCTTCTTCCCTCGATCTGCGAGGGTTCGGCGACTGCCGTCTATGAGGCGCTGTCCGCCGGACTGCCGGTCATAACAACCGAAAATACCGGGAGCGTGGTGCGCGACGGGATAGAGGGCTTCATCGTGCCGATCCGCGATCCGGACGCCATCGTCGAGGCGGTCCAGGCGCTCGCGCACGACGACGCTTTGAGAGCCCGGATGTCCATGAATGCCGTGGCGAGAGCGGCCGAATTCACCGTGGAGAAATACGGCGACCGCCTGCTTGCCGCCCTTGCGGCGCTCGGCGGACGAAAATCGTGAACCGGCACAGGTCCGGTATGAGGCGCTCATGAAAATCGTCCATGTCATCTCCTCGATAGACCCGAAGATGGGCGGGCCTCAGGCCGTCGTCATGCGCCTCGCGGCGGCTCAATCGGCGCTTGGAAACGAAGTGCACGTCGTCAGCCAGGGCAGTCCGGCCATCATGCGGCAGGTGTACGACATGGGCGGGTCGATTCCCGGTTTCGACGGCATCGAATGGCATGTGCTTCCCGATCCGGGATCGGTTGAAAAAATCTTTTGCCTGCGGGCGCGCCAGCGCCTGACGGACGTGCTGGACCGGGCTTCCTTCGTCCATATCCACGGCGTGTGGGAACCGATCCTCGTTCACGCGGCGAATGTGGCGAACGGTCTCAGCATTCCCTACTGCGTCTGCCCGGCCGGAATGCTCGATCGCTGGAGCATGCAGCAGAAGGCCTGGAAGAAGAAGCTCGCCCTCAGCCTCGGCTACCGCCGCATGCTCAACGGCGCGCGGTTCATCCACGCACTCAACGAGGATGAAGTAAGACTGATGGCACCGCTGTCGCTGCGGGCGCCGGCGTCAATCATTCCCAACGGGATATTTGCGGAAGAGGTGGCGGAGCTGCCGTCTTCGCATCTGTTCGCAAGCCGCATCAGGCTTGCCGACGGGCGGCGATATGTTCTTTTCCTGTCGCGGCTGCACTACAAGAAAGGCCTCGACATCCTGGCCGAAGCCTTCCAGCCGGTAGCGGCGGCGTTTGACGATGTCGATCTCGTCGTCGCCGGGCCGGACGATGGCGCCAGGGACGAATTCCTCTCGCTCGTCGGCCGGTTCGGCATTCAGGGCCGCGTCCACATGGTGGGATCCGTTTTCGGCAGGGAGAAGCTGGAGGCGCTGGCGGGCGCATCCTGCTTTTGCCTGCCCAGCCGTCAGGAAGGTTTCAGCGTCGCCATCATCGAAGCGCTGGCCTGCGGGCTGCCCGTCGTCATCACCGATGCCTGCCATTTTCCGGAGGTTGCGGCGGCGGATGCCGGTGCGGTCGTCGCCGTCGATCCCGCAGCGGTCGCCGACGCCTTGGTTCAGGTCCTCAGCGACGGAAAGCGCGCGAACGCCATGGGAAGGAACGGCCGCAAGCTGATCCTCGAGAACTATACGTGGCCGAAGATCGCCGAGCTGACACTTCTGAACTATGCGTCGCATTCTTCCGCGAGCAGGCCGGCGGCATGAGAAGCCGCCGAGGCGACGGGCCCGGCGGCATCCGTTTCAAACCGCTTACAAGTTCCGTCCCTCAGGAAATCCCCGCGCTGGTGTTTCGTTTGCCGACGGGCTTTGCCGGATTGCCAGCATACACGGTCCAGGCCTCCAGGGGTTTGACGGAGACGCCACGCGCTCCGAGAACCGCCCCTTCCCCGACATTGACGCCGGGGCCGACAAACGCCTCCGCGGCAATCCAGCAATTCGCCTGCAGCACGATCGGACGCGCTATCAGGGTGAAGGCGCTCTCCTGGATATTGTGCGATGCCGTACACAGATGCGCCCTTTGCGACACATTGGCGAAGGGGCCAAGCGTGACGGGCGCAACATTGTAGCAGATCGCTCCCGGCCCGAGCGAGGCATGCCGGTCCATGATCAGGTTGGCGGGCCACCAGATGCTTGCGCTGCCATAGACGATCGCCGAGGGGTGCAGCTGCGCGCCGAAGCATCGCAGGATCAGATTGCGCCAGCGATGCAGCGGCGCAGGCGTCCACGCCGCAAGCAGACGCCAGCTCGTCATCCAGATCAACCGGGCAGCCCGGAAGCGCAGCGCAAAGGTGGGACCACCCAATCGCGGCAGCGGATGCGCGGCATCATCGAAACTCGGATCGTCATAACGGGACCTCATGGGAGACCTTCCTGTCGGTTGCCGACCTCATAACCGAGGCCGCCTGTGCTGCACGCCAGTCTGGACGCAACGATCCGGGAACGATCGCGAAAGCGAGAGACGGGACGAGAAAGATGAGCATGTGCACCCAGACGGTCAGCACCCAGTCGGTCTGGTGCGAAACCGCATGCATCGCCGGAACGATGGAGAGAATATAGACGAGCTGGCCGGCCATCTCTCCGCGTTCGGCGCTCGCCCACAGGCGGCACATGAGATAGGCCAGAATAAGGAACTTGAGCGCGCCGAGATACCAGAACGACTGGAAGGCGTCCGCCATGCCCGTTTCGGTCGTGCCTGTCACGGGGTCATAGTCGCGCGCCGTCGCCGGCACCGCCAGCATCAGGGATTCCTTGAACTCGGTTCCCAGGAACTGCGACGGAACGAAGCTGAAAACGAGGCGGTTCCAATGGAATTTGCCGTAGTCGAACTCCATCGTACTGTTCGTGTGATGGATGCGCATGATGGCATTGCGGAACTCGAATCCCCCCTCCTCGAGAACCGTACGCAGATTCTTCTCGACGTCGATCTCGCCGATCTCCTGCCAGACCGGCCGGGAATTTTCCCGGGTGATCTCGCGGTAGTCCCCCATGCTGTTCATCAGCAGCGTGCCGAGAAGCACGCCGCCGAGAACGAGAACGCGCGGAGGGGCCCAGCGCCGGTGGAACCAGAACGCCAGGCAGAACATCCCGACCAGCTCGATGGCCTCGGCACGCTTGCCGGTGACGACGATACGATCGAGATAGAAGATGAGATCGAAGCCGATTATGAGAAGAGCGGGCCAGGTGACGCGCCGCGCGAGGCAGAGGATCGCGATGCACAGGCCGTAGCTCATGAGACGGGCGATGAAGAGATAGACGACAGGCATGCCGCTTATCTGCACGCCGATCGTGAGGTCGCCCGGCAACCGGCTCAGCTTGAAGTAGAAATAGGCGCCCGCGATCGAGAGGATGTAGGAGACGATCAGCAGCTTCTTGTAATCGAAGTTCCAACTGAGAAAGGATAAGGGCCTTGCCCGCGAAGACCAGCCGAGCCTGCACATGACGAGGCACAGGATGGTGAAAGCGACGGTTCGTGCAAAGGCACCGTCGGGCAGGAACCGGTCATTTATGAGGGCGGGGACCTGAGGCAGGATGAAGCTGAAGGTGATGACGCCCGTCAGAAACGGGAACTGAAAGAGCTTTTCCCTCCCGGAAAGGCCTTGTGCGAGAAGCCAGAGGACGGTCAGCAGCAGCAGGAAGGTTAGGAGCGCGTTCACGGGCTCCTCCCGAGACTCATGCCGGCCTCCGCCGTCAGCGCCGACGGCGGCTGCAACAGCGCCCTCAGACGATAGGCAAGGATCTTCGGATATTCCTTCAGTACCTGCCGGCCGGCGGCATCGAAGACGAGTGCCCAGTAGCCAAGCTCCCGCTCGGCGGGAGCGGACATCCATTCGATATCCGGCATCGTCCATGCGAAGCAATCGAGAGCTCGTCTCGAATGGAACCAGCTCGTCACCAGCAGTGCCCGGCCGACATCCATGCGCGAGATCAGGGGTGCGGAGAAAACGGCGTTCTGCCAGGTGCTGCGGGAGCGGCATTCGGTAACGATCTTGCTGCCGTCGACTCCTTTCTCGATCATCGCGTCGCGTATGGCGCCGCAATCACCATTTCCGGTGACGAGGATCTGGGGCGCGGCGCCCTCCAGCCACAATTGCGCGGCCTTTTGCGCGCGCGGCGGCCCGTCGCCTCCGAGCACGACGATGACATCCGCCGTCCCCTGAAGCGGCGTGCGGACGGTCAGGAGCGGATCGGCGAAGACGAGAGCTGTCGTGCAGGTGGTGGAAAGCACCATCAGAACGACGAGGCAGAGCGTCGCCAAACGCGTCAACGTTCGTCTCCGCGGCGCGTAGGAAGGTCTACAGCTCTCCGATCTGGTCACGACGATGCTCACACTGGCAATCCGTTCTCTATCCGCCGAAGCTCCTCGGTCTTGATGACGATCATGTATTCGTAAGCGGCCAGAAGCCGACAGTAATGATAGCCCTGCCAGCCATCGAGAAAGCCTCCCCGCAGGACATACATGTAGACGAAGCGCGCGGCCGCCCGAAACGGCAGGCGCATGGAAAGCTCCTTCAGGGCCCGCCTGCGGGTTTCCGGTATGGGATTGGCGATATCCCGCCAGGGAACACGCTTCCTCCGCAAACTGTCGATCGTTTCCTTCGCCTCGCTGGACGAATAGCGGTTGTGCTTCTCGTACCAGGCGTTGAGGCCCTTGTTGAAACTGTAGTGGATGAAATGCGACTTGAGCCTGCCCTCCGGGCCGTCCGCGAGGCAGCGGGAATGCGCCTCGCGCTCGTAACTGACACGGTCCGGCCTGACGAGCCGCGTGATCCAGGTGGGATAGAGGCTGCTGTGCTTGATCCAGCGCCCCATGAACATATTCTTGTACCTGACGCGAAAGGAGACTTCGGGCCGGCTGGGATCGGACGCTATGGCCAGAATCTCGTCCCGCAGGTCAGCCGGGGTCACCTCGTCGGCATCCGGCGTATAAACCCACGGATGCTTGTAGATGATTTCTTTGAGGCCGTAGCAGCGCTGAGCGGACTCCGTATCGTGAACACGCTGATAGACACGAGCACCGGCAGCCAGGGCGATCTCGACCGTTCGGTCGGTGCTGAAGGAATCGAGCACCACGATATCGTCGCACCAGCTCAGGGACGCAAGACAGGCCGGCAGGTTCCTTTCTTCATTTAACGTCATTATCAGAACCGAAACGGACATCTCCTACTCCATTCATGGAAGGCTTCCGGGCAGCCGGCCGGTATCGGCGACGCTGTCCGGAGAACTCAAAGGCTTGGTGAATTCGGTCACCATGATTCCGACCGCCTCATGCGGAAGCTCCCCCAGGATTCTCGCACGCATCTGATGCCAGCGGAGAGGACCGGCGTCGCCGAGCATCCATACGGCCGTGATATGCGCCGCCACCGGCAAGGCCAGCCCGGCGGCCATCGCTTCGTCGGGGATATCCCAGTAGATCCCGAGGAAACCGATGCCTCCAAGAACGGCCGACGCCAGCACGATGAGGTTGGTCGTCGCCGCGGCCGAAAACCCGTGGTCCATCAGGAGGTGGTGCATATGCCGGCGATCGCCCGTCATCGGATTGCGGCCGGCATGGATACGCCTGACGATGAGACTCAAGGTCTCCACCACGGGAAAAACGACGATCCAGAGCAGCGTCAGGAAGGGGATCTGTGCAGCGCCGGCGGACAGATTGACGATCAGATAGGCGATCACCGCGCCGAGCGTGGTGCTGCCGGCATCGCCGAGAAAGACGCTGGCGCGCCCACGCCAGGGACTGCGCATGTTGAAGATGAGGAAGCCGCATATCGCCGGCAGCAGGATGGCGATGGGGACGACCAGCGAGCCGGCGCCCGTCAAGAGCGCGACGGACAGAATCCAGATCAGCGCCACCGCAGCCGCCCCGCCCGCAAGACCGTCGACACCGTCGATCATGTTCCATGCGTTCATCAAGCCGACCGAAAAGAGGACGGACACGAGCAGAAGCCCCCCCATCAGGCCGGGCATTTCCAAATCCACGGGCAAAAGAGAACCGAGCGATATGCGCGGCAATTCGGCGGCGCCGACGATGAGGATCGCCACCAGCACCTGGGCGGCAAACCGCGTCATCGCCGGCAGTTCCATCCGGTCGTCGACGATGCCCACTCCCAGCACGACGAAAAGCGCGACCCAGAAGCTCAAACCGAATTCGAAGCCCGCGCCGGAAACAAGGGAGAAAAGCGCGAAGGTGAAGAAGATGGCTATTCCCCCGCAGAGAGGGACACTGCCGTCGTGACGTTTTCTCTGATCCGGAATGTCGATCAATGAAAGAGGCGCCGCCACCCATTTCAGAAGAACTACAAGCAAGGCGGTCGTTGCCAGACTCGCGCAGCAATTGATGGCTAAGACAGGCACGGTTTCCCCCGAAATCCGAAGCAGGATCTGTTTCGCAAGGTGGCGGCAAATCGACTTTCAGAAATGATGGGCAGAGGTTAGCGGGCAACAGCGCGCATGAGTATTCGGGAGAAAGGCGGTATCCCCTCCTCGGTAGAAGGGATTATCCGTCACAACCGTACTACCGCATCCTCCCTTCGGACGATTCGGTATCCGTCGCATGGATCATCATGCGAAGCGGCTGCGGCGATTTCACCTCAGCTTCAGCTAAAATAACGCCGTCCCCTGTTGAAGGCCGCAAAGCGATCTCTTAAAGGAAAACTTGATTCCTTTTATCAACTTAAAAGCAGAATCGAGCGATCATCCGGCAGGTGTCCTGCCGTGAGACAGAAAGGGGGCCGAGATGGCATCTAACAGGCGGAAAACACGCTATAAATCCCATTTTGCAATGGCGCTTGCGGGGATATCCCTGCTTACGCTCGAAGGCGTGTCGCATGCCCAGACCGCTACCGGCGCCAATGCAGGGACCGGCGATTCGACCGCATTGCAGGCCGTCGTCGTCGAGGGTGGCGAAGGTGTGGGCGGCGTGGTCGAGACCGACCGATATGTCGCGAAATCAAGTCGCACGGCGACCAAGACCGATACGCCTGTCGCCGAGACGCCGCAATCGATCTCGACGGTGAGCCAGAAGCAGCTCCAGGATATCAAGCCGCAAAACCTCGTCGAAGCGCTGCACTACACCCCCGGCGTCCGTCCGGGCCAGTATGGCGCCGAACCTCGTTTCGACGCCTTCAAGATCCGGGGCATCGACCTCACCTATACCGGCATTTTTCGCGACGGCCTGCGCCAGATCAGCAGCCCGAACGGTCTCTTCAGGCTGGAGCCTTACGGCGTGGAAGCGATAACCGCGCTGAGAGGACCGGCCGCATCGATCTACGGCGCAAGCAGCTCGGGCGGCATCATCGACATCATCTCGAAGAGGCCGACGGCGGAAAGGCTTCGCGAGGTGGAGCTGCAATATGGCTCGTACGGCCGGGTGCAGGGCGCCTTCGATCTGTCCGGTCCGCTCAACGAGGACGAGACGCTGCTCTATCGCCTGACCGGCGTCGCGCGCGACGCGCGCAACCGGATCGAAGCCGTCAAGGACGATCGGCTGTTCATCGCGCCCGCCATCACCTGGCAACCCGACGAGGATACGAAATTCACGGTTCTCGGCGAATACATGGATTCCACGACGGGAGGAACCTGGGGCTACATCAACACCTACGGCCCGGGTGGAACCTCGACCGGCGCGACCCCGGTCTATGGCGGCGATGCCCGCTTCAACGACTTCACCCAGGAGCAGTGGCGCATCGGATACGAACTGGAGCATGCGCTGACCGATTCGGTCACGCTCCATCACAAGCTGCGTTATTCCGACCTTTCCATGCGGCAGGAGTGGGTCTTCGAGAATTTTCCCGGCATCGGCTACGAAGACAACCGCGGCCTTGCCACCGATACCTACCTGGAAAGCGAATTCGAGACCGGAGCACTCGCGCATCGGCTTATCACCGGTATCGACTACAGCTACATGAAATACACCGCGCGCCAGGGCAGCGGCCCGGACCTCTTCACAGACGACTATACCTATGTGCCGGAGATCACCTATTTCGAAGAGCAGAAGCAGCGATCCGTCGGGATCTACGCCCAGGACCAGATCGAGTTCGACGCGTGGCGGCTGACCGCCGGCATCCGCCACGACTGGCACGACAGCGACTATACGCCGGGTGGCGTCAGCTACTCGCGCGATGATAGCGAAACCACGGGCCGCGTCGCGCTGGGCTATGTCACGCCGTGGAACGTCATGCCCTATATCAGCTACGGCACCTCGTTCGTCGCGAATCCGGGCGTGATCCAGGTGACCGGCGGCGTTCCGCAGCAGGCCAATCCGACATTGGGCAAGCAGATCGAAGCCGGCGTGAAATATCAGTTGCCGGATCACAACGCCATGATCACCGCTTCGGTATTCCAGATCGATCAGGAGAATGCGACCGTCTACGAAACCTCGTCCGGCGTGAACCTGCTGCGCCAACTCGATCTCAAGTCCCGCGGCATCGAGATCGAGGCAACGGCGTCGCTCGACAACGGGTTGAGCTTGATCGCGTCCTATTCCTACAACGACGTCGAGATCACGAAGCTCACGCCCGAAACCGTCGGCAAGACGCTCAATTCGTCGCCCTATCACATGTTCTCGGTCTGGGCCGACTATGAGGTCCAGAGCGGTGCGCTCGAAGGCCTCGGCATCGGCGCGGGGCTGCGCTATGTCGGCTCCAGCTTCGGCGACAACGTCCACACGCCGGTCCTCGACAACAAGGCGCGCACCTTCGTCGACGCTTCGCTGCGCTACGACCTCGGCGTGCTGAACCCCTCCTTTGAAGGCGTTCGCGTCCAGCTCAATGCGACCAATCTCCTCGATGAGGTCAAGCAGGTCTGCACGAGCGGCTTCTGCTACTTCGACGAAGGCCGCAAGGTCGTCGCCAGCATGCGGTATCGCTTCTGATGGAACGGATTGAAGCACAATCATCGGCCGTCTCGCCGCTCGCGGTCTTTTTCGCAGTCGGCGGACTTTATGTGGCGCAAAGCGTGATCGGCGGGCTGACGATGCTCGGCCTGCCGGCGGTGCTGCGCGCGCAGGGGCTGCCACTCGACCAGATCGGGCTCCTGTATCTGACGATACTTCCATGGGCGGCAAAGTTTCTCTGGTCGCCCGCGGTCGAGCGATACAGGCTGCCCGCCATCGGCAGAAATCGCTCGCGCACGATCGTTTTAGCGGGCGGCGCGCTTTGCGCCGCCGGCATCGTCGCCATCGGGCTGACGGGTCCCTCGCCTCTTCTGCCTGTTCTGCTTTGCCTGATCTTCATCGCCTTCGTGACGTCCACGGTCGACATCGCCTGCGACGGCTATGCCGTCGAGACGCTCGCGAAGAAACACCACGGATGGGGAAATGCGGCTCAGGTCGGCGGCGCCTATCTCGGCTCGGCGATCGGGGCCGGGCTCTTCCTCGTTCTCGTCGAACGCATCGGATGGATGCAGGCCGCCTTCACGATGGCCGGGATTCTACTCCTTCTCGGCATCCCCTTCGCATTCGGTCCCGCCTCTCGCGCGACCGTCGAGACACGCAGCCACACCCCGTCACTGCGGGCAGCGCTCCGGCGGCCGGAAATCAGGAAGGGACTGCTGATCGCGGCGATCTATGTGGCCGCTCAGAAATGGGGCCTTTCCATGCTGGGTCCGTTCCTCATCGACTACGGCTTCGATCTCGCGACCATCGGCGTGTTGAACGGGTTCGGCAGCATGTTCGTCGGCCTCGGCGGCGCGCTTCTCGGCGGTGCGCTGGTGCGGCTGTGGGGCGCGAATTTCGTACTGACCACCGCGATCCTGCTTCAGACCGCAATGCTGCTCTTGTTCGCCGTCTTCGATTTCGAAGGCGATATCTCGAAGGCGATCGTGATCCCCGTCGCGATAGCGAGTTCATCGGGCATCATGGCCCTCGGCTTCGTAGCCCTCTATTCGCAGTTCATGGGCTGGTCGGATCCCAAGCAGGCGGGCGTGGATTTCACCCTCTTCCAATGCATGGACGGTCTCGTCAGCATGGCGGGCGGGCTCGGTGCCGGCTGGATCGCCGAACGCCTCGGCTACACCTTTTTCTTCACGCTGGCGGCCGGAATATGTTTCGCCGCCGCACCGGCGATTTTCGTGCTGATGCGCCGGGGTCGAGCGGCCGAGCCGGCCTTCGACGGCTCGGCGGGATGACAAGGAGCGCGGCGCTCCCGGGCGCCGCTCTCGAACCGGGACGGGAGGATTGCTTCAGTCGACCTCATGCAGGACATGCGCGGCCTTGACGGCTGCGGACGCGCGGTTCTCGACACCGAGCTTCACATAGATCTGCTCGAGATGCTTGGTGACGGTCCTGGCGCTCAGCCCGAGGATCTCGCCGATATCGCGATTGGATTTTCCCTTCGCGATCCAGAGCAGGACTTCGGATTCGCGCTGCGTGACCCCGAAATGCTGGCGCAGTATCTCGTCGTCGGCGAGCTTGTTTTCCGCCGTCAGGCGGAAGAGATATTCGTCGGCGCCGATCGCCCCGAGAAAGGAGAGCTGAAGGCTCGACTGCCCCGTCTGCCTGATGGCGAACGTGCCGTCCCTTCCCGACGATGCCGTACGCGTTTTCATCCAGCGCGCGATATGGACGCTGATCGCCTCCATTCCCTCGTCGCTTCCCGTCGCGGCATTGACGAGCCGCGTCGCCTGAGGCGTCGACCAGCGGATCCGGCCATCGCCGCGCACGGCGAGAAGATGCCGGCCGGCGGCATCGAGCGCGACCCTGGCACTCTGGGCGGACCGGGCATTCGTCAGATGCACGCGGATGCGGGCGCGCAGTTCGTCGATATTGATCGGCTTCGTCAGATAGTCGACGCCGCCGGCCTCGAGTGCGCGCACGACGTGTTCGGTCTCCGTCAGACCGGTCATGAAGACCACCGGCACCTGACTGACCGAAGGGTTCGCCTTCAACCGGAGGCAGGTCTCGAAACCGTCCATTCCCGGCATCACCGCATCGAGAAGGATGATATCCGGCGTAATGCGATCGACGATGTTGAGCGCGGATGCCCCGGAGGTGGCGATGAGCACCGAAAAACCGGACTGCTCCAGCGCCTCGGTCAGGAATCCGAGGGCTTCGGGGGAATCGTCCACCAGGAGGACGATGTCACGCGGGTTCGCCGCCTCACTCATGACCGTCCATCCTCTCTCCGCTCCTTCAGGAAATTATCGTAGCCGGCGAGGTCGAAGGCCTGCACATAGGATCGCACCGCATCGGCGAACGGACGATGTTCGGCCCTGCGCGCGATTTCATCGAGCTTTGCTTCTATGCCCTTGACGTAGCCGATTTCCCCGAGGCGGATCAGTTCTTCGACATGTCCCTCGCCCGGCATCACGATCCGGTCGGGCAATATGTCCGCCTTTTTCCCGGCCTCGTCCTCATACACCCATTCAAGGCCCATATGGATCGCGAGCTTGTCGGTCAGCTGGCGCAGATCGAAGGGTTTCGCCAGCGTATCGCTATGGCCGCCGTCGACGCCGCCCGCAGTTCCATCGCCGATATTCGCCGAAAGCATGACGATCGGCGCCGGCTGGCCCGAGCCTCTCAGCCGCTCCACGAGCTCCCAGCCGTTCATTCCCGGCATGGAGATGTCGACAAGGAAGAGGTCCGGCCGAACACCTTCGACGAGCGTCATGCATTCCGCCCCGCTTGCCGCCTCCAGCACCGTGAAATCCATCGGCACCAGCACTTCGCGCATAAGATCGCGGTGGTCCTCGTTGTCATCCACGACGACGATGGTGCGACGCGCTCCCTTGTAGGTGCCGATCGAACGGACCGGGTTCTTCAGCGCCGCCGGCCGGTCGATCGCGGAGAGCATGAGCCGTATCCGGAACGTCGTGCCCTTGTCCTTTTCGCTCGTCACGGAAATCTCGCCGCCGAGCGTCTGGGTGAGGAGGCGCGTGATGGTGAGGCCGAGACCCAGCCCCGGCATGCGCCCGACATGCTCCGCCTCACCGCGCTGGAACGGCTCGAAGATGCGCGGCAGGTCCCTTTCGGAAATTCCGCGCCCGGAATCCTCGACCGTGAACGTCGCGACCTGGCTGCGATAGGCGACGTCGAAGCGGATGCGGCCGCTATCGGTGAACTTCATCGCATTCGACAGGAGATTGACCAGGATCTGGCGAAGACGCTTGTCGTCGGCACGCACATACTGGGGCAGCGAGCCTGCACGGTTGTGCTCGAAGGCGAGCCCCTTGGCCTGCGCCTGCGGGCGGAACATGTCGATGATCTGATCCAGAAAGTCGTGGATATTGATCTCGTTTGAATAGACCTGCAGCTTTCCGGCCTCGATCTTGGAAATGTCGAGCAGCCCGTCTATCAGACCTGAGAGATGTTCGGCGCTGCGCTTGATCACCTTGATCGCGCCCTGGCGGGCGGGCGGGATCGTCTCGTCGCGTTCGAGGATCTGTGCATAGCCGAGCACGGCGTTCAGCGGCGTGCGCAGCTCGTGGCTCAAGCCCACGACATAGCGGCTCTTGGCCCGATTGGCCGCCTCCGCCGTTTCCTTGGCTTCCTGCAGGGCGGCATCGGTCTTCTTGTGTGCCGCGATCTCCTTCAGAAGCAGGGTGTTCTGGCGGGAGGATTCCTCCTCGGCCACCACGCGGCTGTCATGGGCGAGCACGTAGAACCAGCAGACGACCCCGGCCACGACCGCGAAGACGAAGAAGACGATCGCGACCGTACGATCGACCACCACGGCGGTCTCCGGCGACGCGCCGCCCGCCTGGTGGGCGATCATTGCAAGAATGACGCCGATGCCGGTGATCGAGAGTACGGCGGAAATCGCGTAGCGGCCGAGCCGGCTGGAGAGCTTCGCCACGATCGCATCGGACAGAAAGGTCTTCGCCATGACCGCGACCTGCGCGTTGAAGCGCGCCTTGGGCTTGCACATGTCATGGCAACGGCTGTCCAGCGAACAGCAGAGGGAACAGATCGGCGCCGCATAGGCCGGGCACCAGGCCATGTCTTCCGGCTCGAACGGATGTTCGCAGATCGAGCAGGTTATGCTGGACTGCGTCTGCCAGCTCTTGCGGGGCTTTCGAGCAAGGTAATATCGGCCGTCCGTCCACCAGGCGATCGCCGGAGAGGCGATGAAGGCGACGACCAGCGCGATATAGGGCGCCAGCGAGGCGGCGATGTCGCCGAAGGTTCCGAAATGCGCCGTCAGCGCGATCACGGTCGATGCCGCCATCGCACCGAGGCCGACCGGATTCAGATCGTAGAGATGGGCCCGCTTGAACTCGATCCCGGGAGGAGAGAGGCCGAGCGGCTTGTTGACGAAGAGATCGGCCGAAATGGTGCAGAGCCATGCCATGGCGATGATCGAGAAGATGCCGAGGGTCTCCTCCAGCAGCCGGTAGATGCCGAGTTCCATCAGCAGGAGCGCGATCCCGACATTGAAGACCAGCCAGACCACGCGGCCCGGATGCGAATGAGTGAGCCGCGAAAAGAAGTTCGACCAGGCAAGCGAACCCGCATAGGCGTTCATGACGTTGATCTTGAGCTGCGAGACCACCACGAAGGCCGCCATCAGGATCAGCGTCATCGTCTCGGACGGGATCATGTAGCCGAACGCCGTATAGTACATCTGCGCGGGATCGGCCGCACGCGTCGAGGGGACGCCGCTGCTGAGAACCAGAACCACGAGAAAGGAACCCGCAAGAAGCTTCGGTGCGCCGACGATGACCCATCCGGGTCCGGCGAGAAAGACGGCGATGCGATGGCTGAGCTTGCGCTGCCCGTTCGGCGGCAGGAAGCGCAGGAAGTCCACCTGCTCGCCGATCTGCGCCATCAGCGCGAAGATGACGGCGGAAGCCGCACCGAATTCGACGAGGTCGAAGGGCGCGATCGTTCCCGGCGGACCGGACGCGTGGTGGATGCCGGAATAGGCGAGCCAGAGGTCGATCTTCTGCCAGTCCGCAAAAGCGATGAAAATGAAGGGCAGGATGTTGAGGACGATCCAGAATGGCTGGGTGATAAGCTGGAACCGGCTGATGAGACGTACGCCGTGCGTCACGAGCGGAATGACGACGACGGCGCTGATGATGTAACCGATCCATAGCGGAATGCCGAGGGCAAGTTCGAGCGCACCCGACATGATCGACGCCTCGATGGCGAAGAGGATGAAGGTGAAGCTCGCATAGATCAGCGACGTCAATGTCGAGCCTATATAGCCGAAGCTCGCACCGCGCGTCAGAAGATCGATATCCACGCCGTGGCGGATGGCATAGCGGCTGATCGGAAGGCCGACGGTAAGGATCATCACGCTTGCGACGAGAATGGCGAAGATCGCATTCGTCGTCCCGTAGGACATCGTGATCGCCCCGCCGATCGCCTCCAGCGCCAGGAAGGAGATCGCGCCGATCGCCGTCTGCGAAATGCGCTCGGAGGAAAAGCGCCGTGCACTCTTGGCCGTGAAACGCAGCGCATAATCTTCGAGCGTCTGGTTGGCGACCCAGCGATTGTATTCGCGGCGGATCGGAATGATTCGCTGGCGTGCGGCCATGTTGTCCCCGGCGTCGATCTCGGACCTGGCGGCCCGTCACGATTTCGTAACACATAAGCGCGGCCGGCGAAATTGCTGCAGTGCGGCGCATGCTTCTTCCTTCTCCCCGGCGCCTACGCAAAACGACGTATGTGCACCGCAGCGCGACTGTCGGATGATCTCTCAAGCAGCGGTAAAGGCGCTACCGCCCGCTGCGCCCAAAAAAACGAGAGGGGTTCACACCAGATGACTATCAAGGCCCGCGTCACCGGCGCATTCCTCGCTGCCGTCCTGTCGACGACCGCTTTTCACGGCGTATTCGCCGCGGACGACACGATCAAGGTCGGCATTCTCCATTCTCTTTCCGGCACCATGGCGATCTCCGAAACGACGCTCAAGGACGCCATGCTCATGCTCATCGAGGAGCAGAACAAGAAGGGCGGCCTCCTCGGCAAAAAGCTCGAAGCCGTCGTCGTCGATCCGGCGTCGGACTGGCCGCTTTTCGCCGAAAAGGCGCGCGAACTGGTTTCGGTCAACAAGGTTTCGGCCGTTTTCGGCTGCTGGACCTCGGTCTCGCGCAAGTCGGTCCTGCCGGTCTTCGAGGAGCTGAACTCGATCCTCTTCTATCCCGTCCAGTACGAGGGTGAGGAAAGCCAGCGCAACGTCTTCTACACGGGTGCCGCGCCCAACCAGCAGGCCATCCCCGCCGTCGACTATCTGATGGAGAACGAGGAAGTCGAGCGCTGGGTTCTTGCCGGTACCGACTACGTCTATCCGCGCACGACCAACAAGATCCTCGAAGCCTACCTGCTTTCCAAGGGCGTGAAGCAGGAAGACATCATGATCAACTACACGCCGTTCGGCCATTCCGACTGGCAGACGATCGTCTCCGACATCAAGAGCTTCGGCTCCGCCGGCAAGAAGACCGCCGTCGTCTCCACGATTAACGGCGACGCCAATGTGCCGTTCTACAAGGAGCTCGCCAACCAGGGCATCAAGGCGGAAGACATCCCGGTCGTCGCCTTCTCGGTGGGCGAGGAAGAGCTTGCCGGCCTCGACACCGCCCCGCTGGTCGGGCACCTGGCCGCCTGGAACTATTTCCAGTCCGTCGACAACCCGGCCAATGCCGAGTTCATCAAGACCTGGAAGGCCTATACGAAGAACGACAAGCGGGTGACCAACGACCCGATGGAAGCGCATTATATCGGCTTCAACATGTGGCTGAAGGCGGTCGAGAAAGCCGGCACCACCGACACGGACGCCGTGCTCGACGCGATGATCGGCGTCTCCGTGCCGAACCTTTCGGGCGGCTACTCCACCATGATGCCGAACCACCACATCACCAAGCCGGTGCTGATCGGCGAAATCCAGGCCGACGGCCAGTTCGAAACCGTGTGGGAAACGCCCGGCCTCGTGGTCGGCGACGAGTGGTCGGACTACCTGCCCGACTCCAAGGACCTGATCGCCGACTGGCGCGCGCCGCTGTCCTGCGGCAACTTCAACGTTGCCACCGGAAAGTGCGGCGGCAAGGGCTCCTGATCGGCCTTTCGCGAGCGGACATGCCGTGCCGGACGTTCCGGCGCGGCCCTCAAAGAAGCCATCCGGGGGCACCGCGCCACCGGATGGTTCGCCAGCTCCATCAGCGTTCTCCGACCGTCAATCCATTTTCATCGCCGGTTCGAGCTTCGCGAGGATACGACCATGTCATTGTCTGGGACCTATCGTTTTCTTCAATCCATATTGGCGGCCTTCTGCGTAATCGTCACCATGCTCGCAACCGACCTGCATGCGCAGGAAGACGTCCGCGGCATGATCAACGCACTCGGGCAAGGCAATTTTTCCGCGAAGGAAAAGCAGGTCCAGGCGCTGGCGAAGACCGGCGATCCGAAGATCGTCCCGGCGCTGGAGGCGCTCGCCGAGGGCGACCTCTATCTGCGCGAGGCCGATGGTCAGGTCTTCCTCACCAGATCCGCCGGTTCCAATTTCACGCTCATCGATCCGCTGACCGGCGAGGAAGCCGGCGAAGAGGCCAAAGGCGCGCTGACCAAGGTCCGGGTCAACAACGGGCTTCGCCGCACCGTGCGCGCGGCACTCGGCGCGCTGACGCTGCTCAGCCCGGACCGCGGCATTCGCCTGCAAGCCGCCCAGTCGATCCTGAAATCGCCCTCGGGCGATTCCCTCGAACTCGTGGAATCCGCCCTTCAAAGCGAGACCGACACCACGGTGAAAGGCGTGCTCGAAGAGGCACGCGCGGCGGCACTCCTGACGTCCGACCGTTCGCTGGAGGAAAAGAAGAAAGCGATCGAGACCATCAAGGCAATCGGCGGGCGCGGCTCGCTTTCGCTGCTTTCGGCGGCCCTGTCTTCCGCCGACGAGAACCTGCGGCCCGATATCGAAGCCGCGATCCAAAATATCGAGGACAGGCTGGCGCTATGGGCAGCCGGGCAGAACATCTGGTACGGGCTTTCGCTCGGATCGGTGCTGCTGCTCGCCGCAATCGGCCTGGCCATCACCTTCGGCGTCATGGGAATCATCAACATGGCGCATGGCGAGATGGTGATGCTCGGCGCCTACACCACCTTCGTCGTGCAGGAGATCATCCGCACATCCTTTCCGGGCCTGTTCGACTGGTCGCTGGCGATAGCGCTGCCGCTCGCCTTCCTGGTCACGGGCGCTGTCGGCCTCGCCCTCGAGCGCGGCGTTATCCGTTTCCTCTACGGCCGGCCGCTCGAAACGCTGCTTGCCACCTGGGGCATATCGCTGATCCTGCAGCAGGCCGTGCGCACCGTCTTCGGCCCGACGAACCGCGAAGTGGGCAATCCGTCCTGGATGTCGGGCGCCTTCGAACTCGGCGGTCTGACCGTCACCTGGAACCGGCTCTGGATCATCGTCTTCGCGCTCGCCGTCTTCGCCGCCCTGCTCTTCCTTCTCAAGAAGACGCCGATGGGCCTTCAGATGCGGGCGGTGACGCAGAACCGCCGGATGGCATCGTCCATGGGCATCCGCACGCCCTGGGTCGATGCGCTGACCTTCGCGCTCGGCTCCGGCATCGCAGGCATCGCCGGCGTCGCGCTTAGCCAGATCGACAACGTCTCGCCGAATCTCGGCCAGGGCTACATAATCGACAGCTTCATGGTCGTGGTCTTCGGCGGCGTCGGCAATCTCTGGGGCACGCTCGTCGGCGCCTTCTCGCTCGGCATCCTCAACAAGTTCCTTGAGCCCTATGCCGGCGCGGTGCTCGGCAAGATCCTCGTTCTGGTGCTGATCATCCTGTTCATCCAGAAGCGGCCGCGCGGGCTCTTCGCACTCAAGGGACGGGCGGTGGAAGCATGATCACCTCATTCCTCATCAAATCGCTCGACCGCAACATCTTCATTGCCGTAGCGATCCTGCTCGGCCTCGCGGCACTGGTGCCCGCGCTGAACCTTTTGACGGCGCCCGACCATCCGATTCATGTGCCGACCTACATGGTCTCGCTCCTCGGCAAATACCTGACCTATGCGCTGCTGGCGCTGGCGCTCGACCTCGTCTGGGGGTTCTGCGGCATCCTCTCGCTCGGCCATGCCGCCTTCTTCGCGCTCGGCGGCTATGCGATGGGCATGTACCTGATGCGCCAGATCGGCGCGCGCGGCTCCTACGGCAATCCGCTGCTGCCGGATTTCATGGTGTTCCTCAACTGGAAGGAGCTTCCCTGGTTCTGGTACGGCTTCGACATGTTCTGGTTCGCCGCGCTGATGGTGCTCCTCGTGCCGGGCCTGCTCGCCTTCGTCTTCGGCTGGTTCGCCTTCCGCTCGCGCGTCAACGGCGTCTATCTCTCGATCATCACCCAGGCCATGACCTACGCGCTGCTGCTCGCCTTCTTCCGCAACGACATGGGCTTCGGCGGCAACAATGGCCTCACCGACTTCAAGGACATCCTCGGCTTCAACATCCAGGCGAACGGCACGCGTGCCGCTCTCTTCGCCGCCTCCGCGATCGCGCTGGCGCTCTCGCTGATCATCACCTCGGGGATCGTGCGATCGAAATACGGCAAGATCCTCGTCGGTGTGCGCGACGCGGAAAGCCGCACCCGCTTTCTCGGCTACCGGGTCGAACATATGAAGCTCTTCGCCTTCACCGTCTCGGCGATGATGGCGGGCGTGGCCGGTGCGCTCTACGTGCCGCAGGTCGGCATCATCAATCCGGGCGAGTTCGATCCGGCGAATTCCATCGAAGTCGTCATCTGGACGGCCGTCGGCGGGCGCGGCACGCTGATCGGACCGATCATCGGCGCGGTCCTCGTCAACGGCGGGAAAAGCGTCTTCACCGCCGCCTTCCCGGAATTCTGGCTCTTTGCGCTCGGCGGGCTCTTCGTCCTCGTCACACTCTTCCTGCCGAAGGGCATCGTCGGAACCGCGCAACAATACATCGCCCGGCGCAAGGACTACCGCAAGGCGGCGGAAGACGAGAAGAAACGCAGCCTGCCGGCTGCCGAACCCCTGGCGGCGGAGTGACGGCCATGAACGAGAAGAAGCCGAAAAGCCTGCTCTATCTCAACGGCGTCTCCGTCTCCTTCGACGGGTTCAAGGCGTTGAATTCGCTTTCCTTCGTCATCGAGCCGGGGGAGCTGCGCGCGATCATCGGCCCGAACGGCGCCGGCAAGACCACGATGATGGATATCATCACCGGCAAGACGCGGCCGGACGAAGGCGAGGTCTTCTTCAGAGGCGACATCGACCTTACCCTGAAGGACGAAGCGGAGATCGCCCAGCTCGGCATCGGCCGGAAATTCCAGAAGCCGACGGTCTTCGAGAGCCACACGGTCTGGGACAATCTGGAACTGGCGCTCAACCGCAAGCGTGGCGTCTTTGCCACCCTCTTCTACCGCATGACGCCGCAGGACAAGGCGCGCATCGAGGAAATCCTCTCGACGGTGCGGCTTTCCAACCGCAAGGACGATCTCGCCGCCAATCTCAGCCACGGGCAGAAGCAGTGGCTGGAAATCGGCATGCTGCTTGCGCAGGAGCCGGACCTGCTTCTCGTCGACGAGCCGGTCGCGGGGATGACGGACGCCGAAACGGCGGAAACGGCGATCCTCCTGAAGGAAATCGCAAAAACCCGGTCGGTGGTGGTGGTCGAACACGACATGGGTTTCATCCGCGACCTCGGCGTGAAGGTGACCTGCCTTGCGGAAGGCTCGGTCCTTGCGGAGGGCTCGATCGACTTCGTCTCCAACGATCCAAAAGTGATCGAGAATTATCTCGGGCGGTGATTTCTCACTCTGGCGCGCTTCCCGGACGCCGGGAGAGGTGGCGGCAACCGGACGAGAGGCAGACAAACGATGGAAGAAGAGAATTCGCCATGCTGACAGTCAACAAGGTCAATCTCCACTACGGTGCGGCGCAGGCGCTGCGCGGCGTTTCGCTTCATGCCGAAATGGGCAAGATCACCTGCGTGCTGGGGCGCAACGGCGTCGGCAAATCGAGCCTCTTGCGTGCGATCACCGGCCAGCATCCGCTTTCCGCCGGCAGCATCGCCTTCAACGACGTGATCCTCAACGGCCTGGCGCCGTACAACCGCGCCAAGCAGGGCGTCGGCTACGTGCCGCAGGGACGCGAGATCTTTCCGCTGCTGACGGTCAAGGAAAACCTTGAATCCGGCTATGCGCCGCTGAAACGGGCGGACCGATCGATTCCGGAGGATATCTTCAACCTCTTTCCCGTTCTGCGCTCGATGCTCGGTCGGCGCGGCGGCGATCTTTCCGGCGGGCAACAGCAGCAGCTCGCGATCGGACGCGCGCTGGTGACGCGTCCGAAGATACTGGTGCTCGACGAGCCGACGGAAGGCATCCAGCCGTCGATCATCAAGGATATCGGCCGCGCAATCAAATATCTGCGCGATTCTACCGGCATGGCGATCCTGCTCGTAGAGCAATATCTCGATTTCTGCAGGGAGCTTGCCGATCACGTTTATATAATGGATCGGGGAGAAATTGTTCACGAGGGTACGGCCGAAACGCTTGACACTGCGGAAGCTCGCCGGCATCTGACTGTCTGACGGTGACGCATCTCAAGTCCCAAGGGGCCGGTCCGGAAGTCGATCGTGGCGTCACACCGTTTTTCACTTTGCATGGAAAAGGCGTTTTGATGGACACACGACGTTCGCATGGCCGTTTGCGGCCTGAAGTCCTCATCCGCTCCGCGGCGACGGGACTCCTCGTTTTTCTCGGCACGGCCGGCATTTCCCACGCCGCCGGCTGCAGCCAACCGATCGAACCGGGCCTTCATGAAATGACGCTCCGCTCCGGCGGCGCCGACCGGAAGGCTCTTTACTACATTCCCCCGGCCTACGACGGAGAGAAGAGGCTGGCTGCGGTATTCGATTTCCATGGCAGCAACAGCAGCCCCGCCGGCCAGTTCAGACGCAGCGGCTGGGACAAAGCCGCGGAACGCGAGGGCTTCGTGGCAGTCGCCCTGCAGGGCAGCATGGACGGCCAGTTTCCCGGCACCTATGCCTGGAATGTCCCGGGTGTGACGAAAGGCGGGTCGCTCAATGACGAAATCTACATCAAGGACGCCGTAAAGGCGGTGCGCAGCAAGCTCTGCGTCGATCCGACGCGCATCTATGCGTCGGGCTATTCCGGCGGAGGGCGGATGCTTTCGCAATATATCTGCAACGGCCACCCGGAATTCGCGGCCGCAGGCTTCGTGATGGGGCTGCGTGCCGGCTACCCCGTCGAGAAGGACGGGGTCTGGCAGCCGGACACCACGACCTGCAAACCGGCTAATCCGATTTCCATCATCGCCTTTTCCGGCATGAAGGACCGGACGAACCCGTTTTCCGGAGGCGGCAAGCCCTATTGGCAATACGGCGGTGAGCTTGCGCTCGCGCGCTGGGCCGAGCTCGACCGCTGCGAGGGGCGCTCACGCGTCCATACCGACGATGCGATGACCTCCACCTTCTACGACACATGCAAGGGTGGGGCGCGCATCACCTCTTACCTGCTCAAGGACAACGGCCATGCCTGGCCGGCGCGAAGCGTGCTTTTCCGCACGCTGGACGCAGACGGCAAGATCGCTTCGGAATCGGATGCGGCCGGGCGGATGTGGGCATTCTTCAAGAACACGAGACTGCCGGAGACGAACGCGTTGACGGTGCAGGCCGATTGCCTGACCGGCCGGAGCGGATCGGCCGGATCGAACAAACAGGGGGAAAAGTGCAAGCAGTCGAACAACATCGTCCCCAAAGGGCCAATGGTCGAGGACGCCTTGTAACGAAGCCGCTGGCCGGCAAGACCCGGCTTGCGGAATTCTACCAGGAGGGCTGCGCCAAGATCAGGCTCCCCGAGACCTTCGACGGCTCGATGGAGGCCGTGCTGATCAATACTGCAGGCGGCCTGACGGGCGGGGACGAGCTCGACTGGCGGTTCGAAGCATGTACGGACACACGGCTGACGCTGACCACGCAGGCATGCGAGAAGATCTACAAGGCGAGCGCGGGAACTGCCCGCGTCGGCACGAGCGTGACGGTCGCGGCCGGCGCGCGCGCCGACTGGCTGCCGCAGGAGACGATCCTGTTCGACCGGGCGTCGCTGTCGCGCAACCTTGCCGTCGATCTTGCCGAAAATGCCGAATTCCTTGCGGTGGAAGCGATCGTCCTCGGCCGGACGGCCATGGGCGAGACGATGGAGAAAGGCCTTTTTCGCGATCGCTGGCGTATCCGCCGCTGCGGCCGGCTGATCCACGCCGAGGAGGCGCATTTCGGCAACGACATCGGTGCTCTCACCGCCAGGCAGGCCGTTCTTGCAGGGCACCGCGCTTTCGCGACGCTGCTTTACTGCGCCCCCGATGCCGAAGGTTTCCTTCAGCCGATACGCGAGCGGATGCAGGGTGCGCTCGGCGGCGCGAGTTTCTGGCAGGACAAGCTGGTCGCACGCATCGCGGCCCCTGACGGCTTCACCCTCAGAAAAACGCTGATCCCCGTCATTTCGCACTTGCGCAATGGGGCCTCACTGCCGAAAGTCTGGACTCTGTAATCAACGGGCGGATATTCATGAACCTGACACCTCGTGAGAAAGACAAACTGCTGATCTCCATGGCGGCGATGGTGGCGCGCAAGCGGCTGGAGCGCGGCGTGAAGCTGAACCATCCCGAGACGATCGCGCTGATCACCGATTTCGTGGTCGAAGGCGCGCGCGACGGGCGATCCGTCGCCGACCTGATGGAAGCGGGAGCCCATGTGCTGACGCGCGATCAGGTGATGCCGGGCATTCCGGAGATGATTCACGACATCCAGGTCGAGGCGACCTTCCCCGACGGGACGAAGCTCGTCACCGTACACGAACCGATCCGGTGACCGGAATGCTCGAGCTTCGACCCAATTGCGAGTGCTGCGACCGCGATCTGCCGCCGGAAAGCACAAAAGCGATGATCTGTACGTTCGAATGCACCTATTGCGCCGATTGCACGACGGGCGTGCTTGCCGGCATCTGCCCGAATTGCAACGGAGAGCTCGTGCGCAGGCCGGTACGCCCGGCCGCGATGCTCGCCAAATATCCCGGCTCAACCCGGCGCATCCTGAAGGCCGAAGGCTACGGTCCGGCTAAAGCCGCCTAGCAGCGAAAGGAGATGATGACATGATTCCTGGAGAAATCATTGCGGCAAGCGGCGACGTCGAGCTCAATGCCGGCCTGCCCGTCGTCACGCTCGACGTCTCGAATACGGGAGACCGTCCCGTCCAGGTGGGAAGCCACTACCATTTCTTCGAGACGAACCCGGGCCTCTCCTTCGAGCGCGAAAAGGCGCGCGGCATGCGGCTCGATATCCCGGCGGGAACGGCGGTGCGGTTCGAGCCCGGCCAGACGCGCACGGTCAATCTGATTCCGCTCGCCGGCAAGCGGGAGGTCTACGGGTTCAGGCAGGCCGTGATGGGAAAACTCTGAATGCGCAGGCGTCTTTTTGTGCTGACGGACATGCCGGCGGTCCACACCCAACGCCGCCGCGCGGATATGAGCCCGGCCCCTCCGATCTCGGATATTCCCTGAGCCGGCAACGAGGACCAAGGAAACGGCATTGGCTGCAGAGCGAACCATCATGATCGTCGGCAACGGGAGGGTGCCCGATGGCGCGCCTGAAGCCATTGACGTCGCCGATGTCGTCATCCGTTTCAACGACTGCCGCTCGTTCGGGATCGCGGGGCGGAAAACCGATGTCATCGCCGTCTGCAATACCGGCAGACCGGCCCTTTCGATGCTCGGCGGCGGCGCCTGGAAGGCGAGCGCGGCGGTACGGCAGGCCTCGGAATTCTGGTGCGTGCGCGATCCCGCGAAATTCGCCGCCATGCGCAAGCCTCTTTCGGCAAGCAATCCTGAGCTCGACGATTTCTGCGACGACTACACGGACGGCTTCGCAAGCTTCGCATCCGCGACTGGCCGGCCGATGAGGATCATCCCCGCGGACGTCCACGACGAGCTCGATCGTGCGCTCGATGCCATGGGCGCGCAGCCCTATGTGGTGCCGAGTTCCGGCGCCGTCGTCATTGCCGACGTGCTCGGATCCTATGCCCGCCCGCAAGATACCGTCGTCATCGCCGGCTTTTCGCATGAGGGCTGGCAATGGCACCCCTTTGCTGCGGAGAAGCTCTGGACGGACGATCTCGTCCGCGCCGGCAGGCTTCGCCGCCCTGCCTACGAACCTCTCGTTTCCGCCTCCCAAGGAGCCTGACCGATGCCATACAAGATGTCCCGCGCCGCCTATGCCTCGATGTTCGGCCCGACCGTGGGCGATAAGGTGCGGCTTGCCGATACCGAGCTCTTCATCGAGGTGGAGAAGGATTTCACCACCTATGGCGAGGAGGTGAAATTCGGCGGCGGCAAGGTGATCCGCGACGGCATGGGGCAGAGCCAGGCGACAAGGGCCGAAGGCGCGGTGGATACCGTCATCACCAACGCCCTGATCGTCGACCACTCCGGTATCTACAAGGCCGATGTCGGCCTCAAGGACGGCCGCATCCACGCGATCGGCAAGGCGGGCAATCCGGACACGCAGCCGGGCGTCACCATCATCGTCGGCCCCTCGACCGAAGCGATCGCCGGCGAGGGCAAAATCCTGACGGCCGGCGGCATGGATGCACATATCCATTACATCTGCCCGCAACAGATCGAAGAGGCGCTGATGAGCGGCGTCACGACCATGCTCGGCGGCGGCTCGGGCCCGGCGCACGGCACGCTCGCCACCACCTGCACCGGCGCCTGGCATATCGAGCGGATGATCGAGAGCTTCGATGCTTTTCCGATGAACCTCGCGCTCGCCGGCAAGGGCAACGCCTCGCTTCCCGCGCCGCTCGAGGAAATGATCCTCGCCGGCGCTTCCAGCCTCAAGCTGCACGAGGACTGGGGCACGACGCCCGCGGCGATCGACAACTGCCTGACGGTCGCCGACGACTATGACGTGCAGGTGATGATCCACACCGATACGCTGAACGAGAGCGGCTTCGTGGAGGATACGGTCGCGGCGATCAAGGGCCGCACCATCCATGCCTTCCATACCGAAGGCGCGGGCGGCGGCCATGCGCCGGATATCATCAAGGTCTGCGGCAACCCGAATGTCATCCCCTCGTCCACCAACCCGACGCGGCCCTATACCGTCAACACGCTTGCCGAACACCTCGACATGCTGATGGTCTGCCATCATCTGTCGCCGTCCATCCCGGAAGACATCGCTTTCGCCGAAAGCCGCATCCGCAAGGAGACGATCGCGGCGGAAGACATCCTGCACGATATCGGCGCCTTCTCGATCATCTCGTCGGACAGCCAGGCCATGGGCCGCGTCGGCGAGGTCGCGATCCGCACCTGGCAGACGGCCGACAAGATGAAGCGCCAGCGCGGAAGATTGAAGGAGGAGACCGGCGACAACGACAATTTCCGCGTCAGGCGCTATATCGCAAAATACACGATCAACCCGGCGATCGCGCAGGGCGTTTCCCATGAGATCGGCTCGGTGGAAGTGGGCAAGCGCGCCGACCTCGTGCTCTGGAACCCGGCCTTCTTCGGCGTGAAGCCGGAGATGGTGCTGCTCGGCGGCTCGATCGCGGCTGCGCCGATGGGCGATCCGAATGCCTCGATCCCGACGCCGCAGCCGATGCATTACCGGCCGATGTTCGCAGCATATGGAAAGCTCCGGACGAACTCCTCCGTCACCTTCGTCTCGCAGGCTTCGCTCGATGCCGGGCTTGCGCAGCGGCTGGGCGTTGCCAAGAAGCTGCTTGCGGTGAAGAACGTTCGCAGCGGCATCTCCAAGGCCTCGATGATCCACAATTCCGCGACGCCGCATGTGGAGGTCGATCCGGAGACCTACGAAGTGCGCGCCGATGGAGAATTGCTCACCTGCGAGCCCGCGACCGTGCTGCCGATGGCGCAGCGCTATTTCCTGTTCTGAGGCCGGATGAGATAATTGCAAATGCCCTTTCGCTCCACCGAAATCCTTCCGCCCGGCACGGCCGGCAAGACAGCCGTCAACTCCGTCGTGCTGGCTCACGATCAGCGCCATATCCGCCGCAAGCTGCTGCACATGCGCGACGACGATGTGGTGATGGTGGATCTGAAGGAGCCGGTGCAGCTTGCGCACGGCGATCTCCTTCTCCTCGACACCGGCGATTGCGTCGAGGTGATAGCGGCCGAGGAAGAACTCTACGAGATCATTCCGCGCAACCGGCTGCACCTGACGGAACTCGCATGGCATCTCGGAAACCGCCACCTTCCGGCGCAGGTGGAAGAGGAGCGCATCGTCATCCTGCGCGACCACGTGATCCGCGACATGCTGGAAAAGCTCGGCGCGACGGTGCGGGAGATCACCGAAGCCTTCCATCCGCTGCGCGGCGCCTATCACGGCAGCGGCCACGCCCACGGTCATCACGACCACCATCACCATGGTTGAGGCGCCATCCACGGCGAAGCTCTTAAAGCTTCTCGCCTGGCTCTCGCCGGCCTTTCCGGTCGGCGCCTTCTCCTACTCCGGCGGCCTGGAACAGGCGGTACACGACGAACGGGTGACGGACCGCGAAAGCCTTGCCGAGTGGCTTTCGACGCTGATTGCGCATGGCGCCATCTGGAACGACGCCGTGCTGTTTGCGGAAGCCTATCGCAGCTTTGGGGATCCTGAGCGCCTGCATTTTGCCGGAGAGCTGGCCGAGGCATTGGCAGGCTCGGCGGAACGCCACCGCGAGACGATGCTGCAGGGCGAAGCGTTCGTGTCGGCGGCGATGAGTTGGCCACATCCCGTCTTCGATGCCCTGGACGGTGCCGTCGCCTATCCCGTCGCCGTCGGCGCCGTTGCCGGAGCGCATGACACCGGCCTTCCGCCCTCCCTGGCCGCCTTTCTCCACGCCGTTCTGTCCAATCTCGTTTCGGTGGCGATCCGCTGTGGGGTGATCGGGCAGAGGGACGGCGTACATGTGCTTGCCGGGCTGGAGGATGCAATCGGCGCCATTACGGCGCGTGCGGCGGAAAGCACGCTCGACGATCTCGGTTCGGCGAGCTTGATGGCCGATATAGCAAGCCTGAGACACGAAACCCTCGGCTCGAGGCTGTTCCGCTCATGACATCCGCCTTTGCCTCGGCTTCGCCCGCGATCTATCCTGCCTGGCTGCTTCTGCCGGAAAGGCCCATTCTATTCGGAGGTATTCCATCATGACATCGAAAAACGGACCCTTGCGCGTCGGCATCGGCGGCCCGGTCGGCTCCGGCAAGACGGCGCTCACGGAAAAGCTCTGCAAGGCCATGCGCGAGCGCTATTCGGTCGCCGTCGTCACCAACGATATCTACACCAAGGAGGACGCCGAGGCGCTGGTGCGCTGCCAAGCGCTTTCCTCCGACCGCATCGTCGGCGTGGAGACGGGCGGCTGCCCGCACACGGCAATCCGCGAGGATGCCTCCATCAACCTGCAGGCGATCGCCGATCTCAACCGGCGCATTCCCGATCTCGATATCGTCTTTATCGAGTCGGGCGGCGACAATCTTGCCGCAACCTTCTCGCCCGATCTCGCCGATCTTACGATTTATGTCATTTCCGTCTGCCAGGGCGAAGAGATCCCGCGAAAGGGCGGTCCGGGCATCACCCGCTCCGACCTGCTGGTGATCAACAAGAAGGACCTTGCTCCGCATGTGGGGGCGGACCTCGATGTGATGGAGCAGGACGCCAACCGGATGCGGAAATCCCGCCCCTTCGTGTTCTCCGACATGAAGCGCGGCGACGGGGTCGACCGGATCGTCGATTTCCTGATGGTCGAGGGCGGGCTGCAATAGCCCCCGTTCCGCGCAGCAAGGGTCCAACGCTCCGGCTGCGCCAGATTCTGCCCGACCGGGAATGAGACAGCGTCCGCTTTCGTATACCGAAGCGTGGAACGAACGGAACAGCCGATCGATTTGATCTACTCGACGCGCTGCCAGGCGGCGCCGGGCGCGCCCGCGCGGACGCACTGGCTGCGTGAAGACGACCACGCAACGGAATGGAGAATGGAAATCATGGACAACAACGACCGTCAGGCGATCGATAGCCTCTTTGGAAAGATCTCGCAGGTCGAGCAGCAGGCCGGCCCCCGCGATGCCGAGGCAGAGGCTTTGATCAAGGACCGGATCGCCGCGCAGCCGGCGGCGCCCTATTTCATGGCGCAGACGATCGTCGTGCAGGAACAAGCGCTGAATGTCGCGCAACAACGTATCGAGGAGCTGGAATACCAGCTTTCCTCGCGCCCGGCCTCGGGCGGCCTTCTGTCCTCGCTCTTCGGCGGCGGCGCTCCGGCGTCAAGGCCGGCCCCGCGCCCGAATGCGGCCGCACAGCCGACCGCCGGCCCCTGGAACCGTCAGCCAGGCGCGATGCAGGCGCAGCGCGGCGGCGGCTTTCTCGCAGGGGCGGCACAGACGGCCATGGGCGTCGCGGGCGGCGTCCTGCTTGGAAACGCCATCGCCGGCATGTTTTCGGGCACGGAAGCAAATGCCGCCGAAAGCGCCGAGCAGCAACCTGCGCAGGACGATACCGCCGGCGATGATTTCGGCGGCGATATGGAATTCTGACCGGCGATCTTCATCGAGCCATGCCTCGGCATGGCTCGATGTCACGAGATGTGCGCTTGCGGTGAAACTCAGGCCACCCGGACCGTGATCTCATCGAGGCCTTCGACATGGCCGACCATCTCGTCCCCCTTTACGATTGCGCCGACCCCTGCCGGCGTTCCGGCAAAAATCAGATCCCCGGCCTTCAACGCGAACAGTTTGGAAAGATAGGAGATCATCTCCGGCACCTTCCAGATCATCTGGTTGAGATCGCCGTTCTGGCGGACCTCGCCGTTGACCTTCAGCCAGATCGCCCCTTGCACCGGATGGCCGACCTTGGAAACAGGGTGCAGGACACCGCAGGGAGCGGAGGCTTCGAATGCCTTTCCCGTCTCCCATGGCCGGCCCAGTTTCTTGGCCTCTCCCTGGAGATCGCGGCGTGTCATGTCCAATCCCACTCCGTAGCCGAAGACATGCTCCAGAGCGCTCTCGACCGGGATGTTCGTGCCGCCCCGGTGAAGCGCCACCACGAGTTCCACCTCATGGTGAACGTCCTTCGTCTCGCTCGGATAGGGGAACGGGTTTCCGGGCAGGACGAGCGTATCCGGGTTCTTCTGGAAAAAGAACGGCGGCTCCCGGTTGGGATCGTGACCCATCTCTATCGCATGATCGGCGAAGTTGCGGCCGACGCAATAGATGCGGTGAACCGGAAAGAGCGCATCGCTGCCGGCAATCGGCAGGGTCGGCACCGGCGCCGGATTGAAGACGTAGTTTTTCAGATGAGGCATTTCGTTCATTATCGCGCTCCAGCGTAGTACTCTATGCGTTTTTCGAACAATTCTACCACCGCGGAGAGCATCATCGCTGCCGCGAATAGAATCATGGTGAGAGCCCAGAACCGCTCCATGTCGAAGCTGCGGGAGTAGAGCTCGAAGAGCTCCCCGTAGCCGATCACGGAAACGAGAATCTGGCCTATGACGACACCTTTCACCCCGCGGATCATGCCGATGCGGATACCGGCCAGAATCTCGGGGAGAGCGGAAAGCAGGATGATCTTGGTAAAGATCGTCCAGCGCGAGGCACCGTAGCTGCGCCCCATTTCTATCAGCGAGGTCGGCACCTGCATCACGCCGGCCCTTGCATCCAAAACGATGATCCAGACCGCGAAGAGGAAGACCGTGACGAAGACGGTCGTTTCGCCGAGCCCGAAGAGGATCATCAGGATCGGCACGAGGGCGGAAAGCGGCGCACTGACGAACATGTTCACCCATAGGCCGAAGATGTTGTCCGCGATCTTCACGCAGCCCATCAGCACGCCGAGCGGTACGCCGACCCCGATCGCGAGCGCCATTCCGAGCGCGAAAGAACGCAAAGTGATCATAGAGGCGCTTTGCCACGATCCCGTCTGGACGAGTTGAACGCCGGCTTCGAAAACGGATGTCATCGGTGGAATGAGGAAGATCAGGTCGAGCCTGCCAACGACCTCCCAGATCAGTGCCCACATGATGAGCGACGCCATCATCGGAATGCGGAATCCGAAAAGGGTCATGGCGCATCACTCCGCATACTGCCGCAGGCCCTGCCATATTTCCTCGACGACGTCGAGGTAGCGGGGATCACGGCGGATTTCGTCGGGAGAGGCGGTGCGGTCCGTCATTGGATCGATGATCCGGGAAATGCGGCCCGGCCGAGGCGAGAGAAGCACGATCCGGTCGGAGACATAGACGGCCTCCTCGATGGAATGGGTGACGAAGATGAAGGTCTTCTTCTCCAATTCGACAAGCCGCAGCAGATCCTCCTGGAATTTGCGCCTGTTCTGCTCGTCCACTGCCGAGAACGGCTCGTCGAGAAGCAGCACGTCGGCATTGACCGCGAAGGCGCGCGCGATACCCACCCTCTGGCGCATGCCGCCGGACAGTTCATGCGGGTATTTCTCCTCGAAGCCCGAGAGGCCGACCTGCTCGATATAGCGTTTCGCGATACGGTTGCGCTCGGCAAGCGCCATGCCCTTCAGCTCAAGGCCGAAGGCGACGTTGCGCTGCACCGTCGCCCATGGCATCAGCGCGAAATCCTGGAAGACGAAAGCCCGCTCCGGCCCCGGGCCGGTTACGGCGCGGCCATTGATGCGCACTTCCCCCGACGTTGCCGGAACCAGTCCGGCGATGATCTTCAGCAGGGTCGTCTTTCCGCAGCCCGACGGCCCGAGCAGCGTGGTGAGCTTTCCCCTCTGGAACTCGAGATCGATGCCGCGCAGGGCTTCTATCTCGCCATAGTTCTTGCAGATGTCGCGAACCTGGACGACGGGATCGTCGGTTGTGACGCCCTGCGGATCGCCGGCATGCGAGCGAGCAGCGTTCGCCATCTCACTTTCTCCTCTTTTCGGGGCGCAGGAAGCGCGTTTCCAATGCCTGCAGACCTGCCAGCGTCAGCGTCGAGACCGCAATGATGGAGGCGACCGAGGCATACATATGTGCGTAGTTCGCGACCGACCGGTGATAGGTGATGAGATCGCCGATGCCGGTCGGCGTGATGAGCAGTTCGGCAAGCATGACGCCGATGAAGCCTGCCGCTATCCCCAGCCTCAAACCCGCAAACAGCACGGGCGACGCATCCGGGATGATGATCTTGAAGATCTGCTGCATACGCGAGCCCTGAAAGGAGCGGCACATGTCGACCAGCGACGGATTGACATGGCGGACGGCCTTGTAGGAATTCAGCACGATGACCGGCAGGGCGAGCATGATGACGGCGAGCGTCTTCGCCGTCAGGCCGATTCCGTAGACGAAAGTGACGAGCGGAACCAGCGCCGCCATCGGCGCGGCCTGCAGCACGATGAACACCGGCGCCAACAACCATTCGACCTTCGGCGAAAGGCCCATCGCCACGCCGATTCCTATTCCGAAGAATGCCGAGAGCATCACGCCGAGAACCAGGGGCTGAAACGTCAGGAAATAGGCGCGGATCATGCTGCCGTCGAAAACCATTTCGGCGAAGGCGGCCAATGTATCCGTGAAAGTCGGGAAGGCGAAACTGATGGGAACGAGCCCGGCGATTTCCCACGCGCCGAACAGGACGGCAAGGGAAAGGACGACCCAGAAGGACCGTCGCTCCTCGGCGAACTTCTGAAGCGTTTCGCCGATGGTCGGGGTTTTCGCCGTGCCGATCGCATCTTCCATTTTGGTATGTGACACGATTGCCTGCATCCTATTTCGCCCCCAACTTCGCAAGCACCGCATTCAAGGCGCGCAGATCCCAGAAATCCTCTACTTTCAGGTCGTCGGCTTCGCCGGTGAGCGCACCCGAGGTGGTATAGAAGTCGAAATCGTCGCGGGCCGCGTCTTCGCCGCCTCCGTTGACCGGAATGTTCGGCGCCGCTTCTACGAAATAGGGCTCGATGTCCGCGACCATTTCAGGCGTCGCGTCCGGTAGAAGCTTGTACTTCTCGCGCAGCGCGATCGCCGATTTTGGATCGGCTGCGACCTCGCGCCACGTGGTCAGGATGCTTTCCACCAGAGTTTCGACTTCCTTGGAATGGCTTTCCAGATAGTCGGTATTGGCAAAGAGCGCCTCGTCGGTCGCGCTGACGTCACCCAGGGACAGGAAGAGGAATTTGCCCGGCGCCTGATCCTCCAGCACGCGCTTGCCCGACGAGTCGACGATCGTCGCCTTGACATTGCCCTGCAACAGCGCTCCGGTCCGCACTTCGGCTCCCGGCACATAGGCGATGCTGGAATAGCTTATCCCGTTCTTGTCCGCCATCAGCTGCATGATCGCCTCGGTTCCCGATCCACGCGAGTGCACCGCAACCTCCTGGCCGTCGAGGTCCTTCCAGTCCTTGTAGAACTCGGAATTCACCACCGGATAGAACTGAAGCTTGCTCAACTGCATGAAGATGCGGATGGGCGCTTTCACCTTCTGCAGCAATGCATAGGGCGCACCGATGCCGATATCCGCCTGGCCGCTCACCACGGCCTGTGCGGCGATATCCTCGCTCTTCAGATAGGTGACCTCGAGCTCGAGACCCTTTTCCCTTGCCCGCTCGAGAGCAGCCAAAAGGTGCAGCGATTCCACCGTCGCGATATCACCGAAGGCAATCCGCATCGGGTCTGCATAGGCGGCAGCCGGCATTGCGGCCGCAGCGCAAAAGGCAACGGCAGCAACCGACGCCCGTATCTTTCTCGCGAGCTTCTCCATCTTCTCCTCCCGTCTAGAGCGGGCCCTCCTCAGAACCCAATTTCAAACCAATCTTCTATTAACTCGGAAGTATGTCAACCAGAATCGAAACCGTAGAGCTGTTTACACCCACAGAAGCGCAGGAACCCATATCGAGTATTTCTTTAAATATCTGATATAATTTCATTTTCCTATGTCTGCGCATAGCAGCCCCCAATCGACATCTATTGACAGAAACAACCTCACCTAATAATAATGAAAACCAATACAATATTGGTTGGTGATTCATGGAAGAAAATGTGGAGCATTCGGCGCTGGCAAAGTTGAGAGGCTTTCTTGCCGACGCCGACCTGCCGGCAGACGGCCGCCTGCCGCCCGAGCGTGAACTGGCACAGTCGCTGGACGTCGGCCGCGCCGTCCTGCGCAAGGCCCTCGCCACCCTCCAGGCGGAAGGCGTCGTATGGCGCCATGTCGGAAAAGGCACGTTCACGGGCGACCGGCCGATCGATACCGCCGCCGATATAAATTCGATGGTGCAGCGGACCAATCCTGTCGAGGTCATGGGAGCGCGCATAGCCTTCGAGCCGGAGGTTGCGAGATGTGCCGCGCTCAATGCGACCGCCGGGCAGATCGCCGAATTGCGCAACTGCATGCTCAAGGCACAACAGGCCCCGACATGGCGGCAGTACGAACAATGGGACAACAAGCTCCATCGCACGATCGGCGAGGCTTCGCAGAATTCCCTGCTCCTCGGCCTGCTCGACACGCTCAATGCCGTCCGGCGCGCGGTGAACTGGGGACGGCTGCGCAACACTCCCATACGCCCGCCGGCCGACCACCACAGCTTTGCCGAACACGCCCGGATCGTCGAGGCGATCGCCGAACGCGACGCAACCGGCGCGGCGGACGCCATGCGGCGGCATCTTCGCAGCGTCGAAAGCCATATGCGCGATATCGGCTGAGCCGACCGTAGAATATCGCATTGCCGATCCCTGCGAACGAAACTATGACTTTGCTATGAACGCATCGGCACGGTCGGTGCATTCCGGCGCGTCGGCGCATATTCGCAGGCCGCCGTTTTTGCTATCCGGCTTGCGGCCTAGGAGAGATCGGAATTGAAAAGCAAGAACGCCGAGGCGGCGCGCACGGGCAACGGTCTTTCGAACCGGACCTTGAGCAGCTATGCGCCGCTCCCCGGCATCGCGGACGAAATGGTCGATATGCATGGCAGCGTGCGTCCGGTCTGGCAGCCGTTTCTTTCCGCTCTCAGCCGAATGGACGAGGGGGAACTCGGCAACCGTTTCGCTCGAGCCGACCGGTACCTGCGGGATGCCGGCGTCTTCTATCGCGCCTATGGCGGCAAGGACGCTGCCGGTGAACGCGCCTGGCCGCTTTCCCACATCCCGGTTCTGATCGACGAAAGCGAGTGGGAGGGCCTGGCGCGCGGCCTGACGCAGCGCGCCAATCTGCTCGAAATGATCATTGCCGACCTCTATGGCCCAAACAGGCTGGTCGCCGAGAGCTTCCTGCCCCCAACCCTCATCGCGTCCAATACGGAATTCCTGCGTCCCCTCGTCGGGACGGCGCCAGCCGGCGGGCATTTCCTGCATTTCTGTTCCTTCGAGGTCGGCCGCGGACCGGACGGCAACTGGTGGGTTCTTTCGGACCGCACCGAAGCGCCATCGGGCGCCGGCTTTGCGCTCGAAAACCGCGTCGCGACAACGCGCGCCTTTTCCGATGTCTATGCGGAAACCCATGTCCATCGCCTTGCCGGCTTCTTCGGTGCCTTTCGCGATGCGCTGCAGGCAAACAGAAGACATCCGGACGAGCGCATAGCGGTGCTCACGCCGGGGCTCGCCAACGAAACCTATTTCGAGCATGCCTATATCGCCCGCTATCTCGGTTTCATGCTGCTCGAGGGCGAGGATCTGGCTGTCGTGAACGGCAAGGTCATGGTGCGAACCGTGGCGGGGCTGAAACCCGTAGGCGTACTCTGGCGCCGGCTGGATGCCTCGTTCGCCGATCCGCTCGAGCTCAATCAGGAATCCCATATCGGCACGCCCGGCATCGTCGAGGCATTGCGGGAGCGCTCCGTCGGCATCGTCAACGCGCTGGGCTCCGGCATTCTCGAAACGCGTGCGCTGCTTGCATTCACGCCGGCGATCTGCCGGCACCTCCTGGGCGAGAAGCAGGTTCTGCCAAGCATCGCCACGTGGTGGTGCGGCCAGAAATCCGAACGCGAGCACGTCGCCCGCAATATAGACGGCATGGTCATCGGACCGGCCTATTCGACCCGGCCCTTCTTCGACGATAGCGGACAATCCGTGCTCGGCTCGACACTACGCGACAACGCGAAGCTTTCGATCGACGACTGGCTCGCCGCCGACGGCGCGAAACTCGTCGGTCAGGAGGCGGTGACGCTCTCGACGACGCCCGCATGGGTGGAGGGCAGGCTTGTTCCGCGTCCCATGAGCCTGCGCGTCTTTGCCGCTCGCACCCGGACCGGCTGGCAGATCATGCCCGGCGGCTTCGCTCGCATCGGGGCCGGCAACGACGTTTCCGCGATCGCCATGCAGGAAGGCGGCTCGGCGGCCGATGTCTGGATCGTCAGCCAGAAGCCCGTCGAACGCACGACGCTGCTGCCGGCGGAGGAAAGCTTCACGCGCAACATGCCGGGAAGCCTGCCGAGCCGGGCGGCGGACAATCTCTTCTGGCTCGGGCGCTACATCGAGCGCGCGGAAGGCGCGCTTCGCATCTTGCGCGCCTGGCACGGACGCTTCGCAGAGTCCGCGGATCCAGCGCAGCCTCTCCTCAAGGATGTCAGCGACTATCTTCGGGCATTGGACATCGATACCGCCGAAGCCGTGCCGTCCAGCCTGATCCGCAATATCGACAGCGCCGTTTTCAGCGCGAGCAATATCCGCGACCGTTTCTCCCCCGACGGATGGCTGGCGCTCACGGACCTGTCGAAGACCGCCCGGCGATTCCATGCCAGCGTCGAACCTGGGGACGACGCCACCCGCGCGATGACCGTTCTCCTGCGCAAGCTCGCGGGCTTTGCTGGCCTCGTGCACGAAAACATGTATCGCTTCACCGGATGGCGGTTTCTCTCGATCGGCCGCTATATCGAGCGCGGACTTCACATGACCCGCCTTCTCGGTCGCATGTCCGGCGAAGACGCGCCGGACGGAGCGCTCGACATGCTGCTGGAGATCGGCGACAGCGTCATGACCCACCGGCGGCGCTACAATGTCGCCACGGCGCGGTTGACCGTCACCGACCTGCTGGCGCTCGATCCCATGAACCCCCGCTCGGTGCTCTATCAACTGAACGAGATCAAGAACGAAGTGGAAAAGCTGCCGAACGCCTTCGACAACGGTCAGATGTCCGCCTTCTACCGCGAGGCCATGCGCCTTCACGCCGGACTTGCGGTCATGACACCGGAAGCCATGACGGACGCGATATACCGAAATCTCGAAACCGAACTCGAAGTCCTGTCCGACATTCTCGCGCGGACCTATCTCGGCTGAAGCATGCTCTACGACGTTGGCCTGCATATCGACTACAGCTACGCGACGCCGGTTTCGGGCGGGCGGCACATGGTGCGCGTCCTTCCGCTCTCGATCCATGGGCGCCAGAGGCTCGTGGTGGGAACGATCGACATAGCCCCTCGTCCCGCCGAGCGAACCGACATCCGCGACTTCTTCGGCAATCCCGCCGCCTCCATTCTCTTTCGCAATGTTCACGAGCGCCTGGACATCCGGATGCAGGCGCGCGTACAGGTCGATGCGCTCGATCCCTCACCCGATTTCTCGCCCCGGATTGCGGCGCTTTCGGCGGATATCGCCGAGATCTGGTCGCTCGATGCCGGCTCGCCTCATCATTATGCCGGCTCCAGCCCGCGTCTGCCGGACTGCCCGGAGATCGCCGAATATGCGCGGTCAATCGCCGATGGAACGATGACGGTGCGGGAAGCCGCAAAGGCGATCTGCGCAGCCGTTCATCAGGACTTCACTTACGATACCGAGGCAACCTCCGTCGACACGACGCCGCAGGAAGCCTTCCGGCTGAAGCGCGGCGTGTGCCAGGATTTTTCCCATGTCATGATCCTTGCCCTGCGCAGCCTCGGAATTCCGGCGGGGTATGTCAGCGGCTTCCTGCGCACCATACCGCCGCCCGGCCAGGAAAGGCTGGAGGGCGCCGACGCCATGCATGCCTGGGTGCGGTTCTGGTGCGGGCGGGTCAACGGCTGGATGGAGCTCGACCCGACGAACGACATCCCTGCGGGCACCGACCACATCGTCGTTGCCTATGGGCGCGACTATTCCGACGTGGCGCCGGTGATCGGCATCCTCAAGAGCTACGGGGGCCACAGCACGCATCAGGCCGTCGACGTCATTCCCCTACACCAGCCGTCATGACGACCGGCCGACAGACCACGTATCGTCAACTCTGGTTCTGACTTTGCCCCTGCCCGCCCCGTTCGACCTTGATGGAGACGTTCATGGTCTCCGCGGTAAATCCGACGACCATGCCGGATACCGGCGCGGCATCGCGATAGTCGAGGCCACTCGCCAGCCGCACATAGCGCGCATCGGGGCAGACCGCATTCGCCGCATCGAAGCCGACCCAGCCGAGGCCTTGGATATGAGCTTCCGCCCAGGCGTGGCTCGCGGTCTGATCGACCGTCCCCTCCATCAGGAGATAGCCCGAGACATAGCGCGCCGGCAGGCCCATGACACGCGCTGCGGAAATGAAGACATGTGCATGATCCTGGCAGACGCCCGACTTCTTTTCCAGTGCCTGCTCGGCAGTCGTCTCCGATACCGTTTCGCCCGTCCGGTATTCGACCTCCCTATGGATCGACGCCATCAGTGCATGCATCCGTGAAAGCCCTTCGTCGCCCGTCACGGCTCTCGCAAGTTCCCTCACGAGTTTTCCGGGCTTCGTGAGGGCCGTTTCGCGCAGATAGAGCCAGAGCGGCACGTTACCCTGATGCGGCCCGAAAACGCCGGCACGGTCTTCGGTTTCGACCTCTCCCTCCGCAAGAATGCGTATCGTGCTCTGATCGGCGTCGGTACTCACGAGATCGACGTGGTTGCCGAAATGATCGCTGTATCCGGCTTCCAGATGAGCGCCGTGCACCGAGGTCCTCCAGTCGACAACGGTCTGGCCGGGGCCGGTCCTCGGCGTCAGGCGCAGGCGCTGCAGCGAATAGCGCACCGGCGTCTCGTAGTGATATTCCGTGGTGTGGCTGATCTTCAGACGCATCGCCGTCTCTCAATCGTTGGAGCCATTACTGATAGAAGCGATAGCCATCGGAGATCTCCTGGCCCAGCCGGTCGTTCTGGAGGATGAATTCCTCGATGAATTCATGCAGCCCCTGATCCATGATTTCCTCGATCGAGCGCTTGCGCAGCAATTCCAGCGTTGCGACCGCGGTTTGATGCGCCGCATGGCTTTCGCCGTAGAGGTCCGACAGGTAGCCGAGATTGTCGACGATCTTTTCGTAACTATAGGCAAGGGAACGGGGCATGCGTCCGTTGAGGATCAGGAAATCCGCGATGTTGGCCGGCCGGTACTCGCCATCGTAGACCCAGCCGTAGGACCGGTGGGCCGATACCGAGCGGAGTATCGACTCCCACTGGATATTGTCCAGCGAGGAGCCGACCTGCGCGATCGCCGGCAGAAGCACGTAATATTTCACGTCCAGAATCCGCGCCGTATTGTCAGCCCGCTCGATGAAGGTTCCGATGCGCGAAAAATTGTAGATGTCGTCGCGCAGCATCGTGCCGTGAAATGCGCCGCGGATCAGACCCGCGCTGCGCTTGATGGCGTCGATTACGCCGGGAAGGTCGGCCGCCCTCACCCGCTTCGTCAACATCTGCTTCAGGTCGATCCAGCATTCGTTCGTTGCTTCCCAGGTTTCTCTCGTCAGCGCCGTGCGGACCATGCGCGCATTATTGCGTGCCGCCTCGATGCAGGACATGACGCTCGACAGATTGGCCCGATCACGCAGAAGATAGTCGACCGCATCCGCGCTGGTCAGCGTATCGTGGACCCCATTGTAGTCGTCGCGCACCCCGGCGCTCTGAAGCACGCCGTCCCAGTCCTCCTCGGTCGCGTTGGTCCTCGTCAGCGACATGCGGAGACCGGCGTCGATGAGGCGGGCCGTGTTCTCGGCGCGCTCGATATAGCGGAACATCCAGTAAAGCCCGTTGGCGGTTCTTCCCAGCATGACGCGTCAATCCTCCAGAACCCAGGTGTCCTTGGTGCCGCCGCCCTGGCTGGAATTCACGACCAGGGAACCGGCTTTCAACGCCACGCGCGTGAGCCCGCCCGGAATGATCTGGACCTTGTCCGAGACGAGGACATAGGGGCGAAGATCGACATGCCGCGGCGCGATACCCTTGTTGACGAGGATCGGCACAGTGGAAAGCGAAAGGGTCGGCTGAGCGATGTAGTTGCCGGGCCTGTTCTTGAGCTTCTCGGCGAAGAGAGTGCGCTCCTTCCTCGAGGCCGTCGGCCCCACCAGCATTCCATACCCCCCGGAACCGTGCACCTCCTTGACCACGAGTTCCTCCAGATGCTCCAGGACATATTTGAGGCTGTCGGGCTCCGAGCAGCGCCAGGTCGGCACGTTTTCCAGCATCGCCTTTCGGCCGGTATAGAACTCCACGATCTCCGGCATGTAGGAATAGATGGCCTTGTCGTCGGAGATGCCGGTGCCCGGCGCGTTCGCAATGGTGATGTTGCCGGCCCGATATACGTCCATGATCCCGGGTACGCCGAGCGCCGAATCCGGGCGGAAGGTGAGCGGGTCGAGAAAATCGTCGTCGACGCGGCGATAGAGGACGTCGATTGCCTCGTAGCCGCGCGTCGTGCGCATCTTCACCTTGCCGTCGATGACACGGAGGTCGGATCCCTCGACCAGTTCGACGCCCATCATGTCGGCAAGGAAGGCATGCTCGTAATAGGCGGAGTTGAAGATGCCCGGGGTGAGCACGGCCACCCGCGGCTTTGTCGAGCAATGCCGCGGTGCAAGCGAGGCCAGGCTCTGGCGCAGGAGATTGGGATAGTTCTCGACCGGCCGGACCTTGTTGCGGTGGAACAGCTCCGGAAACATCTGCATCATGGTTTCGCGGTTTTCCAGCATGTAGCTGACGCCGGAAGGCGTTCGCGCATTGTCCTCCAGGACATAGAACTGGTCTTCGCCGGTGCGCACGATATCGGTGCCGACGATATGGGTATAGACGCCTCCCGGCGGCTTGAAGCCGATCATCTGCGGCAGGAAGGCTTCGTTGCGCTCGATCAGCTCGCGCGGGATGCGTCCGGCCTTGATGATTTCCTGCTTGTGGTAGATGTCATCCAGAAATGCGTTGAGCGCGACGACGCGCTGCTCGATACCCTGGGCCAGCTTGCGCCATTCCCGGCCGGAGATGATGCGGGGAATAATGTCGAATGGAATGAGCTTTTCGGAAGAGTCGGCATGTCCGTAGACTGCGAAGGTGATGCCGGTTTTTCGGAAGAGGTTTTCCGCGTCTCTCGATTTGGCGATCAGGCGGGCCCGATCCTGACTTGCGTACCATTCGTGGTAATTTTCATATGGCTCCCGCGGTTTGGAGTCCGCGTTCATCATTTCATCAAATGCCAACGGCGTGTTCCCCATTTTTCGCCATTTGAATACAACGCTTACGGCAATGCAAGAACCATGCTCAGTTGACACCGGCGGCAGGCAGATGCCGGAAAACCATTCGGGCCAGCGTGCTTCCGCTGCTCTGCCGGAACGCTTTTCATGTCTGGCTTTGCTGCCGACGCGTTCGGGTTCAAAAAATCCCACGGAGTTGCCTAAATAACGGGCATCGAAGACCGCCATTCTCCGGCATGCCGAGTCCTGGCCGGCCTCATCCTGCGAAAACCTGCCAGACACGGCGAACGACGGCCGCTTGGGGACGGCGGGTCATGACCATCGCAAGCGACAAAGACGGAACCGCGGCATCGGAAATATCCGCATAGCGGACGCCGTCGTAGCGAAGGCGGCGCGTCGAATGCGGAAGCAGTGCGGCGCCAAGGCCGGCCGAAACGAGCGACAGCATCGTCAATGCGCGCGTCGCCTCCTGAACGATCTCGACATCGAGCCCCGCCTTCGAAAACATTTCCAATATCCGCGCGTGAAGAACGGGACCTTGCGCCCTGGGGAAGAGGATCAGGCCGAGAGCGGCGACATCCGCTAGTGTCACGTCCCCCGATCCGCCATCGTCCGGTAGGACGGCGACGCCCTTTTCCTCCGGAAATTCCAGGATATGCAGGCGCTCGCCGGAGCTGAAAGGCGGATGGACGAAACCGATGTCGATCGTCCTTTCCGCAAGCGCCGAAAGCTGATCATTGGTGGAGAGCTCCACCAGCCTCGGGTGAACTTTCGGGTGAGCTGCGCGCAAGCGAGCGAGCAATCGAGGAAGGTGCTCGTAAAGCGCGGCGGAAACGAAGCCGATGCGGATCTCGCCAGCTTCTCCTTCATCCGCCGACCGCGCGATCGCGCGCGCCGCATCGGCATGGATCACGCATGCGCGCGCCTCATCAAGGAAGCCGGCGCCTGCGCGCGTGAGCGTGAGCCGCCTGTTGGCACGCGTAAAGAGCTGAACGCCGAGTTCCCGTTCCAGGCGGGCGATCGACTGGCTGAGGGGCGGCTGCGCCATGCCGAGCCGCTGCGCGGCCCGGCCCATGTGCAGCTCCTCCGCAACGGCAAGGAAATGTCTCAGATGGCGAAGTTCCATATCATGACGATATCAAAAAACGTCGGATAGATCATCGATCCGCGCGGCGCATGCCGTAATTGTTATCGGGCAATATCGATTACAGGGAGCCCTCCCATGCTTGCACGTATCTTCGCCCCGCTCCTTTTTTCGGCGATCGGCGCCGGCTCTGCTTTCGGCGCGAATGAGGCGCCTCTCGTCCGGACGGACCGCCATATAGACCTCGCTTCGCGAGAGCGGCTGTTTGTCCGCGAGGTGAGCAGACGCGGCGCATCGGACCACGGCGCTGCCGTTCTTCTCATCCACGGCGCGCGGGTGCCCGGCGTTGCCTCCTTCGATCTGCCCGTTGCCGGCGGCTCGCTTGCCGCCGATCTCGCCGATGCAGGTTACCGGATCTATATCCCCGACCTTCGCGGCTATGGCCGGTCCAGCCGTCCGGATGCGATGAACCGCGATCCGGCGGGTTCTGCGCCATTGATGCGTACGGCCGATGCGGTTTCCGATCTCAAGGCCGTGGTCGAAGCGGTCGCGGCATGGAGCGGCGACGACAAAATCGACATTGTCGGCTGGGCGACGGGAGGGCATTGGACCGGCGCCTACGCCTCGATATATCCTGCCTCGGTCGGGCGGCTCGTTCTCTACAATACGCTTTATGGCGGCTCCGACACGCATCCGACGCTCGGCCGCGGCTCACCGCTCGAAGACAAACAGAACGAGGGCACCTTCGATGCGAAGTCTTTCGGCGGCTATCGTTTCAATAACCGTGCCAGCCTGTTTCCGGCATGGGATGCCAGCATTCCCGTGGAGGACAAATCGCGGTGGCGGGATGCGCGCATTGCCGAAGCCTATGCCGACGCCGCACTCGCCTCGGACGAGACCGCCGGCACCCACAAACCTGCAAGCTTCAGATCGCCGAGCGGTGCGATGGCAGACAGCTTCGAACTCGCTATCGGCAAGAAGCAATGGTCGGCAGAAGCGCTTTCGATGCCGGTACTCGTCATTCGCTCGGAACGGGATTTCTGGAGCCGTCAGGCGGATGCGGAAGCGATCGTCGCGCAGGCACCGGATGCGCAACTGCTGACGATACCGGATGCGACGCATTTCGTGCATCTCGACCGGGATGAGGCGGGGCGGGCCGTTTTCCTCTCCGCCCTCCTGCGCTTCTTGCCGCCGAACGAAGATTGATGCAAAGGGACGGCAGCGCTCAGGCGCCGCCGTCCCTTGCGATCAAAGCCCTTTTTCCTTCATGATCTCGGCGGCATTCTCTTTGGTGACCTTCATCGTGTCGAGCGTCACCGTCTTTTCGACCTTCTCGCCGTTCAGGAACTTGATCGCCTGGCGCAGCCCTTCCGCACCTGGCGTCGCGTAGAGGAAGGTAGCGGTCAGCTCGCCATTGTTGACCCAGGTGACCCCCTCCCCCGGGAGCGCATCGATGCCGATGAACTTTATCTCCTTCTCGCGCCCGGCATCCTTGGCGGCGAGATAGGCGCCATAGGCCATCGGATCGTTATGGCCGTAGACCAGATCGATCTTCTCGTTATTGCGCAGCGCGGTCGCCATGATGTTGTAGGCCTGGTCCTGCTTCCAGTCGCCCGACTGTTGGTCGAGCAGGTTCTTGATGCCCGGTTCCTTGTCGGTGAACTCATGGAAGCCGTCATGACGGTCGTGAGCGGGCTGAGTGCCCATGCCGCCCCAGATCTCGACGACATTGCCCTGGGCCTTGCCCGGTCCGCCAAGCAGTTCGACGGCATACTCGCCGGCCGCGCGGCCGATGAGCTTGTTGTCGCCGCCGACGAACTGGGTGTATTTGTCGGTTTCCACGTTCCGGTCGAGCACGAAGACGGGGATGTTGGCGTCGATCGCCTGAAGGACGACACCGGTCAGGCCGGCGGATTCCTTCGGCGAAACGAGCAGCGCGTCGACTTCCTGGCGGATGAGGTTCTCCACGTCGGCGACCTGCTTTTCCGTCCTGTCTTCGCCATCGGTGATGATCAGTTCCACATCGGGATGCTTTTCGGCCTCCGCGATGATGTCCTTGTTGAACTGGGCCCGCCAGGGTTCGATGGTCGTCGCCTGGGAGAAGCCGATGCGCCACTTCTTGTCCTGGGCCATGGCGTCCTTGGCGGGCATCATGGCCGTTGTTGCCGTTAGAGCGACCGCAATGGCCGCAAGTCTCATCATGTCACGACGCTTCATTCTTGTTTCCTCCAATGGTGAGAGACAGGCTCTCTTTCGACGGCCGCTCCTCCGCGGCCGTTTTCCTTTGCGCCGGTTGGCGTCTGGTCAGACGCAGATGGGCGAGGATGTCGCCGGCATTGCGCTCCTGCACCAGAACGGTGCCGATGATGATCACGCCTTTCAGCACCAGCTGCAGATTGGAATTGATGTTGTGAAGCTGGAGGATGTTCGACAGGAAGCCGAAGATCAGCACGCCGCAGAAGGTGCCGGCGAGGCTGCCCCTTCCTCCCATCAGACTTGTGCCGCCGATCACGACTGCGGCGATCGCGTCGAGTTCCAGGCCCGCACCCGCGTCCGGCTTGCCTTGCCGGTACTGCGCGACATAGAGGACTGCCGCAATGCCGGCGAGAAGACCGGACACGGCATAAGCGGCGATCTTGACCCGGCCGGCATCGATGCCCGAAAGTCGAGCCGCCTCCTCGTTGCCTCCTATAGCGTAGATATACCGCCCAAAGGGCGTCAGACGCAGCACCGCCCCGTAGAGGACAATGGCGGCGATGAAGAATATGCCCGGCATCGGGATGACGCCGAAGACGAGCTCGCGCAGCATGTCGAATTCCGGCGCGGCGTTGGAGCCCGTATAGACCGGCAGCACCGCATTGTTCTGGCCGGCCGTGAGGCGCGCGATTCCGAGAGCCGTCACCATCATTGCCAGCGTGACGATGAAAGGCTGCAGCCGCCCGGCCACGATGATGAAGCCGTTGATGGCGCCGAAAAGGAGCCCCACCGCCGGCGCCACCAAAAGCACGCCGAAGACGCCGAATCTGGTGTTCACCTGGGGAAGGAGAAAGGCGAGAACCAGCGCGCAAAGGATGATGCCGGCGAGCCCCGGAATGAGCTGAGCGCGCATGCGATCGAGCTGAACGTCGCGGTGGCCGGATTCCTTCATGCGGGACTTCTCGATATTGACGAAGATGAACCTGACGACGACGAAACCGAACAGAAGCGCCATTATTCCGACGGTCGGCAGCCCCAGGAGCGCCGCGGGCGTATATCCCGGCATCGTCAGCAGCATTGCACATACGACACTGCATATGGCCATGAGCGAACCGACGGAAAGGTCGATCCCGCCGGTGATGATGACCGCGGTCATGCCGGTCGCAATCAGCCCCGTCGTCGAGACCTGCCGCAGCACGTCGAGAAGGTTGCCGTAGGACAGGAATATGTTCTTGCCCGAGGACGTTACCGGCGAGGAAAGGACGCCGATGAGGAAGATGGCGATCAGCCCCCAGTAAAGTTTGGTCCGAGAGACAAGCTTGAGGACGCTCATGCGACCGCCTTTCCGGAAGCAGAACCGCGCGGTGCCGCGAGCTGCATGATGCGTTCCTCGTTCGCTTCCGCCCTATCGAGCAGACCTGTCTGACGTCCCTCGGCCATCACGAGGATCCGGTCGGACAAGTGGAGAAGCTCCGGCAATTCCGAACTGACGACGACGATCGCCAGCCCCTTTCTCGCGAGTTCGAAGATCAGATCGTAGATTTCCCGCTTGGCCCCGACATCGATGCCGCGGGTCGGTTCGTCGAGCAGCAGCACCCTGGGGTTCGTGGCAAGCCATTTGCCTATGACCACCTTCTGCTGATTTCCCCCCGACAGCGTCCCGGCAAGCTGATCGATGCTCCCGCAGCGCACGCCAAGGGTCTCGACCGCCACGCGCGCGACGGAAGCCTCTCCGGCGAAGGAACGCAGACCAAAGCGCGACATTCGTCCGACGAGCGGCAGGGCGACATTGTCCGTGATGGAATCGTGGAGATGCAGCCCCTGGCTCTTGCGATCCTCCGTCACCAGGGCGATTCCGAGCCGGCGCGCATCCAGCGGAGAGCGGATATGGACCATATGCCCATCCAAACGGATCTCTCCGTTTCTGCGCCCTTCCGAGGAGCCGAAGATCGTCTCCAGGACTTCTGTCCGGCCGGCGCCGAGCAGGCCGCCTATACCGAGGATTTCTCCTGCGGCGACGTCGAAGCTCACTCCCTTCAACACATCCCGCCAGCCATGACGTCGGGCGACCGACAACGAAAGTCCGCGTACGGACAGAATGGGCCGGCCGGGCTTTGCCCCTCCTTCGCGGGACGCTGCCATGAGGTCACGCCCGACCATGGCGGCAATGACGGCGTTTTCGTCGAGCTCGGCCATCGGCCTCGTCCAGACGTGTCCGCCGTCCCGGAACACCGTTGCGCGATCGCAAAGATGCATGACCTCGTCGATGCGATGCGAAATATAGACGACGCCGACGCCGTCGGAAGCAAGTTGCCTGACAATCTTGAAGAGCCGTCGGCATTCGCCGGGCGACAGGGCCGATGTCGGTTCATCCATGAAAAGAATGCGCGCTTCCAGCGAAAGCGCCTTTGCGATCTCGACGAGCTGCTGTTCGCCGACACGCAAGGAACTCACGCGGGCTTCGGGATCGAGATCGATGCCGAGACGCAGCAGCAATGTCCGCGCGGCCTCCAGGCTTGCCTTGCGGTCGACGAACAAACCGGCAATCACGCGCTCGCGCCCGAGAAAGATATTGTCGGCGACGCTGAGCTCCGGGACGAGATTCAGCTCCTGGTGAATGATTGCTATACCGGCCGCCTCGGCGTCCCTGACATTCGAAAAGCGAACGGAGGTCCCATCCACCTGCACCGTGCCCTCATAGTCCGGATAGACCCCCGAAAGGATCTTCATCAGCGTGGATTTGCCGGCGCCGTTTTCGCCCATAAGCGCATGGATCTCACCGGCGCGCAAAGCGAAACGCACATCCCTGAGGGCGCTTATGCCGCCGAAGGATTTCGATATGGATTCGGCCGTAAGCACTGTCCGACGGACTTTGCCGGCAAGGTCCTGGCCGGGATATGACGGGTGCGGCTCATCGTGCATGACATTGGCGGCCTCCCTTCCGCCTTTATCCGACGATCATGAAAAACGTAGTCTAAACGTTTCGGCGCTGTCAAGCGAAGGATACCATCTGCGAGAGGCAATATTGCGCTTCTCGCACTTCTTGCATAGTTTGCTTGGCATTTGAAACTCTAAACGTTTTGGAAAATGCCCCATCATCGCAGCAGACGAAGATCCGCCGCCCCCACCATGCTCGACGTCGCGAGAGCGGCAAAGGTTTCGGTCGCGACGGTCTCTGCCGTGGTGAACGGCTCCGCTCCGGTCAGTCCGCAGCTTCGCGACCGCATCGAGACCGCGATCCGGGAAATAGGCTACAAACGCAACGCGATCGCCCGAAGCCTCAAGATGGGAACGACCCGAACGATCGGGCTGATGGTGGCCGATATCACGAATCCATTTTTCACCGACGTCGTGGCCGTCATCCAGGACGTTCTGCACCGCGCAGGCTACGCCGTCATGCTCTGCTGCAACGACGAGGATGTCGGAATGCAGGACGAGCAGATCGAACTCCTTCTCGACCGCATGGTGGACGGGTTGATCATCGCGCCCGCAGGCGACGATGCGCATCTCAAGCGAATCCTCGCAGGCGCAAGCGTTCCGACCGTTCTGATAGACCGCCTTTGCGACGGTATCGACACCGACGCGGTCGTTCTCGACAACCGGCGCGCGGTCCACGATGCCGCGATCTACATGCTGGATCTCGGCCACCGCCGCATCGGCTACATTTCCGGATCGCTGGACACGTCCACCGGGCGCGATCGCCTGGCAGGCTACCGGTCTGCTCTCGAAGCGAAGAAGCTGGCCTATGACGAAAGCCTTGTCCGCATCGGAAACTTTCGTGAGAAGGATGCATACAAGGCAGCAATGCAGTTGCTGACCAGCCCGGAACGTCCCACCGCCTTCTTCTCGGCGAACAATCTGATGGTGATCGGCGTCATGAAGGCGATCCGCGACATGGGCCTGCGTTGCCCGGACGATGTCTCGGTTGCCAGTTTCGACGATTTCCCATGGGCGGATATTTTCCAGCCTCATCTGACGACGATCGCTCAACCTGTGCAGGCGATCGGCGAGCAATCCGCTCAATTGATGCTCGACCGGCTGTCCGGCCAAAGCCCTTCGCAACCGCGGCGCCTGGTGCTGCAAGGGCGCCTGATGATCCGCGATTCATGCCGTCCCCTGCAGGCGGATGCGCCCGACGGAACCCGCCGCGAAGCGTCGTAAAGCCCCTCTCTTAAGTCGAGAATTCCGCTTTTCGCCGGAGCGATAAAAAACCGTCCCACAGAGGCTTCGCCCCGGAACAAAGGTGCAGCCTGCCGGTTTTTCATCTGTTCACGAAAAGCATGAAATCACATCGCTGAATACGGGCGTTGGAAGTTTCACGTCGGAGGCGCCACCGTGGAAGTTCTGTCGGTAAGCTCTGAAATTTTCCCTCTTATCAAGACGGGCGGGCTTGCGGATGTAACGGGTTCATTGCCGAAGGCTCTCTCCTCCCATGATATTCGCACGCGCACGTTGGTCCCCGGCTATCGGCAGGTGTTCGCAGCACTCGAGGACTTCAGGGAAGTCGCGCGGCTGGAGCTGCTGGGAAACAGCACCCGTGTCCTTCAGGCAAGCATATGCGGCCTGGATCTCTATGTTCTCGATGCTCCGGAACTCTTCGACCGCGCGGGCGGGCCCTATGTCGATGAAACAGGCGTGGACCATATCGACAACAGCTTGCGGTTTGCGACGCTTTCATTTGCCGCAGCCGAACTCGCAACCGGCGCCCATGCCGGCTGGCGGCCAGATCTGGTGCACATACATGACTGGCAAGGCGCACTAACATCCGTCTATCTGCGATATGTCAAAAGCAGCGATCTTCCAGCCCTCCTGACGATCCACAATCTTGCCTTTCAAGGCCAGTTTCCCTTTTCCCGACTACTCGACCTGGGGCTGCCTCCCGAGGCCTATTCCATCGACTGCCTGGAATATTACGGGGATGTCAGCTTTCTGAAGGGCGGCATCCAGACGTCCGACGCCGTGACGACGGTCAGCCCCACCTATGCGCGCGAGATACTGGCAAACGGCCTGGGGATGGGAATGGAAGGCGTTCTCAAGGCCAGGCGAAAGCATCTGTACGGGATCGTGAACGGCCTGGATCCGGAAATCTGGTGCCCCCGTACGGATCCTTATCTGTGCAGCAACTTCGACTATCGCACCGTCGCCCGGCGTCGCATAAACCGCAAGCATCTGATCGATCATTTCGGCCTGCCGAACGGCTCAGGCCCCATATTCTCCATCGTCAGCCGCCTGACCTGGCAAAAGGGCATGGACCTGCTGATGGAGACGATCCCGCATCTGGTCGAAGCGGGAGGCAGGCTGATCGTCTGCGGGCAAGGCGACCGAAATATCGAGCGCCAGCTAAGACGGATGGCCTCGCTATACCCTGCGAATGTCGCCGTGCGGATCGGATATGACGAAGAAACCGCGCACATGCTTCACGGGGGAAGCGATTTCGTGATCCAGCCGTCGCGTTTCGAGCCATGCGGTCTGACCCAGCTTTACGCGCTGAGATACGGGGCCGTGCCGATCGTTTCCCGCACGGGCGGGCTGTCCGAAACGATCATCGATGCCAATGATGCCGCCATGGCAGCTGAGGTGGCGACGGGAATCCAATTCCACCCCGTCACGGCCGAGCAACTGCAGCACGCGCTCGATCGTGCCATCACGATCTTTCGTCATCCGCAGCAGTTCAGACGGCTGCAGATGCAGGGAATGAAGACCAATTTTTCCTGGGATACCAGCGCGCGCCGATACGCCGCACTCTACCGCCAGCTGACCGGCACCGGCTGCGCCGCTCCGGTCTGGCAGGAGAGGAAGGCCGGCTGATACGCGATCTCCGTTGAACGCACGAACGCAACTAGGAAAAAGGGGCTGGCGAACCGGCCCCTTCCTGTTTCCTGGTTTCGTCAGCAGCGGTCGATATACCGGCGCCCATACCGGTCGCGATAATAGCATTCGCCCGGCCGGCCGGCGACGTTGCCGATCACGGCGCCCGAGACACCGCCGATTGCGGCGCCAACAGCCGCACCTCGCACGTCACCCGTAACAGCTCCGCCAATCACCGCGCCTGATGCCGCACCGATGCCTGCACCTCTTTCGGTCGGCGTGCAACTCGTCAGAGCCACGCCCACCAGGGCCAATACAGCCAGAATTTTCATGAGATATCCTCCTTTTTTCACAAAAAGCGCTCCCGGTACGAACTCCCGACGGCTTGAGGGGTTCAATCAATGTGATCACAATCTCGTGCAGACGGAATCAAACCGTGAAGACCGGTTCCGCTCGCGGTTGCGATCCCCATCCGGAACTTCTTCCGCCTCCAGCGGTTCTTCCGTTTCGGAAGAAATGGAGAAAAGCGATGGCCGACAAGGAGTTGAATGCCGGTTTCACAGGAGACCCGAAGAACAAGTCCGCCACGGCGAAGGCAAGGCAGGCGGCAGAGTATGTGAAGGATGAAGCGAGAGCCGTGGCAACATCCATCCAGGACCATCCGACGACAGCGGGCACCGGTTTGCTGCTTTTCGGCGCGGTGGCTTTCCTTCTCGGTTACGCCATAGGTTCATCGAGCCCCGCCACCCGAGGAAGGCACCAATACTGGTAAGTATCGCAGGAGCGGAAAGAGACAGCCGCCGCAAGTTGGCCGGCGTCCGGCGGCCAAAACCGCATTTCTGCGGCGAGCGTTCGCTTGCCATGGGAACCAAAACGAATGTCGCGGATTGCAGGCTCGCATTCGTTATTTGAGGAGTGACTATGAAAAGCGCTTTTATTGCCGCACTGCTCGTCGCCTCGCCCGCTTTCGCGCAGTCGCCCGACCTCGAAAATGCCTGCATTCAGGTCGCGAAAAACTTTCTTCTCACAAATCATCTGAAGACCGGCGTCGTTCAGTCCTTTCCCGAGCTGAAACCGCCGGGAGCCCGGCTGACCTATTCCTCCGACGAGGATGCCGATCCAAACGACATGACCGACGAAATCGATTGCGAATTCGAGAAGGCCGAAGCGCCCTTCGGACTGGTGCGCTTCTGCATCTCCCGTACCTGCTACTCGGCGGACGAACAGGATCCGATGAACCGCAGGCGCTTTCAGGAAGTCAAAATTCTCATGGACCGCCAGAAACCCTAAGCTCTCCGCAAGAATTCACCGGAACAAATTCGAAAATCGAAAGTTCGTATGCAGGATCATTCCAGCGGTCTTTGATATCCCCTTCCCACGAACCGCTCGTATGGTCCAGGCCCCGCATCATGCGGGGCCGCTTCCGGTTCTTCGTTTTTACGGAGTTGCGAACGGAAAACCGCTACGCACCGGAACTGCTCTCTAGCTCGTCCCCTTGGATTTCGATTGTTCGTTTTCGGGAACCCAGCCGAGCTCGCGGCAAAGGGCCTCTCCCGCTGCTATCGCCGCGCTCCGGCTCGCAAACGGGCCGCTGAGGAAATGCGATTTGCCGCGGAATTCCACGAGCACATTTTTCTTAATGACATCATAAAGAATGTACATGCCCGGTTCGTAGTCAGCCATATCCGGCCTCCGAAAGCGGGGTTATGGCCGAATCGTGAGATCTGGCGTGAAAACTGCGCACGAGAAGGCCCTCTTTTCGCGAAAACGCCGCGGGTGAGATTTTGTTTCGGAAAACATCGGACGCTTCCGATCAGGCGCCTATCCGGCGGGAACATTTGCCGTTATTGCCTGTTCACTATCATTCATCCGAATTGGAGGAGCAGAGATGAGAACCGCATCCATCTTCCTGTCCGCAGCAACCGTTCTTCTTCTGAGCGGCGGATCGGCATTCGCCGGTTGCGTCGACATATCCGAGAGCGGCACGGACAGCAACAAAACGGCAGCAATCGCGAAGGACGGAAGCAAGGCGCCGCTCGAAACGCAATCCGGCCAGAGCGCTGCCCGTACGGACAGTTCCGAAATGGCGGCAAAGGATGGGCAGACCATGCCGCTCGCCGATGAGAAAGGCGAAGGCAACAAGAACATGGCAACGTCTCAACAGGACGTCGAGGCCCAGCAGGAAGGCGAGCAGACCGCAGCGGCGCGGGCAAACAAGGGCTCCTGTGATTGATTGTGACCAAGCTGGCCTGTTGAAGATTGAGCCCGTCGGTAAGCTGCGCTAATTGGCAGGCATGCCGGCGCCTTGCGCATGGCGAATATTCGTCGAAGCATCCAGGGCGTCGCGCGGCATATGAATACGAAGCGAATCGCAATTATCGGCGGTGGTCCCGCAGGCCTCATGGCTGCGGAAACGCTGTCTTCCCATGGCTATACGGTGACGGTCTACGAGCGGATGCCGACCGCCGGCCGAAAATTCCTTCTTGCTGGAAAATCAGGCCTCAATCTCACCCATTCCGAAGCATATGAGCGTTTCGCCTCACGTTTCGGAGCCGCGTCGCAGAGGTTGCGCCCGGCGCTCGATGCGTTCAGGCCGGAAGATGTAAGGCGGTGGTCCCTGGGCCTCGGCATTGAAACCTTCGTCGGATCGTCCGGCCGCATATTTCCGACCGTCATGAAGGCATCACCATTGCTGCGCTCCTGGCTGGCGCGTCTGCAGGATAGCGGTGTCCGCATAAGGCTGCGCCATCGCTGGGTCGGATTTGCGGATGACGGCTACCTTTTCCAAACGCCGGAAGGCGAGGAGACGGTCCGCTGCGACGCCGCACTTCTTGCGCTTGGAGGCGCAAGCTGGCCGAAGCTCGGATCCGATGCCGCATGGGTCTCATGGCTTGCCGGGAAGGGTGTCGAAATCAGCGATTTCCAGCCGGCCAATTGCGGTTTCGACGTTTCATGGAGCGAGGAGTTCCGCAATCGCTTCGCCGGCGAACCGGTCAAATCGGTATTGGCGATATCGGACGCGGGCGCCCTTCCGGGCGAGTTCGTCGTAACACGGCAGGGCATCGAAGGCAGCCTCGTCTATGCCCATGCGGCAGCCCTGCGGGAAAAGCTCGAAAAAGGCGGCAAAGCCAGTCTCACGCTCGACCTTGCCCCCGGCAGAACGGCCGAGCGTCTGGAAAGGGATCTTGCCCGGCAGGACGGCAAATCGAGCTTCGCCAACCGGTTGCGCAAGGGCGCCGGAATTTCCGGCGTGAAGACGGCCCTGTTGCGCGAGTTTTCGGCGGAGGCGGGCCGGACCGATCCGGCAAGGCTCGTCAAGATCATCAAAGCCTTGCCCATTCCTCTCCAGAGGCCTCGTCCCATCGCGGAGGCCATCTCCTCTGCCGGCGGTGTCCGCTGGAGCGGGATCGACGACCGCTACATGCTGAAGGCGCTGCCGGGGACATTCGTGGCGGGAGAGATGATCGACTGGGAAGCTCCGACGGGAGGTTATCTTCTCACGGCCTGTCTCGCCTCCGGCCGCACTGCCGCGCAGGGCATCGACGCATGGCTGAGATCACAGCCGCAAAAGGCGATGCCTCAGGCCTTGGAAGGACCGGCATGAAAAATCACATGCCATAGCGCCGCGGCAAGGAAACCGTATCCGCCAAGAGCTCCTCCGGCATCCCCCTTTCCAGCTGCTCGCAAATTTGTCCGGCGACCGCCACAGCGTGCTCCGTCACCTGCGGCAGGCCCATCAGCTCTCCGAAAGTGCCCCGAGCCAGCGGCCCCGCAACGTAAAGTCCGGGAACGGGCACCCCATCGCGCCCGACGGCGAGGCTTTTCTCCGTAACATCCAGGCCGAGCCCTACTCCGTCGGCCTGAAGAAAACCTCCCGCCGCAAGATCGGCCATATACGGCTGGCTGTACAGGATCGAGCCATGGCCCGGCCCGGTCGTGATCACGACAGCGTCAAAGCACTGCTCCTCGCTCCGGCCACTGTGCCGGCGGCGAAGCCGGACGAGAATATCGTCTCCCCGACGCTCGACGCACAGCACGGACGCTGCGTGAACCGAAAGGCTGCCGGCAGCAAGGTGCCTTTCCAAAGCGGCCTCGACCTGCGGAGCGATCCGAAAACGGTGCACGTCCCAGTAAGGCCGCAGGTATTTCACCAGCCGCCGCCGCTCTCCTATCGGCAGCGATCGCCAGATTGTACCACCCTGACTGCGCAACTGGTCGAAGACGGCATGCCAGGTGACGCCCGCATTCTGCGCATCGGCCACGGCCTGCCTCACCCGGCGCAGAAGCGACCGCGCGCTCGTGACCGGTGGATCGAGGAAATCTCCGAACGGATCCTGTGCGTCGAGATTGTGCCCGCGGGAACGCAGACCGCGCCTTGATATCGCGACGATTTCTCCCCGGTGGCCCTGCAGATCCAGCGTGGCGATTGCATCCGCCGAGGTCAGGCCTGTACCGACGACCAGGACCCTGTGATCCGGGCGAATACTTTCGAGCGCCTGCGGAACTGTCGGGTCCGCGACGTAACGCGGGTGACCTGTGAGAACGCGATCGAAGCCGGATGGCGCCTTCGGCGGCGGATGGCTGGTGGCGACGACGAGGATATCGGCGGGGAGTCCCTGCCCGTCTTCGGAATGGACCTGCCATTTCCCCTCGGACCGCATTACCGAGATCACGCGCGTAAGGCGGTGCTCGACGTCGCCATCGCGCAACAATGGCCGGAGCTGATCATGAACATAGCGGCCGAACAGCCCGCGGCGCGGAAAGACATGACCGTCGTCGGTTGCGGCTTCGGCGTCGTCCGAAGGCAGACCATTGCCGGCAAGCCATCGCTGGAAGTGCTCTCCATCGTCGGGAACGAGGCTCATGCGCGACGCCGGCACGTTGATGCGGTGTGCCGGCTCGTCCGTGTCGTAAGCGAGGCCCGCGCCGACAGCGGATCTCGGCTCGAAGACGACAATCCGGGTCTTGCTCCCGGCGCGCAGGCGATGGAGGTGATAGGCGACGGCAGCGCCGGTGAAACCACCTCCGATGATCGCCACGGCCGGCAACCGGCTATCGCTTGTCATGATTGCGAGGCTTTCAAGCTCGGGCGGTGGTCTCCCGCGATGGTTTCGCCAAACGGCCCGGTGTTGACGGATGCCGAGCGGGCGGCAACCGGGTGAGCAAGCGGCAGGTTCGGCAGCACCAGCTCACCGAAACGGTAGGCCTCCTCAAGATGAGGATAGCCGGACAGGATGAAGGTGTCGATGCCGAGCTTCCGGTATTCCTCCATTCGCGCCTTCACCTCATCCGGGTCGCCGACGAGGGCCGTACCGGCACCGCCGCGGACGAGCCCGACCCCGGCCCAAAGATTGGGGCTGATTTCCAGCTTGTCGCGGCGCCCGCCATGCAGTTCGCTCATACGTCTCTGCCCGACAGAATCCATGCGCGAGAAGACCTCCTGCGCGGCGGCGATCGTGTCGTCGTCGACATAGCGGATAAGATCCTCGGCAGCCTGCCAGGCTTCCTTGGACGTTTCACGCACGATCACATGCAGACGGATGCCGAAGGTAACCTCACGGCCCTCCGCCTCAGCCAGTGCCTTCATCTCGGCGATCTTTCCAGCCACGGCCTCCGGAGGCTCGCCCCAGGTCAGGTACTTGTCGATCGTGCGGGCCGCGACTTTCTGGCCGGTGCCCGACGATCCGCCGAAATAAAGCGGAGGATGCGGTGCCTGCACGGGCGGGAACAACAACCGGCCGTCTTCGATCTCGAAATGCTTTCCCTTGTGATCGACCGTTTCGCCAGCAAGAACGCGCTTATAGATGTCGAGGAATTCCTCCGTCACCGAATAACGATCCTCGTGCGAAAGATGGATGCCGTCGCCCTTGTTCTCCACCGGGTCGCCGCCGGTCACCACATTGATCAGCAGCCTTCCGTCGGAAATGCGATCGAGGGTTGCGGTCATGCGCGCGGCAAGGGTCGGCGACAGCAATCCGGGCCGAACGGCGATCAGGAAACGCAGTTTCTCGGTCAAAGGTGCCAGAGCCGATGCCACGACCCAGCTGTCCTCGCAACTCCGGCCGGTCGGGATCAATACGCCGTAGTAACCGAGGGTGTCCGCCGCCTGCGCGACCTGTTTGAGATAGGAAAGGTCGACATTCCTGCCCCCGACGGCGGTTCCGAGGTAACGGCTGTCTCCGTGCGTCGGGAGAAACCACAAAACGTTGATCTTTTCGGGATCGGTCGCCATCTCAAAATTCCTTCCTTACATCTCGCAGAACTCATCTAAAAAGCTTGCGCAGACGCGCCGCCATCTTGCGACTCGCGCAAACCATAAATTACATAAAATTTATTGACAATAGTGCGCCGGATCGCGATTTCCGACCGACCTCGCGGCGCGCTCCGTCGCTCCGCGCATCAGCCCTGGCGGGCCTCCGCGCGAATGCCGATTCCGGTCACCGCCCGGTAGATCTGCCGCACGATCTCGGTCATCGAGTGCAAATCCGGCCGGAGAGCGGACGCAGCCCTGCCGGTCACGTAGAGACCGGGCACGATCTTTCCGCATTTCAGCACCCGGGCCTGATCATCGAGAGACAAACCCTCGCAACCGAAGGGAACCAACAGATCCTCCGTCGCCGAAACGGTATCCTCCCGGCAATCCATGACGTGCCCCTTCAGGGACGCCGTCTCGCCCGTCGGCAAACGCACGATCGCCCCGCCCTCCACCAGAGAGACCAGGGTCGCTCGCATGAGCGTCGTTGCGGCGCTTCTGAACTCCAGCACCAATCTCCGGTGCAGGTCCGGAGCGATCCGGACAGCGTGGTTTCTGTAATAAGGCTCCAGATGCCGCCGATAGCGCAGGCGGTCCTGCCTGGAAAGCTCCTTCCAAAGTGCGGGTATTCTCAGAGCCAGTCCGTCCATGACCGATTGCCAGTTGCCGCCGGCGTCCATCGTCGAGCAACAGTCCCGACGCAGGCTTCGCACTATCCCCCGCAACGATGCTTCTTCCGGCATGGACGGAACGGCGGGCGCTGCGGGGATACGCGCATGCGGCTGCGGCAACAGGCCTTTCGGCGAAAGCACCGATATCGGTCCGCCGAAGCCGCCGCTGCGCAGATGCAACAATGCGGCGACCATGCGCGGACCATCACCGGCGAGGAGGAGCGGCTCTCCGCTTCCCGAACGACCGGCAAGCCACTCTTCCACCCCCTGCCAACCAGCAGGCTCGGGATTTGACAGTCCGGAACCGGCTGCGAGGAAAACCAGATCGGAATCGAGGCATTCGCCGTCCTCGAATGCCAGCCGGAAACCTCCGTCGCCCGGTGCCACCGTGCTGACGGTATGGCGGGCGACGCAGAGCGTCACATCGGGACGATCGGACAGCGTTTCCGCAAAGCGGGACATCAGGTAATCCCGATAGAGCGATCTCTGCGCGTAGATGTGCTCCAGCCCCGGTATCGCCGCGGCGGCAGCGGTTGCGAACATATTGGATCCGAGCCAGAGCGCGAAATCACGCGGCCTGTCCGCCAGGGCAGAGAGCTCCCCTGCCGGAGAATTCATCCTTGCTTCCCCGGAAGCCCCTTCTCCGAATGCGCCCGGAGATTCCGCCGCATCGATCATCCAGGCGTGGAAAGGACGATGCAGCCGGCGCATCAGCGCGATGATCGTTATGATACCGGCCGGGCCGCAACCGACGACGGCAATACGCAAAGGCTTGCTGCTTGCAGCGGGCGGCGGAAGATCCGTATGGCATACCTTCTGGAAAAACATGATCGTCTCCTTTCAGGCCAATTGCGTTTTCATCCGGACCAGCGGCACGTCGCCGTCCGCACCCGTCCTACAAAGTTGCATTCTCCGCCGGCGATCCCTCTGAGGAAACCGCAATCCAATCCAGTCGCGGATCCGCTCGAACGAATTGCGGATCGGCGAGGCAGTCCGCCAGCGTCGTGTTGTCGAGAATATCGCGCGATCGGCTTGCCACCTGCGCGAAAACCTTGCGGATCTCACAGAGATTTTCGTTCCCGCAGTCGTCGCATTTGCGATAGGCCGTTCTGCTCAGGCATGGCAGAGGGGCTACCGGCCCTTCCAGGACGCGCAGCACGTCTCCGAAACTGATCCTGTGCGCCGGCCGCAGCAGCAAATAGCCTCCACTCCTGCCTCGGCGGCTTGTCACGATGCCATGGTGCTTCAGGTCGAGCAGGATCTGTTCCAGGAACTTCTTGGGTATCTTCTCGCCTGCAGCTATCCCCGAAATCCGGACTGCTTCACCTGATTTTGCCCTGGCCAGCGCGAGGAGAGAGCGAAGTGCGTATTTCGACTTCTGAGAAATCATGGCAGACTGCCCTGGACGAAATCGAACACCGTCCTTCTCATGGACGGGCAACAGCTGTTCCGTTTCGGACTGGGCATGCAGCGACTCCCTTCGAGCATTGCCGGTATAGTATATAGTTTTTATAGATTTTTATGGCAAGCACTTTCCGGTATGATCCCAGAGAACGAACTCAAAGGGACAATCTATACAATCTCTATAGAATATGATCTTTTAACCCTGTGAACCCTGTGCGCCCAGATCCAGGAGGAGCAGTCGACATGGGTACCATCTCACCAGATTTCGACAGATCTGCCAGAACTGCAGCACTCATCAGCGCAGAAGACGAAGCCATTGCGGCGGCTTCGAACATTGCCCGCATGATCGGTTCAAACGGAGAAAATGCCGGGGAAGGGCCCGGCGGCCCGTTCGAATTTCTGACCCGATCCGGATTGTACGGCATCTCCGTACCGAGCGAATATGGCGGGCTCGACGCTTCCAACACCGTGCTTGCCGATGTCTGCGCCATCCTGAGCGAAGCCTCGCCCGCCCTGGCGGAGATGGTGGCGTCTCACTTCATGGTGATCGAATGTCTGCGCAGTTACGGCACCGAAGCGCAGAAGACCTATTTCTTCCCCGCGACGCTTTCCGGTTTGCGCTTTGCCAGAACCCTGCCCTACGACATGGATATGGAGCCCGGACGGCCGGTGCTCGTCTCCAACGGAATAGGCTGGCGTATAAATGGTCGCAGCGGCTGCACGCCCGCAGCACATCATGCCGAATGGCTGTTTCTTTCGGCGCACCGCGAAAGCGGCCAGCCCGCCGCACTGCTCGTTCCGGTGCGCGCAGAAGGGGCGATCTATGTCGCTAACGGCAGTCCGTCGGACGGCAGATGGCAGCCGGACGCCGAACAAGTATTGTTTCGTGACCTCAATGCCGAGGGCGACGGACTGCTGCAGCCGAGCTTCGATCCGCGCAAGCAGGACGTCCCCCAGGCCTTGAACCTGCTTTTGCAGAGTGCGATCCAGCTCGGTATCGGACGTGGCGCCCTGCGCCGGGCACTCGGCTACTTCCCCGACCCGCAGACGGAAACGCAAGACACGTCCTCGACGGCAGTCGGTGCGGTTTCCGTGCGATTGACTGCGGCGGAAGCCGTCATCGAAAAAGCCGGAAAGGCGGTTGACGCCGCGCAGATAGGCTTGGCGGATACGCACCGGCGCTTCGCGATGATGACAGCCGCGGCCGCCGACATCACGGCAATGGAAGCCGCAGCCGAAGCACAGGACCTTCTAGCCGCAGCCACCGGAGCAAAACCGTTCACCCATACATTCACGCGGATACCGGCGCGAACGATGCCGGTCCTGTCGCCGGACGACGTCGATGCGCTGTTGCAGACCACAGGCCGCTACCGGGCGACGAAGAACGATGAGACGGACGAAGAGCGCCCGTAAAGGCATTTCAACGGCGCATGCCCGCGCTCAACCGGCACGCTTCTCCAGGAGATCCTCGCCGTCAGTGATACCCTCGACGGCGGGCGTCGAACAGAACTGCTCGAGCGTCATCGTATCGAGGATAGCCGCGATCGCGTCACGCACCTCGGTCATCGACCGGCGCACCCTGCAGGTTTCAGGGTCGGCACAATCGTCACAAGCCTCGAAAGCCGTACGGCTCGCACACCGGATCGGAGCCAGAGGCCCGTCCAGAACGCGGATGGCATGGCCGATCCTGATCTCCGTAGCGGGGCGCGAAAGCGAGTAGCCGCCGCCGGGACCCTTCTTCGAACGCAGGATCCCCGCGTTCCGCAATTCAAGAAGGATCGTATCGAGAAATTTCTTCGGAATGTTGTTGCGCAGCGCGATCTCGCTGACGAATGCCGTCTCACCGGGGCCGAGCCGCGCGAGGTCGACAAGGGCCTTCAATCCGTATTTTCCCTTTTTCGTCAGCATATCTGCCTGCTTTCTTATCCTTATCCGCGAGAACTGGTCGGGCACGTTGCGTGAACATCCGCGTCTTCGCGGATCCGGCGCGCCTCCTAGTCGAGCACTCATCGGAAGAATCCGACTCATTTTAGGCGCACAACTCTTAAAACATATAAAAATGATGTATTTAATCCGAAAGGGGCAGCGCAAGGAGAATTTCTGTTCTTGGCATCACGTTTTCTTGCGTTTGAACACCGAAGTTGCTTAAACGCACCAAATCACAGCCGGCGGAGGCAGATTCAGCGGCCGTGTCGCCATCGCGCAGGTACGGAAAGATCCGAAAGCTCTGCCCGGTTCACGGATCGAAGCAAGCACGCGGACGGGCATCGCCGCGCATGCGAAGCGGACGGCTCACCAGAGTGCGCCGCCCGTTATCTGGATGTTCTCCATCGTGATGCCCCTCGCCCCCTCGCCGCAGAGGAACGCGGCAAGGGCGGCAATCTCGTCGGGCTGGATGATCCGGTTCTGCGGGTTCTGTCCGGCGATCTCGGCCATCGCCTCCTCCAGGCTGCGGCCCCTGCCCTCCCGTTCCACCACCTGCTGGACGTTGCGCCGCATCAGTTCCGTCTCCACCCAGGTCGGGCTGATCATCACGCAGGTCACCCCGTGCGGCGCGCCTTCGAGCGCCACGCAGCGCGTAAGCCCCAGCAGTCCGGATTTTGACGCGCAATAGGCCGGGTTGTCCCTCCACCCGACGGTCGCCGCGGTCGAGCCGATATTGATGATCCGGCCCCATTTGCGCCCGATCATGCCGGGCAGAAGCTTGCGCGTCATGCGGAAGGCGCCGTTGAGATTGGTGTCGATGATCTTCAGCCACAACTCGTCGGAATGGCCGGAGACCGGCTGCTCCGCCGTGGTTCCGGCCGCATTGACGAGAATGTCCGAAGGCCCGCAGGCAGCTTCGGCGGCAGCGACGAATTCGTCGATCACGCCGGAATCGCGCACGTCCAGATGACCGGCGAAGATGCGCGTGCCGAACCGTGAAAGCCGCTCCCTGATGGTGGCGATCTCTTCCGGATCCGGGTAGGCAGCGGCATCGCCCTGCCGCCCGGCAGCCTCGCGGACGAAGGAGCCGACCGCGACAGCCGCGCCTTCGGCGGCCAGCGCCTCGGCGATCGCCAATCCCTGCCCCGTCAATCCTCCGGTTATGAACGCGGTGCGGCCTTCAAGTCGTTTCATGTCTCGCCTCCATTCACGGCCGGATGAAATCGCGCGCCTCTGCTTCGTGATAGGACTTCGTGCCGCGGTAATATTGCAGCGACGCATCCTGCCAGGGCTGGTAATCCCACGGCGTGATCTTGCCCGTCGTCAGCGCCTTGTAGACGAGGCGTCTCCGGCGCTGGCTGGTGATGATTTCCTCTTTCAGCCGATCCATGTCCCAGCGTCGCGCCACCTCGCCGAGCATGTCCTTCAGCACATCCGCATGGGCGGGGTCGCCGGCGAGATCGTTGAGTTCGTCGCGATCGGCCTCCATGTCGAAGAGCTGCGGCGGATCGTGCTCGACATAGGTGAGCTTGTAGCGGCCCTTGCGCAGCATGACGTAGGGCGCCGCCACGCCCTCCGACATCAGCTCGCTGACGGCCAGCCGGTCGTCGCTGTCCTCCTTGAGGAGCGGCAGCAGGCTTCGTCCATCTGGCGCTTCCGGATAGTCGTTCCAGTCCGGTCCGCCGGCGATCTCCACCAGCGTCGGCAAAATATCGACCAGCGAGGCATTGGCCCGGATGCGGGCGCCCGCCGGAATGCCGGGGCCGGACATCAGGAGCGGCACGCGCGACGACCAGTCGTAGAAGCTCATCTTGTACCAGAGGCCGCGCTCGCCCAGCATGTCGCCGTGATCTGCGAGGAAGATGACGATGGTATTGTCCGCATGCTTCGAGCGCTCCAGCGCATCGAGCACCTCGCCGACGCGTTCGTCGAGATATGAGATGCTGCCGTAATAGGCATGGCGAGCGGTTCTTATGTGCTCCTCGCCGACGCCGAACTCGCCGCGGTCGTATTGCTCCCAGAGCCGCCTGGAGTGCGGATCGCGCTCCTCAGGCGGGATGAACGGCACGCGCGGCAGATCGATCTCGTCATGGTCGTAGAGATCCCAGAAGCGCTGCGGCGTCACATAGGGATCGTGCGGATGCGTGAAGGAGGCGACGAGGAGGAACGGCCGCTCGTCAGCGTCGCGCGCCTGGTCGAAGAGCCAGCGGCGGGCGTTGTGGGTCACCTCCTCGTCATAGTCCTGCTGCAGGGCCCGGTCGGCGATGCCGGCGTCGCTGACATTCTTCATGTTGTGGAACCAGTCCATCGTCCGCCACGGATCGTCCCAGTCGGCCGTCCAGTTGAAGTCGGACGGGCAGATGTCGGTCGTCACCCGCTCCTCGAAGCCGTGGAGCTGGTCCGGTCCGATGAAATGCATCTTGCCGGAAAGGCAGGTCCGGTAGCCGAGGATGCGCAGATAATGCGCGAAGGTCGGGATGTCGGAGGGAATCTGTGCCGCATTGTCCCAGGCCTGGATGTTGGAGCAGAGCCGGCCCGTCATCAGCGCCAGGCGCGCGGGCGCGCAGAGCGGAAAATTGGAATAGAAATTGTCGAAGACCGCACCGTTCTTGGCGATGCGGTCGATGTTCGGCGATTTGACGATCCCGTGGCCGTAGGTCCCGAGTGCCGGGGCCCCCAGCTGATCGGCCATCAGAATGAGGATGTTCGGTCTTTTGTCCATCAGGCGTCCTTGGCATCTTTCAAAGGCTTGCCGAGCCAGTCGCGGTAGAACCCTTCGAGGTCAGGCTCAAAATCATGGACGATGGGATAGCCGGGAGCGGCCGCCTCGACCTCGTGCAGATGCGCGCAGCTCGGGCAGAAGAACTCTCGTATCTCCATCCACTCCGGGTCCGGTATATCGCTGTTCGGGTAGATTTCGCGAAGGCTTTCCGCCGTGTCGCGCACGTTGATGACGGCATTGAGCTTCCAGTTGCCGCGATAGTCGCCGAAGGAATGGCCGCACTCGCAGCGCGTCACCAGGCCCTCGGCGCTCTCGCAGATGAAGAGCCGGTCGCTGACCGGAAGCAAGATCGGATCCTCCCAGGCGACGCGATCCTGCAGCACCGCGATATATTTGAAGAAGCGGTCGTCGTCCTTGTAGGCACTCATGATCCGGCGCGTCTGGTTCCAGGGCAGCCTGCCCTCGACGAGATCGGCGATCACTTCCTTGCTGTATCCGGTCATGTCACTTCTCCTCGGCAATCGTGAAGTCGGCGGGAAGGCCCCAGAATTTGCGGAAGTCCCCGGCAAAGCGCGGCGAAAGCTTCATGGCGCTGCGATACATCTTCGCCACCTCCGGCGCGAAATCCGAGCGTTTTACGCGTTCGGCCTCCCTGGCCATCCATTCGGAAACCGGAACGGCCTTTTCCAGCCTCTCCTTGCGCATCTCGGCACGGCGCTTCACGGTCGCATCGATATCGGCTTGCGGATAGCCCTCATCGTCGTCCCGTAGCACGATCCCGAAGATCGGCTCGACCGATTCGCGGGTGAGGAAGCCGTTTTCCACGTCCCAGGCGGTCTTGACAGGATCCCGCTCCAGCACGTCGCCGAAGCCGCCGCCGCCGTTATAGGCGTGGCTGAAGATGTCGCCCGCCTTGTGCGGCCTGGTGATATAGGGCCCCTCCTCGAACACCTGCTCGCCGCCATAGATGCGTTCGAAATCGGAGGTGAGCGGATCGTTTCCGGGCGCATGCGCCAGCGGCTCCCGGCGCTCGGCACGCGCGTGGATGTCGGAATTGCGGACCGCGTGGTGCTTCTCGCAGGTCGGCGCCGGATAGCCGCCGCACAGGCCGCCATTGTCGAAGACGCGGGAGGAGTGCTCGGAGGTCACGAGCCTCAGATGGTCCGTCTTGTTGACGAGCCAGGTCGAGATGAAGGCGCAGCCGCCGCGATATTTGCCCGAACCGCCGGAATTCGGCACGATCGAGCGGCCGATATAGACCATCGGCATGCTCTGTTCCCAGATCTCGATGTTGCCCATGTCGGATTCCGGGTTCCAGCCGACATAGGCGGTGTCGAGCCCGTCCTTGATCGCAAGCGCACCGGAACCGGCGGCCGCGCATTCGAAATGCGCCATGCCGAAGAGCGTGCCGTATTGGCTGGTGCCGCCCATCTCGATCATCGGCGAATTGACCTGCCCGACGAAGGCTTCCTCCACGAAGCCGCGGGCGATGAAGCCGCGCGACAGAAGCCGCTGGAAGACGCCATAGGCCGGAAGCAGCAGCGCCCAGGAGGTGGCGGTGGCCGCCATTTCGTTGTCCGGGTTCGTCCAGGTGCCGAGCGGAATGTTGATCTCGGTCGCCATCCAGGCACCGTCGTTGACGAGCCCCTCGAAATTCATGTGCTGGGTCAGCGTCACGAACATGCCGCCGTCCATGCCGGCCGGCGTGCAGTTCATCGAATGGTAGCCCCATGGCTGCGTGCCGTCGAAGTCCATCCGGATCTTGCCTTCGGCGGTGATCTCCATCTCGATCGGGATATTGTAGAGCCAGTTCGGGTCGGCGAGCGGCTGGAAGCCCGGCTTGCCCTCGGTCACGTGGCCGTAGAAGGTGTGGCCGCGATAGATGCCGGGAACGGTGAGCTGGCGCGTGCGGGCGAGCTGGGCGCGCCGGCCTTCCTCGATGAACTCCTTGGAAAGGCGCTGCCAGTATTCGAGGCCGACCTCGGCGATCAGTTCCCTGACGCTTTCGCGCATGTCGATGCAGGCGGCGACCTTGGCCTTCTCGTCGAGCACCCAGTAGATCGGCATGCGCAGGTTGCGCTCGCAGCGGATGACGTAGTCGCGGCGGATCTCGTCGTTCTCGCCGATCTTCTCGGCGCAGACGAAGAGGCCTTCGGTGAAACGTTCCTGCGCCAGGCAGACATCGCCACCGGGCGTGATGCCGCCGGCCTCCAGCTCGTGGCAGACCGCACCGGCCCAGCCGACCAGCGTGCCTTCGTGAAAGATCGGAACCACGTCCATGACGTCGGGAACCTGCACCGTGCCGATGAAGGCGTCGTTGTTGGCGAAGATGTCGCCCGGCCGGATGCAGGGGTTCTCCTCGTAACCGTTCCTGATCATCCATTTGATGAAGCGGCTCATCGTGTGCACATGCACCATGATGCCGTTCGAAAGCGCGATGGCGTCGCCTTCTGGCGTATAGATCGCCACCACCATCTCGCCGACTTCGCGAACGCCCGGCGAAGCGGAGATGCGCCGCGCCATCTCGCGGGCGGAGACGCAATAGGCGCGCAGTTTCGTGTGCAGCGTCTCGAATTTCAGCGGATCCTGCCTGCGCAGCGTGAGCTCGGTGATGCCGTCATAGCAGCCGGTCTCTTCCATCAGCCGTTCGGATTCGATCAGCCGCTGGCGAAGCGGAGATGCGGATAGGGTCCTGTCCAACATGGTCACGGTTACCTCCGGCTCAAGCGTGGTTGTAGTGGAGCAGCGTCCACTCGTCGATGAAGACGCGGTCGTTCGGATGGACGACAAGCGTGGTCGCGGGATGCTCGATGATCGCAGGGCCGATCACCTCGTGGCCGGGCTGCAGGAGGTCCATCTCGTAGAGATCGGCCTTGTGCCAACTCCCGCCGATATAGGCCTCGCGAACGCCCTTGTGGGCCGGGGACGGATCGGAAAGCCCGAGGGGCCGCCGTACGAGGACCGGCTTGATCTTGTCGGCCGTCGCGATGACGCCGAGCTCCATCAGCGAGAAGCCGGCCTCGCCGTAGCGCGAGACGCGGTGGTTGGCCTTGGCGTAGACCTCCTCGAACTGCGCCAGAACCTTGCGCATGTCGTCGGCGCCGTCGATGGAAGCGAGCGGCGAGATCACCTCCACATCCTCCAACTGGCCGGTATAGCGCGCCATGAAGAAGGGAACCGTCCTGATCTTCTCGCGGGCGTGGCCATCGACGAGCATCTCGTCGACCGCCGCTTTTTCGAGATCGCTCCAGACGCGGGTGACCTGAGCACCGGCCGCGGCAAGGGCGTCGTCACCGGCGCGGGCGGAGATGTCGATCTGGGTCGAGACCGAATGGCGGCGCATGTAGTCCGCCGTCGTGCAACCGAAGGCCGAGAAGCCGGCGGCGAACTGGAAGGTGATAATGTCGCGAAAGCCGATGCCCCTGGAGCAGCCGGCAAGGTGCAGCGGCCCCGAGCCGCCATAGGAGAGCAGCGTGAATTCGGACGGATGGATGCCCTGGCCGGAGATCACCCGGCGCAGCGCGTTGTTGGCGTCGGCCTCCAGCATGTCGATCATGCCTTCCGCCGCCTCCTCGATGCCGACGCCGAGCACGTCGGCGCATTTTTCCTTGAAGGCGGCGCGCGCTTTCTCGACCTGCAGCACAACCTTGCCGCCGAGGAAATAATGCGGGTTGAGCCTGCCGAGGATCGCGTCGCAGTCGGCGATCGTCGGCTCCGTGCCGCCCTTGGCGAAGCAGATCGGGCCGGGATCGGAGCCCGCGCTTTCCGGTCCGAGCGATACCTTCTTGGTCAGCGGATCGACCTTCAGGATCATGCCGGCGCCTGCCCCGATCGTGTCGAGGTGCAGCGTCGGGACGTTGAGCTTGAAGCGGTCCATCAACGGCTCGTTCTCGATGCGCGTCTGGCCGCGCGAGATGACGCCCATGTCGAAGGAGGTGCCGCCCATGTCGGAGCAAATGAGCGAGTCGTTGCCGATCAGCTTGCCGACATAGGCCGCGCCGAGGATGCCGCCGATCGGCCCCGAGATCATCGTCTCGTGCAGGCGCGGGTGGTTGATCGAGGTGAGCCCGCCGAAGGAAAGGAGCGTCTGCACGCCGTATTTGAAGCCGTATTTCTGCGAGGCTTCCTGGATGCCCTTCAACTGCTTTCGGCCGCGCGAGGTGGCATAGGCCTCGATGAGCACGGAGTTCAGCCGCGACTGCTCGCGGATGACGGGGCGCACCTCGTGGCTCGTATAGACGTTGATCTCCGCACCCGCCTTCCCGACCTCATCGCGGCAGATCTCGGCGATGCGCTTCTCGTGCGTGGGATTAACGTGGGAGAAGATCGTCATGATGCAGATCGCATCGACCTTGTCGCGGATCAGCGCCTGCGCGGCCTTCACCACCTCGTGCTCGTAGAGCGGAAGCACGATGTCGCCGAAATGGTCGATGCGCTCGGTGACGCCATGCGTGCGCCGGCGCGGCACAAGCGGATCGGGATGGGCGTGGGTGACGGCGTGAAGACGGTCGGCATAGGAATAGTCGGCCCAGGCCTGCAGGCCGCGGCCCATCAGCACCATATCCTCCATGCCCTTCGTGGTGATCAGCCCCAGCCTGCGGCCGGTGCGCGACAGCAGCGTGTTCAGCATGCCGGTGCCCGAATAGAGCACAACGTCCAGACCCGAGAAAAGCTCTTCCAGGGAAATTCCCCAGGCCTCCGCGGCATCGAGCGAGGAGGCTATGAAACCTTCCGCCTCGTTTTTCGGCGTGGTCGCCGCCTTTCCGATCTTGAAGTGGCCGTGCTGATCGACAAGGATGGTGTCGGTCATGGTGCCGCCTGCGTCGATACCAATCACAATGGGATTTTCCAAATCCATGCCCTCCGTTGGCGCGGGTGATGGAGGCAGGTTATGGCGCTCGGCGGGGCACCGCTATATGCCGAAAGGCACAATGACGGATAAAGGGATCGATGCTAGATCAAGTCATGGGCACGGATGCATTCTGGAGGGCGCTCGCCGATGCGATCACGGCGGCGGGCACGGATGATCACGTCGACAGGCTGATCGACATGATCGGCTCGCTCGTCGCCCACGACCTCATCACGGTGACGCGCTATTCCGCCACGCGCAAGCCGGAATTCGTCAAGCACCGCCGCTTCTCCGACGAGATGGTCGGACAGTATCTCGACACCTATTATGTGTTCGATCCATTCTATGCTTACTGGCGCACCGAGCGGCGGCTCGGCATCGTGCCTCTCAAGAGCCTTGCCGACGACGAGATGAAGCGCGGGCGCTACATCGCCGAATTCCTGGCGCAGTCGGAGATCTGCGACGAGGTCGGCATCTTTCTCGAGGACGGCGGCGACTGGTGCCTCGGCATCTTCCTCGACCGCACGCGGCGGCCCTTCCGCGAAGCCGAGATAGAAGCGCTGGAGGAGCGCTTCGGCGTCTTTGCTTCCCTGCATGCACTCGACACCAGAACGCGGACGCCGAGCTACAAGCGTACCGAGACGCCAACCGCCACGGGAGCGACACCCGCAGGAAAAATGGAATTCACGGCGAAGCTTTGGCCCGAACTCAGCTTGCGCGAGCGCGAGCTGGTCGAACTCGTCCTCAAGGGCTACCCGACCTCCACCGTTGCCGCCAGACTCAACATCGCCATCGGCACGGTGAAAAACCATCGCGCGAGAATCTACGAGAAGCTCGACATCACCACGGAACGCGAACTTTTCCTGCAGTTCTTCCAACGTCAGACCGGCGCTTAACTCCTGACCTTCCCGCCTTCAATAAACCATCTCGTAGGCTGCGCAGATCTCCGCCGGCGTCTTGCCCGCCAGATAGTCGATTTCACCCTTCTTGTGCTTGACATAGACATCCGCGAAACCGGTGGGGAACCAGCCCGCGACCACCGGATTGGCCTCGAACTTCCGCAAGGCGGCTTCCAGCGTCTGGGGTAAGCGCACATAGCCGCGCTGGGCCAAGGCTGCCTGCCCAAGCAGGGAGAGATCATCCTGCGTCGCTTCGGGAACGGGAAGCGCTTCCTCGATGCCCTGAACGCCGGCATGCACGATCGCGGCGAGTGCGAGATGCGGATTGGCTGCGGCATCAGCCGCGCGGAACTCGAAATTGAACTGGGCGGCCCGCGCGATATCGCTGATATCGGAAACCGGGCAGATGCGCACGGACGCTTCCCGGTCGCGGAAACCGAGATTGTTGAAGGCAGCGCTCCAGCGATGAGGCGTGAGTCGGAGATAGGAGACCATGCTCGGAGCCGTTATCGCGACAATGGAGTCGAGATATTTCAAGATGCCCGCGATGAACTTGCCGGTGACGTCGGAAAGCTCATGCTTTCCCGCCGGATCGTAGGTGACGGGATTGCCGTCCTTGTCGAGCATGCTCATGTGGATATGGACGCCGTTTCCCACACCGGCCGGGTCGCGGATCGGCGTGAAGGTCGGCTCGCGACCAAGGTGGCGCGCCACAAGTCCGGCAAGCTCGCGCACTATCAAGGCGTGATCGGCAGCCGTCACGCCCTGCTGCGGCCCCATCGTCACTTCGAACTGGCCGCTGCCGAACTCCTTGAGAATTGTATCGGGCGTTATCCCCGCCTCGCGCATCGCCGAGATCAGCGACTCGCAGAAATTCCTTTCCGCGCTGAATCCGGCAAACGTGAAAGCATCGCCGATCTTCGAGGTCAGATGCTTCAGCTGGAACTCGTGCTCGAAGGCGCCGAGAAGCGTCACCCCTGCCACTTTCTCCAGCCGTTCCAGCGCCCCTTTCAGAATCGACCGAGTGCAGAACTCCCACGGCTTTCCGTCGGTGTAGCGAATGTCCCCGAGAACGAAGTTTTCCGGTGGCGCGTCCTCTTCGCTGACGATGCTGACCCTGGTGGACGGATCGGGAATGAGGACGAGATCGCCGAGCGAACCGAATGGGCTTTCCGCAATTGCATCGAAACAGGTGATCTGCACATTGGTGGGCGTCCACCCGACGCCCCGCTTGAGCCGCTTTTCCAATTGCGCTGCAGGAAAGGCCTTGCCGCGAACCTTGCCGGACAGATCGCCACAGCAGGCAACGATCATTTCTTCACGTTTCATCGAACCCCTCGTTCTTGTTCAGACCGTCGTAACCCGGCATCTTGAACCGGATTTCGTCCCAGTCGTTGATGCGTTTCTGCGTCGCCTCCCAATCGGCCTCCGACACCCGCACGATCAATGCCTCGACCAAGGCAATCGCGGCAGCCACCGTGTCCCATGCCGTCCCCGCGTCGATCGGCAGGGCGACGATATGGCTGGCGCTGCGGGCTGCCGGCGACATCCATTTGTCGGTGACGACGATGATCGTCGAGCCGCGCTTCTCGACGATCGTCTCGGCGAGCCGGGCGAGGCTCAGCTGATAGCGGCGGAAATCGAACAGCAGCACGACATCCTTCTTGCGCATGCGCAGGACGTGCTCCGGCCAGAATTCCGGATTGTCGGCCATGTGGTAGATACCGCTGCGTATCTGCCTCAGGTGGATGGAGAGAAAAGCGGCGATGCTGTCGCTGACCCGACCGCCGAGCAGGAAAACGTTGCGGGAGGGGTCTGAAAGCAGTTCCGCGATCGCCTCGAACTGCTCCTGCGGAACGTTTTGAGTCATTTCCGTCATGACCGTGGAAAGGCGCCCGACATATTCGGCAAGGAACTGCGAGTGACCGACGGGCGTCTGGCTCGACTTCAGGTCGAGCGGCGAACGCTGTCCCTCCTTCAACTCCGCGATAAGCTGGCGTTGCAGGTCCTGAAATCCGCCGCAGCCGATCTTGCTGACGAAGCGGGTGATCGACGGTGCGCTTACGCCGGTCTTCTGCGCCAGCTCCTGAATGTTCTGCAGCCCCGTGAAGGGATAGTCCGCCAGGATCGCATTGGCGATCTTGCGCTCGCTCGCCGTGAGCTGACCGGCCGCCTCCCGGATTCTGGCGCGAATAGTCGATGACATGAACAGACCGGCTCCCTTTTTCCGAATATTCGCGGGATGAAAAAAATTAGTCAAACGGAAAAATGAGATTGACTATGATCAAAAAATTTCTTTGACTGACCGCAATGCTGCTCCTCCAATCTGGCAGCGTGCTCCATTCACATTCGGGCCGAAACACCCATGCTGCAGACAGCCGATCCGGACGTAAGACTGTTGAGGGCTGCCGATCCTGTTCCGGTCGAATGCTTCAACATGGACGGCGCGTCGCCGTTTTTCCTGACCTGCGAGCACGCCGGGCGCGCCATTCCCACAGCGCTCGGCAGTCTTGGCATCGAAGCGCGGGAAATGGATCGCCATATCGCTTACGATGTCGGCGCGGAGGGACTGTCGCACGCTTTGTCCGCACTGCTCGACGCCCCGCTCGTCTTACAACGCTACAGCCGTTTGGTCATCGATTGCAACCGGCCCTTCGAAGCGGCCGACTGCGTCGTTACACGGAGTGACGGAACGGATGTTCCAGCCAATGCGGACCTCGACGACCGCGACCGGCGGCGGCGTTACGTCGAAATTCATCAGCCGTTGCACGAAACCATTGCCACGGCCCTTGACCATCGCCACGCTGCCGGGAAGCCGACCATCCTGGTGGCGGTTCACAGCTTCACGCCCGTGATGCGCGCGACGGGAGCGGTGCGCGATTTCGAACTCGGGCTCCTGTGCAATCGCGACCGGCATTTCGCCGAAATGATGCTTGCGGCCTTCCGGGCACGGAACCCGCAGATATCCGCGACGATAAACGAGCCTTACATCGTCGACGATCTTTCGGACTACACGATCCCGGTTCACGGCGAGAGGCGGGGCTTGCCGCATGTCCTTCTGGAAGTGCGCAGCGATCAGATCGAGGACACCGAAGGGCAGCAGCGCTGGGCGGGGCTTCTCGCCCGGTCGATGCGCGACGCAGCCGAAAAACTGAAGGAAACACCGGATGGCCGCTGATCATCTGACAACACGCGAAGTTGCGCTCGATCCGGGGGCATCCGCCATTCTCTTCATCGACGTGCAAAATTTTTCGGTTCGCCGAAACGGCGGTGAGTTCAAGGATATTTCCGACGAGGAGATCGCAGGCAAGTACGGCTACTATTTCGACCGCATCACCAATATCGCCATACCGAACATGCAGCGGCTCCTCCATGGTTTCCGCAAGGCCGGCATAGAGGTTCTGCATACGACGATCGAGAGTTTGACCCGGGATGGACGGGACCGGAGCCTCGACTACAAGATAACCGGTTTCAACGTGCCGAAGGGCTCCTGGGATGGTAAAGTGATAGACGAACTGGAGCCGTTGGAAGACGAGATCGTCTTTCCGAAGAGTTCTTCGAGCGTCTTCGTCTCCACCCACATCGATTATGTGCTCCGGAACCTGGGCGTGCGCCAGCTCGTGCTTTGCGGCTTGCTGACGGATCAGTGCGTGGAGTCGGCGATCCGCGACGCCTGCGACCTCGGCTATCTCGTGACGCTGGTGCCTGACGCCTGCGCGACCTATTCGCCCGAGCGGGAAGCCGCTTCGCTGAAGGCGATCAAGGGATACTGCCGGCAGATTTCGACGGACGCCCTGCTCAAGGAGATCGCGTGAAGTCCTCGCCGACATGAAGGAGCGAGACACATGAACCGGGGCGGAAAACCAAGGGAGACGACTTCGACAGGAACGGCCGGCAGATCAAAAACAGCTTGAAGCGACCGTTCATTGCTCACTGCCGGAAACCGGCATTAAAAAAGGGGAACGACAATGATGAAACTATCCGGATTATTCATAAGTACGGCAGCAGGTCTGCTGCTGGTGTCCACGGCCACTTTTGCCGCGGACGAAAAGATCGTTATCGGCGGCGCCCTGTCGATGACCGGCGTCCAGGCGCCGCTCGACACGCCCGGCTACAACGGCGCGCAGGTCGCGGTGAAATATCTCAACGACAATGGCGGCGTGCTCGGCAAGCAGATCGAATTCATCAATATCGACGGCAAGTCCGATCCGGTCACGGTCGGAAACGTCGCGGTGGAGCTGATCGACAAGGGAGCCGAACTCATCGTCGCGCCCTGCGATTTCGACTTCGGCTCGCCTGCCGGCCGCGAAGCGCAGAATGCCGGCCTCGTCGGCATTTCCACCTGCGCGTCCGACCCGCTCTACAGTTCCTGGTCGCTCGGCGACAAGCAGTTCACGCTCTCCATGTGGAACACGACGATGGGCGCGGTTGCGGCCGATTATGCGGCCAAGGAACGCGGTTGGAAGACGGCCTATGTGGTCACCGACCAGTTCATCGCCTATACCAAGTCGCTGTCGAAATATTTCGTCGAGCAGTTCAAGACGAACGGCGGCGAAATCCTCCTCGAGGATACCTACACGAACGGCGACAACAACTTTTCCGCCCAGCTCGCCCGCCTGCAGGCGCTCGGCAAGAAGCCGGACGTGATCTTCGTCTCCTCCTACGGGACGGATATCGGGATGATCATCCGCGCGTTGCGCGAAGTAGGCTACGACGCACCGATCCTCGGCGGCGACGCCTATGACGATCCGGCCATGCATGAGGCGCTCGGCGAAAAATTCGGCAACGACGTCTACTTCGTCACCCACACCTGGATGGGGCCGGAAGCACATCCGGACATGCCGAAATTCATCGGGCTCTACCAGGATATGTTCGGCAAGGCTCCCGATACCTCCTTCGTGTCGACGGGCTGGGATACGATCATGCTCATGGCGGAAGCGATCAAGGCCGCAGGCTCCACCGACGGCGCAGCCGTCGCCAAGGCGCTGGAGGACGGAAAGTTCAAGCTTTTGACCGGCGACCTCGACTACGGCACGGCCGAAGAGGGCCATGTTCCGAACAAGGCGGCGGTTCTCATCGAACTGAAAGCCGGAAAGCCGACCTTCGTGGGATGGCGGACGCCTGAGACGCTGCCCGCTCCCTGATCGACATACCGGGCTCGGCGACAAGCCGAGCCTCTCTTTTCGTGGAAAAGCCATGTCCGACACACGTCTGACGGTCAGCGAGATTTCGGTGGAGTTCACCGGTCTTCGCGCCCTCGACCATGTTTCCCTCTCGCTCGGTAGCGGAGAAGTTCTCGGCCTGATCGGCCCGAACGGCTCCGGCAAGACGACGCTCATCAATGCCATCACCGGCCAGGTGAAACTTGCGGGCGGCGGCGTCACCGTCTCCGGAGAGACCGTTTCCGGCCTCTCGCCGCGCGAGATCGCTCTTCGCGGCATCAGCCGCTCCTTTCAGATCGTCCGCCTTTTCAACGCAATGAGCGTGCTGGAGAACATCGAGGCATCCGCGCTTGCCAAAGGCGATGGGCCGGCTCGGGCAAAAAAGAAGGCCGAGAAACTGATGGGCGAATTCGGTCTCTCCGCCAAGGCGGACGAGCTCGGCGGAAGCTTGAGCTATGGCGACAAACGCCGTGTCGAAATCGCACGCGCTCTTGCGGCCGAACCGCGCTTTCTGCTGCTCGACGAGCCGGCGGCCGGCATGAACGACGCGGAGACCGAAACGCTCCTGCATACGCTCGCCGGATTGCCGAAGGAGCGCGGTCTCGGCCTCCTCATTATCGATCACGACATGGGGCTGATCATGCGGCTATGCCATCGCCTGCACGTGCTGGCCTCGGGCAGGACGATCGCGGAAGGCGACGCCGAGCATATCCGCAACCACCCTACCGTGATCGAAGCCTATCTCGGGAAAGGCGCGAGCGGCCATGCTTGAAACCCGCGACCTCGCCGTCAGCTACGGCGCGATCCGCGCCGTGCGCGGTATTTCCTTCACCGTCGGGAAGGGCGAGCTCGTCTGCCTGCTCGGCGCGAACGGCGCCGGCAAATCCTCGACCATCAAATGCATCGCCGGGGCTCTGAAGGCGGCCGGGGGTTCCGTTCTGCTCGACGGCGCCGATGTCACGTCGGCCAGCCCGGAGCGGATGGTGCGGGCGGGGATGGCCACGGTGCCGGAAACCCGCGATGTCTTTCCCGATCTGACGGTTGCCGAGAACCTGCTGCTCGGCTCCTACATTCATCGGCGCGACACGGCCGGAAACCGCGAAAACCTCGAACGCATGCATGAGCTGTTTCCACGGCTTGCGGAGCGGTCCGCTCAGCCCGCCGGAACGCTTTCGGGAGGCGAACAGCAGATGCTGGTCATCGCGCGTGCGCTGATGTCGCGACCGCGCGTTCTGCTTCTCGACGAGCCTTCGCTCGGCCTCGCGCCGGCGATCGTAGAGCGCATATTCGAGATGATCGCGCGATTGAAGGAAACCGGCCTCACGATCCTGCTGGTGGAACAGAACGTGCATCAGGCCCTTTCCGTCGCCGACCGCGCCTATGTGATGCGGCTCGGTTCCATGGTCCTTTCCGGCACGCCGGACGAAATCCGCGGCGCAAGCGATTTGAGCGCCCTTTACCTGGGAGGTTAGGCATGGCCTTCGCAATCCAGTTCGCGATCGACGTGCTGAGCCTCGGCGGCGCCTATGCCCTGATGGCGCTCGGCCTCGTCATCATCTACGGTATCCTGCGGCTGGTGAATTTCGCCTATGGCGAGCTGATCATGGTCGCCGGCTATACCATGTTCCTCACCAGCGGTTCCGGCCTGCCTTGGCTCGTGATGGCAGCCTTCGCCGTAGTAATGGCAATCGTCGCCGGCATCGCTACCGACTATGCGGCCTTTCGGCCCGTGCGCGCCAAATCGGTGACCGCCGTCCTCATCACCTCCTTCGCCTTTTCCAACCTGCTTCAGAACGCCGCCCTTCTCTTCATCTCGCCGCGGCCGCGCAACGTGCCGCTACCGGCGATCTTCTCGCAGACCGTCGAGATCGGCGGAGCGATCACGCCGATCCGAAATCTCATCACCATCGCAGCATCGATCGTCCTGCTGGCTCTGGTCGCCTGGCTGATGCGCAAGACGACTCTCGGCATCGCCATGCGCGCCGCAGCGACCAACTTCACCATGGCGCGCATGCTCGGCGTTCCCGCAAACCTGATCATTTCGTCCGCCTTCGCCCTCAGCGGCTTTCTGGCGGGCGTCGTCGGCATCCTTTGGATCGGGCGGATCGGGACGGTGGTTCCCGGCATCGGCATGGAGCCGCTTCTCGTCGCCTTTATCGCCACCGTCATCGGCGGCATGCGCAGCCTGCCGGGCGCTGTCCTTGGCGGTTTTCTGCTCGCGCTGATCGATACGACGCTGAACTACACACTTCCGCAAGACCTCCTGAAATTCCGGGATGCCTTCACCTTCAGCCTCGTCATCCTGATCCTGCTGTGGCAGCCGGAGGGCCTTCTGAAGGGTCCGGCAAGCGGCCAGCGAACGTGAGGAGCGAAAAGACATGAAACACAACATCCTCACCGCCGCCCTGCTCATCGGCTTCATCGCCCTTATGGCGGTCGTCACGCACCTGCTCGGGATCAGGCTCTATGACCGGGTCGTGACCAATCTGATGATTTCGCTGGTCCTCGTGGTCGGATTGCAGACCTTCATGGGCAATTCCGGTATCCTCTCCTTCGCCCATGTCGGCTTCATGGGGCTCGGCGCCTACACATCGGCGGTTCTCACCATCCCGGCGCAGATGAAGGGCATGGCGCTGCCCGACCTCTATCCCGCCATGAAGGTGCTCGAGGTCCATCCTGTCGTCGGCGTTCTTGCCGGGGGCATCGTTGCGGCCCTCGTCGCCGCCGCCGTCGCCTACCCGCTGATGCGGCTTTCGGATGCGGCAGCCGTCATCACGTCCTTTGCGCTGCTGGTGGTCCTGCACACGGTCATGAACAACTGGAGCGCCTTCACCAACGGTCCGCGCACCCTTTTCGGATTGCCGAAGGCAACTGACATGCCGATCGCCGCCGCAGTCGCCGGCCTTGCGGTCGTCGTGGCCTTGTTCTTCAAGGAATCCAAGGTCGGCAAGCTGCTGCGCGCTTCGCGAGAAGACGAGGTGGCCGCGGCGGCGATGGGTGCCAATATCCCGAAGCTGCGCTGGCAGGCCTTCATCCTCGCCGCCTTCATCGCCGGCATCGGAGGCGCGCTCTGGGGGCACTTCATCACCTCCTTCGCGCCGAAATCGTTCTTTTTGAAAGAGACCTTCGTCATCATCAGCATGCTGGTCATCGGCGGCGCGAATACGGTGACGGGGGCTGTCGCGGGAGCCGTCCTCGTCACGCTGGTCTATGAAAGCCTTCGCGGCCTCGAAGGGTTACTGAACAGCATCAAGATCATGGGCGGGCAGGTCATCGGCCTCACGGAAATCGTGCTGGCGATCGCCATGATCGCCGTGATGATCCTCAGACCCGGCGGACTTTTTCCGAGCCGCGAGATCGGGCATCTCATCACACGCATCCGCCGCAAACGGGAGACAAGCGCATGACCTGGAAGACCGCCTATCGCTCCTTCTACTATGCGAATGCGCAAGAACCGGACGACATTCGTCTCGATCCGGAAACGACGGCGCTGCTGGTCATCGACATCCAAAACACCTATCTCGCCGAAAAGGAAACGCCCGAGGAAACCACGCGCTGGCAGCCCTTCTTCGATCGCATGCGCCGGACGGTGATCCCCAATACCGCGCGCCTCATCGAAGAATGCCGCGGCCGCAACGTCGAAGTGATCTTTGCCCGCATCGCCTGCCTGAAACCGGACGGGCGGGACCGTTCGCTGAGCCAGAAGAAGCCGGGCTTCAACTATCTGCTGCTGCCGAAGGACCTTGCGGAAGGCCAGATCGTGGGCGAGCTCGAGCCGCGCGCCGACGAGATCGTCATTACCAAAACCACCGACAGCGCGCTGACGGGAACCAATCTCAGGCTGATCCTTCACAACATGGGCATCAAGGATGTGATCGTCTGCGGTATCTTCACCGACCAGTGCGTTTCCTCGACGGTCCGCAGCCTTGCCGACGAAAGCTTCGGCGTGGTCGTGGTGGACGATTGCGCGGCAGCCGCGACGATGGAGCTGCACCGGCGCGAACTCGAGATCATCAACATGATCTACTGCCATGTCGTGCAACTCGACGAAGTTCTGACCTTCTTCGATTGATCGTCCTGGAGGAACGGAGGGAACGGGATGAGCGGACTGTACGAACGTGAAAGCCGGTCGGTATCGACCATGGCGCATTTGCGCTTCTTTCCTCAGGCGGTCGTCGGCGGAAAAGGCTCCTATCTGACCGGGGACGACGGCCGAAAGCTCCTCGACTTCTCCGCCTCCTGGGGTGCGGCAAGCCTCGGGCATTCGCATCCAGCCGTCCGGCAGGCTGTGGACCGCGCGCTGGCGAACCAGGCAGGAGCCAGTTATCTCTCCAGCGCGAACGAGCCGGTCGTGCGGCTTGCGGAAAAGCTGCTGTCGATCGTTCCCTCCCGCGCCGCGGGGCGTGTATGGTTCGGGCATTCCGGCTCGGACGCGAACGAGACCGTCGCCCGCGCAGTGATCGCGGCAACGGGACGGCCCCGCATCCTTTCGTTCAAAGGCGCCTATCACGGCGGGACGGCGGGCTCGATGGCGATTTCCGGCCATCCCGTACAGCAGGGTGTCGAAAAGGCCGCCGGGCTGACGCTCGTACCCTATCCCGACAGCTACGCGGCCGGCGGCGCGGATGCGGCCAAGGCCGACGCACTCGCCCATATGGAAATGCTCTTTGCCACCTCCGTTCCGCCGGAGGAAGTCGCGGCCTTCTTCATCGAACCTATCCAGTCGGACGGCGGCATGCTGGTTCCGCCGGACGGCTTTTTCCGCGAGATCGAAAAGCTCTGTCGGAAGCACGGCATTCTTCTCGTCTGCGACGAGGTGAAGGTCGGGCTGGGACGCAGCGGCAAGCTGCATGCCTTCGAGCATTCCGCCATCGAGCCGGATATCGTCGTCTTCGGCAAGGGTCTGGGAGGCGGGCTGCCGATCTCTGCAGCCGTGGGTCCGGAAGCCATCATGAACCACGCCGCCGCATTTTCCTTCCAGACGGTACACGGCAATCCTGTCTGTGCCGCCGCAGCTCTTGCCGTTCTCGAAACGATCGAGGCGGAGAACCTGATCCGGAATGCCGCGACTTCGGGATACTCCCTGTCCGGCTCGCTGAAGATGCTCGCTGAAAAACATGAGCTCATAGGCGATGTGCGCGGAAGGGGGCTGGCGATCGGCGTGGAGCTGGTCGCGGATCGCCGGACGAAGGCTCCCGCCAAAGAGGAGGCTGCCAAGACGGTGTTGCGCGCCTTCGAGCTGGGCCTTGTCCTCTACTATGTCGGCATGCACTCCAACGTTCTCGAATTCACGCCGCCGCTGACGCTGAGCGAAGCGGAAGTTCGGGAGGGGACAGCCATTCTCGACCAAGCCCTGACGGAAGTTGCTGCCGGGCAGGTGAGCGCCGAAGCGCTGCGCGCTTTTGCGGGCTGGTAGGGGAACGGTTTCCGGGGCGAGGCCCGGCTATTTTACCCAACGAGAAATTCTGACGTTGTGCTCGTTCCCGTCATATTCTCTTGCCCGTCCCGCTATCGAAGACGCTGATCTTTTCGACCGGCAGGTCGAGGAAAATCATATCGCCGGTCTTGCCGGCGATACGTTCCCGAAACATGCCTACGATCTTATAGTTTCCGAGGGACAGGACGACCTGGGTTTCCGATCCCATCGGTTTGACAAGGTCGATGGCTGCAGCGAATGCAGTCGGCCCTGGCGAAACAACGAGGTGCTCCGGCCGGATGCCGTAGGTCACATCCCGTCCGGGAAGGAGAGCCCGGTATTTATCCGGTAGCGGCAGCAATGTGCCGGAGCCACTGACAAAGACCCTCCTCCCATCGGCTTCCCCGATTTTTCCCTCGATGAGATTCATCCAGCAACGCCATCGGCCGCGCTCTCGGCCGAGGTTCAGACCGCCTCCAGGATCGAGACGTAATTCGCCACGCCGCTGCCGCCCATGTTGAAGACCCCTGCCAAGTCTGTCTTCGAAAGCTGGAATGTGCCGGCTTCTCCGGTGAGCTGCATGGCGGCGAGCACATGCATGGAAACGCCCGTCGCTCCGACCGGATGCCCCTTCGACTTCAGCCCCCCGGAACGATTGACCGGAAGCCTGCCGTCGCGTTCCGTCCGGCCATCGAGAGCTATCATGCCTCCGGCGCCCCTCTCCGCAAGGCCCATGGCTTCATAGATCATCAATTCGGCAATGGTGAAGCAATCATGCACTTCCGCAAAGGAGAGATCCCCGATCGCGATGCCCGCGGTTTCCAATGCCTGCTTCCAAGCCTGCTCCGCTCCTTCAAGCCGCCAGAGATCCCGTTGCGAGAGCGGCAGGTGATCGTTGACATGGACGGCGGCGCGGAACCGGACTGCTCTGTCGAAACCCGCCGCGTCGTCACCGTCCGTCAGGACGAGCGCAGCCGCACCGTCGGAAATCGGCGAACAGTCGGTCCTTCGCAAGGGAGCGGCGACGATCGGGTTCTTCTCGCTGACCGTTCGGCAGAAGTCGTAGCCGAGATCCTTGCGCATCTGCGCGTAAGGATTGTCCACGCCGTTCGAATGGTTCTTGGCGGCGATCCTGGCAAGCGCATCGGATTGGTCGCCGAACCGCTGGAAGTAAGCTTGCGCCATTCGTGCGAAAACGCCGGTAAATCCGGCGGGCGTATCGTCTTCCTCCTTGCGATAGCTCGCACCCAGCAGAGCGTCGCCGACGGCCGCCGTCGCGTTGCCCGTCATCTTTTCGACGCCTATGACGAGAACCGTCCGGCCCTCGCCCGCGCGAATGAAATTGCGTGCGGCGTGGATGGCGGCGCTTCCGGAGGCACAGGCATTCTCGCAACGCATCATCGGCCGGAAGCGCAATTCCGGCACCGCACGCAGCACGAGGCTCGAAGGAAAGTCCTGCCTCGACATTCCGTTGTTGAACATGCCGACGAAGACCGCATCCACCTCCTCCGGCGACAGCCCCGCATTCTCCACCGCCGCTCTTGAGACTTCGGCTACGAGCGCTTCCGCATCCTTGTCCTCATGCCTGCCGAAGGGCGTATGCGCCCAACCGACGATTACGGGGTCACCCATCTTCGCACTCCTCCGTCTGCGTCTCGTCGCTCCCTCGGTCTATCGGCGGCGATCACCTTGCTTGCTGCGCCGGATATCCTCTTCACCGGCTTCGCCATTCGCGACCGGCGGTTCCCAGCCGAAGACGCTCCGCCCGCCGAAGGCGACCGATTGCCGGAATTCTCCGGCGACGATCTCTTTCAAATCGGGGCCGGTAGCGTAGCGTTCAAGTCGGCGGGACTGATCGTCAAGCCGCTTCAGCGCCTGCAGTTCCTCATCCCGGCCGAGGCGCCCCTTGCCGATGGCCGACTTCATCACTTCGATCGTCTCGTCATAGACTTTCAGCGGTACGGGAAACGGGTGGCGGTCCTTTCCTCCATGCGCGAGGGAGAACCGCGCAGGATCCGAGAAGCGGCACGGCGCGCCGTGAACCACTTCCGCCACCATCGCCAGCGCCTTGACGGTGCGGGCACCGACGCCCGGAACGAGCAGGAGCTGTTCGAAATCCTCCGGCCCGCGCTCCGCAGCAGCGGCGAGATTGCCGTGCAGGCGCCGCATATTGACATCGCTTTCACGTATGTCGTGATGCGCCGGCATGATCAGGTGCGGCAGCATCGGCTGATCGCCCACTCGAGCCGGCCGCTTCCCGATATCGGCGAGAGCGGCGGCTTCGCGGACGATGCCGTCCGGCCCCAATGCCGACAGCAGCTCCAATTGCCCCTGTCGCGAAGGTGCAGCCCGGTAGTCCGCGAGATTGACGATATCACCCTGCATTCGGCCTTCGATCGCCGAATGCGGGGAATCGACGAAGCTCTTCAGCCCCTCCGAAAGCCAGTGATAGCGGCGGGCCTGCCGCTTGTCGCCGTTCATGCCCTGCTGCACGACAACCCAGCGGCCGTCATCTGCCACGACGAATCCGTGCAGGTAAAGATCGAAGCCGTCCTGCACCGCCGCGCTGTCGACCTTCGCGACCAAGCGGCTGACCGTTGCGAGACTATCGCCATCGAAGCCGACGCGGTTGCCGATAGCGATCAGCTCGGCCGGCGTCTTCCGCGAGTGGCTTCCCCGCCCGCCGCAAACATGGATGCCGAGCTCCTGCGAAAGCGGCTTGAGGCCCTTCTTCAAAGCGCCGATGACACTGGTGGTGATGCCGGAGGAATGCCAGTCCATCCCCATGACGGCGCCGAAAGATTGAAACCAGAAGGGATGGGCGAGACGCCGCAGGAATTCATCGCGACCATAGTGATATATGATCGCTTCGGCTATGACGGCGCCCAGCTTCGTCATCCGCTCCCCGAGCCATTGCGGGACCCGGCCGCCGTGGAGCGGCAGGTCGGCACTGCCTGATGGATTTGCCATCGCGTTCCTTCCGGGAAATTCACCCGTCTACTGCGCCCCGGCAGGCGCAATTTCATGGCCGCGATTATACAGGCTCCGCGCTGAAACGACAGAAGGATCGCCCCGCGATCAGCCGTCCATTCTTATTTGCAGCTTGACGTCCCGCGGAAAAGCCCTGGCTGCCCGTTCGAAGGCTTCAACGCTTTGCCGGAAGACGAATGATTCCGAGATCAGCGGCTTCACGTCGATCCGGCCGGACTGCAGAAGCGAGATCGCGCGATCATAGACATTGGCATAGCGGAAGACCGTTTCGATGCGGATCTCCTTGGCCTGCGCCGCGACGATATCCACCGGAACAGGGTCTATCGGCATGCCGACGCAGACCACGGCACCGCCCGGCCGAACCAGAGAAAACATCGTGCGGAACACAGCCGCAGCGCCGGAGCATTCGAAAAGCACATCCGCTCCCCAACCTCCGGTTTCGCGGGCGATGACGCCCGCCGGATCTGCCTCCTTCGAATTGACGGGAATGATACCGGGATACCGGGAAGCGACCTCGAGCTTTTCCGCAACCAGATCGCAGAGGAAAACACGCGAGCACCCGCCGGCGAGAGCCGAAAGCGCCACGAGGATGCCGATCGGACCGGATCCGACGACCACGGCGGTATCGCCGGGCTTGATCTTCGCCTTCGATGCGGCCTGCAGGCCGACGGCAAGCGGTTCCACCATAGCTCCCTCCGCCATGGAAACCTCGGGCGGCAGGCGGTAGGTGAAAGCCGCAGGATGCACGACTTCAGGCGTGAGGCAGCCGTGGATGGGCGGCGTCGCCCAGAAGGTCAGGGACGGGTCGAGATTGTAGAGCCCGAGACGGGCGGCCCGCGAATTCATATCCGGAACGCCCGGCTCCATGCAGACGCGGTCACCGATGGAAAGCGATGTCACTGCGCGGCCGACCTCCACGACCGTTCCGGACGCCTCGTGACCGAGCACCATGGGTTCCTTGACGACGAAAGGTCCGATCCGGCCGTGTTGATAATAGTGTACATCGCTTCCGCAGATGCCGACAGTATCGACACGGATGCGCACATCGTTCTCTCCGAGGGAAAGGTCGAGATCGATATCGCGCAAACGCAGATCGTTCTGCTTTTCCAGAACAAGGGCAATAGGCATGGAATCCTCCCAATCTACCAGGCGGTATATCCGCCGTCCGCAGTTACGATCGAACCGGTCATGAGGCTGGATGCATCGGACGCCAGGAACTGCACCACCGAAGCGATCTCATCCGTTTCGCCGAGCCGGTTCATCGGCGTCATCTCCCGCCAGCCGTCTGCAAGGTTCGCCTGCCGCCGCGCCACGGCGGCCACCAGCGGCGTATTGATATAGGTCGGCGCGACCGCATTCACGCGGACGCCCCGGCCGGCCCACTCGGCCGCCAAGGAACGGGTCAGGTGATGAACGGCTGCCTTTGAGGCATTGTAATGGCACTGCGGCTGCGGCTTGTTGACGATCTCTCCGGACATGGATCCGATATTGACGATCGATCCCCTGCCCGCCTGCAGCATCCTTTTTCCGAAGGCGCGGCATGTCCGGAAGACACCGGTGAGGTTGACATCGAGAACGCGCTGCCATTCGTCGTCGCCCATCTCCTCCGCGGGCGTGTTGGTGACGATCCCGGCATTGCAGACCAGGATGTCCAGTGGTCCGATGCGGCCGGCAAGCGCTTCGAGGGCCGCGGTGTCGGTCACGTCCAGCGCTGCCGCTTCGGCGTCGTTTCCGTAGACCGCAAGCGCCTCCGCCGTCGCCCGTGCTCGCTCACCGTCGATATCGGTGCATATGACACGGGCACCTGTTTCCGCAAGCGCATGAGCGCAGGCAGCTCCTATGCCTTGTCCAGCACCCGTAACCAGCGCGAGACGTCCGGTGAGATCGAGTTTGCTGCGATAAGATTTCATCATTCCTCCCATATCGTTCTCCAGCCCCATTGAAGGCAGAATGCCGGTCAAAGCTTCAAAGCGCAACGCAGAGGTTCGCCGCGCAGAGCCCGTCCCGCCTCTTCCGCCGCCAGCCGCTGCAGCGCCTTGACGGATGCATCCGAATAGAAGGCGGCATGCGGCGTCATCAGAAGATTTGGCGCATAGCGCAGCGGCGAGCCGGCAGGCGGCGGCTCCTGCTCGAAAACGTCGAGGCCGGCCGCCGAGAGTTGGCCGGTCGCAAGCGCATCGGCGAGTGCCGATTCGTCTATCAGCCCGCCGCGCGAAGCGTTGATCAGGATTGCCCCTCTTTGCATCATCGCGATCGCCGCAGCATCGATGACATGGCGCGTCTCCTTCGTGAGCGGGACATGCAGCGACAGGATGTGTGCGTTTCGAATCACATCCTCGCGCGTCGCCATTTCGACGCCGGTCGCTTCGGCGACATCGGCCGCGACATAGGGATCGAAGGCGATGATGCGGCACCCGAATGCCTGCATCCGCTCCGCAAATGCCCTGGCGATGCGTCCGAAACCGAGCAACCCGACAACGGTATCGCGCAGCGAAGGCAGATGGGAGGCGATCGAGGCCACGCCCCAGCGCCCCTCGCGAACGGCTTCGTCGAAGTGACCGAGCCGGCGGCGAAGCGACAAGGCGATAGCCGCCGCGTGGTCGGCTACTTCCTCCACCCCATAGTCCGGCACGTTGCAGACAGACACGCCCAGTTCCTTCGCCGCGGACAGGTCGACATTATCGACCCCGACACCGTAGCGTATGATCACGGCTCCGCGCGCCATCGACTTCATCACCCGGTGCGTCATTGGAGCGAAGTTGTTCATCACCACATCGGCACCGGCAACGGCATCGGCGGTTTCAGCTTCGGTTGTGCATTGATACTGCCGGAATTCGGCTTTTTCGGCAGCCGCGACCGCGGCCTCCTGTTCGGTATTGCCGAACGCCTGATCGGTGACGATCAGCCTTTTCATGTTTGTCTCCATACGGCCCAGCCGGAGCTTGAACGGAAAGTCTTGAGCCTTCAGCGAAGACCGCGTGCAGCCAGATTGCGCATGAGCGCGCGGGTGCCGAAGGTCCACGGAGCGGCGCTGTCGGAGGTCGTTACCGTGTTCACGAGACGCCCGAGAAGAGGCGTGCTGATCTCGACGATATCGCCTTTTCTGTGCGTGAAGCCGCTTCCGGGCTCCGCGCGGTCCTGGGTCGGCGCGAACATCGTACCGAGAAAGAGCATCACGCCGTCCGGATACTGATGATGGGCGCCGATGGTTTGCCGGACAAGATCGGCGGGCTTGCGGCTGATCTCGCTCATATTGCTGCGTCCGTCCATTTCGAACCCGTCACTTCCACGCACTTTCATGCTGATGGTGGCACTCTCGATATCGGCGAGCGTGAAGGCCTCGTCGAAAAGACGGATGAACGGGCCGATCGCGCAGGACGCATTGTTGTCCTTTGCCTTGCCGAGAAGGAGCGCCGAGCGACCTTCGACATCACGAAGATTGACGTCGTTGCCCAGCGCCGCTCCCTTGATCTCACCTCTGGAGTTGATGGCAAGCACCACTTCGGGCTCCGGATTGTTCCATCGCGAAATCGGATGGAGACCGACGGCCGCACCATGGCCGACGGCAGCCATCGGCTGGGATTTGGTGAACACCTCGGCATCCGGGCCGATTCCGACTTCCAGATATTGCGACCAGAGTCCCTCGCCGATCAGTACCTGCTTGACGTTGCGCGCCTCTTGCGAGCCCGCCTTGATATTGGAAAGGCTTCCGCCGATCAGTTCGCCGACCCTGCTGCGGATTTGCTGGGCACGCTCAGGATCGCCGGCCGTCTTCTCGTCGATCACCCGCTCGATCATACTCTGCGCGAAGGTCACACCGCAGGCTTTCAAGGCCTGCAGATCGCAAGGCGCCAGCAGGCATGGCGCTTTTGCTCCATAGCCCATTTCCTCCGGCGCCCGGACGAATTCCTCCACAGGCCCGAGATCCTCGCCTCGCAACGCTTCGAAATCCGTCGCAGCATCGATTTCCAGTAGATCATGGACCGTCGGATAGCGCTCGGTCACATCGACCAACCGACCGCCGCGAAGGACAACCACCGAGGGACCCTCCTTCTCCGGCCTCCATACGCGGCCGACAAGCTTCGCGGTTCCGGCATTCTCAGGCAACATCTGCTTATTCCTCGCTTACAGAACTAGCAAAACTATATACGCACCTCGATATAGGTCAATCAGCCTTTTTTGCAAAACTTTGATGAACCCTCCGTAACGGTTATGGGCCACGGACTATGAGGAATACATAAATAATTGATTATAAATGTTTATTTAAAGAAACTTTACCGCCCGCCCCTGTCGGTAGCTTGAAAGCATGCTGCCCGAGATGAGCGCCGAGGCGCCAGTGAAGGAGAGAATTTCATCGGATCCGTGACTTCTCCGCTTGCCAAAATATAGTTTAGCTATATTGTGCTCGGAAATAGCCTGCGGCCGTGGGCTCATCATCAAGGGCGGAGCGGATGTATCGGAATGAAATGCTTGTCGGGGCGGATTGGATCGATGGCGCGGGAGAAGCAATCCCCGTAGAAAATCCGGCGACCGGCGAAATCCTGGGTTATGTGAAGGGCGCGACCGCCGAGGAGACGGAACGTGCCGTGAGTGCGGCAAAAGCCGCGTTTCCCGGCTGGGCCGCATTGCCCCCGGTACGGCGGGCCGGATTTCTGCATAAAGCCGGAGATCTGATCGCAGCGGACGCAGACAAAATCGCCCGCATCATGACGGCCGAACAGGGAAAGCCTCTCAACGAAGCGCGCGGCGAGGTCGAAAAGCTCGCCCAAACCTTTCATTTCTACGCAGAAGAGGCGACCCGTATCCATGGGGAGATCGTCCCCAATGAAAGCAATGCATATCAGAGCCTTGTCGTACGGGAGCCGGTGGGCGTGGTCGCGGCGATCTCCCCGTGGAACTATCCGGCCGAGCTGATCGGATGGAAATTGGCGGGAGCGCTGGCAGCCGGCTGCACGATCGTGATCAAGCCGCCGGAACTGACCCCGCTCTCTCCGCTTGCCATTGCGCGTTGCGTCAAGGCGGCGGGCCTCCCGGACGGGGTCGTGAACATGGTAACGGGCAAGGGATCGGAAGTCGGCCAGCGCCTGGTTGAAAATCCGTTGATCGACAAGGTCGCGTTCACCGGCTCCGGAGCGGTCGGACTGAAGATCCAGCAATCCTGCACGAATATCAAAAAGCTGTCGCTCGAGCTCGGCGGCAATTGTCCGATGATCGTGACCGCTTCGGCGGATATCGATGCGGCCGTCAAGGGCGCGGCACGTCGCTCCTTCCGCAACATGGGCCAGATCTGCATCGCGATCAATCGCATCTATGTGGCGGAAGGCCTCTATGAGGAGTTTCTCGGAAAGCTTGCACGCGCCGCCGAAGCACTTGTCATCGACAACGGCCTCGACAACCCGGCGGCCGATCTTGGGGCGATGGCTTCCGCCGAACCTCTGGCAAAGACGAAAGCGCACCTTGCCGACGCTCTCGCAAAGGGCGCGCGCCTGATTACCGGCGGCAGCGCTCCCGAAGGCGAAAAATACGCGAAAGGTCATTTCTTCCGTCCCACGGTGGTGGCCGACTGCACGCATGAAATGCAGGTGATGACGGAAGAGACCTTCGGTCCTCTGGTGGGCGTCGCATCCTTCCGCACGCTCGCCGAGGCGGTCGAAAGAGCCAACGATACCCCCTTCGGGCTCGCGTCCTATGCCTATACAAAACACATGGATGAGATGCGGTTCCTCTCCACGAAGCTCGACTATGGAAATGTCGCGATCAACAATGTGGACGCGGGCATCATCAATGTCGCCTATGGCGGACGCAAGCAAAGCGGCGTGGGCTATGAACACGGTCGCGAAGGCATGCTGGAATATATGAATTTCAAGCATGTCCGCCTCTGCTTCGATACGCCGGAGGCGGCCTGATGCCCGCAAATTCGGCGACACTCGGCATCGATATCGGGACATCGAGCTGCAAGGCGCTGCTGCTCGATGAAAGCGGCGCGGTGCTTGCGACCCATTCGGTCGCCTACGACGTCGCAGCCCCGCGGCCTGGATGGTCCGAGCAGGATCCGGAAAGCTGGGTGGCGGGTGCACGTGCGGCCATCTCGGGCCTGCTTGCCAAACGTCCGTCGGTGAAAATCTCCGCGATCGGGCTTTCCGGGCAGATGCATGGGCTGACCGCGCTGGACGAGGCCCACAAGGTTCTGCGTCCCGCAATCCTCTGGAATGACCAGCGCAATGCGGCCGAATGCGCCGAGATAACCGAAGCCGTCGGCGGCCTGCCGAGATTGCTTGCCGAAACCAACAACCGCATGCTGCCGGGCTATACGGGCGGCAAGATCCTCTGGATGCGCAAGCATGAGCCGGATCTCTTCCGCCGCATGCGCCACATCCTCAACCCCAAGGATTATCTGAGGCTTTGCCTGACCGGGGAGGCTGCAACGGAAGTTTCCGATGCGTCGGGAACGGGGCTCTTCGACGTCCGCCAGCGACGCTGGTCGAAAGCCGTGATCGATGCGATCGGGCTGGATGAACGCATGCTGCCGTCCTGCTATGAATCCGATGTCGTTTCCGGCCGGGTTTCGGCAGGTGCGGCAAGGCTTTTCGGGCTGGAGGAAGGCATTCCCGTCGTCGGAGGCGGCGGAGATTCCGTGATCCAGACGATCGGATCGGGCGTTATCGATCCGGGCGACCTGCAGACGACGATCGGAACCGCCGGAATTCTGGCGTGTGCACTCGATAAACCGCGCGACAACCCCGACGGCCGCCTCCAGGTATTTTGCAATGTCGCCGCCGACCGCTGGCACTGCATGGGCGTTTCGCTCAATGCCGGCGGGGCTCTTTCATGGCTGCGATCCGTGGCGCACGGCTTTGGAGACCTCTCCGAGGCGGGCTGGCACGATATCCCCTTCGAGCGCTTCATGGAGCGTGCCGCCGAAAGCCCGGCCGGAGCGCGCGGCCTGGTCTTCCTTCCGTATCTCAACGGCGAGCGCTGCCCCTATCCCGACCCGGAGGCGCGCGGTGCCTTTCTCGGCCTGACATCGAGACACAATGAAAGCGACATGATCCGCAGCGTTCTCGAAGGTGTGGTATTCGCGCTTCGCGACATCTTTTCGCTGATGGCCGAAGCGGGCATCGAGGCGCGCAGGCTTCGTGCCTCGGGAGGCGGCGCCGCGTCGGCGTTCTGGAGGCAGATACAGGCCGATATCTTCGGCTGCGATGTCGTGACCACCGAAGGAGCCGCCGAAGGCGGGGCGTTCGGCGCGGCGATCGTTGCCGGCGTAGGCACCGGCCTGTGGCCCGATGCCGCCGCCGCTGCTCGTGTTTGCAAGCCGGTTTCGCGCCAATCGCCTCAACCCGCGACGCAAGCCATCTATGAACGCATGTTTGACACTTACAAGGAACTATATCCGCTGCTTAGAACAAGTTTCTCCAAGCTCTGCGACCCGATCTACGATGCCGAAGAGGTCGCAGCATGACGTCGATCGCCCCTCCGATCCGCGCCATTGTATTCGACCTCGACGGCACGCTGATCGACAGCGCCCCCGATATAGCGGCAGCCGTCAACCGCTTTCTGACGGATCAGGGCTGGCGGGCGCTTGAGACCAACTACGTCGAACGCTTCATTGGCGATGGCCCGCGAAGTCTGCTTTTCCGAATTCTCGAGGAGCAGGGACTGCCGACGGACGATGCGTTCGTCGACCACGCCAAGACAGCCTATCTCAGGAATTATGCGGAAGCGCCGGCGACCCATACGCGCTTCTTCAGCCATGTCGTCGAGGATCTGCATCTCCTGCGATCGGCCGGGTTCCGTCTCGGCATCTGCACCAACAAACCCCACGAACTGACCTGGACGGTTCTGCGGATTCTCGGCATCGCCGAACTCTTCGACGTCGCGATCGGCGCGGACGCGGTCGAGAAGCGCAAACCCGACGCAGCCCATCTGCTCGCGGTGGTCAAGGCCATGGGACTTGAAAAGGACGAAATCGCCTATGTCGGGGATACGGATGTCGACAGCACCTGTGCCCGTAACGCAGGCGTGCGCTTCTTCGTGGTGAGCTGGGGTGGCGGCATGCATGTGAAGGACGAGAATGCCACAAGGATTTCGCGCCTCGGCGAACTTGCCAGCTATCTGAAGGCACCCGCGGAAAAGGAATGCTGACGTGAGCGAAAGCCTTCTTCACCGCATAAAGCAGGAAATGGCGAGTATGGGCGCGGCGGAGCGGCGGGTGGCCGAGATCGTCAATGCCAGACCGAACGAAGTCATCCACATGAGCATGGCGATCCTGGCGAAAGACAGCGATGTGAGCGATCCCACGATCATCCGCTTCTGCCGCCGCTTCGGCTTCGAGGGGTATCAGGATTTCAAGGTCAATCTGGCACAGAACCTGGTGCCGACCGCGCCTTTCCATTACGACAAGATAACCGCTGGCGACTCTATCGAGAACATCGTTCGCAAAACCTGCCAGAATTCGCTCAACGCCATCCAGCGGGCGCTGGAAGATCTCGCCCCGGCCCAGATCGAAACCGCGGCCCGCGCGATTCATGAGGCCAGCTGGACGGCGATCTACGCGACAGGCATATCCGAAGTGACGGCCATAGATGCCGAGCACAAGTTTCAGCGGCTAGGCCTTAGATGCTCGGCCATCATCGGCGAAAAGAAGCAGCGCACCCAGGCTGGATTTTCCCGGCCCGGCGAACTGGCCTTGATCTTTTCGCAATCCGGTGCCACGCGCCAGATGGTCGAGGTCGCCAGGACCACAAGGCAGGGCGGCGCGACGGTTCTCTCCATCACGGCCGGAGAAAGCCCGCTCGCATCCGTCAGCGACCACGTCATCGCCGTTACGCCTTACGACCATACCGAACTGCTGACGCCGCTCGCTTCTCGCCTCAACCACCACCTCGTCGTCAACATGCTCGTGACGGCAATCGCCGTGATGACGGGCAACGAATTCCCGGATCAGCTGCCCGCGCTCGATTCCTGGCTGACCGAAAAGCTTTAGCCCGGCCCCACACCCGGCCCTCAGTCGAAGCATCGGTTTCGCAGCCGCAGCCGGGTTCGATCCGCAATGAAATTTCGTATCACGGAGGATATCACATGCTTTCCCAAGATGAAGCCAAGAGGCTCGCCGGCGTCAAGGCGATCGAGGAGTTCGTACGCGACGGCATGAAGCTCGGCCTCGGCTCCGGAACGACATCGCACCTCTTCGTGCGCGAGCTCGGCAAGAGAGTTGCCGGGGGGATGAAGCTCACCTGCACCACGACATCCAACAGCACAACCGCCGTAGCGCGCGAAGTCGGCATAGAACTCACGGACATCAACGATATTGGTGAGCTCGACCTTACCATCGACGGACCGGACGAAATCGACCACGAATTCCGGATGATAAAAGGCGGCGGCGCTTGCCTTCTCTGGGAAAAGATCGTCGCCCACGCGTCCAAGCGGATGATCACCATCTGCGACGAAAGCAAGATCGTGGATCGGCTCGGGCGCTTTCCCCTGCCGGTCGAAGTCGTCCAGTACGCATGGAAACAGACGGAGCGCGCTATCGGGCGGACGCTCGGCAATCACGGCGTCGGAAGAATAGAGATGACGCGCCGGATGAGGGATGGAACACCCGTCATTACGGACAGCGGCAATTTCATCATCGATTGCCACTGCGGCAGCATCGGTGATCCGGAAGGCCTGGAACTTGAGCTTAACCGGATTCCCGGCGTCGTGGAAAACGGCCTCTTCACTCGCGAATCCGCCGGGATGGTGGTCGGATGCTTCGACGGCAATGCCTACGTCAAGTTTAGGTAGTATAACTATATAGCATGCGAAAAGCTAGTTTTCTCACGCGAGTAGACGCTTTTTCGAGTGCATCGCTATTTATGACCTCGGATAGGCGCCAATGGCGCCCCGATGCGGAAGCAGCGCCTGTATTGCAGAGTTTTCGCGATAGTCCGGCAATGAAGCATTCCCGTCGGCGCAAAAGATGCAGTGACGCTGGCCGTCGAAGCCAATTGAAGGCTTGACAAACTTGCGGGAGCCATGTTGTAAATCTACATAGTAAAACTACAAAGGTGGTTTCGGGAGGAGAAACAAGATGACCAAGAAACTGGAAATAAGCCGTCGTTCGCTGCTGCAGGCCGGAGCGGCGTTAGGTGCAGCGACCCTGCTCTCGCCGGCCGCGGTCCGGGCGCAGGATCGCGTGTTCGTCCCCTTCAGCAACAAGAGCCTCGACTATTATTTCTTCGTGACGCAAGAAGAAGCCGTCAAGCGGGCGGTCGAGGGCCGCAAGTGGCAATTTCAAGCCACCAACGCCAATTTCGACAATACCCGCCAGCTCGAGCAGTGGCAGAGTCTGCTGCTGAGCCAGCCCTCCGCGATCATCTGCGATCCGATCGACAGCCAGGCGATCGCAAGCGTGATCGGCCGTTACAACCAGCGACAGGTTCCCGTCGGCATCATCGATACGCCGGCAGACGGCGGCGAAGTGGCGATCACCGTCAGTTTCGACAACTACCAGGGCGGCGTCATGGCCGCGGCCGAGATCGTCAAGCGGCTGGAGAAGAAACATGGCAGCGCCAAGGGAACCGTCCTGAACTGCTTCGGCGCGCTGCAGAGCGTTGCCTGGCGCCTGCGCAAGGAAGGATTCGAAGCGGAGATGGCGAAGTACCCGGAAATCAAGCTGTTGAGCCGCCCGACGGAAGGCCAGCTCGAGACCATGCTGTCCGTTACGCTTTCGACACTTTCCGAATACCCGGACCTCGATGCCGTCCACGCTCCGAGCGACTCGCCTTCCCGCGGTATTGCGACCGCTCTCCAGCAGCGCGGCCGCTGGAAGAAAGTCGGCGAGGAAGGCCACGTCATCTTCATCAATATCGACGGCGAGCCGATCGCGTTGCAATGGATCAACGAAGGCTACATGGATGCCTGCATTTCGCAGGACCCGATCGCATATGCGCAAATCGCAGTGGAAATGATCGAGAAGCATTCGATGAAAGGCGAAGCGGTTCCGCTCGGGCCTTACGAGAACAAGGACTACTTCTGGGAAAAGGGTGAGATCGTTCAGTCCAAGACCGGTCCGGCGCTGGTTATTCCGCCCTTCGTCATCGATCAGGACAACGCGAAGGATCCCCGGCAATGGGGCAATATAGCCGAAAGGGACTGGGGTCTCGCTTATAAATAAGCGGTCCCGTCCTTTATCAGGATAGCGTGCGGGCGACCTCGGCGGTGGCCCGCAGGTCCGCTCCTGGCGACAGCCGCAGACAGGGAGAGAGGCAGTTGATCGAGCAAGCAGCCGCAGAGATAGCGCCCGCGCAGCATGACGATGTGCTGCGCGTCGAAGGCCTTTCGAAATCTTACGGCCGTTTTGCGGCTCTCAAGGATGTATCCCTTACCGTCCGCCGCGGGACGATTCACGGCCTTCTCGGCGAAAACGGCGCGGGCAAAAGCACCCTCGTAGGATTGATTTCCGGCCAACGCCAGCCGACCGGCGGCCGGATCCTGCTCAACGGCATGCAGGTTCAGGGCCACGACGTCAAGCAGATGGAGAAGGCCGGCGTTTTCCTGGTGACGCAGGAGCCCATGATCGTCGACCATATGACCGCGGCGGAAAACCTTCTTCTCGGCATCTGGCCGCACCGGCGCGGCTTCATCGACTGGAACGCGATAAAGAGCGATGCGACACGCATGCTAGAGGGAACGGAAATCGATCCGGGCGCGCTGGCGGGAAAGCTCGACGCCGTATCGCGCCGCAAGCTCAACATTCTCCGTGCAATGTTCAGCGGCGGGAAAATCATCATCCTGGACGAGCCGACCACATCGCTCAATGTCGATGCGCGCCGGCAATTGTTCGATTTCATGCGGCGCCTGAGAGGCGACGGCGTCACTTTCATCTTCATCTCGCACTACAACGACGAAATTCTTGAAATCTGCGATGCGGTCAGCGTCCTGCGCGACGGACAATTGGCCGGCAATTCAGATCGCGTATCGGAGATGACCTCGGATCAGCTTTCCGAACTCGTACTCGGCCGCGGCTTGTCGCTCTTCCAGCGCGAGCGGACGGAATTCGCCGACGATGCATCGGGGTTCCTCTTCAGCGATGTACGCGGACGCAATGTCAACATCGGCGAGTTCCGGATTTCCGCAGGCGAGATCGTCGGTTTCGCCGGGCTTCCCGGTTCGGGTGCGAAGGAGCTCGCCCGCAGCCTCTTCGGCCTGCATGCGACGAGGCATGGAAGGATGCAGGCTGCCGGAGAAGCCGCGACGGCTCTGCCGCGCAATCCGAGCGAGGCCTATCGCAAGGGCATCGCCTTTCTTTCCGACGACCGCCGTAGGGACGGGCTGATCGGCCATCTTTCCATCGGCCAGAACATGTCCTTGTCTTCTCTTTTCGCGCTTTCAAGACGCGGCTTCATTGATCGCCGCGCCGAGGACAGCATCATTCACCGTTATTTTTCCGGAATGGGTGTCAAAGCCGCCAGTCCAGACGTTCCGATCGACACGTTGAGCGGCGGAAACCAGCAGAAGGTTTGCCTCGGCCGCGTCATGGCCACAGACCCCCGGATATTGATCCTCGACGAACCCACGCGCGGCATCGATGTCGGCGTGAAGCAGGACGTGCACCGAATCATCGACAGGCTCAGCCGCGAAGGCGTGGCCGTGATCGTGGTCACCACCGATTCCGACGAGATGATCCGGCTGGTCGATCGCGTCTGCATATTCGCGGGCGGCAGAATAGAACGCGAGCTTCGCGGCGATCAGATCACCAAAGAACGGCTGCGCGAAATCGGCGGCGAATGAGAAAATCGGGCGGCCCCTCGGAGCACCGCAAACGCCCGTACAGGGAGTTGGAGATGAGCGAAATGTCCATGAAGCTGGAGCAGGCGTCGTCGGGGGCGCGAACCGGTATATCAGGCCGGGCTATTCTGGGATGGCTCCTGCACAACGTCGTCTGGATCTGGCTGGTGATGCTGGTCGTGATCTTCGGACTGTTCAATCCATTCTTCTTCACCATCTTCAATCTCCAGAACATTCTCGTCCAGGCGACCGTTCTTGGAATGCTCGCCGTTGCGGTCTCACTGCCGCTGCTCGTTGCCGAGATAGATCTTTCCATTCCCGCCAATCTCGGTTTTTCCTCTGCCGTCGGGGCTCTTGCCACCGTTGAATACGGCATGCCCTGGTGGCTGGGCATGGCGACAGGCGTCGGTGTGTCGACGCTTATCGGCTTCTTCAACGGGCTCTGCATTACACGCCTGCGCATGGTCTCGCTTATCCAGACGCTTTCCATGATGATCATCCTGCAAGGTGCCCTTCTTGCCCTTACACAGGGCAAGACGATCACCAGTCTTTCCGAGGGCTATACCTGGATCGGCCAAGCAGCGATCGACGGCTGGCCGATCATGCCGCTCGTTTTCCTTCTGACCTTGGTTGCGATGGCGATCCTTCTGCGCAGAACGGTACTCGGCCGCAGCATCTATGCGGTGGGAGGCAATGCGCTGGCGGCCAATTCGGCTGGCATCCGCGTCGACCGTATAAAGATCGCCGCCTATACAATTGCCGGTTTCCTGGCCGGCGTCGGCGGCTATCTACTCGCATCCTGGCAGATGGCCATCACCTCCAGCCAGGGGGAAAGCTTCCTGCTCTACGCCATCGCCGCACCCATCATCGGTGGGGTAAGCGTCTTCGGCGGCCGGGGCAATGTCATCGGTGTGCTCGGCGGGGTCATGCTGCTCACCGTCATCCAGGTCGGGCTCGCCATCATCGCAGTGCCCTCCTTCTATGTCGGCATGATCGGTGGCTTCATGATCTTCATCGCCGTCGCCATCGATGCAATACGCGTACGGTATTTCAGCTAAGGACAAGATCCTCCGCCGTCGCGCAGGCCGCCTTTCCGATCCGGCGCGAGCTTCCGTTCCATCGTTCGGGGAGCGTCAGGCGTCCACGGGTACGCGGCCGATACGGCGGTACTGGAAGTCGTCCGCTTTGGCGGAACGGACGGTCGCAGCCTCCTCGATAAGCTCGGCCATACGGGCATGAAGAGGCGACTTGATGCAGGCGGGATCGGTCGCGGCGGCATTCCCGGCGATCGCCATAGCCTGGCAGCGACAGCCGCCCCAGTCGATCTCCTGGCGCTCGCAGCTCCGGCAGGGTTCGAGCATCCAGTCCGTTCCGCGAAATGCATTGAAAGCAGGCGAGTCACGCCAGATGTCCGTAAGGGTCCAGTCCCCGAAACGCTCGAAGCTGAGCGAGGGAATGCTGCCGGCGGCATGGCACGGCAGCACGGTCCCGTCCGGCGCCACCATGAAAGCGTCCCTTGCCCAGCCCCCCATGCAGGGCTTCGGGTAGATCGCGAAATAGTCCGGCGCCACGAAATCGATCGTCATGATGCCGTGCAGGCGCTCCTGCGCAGCCTCGACAATCTCGACCTGACGTTCGACCGCCTCCCGGTCGGGCATCAGGACATTCCGGTTGAGCAACGCCCATCCCGCATATTGCACATTCGCGATCTCCAGCCGTTCCGCACCGAGCGACAGCGCAAGATCTATGAAGGCCGGCACCTCATCGATATTGTGCCGGTGGATCGGGGCGTTGATGGTGAGGGGCAGTCCGGCTTCGCGAACCTGGCGTGCCGTTTCGACCTTCTTTTCATGTGCACCGCGATGATTGCCGATCTTTTCCGTCGTTACGGCGCGCGCGCCCTGGAAGCTGAGCTGGACATGGTCAAGCCCAGCCTCGCGCAGCGCCGGTATGCGCCCATCAGCAATTCCCACCCCTGCCGTGATGAGATTGGTGTAGACGCCGCGTTCGGCGAGACAGTGGACGAGTTCTTCCAGATCGGACCGCAGCGTCGGTTCGCCGCCGGACAGGTGGATCTGCAATATGCCGAGATCCGCCGCCTCCTCGAAGAGGGCGATCCATTGTTCGGTAGAAAGTTCACGATTGGCCTTCATGAGCTCGAGCGGATTGGAGCAATAGGCGCATTGCAGCGGACAGCGATGCGTAAGCTCCGCCAGCATGCCAATCGGGGGCAGGACTGCTTCATTCATAGCACCACCAGAAAACGATCGGACCACTCCTGCAGAAATTGCTCGACATCGGGGGCGATATCCTCCGCCTCCGCCTCGTACTGCCCGGCAAGATTCTCGACGATCTCGGGAACAGTGCGGTGCCCGTCACAGAGCCTCAGTATATCAAGACTGACCTCATCCGGCCAGAAAACCCGCTCCGGCGAGAGCAGCGCCCAAGCCTCTCGCACCGGATCATATTGCAGACGCGCATGCCTTTGCAGGCGCGGCCTCGACTGCGCCGACAACAGAACGCGCCGGCGCTCGCCAACCATCACGACACCTCCGGTACGAAAGCCCCCGGAGGAATGTTGCCGCCCTCTCCATAGGCCTGCTCCAACGCATCCAGCATCGCCCAAAGGATATCGCATTTGAAGACGAGCGCATCGATAACGGCCTGCTGCTTTTCCGCGTCCGTCGCATGCTTCAGGACATAGGCAAGCGCGAATTCCGCGTCGCGCGGCGCCTGATTGAGCCGGGGCGTGAAATAGGCAAGCGTATCTTCCGTGACGTAGCTGTACTTCGCAAGCATCGCCGGGACGCGTTCGCCGATGATCACGGGAGAGAAAAGCTCCGTCAGAGAAGAAGCGACGGCCTCCAGAAGGCTCCTATTCGTGCAAAAAGAAAGATAGGCGCCGACGGCGAAGCGTGTTCCGGGCAGGGCAAGGCGCTCGCTTTTCACGCTCTCCTCATCAAGGCCCAATCCGGTTGCAAGCTTCAGCCAGCGGGCAATGCCTCCATCCCAGCCGGTGGTCCCGTCATGATCTTCGATCCGCCTGCGCCATTCGGCACGAAACGCCGGGTCTTCGGCACGCGCGATGATCATCGCATCCTTGCGCGGAATGACCGACTGATAGCAATAACGGTTAAGCGCCCAGGCCTGAAGTTGCCCCTTGCTGAGCGCGCCGGACATCATCTTGTGATGGAGAGGATGGCGATTGTGGTAACGCGCGGAGCCGACATCGCGCAGCACCGCCTCCAGTGCCGCGGGCCTCAATCCATCCTGCGCGGCTCGCGAAAATTCACTCAAAGACCGATCTCCATTCCGTCATAGCCGACCTCCCATCCATTCGCCCTGACTGCTGCAGCCTCGGGAGAGCGATCGTCGAGGATCGGGTTCGTATTGTTTATATGCACGTAAATACGCCGGCCCACCGGAACATCGGCAAGCAAGGCCATGGAGCCGCCAGGACCGGCAATGTGGAGATGCCCCATGCGCGCGCCGGTCTTCGCACCGACGCCGGCAGCCAGCATTTCATCATCGGTATAGACCGTCCCATCGAAAAGCAGGCATGCCGCATTGGCGAGCCGTTCCTTAAGCGTGGCATCGACAGCGGCGCAGCCCGGAATATAAAAGAGCGCCGGTCCGCCCTCTTCCCGGCTGATGCGCAGGCCTATCGTATCTCCCTCTTCCGTTCCGAACCCGTTCTCCGCCTTGCTGCTGTCCTCCAGAAACAAGGCAATCTTGCCCGGAACGGAGAATGTCTCGATGACAAGCGAAAGCGGGCTCCCTTCACCATCCGTGAGCGCAGTCCTGCCATTGACCGGCAGTTCGCGGCGTTCGACCACGGAACGATCGAGCACATTGAAGATCGCGTTGCGCTCAAGCACATCGAGCACACGCGCCGTCGCGTAGATGACGAAACGCTGCCGTTCCCGCAAGCTCAGGAGGCCCGCGATATGATCGACGTCGGCGTTGGTGAGGACGATCGCCCGGATGGGAGACGAACGAAGCGGACCATCAATCGCCGGCTGCAGTTCCGGGGTTGCGGCGATCTGTTCGCGGATATCGGGCGAGGCATTGAAAAGGACCCAGTTCCGACCATCGGCCGATGCCGCAAGACTGGATTGGGTTCTCGCGCGAAAGCCGTCCATGCCGTGTCGCACCGAGCGGCTCAGACGATAATTGCAGTTCCACTGAGGTAAACCGCCGCCCGCCGCAGAGCCGAGGATCTTCAGTTGCATGGAATGGATCCTCTTGTCGGATGAAACGCCCCATGGGCTCAGCACCCATGGGGCGGAATTGCAGCTACTTCTTGGTCTTCAGTTCGGCGGAGCGGTAACGGGACATCTCCATTCCAACCGAAACCGTGCACATTTTTGGTTTGGTCCAAATCTTCTTCATATGCTCCTCTTCCTACTCTCTGCCGAAGATCACCGATTGATCTTCTTCCGGCACCGTGCGCCTCGATGGCGCAAGTTCTAAAACTCGAACGGAACGTTCTTTTCCGTCGGCTGCCCGGCGGCAGCCCAACCATCCGTTCCCAAAGGATACCACAAAACGCCGCTGTATCCCATTTCAACTGCCCTTTTTGCCGCATTCCAGGACATCCAGCAGTCCCTCATGCAGTAGAAGACCATTGCGCGATGCATGTCATCGCCGACGAGCTTTCTCAGTCCTTCCCTGAAATAGGTTTCGGTCTCCTTGTTCAAGACGCCGTAGCCGACATTCACAAGCCAGGCGCTGTCGGGGATATCCTCTCTCGTCTTTTCCTTCCATATCGTTCCTGCCGGCAGGTTTTCCGGCTTCGGATCGTGGGGAAGGACATCGATGAACACGGCCTTCCTGTTCTTCCAAAGGGCGATAACCTCTTCTGTGGTGACGACCTTTGCTCCTTTCAAGGTTTCGGGAACGGGAGAACGGTAATTTTCCATCCTGTATCCGTCCGGTTCCGGGACCGGCCCGGCGGCATGGGATAAACCCGCCGACAGCGCAATCGACAGACCAAGCAGTGATGCGAAGGCTCGTCGTCCCATCATGATCCCGGTTGTGCGCCTCCCGTCATCGCAGTTTCCTCATTCGGTGATCTGATTGCCGGCCTCGTCGAGCAGAGGCACGCGATAGTCCAGAAGGATCCTGTTGATGTCGGCCTGATTTTCCCGGATGACCCTGTTCAGCGTCCGCTTCCATTCCTGATCGGAAGGGCGGACGCCCATGGTGATCCGGTATGCCATATGCCCCGTCTTCTCCTTGACGAGCGGCACCACAGCAAAGTCCGGGTCGACCTCCTTCGCATAATAGCCCGCCATCGGTCCCCAGAGCACCGCGACATCGATCGCGCCTTTCTTGAGATCCTTCAGCATGACCTCAGCCATGGAGGGAGAAAGGCGGGTGTCCACCATCAGCGGATAGGGAAGGACGTTCCGCATGAGACCGGCATTCGCGACGTTCACCGCCGGCGGCGTTCCCGCAACGAGCCCGATTCTCTTGTCCTTCAAGCGCTTGTCCGCAAGCGTCTCCAGGCCGTCGAGGCCGGATGCCTTCCTGTACACGACGACATAAGTCGATTTGTAATAGGCGTTGGTGTTCTGGACGAGCTCGTCGCCCGCGGCATAGCCGATGATGATATCGCAGCGGTTCGCCCGCAACGTGTTGCGCACGAAACCCGTCGCCATCGGATACCATGTGTAGGCGACCGACTTCCGCCCGGTTTTCGCCGCGACCAGCTCGGCGATCCTGTTCTCGAAACCTTTGCCGCTTTCGTCGCTGAAAGGCATGTCCGAAGGATCGGCGCAGACGCGCAGCACGTCCGGATCGACGAGCTCGCCGGCGGCCCCGAGGCCCGCCCCTTGCGCAAAACCATGCGAAGGCAGCGCGACGACACAGGCGATCACGCCCGCTATGAGCCAGTTCCGGCTTCCTGGCTTGCCCTTTTGCATCTCAGCCACCCATACAGGACGTTTCCTGCTCTCTCGCCGCTTCCGGCTTGTCTTCCTTCTTCGGCGGACGGCCGCGATCGAGTCCTCCGACCGCACGGGCGCGCAGATAGACATAGATATCGTCGAGATAGCAGTAGACGTTCTTGTTTTCGCCGAAAGCCGGCATCACGCTTTCCTTGCCTGCGCTGAGGTTCTTGCGTCCTTCGGCCACCGTGGAAAGAAAATCGGCATAGGTCATGGTTTTCAGCGAGCTGGTCAGGTTTGGAGCAAACGAGGAACCCGCTCCGTCCGCGCCGTGACAGACATGACATTCCGCATTGAACCGGCGATAGCCGCTATAGGTATACCAATCGACGGTTCCATCATCCTTGATCTGGAATGTGGGAGTACCCTCGGCGTCGAAATATTTCCCGTCCTCGCTCGATGCGACGGCGGCCGCTGCCTTGTCGTCGGCATGGGCGACAGGAACAGGCGTGATCATGGCAAGAACGGTGAACATCGCAAGAAATCTATGGTGAACGGGCATCAGGACCTCATGTTCAATCCAGGTCGCCGGCAAATCCGTGCCGCTTCATGGATGATGGTGACGGGCTCAGCAGACAAAAGTCTCCGCAGACGACAAACCCGGCCTCAGGTCGCCTATGACCGGGTTTGCGTTTATCGGGCCGTACAAGGGACGGCATGACTTCCTGGGTGCCGACAGCTTACCGGTCGGGAACCGTGAAGACGGTCAGCTGCCCGCCGAGAGCGGTATAGTCCGACAGGCCGGCATAGCCGCCGACGGCACCGAGACCATCCGTACCCTTGGTCAGACCTGCGGCGAGACCAATGCCCGCCCAGCCGCCGACACCGGACAAGACCGCAACATACTGCTTGCCCTTGTGCTCGTAGGTCGTGACGTTGCCGATAATCCCGGACGGCGTCTTGAACTTGTAGAGTTCGTTGCCGTCCTTATCGACAGCCTTCAGGTAGCCTTCGAGCGTACCGTAGAAGACCACATCTCCGGCCGTTGCCAATGCGCCCGACCATACCGAAAACTGCTCGGGTTTGGACCAGACGATTTCGCCTTTTGCTGCGTCCCAGGCGATGAAGTTGCCCATGCCGCCATGGCTGTTCGGCGCCGGATACATCGAAAGCGTCGCACCGATATAGGGCTGGCCGGCCGTATAGCTGACGCGATACGGTTCATAGTCCATGCAGACGTGGTTGGTCGGGACATAGAACAGTTTGGTCTTCGGCGAATAGGATGCTGGCTGCTGGTCTTTCGTGCCCAGAGCCGCCGGGCAGATGCCGGTCGTGTTGACGTCTTCGCCGTTCTTGTGCGTGGAATATTTGTCGACGACGATCGGTCGACCATAGTCCTTGCTGTTCTTGTCCATGACGACTTCCGTCGCCCAGTTGACCGCCGGATCGTATTTCTTGGCGACCAGAAGCTCGCCTGTTGCACGATCCATCGTATAGGCGAAGCCATTCCGGTCGAAATGGACGAGAACGTCGCGCGGCTGCCCTTCGATCTCTATTCCATCCGCGAGGATCATCTCGTTGACGCCGTCATAGTCCCATTCGTCATGGGGCGTCATCTGGTAGAGCCATTTTGCCATTCCGGTATCGGCGTCGCGTGCCATGATCGTCATGGACCAGCGATTGTCCCCGGGACGCTGGGACGGGTTCCATGTCGACGGATTGCCCGTGCCATAATAGATCATGTTCAGCTTGGGATCGTAGGAATACCAGCCCCAGGTCGTACCGCCGCCGATCTTCCACTGATCGCCTTCCCAGGTGTTCGTGCCGGAATCCGACCCGACAGGCTTGCCGAGATGGGTCGTCTTCTCGGGGTCGATAAGCGTCTCCTGATCCGAACCCATCGAATAGGCGCGCCAGGCGACAGAGCCGTCTTTCATGTTGTATGCGGTCAGGTGACCACGTACGCCGAACTCGCCGCCGGAAATACCGACAACGACCTTGTCCTTGACGACCATCGGCGCAGAGGTACCGGACTCGCCCTTGCTTCCGTCGACAACATCACCATTCTTGACCGACCATGCGACCTCACCGGTCTTGGCATCGAGCGCCACCAGAGTGGTATCCGCCTGATAGAGGAAGATCTTGCCGTCGCCGTAGGCTACGCCGCGGTTGACAGTATCGCAGCACATGATGGGAATAACGTTCGCATCCTGCCGGGGCTCGTATTTCCAGAGGATTTTCCCGTCATTGTTCAAATCGAGAGCATAAACGGTATTGGGGTACGGCGCATGGACATACATCACGTCGCCGATGATCAGTGGTCCGCCTTCATGGCCGCGCAGGATACCCGTCGAGAAACTCCAGGCGACCTGCAGGTTCTTGACGTTGTCCTTGTTGATCTGATCGAGCGCGGAATAGCGACTGTTGGCGTAATCACCGGTCTGTATAGCCCAGTTCTTGGAGTCCTTGATCAAGCCCTGCAAATCGTCATTGGCCAATACCCCTCCCGCCAATGACAGCGACACGGCGGTACTCGCCAGCGCAAATTTCAGAAAAGTTCTTCGTGCACGCATTTTTAGTCCTCCCTAAGTTCACATGGATGGCTTAATTTGCGGCGCTCCTGTCCAAAACAGCAGCCCGCGCCATCAGCTCAGCATGTGGGAAGTATTTCCGGCAGCGTGTCACGACCTAAGCCAGGCGCGCAGAGGGCACCGTTACCGCCCACCCCGCTTGGCCTACGAAGACTGTCACCACTCCCTTGACGGTAACGTCCTTGAAGCCGGAAACCATTGAACAATAGGAGATAGATTTGGTTTCCGCAAGCATCTTTATTCGGCAAAACTCATTGCATTGCGGGATATTTATTTTGCGGCGCAATATATACATAATTTCCCGAATGATTATTCTGGCATCAACAGAGATGTCTTGCAGGGCATCCAGAAGTTCTAAAGACTTTTCTAATAATTACTGTATGGCCATTTTCCGGATGGTTAGTAGGTTCGCAGCAGCAAAGGGCCAGCCCAATGTCCGCATTACGCAAGATCCACACCGCCTTGTTCGCAACCGCAGCAATCGCTTTCGCTTTTTCAGCAGAAGCGGCGTCGGATTATCCGACATCCGTCCTCGCCGAATACGTTTATGGCTGCATGAAGGCCAATGGCGAGAATCGGGACACGCTCGAACGCTGCTCCTGCTCCATCGACGTGATCGCTTCGGTCGTGCCCTACGACCACTATGTTTCCGCCGCCACCTTCAAGGAAATGGGCCTCGTCGCGGGGGAGAAGGGAGTTCTTTTTCGGGAAAGCGCCCCCGCCAAAGCCGCCCTCACCGAGCTCAAGAGAGCACAGGCCGAGGCTGACGTACGCTGTTTTTAGGCATGTTGCAGCCAGGTGAAATCCCATGGCTTCGCCAGAATGCGTCCGAAAAATCTAATGCGTGACGCGGACGATTCATCCGCGCCGCAGCCCTCTACAATGTCGAGGCTTCCAGAGGCCACTCATTCCGGAAGGTCTTGCCCTCCGTGTCGGTGGCTTCGACGCTGACATTTTCGCCCGGCACAGCGTCGAACTCGAACCGGAAATTGGGATCCTCGGATATCGATATCCCACCTTCCATGGCCAGGACCAGACGTTCTCCCTGCTTGACTGTGAGTTCGTTCACGAAGTGAGCGGGAATATAGTAGCGTGTGATCTGATCCATCTGCAGTCCGGAATTGTTCGGATGGCGGATCATCAGCTGCATGTCGGTCGCCTGGATCGCAGGTGCGCCCTCGGCGGCTTTCATGGCGAAAACACGCATTTTCATCTGACCGAGTGATGCCATCGCCTCGTCCTGATTTTTCAAGGCCGGCGCCGAACAGCCGCCTGAGGCCTTCACGAAGGCCTGCGTCATATGCAGCTTGCCGTCATCCGTCTCGACCACCGCACGCACATAGGAATAGGCATTGACGCGAACCCGCGTGGAAAGATGCGTTACGCCCGCATCCGGGCCGAAAGTGAAGACGGCGGCGACTGGCGATGGGTTTTCATCCACGATCAAGGTCACCGCCTTGATGCGCCCGGTCTCGACCTTGGGCTTGAAATGGAGATCGATCGGGACGATAGCGGCGTCCTGCGCCCGCTTTGGCGCCTCTATCGTGACGAGACCGTCAGCCTCCACGATCGGCCGCTCGCCAAACACGTCTCCGCGGAAACTTTCCCACGCCGTGGGCTCCGGCGCCGGTTGCGACTGGGCGAATACCGGCGTCCAGCCGGCGCTCATAAAAAGCATAGAAGCGGCCGCCGCGACCCGAAGGGCGTGCCGCCGAGAGATCGTTCTTCTTGTCATGTCTGCCTCCACCAAAAACTGGCGGTGCCCGGCCGGCGATCATCCTATCACCGATAGCCGCTATCGCCAAAGTGATGTTCCGCGTGACGACTCCGCCGGGAGCTCCCTACTCCCATTCCAGTTCGGCATATGCCGCCGTCGCATTGCGGGCATTGTGCTCGTCGAAAAGCTGCCAATTCGATCGCTCGGATTTCGCTGCAACCATCGAGGCTTCGGAGATCGGGATGCCCTTCGCGATCGCCTGGCGGATGTCTGCGGCAAGCACTTCGAAATAGCGACGTTCCGGTTCGAGAGCCGCCGGCCATGCGGCGGGTACCGGACCATGTCCGGGTATGGCCGCTGCCGCGTCGATCGCCGCGAGGCCGTCGAGTTGACCGAGCCATCCCTTGAGCGAGCCGTCGAGGGTCGGGATATGGCCGTTGAAGCAAAGGTCGCCGGTGAACAGCGTCCGCGTCGTCCTATCGAAGACGGTCAGGTCATTGTCCGTATGGGCGGGTCTCCAGGGGGTCAACAGCAGCTTCCTTTCCCCGAGGTCGATCTCCTCCGGCTGTGCGATCGTGCGGGACGGGAGAACGATGCGGATATCCGCCATCAACGCATCGCCCATCGCCTGCCGGTAGCTTTCCAGATAGAATTCTCCTCGGCTCTTCAGCGCGCGCGGCAAGTTGCGATGGCCGACGATGATCGCGCCGACGTCCTCGAAAGCAGCATTGCCGAAAACATGGTCCGGATGCATATGCGTGTTGATGAGATAGCGGATGGGCTTCTTCGTGACGGCATGGACCGCTGCCACCAAAGCCCTCCCCTCCTCCGCGCTGCCGCCGCTGTCGACGACCGCGACAGCCTCATCGCCGACGACAAACCCGACATTGCAGATTTCTCCCCTGTTCGCCGCGGTCATCAGATCATGCCTGCCTGCGAAGGCATAGACGCCATCGGCAACATGCGTCATCGCGAGGACAGCGTCCGAAGCACCGGCCGGCCGCGAAAAGGAGAATGGCAACCCGGTCGCGGCAAAAGCCATGCCGGACGCCAGAAGGGAACGCCGCAGGATCGGCCGTCTCATTTCACGTCCTCTCTAAAGCTGGTCCGGAAACCGTTCCCTGAACGAACGAAGGATATCGCCGCGTATCTGTGCATTGCGGGCTTCCCGCGGAACGCGAATGAGGAAGGAGCCGACGACATGGGACGGGCGCGGCGAAAGCACGATGATCCGGTCGGAAAGCGCAATTGCCTCCTGCAGATTGTGCGTTACCATCAGGACCGTGGTCGGTCGTTCGGACCATATGGCGAGCAACAATTGACGCAGCTGCTGGGCGGTCGCTTCATCGAGCGAGACGAACGGCTCGTCGAGAACGAGGAGATCGGGCTCGATCGCCAGCGCCCGGGCGATCGCCGCCCGGCGCGCAAGGCCGAGCGAGAGTTCCGCCGGATAAAAGCCGCGCATGGTGGACAAGCCAAGGAAACCGAAGAGACGGTCGAGATTCTTATCCCGCATCGCTTTCGGCAGGCCAAGACGAACATTTTCCTCCACGCTGCGCCAGGGCAGCAGAAGCGGCTCCTGGAAGACCGCACCGATGCGCGGGTTTTCGGAAACGGTGAGGTCGACGCTTCCTTCAAACGAGCGATCGAGCCCGAGCAGCAGGCGCAGCGTCGTGGTCTTGCCGCAGCCGGAAGGCCCCATGAGACAGGCGAATTCGTTTCTCTCCACTGCGAAACCGAGGTCGCGCAGAACCTCGATGCCGCCACCTCCGGACGTCTCGAACGACTTGCGTCTAATATCGATCCTAAGCGGCGCGTCGACGCCAGCGAGTTGATGCGTGTTCAAGGGGCTGTACCATGAAGAGTTCGATGACGAGCATCACGCAGACGAAGGCGAGCGTGTAGGCAAGAATGGAGGCGACGTCGAAAAGCTGAAAGAAGAGATTGATCTGGAAGCCTACTCCGTTCGAGCGCCCGAGAAGCTCGACGACCAGGACGATCTTCCAGATCAGCGATATTCCCGAGCGCGAAGCTGCCGCCAGATAAGGTTGGAGCTGCGGCAGGACGACATGGCGAAAGCGCGCGAAGAGGCTGAAGCGGTAGACGCGAGCCATGTCCGAATAGCGCAGATCGAGCGCGCGGGCGCCCTCCCGCATGGTGACGACCACATTGGGGATCTTGTTTACGGCAACCGCCCCGATCGCGGCGGCCTCGCTGAGACCGAACCAGATATAGGCCAGCACGATGACGACGAGAGCCGGGATGTTGAGGAAAAGAATGAGCCACGGATCGAGAAATCGGTCGGCCCGGCGATAGCTGCCGAGAAATATCCCTATCGCGGTGCCGATGATCATCGCCAGAAAGAAGGATGCGGCAACGCGCCAGAGCGTCATTGCGAGGTGAAAGGGAAGCGCTCCGCTGGAAGTCTCCCTCACTACGGCCGTCAGAACGTCGACCGGAGGAGGAAAGGAGCGGCTGGGCCAGACCGAAGCAGCCAGATGCCAGATGACGGTGAGTGCCGCAAGCGAGGCCAAGGTCGTCAAAAGCGGCGCGAAATTGCGGCCGTATGATTTCCTCGGCGTTCGATCGGACATTGTTGCAGGATCATCCGCGGACATCAGCCCCATCACTCTACCCCCCAGAAAGTACCGGGCATCAATATCCTCGACGGGCCGACGAGCTTTTCTCCGCCGAGTTGCGCCAGAACGGCATAGAGTGCGCCTGCATCCTTCTCCTCGTCCTCGACCGGCCGCTTGGGTATTCCCTCGCGATAGCGGTCACGCATGACGCGCTGCTCGCTTTCCTCTCCCTGAATGATCGGTGCCAGCCGGCGCCATTCGGCATCGGAATGCTCCAGAAGCGACTTTGCGTCTGCACTGGCCGCGATGAAGCCTTCAATGGCGTGCCGATGCGCCTTCGCCCAGGACTCGTGAAATACATAGCCGAGCGCTGCCACGGGACCTGAAGCACCCAGCGCTTCACCGGCCTCCTTGGCACCGACGAGGCGGCGGAAACCAAGGGCTTCCAGACGTGCGCAATAATTCCAGAAGTTCAGCACGGCATCGATCTCACCTTGCCTCGCCTTTTCCGCCAGCAGTGGCGGCGCGCCGTAACTGATCGCATTTTCCTCCGACAGTTCGATCGCATGCCGCTTTTGTGCCAATCCCTGGATCAGCAACCAGCTCTTGTCCAACGGACCACCCGCGACGCCGAGACTATGGCCTCTGAGGTCTCCGAGGCTTCTGATGGAAGAGTTCTCCGGCACCATGACCGCGCCCGCGGCGGTCGAATAGGGAACCATCGTGAGATCGACGCCCGAAGCGCGCTGACGAGAAACCCACAACCAGTCCGAGACGATGATGTCGACATCCCCCGCCATCATGGCGACATTCGTGGCGTCCTCGCTGGCGAAAAAGCGGACATCCACCTCGACACCGTGCTTTTCATCGAACCTGTTGTGCTTGATCGTATCGAGCTCCCAGCTGACCGTTCCGAATTTGAGAATCCCGACCCTGACCACATCGTTTGCGGCCGCCGGATTCGCCATCAGGTGCATTGAAAGCAACAGCAGCGCGGCCGTGCGCAACCGTCCGAGCTTACCTCCCATCACGCCCTCCCAAGCGCTGCATCATGCCCTCTCATGAACGGCAGGTTGAAAACCCAGCCGATCCGATCGTTCAGATATCCATTTCGTTCGACGGATAAGAGCATCTCCATTTCACCACCCGCAGGTTCGGGTGCTCCTGCGACCACTTCGCGATCTCGGACGGCGCCTGGAACATGCAATTCAGGAGGTTGCCCTTGTCCTCGAAATGCAGCCGCTCCTCACGGCAATTCGTCGGTGCCGTCGTGAGACAGATCGTCAGGACAAGATCGATAATGGACATGCGGCACCTCCCACCTCAGGGACAGTCGAGCTGAACGGGAACAACCGCAGCCGGATCACTGTTGACGATTGCCCTCGGTGCCGGAGGGAACCGTCCGCAGGTTAGGAGCATCGCGCCTTCGCGTCAATTGCAACCTCCATTTCCGATGCTATCCGGGAACGGCTCAGGATCGCGGTGAAAATGGTTGACTTATCCCGTCGCACAGGTAACTTTTTTCCTGGATAGCCGCTTTTCCAATGCTTTGCCCAATGGAATGCCGCGATCCGAAATGGCGGGCGCCGGGAGGAAAAAACGGCATCTGCCTTCGTCAAAGGGCACCCTTGGCGAGATGAGGAAATACCATGCAATATCGTATCCTTCTGATCGGTGCATCAGTTGCGATCCTTTATGCCTTCGGAGCTCAAGCTCAGGAAGGAGACGCCACGGCAGGCGCGACAGTCTTCAACAAATGCAAAGCCTGTCATGTCGTCGATACCGACAAGAACAAGGTCGGCCCTTCTCTCAACGGCGTCGTCGGCAGAACCGCCGGCACCCATGAAGGGTTCAAATATTCCAATGCGATGGTCGAAGCAGGCAAGGCGGGTCTCGTCTGGGACGAGGCGTCGTTGCGGGAATATCTGCACAATCCGAAGGCGAAGGTGAAAGGCACCAAGATGGCTTTTGCCGGCCTGAAGAAAGACGACGAGATCGCCAACCTCCTTGCCTATCTCGAGCAATTCCCCAAGAAGCAATAATGGACATGACCGCCGGGCGCCCGGCGGTCATGCTCTACCTGCATGAAAGGTCAGGCGGCTTCGCGCCCGATGGCGCGGTCGGCAGCGCGGCGGATCGCTTCTATGTTGCCGGCATAGGCCGCACTGTCGTTGTTCCTGAAGATGGCCGAGCCGGCCACGAGAACATCCGCTCCGGCCGCGGCGACCAGGGGCGCCGTTTCCGGCGTGACGCCACCGTCGATCTCGATGCGGATGGGGCGGGCCCCGATCATGGCGGAGACCCGGCGGACCTTCTCCACGACGGCGGGGATGAAGGCCTGGCCGCCAAAGCCGGGATTGACGGTCATCAACAGGACGAGATCCAGCCGATCGAGAACATATTCGATGATGCTTTCCGGCGTGGACGGATTGAGCGAAACGCCTGCCTTTTTTCCGAGATGGCGGATGGCCTGCAGCGTGCGGTCGAGATGCGGACCGGCTTCGGCATGGACGGTGATGATGTCGCAGCCCGCGTCGGCGAAGGCCGCGATGTAGGGATCTGCAGGCGCGATCATCAGATGGCAGTCGAAAACGGCATCGGTGTGGTGCCGGATCGATCTCACGATCTCCGGTCCGAAGGTAATGTTGGGTACGAAATGACCGTCCATCACATCGAGGTGAATCCAGTCCGCCCCGGCCCTGACGACGTCTTCCACCTCCTCCCCGAGCCGCGAGAAATCGGCGGACAGGATGGATGGCGCGATGATCGTTTTTCTGCTCATGACGGCTGCTCCTTTTTTGCCGGTTCTCTCCTGAAAACACGGCTCGCCTTGATATCGGCCGCCGCAATCGTTGAAAGAGCCTCGACGCCGACCGGGCCCGATACCGTTTCGAAAAGGCGGTTCGCCTGCCTCAGGCGCGCCCTGTCGAGCGCGTTGCGGATGGAGCGAGCGTTGGCGAAATGCGGTTGCCGGCGGCGCAACGCGATATATTCCTTCATCGCCGCTCGGCTCCCGGTATCGAAATTATAGTTCTGCCTGCCGAGCATGGCCTCGGCGATCCGGAGCAGTTCATCGTCGGAGTAGTCCGGAAAATCGATGTGATGGGCGATACGGGAGCGAAAGCCCGGATTGCTTTCGAAGAACCGCTCCATACGCTCGGCATAGCCGGCCAGAATGACGACCAGATCGTCGCGCTGGTTTTCCATGACCTGGAGCAGGATCTCGATGGCCTCCTGGCCATAATCCCGCTCGTTCTCCTGCCGGTAGAGATAGTAGGCCTCGTCGATGAAGAGGACCCCGCCCATCGCCTTCTTCAGGATCTCCTTCGTCTTCGGTGCGGTATGGCCGATATACTGCCCGACGAGATCATCGCGCGTCACCGTGACCAGATGTCCCTTGCGGATGTAGCCGAGACGGTGCAGCAGGTCGGCCATACGCATGGCGACGGTGGTCTTGCCCGTGCCGGGATTGCCGCTGAAGCTCATATGCAGTGTCGGCGTCTCGTGAGCCAGGCCGAGACGCCTGCGGGCACGCTCCACCAGCAGCAGCGCGGCCGTCTCCCGGATCCGCTGCTTGACCGGCGCAAGACCGATCAGCGTTCTGTCGAGCTCATCGAGTACGTCCTTGACGCCGGACTCCACATACTCCGCCGTCAGGTCGACAGCGACCGGCGACCGCACCTCGGCCTCGTGGAGGGACACCAGAGAAGCCGCTTCAGCCATAACGTTCACCCGCCGGTCTCCCGGTCGCATAGGAACGGGTCGTATAACGCACCGACCGTCCCGCAACCTCCTGCCGCTCGAGCCGGAAGCCCGGTTCGGTCTGCGGGCGGTTGACAAGAAAGGAGAGGCGGACTGACTCCCAACCATGGCTGCTGTCGAAGGCGACAAAGCGGATATAGCGATCGCCGTAGACCTTGCGGCATGCCCTGAGCTCCATGATCAGCGCAGCCGCATCCGGATTGTCGAACATCGGATGGCCCCACATGTCCCAATAGGTGTTGCGAGGATGGGGATCGTCGGTGAATTCGAGGCTCATCGCCCATCCCTTGTCGATGCAATACTGCGCCTGTTTGGCGATCTGCTCGTCGGTCAGCGGCGGCAGGAACGAGAATGCTCCCTGTGTGATATGCATGTCGCTCTCCTATTCTGCTGCGGTTGCCGTCGGAACGAAGTCCGGCGCGTCGGTCGAGGTGTAGTTGAAGGTAACGTCCTTCCAGATATCGAGGGCCTGCTGAAGCGGCTGGCAGTGGCGTGCGGCGTCCCGCAGGATTTCCGGCCCCTCATGCACGATGTCCCGGCCCTCGTTGCGGGCGAGCACCATGCATTCGAGCGCGACGCGGTTTGCCGTCGCACCGGCGGCAATGCCCATCGGATGGCCGATCGTGCCTCCGCCGAACTGGAGCACCACGTCCTCGCCGAGCAGATCCAGCAGTTGATGCATCTGCCCGGCATGAATGCCGCCGGAGGCAACGGGCATCATCCTGTTGAGCGATGCCCAGTCCTGGTCGAAAAAGATGCCGTTCTCCAGCCGCATCGGATTGTAGCCCTCGCGGCAGACGTCGTAGTAGCCCCGCGTCGTGGCCGGATCGCCCTCGAGCTTGCCCACCACCGTGCCGGCGTGGATGTGGTCGACGCCGGCGAGCCGCATCCATTTTGCAATCACCCGGAACGACACTCCGTGGGATTTCTGTCGTGTATAGGTCGAATGCCCCGCCCGGTGCAGATGGAGGATCATGTCGTTGCGGCGCGCCCATTTCGCCATGGACTGGATTGCGGTGTAGCCGATGACGAGATCGATCATGACGATGTTCGAGCCGAGCTCCCTGGCGAACTCCGCCCGCTCGTACATGTCCTCCATGGTGGCGGCGGTGACGTTCAGATAGGTCCCCTTGATCTCGCCGGTCTCGGACTGGGCCTTGTTGACGGCTTCCATGCAGTAGAGAAAACGCTCCCGCCAATGCATGAAGGGCTGCGAGTTGATGTTCTCGTCGTCCTTGGTGAAATCAAGCCCGCCCTTCAGCGCTTCATAGACGACGCGCCCGTAATTGCGGCCCGAAAGGCCGAGCTTCGGCTTCACGGTCGCGCCCAGCAGCGGACGGCCGAACTTGTCCAGACGTTCCCGCTCGACGACGATACCGGTCGCGGGGCCCTGGAAAGTCTTCACATAGGCAACGGGAAGGCGCATGTCCTCGAGCCGCAATGCCTTCAGCGGCTTGAAACCGAAGACATTGCCGATGATCGAGGCGCTCATGTTGGCGATCGAGCCCGGCTCGAACAGGTCGAGATCGTAAGCGATGTAGGCGAAATATTGACCCTCGGCATTCGGGACGGGGTCGAGGCGGTAAGCCTTCGCACGATATTTCTCATGCGCTGTCAGGCGGTCCGTCCAGACAACTGTCCAGGTGGCGGTCGAGGATTCGCCGGCGACCGCTGCGGCCGCTTCGACCGGATCGACGCCGTCCTGCGGCGTGATGCGGAAGAGCGCGATGATATCCGTATCCTTCGGCTCGTAGTCCGGTTCCCAATAACCCATCTTCCTGTATTCCATCACGCCGGATCTGTAGCGTTCCTTGCCCGTGACGGTTTGAGACGTGGTCAACATGATGCTTTCCTTTCGAGGTTTTCCGCTGGTCCGTCAGGCGGCCTTCGCCGTCGAGATACGAGGATCGAGCTTTCCGGCGGCGTAGCGCTTCGCCATCTCATCGAGATCTATCGCCTTGATGCGGGATGCGTTGCCCGCCGTTCCGAAACGTTCGAAACGGTCGAGGCAAAGACTTCGCATGGCATCCATCGCCGGCTTCAGGAATTTCCGGGGGTCGAATTCGTCGGGATGCTCTGTCGCGATCCGCCTGAACTGGCCGGCCATGGCCATGCGGCAATCCGTGTCGATATTGACCTTGCGGACACCATGGCGAATGCCGCGTTCGATCTCCTCGACGGGAACGCCGTAGGTCTGCGGCATCCGGCCGCCGAAACGGTTGATGATGTCCTGCATCTCCTGCGGCACCGAGGAGGAACCGTGCATGACAAGATGCGTATTCGGCAGCTTGCGGTGGATTTCCTCGATGACGCCCATCGCGAGGATGTCACCGTCCGGCGCCCGCGTGAACTTGTAGGCACCGTGGGATGTGCCGCAGGCGATCGCAAGCGCATCGACGCCCGTTCTTGCGACGAAATCGGCAGCCTGATCAGGATCTGTCAGCAACTGATCTTGGCTGAGAACGCCGCTCGCCCCGTGCCCGTCCTCCGCTTCGCCGGTGCCGGTCTCCAGCGATCCGAGCACGCCGAGCTCGCCCTCTACCGATACCCCTACCCAGTGCGCGATGCGAGCCACCCGCTCGGTTATCGCCACATTGTACTCGTAGGAGGCCGGCGTCTTCGCGTCCGCTTCCAGAGAGCCATCCATCATGACGGAGGTGAAGCCGTGCCGGATCGCGGTCATGCAGGTGGCTTCGTCGCTGCCATGATCCTGATGCATGCAGACCGGGATGGCGGGATGCATCTCCGTCAGTGCCTCGATCATGCGTGCCAGTATGATGTCCTTGGCGTAAGACCGCGCTCCCTTCGAAGCCTGGAGGATCACCGGGGCATCGCAGGCCGCCGCGGCTTCCATCACCGCCAGCCCCTGCTCCATATTGTTGATGTTGAAGGCCGGAACCCCGTATCCGTATTCCGCGGCATGATCGAGCAACTGTCGTAATGTGATGCGGGCCATGAATCTCTTCCTTTCGCATTGACATCCGGGTCGGAGCCAGGTGAACCGGATCAACCGGCAAGCTTCAGCGCCGCTTCCACGGCCGCCTCGGGGGTGATGCCGAAATGACGGTAGAGAGCGGGCGCCGGGGCACTGGCCCCGAAGCCGTTCATCCCGATGAAGACACCAGTTTCGCCGATGTAGCGGTCCCAACCGAGCCGAGACGCCGCCTCTAAGCCGATCCTCGGCGCCTTCCCGAGAACTGCCTTGCGGTACTGCGGCGATTGCTCCTCGAACAGCTCCCAGCAGGGCATCGACACCACGGCAGCGGCTATCCCATGGTTGGAACGCAACGTTTCGGCGGCGGTACAGGCAATTTCGACCTCGGAACCCGTTGCAAGGAGGGTCACGGCACGCGGTTCCGAGGTCTCGCGCAGGACATAGGCTCCGCGCGCAGAGAGGTTTTCTTCGTTGTGATCCGGGCGGCACATCGGCAAATTCTGGCGTGACAGGACGATCACGCTCGGACGGTGTCGCTGTCGAAGGGCCTGCTCCCAGCACTCCGCCGTCTCGACGATGTCGCAGGGACGAAAGACGTTCAGATCAGGCGTTGCCCGCAGCATCGCCAGATGCTCGACCGGCTGGTGTGTCGGTCCGTCCTCGCCGAGGCCGATCGAATCATGCGTCATGACATAGATGACCTGCTGCCTCATCAGCGCCGACAGCCGAATGGCACCCCGAGCATAATCGGAGAAGGCCAGGAACGTACCGCCGTAAGGAATGAAGGTGCCGTGCAGGGCGAGCCCGTTCATCGCTGCGGCCATTCCATGTTCGCGAATGCCGTAGCGAATATAGCGTCCCGAATAATCCCCTGGCGCGATGGACTCCATTCCTTCCGTCAGCGTGAGATTGGAGTGAGTGAGGTCGGCAGAGCCGCCGATCGTAAGCTGGGTAGCGGCGTTGATGATGCCGAGAGCCATCTCGGAAGCTTTGCGCGTCGCGACCTTGGTCGCCTTCGCCTGGTGTTCGCGGCGAAATGCGGCTAGTTCTTCGAACAGCAGAGATGGGATTTCCCGCTCCATTGCCTGAATGAAGGTTGCGCCATCCGGCGATGCCGCAAGCCGCGATGTCCACTTGCGCCGTTCGAGCGCACCGCGCGCACCCACCTCGCTCCAGCGCGCAAGGATGGTCTCCGGAATCTCGAAAGCTGCATGAGGCCACTGCAGTTCCTCTCTCGCGGCAGCGATCTCCGCCTCGCCCAGCGGAGCGCCGTGGGTCTTCTCCGAGCCCTCCAGATTGGGCGCTCCCTTCCCGATGATCGTCCGGCAGGAAATGAACGAAGGCCTCTCCGAAGCTTTTGCCCGGGAAATCGCGCGGCCGATCATATCGAAATCATGGCCGTCGATCTCCTGGACGTCGAAACCAGCTGCAGCGAAGCGGGCCAGCTGGTTCATGGAAGTCGAGAGGCTGATCGGACCATCGATGGAGATGGAATTGTTGTCCCAGAGCACGATCAGCCGGAAGAGCTTCAGATGGCCCGCGAGGTCGATCGCCTCATGGCTGATGCCCTCCTGTAGGCATCCGTCGCCTGCGATCACATAGGTGTGGTGATCGACGAGATCGGTGCCGTAGCGGCTGTTTGCGATGCGTTCGGCGAGGGCCATGCCGACAGCGGTGGCAATTCCCTGTCCGAGCGGCCCGGTGGTCGTCTCGATACCGAGCGCATGACCGTATTCGGGGTGGCCGGCCGTTTTCGAGCCGAGCTGACGAAACCGCTGGAGTTCCTCCACCGGCATGTCGTCGTATCCGATCAGGTAATGGAGCGCATATTGCAGCATCGATCCGTGTCCGGCCGACAGGACGAACCGGTCGCGATCCGGCCATTCCGGATGCGACGGATCGATCTTGATGAACCGGTTGAAGAGTACCGTTGCGACGTCCGCCATGCCCATCGGCATGCCCGGATGGCCGGAATTGGCCTTCTGCACGCCATCCATGGCAAGCGCGCGGATCGCATTCGCCATGTCCCTCTCGGTGACGGTGGTCGTCACGTTTCTTTCCTGTAGCTGGACTTGCGTATCCATCGTTTCATCCTCATGAAGCGCGGCTCTGGCGTTCGAGCAATTGCATGATCAGGGGCGTCAGGATCAGCTGCATGGCGAGATCGAGCTTGTTTCCGGGCACGACGATGGAATTGGCTCGCGACATGAAGGAGTCGTGGATCATCGACAGCAGATAGGGAAAATCGATACCGCGCGGCCGGGCGAAGCGGATCACCAGCATCGACTCGTCAGGCGTCGGAATCCAGCGCGCGATGAACGGGTTCGACGTGTCGACGATCGGTACGCGCTGGAAATTGACATCCGTCAGTGTGAATTGCGGCGTGATGTAGCGGACATAATCCGGCATGCGGCGCAGGATGACGTCCATGACCGCCTCGGTGGAATAGCCTCGTGTCGCCCGGTCACGATGGATCTTCTGGATCCATTCGAGATTGATGACCGGCACGACGCCGATCTTCAGATCCGCGTGACGGGCGAGATTAACCTTTTCCGTGACGGCGCATCCGTGCAGCCCCTCGTAGAACAGGAGGGTGCTCGGCGGAAACTCCCGCCATTCGGTGAACTGTCCCGCGGGTATGCCGTAAAGTGCTGCCTCGTCGTCGTCATGAACATAGGTGCGGGTGCGGCCCGTACCCTGCCGGCCATATTCATCGAAGACGGATTCGAGGATTTCGAGCTCATTCGCTTCGGCATTGAAATGGGTGAAATTCGGGTTGCCGTTCGCCTCTTCCTCGGCGACCTTGGTCTTCATCGCGTGCCGGTCATAGCGATGAAACGCGTCTCCTTCGATGAAGGCTGCCTCAATATTCTCACGGCGGAAGATCTGTTCGAAGATCCGCTTCACCGAGGTGGTTCCGGCGCCCGACGATCCGGTGATTGAAATGATAGGGTGTCTTGCCGACATCACACGCTCCTCAGGCCCTGAACAGGCCGCGATTGCTGAAGAGCGGCGCGCGCTCGCCGATGTTGCTGGGCTCGATGTGATAGCGGCGGACGCGCGCCACCTCGCGCGAGGAGCCGAAGACGAGCGGTACGCGCTGATGAAGCGCCGTCGGCGTCAGATCAAGGATGCGATTGATCGTGTCGGTGGCGGCTCCTCCGGCTTGCTCGATGAGAAAGGCGATCGGGTTCGCTTCGTAGACAAGCCGCAGACGACCTTCGCCGTAACCTTTGCGCCGGTCGCCGGGATAGAGATAAATGCCGCCGCGGACCAGGATGCGATAGGCATCCGCGGCCACCGCTGCGATCCAGCGCATGTTGAATTCCTTTTCGCGCGGCCCTTCCGTTCCCTTGAGGCAGTCGTCGACATAGAGCCGGACAGCTTCGTCCCAGTGGCGGTAATTGGCGGCATTGATCGCGAATTCCTGCGTGCGCAGCGGAATGAACAGGCTTTCATAGGCCTGAACGAAGGTGCCGAGCCGCCCGGAGAAGACGAAGATATGCGTGCCGTTGCCAACGCTCAGCACCAGAGCGAGCTGCGGGCCATAAATGAAAAAGCCGGCGGCGAGCTGGGCGTCTCCCCGTTGGAAGAAGGAGGCGTTTCGCTCGCCGGCCGGATCGCCAGCCACTGGGAGGATGGAGAAGATGGTCCCGATGGAAATATTGGCATCGATGTTGGAGGAGCCGTCCAGCGGGTCGATGGCGAGCGCGAGCGGTGCCGCCGGATCGAGAAGGGCCGTTTGTTCCAGCTCCTCCGAGGCATAGAGGGCTACGGGGGCCTGCCGCATCGCCTCCAGGAATATGTCGTCGGCGTGAACGTCCAGACCCTTCTGCACGTCGCCGCCGGCTCCAACACCTCGGCTTTCAGCGAAAGCCTTGCCGAGCGCGCCCTGGTTGATCGTATTGCGCATTCTGACTGCGGCGGCTGCGAGCTGGCGGACGGTTGCGGAAACGGCGACGCCGGAGGGCGCGGCGCCTGCGGAATGCGAATTCAGAAATGCGTCCAGCGTCGCCGAAGTCATCGTTTCCCTCCCCGCCCGCTTGCTACCGGGCATGGCGACATGGAAGCAGGGATGTAGCGTTAAGTAAAATTTATTATGTTTACTTACTTACTTAAAAAAATTAACTTAGGCGAATGCGGAACCTGACGCTCAAGCAGTTGCGCGCAATCCAGGAGATCTCCCGGCATGGCACGATTGCCCGGGCTGCCGGAGCTTTGGGGCTTACTCCTCCGGCCGTGACCATTCAGTTGAAGCAGGTCGAGGACGAAGCAGGAACCGTGCTCTTCGACCGCACGAATGGGGGCCTGCGTCCAACCGCCGCGGGCCTCGCCTTCATCGATGCCGCACAAATGCTCGAAGAGCGGCTGCGCCAGCTTCACGACGATATCGAAGCGATCAAGGGTGTCCGCAAAGGCACCTTGATCCTCGGCGTCGTTTCCACGGCAAAATATTTCGCGCCGCACTTGATGGCGACGTTCCGCAAGATACATCCCGATATCGCCATCACCCTTGCGATCGGCAACAGGTCGGAAGTCATTGCCTGGCTCAGGAATCACGAAGTGGACCTGGCTCTCATGGGCCGGCCGCCCAGGGATCTGCCGTTGCACTCCGCGGTATTCGGCGACCACCCGCTCGTGATGATCGCAGCACCCGATCATCCGCTTGCGGGGAAACGCGATATCAGCAAGCACGAGGTCGCCAGGGAACACTTCCTCATTCGCGAGCGCGGATCGGGCACACGCATTTCGCTGGAGATTTTCCTGAGCGAGGTCCCGAACAAGCTGGACGATCTCGGCACGGAAATGTCGTCCAATGAAACGATCAAACAGGCCGTCATGGCCGGCCTCGGCATCGCCTTCATATCGGCGCACACGATTGCCCTGGAGCTGGAATTCGGCAGGCTGGTGATGCTGGATGTCGTGGGCATGCCGATCCGGCGGCAGTGGTTTTCCGTGGTGCGGACCGACAGGACGGTTTCTCCTGCGATGAACGCATTTCAAATCTTCCTGCGCGAGCGCGGCGCGCAATGCCTGCCTTTCTTCGAAAGGCTCTATCCGGCGCAGCAACAGCCGGTTTAACGGCGGCAGTCCGGACGGCCTCTCAGCCTCGCCGGAACATGATCTCGCCCTTTCCGAAAACGGCATTGTCCCCGCCGTAGCGCAACGGTCTCGCACCGAGCAGCGGTCTGTCGAGAATCTTCTCGGCGATCAGATAGCGATCGAACATTTCCGGAAAGGCGATATCCACCCGCCCGCAATCCGAGAATGTCGGCGAAAGTTCGATCGGGCGCCGTTCGAACAACAGGGAGCCGCGCCGCATCAGATGACCGGGATAACGCCCGATCCGGCCGGTTGCGGCGATCGTGCCTGCGACCATGTTGAGGCCGGCATAATCGCCGCAACCTTTCAGAACGACGATGATGCCGCGCCGCATTCTTTCGCCGGCGCGATGTCCGGCCCTGCCTCGAACGACGATCAGCCCGCCGGCCATGCCGGTTACCTCACCGGCCGTGGGCGCGCCTATGCCGTCGCCGGCATTGCCCGATATCTCGATCCGGCCGCCCTTCATTCCCGATCCGACCTCCGGCCCGGCATCACCCTCGATCAAGATCGTGCCCCCGGCCAGCCGGCGCCCCGCACGGATCCCGACGTCGCCGATCATGCGAATACGGCCGGCTGCCATGCCCTCTCCGAGAAAGTCGAAACGGCTGCTGCCTCCTTCGAAGACGATATCGGAGAAGTCCGTTCCCTTCTGCCTGAAGAGGTCGCCGACCGTCGCCGGAAACCGGCTGGTGCCGATCGGCAGGCTCGCGATCTGCGATGCGGAAAAGCCGCGCAGCTTCTCCGGAATCAGTACCGAAAGATCCAGCCGTTCCTCGGGTGCCGCCCGAAGTGTAAAGGTCAACGGCTTCATGGCAAAAGATCCCTCAGATGATAGTGGAATTTGCCGAGCTTGCCGCCGTAGTTTCCGGCGCTGATGCGCAGCGCACCGCGCTTCGGGCCGAGATCGATGACGGCCTTCAGGCCTGCGCGCATGGCGGCAGCCACGGCATCGCTCGTCTCTCCGTCTATAACGACCTCCAGAACCGCATTGATCTCCGGCTCGAGCTCGCTCCTGACGACACCTCGAAGCGTCGGCGCGTAGGCATCGTTGGTGGTGGCCATGATGCCCTTGTATTTGCCGCCGACCTTGGAACCGGAGCGTACGATCCCGCCGGGGAAGGGCATGATAGCGCCGGGAATCCTGCCTATCGCCTGCACCGCCCGCTCCGCCGCTCGCAACGCCTTTGCGAAATCCGCGGCAAGCAGCAGGAGATTTCCGCCGCCGACCGCCTGTTTCGTCATGCCGGTCTTCGCCTCGCAAAGGAATTCGCCGTCCATGACGGGCACGCGCCAATAGTGCCTGCCGCCGAACTTCTTCGATATCTGCCAACCGTCGCCGAAATAGCGCAGCGACGAGCCGAGATCGAGCGTCGCGCTTCCCTCAAGGCCCGCGAAGCATGCACTGCCGGGGGAGGTCAGAACACATTGGCCGAGGCGCGTTTTCAACTGCTTCTGCAGTTCCTCGGTTCCGGTTGCAAAGAGCATGACGCGGCATCCGGGCCGGCCGTCGGGAGTTCTCGATGCCGGAATATCGACATCGATGGCGGCTTCGCAACCGCAACCGATCACGGAGGTGGCGAAGCCGGTCATCGTGGTCGCCGCCTGGCGCGCCCATTTCAATGTCGGCGCGGTGATGATGATCGCCGTTGCGCGCATGCCGAAGGCTTCCGCGAAGGTGTCGTCTATCGCAATGCCGTTGCGGATCAGCCGTTGCATGCGACCTCCGCAAACGGATCTTCTCTGGCGATCGCCGAATCCGGAAAGACGAACCAATCCAGCGACAGGCCGTATCGCTCCTCGTGATAAGCCTGCATTCGCTTCACCATCCCCTTGTCCGGGGGAGGATTGAGGCGCAGCGCCTTGCCCCAGCGGTAGTGCGTGACGGAGCCGTCCTTCACGACCAGATCGCCGTTCTTGAAGACGAGCGCCGCTTCCCGGAACATTCTGGCTTTGTCCGGACCTTTCCGATAGACCGCGACGTCGGCGATCGCACCGGGGCCGAGATTGCCGCGATCCCTGAGGCCGAGCAATTTTGCAGGCGCGGAGCGTGTCATGATCGCGATCTCGTCGAGCGTGTATTCACGCGAAATCGAGGAAAGGGTCGTCAGCTCCAGCGCAGTCTGGTCGAGCTCGGCAGCTTTCGCATTTCGCGCATCGCGGCTCATCAGAAGTTCGAACAGATCCGGATATGCAGTGAAGGGCGCCCCGTTCGGATGATCGGTCGTGAAGAAGACGCGCCACGGATCCTCGATCAGCAGGAACAACTCCAGCCCGACGGCCCATTGCAGCGAACCATAGTAATCCTGGCGGTAACGATAGGGAACGATGCCGCCGCCGTTGCCGTCGCCATCCATGATGACGGACTTCTTCGGATTGGCATTCTTCATCCCCGAGAACTGCCGCGTCACATCCGAGGAGATCGTCACGGTCTGGCCGAACATCACCTGGCCGATGTCGATCGTCACGTCGGGATTGGCGTTGATCTGTTGCGCGAGGCGGGCCGCCTCGGACGAGAACCGCCGTTTGCCCTCGGTGCCATAACCATAGAACTGCAGATGGGCGAGATGAAGCGGCTGGCCTTCGCTCGCGGCGATGGTTTCGGCCGCCGTCGCCGCACTGCCGGCAATTCCGAGATTATTGGCATGAACATGGAGCGGGTGGGGAATGCCCAAACGTCCGACGGACGTCTGGAGCGTCTTGACGATCTTCCGCGAGCTTACGCCATAAGCGGGAACGATATCGTCGAAGGAGAAGACCCGGACATTCTCTTTGAATGCGGCCGCCGCCCCTGCATTGATGACCTTCACGCCCAGGGCTCTCGTCGTTGCCACCGTCCAGCCGACATAATCGTCGATCATGGCGGAAGAGGCATTGTCCCGGATCATAGACAGGAGAAAATCGTCATTGCCGAGGATTGCAAGCGTTGCCTTGTCGATGATCGGAATATCGGCAAGCTCCATATGCGTGTGGAGCGCGCTTGACGGCGACATGGCCGGCTCGACGACGGTAGTGAAGCCCATTTGCGCATAGAGGCAGCCGGTTCGGAACGTCGACCATCCGGCATTGGAAAGCGGCGTATGCAGAGGGCGTTTCCGGTGCGCCGCATTCTGCTCCGGCAGAAGAAGGCGCGCGGTATTCACGTTGCCGCCGCCGATATGGGAATGGATGTCGATCCCGCCCGCCATCACGACGCATCCGGAGACGTCGTATGTCTTGTCCGCGCGCCGCGAAGCGGGTTTCTCCACGACAATGCCGCCTTCTATCCAGAGGTCGCGCCGAACGCTCGGCCCGTTGACCGGATCCACCACCTCTCCTCCGGAAAGTCGGATCAGCATGGCAGTGCTTCCTCCCGCCGGGGCAAAGCTTCCGCCAGCCGTGCGACGACGGCCTGAACGCCGGGAAGATCGGAAGGAGCGGAGGCTTTCACCGCCGCCAATGTGCCCGTGCGGCTCGTATAGGCGACGCCGTCGCGATCGGTACCTGCCTTTCCGATCGCAAATGTCACCGCCGCTCCATCGACCGGCCTTTCGGTCCTGGCCATTGCAACCAGCGGCAAGTTCCGCCTTTTGCGCGGCGGTGCTATCTCCTTTTCCGATACCCAGAGATGCATGTCCGCCTCCTTCTCGTCCATCATCCGTTCCACATCGAAAAGCAATGGGTCATAGACCGGTTTGCCGGTAGAAAAGCATGTACGCGGCGGCAGGCCGGTCATCCATGTCGAGGCAAGCACCAGCCCCCAGGAGTCGTCGTCTGGAGGCAGGAAGAGACTGGTCGCGCGTCGCGTCTTGTTGATGTCGGCGATAATGCCCTGGAGCATGACGAGGCTGCCGGCATCCTCCAGTCGCGAAAAAATGAAGACCGGAAACGCCGCTTTCGCAAGCGCGTCGCAGAACCGGTCCATGTTCGTCAGCGTTGTTGAGACCGATTTTCCGGAAATTCTTGCCCGCAGCACCGCGAGCATCCCGCCGAGCGGCAAATCACCGGAGGCGACAGAGACGGCCTTCGCACCGTGCGCAAACCGGTTGCCGCCCTTGCCAAGCGCCAGATGGAACCAGCGGCGGCTGCCGCCTGCGGCGAGATCGGGTACGGCGGACGCCAACGACCGGAGAAGTTCATCGTGAACGGCCGGGATGTCGCCGACGACGGCGATCAGGTCCGAACGCCTTCGCGCTTCCGTAGCCGTCGTGAAGAAACCTCCCAGTTCCGTGTAGAGGGAGACCCCATCCGCCAGATCCCGCCCGCGAACATGGTCATAGGCGGCGCCAGCCCGCTCGGCGAGTGCAATCAGGCTGCGGCAGCCGTGGATATCCGAATCGATCGAAAAAACGGGGCACCGGCTCGAAGCCAGAAGTCTGGCGGCCTCCTCGACGGCGGCGGGCAGCGAAACAGCCTGGCTGCCAATCCATGCAACCATTACACTCCGTAACTTTCTGGTGCCACCGCCGAACTTAGCTCTTTTTCGATAAATGTGAAGTCCGGGGAAATCGAAAAACGGGCCTCAGCTATCGTATTTGATATATGCGAATCTCTGATCGGCGGGCGTGCCTTCAAGGCCGTGTCCTTCTGTCCCGGGTTGCCACTGAACGACCTCCTCGATCTTGCGGGCGAGTTCGAAATCCTTGTCCGTCACGCCCTTTGCCGCATGGTTCATCAGGAGCACCTCGACCCAGGCATAAGAGGCCTTGATATCGGGATGATGCCAGGCGGCCTCCGCTAGATGCCCGACGGTGTTGATGACCATCAAGGTGGATTTCCAGCTGTGCGTCTTGTATTTGCGCCTGATCCAGCCGTTCTCGTAGCGCCAGTGCGGCAGTTCCTTTTCCAGCTTCGTAACGATCTCCTCCTCGGAATAGACCCGTTCCTTCCGCCGGCCATCTTCATTTTCGGTGTTCATCGCGATTACTCCGTTTCCCTCGCCGCAGGCTTGCGTGATGCATAAAAAACGATAACATAGCTTTGGGCCCGATTATCGAAAAGTTCAGAACAGAGCTGATGTCGGATTCCGTCTCCATTCAAGTTCCCGGCCGCCTGCATCTCGGTTTTCTCGATATTCCGGGAAAAGCCGGGTTTCGTTTCGGAAGCATCGGCCTGCCGCTGGAAGGCATATCCACCAAACTGACCATCTCGCGTGCGGACGAAACGAGCATCCACGGCAACGAGAGGCTCCGCATACTGGAGCATCTCGCCAAGCTGCGGCCGCGGCTCGGCATCCGCGATCACCATCGTATCGTCGTACACGAGACCATTCCCGACCACGCCGGCCTCGGCTCGGGAACCCAGCTGGCGCTTGCGGTATCGGCAGCACTTCGGGTGCTGCATGGTCTGCCCTTCGATGTCCGCGAGGATGCGACCTTTCTCGGACGCGGCACCCGATCCGGCATAGGGATCGCCGCCTTCGATGCAGGCGGGCTCATCTTCGATGCCGGCAAGGGAAGGGACGACCGGACACCCACGGTCATCTCCAGAATACCCTTCCCTGGCGACTGGCGCATCATGCTTGTCTTCGATTCCCGCGCGCAGGGCATTCACGGCGAGGCCGAGATCGAGGCCTTTCGTGCCCTGCCCGGCTTTCCTGCCGAAAGCTCTGCCGCCATCTGCCGCCACGCTCTGATGGGCATCATGCCGGCGCTTGTGGAAGAGGATATCGAAGCCTTCGGCCATGCGGTAACATCGATCCAGCGTGAACTCGGCAACTATTTCGCGCCGGCGCAGGGAGGGCACTTTACCAGCAGGAGCGTGGAAGAGACCCTGCACAAGCTCGCAGCCTGCGGCGCCGTCGGCATAGGGCAGAGCTCCTGGGGACCGACCGGATTCGCCTTTGCCAAATCCACGGAAGACGCCGAACGAATCCTGGCGGAAGCATCGCCGCTTAAACAAGGCACCACCGTCCGGATCGTCGGCGGCAGGAATCAGGGCGCGCGCATCACCCAAACAATGACGCCCCCGCAATTCGAACTGGAACACCATGGGCACCGTCATTAGAAAAGAGCAAGGCAGATGAGCCGAAAAACCATCCTCCACATGCTCACACCGCTGAAGCAGATGAGCCCGTTCGACGTCAACATGGCGCTCGACGCCGGTTACGATCACGTCGTCCCCTATACGGAGGTTACGCTTCGCGATGTCGGAAATCTCGTTCAGGATGCCATTTTCTCGCGGCCGCCGGATGCCGGTGTCGCTACAGGCATATTCCTGGCCGGCAAGAACGCGGAACTGGCGCTGGATATGCTCGATGCCGCCCGCAACGCGATGGTTCCACCATTCGAGGTTTCCGTCTTCGCCGATCCAGCCGGATCGTTCACGACCGCGGCAGCCATGGCCGCAAAGGTGGAGAAGGCTCTGCAGAACCTGCACGGCCGCGATCTTTCCGAAACGAAGGTGACGATTTTCGGCGCCACCGGGGTTGTTGGGTTCTGCACCGCCGTCATTTGCGCAAGGGAAGGCGCGGCCGTGACGATCGTCGGCCACGACGGCATCCAGCGGGTCGAAGACATTGCTGCGGCGGTCAAGCAACGCTTTGGAGTGCCCCTTGAAACAGCCGACGGCTCGACCGAGGAGCGGAAAACCGAACTCCTGCGGGAAACGGAAGTCGTTCTTGCGGCGGCAAAGGCGGGCGTTCGGGTGCTCTCGGACAAACAGCTGGCTTCGGCAGCAAAGCTTCTCGTCGCTGCCGACGTGAACGCAGTCCCCCCAGCCGGCATCGAAGGCCTTGACGTGCATGCCAATGCGGAGCCGCTCGCTGCGACAAATGCCGTCGGCATCGGTCCGCTTTCCATCGGCAACGTCAAGTACAAGACTCAGGCCGGGCTGTTCAAACAGATGATCGGCGCTAAAAAGCCCATCATCCATGATTTCCAGGATGCCTTCACCCTTGCGCGCAACATCGCAAAATAGCCCGGCAATCCTGATTGCCGCTGTCTCGGGTCGGTCGCTGGCGGCGGCCGCCCGCCGCGCAGGCTATCGTCCTCTGGTCGCGGACCTCTTCAACGATTCCGATACGGTGGCGCTTTCGGAACGGGTAGCGCGCTTCTCCGGCAGCATCGGCGACGGAATCGACAAGGAGTCGGCCACCGAAACATTGCTTTTACTGACGGAGCACGAAAAGCCGGAAGCCCTCGTTTACGGCTCGGGTTTCGAGCGCCGTCCCGAGATCCTGAAAGCCTTCGAAAGACACTTTCCGCTCGCCGGAAATACGGCGAAAACGGTGGCGATGGTGAAGGATCCGGTGCTATTGGCGCAGCTCTGCCGGCAATCCGGAATTCCGCATCCGGAAGTCCGGCTCGATGCGCCGACGCGTTCGGCCGGCTGGCTGCGAAAGATCGGTGGCGGCGCCGGCGGGGCCCATGTTCATCATGCCTCGCATCCGCGTCGGCAGGACGGCTGCTATTTTCAGAAGTTCGTTCCAGGCCGCAGCATATCCGTTCTCTTTCTTGCGCAAATGGAACAGGCTCATATCGTCGGCTTCAGCCGGCAGTGGTCGGCTCCTTCCGCGCAATCACCGTTCCGCTATGGCGGTGCGGTGCGATTGACGAGGTTCGACAGGAAGAAAAGAATGCAGGTGCGTATGTGGCTGGACGCGCTGACCGCCGCGACCGGACTTGTCGGCCTTTGCAGCGCCGATTTCATCGACGGGCCTGACGGACTCCATCTTATCGAGATCAACCCGCGTCCCGGAGCGACGCTCGACATCTTCGACAGCGACGACGCACCACTGCTGACCCAGCATCTGAACGCGGTTCGCGGAGAGGCGATCACCGTTCCCACCTATAGAGGTGCGGCAGCCTCGGCGATCGCCTATGCGGTCCGACCCATCCGGAACTTTCCCCCTGTGGAGTGGCCGGAGCTTACGGCAGATCACCAGAAACCTGGAAGCGCGCTCCAAGCCGACGATCCCGTCTGCACTGTGCTTGCAAGGGCGCATTCCGCCGCAGCGGCGGAACGGGCGGTGAAAAGCCGTACTCTTGCGATGGCTGCGTATTGGAAGGGGGAATTCCGATGAAGGACGGACAGGCCTTTCTCAACAGAAACGCTCAGCAGATCGTGGACCGGCTCGTTGCAGGCAATCAGAGATTCGGCGTCGGATATAGTCGCGGCAGCCTGGGCGAACACTTGGTCGACGCCGGCGCAGCCTCGCCCGGCAGCATCGAGACCGGGCTACGCGTGGCCGAGATCTGCATGGGCGGACTCGGAAGCGCTTCGCTGACGCTCGACCGTCATTCGGATCGCTGGCCGCTCAGCGTCGAGGTTCATTCCTCTCAGCCGGTTCTTGCCTGCCTCGCCAGCCAATATGCCGGCTGGCGGCTTTCGCACGGCAAGTATTTCGCCATGGGCTCGGGTCCCGTGCGGGCGCTGGCGCGCGTCGAGCCGCTCTTTGAAGAGATCGCCTACCGCGAAAGCGATGCGGCTTCCTCGGTCATCGTTCTGGAAGCGGAAAGCCCTCCTCCGCCTGCGATAGTTGAAAAAGTGTGCGAAGCAACCGGGCTGAAGCCGGATGCCCTGACCTTCATCTACGCGCCGACGCAGAGCCTCACCGGTTCCGTTCAGATCGTCTCGCGCGTGCTGGAGGTGGCGCTGCACAAGGCGCATGATCTGAAATTCCCGCTCCATCAGATCGTTGATGGAGTCGGGCGTGCTCCCGTCCCCGCGCCGCATCCCGATTTTCTGACGGCGATGGGCCGGACCAACGACGCCATCATATATGGCGGCCTCGTTCAACTTTTCGTCCGCGGCGACGCAACGGCAGCGCGCGACCTCGCCGAACGCCTGCCCAGCACGACGTCGCGGGATTACGGCCGCCCGTTCGCAGATATCTTCAAGGCGTTCAACGGAGACTTCTATGCGATCGATCCGCATCTCTTCAGCCCCGCCGAAGTGATCGTCACCGCAGTCGAAACCGGCGATACGTTCCGCGCCGGCCGGAGCAATATCGAGATGCTGGAGCAATCCCTTGGGTAAGCACGATTTGACAGACAAGATACTCGTCGTTTCCGACAAGCCGGACAGGCAGGTGAAGCAGTTGCGCGCCTCCTTTGCCGCCCTTGGGAAAGAAGCCGTCTTCTGCCCGCTCGCCGATATCGCCTTCGACACGCGCTACCCCTCGGGAATAGCGATTCCCGCTTTCGACGGAGCTCTTCCGGCCGGCGTGATCGTCCGCTCGATTTCGTCGGGCACTTTCGAGGCCATTACCCGCCGGCTCGGACTCCTGCACGCGTTCGCCCATCTCGATGTTCCCGTGTGGAACTCCGCGAAGGCCATCGAGCGCTGCGTCGACAAATCCATGACGACTTTCCTGCTGGCGCAGGCCGGCGTTCCCACCCCGGACACATTCGCCCTGGAGGGGCTTGCAAACGCCCAGGCGGTCGTCACGGGCGAACTGCGCGACGGCCCTCTCGTATTGAAACCGCTGTTCGGCTCGCAGGGACGCGGCATCCGGCTTATCCGCTCCGTCGAAGATCTGCCGGATCCTGGGGAAATGGACGACACCTATTACCTTCAGCGCTATGTTGCGCGTGCAGGTCCGCCTTTTCGCGATTACCGGATATTCGTCTGCAACGGCGAAATCCTCGGAATGATGGAACGTTCGGCGGAAGGCTGGATCACCAACATTGCCAGAGGCGCAAAGGCAGCGCCCGTCACGGGTCCGGTCCGCCAGAAGCTGGAGGAGCTCGCACTGGCATCGTCCTCGGCGATCGGCACGGATTTTTCGGGAATCGACATCGTGCAAGGCCCCGACGGCAACTTCCTCGTCCTTGAGGTCAACAGCATGCCCGCCTGGGCGGGCCTGCAATCCGTCGTTCCCGTCCGCATCGCCGACCGGATCGCAGCCGCGATGGTATCGCGGATCGACCCCGAAATGGTCGAAAGACCTGCCGCCTGATGCTGTCGCGGCCGCAGATCATGACCGCCTACAAGGACGCCTGCCGCGGCGAGGTCGAGGCGCTCAAACCCGGCAACGTCCATCGCTTCGCCGACGGCCACCGCATGACCGCGGCACAATTTCTGGAAAGCGCCGAGATCACGGGCGACCCGATTTCGCAGCCGGGATGCTCCGTCGGCCGACGCATCCTCGACGCCGCCGCGGCAACGCGTTCGAAGATCGGTGCGAATACCAATCTTGGAATCCTGCTGCTCTGCGCACCCCTCGCCAAGGCAGCGGAAGGCAAGGTACGGGATCTTCGCGAAAGCCTGGCGGATGTTCTTGAGGGGCTTACGCCTGCCGATGCTCGCGATGTTTTCGGCGCGATCCGGCTCGCCAATCCGGGAGGCCTGGGCAAGGCCGAAAAACACGATGTCAGCGAAGAGCCGAGTGTATCGCTGCTGGAGGCCATGCGCGAGGCGTCGCATCGCGACCTGATCGCAAGACAATACGACAATGGCTTCGACGATATCTTTTCGATCGGGTTCGCAGCACATGCCCAAGCGGTAAGCGGCGGCGAACACGGAATGTGGCCGACGGTCTTCATCTATCTCCGGTTCCTGTCATCTTTTCCGGACAGCCATGTCGCACGCAAGCATGGCTCTGCGCTCGCCGAGGACATCAGGAACGAGGCAGAAGAAATCCATCGGCAGGTCCGGAATATGAGGACGTTATCGGAACGCGAAAAAGCGCTCCTCGACTTCGACCGCCGGCTGAAGGAGAGATCGGTCAATCCCGGGACCTCGGCGGACCTCACCGTCGCCACGCTTTTTGGCGTAAGCATCAACTTCATCTTGCATAATCGCGAGGTAAATGGTTGAATTTCGCTGGCGAACAATGCGTTCGCTGCTATCTGGCCAACCGACCCGGCGAAGGGTGCTGCGAACAAGGATAGCTGTCCATCGAGCGTCGTGTCTCGAGGTACGGCATCTTTGGGCAAACCCATTTGGCATACGGTACAGGGAGGTATTGGCCGTGGCGAAAATCAGCAAGGTAATGGTTGGTGAGTCTCTCATCGGGGAGGGAAACGAAGTCGCTCATATCGATCTTCTGATCGGGCCGCGCGGCAGCGCGGTTGAAACAGCGTTCTGCAATGCATTGACGAACAACAAGGACGGGTTCACGTCGCTGCTGGCCGTGATCGCGCCAAATCTGGCGTGCAAACCGAATACGGTTCTATTCAACAAGGTCACCATCAAGGGCGCGAAGCAGGCGGTTCAGATGTTCGGCCCGGCGCAGCATGCGGTGGCGAAGGCCGTGCAGGACAGCGTCGCGGACGGCACCATTCCGGCGGATGAAGCAGACGACATCTTCATCTGTGTCGGTGTGTTCATTCACTGGCTGGCCGAGGACGACGCCAAGATCCAGGAATACAACTACAGGGCAACGAAGGAAGCGATCGAGCGCGCGGTGACCGGCAAACCGACAGCCGCGGAAGCAACCGCTCAGCGCGATTCCGTCAAACATCCTTTCAGCGCTTAGACAGGAGACAACCCCGCACAGAGTACGCCCCCGGTGGAAACAGGTGGCCTGTTGCGTCGGTTGGGAAAGCTCCTGGGCATGACATAGCGGCTCAAATCACCGCTCGGCCTCTTCCTTGCCGGAAGAGGCCGCTTTCGGCATATCCGCTTTCTCATGCCGGTCCTCCAGCGTTGAATGCGCTTCAGCTCGGGCAGTGAGGCTAATTCTGGTTACCCCCGCTTCATAAAGGCGGATATCTGCGGGCCTGAAAGCGTGCCGTCATGCAGCGAAGTTGCGACCAGAGCGCCGGACACACCCAATGTTTGAAGCTTTTCGAGGTCGGCCGCATTGCGGACGCCGCCGGCGGCAAAGACCTGCCGGCCATCGGCTCGCTCCAGAATTGCCCGCAGGCGATCGACATCCGGTCCCGATGCGGCGCCGACCCTGGCAAGCGTCATGACGATGATGCGCTCAGGCCAAAGTTCCGGCCGCTCCAGGATTTCATGAGGCCCCTGAAAATCGTTTCCCTTGAAATCCAGGGAAAGGATCAGCTTCGGATTGGAGCGAAAAGCTTCGAGGATGCCGATATCCTCCTGCGTTTCAGAGCCGAGAACGGTCGATGCATGGACCGTTTCCAGCATCTCGGCAACGCTGTCGCGGTCACGGAATCCTGCGTCGATCCAGATCTCCGGCAGCGGCGAAAGTCCAGGCAGCAGCTTCGCGACGGATAGCGGTCCTGCCCTTCCTTCGATTGCGTCGAGATCGGCAACGTAGAAGACCGGAAACGGGTGAAGGCGACGCAATCCCTCGGCAATGTCGCCGATGTGCGCAGTTGCGCTCAACGGAGTCTCGATCGGCCGATAGGCTTCCCGAAGCCCCATCCGCGCACGGACGACAAGGCCGCCTTTGATGTCGAGAACCGGAATGATAAGCAAGATTTCCCCTTCAGAAAGGACAGTGGCACGCATGAAAACCCGATTTGATGGCAAAGGAAAGAGGCCCGTCATCGGCTGGGATATCGGCGGAGCGCACCTTAAGATGGCATGCGTCGACGATGGCGTCATCACCTGCGCCAGGACGGTAAAGGCTTCGATGTGGCTCGGGCTCGACCAAGTCCGCGATGCGCTGGACCAGTTGCAGCCGTTGCGATTCGCTGGAGCGGTGCATGTCTTCACGATGACCGGCGAGCTTTCCGACGGCTTTCCCTCAAGGGAAGACGGAATCCGCGGCATCCTCGATTTCATCGAAACCCGATTCGGCAGCGAAGACACGCTGATCTATGCCGGCCGCGCCGGCTTTGCCGATTTTGCGAGCGCACGCAGTCTGGGCATCGACATAGCCTCGGCGAACTGGCATGCGACCGCCACACTGGCCGCGCGACTGCGGAGGAACGGCCTCTTTGTCGACATAGGCTCGACAACGACCGATATCCTTGCTTTTGCGGATGAACGGCTGGTCAACAACGGCTACTCCGATGCGGAGCGCTTGCTGGCCGGCGAGCTCATCTATACCGGCTTCGCAAGATCGGCGCTTATCGGAATTGCGGAGCGGGTACCCGTGCGCGGAACCATGACGCCTCTGATGAACGAGTATTTCGCAAACACGGCAGATCTCGGCCGCATTCTCGGAATGCTCAATGAAGCCGACGATCACTATCCTTCCGCCGACCGCCGCGAAAAGACCATCGCCGGCTCGATCGCACGTCTTGCCCGGATGATCGGGCGCGACAGCACCGATCTGGACACGGACGAATGGTTCGACATCGCCCGGTGGTTCAGCGAACATCAATTGCGGATGATCCATGACGGTGCGTTCAGGGTCGCTGCAGCGGCGCGGTTAAAACGAGATGCGCCGGTCGTCGGAGCAGGAATCGGAAGGCCGCTCGTGCAACGGCTCGCAAAGCGTCTCGATCGGGATTATGTAGACTTCGGTGATCTCATTCCGGCGGCCCCGAACGCGCGCGACGAGGCCAGCAAGGCCGCCCCGGCCGCCGCGGTCGCCCTTCTCGCCCGCCTCCAAGCAGGGTGAGCCGGTTCCGACGGCGGCAAGATTATCGGGTTTGATCCGAAGCGCGGTGCTGCCTGACACGCTGCATCAGCCAATTCCACGCCTCCTGCTCGTCGGGACCCGCCGTCTTTTCCATGGCGATGGTCAGATAGGCGATTTCGCTGTCGATCTTCTCCTTCGGCAGCATATGCAGGCGGCTGACCAGTATGGCGAGCTCAAGAACGGCCGCCTTGGCTCTGTTGAGGCCGGTGAACGGCGCGTGGTTCGCCTCGGCGACGATCCGGCAGAAATGGCGCGGGCGAACTCCGTCGTCTTCTACCGAAACCACCTGCAGCACGGAATGGCTGAGGGCCGCCTCCAGCCGTGGCACCGGGCAATCCTCGACGGCAACAAGCGGCCAGTTCTTTCGCCCCGTGAGACAGCCGGCGAATATGCGCATGTCGTCCGTGTAGTTGGCGACGGCAAACGGAACGGATGCCAGGTTTTCCAGCGTCCGGGACGGGCGGTACGGCGCGATGATCCAGCCATTATCCTTCGCGATGATGCCGAGCGGAGCGATATGCACGGTTCCATCGGCACCGACGGTCGTAACGATCGTTTCGCGGATGAAGGTCATGGGTCGCTCTTCTTCGTGCGAAGCGTATGGCCGGCCTTGGCGAGGCGTTTACGGTCGTCTTCCGTCTGCGGCACGGCGACGCCCCAGTGAAGCGGCTCGTCCTGTGCATAACGTTTGCCGAGCTTCCAGGCGATTTCCGCTTTCGTCAGCTCCGCGCCGAGATAAAAGGCGTGTCCGCCATCCTGTTCGACATTCAGGAGCGGGAAGAGCTCGAAGGCATCTTCCGCCGTCCAGTGGCCTTTCGCATTGAAGATATGAACGCCGTCTGGTGCCGTCATGATGCGGAAATTGGCGTCGCGGACGGTCTCTGCCAGCGCCTCTATATCTTCCGCCGTATTGGGGAAGGGCCTGCGGTCGTGGATCTGCAGAAGACCCGGATCGTAACCCCGCGGCAGGGCGTGGTCCCGTTTCGCAGCCGCCATGATCCGCCTTGCGCGGTCATGCTCCTCTACCGTGCGCAGGGTATGGGGACTCACATTGACGATCAGGACATTGCCGATCGAAAGCTCCGAACAGAGGCCGGCAAGGATGGCGGTAACCCCCGCCGAGTCCGCATCCGTCAGTTCCGTCAAATTACCGGTACCCATCATCATCTCCACCTTCGGCCACCGGCGGCGAGCCTCGATGAAACGGCCGAGCGAGTCTGCGAAACCGAAATGGATCGGGTCGAGCACCGGGTCGGCGATGAACGGAATTCCCGCCGATTGCGCCGCTGCAATGGCACGGCCAAGGGATCCGAGATCGCCCGCCACGGCAGGAACGAGGATGGGCGTTACCTCATGCCTCGTCGCAATACCGAGCGTTTCCTCATTGAGGCTCAGGAGATAATCCGCACCGGAACGTGCGGCACGCTCCAGTTCGGCCGGATCGGCCGAATCCACGCTAACGGCAAGCCCCTCCGCCTTCAGCCGCGCGATAGCCTCTTCCAGGCAGGGAAATGGTGTGTCCGGCAGACAGCCGAGATCTATGACATCCGCCCCGGCAAGGGCGAGCTTGAGCGCCCGTTCCAGAAGTGCCTCGATCGGCAGGGTCGAAGCATCCACGATCTCCGCGAAGATCCGCATCTCGTGGCGCGAAAGATCCACCGGCACGCCGGCACGCCCCAAAAAGACCGGCAGATCGGCGACCTCGTCCGGCCCGCGAACGAACGAAACGCCGAATGTCTCGCTGAGCCGCTCCAGATCGCCCCGATAGCGTCCAGGAAGGATGACCCGATCCGCCCGGACGGGACGCGGCAACCGCCGGATGATGATCTCCTCCGTCATGAGCGCTGCAACCTTCACGCCGATATCGACGATCTCGCAGGTGAACGACGTTTCGCCCAGTCCCGACAGGATGCTTTCGAGGCGAGCCTTCGCCAGATGGCCGGTCAGGAAGACAAGATGCTCAGCCATCGCCCGCCAGGACCTCCTGCCGACATTCGACAGCCGCCTTGAGCTCCGCAAGCGATTCCACGACTTGCGTGCGCTCGAAGGTCTTCAGCCGGGCGGTGTTTTCGAGATCGATCGGTCGTGGATAGACCTTGACCATGCCATCCGGCGCCATCGTTTCCAGTTCCGGCGCGGTATCGCAGGCAAAGACGATCGAGGGGACCCGGCATTTTCCGGCTTGGGCGTAGACGTTCGTGGCGATCGTATCGGAAATCCCCGCCACGCATTTGGCGACCGTATTCGAAGTCGCCGGCGCAATGACGACGGTATGATAGAGGCCGTGATAGAACCCGCCGACCGGCACGGCGCTTGCGGTCTTGTCATGCAAGACGCGCATCGTGTCCGGAAAATCCAACGTCAGCCCATACATCCGCAGGACCTCGTTCGCAGCCTTGGTCACGAATATATCGCAGTGCTTCAGCGAACGGATGAGCTCGAAGCTCTCGACGAAGAAATGACCGGAGCCCGTAAGAACCCATGCCCAGCGCGGCGCGTGAAGCCTGGTCATCCGGCCGCCCTCGCCGTGCCTGCCCCTCTGACGAGAGAACCCGGCATCTGCGTCGTTGATAATCCCTCGGATGGAAGCGGAAGCGACGATGGCCCGGCAACGTACAAGCTCGTATTCTCCCCCAGCATATGCGGCAGCATGGCATCGACAATGCCGCTGTCAACAAGAGCGTCCAATCGATCCTCCGGAAAACGCGGATCGACCTGCTTTATCAGCAGGAGGCGCGCGGCGCCGAGCCGCCTGGCGAGCCATGCTGCCAGAGAATCCGAAGTTACATCCCAGGATTGCGGGATGTCGGGGGCATCACGGGTCATCGTCGAAGGCAACCATACGGGCACCGCCCGCTCCTCAAGGATACCGGCGATTTCTTCGCTCGTACGTGCCGGACGGAAGCGCGGGCTGCGATCGGCAACGACCATTCCGAACTGATCCATGGCAAGGATGGCCATGTGATGTGCCGCCTGATCGGAAAAATGCAGCTGCTGCTGTGCGGCGCGAACCTGATCGGCGAAAGGACCGCCACCGGGCACAATGATGAGAGGTAAGGTCACTGTCGACAACACCTCCAGCCAGCTGGCCAGTTCCTTCTGTCCTGCCGTGCTGCCGCCGAGCTTCACGATCAGCGGGGTCATGCCCCTTCCCTTCCCCTTTGCGCTTTCGCCGGGATCTCGACCGGTTTCACGGAGCGGACGCGATCCTGCGTCCGTTCGATCTGGACACCGACGCCTCCCGGGCCGAGTTCGAGTTTTTCCGCGCGCACCACCACCCGCGTCACGCGCGGACTTTCCAGCACCAGAGCGGCGATCTGCTCGGCAAGCGTTTCGACCAGTTCGACATGGCCGCGCGCGACGATCGAGCGGATGCCGTCCATGATGAGATCATAGGAGACGACATGGCGCATATCCTCCGGATTGCGCGTCACGCGCAGCACGTCCGCGCTCACATCGAACCGCACCTTCTGCGTCCTGCCGCGCTCGAAGCTGTAGGCGCCGATTTCGACAGGCAGGACGAAGTCGCGTACGAAAATCTGGTCGGTCCCCAATCCCGCCTCCGCGGTATCCGGAAAATATCCGCGGGCCGCCAGAAGCTGGTAATCGACGCGGGATACCGGCTCGGCCGGCTGTTCCTCCGGGATGAGATCACGGATCTTCGCAGTCGCCCCCGCATTGATTTCAGCCCGTCTTGCAAGACCGTCACACAGCGCGCCCCGAAATCCGAGAAAATCCGGCGCATAGGTAAGAAGGCGCGGAATGTCCGGCGCCTCCAGCGATCCAGCCAGTCCCACCAGCAGACCGCATTCACGCGCCTTGTCGACAAAAGCCGCTACACGGTCGGGTGGCATATGCTGCAAAAGCCGTCCCTTCGACTTGTCGTCGGTATCCACCATTACACCGTGGAAGCCGGCAGCGGCGAACAGAGTGATGACATTACCCTCATATTCGTGATCGGCGAAGAGCACGGCAACGAGCTTTTTCCTGGCCGCCAAACCGGATAGCGCCGCAGCGCACTCGGCAAGCCGAACCGAGGGAGGAAATCCGATCTTTATGTAATCGACGCCTGTCGCAGCGATCTCTTCGGCCTTGGAACGGATGACCTCCGGTTCCATCGGCAGGTTGCCGCAAACAGCGCTGACCGCACACCGGCCGGACACGAACTCAATGATGTTGGAAATCGTCCCGGCGTCCACCATCCCGAGGGACCCATGCGCCGGATCCTTGAGATCGATGATATCGACTCTCGCCTTCAGAACGATCTCCGCCTCGCGCCGGTTCTGAACGCTCGCCAGCATTTTCGTCATCTGACTTCTCCTCCCCGACAACCGCACGTTTGCGTGAAATCGGCAGGAAATTTCGGCCCGAGGATTGAGATTATGGCGGAATTGTTTACAACCACTATGGGCACCTCTGTACTGAAGCGGCCGTCTTCCAACCGAAGACGGAGCGCAGGAATGGTATGGCCATGAAGAGTACGGTGCCGAATACTCTATTCGTTTTATTCGCCTGTTTTTTATTGCTCGTCAATGCGCCGGAATTGGGGGCGCAGGAGAAAAAGGAAGCCAAGGGCCCGGTCGAAGTGCGCATCGGGTATTTGCGCGCTTACGAACCGCAGCTGGCACTTTCCGTTCTCGACATTCCGCCGAGAGACGAAGGCGTTGCGGGAGCGAATGTCGCGATCGCCGACAACAATACCACCGGGCAGTTTCTCGGGCAGTCCTTCAGCCTCGACGTTACCGAAGCGAAATTCGACGAGGATGTCGTACCGACATTCAGGGAGATGCTGGCGCGGGGCGACAAATATGTTCTGACGGACATTTCCGCCAAACAGCTGCTGTCCATTGCCGATCTCGCAAAGGAAAACGGCGTCCTTCTCTTCAATGTGGGCGCTACAGACGATGTCTTACGCGAACAGGAATGCCGTTCCAACGTCTTTCATACCGCACCGACGCGCTCCATGCTCGCCGATGGCCTGGCCCAATATCTCCTCTGGAAACAGTGGAGGAATTGGGTGTTGCTCTATGGCTCGCACGAACGGGATCGGCTCTTTGCCGATGCCGTGCGGCGTGCAGCGACCCGCTTCGGCGCGAAGATCGTCGAAGAGCGGCTTTACGAAGATACCGGAACCGCCCGCAGGACAGATAGCGGGATAATCCAAGTGCAGCGCCAGATGCCGGTGTTCACCCAAGACCTTCCGGAACACGATGTCGTCGTCGTTGCGGACGAAAGCGAAGTGTTCGGCAGCTATGTTCCCTATCGGACCTGGACACCGCGTCCCGTCGTTGGAACCGCCGGGCTCGTGCCCTCGTCGTGGCACCCGTCAAGTGAACAATGGGGCGGATCGCAGATCCAGAACCGCTTCGCGAAGGCGAACGGACGGCGGATGCTTTCCAAGGACATGCAGGCCTGGACCGCGGTGCGCATTCTTGGCGAAGCGGCGACACGGACCAGCAGCAACGATCCGGCACAAATCGAAACCTACATCAAGTCGGAAGACTTCTCGCTCGCCGCGTTCAAAGGACAGAAAGTGACGTTCCGCAGATGGAACTGGCAGCTTCGCCAGCCGATCCTGCTCGCCGACGGCAGAGGCGTCGTATCCACATCACCTCAAGAGGGTTTTCTTCACCAGTTTTCCGAACTCGATACGCTGGGAGTAGATCAGCCGGAGACTGCCTGTAAACTGAACTGAAAAAGAGAATGGGAGGAAAGAATGCGCAGACATGTCTGCCTGCTGTTGGGCACGATTGCCCTCGTGGCCTGTGAAAAATCGGCATGGGCAAATGCCGTCTATGTTTCCAACGAAAAGGACAATACAGTCACCATCGTCGATTCCGCGACCATGGAAGCGGTGAAGACCATTGAGGTCGGGCAAAGGCCGCGCGGCATCACGATTTCCCATGACGGAAAACATCTTTACGTCTGCGCCAGCGACGACGATACCGTCCAGGTGATCGATACGTCGACGCACGAGATCGTCAGGACGCTTCCTTCCGGGCCCGATCCCGAGCTTTTCGTTCTCTCGCCCGACGGCAAGACGCTCTATGTCGCGAACGAGGACGACAATCTGGTCACCGTTATCGACGTCGAAAAAGGTAGCATGATCACCGAAATTCCGGTCGGGGTGGAGCCGGAGGGAATGGGAATCAGCCCGGACGGCAAAACCATGGTGAACACGTCCGAAACGACCAATATGGCCCATTTCATCGACACCTCCACGCACGAGATCGCAAACAACGTGCTGGTCGATGCGCGTCCGCGCTTCGCCGAATTCATGCCGGACGGATCCCAGGTCTGGATCAGCTCGGAAATCGGCGGAACCGTCTCGGTGATCGACAACGATTCCCGCGAAGTCGTGCATAAGATCACCTTCGAAATTCAAGGCGTAAGGTCGGAAGCCATACAGCCGGTGGGCGTCCGCATCAGTGCGGACGGCAAGAAGGCCTATGTGGCGCTGGGTCCGGCAAACCGCGTCGCGGTCGTGAATACCGAGACGTACGAGGTCGAAAAATATGTGCTCGTCGGCCAGCGCGTTTGGCAGCTCGCCTTCACGCCGGACGGCAAGCACATCATCAGCACGAACGGGCTCTCCAACGATATCACCTTCATCGATACCGCGACGGACGAACCGATCAAGTCCGTCACGGTCGGCGCGATGCCCTGGGGAGTGGTCGTCGCACCCAACTGATCAGCACTCGATTTTTTTAAGGGAGGAAACTATGCCTAAATTCAAGATCATTGCCTTTGCCGCGCTTCTTGGCGCTCTTTGCATTCAGCCGCACACCTTTGCCCAAGCTGACGACGACGATGACGACGATGCTCCGAAAGTCACCCGCGCCAGCCAGAATGTGCCCGAGCTGATTCTCGGAACGAAGGAGGATGCCTATACGGTCAACCAGAAGGATTTCGAGCTCGTCTCCGGTCAGGGATACCGCTGGAAGATAAGCTCCGCAGGCGGGCTCGAATACAAGTTCTTCACCGATCTCTTCCGCAATGTCTGGATGAACCAGATCGTCATAAACGATCTTGAAGTCCATATGAACGGCGCGCCTGCCTGGCTCGAATTCGACGCCGAGGGAACGATCAACGTACAGTTCACCGCCGTTCGCCCGGGTGAATATACATGGTCCGTCCCCGATCTCGCCGACAAGGGCATGACCGGGAAGATTACGATCAAGTAGAGCCGAGACAGGTGGACGACGGCATCGCCGTCGTCCACGGGAGGCATCGCCGATGAAATCCGAAGCCAGATCGTCCGAAATCCACAGCGATAGAGGAAGGGCTGGTCCTGCCGCTCTGGAGCTCGCCTCCGTCAGCTACAGCTATGGCGAGCGAAAGGCGCTCGACGAGGTATCGTTCTCCATCGAACCCGGCCGGTTCGCCGTCTTGCTCGGCTTGAACGGCGCGGGAAAGACCACCCTCTTTTCGCTGATCAGCCATCTTTACGCGACGCGGCACGGCGACATCCGGGTTTTCGGCCACCCCATCAACCGCAATCCCGGCGATGCGCTGCGGCGCCTCGGCATCGTCTTCCAGGCTCGCACGCTCGATCTCGATCTTACCGTCAAGCAGAACCTCTTCTATCACGCCTCTCTCCACGGCATCGGCACACGATCCGCACGGCAGCGCATCGACGAGCTTCTTCAATCGATCGACATGAGCGACAGGCTCGACGACAAAGTACGCGGCCTGTCAGGCGGGCAGATCCGTCGCGTCGAAATCATACGGGCTCTTCTTCACCGTCCTTCCCTGCTCCTGCTCGACGAGGCAACCGTCGGACTGGACATCAAGTCCCGCGCGACCATCCTCAGAGACATCCGCAGGCTGGTCGACGAGAAAGGCATCAGCGTCCTCTGGGCCACCCACCTGATCGACGAGGTCAATCACGCCGATCAGATCGTGGTGCTCGACAAGGGCAGGCTCGTCGCGGACGGCCGAGCGTCGGACATTCTCGTACGGACGTCGTCCGACACCATCAACCAGGCATTCTCTAAACTCACCGGCATCGTCGACATCCGTTCGGGAGGAAAATCATGACGGCCATCGACTTTGCAGCGGGGGAGGAACGGAAGGGATTCAAGCTTCTGCAGTACCTGATCTGCCTCAAGGGCATCCTTGCGCGCGAGGGGCTGCGCTATTTCTCCCAGAAAGAACGGTTCGTTTCCTCTCTCGTCCGCCCGCTGCTCTGGCTGTTCATATTCGCAGCCGGCTTCCGGCAGGTGCTCGGCGTCTCGATCATTCCGCCTTACCAAACCTATGTCCTTTACGAGGTCTATATAACGCCCGGACTTTGCGGGATGATCCTGCTTTTCAGCGGTATGCAATCGTCGTTGTCCATGGTCTATGACAGGGAGATGGGGAATATGCGCATTCTCCTCGTCAGCCCCTTCCCGCGATGGTTCCTGCTGGCGAGCAAACTCCTCGCTGGTGTCGCCGTCTCTCTCGTCCAGGTCTATGCGTTTCTGCTGATAGCGTGGTTCTGGGACGTGAAGGCTCCGATCGCCGGCTATCTGCTTATTCTCCCGGCGCTGTTTCTGTCGGGCCTGATGCTGGGAGCTCTGGGCATGCTGTTGTCTTCACTGGTCAAGCAGCTCGAGAATTTCGCGGGCATCATGAACTTCGTGATCTTCCCGATGTATTTCGCCTCTTCCGCGCTCTACCCGCTCTGGCGGATACAGGAGGCAAGCCCGCTTCTCTACAAGATCTGCCTTCTTAATCCCTTCACCTACGCCGTGGAGCTCATTCGCTTCGCTTTCTACGGACAAATCGAATGGTTCTCGCTTGCGATCGTCGTCACGGTCACCTTGACCTTCCTTGGCGGCGCCGTTCTCGCGTATAATCCGGCGCGCGGCCTCACCATTCGCAAACAGGAAATGGGAGCGAGCAATTGAAACAGTATCTCGTCACGATCGCCGTCTTAGGCGCATTGCCCGCTGTTTCCGCATCGGCCGCAATGAACACCGATCCTGATTGGCCCTGCATCCAGCGGAAAGTCCCGGAACTTTCCATCGGGCAGGTGTGGAACGGTGAGCTGACCGCAAGCGCGGAAGACTGGGACAAGGATTCGAAACTCGCCGATCTTGCGAGCGAGCTCGTCCAACGCAGCAATCCCATAGAGAACGCAAGAAAGCAGATAGCCGACTATGCGGCGAGCTTGCCGAAGGAGAAGGCGAACGAGAAGCTTACCCAGCTTTTCTACGGGATCTTCCACAAGATCAATCTCGAGCGGGATCAGGTGATTTCCGGGATTACCCGCTATGCGAGCAAGCAAAGGCAACTTGCGTCGGATTTGCGCGCGAAAGCCTCCGAGATCGACAAATTGCGCGCCCAGCCTTCCGCCGACGCGGCAGATGTCGAGCGGCAGAGCGAGCAGCTGACTTGGGAAACCCGCATCTTCGAGGAGCGGGTGCAGTCGCTGACCTATGTCTGCGAGGTCCCCACCCTCATCGAGCAACGCCTCTATTCGCTCTCCAAGATCATCGGCGAGATGCTGGGCAAGAGCTGACGGGAGAGCGCCTTCAAGCAAAAGTGAGCGGCCACCACACGAACGTTGTAGAAAAAAACCGGAGGGGCCTCTACTTTACGGTGACATCGGTTTTCTCCGATCATTGCCTGCTAGCGGACACCATACATAGAGGGTCGGCCATGGTTACCTTTACACTCAACGGACAGCAAAGAACCTTCGACGGGGACCCGGATACGCCCCTTCTTTGGGTCATTCGAGACTTCGAGAAACTGACGGGAACGAAATACGGCTGCGGTGTCGCTCAATGCGGCGCATGCACCGTACATCTCGACGGAATGACGCGCCGCTCCTGCATCACGCCGATATCCAGCATAGAGGGTTCGGAGGTCGTTACGATCGAAGGCGTCAGCGGACCTGAAGCGGACGCGGTCAAGGCCGCCTGGGTAGAGATCGACGTACCGCAATGCGGCTACTGTCAATCGGGACAGATCATGTCCGCGGTCGCTCTTCTTCAGATGTCGCCGAAGCCGTCTGATGAGGAAATCGATGGCGCCATGGCAGGAAATCTCTGTCGATGCGCCACCTACCACCGCATCCGGCAGGCCATTCACAATGCCGCCGGCACGATGGAGGGCTGAGCGATGACTATACACGAGATATCCACCACGCGACGCGCATTTCTGACCGGCACCGGCTTGGTGATCGGACTTGCCATCGCTCCCAAGATGACCGCTTTCGCCGCGCCTCAGGGCGTGCCGGCCGGCGGGGATGCGGCGCTCACGCCACTCAACGCATTCGTCAAGATCGGCACGGACGATACCGTCACCATTCTTTGCAAACACATCGAATTCGGACAGGGCCCGTTCACCGGGCTTGCCACATTGGTCGCCGAGGAACTGGACGCCGACTGGGGCCAAATGCGGGCCGTTCATTCGCCCGCCGACGACAAGACCTACGCCAACCTGGCCTTCGGCGTTCAGGGAACCGGCGGCTCGACGGCGATCGCCAATTCCTACGAGCAGCTCCGCAAGGCCGGTGCGACGGCACGCGCCATGCTGGTTGCGGCCGCTGCTGCGGAATGGGGCGTGGCGGCCGGAGAGATCACCGTCGAAAAGGGGCGCATGCGGCACGCGGCTTCCGGCCGTGAGAGCGGCTTCGGCGCCTTCGCCGTGAAGGCTGCGGCGCAGACGCCACCGGAAAACCCGCCGCTCAAGGATCCGAGCCAGTTCGTGCTCATCGGCCAGGATCTGCCGAAGCTCGATACCTTGGGTAAGACCAACGGTCAGGCGATCTATACGCTCGATATCGTCACCGACGACATGCTCGTTGCCGTTGTCGCCCATCCTGATCATTTCGGCGCGACGGTCAGATCCTTCGATGACGCCGAAGCACGAAAGGTGACCGGAGTCGTGGATGTCAAACAGATACCGCAGGGTGTCGCCGTCTATGCCGACAACACATTCGCGGCCTTGAAAGGCCGGGATGCGCTGATCGTCGACTGGGACCTTTCACAAGCGGAAACCCGCTCCAGCGACCAGCTTGCAGCGGACTATATCAAGCAGTTCGAAGCCGAAGGCCTCCAGGCGACGAACAACGGCAATGTCGAGCAGGCTTTCGCCGAAGACGGTGTGGAAACGCTGGAAGCGGAACTCGTATTCCCCTTCCTTGCCCACGCGCCGATGGAACCCCTCGATGCCGTGTTCATCAAGGCAGCCGACGGCTCGCTCGATGTCTATTCGGGTGCGCAGTTTCCGGGGATGGACCTTACGACGGCAGCAAAGGCGACGGGCCTCGACCCCTCGAAGGTTCGGCTCAATACGCAGATTGCAGGCGGCAGCTTCGGCAGAAGGGCGCAGTTCGGCTCGCCTTACATGCAGGAAGCAGCCGCCGTATTCGCTGCGACCGACGGCACGCGCCCGCTGAAGCACATGTGGACGCGCGAGGACGATATCCGCGGCGGATACTACCGGCCGATGTACGTGCACCGGATGCGCGGCGCGATCGATGCAGATGGGCGGATCACCGCATGGGATCAATCGGTCGTCGGCCAATCCATCATGGGCAAGGCTGATCTGGACGAGACCTCCGTCGAAGGTGCGTCAAACCTTCCCTACACCATTGCGAACCTGCGGGTGATGTCTCACAACACCACCCTGGCGGTGCCGCCGCTCTGGTGGCGATCGGTCGGGCACACGCATACCGGCTTCGCGGTGGAAACCTTCGTGGACGAGCTCCTGCAGAAGGTAGGCAAAGACCCGGTCGAGGGGCGTATGGCTCTTCTCGGCAACGAACCCCGTCACATGGGAACCCTGAAGAAGGTGGCCGAGATGGCCGACTGGGGATCGGCGCTTCCCGAAGGCCGCGAGCGCGGTGTCGCAGTCGTCAAAAGCTTCGGCACCTACGTGGCTCAGATTGTCGAGATTTCGGTCGGCGAAGGCGACACGCCGCGTGTGCACAAGGTCTGGTGTGCGGTCGATTGCGGCGTGGCGATCAACCCGAATGTGATCGCGGCCCAGATGGAGGGCGGAATAGGCTTCGGTCTCGGCGCGGTTCTCTTCGACGCGGTCACGCTCGGGGAAGGCGGCAAGATCGTGCAGTCGAACTTCCACGATTACCGCTCGCTCCGCATTAACGAGATGCCAGCGGTCGAGGTTGCCGTGATCCCGTCAACGGAAGCGCCGACAGGCGTGGGAGAGCCCGGCGTCCCGCCCGTCGGTCCGGCGGTCGCCAATGCCTGGCGACGGTTGACGGGCAATCCGGTTCGCCGCCTGCCGATCGTCAACTTTCTCACGTCGTGAAAGGCCTGTCATGAAGAGATTTCTTGTTCTTGCCGGCTTTGCGGCAGGCTCCGCCGCGGCTATCGCCCTGTCTTCCGTTTCCGTCGCCCAGGAACAGCCGTCCGGGGCCGGCAACTCGCTCAAGCCCGCTTCGGAATTCCAGGCCATCGCAGACGAGGAGCAGCGATCCCTGGCACTGTTCGAAGAAGCGGGCAAGGTCATTCAGCATCCGCGATGCGTCAACTGTCATCCCGCATCCGACCGGCCGTTGCAGGCGATCGCGATGCATCCGCACCAGCCGCCGGTCTCTCGCGGAGAAGGCGGCATGGGCATGCCCGGCATGACCTGCAACACCTGCCACGGCGAGGAGAATGTGGATGTCGTCGGTCAGGCAGAGACGCTGAAGAGCATTCCCGGCCATCCGTCCTGGCATCTGGCGCCGATCGAAATGGCCTGGGAAGGCAAGTCGCTCGGCGAGATCTGTCGGCAGATCAAGGATCCCGAACGCAACGGCGGCATGACGCTTGCCGAGCTCACCGACCACATGGCCACCGACAGCCTCGTGGCATGGGGCTGGAATCCGGGCAAGGGGCGCGAGCCCGTTCCCGGATCTCAGGAGGTCTTCGGCGAACTTATTCGCGCCTGGGTCGCAAGCGGAGCAGCCTGTCCGACGGGCTGACAGGTTTCCTCTGCCTGACCTTCAGCGAAAATATGTCTCGACGACGCTTCGGCGCCGCATCGCCATGACCTGCTCGCGCGAGAAACCGCACCGACTTTTCCCATGGTAGCCTTCCCGCCAGTTTACCGACGGTGCTTCAACTGGGTGAGCGTCAGCGGATAACGCACCGGATGATAGGCGGCGGCACTGATGTTGACGATACGGTTGCCGGCGTCATAGGCGATCTGATCGAGCGTCAGAACCGCGGCGGGCGTTTCCAGTTGCATGAGCGATGCTTCCTGGCCGGTCGCAAGCCGTGCGCTCACCGTCGACTGGCCGCGCGCGGGGAAAATACCGTAGCGTTGCTGGAACTCCGAATAGAGCGAGCGGTTATCCACCGTCCAGTCGAGCGCCAGTATGTCCGGTGTCATGGTCGCCGAAAACCAGTCGCGCTGGATGACAACCGGCAGATCGCTTAGCAGACGCAGCCGCTCCAGACAGACGACCTGCGCGCCAATCGGCAGCGACAGGGCTCGCGCGATGTCCTCACCTGCCTCGATCACCTCGCCTTTCAACAGACGCATGCCGGGCCGCAGGCGGTTTTCGATCGCGGTCTGGGTGAAGCTCCGCACGATCTCAAGCTCATAGGTCGGCTTCGGTTCCGAGACATAGATGCCCTTGCCCGGTCGGCTCTGCAGATAGCCGATATTCTCGAGCTCTTTCAGCGCCTGGCGCACGGTGATTCGGCTTACGCCATATTGCGTCACCAGTTCCCGTTCGGACGGCAGCTTGTCGTTCACTGCCCAGTCACGCTGGTCTATCTTGGTTTTCAGGAGATTGCGCAGCTGAACATAGAGCGGATCGGGATGATTGCGCTCTATAAGGGGTTCGCCATGATGCTTGGCATGTGCCGCCATTGAAAAATCCCACTTCGCGATCGACGTCGCCGCACTCCTGCCAATACACGGAAACGCCGGGCGGTGGAACGCCCACGCCGTTGGCTTACAAGAATGCCGACTGTAGTTGACATAACTGGTTATGACCAGTATCGATTTCATAGTCCTATAGCAGGAGCGATGCATGAAACTTACCCTGGTCGGTGGCGGCGGCGTTCGCGCGCCTTTGTTTGTCGGATCGGCGCTCCGACGTGCGGAAAAAAGCGGGCTTACCGAGATCTGCCTGCAGGACATCGACGAGCAGAAGCTCGATCTTTTCGGTCGGATCAGCCAGGAAGTCGCCCGCCGGATGCAATCGCCTGTCAGCATCACCATGACGGTGGATGCCGAACGCGCGCTCGATGGTGCGAAATACGTGGTCACGACCGTCCGCCCGGGAAATGAGGACGGCCGCATCAAGGACGAGCGGATCGCCTTGGCGCACGGCGTGCTCGGACAGGAAACGACCGGTCCCGGCGGCTTCGCCATGGCGCTGCGCAGCATCCCGGTGATCCTGAAATATGCGGAGATTCTGAAGCGCGTTAGCCCCGGCGCATGGCTGTTCAACTTCACCAATCCCGCCGGCCTAGTGGCTCAGGCCTTGCAGGATTGCGGCTATCATCGCACGGTCGGCATCTGCGACGGCGCGAACGGCGCCCAAGAGGCGCTTGCCCGCTGGTTCAAGGTTCCGCAAAACGATGTCCACGCCGAAGTGTACGGCCTGAATCACCTCTCCTTTACCCGTGCCGCGACGCTGAACGGCGAGGAAGTGCTCCAGCCGCTCATCGACCAGGACGCCTTCCTCAAGGCGACGTCACAACGGATGTTCGACCCGAAGTTGATCCGTCACCAACGTAACTGGATCAACGAATATCTCTACTACTATTACTATGCGGAACGCGCGGTCGAAGCATTAAAAACCGACGCGCGCACGCGCGGCGAGGAGGTCAAGGACCTGAATGCCGCGCTCATCGCCCGTCTCGGTGCGATGAACCTCGAAACCGATGCAGACAGCGCGTTGTCTGCCTACTATGCCTATGAACGCCGGCGCAACGCCACATACATGCACTATGCGCTGGAGGACGCGCCAAGCATGGAAGAGGCCGACAAGGTTTTGCAACATGCCGCACAGGGCGAGACCGGCGAGGAGGGCGAAGGCTATGCCGGCGTCGCGCTCAACCTGATCGACGCGTTGGAAACAGGCATCCCCTGCTACAGTGGGCTCAACGTGCGCAACAATGGTGCGATCGAGGGCCTTGCCGACGATGACGTGGTCGAAGTGAGCTGCGTCGTCGACAAGGCCGGCATCTCGCCGCTTGCGATAGGAAAGATGCCGGGCGCGCAGGCTCAACTGATCCGAAACGTGAAACGTTACGAACGGCTTGCGATCCGCGCCATTCTCGAGCGCAACAGAACGACGGCGATCGAGGCGCTGATGGCGCATCCGCTCGTGCTGTCCTATTCGCGTGCCGTGCCCCTCGTTGACGAATACCTCGCCGCTCACGCGGCTCATACGGGAGAATGGCATTGAGCGATCAGAACGTCCGGTCCGCGTTCGATGTCGTCGTGATCGGCGAATATTATTTCGACCTGATCTTTCGTGGACTGCCCGGCATTCCGACGATCGGCACGGACATTTGGGCGGAGGAGTTCGACTGGCTTCCGGGTGCCTCCTTCTCGACGGCCCTGGCCTTTTCCCGTCTTGGGACTCGCGCAGGTTGGTGGTGCACCTTCGGAAACGACATCTTCAGCCGGATGATCGTCGAGGAAGCGCAGCGGGAAGGCATTCCGACCGATCTGTTCCAGATGGTGGACCGGCCGTTGCGCCGTGTCAGCACGGCCTTTTCCTTGACGCATGATCGTGGGTTCATGAGCTATTCGGAAGAGCCGGAAGCCTTGATCCCGCGCGAAGAGCTTTACCGGCTGAGGCCGCGCGTTCTGTTGCTGCAGGGCTTTTCCCTTGCTCCCGAACGGCTCGCGCTCATCGAGGAAGCTCGCAGGCTCGGGATCGTAGTCTGCTCGGACTGCCAGCATATCGATATGACCCTCGACACGCCATCCATGAGGGACGCGCTCTCGCGGATCGACGTCTTCTTGCCGAATGCCAAGGAAGCGATCGACGTGACCGGCGCGCCCGACGCCGGCGCGGCCCTTGCGATCCTATCCGAACTCTGCCCGACGGTTGTCGTCAAGTGCGGTGCAGACGGCGCGATCGCAATGCACGAAGGCCGGCGCCATGCGGTTCCGGCACTCGCCGTCGACGTATTCGACACGACCGGCGCCGGCGACTGCTTCAACGCCGGCTTCGTCCATGGCTTCCTGAACGAGCCCTACTTCGAAACCGCCGTCGAGACCGGCGTAATCTGCGGCTCGCTCGCCGTCACCGGCTACGGCGGCCGAAATCTGCCCTTTCTCGACGACATCCCGAAATACCGGCGAGCGAAAGCCGCCGTGTAGCATCAGCGTCTAGTCCAAACAAAGGTGGGAACAATGGCAAGACACAAACTGGGAATGCTGGCCGGCGCGGCCTTGATGGCATCTATGTCCGTAGTTTCGGCCAAGGCGGAAACCGTATCGATGTTCTGCTCGGCCACCGACTACGAGCTTTGCGAGAAGGGTGCTGCGGAGTGGTCGAAGACGTCCGGCCATGATGTGAAGATCAACCGCATGCCGCAGAATCTCGATGACGCTATCCCGATCTATCAGCAGCTTTTCGCCGCCAGTTCCGCCGATGTCGATATCCTTTATATCGACGTTATCTGGCTCGGCATGTTCAAGGATCACCTCGCCGATCTGGCGCCACTCGTGCCGGAGGAGGAGGTCAAGGCGCATTTCGCCTCGGCCACCGATGCGGCACGTCTGGACGGTCAACTTGTGGCGATGCCCTTCTATATCGATACCGGACTGATGTTCTACCGCAAGGATCTCCTGGAGAAACACGGCAAGCAGCCGCCGAAAACCTGGGACGAACTGACCGCCACCGCCAAGGAAATTCAGGATGCCGAGCGGGAAGCGGGCAGCCCTGACATTTGGGGTTTCGTCTGGCAGGGCCGCAGCTACGAAGGCCTCACCTGCGATGCGCTGGAATGGATTGCCTCGAGCGGCGGAGGCACGATCGTCTCCGATAAGGGAGAGGTTACGATCAACAATCCCCGGGCGATCGAAGCATTGACGCGAGCCCGCGACTGGGTGGGCACCATCTCCCCGCCCGGCGTGCTGAACTATGACGAAGAGGCCTCGCGCACCATCTTCGAAAGCGGCAATGCCGTCTTCCACCGCAACTGGCCCTATGTCTGGGGCACTTCGCAGGCCGAGGGCGCAAGCCTCGCCGGCAAGGTCGGCGTGATGGCGCTCCCGGTCGGAGCGGAAGGAGAAGGCTCCAGCGGCGCGCTCGGCACCGCCTATCTTGGCGTCTCGAAATATTCGCAGAAGAAGGAGATTGCCGCAGAGCTGCTGCGCTACATGGTCGGCCTCGAAGACCAGAAGATGCGGGCGATCGAGGGCGGCTACAACCCGACCGTCGCGGCGCTCTATGAAGATCAGGACGTATTGGCAAAGATTCCTTTTCTCGACATGGCGAAGACCGCCTTCGAGGAATCGGTCGCACGCCCCTCCGCTTTCACGGGCAAGAATTACAACCGTGTCTCGCGCACCTTCTACCGTGCCGTCCATGAGATCATCTCGGGTGCCGACGACGTCGCCGGCACCGTCGAACAGATGGCCCGCCGCATGGAACGCGACGTGAAGGCTGCCGAATGACATGAGCCGCTCCGGTGAGCCGTCAGTGCTCACCGGAGCTTTCCTTTGTCCATGGAAACAGGACCCGCGCGTGACCGTCCGCCTATTCGAGACACCCGACGAGATCGGCCGCTATGCGGCAAGCTCGCTGATTGGCGATATCCGCAAGACTCAAGAAGGCAAGGCCTATCTGCTCGGATGCCCGACAGGGCGCACACCGCGGCCCATCTATGCGGCATTGGTCGATGCCATGAAGCGCGAGGCCGTCGACCTGTCGCGCCTCGTCCTGGTGATGATGGACGAATATATCGTGACTGATTCCGATGGTGCGCTCCGCCTCGCAGATCCTTCGCAGCATTTTTCCTGCCGGGGGTTTGCCGAGCGGGAAATCGTCGGGCCGATCAATAGAATCCTGCCGGAGGATTTTCGGATCCGGCCAGAGAACGTCTGGTTTCCCGACATCGCGGCGCCGGCTACCTATGACAAGCGGATCGCGAAGGCGGGCGGCCTCGACTGCTTCATCCTGGCTTCCGGATCGAGCGATGGCCATGTGGCATTCAACCCGCCCGGCAGCCCTGCCGAAACCGAGACCCGCATCGTCAACCTGGCGGAAGGAACGCGGCGTGATAATCTCAAGAGCTTTCCGCAATTCGAGAAGCTTGACGACGTTCCGCAGCATGGCGTCAGCGTCGGGCTGAAGACCATCCGCTCGGCGCACCGTTGCATGCTGATCCTGTGGGGGCCGGAGAAGCAGGACGCTTTCTCCCGGACAGCGGGTGGCACCGCATTCGACGAAAACTGGCCTGCAAGCATAGTGCTGCTGTCGCCGAGCTATGAAATTCTTGCCGACCGTGCCGCGGCCGGCGAACGGGGATAAGACCATGGCGTCCGTGACACTCAAGAATGTCAGCAAGCATTTCGGAATCTACGATGTCATCCAGAATGTCGATCTCGATATTGCCGACGGCGAATTCATGGTCTTCGTCGGACCCTCCGGCTGCGGTAAGTCCACGCTGCTTCGGCTGATCGCCGGCCTTGTTCCGGTTTCTTCCGGCGATGTGCTGATCGGCGGCGAAAAGGTGACGGACGTCCCAGCCTCCAAGCGCGGCATCTCCTTCGTCTTCCAGTCCTATGCGCTCTATCCGCACATGAATGTCTCGCGCAACATCAGCTTCGCGCTGGAAACCGCGCGCATCGGCAAGGCGGAAATAGCAAAGCGTGTCGATGCGATCGCGAAGATGCTGAAGATCGGACATCTTCTGGAGCGCAGGCCCAGACAACTGTCCGGCGGCCAGCGCCAGCGCGTCGCGATTGGCCGCGCGCTCGTGGCCGATCCGGAAGTCTTCCTTTTCGACGAGCCGCTTTCCAATCTCGATGCGGACCTGCGCACCGAGATGCGGTTCGAAATCGCCAAGCTCCATGCGAACATCAAGACGACCGTGATCTATGTGACCCATGACCAGACGGAAGCGATGACGCTTGCCGATCGCATCGTGGTGCTCAATCATGGGCGGATCGAACAGACGGGCACGCCGCGCGAGCTCTATGACCGACCCTCGAGCCGTTTCGTCGCCAGCTTTCTTGGCAGCCCTAAGATGAACTTCGCCCCAGTGTCGATGGCGGGCGGGCGGCTTGCCGGACCCGGTGGCTTCTCCTACGCGCCGGTACTCGCCGCCGCAGCAGCGCCGAGCGAAATCGGCTTGAGGCCCGAGGCGCTTGCCCTTTCGAGGGCGTCGGCCGGCGGAGCCATCGAAGGCATCTTCGAACGCATGGAAGACCTTGGCCACGAATATCTCTGCTATGTCCGCGTCGGCGACGGTCTGATTTGGACGATCCGGGGAAACGATACACCGCCAGATTTCCTTCCCGGCTCCACCGTCCACATTTTATGGCGTCCGCAGTCCCTCTATCTCTTCGACAAGGAGGGCGCGAGGCTGGACCATGGCTCGATGAAAAGTGCCGCGGAGGGTGCTGCATGACTCCGACCGATCATGCCCAACGGCTGCAGACGCGCACGGCCTGGCTCTTCGTGGCACCGCTTCTCGTCATCCTGTTTGCGGTCGCCATCTGGCCGCTGGCACGCACGATCTTCTTCGCCTTCACCGATGCCTATCTCGATGATCCCGCGAATTACGGTTTCGTTGGTTTTTCGAATTTCGTGACCGTCTGGGAGGACACGATCTTCTGGCGAGCGGTCAGCAACACGCTCATCTTTACTGTCGTCTCCGTCGCCATCGAAACGGTGCTCGGTCTCGCTATTGCGCTTTTGCTTCATCGTGCCTTCTTCGGCCGCGGCCTCGTGCGCGCGGCCATTCTGGTCCCCTGGGCTATGCCCATGGTGGTGTCGACACGGATCTGGGACTGGATGCTCAACGACCAGTTCGGATTGATCAACAGGATCCTGATCGATCTCGGCATCATTGCCAAGGGCATCGCCTGGACGGCCGATCCCACCCTGCTCCTCGGCGTTGTGATCTTCATCGATGTCTGGGTAACGACGCCCTTCATGGTGCTGCTCATCCTGGCCGGCCTTCAGCTCATTCCGGAGGATCTTTACGAAGCGGCGGAGATTTCGGGCGTGCCGCCGTGGAAATGCTTCTGGTCGATCACGCTTCCGCTGGTGGCGCCGGCGATAGGTGTTGCCATGCTCTTTCGTACGCTCGATGCATTGCGGATGTTCGATCTCAGCTATGTATTGGCGGCCAACAATACAAACACGATGACGATGTCCATCTATGCGCGCGACCAGCTTATCAGCTTCCAGGATCTCGGCGTCGGCTCCGCCGCCTCGACCTGGGTGTTCCTGATCATCGGATTTATCGCCATCCTGCTTGTCGGCCTTCTGCGGCTCGACCGGTCGCAGCACTAGGGACCGGCCATGGCCAAACGCTATTCCAATGCGACCTACCGGCTGATCCGCCGCCTGAAGGCTGCCGGCCTTTATGCCGCCGTGGCGCTTGTGCTGGTCTACATCCTCTTTCCCTATTATTGGGCGATCGTGACATCGACCAAATCGGCACAGGCGATCTACGGTTTCAGCCTGCTGCCATCGCTCGACTTCTCGAACTATGCGCAGCTCTTTACCAATCGGGTCTTCATGGGTGCGTTGGTGAATTCCATCGCCGTAGCTTTCGCCAGCACTTTGATCGCACTGGTCATCGGCGTCCTTGCAGCCTACGGCTTCGGCCGATTGCATTTTTCCGCCGGACGTTATCTGCTGATCGCCGTCCTGATGATTTCCGTTCTGCCTCAGGTGGCCGTTCTTTCGGGCATGTTTGAAGTGATCGGCTGGCTAAGGCTTTACAACAGCTCCGGCGCGCTCGTCGTTTCTTATCTCATTCTGACATTGCCCTTCACCACCTGGATTCTGACAAGTTTCATCCGCGACCTGCCAGTCGAGCTCGAAGAGGCCGCCCTCATAGACGGGTGTTCGCGGCTCAGGATTCTCACCCATGTGCTCCTGCCCCTGATGTGGCCTGCGATCGCAAGCACCGGCCTGCTCGCCTTCATTCTGTCATGGAACGAGTTTCTGTTCGCCCTGACCTTTATCCTGACGGACGAGAACCGCACCGTTCCGGTCGCAATCGGTCTTCTGACGGGAAGCAGCCGATACGAAGTGCCGTACGGTCTTGTGATGGCCGCATCCGTCACCGTCACCCTTCCGCTTCTCGTACTGGTTCTGATTTTCCAGCGAAAGATCGTCGCAGGACTTACTACGGGGGCCGTCAAAGGTTAGATGTGAGCTCTCAGGAGGTTCCCCGGCCGGAGCGGATTTTGGGAGATCGGGTTACCACACCTCGGTTTCCAGGGCCGCCCCGAATGGGCATCCACAAGAATGTCCGGCTAACGCCGTCGCGTGATCCGGCTCGGGCCCCTGATTGTCATCCGGCGATAGGCCGAGCCTGTTCCGGTTGCCTGAGCCTGAACTTCGGCAATTGCCACACCATTGTCCGCGCGGCCCTCTATCCCGTAATACTGCTGCAACCTTCGCGACGGACAAGCGCCGAAGGAGAGGGCGAAGGAACGATGAGACTTCTGCTGATAGAGGACGAAAGGGAGCTGGCGGCCGCGCTGTCGGTGGCGCTCAGCAAACATGGCATCGTCACGGATCACGCGACGCATCTCGCCGACGCTTTCGAATTGACCCTTCAGAATAACTACGATGCCATCCTTCTGGACCGGCGTTTGCCGGACGGTGAAGGGTTGACGTTTATTCCGAAGTTGCGGCAGGCAGGAACAGACACGCCCATCATCGTGCTGACAGCAAGAAATGAGCCGCTGGAGCGTGTCGAAGGTTTGGATATCGGTGCCGACGACTATCTGGGCAAACCTTTCCTTGTCGAAGAACTGACGGCGCGCTTGCGTGCGGTTTTGCGCAGGCCGGCCGGTCTGGCGGAACTTCAAATTTCTGCAGGCCGGCTGGTGATCGATCCGCTGCATCTGAATGTAACGATCAACGCGACCCAGTTCGATCTTCCGAGGCGCGAGCTTCTGGTTCTTGTGACGCTCGCCAAGCGGAGAGACAAAACGGTCCTTCGATCCACCCTTGAAGCCGCAGTTTACAACTATGAAGAGGAGATCCAATCGAATGCGCTCGACGCGCATATCTCCAGGCTACGCAAGCGATTGCTGGACGCCGGCGCCGGCGTAACGATCCACAACATCCGGGGTGTCGGATATCTACTGAAGGAAGATTGATGCGCGCGGCCGACAGAACGAATCCATCGCTTTGGTGGCAGCTCAGCTGGCGGCTCAGCCTCGTGATCGTCGCCGTGATTGCCGTAGTGATCATGGGACTTTGTGTCTATGGAGCGATTATACTCTCTCCGAATGTCGCCGTAGAGGACAAAATCAGTGCCGTGGTGGCGGAGGCCGCGGAACGCGATCCGCAAGGAAAGTTTCAACTACGCGATACACCGGAGCTGATTTCGCTTAAAACGCAAAACATTGGGCTTTGGTATGTCGCGGCCACGACAGACGGCGCATCGATATCCTACGGCGTCATACCTGCTCCCTATGCCGAGCTTGCGCATCTGGCACACCTTTTCCAGAATGCAGACATTCGGGGAGCGGTCGGTACGAATGAGATTGCGTCGGTCGAAAAGGTAGAGACAGCCGCGGGCGAGGTTCGAATTCTGTTTGGCGGCTTCGCCGACAAAGGTTGGCCTGTTCTCGCCCTTCTGGCCGGCACTTACCCGATCTATGTTCCCTTACTCGTCGTCGCCTTGCCTGCGATCTTCCTTGCCGTTCCACGAATAGTGCGGCGTGCGCTTGCAAGGGTGAGTGACGTCGCCGACAAAGCATCGCAGATCGAACTCCGCCGGCATGGAGCACGTCTCGCGGTAGAAGGCATTCCCAAGGAAGTTGCCCCGCTCGTGATTGCGTTCAACGGAGCACTCGAACGACTTGAAAACGAATTCAGAAAACGCCAGCGCTTTCTGATCGATGCGGCACATGAGCTCAGGACACCGATCGCCATTATGCAAACGCGGATCGATGGCATGCCCGAAGGGCAGGAACGCAGGCGATTGCTGGACGACGTTGCGCGTTTGGCCGAGACGGCGGAACAGCTCCTCGATTTCGAACGCAACAACCAGGCGACGGATTTGCATGAAACGATCGACCTCGTCGAGATCGCGCGAATGGTCGTTGCCGATCTCGCACCGCTGGCAATCGCGGCCGGCTACCAGATCTCCTTTCAAAGCGAAGTGGAAAGCTTGGAACGCAAAGGCAGCGCTTCCGCTTTATCGAGAGCCATCAGCAATCTGGTTCGCAATGCGATCGATCACGGCGGCAATACCGGGATGATCACGGCCTCGGTCTCAGCCGGCGGTCAGATCAGTGTGGCCGATGAAGGGCCCGGCATACCGGCCGAGCACCAGGAGCTGGTTTTCGAACCGTTCTATCGCGTCACTCCCAGAAGCAAAGGCGCAGGTCTCGGTTTGAGCCTGGTGAAACAGATCGTCACGAACCATCAGGGCCAGGTCAGCATCAAAAGCGGCGCGGCCGGGACACGGGTAGCAATGCAACTCTGAACGGCGTTCCCGGATCGGCGATATCATCTCCGTTCGAACGACGCCGTAATGCTGCGGCAATTCTCCGCTTGCACTGTCGCCGCAGATTACCGTCACGGAGGCCAAAAAGCGTGCGCAGCAATCCATCGATCAAACCATTCTTTCGACTTGCCGGATTCCCGGCCGTGTTCCGCTTCAGATTAGCATGTCTGGCTTTGCCCCTGACCTTGGCGGCGGCCGGATGTAGCTCGGTGCCTCTGAAGGAAGGCGGAACGCTCACCTCTTACAGCAACCTCGGAGCGCCCAAGGGTAAGTTGTCGAAGTCACGCATTTACGTCGACGGGCAAGGGCTGGCGGCCTTGAAGACGGCAAGCATCGTTCCAACGACTTTCGCATACAACGCCGCGTCCCGCATCAAATCGCAGGCCGACCGTTCATTGGTGTCGAACGCACTCGACCGGGCGCTTTGCGTCGCGCTTAGCGACAAATATCATATGGTTCCGGCCGGGCAGCCGGCGGATCTGACGATCCGCTCCGTCGTCACCGATATTGTCCCGACCAACAAGGCGATTGCAGGAGTCGCAGCCGCCGTATCCGTGGGCACCGGCTTTGTCCTGCCCGTGAGCGTGCCGCGTCTGCCCGCCGGTCTCGGAGGGCTTGCCGTGGAAGCGGAGGCAGTGGATAGCGCCGGGGTCCAGCGCGCGGCAATGGTATGGGCCCGCGGAGCAAACTCGATCCAGAACAATCCCCGCGTTTCAGAGGTCGGGGATGCATATAGCCTCGCTTCGAAGTTCGCGAGCGATTTTTCCCGGATGCTCATCACCCGCAAGGAGCCGAAAGGACTGGATGTCTCTGTTCCTTCGAGCCAGCGGATGAAATCGTGGTTCGGCGGAAAGCCGAAATACGCCGCGTGTGACGCATTCGGTCGCGCGCCTGGGTTGGTCGGTGTCGTGGCAGCCAAATATGGAGCGCCTCCTGAATGGACCGAAAAGAAACCGCGATCGGTTGCAGCGCAGTGACCTTACGTCGAGAAGGATTGACGCTTCGTCCTTCCCGGATGAACTCTGCCTGCGGAAGAAAGACGATCGGCCTCCAGCGCGGTGTGCCTCCGGCAAGCGGAAGACGAACGGAGCGGCACGCCCCCTCGGCTTCACTTCGTTCGTCCATCGATCGAGAAAGGGCCGCTATCAAGGTCTGCTGGTAGCGGGCCTCGCGATACTTACCAGCAGCAGAAGCCGCCATCGACGAGAAGATCGACGCCCGTGACAAAGCTTGCAGCATCCGAAAGCAGGAAGACGGCGGGGCCGACCATCTCGTCCACGGCGGCCATGCGCTGCATGGGGGTCTGCTCCTCGAAAAGCTTGGTCTGGTGCACCATTTCCGGGCGCGTATTCATCGGCGTCGCCGTATAGCCGGGGCTGATCGTGTTGACGCGGATGCCGCGGCCGACCCACTCCATCGCCATCGACTTCGTCATGTGTATCACGCCGGCCTTGGAGGCGTTGTAGTGGCACTGGCTAAGACCGCGATTGACGATGACGCCGGACATCGAGGCTATGTTGACGATCGATCCGCGACCGTTCTTCAGCATGGCGCGCGCCTCCGCCTGGCAGGAGAGGAAGACGCCCTTCAGGTTGATGTCCATCATCGTCTGGAATTGGCTTTCCTCCATCTCCTCCGCCGGATTGGCGTTGGCGATGCCGGCCGCGTTGACGGCCAGCGTGAGCGGGCCCAGCTCAGCCTCTGTGCGGGCGACCGCCTCGTTCAGCGCCGCGCTGCTGGTGACGTCCGCGGCGATCTGGATGCTGCGGCGCCCTGCCCCGGAAATGAAGTCCGCCGTCCTGGCGAGGCCGTCGTCGGTTCGCCGGTCGAGCAAAGCAACGTCTGCGCCGCACTGCGCCAATCCCATGGCGATGCGTTGGCCAATGCCGCTGCCGGCGCCCGTCACGAAGGCGACGTTTCCGGAGAGATCGAACAATTTCTGGGCGTTGAGCGTGATATCGGACATACCATTCTTTCCTGTTCAGATCGTCGCCAGTTCCATCACCGAGACGTCGTTCGCCTCCTCGAGGTTCAGGATACCGGCCTGTTTTCCCTGCGCCATGACCATGATGCGGCTGGACACGCCGAGCACTTCCTCGAGATCGGAACTCACCACGATGACCGCCACGTCATTCCGTGCAAGATCCATGATGAGGTCGTAGATCGACGAGCGGGCGCCGACATCGATGCCGCGCGTCGGCTCATCCAGCACCACCACCTGCGGCTTGCGCGCCAGCCATTTGGCGAGAACCACCTTCTGCTGGTTACCGCCGGAAAGTTCGCCCGCATTCTGCCCGCCACGGCCCTTGACCCCGAAACGCTTGATATAATCCTCGGCGAACTCACGGATGCGGCGTGACGAGATCCAGCCGTTGCGGGAAATCTCGCCGAGATTGGCGTACCCGATATTCTCCGCGATCGAATGCTCGAGCACCACGCCCTGAAGCTTGCGGTCCTCCGGCACGAGAACGATACCGTTGCGGATAGCATCGATCGGCGAACGGGGCGTCACGGCCTTGCCGCGCAAGAGCACTTCGCCGCCGGAAATGGGATCGGCCCCAGTGATGGCGCGGACGAGCTCGGTACGGCCGGCACCCATAAGGCCGGCGATGCCGAAGACTTCGCCCTTGCGCACCGAAAAGCTGATGTCGCGAAACGCTCTGGACGGCGAGGTGAGATTGCGCACTTCCAGCGTCACTTCCTCCGTCGGCTCGGGAAGCGTTGGGAACATGCGTTCGAGCGAACGTCCGACCATGGCCTCGACGATGGTGCGGACCGGCACGTCGCCGCTGTCGAATTCCTGCACCTTGGCGCCGTCGCGCATGACGACGATGCGGTCGGCGATCTGGCGGATTTCCTCCAGCCGATGCGAAATGTAGATGATGCCGACGCCTTCCGATTTCAGCCGTTCGATCTGCTGGAAGAGCAGCTGGGTTTCCTCCCCGCCAAGGGCCGCGGTCGGCTCGTCGAGAATGAGTAGCCGCGCATTCAGCGTCAGCGCCTTGGCGATTTCGATGAGCTGCTGTTTTCCGGTCGAAAGCCCCTCCACGAGACGGTCGGGCGAGATGTCGAGGCCGAGCCGCCTGAGACCGCTGCGGGCGCGCTCCTCCATTATCTTGCGATCAATGCAACCGGACTTCATCGGATAGCGCCCGACAAAGACATTTTCAGCGATCGAAAGCTTGGGGAGCAGCTTCAGCTCCTGATGGATCATGCCCACTCCCTCATCCATCGCTGCTCGGGGATTGGCGGGGGCATAGGTCTTGCCAAGCCAGGTCATGTCGCCTGCGGAGGGCTGCACGGTGCCGGAAATAATGTTCGACAGGGTCGATTTTCCGGCACCGTTTTCGCCGAGCAGCGCCACGACCTCTCCCGGATGGATGTCGAGATTGACACCGTGGAGAACCTTGATCGGACCGTAGGACTTCTGGATTCCACGGAGCGACAGGATGGGAGATCGGGTCGTCATGGCGCTGCTGCCTTTCGGGTATCAAGCCGGATTACGGATGATTCTTGACGAATTCCGGCGCGTTTTCGCAGGTCGTCAGCACGGCATTCGGCGTCTGGCGCTCCTCGACCTTCTGGCCAGCGGCGACGGCGAGCGCGGATTCGACGGCAAGGACACCCATCTTCTGCGTGCTCTGCGTGGCGGTGACGATGAACGGCCCCTTGCACTTTGCGAGATATTCAAGGGCCGAGACGTCGCCGTCATAACCGCCGATGATGACCTTATCGGAGAGATTGGCGACGTCGACCGCCTTGGCCGCGCCCATCGCAAGACCGTCGGCCTGGCCGAAGATGATCGTAATATCCGGATTTGCCTGCAGCATGTTCTGTGCGATCGAGAAGCCCTCGTCGGCCGACCACATGTTGCTCCACTGCTGGGAGACGAGCTCCACGCCCGAATTTTCGTCTATAGCGCGCTTGCAGCCCGTGAAGCGGTCGACTTCCGGCGTCGTGCCCTTCTGACCATGGATGATAGCCATCTTGCCCGAGCCGCCGGCCTTTTCGATGATATGCTTGCAGACGGCATAGGCGGATTCGACGCTCTCGCCGGCGATGAAGGTGTCGCCGGGGGCGCCTTCAGGCACGCGGTCAACGTTGATGACGGGAATGCCGGCCTCGCGCGCAAGGCGGGTTGGCACGGCGGCCGCGGCCGCACCGGCCGGGATATAGATGAACGCGTCGATGTCCTGCGTCATCAGGTCCTGCACCTGGCTGACCTGCGTGGCGGTGTCGTTCTTCGCATCGACGACGACAACCTCGATGCCCTTTTCCTTGGCGTATTTCTCAACGCCGAGCTTGATCTGGTTGAAGAAGTCGGCCTGGAGGTTCGGAACGGCTAGACCGATCTTCTTGACCTCTGCGGCAGACGCGCCGAACGGGGTGGCGAAGATGGCGGCCGCAGTTGCCGCCATCAGGAGTTTGGACAGTTTCATGGTTTCTCCTCCGAGTTTCCCAGTGACGCCCTGCGGCTTCGCAGGAGGCCACCTTCCCTTTTGCCGGTCCGCACCATTGCCGACCGTTTTCCAGCACCCCGCTGCGCCGGCAACGGGATGAAAATCGTTACTTGCGCTTGCGATAGGTTTCGGCCGTGACGGCGAGCACGATGACGGCGCCGATGATGACCTGCTGCATGAACGGTGAGACGCTTAAGAGATTGAGGCCGTTGCGCAGGACCCCGATGATCAGCACGCCGATGATGGTGCCGCCGATGCCGCCCGTGCCGCCGGATAGCGACGTGCCGCCGATGACCACCGCCGCGATGGCATCGAGCTCGTAGGAAACACCCGAGGACGGCTGCACGGAGTCGAGACGCGCGGCGAGCACCATGCCGGAGAGACCAGCCAGAAAGCTGCACACCACATAGACGAGCACGGTCGCCCGCTGGACGTTGATACCGGCAAGCCGCGCCACTTCGGCATTGCCGCCGATGGCGTAGAGCACGCGCCCGCCATGGCGGTAGCGCTGATAGAGCAGGCCGACGATGAACACCACCAGCATCACGGCGACGGTCAGCGTCAGGAAGCCGCCGAAGCGCACGATGGCCATCGTGTTGAACCAGGCCGGAAAACCGATGATCTGCTGGCCGTCGGTGATCATGTTGGCGAGGCCGCGCGCAATCGACATCATGGCGAGCGTCGCGATGAAGGCGGGCACGTTGAACCGCGTTATGAGAAGACCCGCGACCAGCCCGTTCAACGAGGCGACGAGCAGGGCGAGCGGAATGGCAAGCCCCATCGGCACGCCGGCAACGACGTTGAGATAGCCGAGCACCATCATCGCCAGCGCCATGACCGAACCGACCGCAAGGTCGATGCCGCCGATCAGGATTACCAGCGTCATGCCCACAGCCATGACGCCAAGCACCGTGATCTGATCGAGCACGTTGAGGAAATTCCGGATCGAAAGGAACTTGTCCGTCGCGAAGGTGAGGAAAAGGCACAGCACGATGAGGCCGATCAGCGGCCCTGTAGCTCCCCGTAACGACGGGAGCAGTCCGCCCACGAAGCCTTGTTTTTCCTTCGCTGCAACCAGCATGAACGCTCCTCCGGTCAGCCAGCCGAAATCGGCGGCACGCATAAATATTCATTACTGTCTGTAAATTCGTACATGATCATTCCGGGAAGTGTCAATACCAGCGCAGTAAGTAATTTTTCGCAGGGCGATCCGCCATTTTCGCTTGACTTGCCGAATCCGTGTGCAAGTATATGGGCAGTTGTATATTTATTCAATACGAGGTTTTCATGCAGCCGAATGATCTCGACCGCGTCGCTCGACAGATCCGCCTTCGCGATCTGCAAGCAGTTTTCGAAGCCGGCGCCGGCCATATCGGCGGGGAAATGTCGGCCATCGACATCCTGACGGCCCTCTATTTTCGCGTGCTGCGCATCTGGCCCGACCAGCCGAAGCATCCGGACCGCGACCGCTTCGTGCTGTCGAAGGGCCATGTAGCGCTGGCGCTCTATGTGACCCTCGCCAAGCGCGGCTTCATTCCGGAAGACGAGATCAGCACGTTCCTGAAGCCCCATTCGCGTCTGAATGGGCATCCGAACTGCAACAAGGTGTCCGGCGTCGAGACCAATACCGGTCCGCTCGGCCACGGCCTGCCGGTTGCTGTCGGTATGGCGAAAGCCGCCAAGCTGACGGGCGCTGCCTACCGCACCTATGTCATGACGGGCGACGGCGAGATGCAGGAAGGCTCGAATTGGGAGGCGATCGCATCTGCCGCACAGTTCGGGCTCGACAATCTGACGCTCATCATCGACCACAACCGCTTCCAGCAGGGCGCGTCGCTGAAGGACACGAACAATCTCGCCCCCTTCCCCGTCAAGCTCGAAGCCTTCGGTTGGGATGTCACCGAGATCAACGGCAACGTCATGAACGAGATCGTTCCGGCGCTGGAGAAGCGCGGCGACCGCCCACACTGCATCGTCGCCCATACCAACAAGGGCCACGGCATTTCCTTCATGCAGGACAAGGTCGACTGGCACCACAAGGTGCCTAACGCCGAACAGTACAAGATTGCCGTGGCCGAGCTTTCGGAGACCCTGTGATGAAAGACGTGATGACCTCTCCCAAGCTGCACGACTGCCGCGACGCCTTCGTCGCCGTGCTGGAACGCCTCGGCGCTGAAGACCCCAAGATTGTGGCCGTCTGCAACGACTCGGTCGGCTCGTCCAAGCTGGGCGGGTTTAAATCGAAGTGGCCGGAACGCCTGGTCAATGTCGGCATTGCCGAACAGAACATGGTGGGCGTCGGCGCCGGTCTTGCCAATGGCGGGCTTCTGCCCTTCGTCTGCGGCGCCGCCTGCTTCCTCACCGGCCGCTCGCTTGAGCAGATCAAGGCTGACATCGCCTACTCCAACGCCAATGTGAAGCTGGTCGGCATTTCCTCCGGCATGGCTTACGGCGAGCTCGGCCCGACACATCATTCTATTGAAGATTTCGCCTGGACCCGTGTGCTGCCAAACCTGCCGGTCGTCGCACCCTGCGACTCGATCGAAACCGCCGCCGCAGTGGAATGGGCGGCTCGCTACGAGGGTCCTGTCTTTCTGCGCCTGTCGCGCGTCGGCGTTCCGGACCTGTTGCCCGCCGGCCATATATTCGAACCGGGCAAGGCCAACCTGCTGCGCGATGGTGATGCTATTACCCTCATCGCCAACGGCACGGTCACGCACCGCATATTGAAAGCGGCAGAAATTCTGGCCGGGCGAGGCATCGAGGCGCGCGTGCTGAACATGGCAACGGTCCGCCCGATCGACGTCGAGGCCGTGGTAGCCGCCGGCCGCGAAACCGGCGCCATTCTCACGGCGGAAGAGCATTCCGTTTTCGGCGGCCTCGGTTCGGCCATCGCCGAATTCGTGGTGAGTGAGGCCCCCGTTCCGATGAAAATCCTCGGCGTTCCCGGAATCTTCGCACCCACCGGCTCGGCCGAATTCCTGCTCGACGAGTTCGGCATGTCTCCCGCCGCCATCGCCGAAGCGGCTGTTACATTGATCGCGCGGAAGTCTTCACCCGCGTGACCGCGCGGGATTAGATGACGTGCCGGGCGCGGCGGCAAGACCTCTCTGTCGCCGCGCACCCAATTCCTGCCTGCCGGAGCCGCCATGACGACCGCCATTCTCGCCATCGACCAAGGCACCACGAATTCCAAGGCCGTGCTCGTCTCCACGACCGGGGAAATCCTGTCGCGCGGCGCCTCTCCGGTCGGCATCGAACATCCCCAGCCCGGCTGGGTCGAACAGAGCCCGCTGCGCATCTGGGAATCGGTCAAGGAGGCGATTGCCGCCTGCCTGCGAGCCGGCCCCGCCACAGACATCCTCGGCATCGCGATCTCCAATCAGCGCGAATCCGTCACCGTTTGGGATGCGGCTACGGGAAAGCCGCTCGGTCCGGTGGTGAGCTGGCAATGCCGCCGCAGCGCGCCGGCCTGCGCCGAGCTGACTGCGGCAGGGCATGCGGCCCGCGTCCAAGCGCTCACCGGCCTTCCCATCGATCCGATGTTTCCCGGCCCCAAGATGAAGTGGTTGCTGGACCGCGTTCCGGCGGGACACACAGTTCGGCTCGGCACGATCGACGCCTGGCTGATCCATTGTTTTACCGATGGCGCGGTTCATGCCTGCGACGCCGCCAATGCCGCGCGCAGCCAGCTCTACGATCTCAACCGCAAGGTCTGGAGCGACGAGCTCTGCGAACTGTTCGGCGTACCGAAATCGGCCCTGCCCGAAGTTCGCGACAGTGCATCCCGCTTCGGCGCAACCAGGAATGTGCCGGGCCTTAGAGACGGCATTCCGATCGCCTCCGCCATCGGCGACAGCCATGCCGCGCTTTTCGGTCACGGCGCCTTCAATCCCGGAGACGGTAAGGTGACCTTCGGCACCGGCTCCTCGATCATGACGACGCTGCCCCGTTTCATCGCGCCTGAGCAGGGGATCACGACGACGATCGCCTGGTCGATCGGCAGTCAGCCAACTTACGCCTTCGAGGGCAATATCCTCGTCTCGGCCGCTGCGCTGCCGTGGATGGCCGATATGCTCGGCCTTGCCGACGTGCAGGCCTTGATCGATCTCGCCGCAACCGCCGAACCCGGCGGGCCGGGCTTCGTTCCGGCCTTCGTGGGACTCGGTGCGCCTTATTGGAAGTCCGATGCACGAGCGCTGTTCTCCGGCATCACCTTCAACACCACCCGTGCCCAGATGGCGCGCGCGGTGACCGATTCCATGGCCTTCCAGGTCCATGACGTCTTCAAGGCGATGTCGGCGCAGTCGCCGACCCCGCTCGGCCGTCTCTATGCAGATGGCGGCCCGAGCAAGAACACCTTTCTTATGCAGTGCGTGGCCGACACGCTTGACCACGTCGTCACGCAGTGCGACGCACCCGAGGCATCCGCCCTTGGCGCGGCCTATCTGGCGGGCCTTTCGCTGGGCGTATGGCCCGATCTTGCGGCCATTGCCGCCTTGCCGCGTGCCGGAAATATCCTTTCGCCGCGTACCTCCGATGCCACGGAGAGACTCCTGGTTTGGCAGGACGCAATCTACCGCTCGACCGTTCCGGGTCCTTCAACTATGAGTGAATAAAAATTCACCGCTGGAGGCTCCTATGGGACGGCTCAACGAGCTGCGACTGATCGCCCGAATTGCTCAGATGTATCATATCGAAGGCAAACGCCAGGCAGAGATCGCCGGGACCATGCATATGTCGCAGGCGACCGTTTCGCGCATGCTGAAGCGAGCCGAGCAGGAAGACATCGTGCGCACGACGGTCATTCCGCCGCCGGGAACCTTCGCCGAACTCGAAACTGCGCTGCGCGAGCGCTACGGGCTGACCGAGGCGATCGTCATCGATTGTTCCGAGGATCGCGACGGCGCGATCATGGCGCGCATCGGCGAGGCGGCGGCCCATTTCGTCGAGGTCACCCTTCAACAGGACGAGATCATCGGCGTCTCGAGCTGGAGCCAGACCATCCTGCGCATGGTGGACAACATCCACCCGCTCAAGAATGCCAAGGCCAAATATATCGTGCAGATCCTGGGCGGCATGGGCGATGCCTCGGTGCAAACCCACGCCACACAGCTGACGGCCCGCCTTGCGCGGCTCACCGGCGGCGAGCCGCGGTTGCTTCTGGTGCAGGGCATCACCTCCTCGCGCGAGGCCAAGCTGGTCATGCTGGCCGACCCGGTCGTGCGCGAGACGATGGACCTGTTCGGCCGGCTCAGCCTTGCGATCGTCGGCATCGGCGCGGTGGAGCCGTCCGAACTGCTTGCCCGCTCCGGCAATACCTTCTCCCGCCAGGAGATGGCAATGCTCCACGAGGCCGGCGCCGTCGGCGAGATTTCCTATCGGTTCTACGACAAGGACGGAAAGCCGGTCGAAACCCCGCTCAACGAGCGCGTCATCGGCATTTCGCTTGAAGACCTCAGGAAAGCCGACCGCGTCATCGCATTGGCGGGCGGAGAATCGAAAACCCAGGCCATCGCCGGCGCTCTCAAACTGGGCGTCATCGATGTGTTCGTCACCGACAAGTTCACTGCAGCAAGGCTCACGGCCTGATCTCATCCGAGATCAGCGCTGGCCTGCTGTGCATTATGGAGGAAAGACCATGAAACGTTTTGCAGGCCAGACGGTTTTCGTCACGGGAGGCAACAAAGGCATTGGGCTTGGCATTGCCAAACGCTTTGCGGACGAAGGCGCAAAGGTCGCCATCGCTGCGATCGAGAAGGATACGCCCGCGGTCGCCAAAGCGCTCTCTGAGGAAACCGGTACCGAAGTGATCGGCTTTGCGCTGGACGTGACCGATGCAAAGGCCGTGCAGGATGCCTATGGCGAAGCCGAGGCGAAGCTCGGTGCGATTTCCGTATCGGTCCAAAATGCCGGCGTCATCACCATCGCCAAGATCGAAGACCTGACCGAGCGCGAGTGGGACCTGAACCTCGACGTCAACACCAAGGGCGTCTTCCTTTGCTGCCAGGAGGCGGTCCGCCGCTTTCGCGCCAGCGGCACGAAGGGGCGGCTCGTCAACACTGCCTCCGGTCAGGCCCGCCAGGGGTTCATCTATACCCCGCACTATGCCGCCTCGAAATTCGGCGTGGTCGGACTGACCCAGAGCCTCGCCAAGGAACTCGCCCGCGAAGGCATCACCGTCAACGCCATCTGCCCTGGCATCATCCACACCGAGATGTGGGACTACAACGACCGCGTCTGGGGCCAGATGCTCGGCGAATACGGCCCGGGCGAACTGATGGCGGAATGGGTTCGCGGCATCCCGATGGGCCGCGCCGGAACGCCCGCCGAGGTGGGCTCCCTCGTCGCCTTTCTTGCCTCGGAAGATGCAGCTTACATCACGGGGCAGACGATCAATGTCGACGGCGGATTGATCATGTCCTGAGCCCGGATTGCCAATATTCTGCCGAAGAGGGAGGAAAGCCAGAGCGCCGCGCGAGATGTATGGTTCTAGGCAACTGTGCCTACTTTGCTATGCCTATGACCAAATCGCCACTCTCGGCGCAGCGCTCGACACCTTCGCTCGTCGATACGCGCCGCCGGATACTGGTTTGAAGATCCGGTATGACCGGCCGATCGTCTGAAGCGACTTGCGTCGCTGTGCGGAGCCGCTCCTCTCCGCCACGGCTGAACTGCCGAGGTGAGCAGCTCATGATGCGCTTGAAGGCCGCACTGAACGCACTCTCCGATTCATAGCCCAGCGAGATAGCGATCGTCGCGACGGAGTCGCTGGAATTCTCCAGCTTGTCCGCCGCCAGAAGCATGCGCCAACGCGAAAGATACTCCATCGGCGTCTCGCCTGCCTTCTGCCGGAAGCGTTGCGCGAACGTCGACCGCGACATGCCGGCGCGCGCGGCAAGATCCTGAAGCGTCCAACGACATGCAGGATCGGCATGCATGGCCTTGATCGCGGCGCCGATCTGTTTGTCCGCCAGAGCGACAAACCAGCTCGCATCGCCATTCACACCTTCGGCCAAATGCATACGCAAGGCCTGCACGAGCATCATATGGGCGAGGTGCTGCGCGATGAGAAAGCCCCCCGGCTGCCCTTCGCGCATCTCCTCCATCATGCGCTCTACCGACCAGCGCAATGCCGCCTGTTCGGACTCCTTGCGTATGTGCACGATCGGCGGCAGCATGCTCAGCAAAAGATCGGCGTGGTTGCCGGCCACGGCAAAGCGACTGCCTGCCAGAAACACGCCCCCACCTTCGTTGACTCGAACAACGCCACCGGGACGCGCCGGTGGAAAGATCGTTTTGGAATCGACCGGGGGGATAGCCATATCGCTTGTCAGCCGGAAGGGGCGGCCGCTCGGCAATACGAAGCAGTCCCCCGCCTCAAGTCGCACCAGGTCGGGAACGCCCTCCACCGCAAGCAAGCATCCTCCGGAGACAACGGCATAGCACTTGATCGTGTCATACTGATTGGAGAATCGGATGGCCCATTCGCCGCCTGCATCGAACCCGGCTGAGAGATAGCTGCGCGGCTTTAGCAGCGAGAGCACTTCCGATAATGGGTCCATTGAACTTCCCGGCCGATCCCAAAGACAAGTATGACCGTAATGCACCGATCAGCCAGCCTCAATCATATACGTCATCAACATTATAACGCTGCGATCAAAAATCTTTGATAGTTTAAGTTTTCAAAGAAAACGAAGGCTATATCGAAGCATGCTCGATCAAGATTTCGCAGCATCTATCTATCTGTTCTGAAACCTGAGTAAGTATTGTAGCCGGAAATTTTCGCCGGCGACCGAAGCTGCCAGCGCATCGCCTCGATCTTGCGAAGCGATATTCCCGGGAACTTCAATCCGGGCATCCAGGAGATCGCCGCCGGAAATCTCCTCCCGAAGCATCCGGGACCATCAATGCTGCAGCATCCGATCTCTTTCGTGATCGTCCATGGATGGGCTTCGCTGATACGGCCTTCCTGCGGACAATCGCATCCGCCGACCGGCTTGTGATGCCATGTGATCGGTCAGCCATTGAGCGCTGCCAGCACCCGCTCCGGCAGGAACGGATAGTGGCGCAGCCGCACGCCGCCGGTGAGCCGCGCCACGGCGTTGGCAATCGCCGGTCCGGTCGGCGGAAGTCCGACCTCGCCGATGCCGGCAGGCTTGTTCTCCGGCGTCGGTGTCACGCGGACATGGATGTCCGGCATCTCCGACATCCGCATCACCCGATAGGTGTCGAAATTCGACTCCTGCGTCTCGCCATCGACGATGTTGATCTGCTCGTAGAGCGCATGGCTGGCGCCGTGCACGATCGCGCCGGCGACCTGCGCTTCGATATTGAGAGGCTGGATCGCCACACCCGGATCGACGACGCACCAGACATTGTGCACCCGGATCTCGCCGCTCTCGCGGTTGAGCGACACCTCGGCGACCTGCGCGCAATGCGCATCGAAGGCGTCGGTATAGGCGAGGCCGAGCGCCCGCCCCTCACGGGGGCGATCCCACTCTGCCATTTCGGCGACCGCCTCGATGACCCTTTGCGCACGCGGCTGGCCGCTCAGAAGCTCGAGCCGGAACGCCACGGGGTCGATGCCCTTGGCGGCCGCGACCTCGTCGATGATGCATTCGACACCGAAATTGTTTTGCCCATACCCCACCGCGCGCCAGAAACCGACGTCCCGGCCATTGTTCTGACGGATGAATTCCACCAGATGCGTGGGGACGCGATAGCTGAAGATCGTGCCATCGGTCACGACGGTATCCTGGCCGCCGTCGCCGGCGAACATGTCGGGCAAGGTGCGGGCGAAAATCGAGTCTGCCACCACGCGATGCCGCCAGCCGACGATGTTGCCGGCCTCGTCCAGCCCGACCTGCACATGCTGTGCCGCAAGCGGCCGGTACTTGCCATGCCGGACGTCGTCCTCGCGGCTCCAGATGACCTTGACCGGCCGGCCCTGAACCTCCTTGGCGAGGGATACCGCATCGACGATGAAGTCGGCCTCGGCCCTGCGGCCGAAGCCGCCGCCCAGCAGGGTGGTGTGGACCTTGACCTTGTCCGGGGTCGTGCCGGCGGCCCCGGCGGCAAAGCCCTGCGTCGCGGTCGGCCCTTGGGTCGGCGCCCAGACCTCGACCGTATCGCCCAAGACCACCGCGGTGGCGTTCATCGGCTCCATGGTCGCGTGGTGTACGTGATCGGTGACATAGTCGGCGGCGATGATGCGGGCCGCCCCGGCGATTGCCGCAGGAGCATCTCCCTGCGTGTGCGAGGCAACGCCTGCCCGGGTGAGATCCCGGCCAACGTCGCGATAGCTCTCCGCCAGACGGCTGCTGTCGTAGCGCCGGACCCGTGATGAATTGCTCCAGGTGACATTCAGCAGGTCTTTGGCGCGCCGGGCGGCGTCGTAGCTCTCGCCGATGACGCCGACGCCGTAAGGCAGAGAAACGATATGGGTGATGCCCTTCACAGCTCTCGCCGCGACGTCGTCGATGCTCTCCGGCGCCTCGCCTGGAACCGGTGCCCGCAGCACCGCGCCGTAGAGCATGTCCGGCAGCTCGACGTCGATGCCGAACCGCGCCGTGCCGTCAACCTTGGCGGGCACGTCGATGCGGTCGATGTCCCGGCGGCCGATATAGCGGCACTGGTCGAGAGGCTTCACGTCGGCATCCGTCGCTTCCGGCAGCGGATCGGGAAGCTCCCCTATGGCCGCGATCTCGCCATAGTCCAGCGAGCGGCCCGATCTTGCATGGACGACCCTGTTCGGTTCCGTGGCGAGCTCGCTCACGGGCACGTTCAGCTGGGAGGCGGCGATCGCCAGGATAACCTTGCGCGTCTGGGCGCCCACCAGGCGCAATGGCTGGTAATAGCCGCGCATGGTCTCGCTGCCGCCTGTGATCTGAACGCCGTAGAAGCCGGGATTGCCGTATTTCTCCGCATCCGACGGCGCCTGGACGATACGAACCTTGTCCCAATCGGCGTCCATGTCCTCTGCGATCAGCAAGGGCAGGGACGTCATGACGCCCTGCCCCATCTCCGAAGCGGGACAGATGATGCTGACGATGCCGTCGGAGGCGATAGTCACCCACACGTTCGGCTTGAAATCGCCTGCGGTCGCCGGGGCGGTTTCGGCGCCAGAGGCACCGGAAGGCAGGCCACCGAATGCCACCGCGATGCCGGTAGCGCCGATCGTGACGAGGAAACTGCGCCGCGACAGAGCGGCGGTTCGAAGCGGAGATGTTTCGGTCATCGCTTAAGCCTCCTGCGCTGCGCGCTCGATCGCGCTGATGATCCGCCCGTAGGTCCCGCACCGGCAGATATTGCCGTCCATATGCTCGACGATCTGCTCGCGCGTGGGATTGGGATTGGTCTCGAGGAGGGCGGCTGCCTGCATGATCTGCCCCGATTGGCAATAGCCGCATTGCGGCACCTGTTCGGCGATCCAGGCTTTCTGCAGCGGATGGCTGGCATCCGGAGAGAGGCCCTCGATCGTGGTCACCTGCCTGCCGGCAACATCCTGGAGCTGCGTCTGGCACGAGCGCATCGGCTCGCCGTCGATATGGACCGTGCAGGCGCCACAAAGCGCGATGCCGCAGCCGAACTTCGTGCCGGTAAGCTTGAGATGTTCCCGGATCACCCACAGAAGCGGCGTATCGGGCTCGGCAGCGACATCGATCGCTTTCCCATTGATCGTGAACGCAGTCATGATTGCGGCTCCTTCATCAGGTTAAAGGCTTTCCAAGTAGTCGATAATTGCCGCGCGTTGCGCTGCATCGGGCACTCCGACGGTCATCGTGGTGCCCGGAACCATCTGGCGCGGCTGGTTGAGAAAGGTATTGAGAGTCTCGCCATTCCAGATGATGCCGGAAGCTCGCATGGCACCGGAATAGCGAGCACCTTCGATGCTGCCGGCCGGACGCCCGATCACCTGGAGAAGATGCGGACCGCTCTTGTTCTGGCCGGGATCGATGCTGTGACAAGCGCCACAGCGCTGCCGGAACAGCCGCTCCCCCTCGGCCTGCTGAGCGGCGGCAGGAACGGTGGCAAGAAAGGGGACGGTCAGCACCGATAGCAAAGCCACTACGGCTGTGCTCCGTTTTGAAGACCGGTCCTGCCTGAAAAATGGATTTCCGTTCATTGGGTCCAACTCTGCGTTCATGCGAGTACGATAGTTTTTCGGCCCCAATTCCATCCATGCGGCAAAGTCCGAATTGCCTTTGCGATCGTCCAGATGCGATCACGAATACGCTATCGCGGATCATTTGAGCGCTTGGAAATCCTCGCATCACTTTGACGAATCGATCCCACCGCCTGCTTTGACGGAAATCGAACCGCAGACCGTAGAGGTTGCGTGCCTTAAGTGGTTGTTTGACTGGCAATGCCCGAGTCCAGCGATCGGGCGGGATACTGCTTGGCGGCACAGGCGATCGTTGCAGTGGTCTTGACTGGATGCGAACTGTCACCCGGAGAGATGGAAACCGCTCGCATCCATTCGAATGAACAGGGCGCCTAGGGTCGACTTTAGCGAGCGCGATTCGGACGTCACGAAAGCCGCACCGAGGCACCTTTGCACAGCCCCGGCTCGGATATGGTCAGATATCCTTGGCAAGGCGCAGCGCGTCGTAGATGGCCGCATGCGTGTTGCGGGCGGCGACCGCATCGCCGATCCGGAACAATTGGTAGGTGCCATCGGGGTTGCGCCCGACGGTCTGCGGCGCACCGGACAGCAGCTCGTCATAGGAGATCTCGCCGAGATTCCTCGAACCGGGTTTCAGCTCGAAATAGAGGTCGTCCAGCGGAATGGTGCCATGATTGACGACGATCTGATCGACCATGCGCTGCTTGGCGATGCCTCCGTAATCGCTGCCGACATGGGCGATGATCTGGTTTCCGCTCTTTTCCGCCGCTTCGAGCCGATAGGTGACGGTGAAGATGACATCCAGCTTCTGCAGCGAGCGCATATAGGGAACGAGGTTCATCGCCATGACTTCCGGAGCGAAGGAACGGTCCGGCGTCATGATTTCGACTTTCGCGCCGGTCTTGGCGATGAACTCTGCCGCTTGAAGGCCGGCATGATCACCGGCATCGTCGAAGATGAGCACATTCGTGCCCGGCTTCACATCGCCCGAGATGATATCCCAGGACGACACGACCAGCTCGTTACCCTTCGACAGAACCTCTGTGTGCGGCAGGCCGCCCGTCGCGATGATCACCACGTCCGGGTTTTCGGCGAGCACCGTGTCGGCCTCAGCCCAGGTATTGAAGCGGAACGCGACGCCGAGCTTTTCGCACTGGCTCATCCGCCAGTCGATGATGCTGATCATTTCGCGCCGGCGCTCGCTCTGCGCAGTGAGGCGGATCTGCCCGCCGGGATCGTTCGCCGCCTCGAAGACCACAACCTCGTGGCCGCGCTCGGCAGAGACGCGCGCCGCCTCCAGGCCGGCCGGGCCGGCGCCGACGATCACGACCTTCCTGCGGGCGTCCGCCTTCGGAATCCTGTGCGGCATCGCCTCCTCGCGGCCGGTTGCCGCATTGTGGATGCAGAAGGCCATGCCGCCCTGATAGATGCGGTCGAGACAATAATTCGCGCCGACACAGGGGCGGATGTCGTCCTCGCGCTTTTCCATGATCTTGCGGACGATGTGCGGGTCGGTCATGTGGGCGCGCGTCATGCCGACCATGTCCACCTTGCCGGCTGCGATCGCATGGCGGGCGGTCGCGACATCCTGGATCTTTGCCGCGTGGAAAGTGGGGAATTTTGTCGCGGCACGAATGTCGCCGGCAAAATCCAGATGCGGCGCACTCGCCATGCCCTGAATGGGAATGACGTCCGTCAGGCCGGGATCGGTGTCGATATGGCCTCGGATGACGTTGAGATAGTCGATGAGGCCGCTTTCCTTGAGGCGGCGGGAGATTTCCAGGCCTTCGGCCTTTCCGGTCCCGCCGGGCAGACATTCGTCGGCCGTGTAGCGCACGCCGAGGATGAAGTCGTCGCCGACGCGCTCGCGCATGGCCTTGAACACGTCGAGACAGAAGCGCAGGCGGTTGTCGAGCGAGCCGCCATAAGGCCCGTCGAGTTCATTGGTGAGCGGTGAGGTGAACTGGTCGATGAGGTGGCCGTAGGCCTCCAGTTCGACGCCGTCCATGCCGCCCGCCTTCATGCGTTCGGCGGCGTCGGCGAAGTCCTTGATGATACGCTCGATATCCCAGTCTTCCAGCTTCTTGGGAAACGCCCGATGCGCCGCCTCGCGGTGATGAGAGGGAGCTACGACGGGCAGCCAGTCGCCCTTGTCCCAGCGCGTGCGGCGGCCGAGATGGGTGAGCTGGATCATGATCGCCGCCCCCTCTTCATGCACGGCGTCGGTCATTTCCCGGATCCACGGGACGATCTCGTCCTTGTAGGCGAGCAAGTTGTTGAAGACCGGCGGGCTGTCCTTCGAGACGGCGGCGGAGCCGGCGGTCATCGTCATCGCCACCCCGCCCCTCGCCCGCTCCACGGTATATGCTCGATAGCGGCCCTTCGGCATGCCGTCCTCGGGATAGGCAGGTTCGTGCGACGTGACGATGATACGGTTGCGAAGGGTCAAATGCTTCAGTTGAAAGGGCTGAAGCAGGGGATCGTTCGACATACGGCGGACTCCGGTCTTGGGGGACTTTGCCGCAACGGTAAGCAGGAATGTACATATGTGTCAACGATCAAAAACACGAGAGTCCATAATATAGACATAGATGTACATTTTGCTTGTAGCGGCGAGAAGGATTTGTTACGAAACAATCATGGAACAGGCGACAAGTGACAGCGGCTGGCGGGGCTCTCATGAGGGATGGCTCGAGGCGGCCTATGACTCGCTACTCGAATCTGGCGTGGATTCGGTGAAGATCCTGCCGCTTGCAAAACGCCTCAACCTCTCCCGGACCAGCTTCTACTGGTTCTTCAGGGATCGGGAGGAATTGTTGAACGCGCTCATCTCGCGCTGGAGGGAAAAGAACACGGGCAATCTCGTCAAGCAGTCCGAGGCCTATGCGGAGTCGCTCGCCGAGGCGATGCTGAACGTTTTCGACTGCTGGCTGGACAAGGACCTCTTCGACTCTCAATTCGAATTCGCGGTTCGCAGCTGGGCGCTGCAATCGCCGGAGATTTTGGCAGAGGTGCAGCAGGCCGACCAGGTGAGAATGGAAGCGCTTGGCCGCATGTTCATGCGATTTGGTTACGACGAGGGCTCTGCGGACGTCCGCGCAAGAACGACTTATCTCGTCCAGATCGGATACATCTCGATGCAGTCCAGGGAGGACCTCGCGATCCGCATGAAACGAATCCCGGAATACATCGCGATCTATACCGGAGAGGTTCCCCAGCAGCGGGAGCTCGACCGTTTCTTCGCACGGCATGAGTATAAACCGGAGTGACAGCAGGGTGGCAGCAGGCAAGGGCTTGAGGATTGGCGTGATCGGCGGCGCGGGCTGGCTCGGTGGAGCCATTGCCGCCGCGACGCTGGACGCCGGCATCATCGAGCCTCAAAACCTGTCGCTCTCCTATCGCAATAAGCGCCTCAACCGTTTCCCCGACGCCTTCTGGACCTCGGACAACCAGGCACTTGCCGACCGCTCGGACGTCATCGTTCTTTCCGTCCGCCCGGCCGACTGGTCTGGACTGAAGGTCAATGCCGAGGACAAGCTTGTCGTATCCGTCATGGCCGGCATCCGCGTGGATGCGATTTGCGGTCATCACCAGACCCGCCGCGTTGTCCGTTCATTGCCGAATGCCGCTGCCGAGGTCCGAAAGTCCTATACACCGTGGACCGCGACTGCGGATGTAGATGAAAAGGACCGGGCCATCGTGCGTGCGATCTTCGATGCCTGCGGCGTTCAGGATGAGGTCGCGAGCGAGGCGGAGATCGACTATTTCACCGGCCTTTCCGGCTCCGGACCTGCTTTTCCGGCCCTGCTTGCCGAAGCGATGATGACCGACGCCATCGCCTACGGATTGGATCGGCGGGTGGCCCAGCGTGCCGTCAACACGCTCATCGTAGGTGCGGGCCGGTTGCTGGAACAGCGGGAAGACTGTCCCACCGACACGGTCCAGACCTTCCTCGACTATCGCGGCACCACGGCGGCCGCGCTCGAAGAAATGGTTGCGGCTGGCTTCAACACGGCCGTTGCCCGCGGACTGACGGCAGCATTCCGGAAATCGATACGTATGGGAGGCGCCTCCTAGTTCCGTAAGGCGGGCTCCGCGGCGCCCCGCTCGAAAGAAGACGCCGCAAACAGAGGGAACGATAATGAAAAAACTGCTTGCATCGACATGCCTGACCTTCAGCCTTCTTGCCGGCGCATCGATTGCCAATGCGGCAGAGTGCGGTGATGTCACCATCGCCAGCATGAACTGGCAGAGCGCGGAGGTCATTTCCAACCTGGACAAGCTCATCCTCAACGAAGGATACGGCTGCAACGCGGAAATCACGATCGGGGACACCGTTCCGACGATCACATCAATGGCGGAAAAGGGCCAGCCTGACATCGCGCCCGAAGCCTGGATCGACCTGCTGCCCGACGTCGTAAAAAAGGGAACGGACGAAGGGCGCATCGTCCAGGTCGGCTCGCCGCTTCCCGACGGCGGAGTTCAGGGCTGGTGGATTCCACAATATGTCGCCGAGGCCCATCCGGACATCAAGACGATACCGGACGTTCTGAAACAGCCGGAACTCTTTCCCGATGCCGAGGATTCGAGCAAGGGCGCAATTCTGAACGGGCCGCAGGGATGGGGCGGCACGGTCGTCACCTCACAGCTCTTCAAGGCGTTCGATGCTGAAAAAGCAGGTTGGAAACTCGTCGATACCGGTTCGGCCGCAGGTCTCGATGGCTCGATCGCGAAAGCGTATGAGCGCAAGGAGAACTTCGTGACCTATTACTGGGCCCCCACTGCGCTTCTCGGAAAATACCAGATGGTTCGCCTCGAAGAGGGTGTGGCAAACGATCCGGCCGAGTGGAAGCGTTGCAACACGGTTGAGGCGTGCACGGATCCGAAACCGAATGGCTGGCCGGTCGACACCATCGTCACGCTCGTTGCAAAGCCCTTCTCGGAGCGGGTCGGTCCCGAGGTGATGGACTACCTGAACAAGCGCTCCTGGAGCAACGACACCATCAACAAGCTGATGGCCTGGATGACTGACAACCAGGCGAGCGGCGAGGACGGCGCCAAGCACTTCCTCGCGGAGAACCCGGACATCTGGAAGAAATGGGTTTCGGCCGACGCCGCCGCCAAGATCGAGGCTGCGCTCTAGAAAGCGTTGCCGACGCCGGTGCGATGTGCTCTCGGCACATCGCACCTTCCCTGCCGAAACACCAAGAAGAACGGAGCGGCTCCGCCGTTACCCTGGCAACAAACACGCGGGAGACGAACACCCAGTCGGGGCCTTATAATCATCGAAGGGCTCGATAGTCCCTGATGAAGCGTCCGAACATGTCAGACGAACCGGCTCGACCGCTTTGCGCGGCTGACGGGATCGAGTGTCTGGGCTTCGAAAGACTGACACATTGCATCGATCATCAGAAACGTCGATGCCGAACCGGGATCGATATGGCCAAGCGAACGCTCCCCAAGTTTCGCCGAGCGGCCACGGCGCGCCGGAATGGAGGCGGTCGCCTTCATTCCCTTCTCAGCACCGACGGCGGCAGCTCTGAGGCAGTCGACCAGGTCGCCGCCCTCAGCGAGAGCTAACCTCGCCTGCTCGACCGCGGGCACCCATGCATCGACCATGGTCTTGTCCCCCGGCTCGGCCTTGCCGCGTTCGCGAATTCCAGCGGACGCTCCTTCGAGAAAAGCCACGAATGCGGACGCGTCCAGGCGATGCCGGCCGGCAGTGGCTTCGCCCGCGCGAAGGAACGCAGTCGCGTAGAGCGGACCGGAGGACGCTCCAACGGCATCGAGGAAAGCTTTGGCGACGCGCTTGCAGATATCCTCTATGCTTTCGTCATCGCCGATCTCTTCGATTTCGATGCGGACGGCACGCCAGCCAATGCTCATGGTAACGCCGTGGTCGCCGTCGCCAATCACACCGTCCAGTTCTGAAAGCCAGTCCGCACGGTCCTCGATTGCGTAACTCACCTTTCGGATCATCTCCGCAAAAATCCGGGAGGTGAGCTCTCCGGTATCCTCGACAGTCTCGCGCGCACCGGGTGCATCCGCTGCAGAAGCCCGTGAGGACTGCTCCGAGGCTATGCGCTGAAGCCGCGATTTCGCATCTGCCGCGGCAGCCATAGGCGGCGCCCCTATGCGCAGGGCCGGAGCGAAGCACGGATGATCCAGGAGATCCGTCAATTCTTCGTCCAGCTTGATCAAGGTGATCGAAGCGCCCGCCATCTCCAGCGACGTGACATATTCACCGACGAAAGAGCGATGGATTCCCACTCCGATTTCATCGAGGATCTGTTTTGCGCGCCGGTGAAGAAGATAAAGCTCCATAGGGGTGGTGGAGCCAAGCCCGTTTACGAGGAGGCCCACTCTATCTCCGCTCTTCAGCTTCAGCTCGGCCAGAATGTGCTGCATGAGCTCCTCTGTCACCGCATCCGCGGTCTCCACCGTGGAACGGCGTATCCCCGGCTCCCCGTGCACACCCATGCCGATTTCCATCTGATCATCGCCGAGTTCGAAATTCGGCTTCAGCGTCTGCGGCAACGAGCACGCGCCAAGCGCAACGCCCATCGTCGCGGTCAGGCGATTTGCCTTGCGCGTAATCGATTCGACTTCATCGAGCGTCTTCATCCGGTCGGCGGCGGCTCCGGCGATCTTGAAAACGAAGAAATCGCCGGCGATGCCACGACGCTCTCCGACACGATCGGACGGCGCGGACGCAACGTCGTCGGTGACGGGTATGGAGCGTATCTCTATGCCTTCCCGCCTGGCCTCCTCCGCCGCCATGTCGAAGTTCATGACGTCGCCTGAATAGTTGCCGTAAAGATAGATGACGCCTGCACCGCCGTCGGCGGCCCGCGTCGCCTCCAGGATCGGCTCCGGAGACGGCGAAGCGAAGACGTTGCCGATCGCCGACGCGTCGGCAAGACCGCGACCGACATAGCCCGCGAAAGCCGGCTCGTGCCCCGAGCCGCCGCCAACCACGATTCCTACCTTGCCGTCGCGAGGCCCGTCGACGGCGACCAGTACCCGTCCCGTCGCTCCGAAGGATGTCAGTATGTCTGGGTGGGCTCCCAACATCCCTTCGATCATTTCCGGAATGATGGTCTCGGGCGCGTTCATCAGCTTCTTGGTCTTGGTCACGGCAGTCTTCCTTAAAGATGTCTGTGAGCGGGAGCGACGTACAGTTCGTCAGCTCGCTTTCTTCAGCAACGCGATAGCATTCTTCATATCCTGAAATACGAATTCATCCGTTTCCTCGAAGGGATAGATGATTTCCATCAGGTATGTCTGATCCGTCAGTTTGTGGCGGTTCCAGAACTCGGCGAGCAGTTCGGGCGTGACGATGCCTTCCCGCGTGAAATTCCAGTGACGGTCCAGCAGACCATCGGTCTGCTGGATGTGATAAGCAGCGATATATTCACCACAAACACGCATCCAATGGTCCATGTCCGCCTTTTCCTTGAAGAGGGGCGTGAAGAGCGCATGCCCCCAATCGACACAGAGACGAACCGGAATATCGGTTGCCCCGTCGAGATCCTTCATCAACCTCAAGGCATCCGTGGCGGATGAAGGAAATTCGGTGGCGAGCGGCACCGGCTCTATCATCAGCTTCGATAGGCCCCGGCTCTTCGCGTGACGCGACAGATCAACGATCATCTCCAGCGCCAGCTTGTAGATTTCCTCGCGACGTTTCGAATTCAGCGCATCGTCGGCGGAATAGGATCCGAAGGGCATGCCGGCTACCGGAACGCGCATTTCCCCGGTCATGTCGATCGCGCGTTTGAAGTGCTCCTTGCCGAGCGCTCGCAGTTCTTCGGTCGGTGCCAAGAAATGATTGTAGGTATAGGAGGCGAGTCCGCCGAAGGAACTCTCGATCGTGACATCCGCGGCCTCGAAAGCCCTGGCGTAGTCACGCGCGATGCGGTCGCGCACTACCTCCGGCCACCAAGGGTCAACGAGGTCCCATGTGAACTGTGCATAGTCGATGCCGAGATCGTTCTTGACGAGTGCTGCCAGCCGCTCGCCGCCCAGCCACCGTTTGATGGCAAAGGAAAGGTTCAATCCAAGTTTCATAATCTTCCTCCTCTGTTCATATCCCGCGCGACATTGGGGCCCGAAGCCTGCATTCCGGATTGGCTCGAGAAGTCTGCGGTACGAATAACCGCGATGCCTGCCGTCATTCTTCCTTGCGGATATACCGCCGCGAGATCGCGTCGAAGGAGATTGCAAGCACAACGATGACACCACTGACCACACCCTGCCAGTAAGGTGAGACGCCGAACAGAACGATGATGTTCTCGATGATGCCGATAATCGCGGCACCGAGAATCGCGCCGAGCGGCGTACCGACGCCGCCTGTCGTGGCGACGCCGCCAATGACGGATGCCGCGATCGGAGGCAGAACCCAGGTTTCGCCGATAGACGGCTGCGCCGTGCCGAGACGGGCCACCATCAGAAGACCGGCAAGCGCCGATAGGAATCCGGCGGCAGTGAAGACCAGCACGCGGACCCGATCAACCTTGATGCCGAGCATGCGAGCAGCCGCCTTGTTGTTGCCGATCGCATACATGTAGCGGCCGAACGGCGTCTTCAGCGTTACGAAAATCGCAATCAGGAGCACGACCAGCATGACGACGAAAGGAACCGGAACGCCGAAAAAATCTCCGCGGCCGAGAAACTGGATCTCTCTCGGTATATTGGTGATCGCCACGCCCTTCGTCAGCACCAGATTGACGCCGCCGAATATCCCCGCGGTGCCGATGGTCAGCACCAGCGAATGAAGGCGAAGCGTGGTGACAAGGAAGCCGTTGAAGAAGCCGAGTGCTGCGCCGAGCGCCAGACCACCGCCGAAGGCAACGGCCGGATGGATGCCGAACTGCACCATGAGCATTCCCGAAACAACCCCGGCGAGGCCGCCGATCACGCCCAGCGACAGATCAAGCTCGCCGAGAATGAGAAGCATCGCCTGCCCGATGGTGACGAGTCCGACGAAGGCCAGAGAGCGGGCGACGACCGACATGTTATAAGAAGTCAGGAAGTAGGGAGACAGCGCGGCAGAAACAAGGAAGATGATCAGCAGCGCCACGAAGACCCCCGCGAGAGGGTTGGTCAGAAGAATTGAAAGGGGGTTACGCTGCATTTTCTTTTTTCTCCGAACCGAAGATCGCACCAACGAGCTGTTCATTGCTCGTGGTTGCAGTCTCAAAGCTTCCGGTAATCCTGCCGGTATACATGGTGATGATGCGATTGGCGCATTTGCGCAGTTCGTCCATTTCGGACGACACAAGGATGATGCCGACACCGCGCTCGGCGAGCATCTTCATGATCCGGTAGATTTCCGCCTTGGTGCGCACATCGATTCCCTTGGTCGGTTCGTCGAAAATGAGTACGTTCGGCAAAGTGGCCATGGCGCGGCCTATGATCGCCTTCTGCTGATTGCCGCCGGACAAAAAGGCGATCTTCTTGCCCATGCTGGCCGTCTTGATGTCATAGGCCTTGATGATTTCGGCGACCTTGGACTTCTCCTTCGAGCTCGATATGCCGAACCAGCCCGCAGTTTGATCGAGGATCGAGATGCCGATATTTTCACGAACGCTGAGAAGCGGCAGGATGCCGTGATGCTTGCGTTCCTCGGAAAGGTAAAGCATGCCGTTGGCGACGCTGTAATTTGTATCGCCCAACGCCCAGGGCTCGCCCTTGACTGTTATCTTGCCGGCTTTGGCTTTCAGGAAGCCGAACATGGTTTGCATGACTTCGGAGCGCCCTGCCCCAACCAGCCCCGCGAAGCCGAGAATCTCGCCCCGCTTCAGGGTGAAGGAGACATCGTCGAAGCGACGGCCGGTAAGTCCTTCGACCTCAAGGATCGTTTCCTCCCCGGCGTCGGGCATGGCCTCAGGCCAGAAATGCTCACCCAAGGAAAGCTCCGAACCGGACATGGCACGGATAAGATCGGCTTCGTTAATGTCCTTGATCCTGCCGGTCGCCACCTTCTCGCCGTTTCGCAGCACCGTGTAGTCGTCGCCTATAGAAAAGACCTCGTCCATCTTGTGGGAAATGAAGACGATCGCATGGTCCGCGTCGCGAAAACCGTTGATCACTTTGAAAACCCGATCGACCTCGGTGCGCGTCAAGGCCGAGGTCGGCTCGTCGAGGATCAGTATCTTCATCCGCTTGTTGGTAGACGCCCGCGCAATCTGCAGAAGCTGCTGGTCGGGAACTGAGATATTGCGCACGAGATCTGAGGGTCTCGCCTCGATCGCGAAGCGGTCGAGATAGATCTGCGCTTCCTTTTCGAGTTGGCGGAAGCTGACGGTACGTGAGGAAAAGCCGGAACGAGAAAAGGGGATGAACAGGTTTTCCGCAACGCTGAGATGCGGGAAGAGGCTGAGTTCCTGCGGAACATAGGCCACATATTTGAAAAGCGACGGATCTTCGGCGGGATCTCGCCCGTCGATCCGGATCGTCCCCCTGCTCGGTGTATCCGAGCCGGTAATCAGCTTGACCAGCGTTGATTTGCCCGCGCCGTTCTCGCCGGCGAGAATATGGACGCGACCAAGTTCCAGCGAGATATCAATGTCGTTCAGCGCCGTCACGCCCGGGAAATCGCGTCCCAGATCTTTTATTTCAAGAAAGGCCATATTCTGCTCCTCTCGGATACAAGCCCGGCAAGCAAAGGCTGCTGCCGCGGGACCGATCGGTTCTGCATTTCATAGGTGGATTGAACCGCCGGCCGGAACAGCGGCCGGCGGTGGAAGGCGGGATTCACTCGCCGACATTGTCCTTGGTGTAAACTGCGATGCCGGTATCGATATACTTCGGGGTCTCAAGGCCGAGAGCCTTCTGCCACATGGTCATGACAGCCCAGTAGCCCTGCATTTCAGGCTTGGTCGAAGACGAGCTGTCTGCGACGCCGTCGCGGATGAGTTGCAGCATTTCCGGAAGGTTGTCGAGGCCGACGAGGATCACCTCACCGGTCTTGCCTGCCTCCTGGATAGCCTGGCCGATGCCGATCGGACCGGCGGCGTCCGAGGCTACCCAGCCTTTCAGGTTCGGATTGGCCTGCATGATCGCTGCAGCCTGCTTCTGCGCCGTCTCGATGTCGTCGTTATCGATGCCGGTGGCAACGACCTTGATATCCGGGTGCTCGGCAAAGACTTTCTGATGGCATTCTGCGCGGATCGCATGGTTCGGAGCGCTCGGCACGCCCATCATGATTGCGACCTCGCCCTTCCCGTCAAGCAGTTCGACCAGGCGCCGGGCCGCGATATTGGCCTGCTCGCAGAAGTCGTTGCCGATGCTCGTCAGCTCCATGCCTTCGGGCGGCACGGAATCGAAGATGGTAACGGGAATCTCCTGGCCAACGGCTTCCTCGAGCGAAGCGCGGTTTCCGCTAGCATCCAGAAGGTCGATTGCGATTCCGTCCGGACGGGTCGCGATGGAGCTTTCCAGTATCTGGTTCTGCTGCACGACGTCGGCCTGCTGCGGAGCACTGTAGTCGATCTGCACCTCGGCACCGGTTTGCGCCTTGATCACGGCCGCCGCCTGCTTGGCGCCGTCATTGACCTTGTCGAACCAGGGATGAACCACCTTCGGAATGATCACGAAACGGTAGCTGTCCTTCTTGGTCATGCCCGGCGCATCTTCTTGTGCCAGGGCGAGACCGGGCACGGCAAGAGCTGCCGCCGCAAGCAGCGAAAGGGTAATTCTCTTCATACTTTCCTCCACACAAAGGGACTGTGACGATCGAACCAGCAAAGCCGTCCGTGACCTCATCTGCGTATGCAGCGATCGCAGACCTCCTCCCGATCCACATCCACAAAGCCACTCTATCAGATGTAAATCTGAAAATACAAGTATCTGTAAAATTGAATTTACAACTATCTCATCTCGACCGCGGAGCTCATCCGGCCTGAACGAAAAAGGCCATCCCGCGAACGCGGAATGGCCTTCTTGAACCTGCTTCTGAAAAGTGCGTTCAATCAGGATTCATAAACGAGAGCCCTTGCGACGACATCGTCGGTGACAAGCCTGTTTACGTAGCGTCCTCGAAGCACGGAGCGGATGATGGGCAGCTTGGTCCTTCCGCCGGACGCAAGAATCGAAACTGGCTTCTTCTTCAACTCTTCCAACGGCAATGCCATGATCGATTGGTTGATCGGGTGCGGGACTATATTGCCGTCGGGGTCGAGGAAGCAGCCCAAGACCTCGCCCACGGCGCCCAACTCCAGCAAGGCCGGCAAGTTCTCCTTGATGACGGCCAGCGGCATGACGGGCGAACGATGCGTAAGATCTCCGCAGGAGACCAGCCCGACCTCCGCCTCCTCCGCCTTCTTCATCACGGCGGAGATTTCATCATGCTGGAGCAATATGGCGCGAGCCTCGCTCGTGGCACAATAGATCGGCGCGGTGAGGTAGTGACATTCGACATCGAGGGATTGCGCAAGCGCAGTCGAGAGTTCGAAAGTATTGATGCCGGAACCGCGTGCCACGGCGCCCATCATTCCAACCACCCAAGAATTCTTCAGCCGGCGTTCTGTAATGCGGCGCACGGCAAAACTCAGCGTATTCCCCCAGCCAACGCCGATGCCGTGACGCCTGGAGACGTGGGAATCGAGTACGATGCCGGCAGCTTCCCCGATCGTGCGCTGGGAACCCTGATAGTCCTGCACCGCCGGGACTACCATCACCTCTTCGAGACCGAAGCGGACCTTCAATTCCTCCTCGAGCTTGATGCATTCGATCATCGGCATGCGAAGATCCACGACCACCGCGCCTTCGGCACGCACGATGCCGATGATCTTGTTGACACGAAGCCTGGTTATCTCCAGCTGATCGGCGATCTCCTGCTGCGTCATCCCGGCGACGAAATAGAACCAGGCTATGCGCGCCTTCAGATGGTCGCTCTCTGCATCTACCGAAAATCCGCCGTTCACACGCGCTCCATTGTTCAATGCGCCGCCGCTACTTCTAGGCGGCATCATTCCAGATTGGTGTGGTTCTGGCGCATGGCTTCCGCCGACACTCCAAGCCGTTCCTTGAGTTTGAGGATGATCCCCTCAAACAGAATGTATTGAGCGCCCTCGAAAAGCGAGCCCATCGGCAAAACCGACGTCGAGCCGCCAGTGTCGTTGGCCATGGTCTGAGCCGGTATGGCAACAACATGGTCGGCCATTTCAGGGCAGGCACCGTTCGGCTGCGCGGTAATGCAAAGCGTTTTGGCACCATTTCCCGCCGCCGTCTTCATCAGCGCGGCAACCGTGGAGAAATCGCCAGGACCCGCCGAAACGACAAGCAGGTCGCCCGCGCCGATAGGCGCAGTCGTCATATCTCCCACAACGCCCACGTCCAGTCCGAGGTGGAACAGACGCATAGCCAGCCCCTTGACCTGCAATCCTTCCCGCCCGACGCCATAAAGCATTACACGGCGTGCCTTGGCGATTGCCTCCACTGCTTGATCGACCTCGCCATCGTCCAAGCCCTCGAAAACCCCTGCCAGCTCATCAAGAGCCTTCTGATAAATTGACGACAAGAAAACTCCTCCGAATTGCATTCAGGAAGTGCCTCAATAACCTGAGAGTAATCGATGCTCAATGGACAGCGGCCGTTATGTTGGCGTTGTAGTGGAACACCAAGCCCAAGGGTGGCCGGGTTCCGGTCGGCGATCCAGCCAAACCCTCTCGGCAACTCGATGATCACTCGGCATGAGTTGGAGTAAGTAAGGGCACTTCGATAAACTGCTTGTCGAAGCTCTCATTTTTTCAATGAGTTTCCAAGGGAGTGTCTGTATCCGATTTACCAAATTGAAATATGCCTCGCCCTAGCCTGAAGATTGCGGAAGCATCGCCGCGGGCAGTGGATTCCATCTTAATCGAAGACATTGGACAATAGCATCATGGCGGCCGAGCGTTTGAATTTCAGGTCGAGAAAGATATCGACCGTGATGACTGCCAAGTCGGCGAACTTCACCTTCAATCGGTTTGCGATGCATCGCTAACGGCGGGGATTCCTATGGACCAAACGCCACGCGTTTCTGAACGGCACTTTCGTTTCATGGGTCTCGATCTCGTGCTCGCCGGCAAGGTGCTTGTTCCGCGTGCCGAAACGGAGCTGCTTGCGCGTCGCGCTGTGGCGTTGCTCGCCTCAGTCAGGGAAAAGGAGCCGATCGCCATCGACATGTGCTGCGGTTCGGGCAATCTTGCCTGTGCAATCGCCGAAGGCGTCCCATCGGCGCATGTGCTCGCCGCCGACCTGACCGACGATGCGGTGCGCACTGCGAAGATCAACGTCGCGCGTCTCGGTCTTTCCGGCCGTGTCGTCGTCCGTCAAGGCGATCTCTTTTCGGCACTTGCGGGCGATCATGTGGAAGGCCGCGCTGCGATAATTGTGTGCAATCCGCCATACATCTCCACCGCGCGGCTTGACGGTGATAGTGCGCATCTTCTGGAAATGGAGCCGCGCGAAGCTTTCGACGGCGGTACCTACGGCATTTCCATTCAGCAGCGGCTGGTGCGCGAAGCGCCGGCCTTTCTGAGGCCCGGCGGGCACCTGCTTTTCGAGTTCGGAGCCGGTCAAGAGCGGCAGGCCGCCGCCCTGCTAACCCGCGTCGGGGTTTATGACGTGCTCGACTTCGTCCGGGACGAAGAAGGACGACCCCGTGTCGCTGCAGCCAGGCTCAAGGAAACTGCTCCGTGAGTCTCGTGCGCGCGATGGAGCCCGATGACGTCAAGGTCGTCGCCGCCCTCTTCCGAAACACTTTCCTTCACAAACGGCTGCCGGCGGCGAACGATTTGAACGCGTATATGCGCAGCTTCTACCTGGACGGGCCATTTCGAGAGCCGGATCTTCCGTCTCTCGTGCATGTGGCTGATGACGGGCGCATTTCCGGCTTCGTCGGCGTGCACTCGGTTTCCTTTCTCTATCGCGAAAAGCGGCTGCGGGCAGCCTTCTGCGGCGCGTTGATGTCGGCAGCACCCGGTCGCGATCCGCTTGCCGGCGCGCGCCTTCTGAAAGCGTTTTTGGCCGGTCCTCAGGACATTTCGCTAAGCGAGACCGCCAATCCGGTTTCCCAGGCAATGTGGGAGCGCCTGCACGGCGCCGTGCTCCACGACTATAGTCTGGAGTGGTTCCGCATTCTGCACCCTGCCGGTTTTCTGCTTGCAACGGGTGCGCTCAAGTTTCCCGTCCTCGGCCATCTGAAACCGGTTGCAAAGCTCGCCGACCGCATGCTCGCACGTCGGAGGGAAAAGTCTGACCTTGGCGGCATGGTTGCGGAGCGGGCTGCCGGCGCGCTCCTGACGGAAGAGGTGGATCGGGAGGAGTTCGCAGCAATGGTGCGCCGTTTCGGCGAGTATTTCTCCGCTCGACCCGACTGGAGCGACGGCTATCTGGATCATGTGCTGGAGAGCGCGCTCGACAAACCGGATTTCGGACAGCCTGTCATGATGGCCGTACGGACGAAGTCCGGTGAAACGATCGGTGGGTTTCTCTATCATGTGAGGCTTGGCGGAATCGGCCGGGTGCTGCAGGTGCTTTCCGCTCCCGGCCGCTGCGGCATCATTCTCGATCGACTGTTCGCCGATGCGCTCGACCGTGGCGCCGTGGGACTGAGAGGGCGCAGCCAGCCGGCAATTCTGGAGGCGGCATCCGGCCGCTCCATAATCTTCGCAACGGTTTCCGCAACCGTCGTCCACGCGCGCGACCCGGCGTTCGCGGCACCTTTCCTGTCGGGTGACTGTTTCCTCAACGGCCTTGCCGGAGAATCCTGGAATCGCTTTTTCGGCGGCAATTTCCGCTGAGACCGGAAAAGCGACCGCGGCTTTTTGCGAAGCCGTCAGAAGCCGATCTCTTCCACCAGCCTGACGAGCAAGGCCTTTTCATGCAGGTAGCGCGTCGCTCTCCGCTTTGCCTCTATATCAGCAAAAACGCGTCCGACTTCATCAGCAGAAAGACCCACGGCTAAGCCCACTTCGCCAGCGGGCATCCCATGATTGTAGCCGTAAAGGCAAAGGTCCATCTTGTCCCAGGGAAGAGAAAAGTAAAACTCCTCCTGCGTCTGGGAAAGCGAATAGGTATCCGTCGTCGGCGGCCGCGAACGGATTTCCTGCGAGATTCCGAGATGGTCGGCGAGAGCGTAGACCTGGCTTTTGTAGAGATGAGCTATGGGCTTGACGTCGGCCGCACCGTCGCCGTTCTTCACGAAGAAGCCCTGATCGTACTCCAGCCGGTTCGGAGTCCCGAGAACCGCAAAATTCAATCGATCGGCGTGGTAGTATTCAAGCTGCTTGCGCGTGCGCTGCTTCATGTTCGTCGCGGCGACGATGCCGAGATAGGTGGCGTGCGGAATACGAAGGCGTGCTTGTTTGCCTGCGGGATCGGCGACGACGAGATAGGAAAGATTGTAGCCCCCCTCGAGCGCATTGCCGATTACGACTTTAGAAGTCCAGCCGGCCCCGTAGTTCGGTACGATGGAGCGAATGAAGGCGTCGCGCCGTTCATAGCAACCCATGGCGGCAAGCGTCGGTCCGATATCTTCCAGCACGCTCTCGATGCCCAGGGACTCGACAGCGAGGCGGCCGAGACGCAGACTTTCCGGATCCGAATCGTGTTCGGGCATGAACAGTGCGAAGACATTCCTTGCGCCGACCGCCCGCACTGCAAGCGCAGCCGAGACGCTGGAGTCGATGCCGCCCGACAAGCCGACGACGAGGCCGCGCTTACGCAAGGTGCGCAACTGCTGCCGCAAGGCCTCCGCGATCCTCCGGGTCTCCGCTTCCGGATCGATCTCGAGAACATGCGCACCGAAAGCCGTGAATTTCATTTCGGCTTGAGCTTTCATTCTGCGCCCTCCAGCGCTCCGGCCGCCAGGCGGCGGCTTACCTTGCCGGTATCCGTTCGCGGCAGTTCGTCACGCAGCATGACGATCTTCGGCACCATGAACTCTTCCAGATGCCGGGCGCAATGAGCCATGATCTCACGCTCGGTAAGCTCCGTGCTGCATACCACCATTGCTGCGATCGCCTGTCCGAGCACGGGATCGGGGACGCCTGTGACCACGGCCTCCATAACGCCGGGCAGGGAATGGATCACCGCCTCGACCTCCTTCGGCGCGACCTTTTCGCCACGTGTCTTGATGATGTCGTCCTTGCGGCCGACGAAGTAGAGGTAACCTTCCTCATCGGTGCGGAAGACGTCGCCGGTGTAGAGCAATCTTTCCCAGGGTTTGCGGCCAGCCCGCAGCACCGCGTCCGTAGCTTGCGGGTTGCGCCAGTACCCCTGCATCACATGCGGGCCACGAATGACAAGTTCTCCGGTGACACCGGGCGGGACCGGACGGCCTTCCCCGTCCACCACAAAAGCTTCGGTGTTGGGAATGGCGATACCGACTGAATCGGGGCGCCGGTCCAGTTCCTCCGGCGGGAGGTAAGTGCAGCGCTTGCATTCCGTCAGACCGTACATGGAATAGAGCTTCGCCCCCGGGAAGAGGTTTCGCAACCGGGCGATGTGCTCGGTCGGCAGGGCGGCCGCGGTGTTGGTAAGGTAACGCAGATCCGGCAGCATGCCAGGTCCGAGGCTTGGCAAACGCAGGATCATCGCCGCCATGGTCGGCACCAGCGGCAGACCGGTGACACGCTCGCGGCGCATCGTCTCGAAGATCGCCTGTGGAAAGGCGAAAGACTTTTCGAGCACCAGCGTCGCGCCGAGCCGGACGCTCATCAGAAGCTGGTAAAGACCGTAGTCGAAGGCAAGCGGCAGCACGCTCAAGATGATGTCGTCGGAGCGGCCCTCGAGATAGGTGACAATCGAGTCGGACGCCGCATCGATATTGCGATGCGTCATCATCACGCCCTTCGGCTGGCCGGTGGAGCCGGAGGTGTAGATCAGCATGGCAAGGTCGCTGTCTATCCCGCCGTGACCAACGCATTCCGCCTCCTCTTGGAGGCAAGCCGAAAAGGAAATCACGCCGTCCGGAACCCCGTCGCTGCCTTCCGTGGAGATAAGAGCGACAGGCCGACCGCCGCGCCCGGCGAGCGCTTCGCGCACGACGGGCAGCAGCCGCGCCTGGGTAAGGATCGCCGCCGGCTCGCAATTGTCGACGATATAGGCGAGCTTACCGGCTTTGGTGGACGGATTGATCGGACTGAAGGTCGCGCCGGCCTTGAGCGTCCCAAAGATGGAAACAGCCGCTTCCCAGCAATTGTCCATGAAGACGAGTACGCGGTCGTCGCGGCGCACCCCATAGCCGGCAAGCGCCGCCGCGAGTGCGCCGGCCATCCCGTCAAGCTCACCGAAGGAGAGTCGGCGTTCGGCCGTCACCAGCGCGGTTTTCCCGGGGCTTCGGCCCGTACTTTTACTCAGGAACCGCTCGACCCTCATCGCTCTACTTCCTCAGGCCGCAGCCGCGTTCGGGATATTCCGGCCGACAAAAGCAGCGATATTGTCAATCGAATCGAGGTTGTCCGGCACGATGTCAGTGTCGGCGATCGTAAAGCCGAAGCGGTCCTCGATAAAAGCGACCAACTCAAGAACGCCGGTCGAATCGATGATGCCGGCGCCTATCAGAGATTCCGTGTCGGACGGCAGGCCGGTTTCCTCCCCAAACAGGAAACTCTCCACCATGAACGCCCGTAAAGCTTGTTTCGTCATCTCGAACATTTATATTCTCCTTGTTCTCCATCTAGGCCGCCTTTTCGGCGTTCGTGCTTGCCTTTGCGAAAGTGTCCATCCAGAGCTGTGTCGAAAGGATGCCGACAAAGGCCGTATCGTCGCGGAATCCCGGCGCTGGATTGGCGTTGCATTTGTCCACGAGCTTGCAAACCGCGTTCGGGCTGAACAGGCCATGCGCCGCGATATGGCGTGGATCGAGTGCGGCCCTTACGTAGTCGAGCGCGCCGGCACCGGTGAAGGCGCGGCTGTCGGGTGCACGATAGGGCTGTTTAACGCGCCGGCCGATCGCTTCGGGCAACCTGTCGGCCATAGCCTTCCGAAGAATGTGCTTTTCATTCAAACCCTTGAGCTTCATCCTGGGCGGAAGAGCAGCGGCAAACTCCACCAGCCGGTGATCGAGGAAGGGAAAGCGCCCCTCTACCCCATTGCCCATGGCCATACGGTCGCCCTGGCTCGAAAGGATGTATCCCGGCAGCAGGAAGCGCGTCTCGAGATACTGTGCCTGGTGCAACGGATGCCAGCGCGCAAAGCGGTGCGGAAGACTGGAAACCATCTCCTCGGTCGCATCATAGCCCGCAAGTTGCGCCTTGAGATCACCGGAGAAGAAGAGTTTCGCCGCCGCCGTGGCGCGCAGGCGCGGGCGGTGCGAGAAGAGCGGATCGTTGAGGGCGGCGATGTCCGCGCCGAAGAAGGCGGCAAGCGTGGCGGGCGTCTGCTTTTGCAAACCCGGGAGATAGGGGTAAAGCTTGCGGAAGAGTTGAGGACGGATGCTCGAGTCCGGCTGTCGGGCGCAGAAGCGGCGCACCTGTGCTTCCTTGAAGATGTCGTATCCGGCGAAGATCTCGTCCGCACCCTCGCCGGTGAGAACCACCTTCACACCCGCCTCGCGAATCCGCGCCGAAAGCTTCAGCATCGGCGCGGCGGCCGTGCGCAGAAGCGGCTTTTCGGCAAGGCGCACGACCTCCGGAAAAATCGCCGCGATGTCGCCCTCGCTGCAATGGGCGGTGTGGTTCCGAACGCCGAGATGGCGCGCCATCATCGCCTGGAAGCCGCTTTCATCATGTTCGGGACTGTCGAAGGTGATCGAGAAGGTCGCAAGTCCCTTTGGTACCTGTTCAGCCGCCAGCGCCGCGATCACGGAGGAATCGAGCCCACCGGAGAGACATGCGCCCACGGGCACGTCTGCCCGCAGGCGGATGCGTGTGGCATCTTCCAGAAGCGCTTTCAGCTTCTGCACCGCCTCGTTCTCATCGGTCGGCGCTCCGGCCTCCGCCGCGTCCGGAAAATCGAGGCTCCAATAGGTGGAAATCCGCCGGCCACCCGTATCCGCGATCAGGAAGGAGCCTGGCTCCAGTTCGCTGACGCCGGAAAAGATCGTGCGCGGAGCAATCGGCGACCATATGGTGAAAATCTGATCGAGCGCCAGCGGATCGAGTGCTGCGGTGAAGCCTGGCACCTGAAGCAGCGCCTTCACCTCCGACGCAAAGTAGAGTGTTCCGGCATGCTCGGCGTAGAAGAGCGGCCGGACCCCCATACGGTCGCGTGCCAGCATCACACGCCGTTGCCGACCGTCCCATAGCGCGAAAGCGAAATCGCCGTTGAGGCGCGAAAGACAGGCCTCTCCCATTTCCTCGTAAAGGTGAAGGATCACCTCCGTATCGCCGCCGGTGCGGAAATTACGGCCACGCGCGCGCAACTCCTCGCGCAATTCCACATAGTTGAAGATTTCGCCATTGAAGGCAACGGCTATGGACCCATCGGCGGAAAGCATCGGCTGGGCGCTATCGGCGCCCCCCACGATGGACAGGCGCACATGCGAAAGCCCGGCGCCGACCTCTCGCCCTTCTGCCGGTGCGACGAAGATGCCGCGATCGTCCGGCCCGCGATGGACAAGCACTTTTCCCATCGCCGAAAGCAATCGCTCTGGTCGCCCCACCTCTCCAAGGTAGCCCGCAAAACCGCACATAACTCAGACCGTTTTTCCCGCGAGGAATAGTGCGAGAAACGTGATGCAATACAACTAGCAAAGGACTAACGGCAGAGTGGAGATTCATCACTTGGTTAGTGAGTCGCTAAAGCAGCGCGGATTGGTCAGCAATCGAGAACGAGTTTGCCGCGCGGCACCGCCTGGCAGAGCAGCACCTGACCCTCCGCCAGCAGCGGCTCGTCGCCCATGGGATAGTCGGCGTTTCCGCTGACGACGCGCTGCACGCAGGACTGACACTCCCCGCTGCGACAGGAATATTGAATCTCGACATCGTTCGCCAAGGCGAAGTCGAGCAGCGACCCGCTTTCGGGCTTCCATGTCACGCTCTTGCCGGAACGCTGGAACTCTACGGTGCATGCTGGGCGGCCCGCCATATCGCCCGAAAAGGCCTCCGCAAGTCCGCCTGTGCGCGCCTCGAACACCTCGGTCCTTATGTTCTCCTGCGCAGCACCCAGCGCAACCAGTCCCTGCCGAAGCGATGACATGAACTCGTTCGGACCGCAAATATAGAAATCGGCGTCGGAAATCCACGTCAGGGACGCGATCGTCGCTGCGCCCAGGCGGCCGTGATAGTCGCAGACCTCGCCATCTCCGGCCCGGGAATAGGCCGTGAAGAGCCGGATTCTTGTCGCCGAATATGCCGCGATGCGCTGCACCTCCTCCTTGAACAGGTGATGTCGGGCATCGCGGGCCGCATGGACGAACCAGACATCGCGGCCGACGGTCTCACGGCCCAATTGCCCCAGCATCGGCAGAAGCGGCGTGATACCGACGCCCGCGCTGACCAGCACCACCGGTCGCCGAGGGACGCTGTCGAGTACGAAGCTTCCCGCCGGAGCGCCGAGCAGTATCTTGTTCCCGACCGTCAATGTCTCGTGCAACAGGTCCGATACGCCGGCGCGGCCGATGCGGCGCACCGAAATGCGCAGCGATCGACTATCCGGCGAGGCGGATACGGAATAACAACGGGACCGCGGTGGCTGGTTCCCGTCCTTCGGCAAGGTGACGGTGACATACTGTCCGGGCGCGATTGTGCCGAGCGGTGCGTTGTCGCGCGGCTTCAGGACGAAGGACACGACATCAGGGCTCTCCTGATACCGTGCGATACATGAGAAGCTGCGTCGGCCGGTCCAGGATACCGGACGCGAGTCCGACCATATGCGCGAGCGTGCGAAGGCCGCCGAGCAATGGAAGTAGATTTCCTCCGGCTTCACGCTGAGCTGGCGTGCACCATCCTCGCCCGGCGCCTTGTCGCGGTAGGTGCCGTTCATCCTTATGTTCTCGCTCCGGCCGGGTTCGATGGCGAGCAACGCGCATTCGCCCGCCTGCGGCAGCGCCCCATATCCGATCTGTTCTTGCGGCAGGGTCAGGATGAAGGATCGTGTATTTGCGGCCGGGTCGGGACGCAGCGTCTGGCCGCCGACGAGATCGAGCGCGATGCCGCCGTCATCGTCCTCGCGTCCGAAGACAATGAAGCACGCTTTGTCCATAAAGCCCATGAACCCCGGTCCGGCGGCCCTATAGACCTTCGTTTGCACGGGAATGCTCGGCGTCCCGTAGAATTCCCGCAGTCCGGACTCCGCCAGAGCCTGTTCGCCTTGCGCATCCCGCATCACCGGGCCCCGCCCGCCGGCGGCCTGCCATTTTTTGTCGGTTTCGTAGATTTCCCCCAGGTCGAGCGGCGGCTTGCGTCCCTCGGCACCGACCCAGAAGCCGGCGGCGGAAAATGCAGGGCTTTCGACGAATTCCATGGACAGCGGGGTGAGGACCATGACGCTTAGCGGGGGATTTTCATCGGCGGGAAAGGCAGCCAGATCATCGTCGTCACGCGAGACTTCCGCCCTCGCCCTGATCCGCAGATAGGCATCTGTGCTCCTGTTCAAAAGGATGAGGGCGACTTCCGGATTGGCCAGAACGTTGCCGATCGTGTCGAGTCTTCGATTGCCGAGATAGTCCGGCAGCAGGAGCCTGCCATCGTCCGACAGCCGCATGACCGCAGGCTGCCCGCCTCTCGGCGACACGTCCATCGCACCCGCGGCATTGCGCGACGCGATGAACATGAGCGTCGAGCTTTCTATGAAGGAACGGGCGCGGTCATCCATATTCTCAGTCCGACAGTTCCTGACGTCTATGGCTCGCAACTTCTGGCTTCAATCAATGCTGGACAAGGCAGCCCTATGCTCGCATCACCTTGCCTTGTGGATCGTAAGGCGTGTCCTCGATAATGCGGCAGGCGCGTTCGTCGCCGACGATGTGCGTCGTCAGCTCGGTGCCTGGCACGGCGTGTTCCTTCTCGATCAGCGCCAGTGCGATCGACTTGCCGATCGTATAGCCATAGCCGCCCGACGTGACATAGCCTATGAGTTTCCCGTCCGCCCAGATCGGTTCGTAGCCAGAGGCGTCGGCATCGGTCGCATCGACTTCGATCGTCACAAGCCGCTTCCTGGCGGACTGGTTTTCCTTCTCCGCTACGGCCGCCCGTTTGCCGACAAAGTCCGGCTTGGAGAAGTCGATGAAGCGGTCCAATAGCGTCTCCTGCGGCGTATAGCCTTGGGTGAACTCGCGATTCCAGATGCCGAAGCTCTTCTCGAGGCGCATCGCGTTCAGGGCGGCGAAGCCGATCTCCCGAAGCCCGAGGTCCTTGCCGACTTTCAACAGCGTCTCGCGGACGGTGCGGTGATAGGCGGTGGGAATGTTGATCTCGAAGCCCATCTCACCGGTCACCGACATGCGGCCGACCCTGGCGCGGGCGAGGCCGATATCGACCGTCTTGCAGGCGAATAACTTGAAGCCGTCGTTCGAAATATCGTCCTCCGTCGCGCGCTGCAGGACCTCGCGGGAAAGCGGGCCGCAGAGTGAAAAGCCCGCCCAGGCGTCGGAAATATCGATAATGGTGACGCCGTCGGCGCCAAATTGCTCCCACCAGCGCATGTGCCATTCGCGCAGATAGTAGGAGCCCATGATCCAGTAGGTGCCATCACCCCAGTTGAAGATCGTGAGGTCACCCTTCAGACGCCCGTCATGGCCGAGCATCGGCGCCAGCACGGAGCGGCCGGGCCTGGGCAGCTTGCAGGCGAAGACGCGGTCGAGCCATGCCTCCGCCTTCGACCCTTTCACTTCGTAACGAGAGTAGCCGGAAATATCGAGAAGACCGGCTCTCCCACGAGTATGCAGCACTTCGCGGCCGACGATATCGAAGGCGGTGGAGCGGCGCAGCGTATGATTTTCCTCATAATCCTTCGGCGCGAAGTAGAGCGGCACTTCAAGGCCCCAGGACACGCCCCAGCGTGCTCCAGCCTCTGTCATCCGGTCGTATGACGGCGGAACCTTGAGCGCCCGCCCGGCGGGAAGCTGCTGGTTCGGATAGGTCATCACGAAACGGCGGGAATAAAACTGACCGGTTGTTTCCTTGATATATTGACGATTGGAGGCATGCGCGCCGTAACGGGCGACGTCCATGCCGAAGATATCGTCGGAAGGTTCGCCATGGATCATCCATTCCGCCAGCGCCTTGCCGACGCCGCCGCCCTGCGAGAAGCCGGCCATGACACCGCAGGCGACCCAGTAGTTCCTGACGCCGCGCACCGGCCCGACCAGCGGATTTCCGTCGGGCGTGAATGTAAAGGCGCCGTTGACCCAGCGTTTGATGCCGGCGGTTTCGAGGACCGGATAGCGCTCGTATGACAGCGTCAACTCATGCTCGATGCGCCCGGGGTCTTCCTGGATCAGGTCGAATCCGTAGTCCCATGGCGCGCCGTCCATGTTCCAGTGCCGGTGATCCTTCTCGTAGATCCCGAGCATAAGGCCTTTCTGTTCCTGTCGGAGATAAGAAAAACCGTCGAGATCGACGATCGTCGGCAATTCGAACGGGAGTTCCGCAACTTCGGGGATCGCCTCGGTGACGAGATACATGTGCTCAAGCGGCGTGACGGGTAAATCAACGCCTGCCATTCGACCGACCTTCTTGGCCCAGAGGCCACCGGCGTTGATGACATGCTCTGCGTTGATCGTGCCCTGCTCGGTCACGACATCCCAGAAACCGTCGGGCTTCTGGCTGAGCTCCATCACCCGATTCTTCTCGACGATCGAGGCGCCGCGCATACGCCCCGCCTTGGCATAGGCATGGACTACAGCGGAAGGATCGAGATGGCCCGTGCGCTCGGAATACATGCCGCCGATAATGCCGTCCGGCTTGACGATCGGGCAGCGTTCGAGGATCTCGTCGACACCGATCAGCCGCACATCGTCGATGCCCATCGATTGGTAGACGCGGAGCGACGCCTTCATCGCGTCCCAGCGATCCTGGTTGCAGGCATAGGAAATGCCGCCGGTCAGATGCCTGCCGACATTGACGCCCGTTTCCTGTTCGACCTCGGAAAGGAGTTCGATCGTATAGGCCTGCAATGCCGCAACATTGGCGTTTGCGTTAAGCCGGTGAAAGTCGCCTGCCGCATGCCAGGACGAGCCCGACGTCAGAACGTTGCGCTCGATCAGCAGCGTGTCGCTCCAGCCAAGTTTCGCGAGATGATAGAGAACGGAGGTGCCCACGACGCCGCCACCGATGACCACAACCTTGTAATGCGATTTCATGTCGACTCCGAGAGATTCATGCAGCTGTGGGGCGAGCCGTGTGCCGGCCGCCGGTGTCGAACGAGGGCTCAGTGATTTTCCAGGCACACCGCCAGTGTTTCCGAGAAGATGCGGATACCCATCGGGATCAGTTCGTCGCGGAAGTCATATTCCGGCGTATGCACCCGCGGCCAATCGGGACCTGAACCAAGGAAAACCATCGCCGACTTGGCTCCGCTCAGTCCGAAACGGCCGAAATCCTCGGAACCGGCAGACGGCAGCGTCTGGATCTGGTGCCGGACACCGGCACGCTTCATCCCGTTCAGAAGAAGCGCAGTCGCGTCGCCATCGTTGGTGCAGGCCAGGAAGACTTCGGCATAGTCGAAAGCGTAGCCGAGCTTATGTCGGGTCGCTATGTCGCGAACCAGGGATTCGGCCTTGGACATCAGCGCGCCCATCTCCTCATCGGCGATCGTACGCAGCGTTGCGAAGACTTTCGCCTCGCCCGGCGCCACGCCATAGGCCGGCGCTCCCATCGATGCATGCGTGACCGTTACCATCGAGAAACCGGGACCAAGCGGCTTGCCGCTGCCGCAGGCTTCAAGCCCCGGCATCAGCTCGGAAATCGCCTTCATGGGCGAGCGGCCGTCGCCGGGCCGCGAGGCGTGGGCCGTGCTGCCGATCAGCCGGATTTCCATCCCGCGGGAGGCGCAGTTGGCCGGACCCGCGCCGAGCCTGCCGACGCCGAATTCCACTTCCGGTGTATTGTGCAGCGAGAACGCCCAGTCGGGCTTGATCTCCGCATAGCGCGGATCGGCGATCACCGCGGCGGCGCCCGCTCCGTCCTCCTCGGCGGGCTGGAACATCAGGATGACCCGCCCGCTGCTTGGCCGCGCCCGTGATAGGACGCGACCGAGGCCCAGCAGGATCGTCGCGTGGCCGTCGTGTCCGCAGAGATGCGCTTTTCCCGGCACTGTGGAACGGTATTCGACCTCGCCGAGCTCCTGAATGGGCAAAGCATCCAATTCCGAGCGGAAGAGGACCGTCGGCCCCGGCGCGCCGCTGTCATAGATCGCCGCAACACCATGGCCACCCAATCCCGTCAGGACCCTGTCGGGATTTGTGGGAGACAGCATTTCGCAAATGCGGCGCGCCGTCTCCCGTTCTTCGCCCGAGAGCTCGGGATTGCGATGAAGTTCATGGCGGAAGGCGGTCAGTTCGCTGATGTCGTCTGCGGTCGGAAGGGGGAAGGACAGTCGGTTCGTCATGTCAGGCAGCCGGTCTCAAAATTAATTCCATCGTAGGCGCGAGGTCCGTCCGGATCGGCGACGATATCCGGACAGGCGGTTTAGGCGGCATCTTGTTTCCCCTTCCACGCTCAGGATCGAGCCGAGCCGGTTGGTTTGCACAATATCGTCCGAGACGTCGCCGATGGAACCGGCAACATCTCGGCGCCAGCCGAACGAGGCCAGAATGTTGCGGGCGGCACGCTCATGCAGTTTGTCGACCATTCTGCCACGATCGACGATCGTCGACGTTAAACGGCGGCATCGCGGGGGTGCCGGCGGCGACGGCAATCCCCTGATTGAGAAGGCTCGCAATCCGGTCCTGCGACACGCCGAGCTCCTGCAGCACTTCGATTGTGTGTTCGCCGAGCATGGGCGCATAGCGGGTGATCTCGACCGGGGTTGCCGACATCTGCACCGGATTTGACATGGAGACGGTCCTGCCTTCGCTCGGGTGCTCGACCGTCTTGAAGAACCTGGCATCGACCAGATGCGGATCGAGCAGCACGGTCTCGAAGGTGTGCATCGCCATGACAGGCACGTCGGCGGCGTCGAGGAGGTCTATCCATTCGCCGGAGGTGCGGGTCCGGAACACGTCGGCCAGCCAGCCATAGACATGCGAGACATTCTCCATCCGGGCGGTGAAACTGGCGAAACGGCCATCGGCCTCCATCAGATCTTCCCTTCCGATCGCCGTCAGAAAGCGCCGCCATTGATCGTCGGTATAGACCAGCGTGCAAACATGGCCGTCGGCGGTCCGCAAGGGGCGGCGATTCTGTTCGGTCAGCCGGGCATAGCCGCCACCGCCGGCCGGCGGATCGAAGGTCAGCCCGCCCAAATGATCGCTGAGGACAAGATTGACCATGGTTTCGAACATCGGCACGTCCACCCGCTGGCCGCGCCCCGAACGATTGCGCTCTATGAGGGCGGCGAGGATTCCGCTCAGCCCCGTGAGCCCGACGACGCGATCTGCAATTGCGGTCGGGACGTAACGTGGCTCCTCCGATCCCGAAAGCAGAAACAGATGCGAAAGCGTCGCTCCGCCCTGAATCAGGTCGTCGTAAGCAGGGCGCGCCGCATAGCGGCCCTGCTGCCCATAGCCGTAAAGACCGGCATAGATGAGACGCGGATTGACGGCATGAACCTCTTCCCATGACAGGCCGAGGCGCTTCATCGCTGCCGGACGCACATTGTAGACCATGACATCGGCGTCGCGACAAAGCTCCAGCAGCAGCTCCCGCCCTTCTGCGGTCTTAAGGTTCAGGACCACCGACCGTTTGGAACGGTTCGAATTGAGAAACAGCGGCCCCATTTCAGGAGAACGCGACGGTCCGATGCCACGCATCACGTCGCCGGAGGGTGGCTCGACCTTGATCACGTCCGCGCCGAAATCTCCCAGATACTGGGTGGCAAACGGTCCCATCAGCACCGACGTGAGGTCGATAACTTTCATCCCTGACAGCGGTCCCATCTGCACTCCTTCCCCGACGGAGCAAAGGCTTCGTCAATGCGCCGCCATTCTGTCATGCGGACACATTGTTTCAATATGCGCTTGCAGCGTATTTGATAGGTATAACTTATGGTGTAGCTGACGGGCTTCCGCGGTTTAGCAGGCAGGGCTTATGGCACTCGGCAGACAGGACGTATTGATTTCGGATGCGACATCCATATTGCTCTGAGATGAACTTGCCGTGCCGGATGGACTTTGAAACGTCAGACCGCCGGCAGTGGTGCGAGAAGCATCGCGGAGGCTTCAGATTCCGGGATTACGAACAGAGGTCGCATTGGGTAAGAAATCGAGCGCCGGCAATCTTGAGCTTCGCCATCTGAGATATTTTCTCGCCATCGCCGACGAGATGAACTTCGGCCAGGCGGCGGAACGGCTCGACATTGCACAACCGGGACTCAGCCAGCAGATAAAGATGCTGGAGCAGATCCTCGACGTCACGTTGTTCGACCGGTCGAGGCGCCGCCTTCGGATGACCCTGGCCGGCGAAATGTTCGAAGCCGAAGCACGCAAGATCATGGCCCAGGTGGAGCGCGCCATCCAGACCGCGCAGCGCGCCGGCCGCGGGGAAGTCGGCCGGCTGGCGATAGGCTATGTCGGCTCGGCCGCCTATACGGGAATGCTGACGAACCTGGTCGGCGATTTCCGCGGCAAACATCCGCTGGTGGATCTGGAGATCTCGGAGATCGAAATGCTTCACCAACTCGAGGCCATTGCGGAGGGTCGTCTGGATATCGGCTTCATTCGGCCACCCGTCCCCTTGCCGGAGGGCGTCTCTTCCGTTCCGGTGATGACGGAAAATCTCCTGATCGCACTGCCCGGCGTGCACAGGCAGGCCGGACGGGAAGCGGTTTCTCTCTGCGACCTCTCCGATGAGTCCTTCATAACTCCGCAGCACCCGCCATTGGTCAGCTTCCATGCCCATACGGTGGACGCCTGTGCATCCGCCGGTTTCGAACCGCGGCTCGGCATGCAGGGACGGGATTTCATGACAATCGCCAGCATGGTCTCGGTCGGGCTCGGGGTGGCGCTGGTTCCGCAATCCGTGCGCTGCATCCAACTGCCGAATGTCGTCTATCGACCTCTTGTGGAAACCTTGCCGAGAGCCGAGCTCTCCGTGGCATTCCGGCGCGGGGATGCGTCGATGGCCGTCAGGAACTTTATCGCTTTGGCGCGCAAATTCTCAAGATCGGCTTAGATCCCCGGTCCCGGACGAATCGGGCTGCCGTCGCTGAAGCGAGACAGGCGGAACCTGTTGAGATCATGCCCCGGCTCGTTTTCCTGGATAAGATCGGACAGTACGCGCCCCATGCCGGGACCGATGCCGAAGCCGTGTCCGCTCATCCCGGCCGCGACGACAAGGCCGGGGATCGCCGGCACACGATCGACGATCGGCACGGCATCCGGCATCGCATCGATCATCCCCGCCCAGCTCGCCTTGAGGCGCACGTCCTTGAACTGCGGGAAAAGCGCCTTGAACCCACGGTCGATCGCACGGAGCGCCGAAGCCTCCGGGGCGGGATTGAGCACGCGCATCCTTTCGAACGGGCTTTGCCCATCCGCCTCCCACTTGCGCGGCGTCGACCAGCTATCCGGATATCCTCGCGGAGCGGCCGGCAGGTAACGGGTGCCCAAAGGATGCGCCATTAACGCCGCCAGATATTTCGTGGCGTGGCGAAATGCGTCCGGCCCGACATAGAGCTGGTGGCTGCCGCCGGCTGCAAGGGTATATCCGCCATCCTGCCTGCGTCGGAAGGCGATATGTTCGTCGGTGGCGGCGCCCGAATGGATTTCGGGCATCGGCTCGGTTGCAGCAACCGTCGCTCTCACGCTGAGCTGCGGGATCGAAACGCCATGGGCACGAAGGAAGAGCGATGTCCATGCACCGCTGGCGACAAGCACACTGGAGGTGGCGATGCGCCCCTTCTCGGTCCAGACGCCGCTGATGCGGCCGGCGGAGAGGTCGAGCATGCGCGCTGCACAATTCTCGACTATCGCAACGCCTTCCCGGGCGGCCAGGCGAGCGAGCGCGGGCACGGCGACCCAGGGCTCGGCCCGCATGTCCGAGGGTGTGACCAGCCCGCCCTTGAACCGCCGCGACATGGCCGGGATCAGTTCCGCGGCGCCCTTGGAGTCGAGAAGGCGCGTGTCGACGCCATGGGCCTCGGCAATCCTCATGAAACCCGCGAACTCGGCCATATCCTTGTCCGTCCGCGCAAGATAGGTCACGCCAGCCTGCTTCAGGCCGATGTCCTCCCCGCATTGCTCGGCGAGCTGCTGCCAGAGGCGGCGCGCTTCGATCATGATCGGCAGTTCATCGGCGTCGCGGCCCTGCTGGCGGATCCAGCCCCAGTTGCGCGAGGATTGTTCGGCGGCGATACGCCCCTTTTCCAGAAGCGTGACCGCGATATTCCGTCGCGCCAGAAACAATGCCGTCGTCACGCCGATGACGCCGCCGCCGATGATCACGACGTCGGATGCCTGCGGCAGTGGTCCCTGAAACTGAATGGGGGTAGCTTCGGTGAAAGGAAAGGCAATCAAAGAGGTTCGTCCTTTTGGTGCATCAGCGCCGTCTTGTGTCTATAGACATCGCTCGGGCTGAAAAAGCCCGATGCCCGGCAAAATCATTGCCGCGATTCATTCGTCGACGATGACGGAATGGTCGAGGGACACTTCGCGATACTGGCGTACCGGCGGCACATAGTCGGCCGGACGAACTGGGCTGCGAATTTCGTCGTCGGGGATCACGCGCTTGCGCAGGCGGCGAGCCGGATCCGGCACCGGTACCGCCTCCAGCAGCCGCTTCGTATATGGATGTTGCGGGTTGCCGAAGATCTCGGAGCGCGGGCCGATTTCCACGATTTCACCGAGATACATGACTGCCACGCGATGGCTGACGCGCTCCACCACCGCCATGTCATGCGAGATGAAGAGATATCCGAGGCCCATATGCTCCTGGAGATCGAGCATCAGATTGATCACCTGCGCCTTGACGGAGACATCCAGCGCCGAGACCGCCTCGTCGGCGACGATGAGACGGGGCTCCAGCGCCAGAGCGCGCGCAATGCAGACGCGCTGTCGCTGGCCGCCGGAAAACTCGTGCGGAAAGCGGCTCGCCATGTCGGGCTGCAAGCCGACCTGTCTCAAGAGATGACCGATGCGATCCGCTGTCTCCGATCGATTGGCCAGGCCGTTGACGATCAGAGGCTGCGCGATCGAGGCGCCGACGGTCATGCGTGGATTGAGGCTGGCAAAGGGGTCCTGGAAAATCATCTGCATGCGCCGGCGCTGCTCGCGCAGTTCCGGGAAGGGGAGCTGCAGTATTTCCGTGCCTTGTAACCTGATCGAGCCGGACAGCGGCTCGATCAGGCGAAGGATAGAACGGCCGGTCGTCGATTTGCCGCAGCCGGACTCGCCGACCAACGCCAGCGTCTCCCCGCCATGAAGGCGAAAGGAGACGTTCTCGACGGCATGAACCCGCGCACTGACCCTACCCAGCAGGCCGGAACGAGCCTCGAACCGCGTCGTCAGATTGGACACCTCGAGGAGAGGCTGTTCGGCCGCTCTGACGGTATCAGCCGTTTCCACGCCCGGCTCGGATCGGCCCGTCGTGCGATCCACAACGGGAAAGCGCAGCGGCCGTGCAATCCCCTTCATCGACCCCAGCCTGGGAACGGCCGAAAGCAGCGCCCGCGTATAGGGATGAGTTGCACCGTTGAAGATGTCTTCCGTGGCACCGGCCTCGACCACCCGGCCATCATACATGACAACCGTACGGTCGGCGATTTCAGCGACGACTCCCATGTCGTGCGTGATGAACAGGACGGACATGCCTTCCTCATCCTGAAGCTCTTTTATGAGTTCCAGGATCTGCGCCTGAATCGTGACGTCGAGCGCCGTGGTCGGTTCGTCCGCAATGAGCAGTTTCGGCCGGCAGGCGAGCGCCATGGCAATCATAACACGCTGACGCATGCCGCCGGAAAACTGGTGCGGATAATCGCTGAACCGCGACTTGGCCGCAGGGATACGCACGCGCTCCAGAAGCCGCAGCGTTTCGGCATGCGCCTCGCCTGCCGAAAGGTTGCGGTGCCAGGTCAATGCCTCGGCCACCTGGGCGCCGATGGTATGCACCGGGTTGAGGCTCGTCATAGGCTCCTGGAAGATCATGGCGGCTTGATTGCCGCGGACCTTGCGTAGCGCCCGTTCGGACAGCGTCAGCAGTTCCTGGCCGTCAAGCCTGATACTCCCCTCTACGCGGCTGGATCCTGGCGTGTTCAGGCCCATGACCGAAAGTGCCGTAACGCTTTTCCCGGATCCTGACTCGCCCACGAGAGCGACGGTTTCCTTCGCGGCCAAATCAAACGAAATTCCATGCACGACCTTCTGCCATCCGGCATCGGTGCGAAAGGAGACCGATAAGTTTGCGAGGGAAAGCATCGGTTGACCCACGACCTTTCTGTCGTCGACGGCTCTTTGAACAGCTGTGCGGGCTTGGGCCATGGTCGCATCTGCTTGCATCATCGTCAGCTTTCAAAAAATGCAAGTCGGCGTACAGATCGGTGCGCCGACGCGTGTTGGAGCAGATCAGGCCCAGGACCACTCGTAGACGTTCCAGGCAGCATCGGTTACATACTGATTGGGCTTGATGCCCTGCAGCGCATTGACTTTGATTCCGCCTTCGGACACGGCGAGTTGCGGCGCGAAAGGTACCTCCTGAAGAAGGATTTCCTGCACCCGGGCGTAGGTTTCCTTGCGTTCATCGAGGTTCGTCTGGGTAACGCCCATATCGAGGAGGCGATCGATCTCCTCGTTCTTGTACAACGTGTAGTTCGCGCCCGAGCCGATCGATCTGGAATGCGCCCGCGCCGTATAATCCGGATCCATACCGACCGGGGGTTCCCAGGCGACGAGCAGCGTATCGAACTGCGATTTGGTGAGGTATTCGCCCCAGACCACCGACCCCGGCATATTGTTGATTTCCATCTCGACGCCGATCTCCTTCCAGTTCTGCTGGAAGAGCGCCTGGGTCGCCTGGCGGCTGGGCACGCCCGCCGTGGTGGACATGGTGAACTTGAGCTTCACGCCGTCCTTCTCGCGGATGCCGTCGTCCCCGACCTTCCAACCTGCCTCGTCCAGCATCTTCGCTGCGAGTGTCGGGTTCGCCGTCTCGTCCTTCAACGCCGTGTTATACGCCCAGTGCGACGGATGCAGATACGACAGGGTGCGAGGGGTATTGCCGTAGTTGATGGTGTCGATCGCCTTCTGCATTTCCAGCGCGATGTAGAGAGCCCGCCGGACCTTCGGATCGCTGAACTGCGGCTTTTCGCAATTGAAGTAGATGAACTGTACATAGGGCTGAGGAGTCGCGAAGAAGGTGCGGTCAGACAATGTCTTTGCTTCTTCCCATCGATCGAGCGGCACGCCAACCGAGGCGAAATAATCCACTTCTCCGGTCTTTGCCTGACCGTAGGCGACCAGTTGGTCGGGCACGAACTTGTGGATGAATTGGCCGATGCGTGCCGGCCCGCGGTGATAATTCGGGTTGGCTTCGTAAACCATATGGCTGCCCGCCGTCCGGGACTTGAGAACGTAGGGACCCGTGCCGATCGGCTGCGTGTTGAAACCCGAGGTGTTGATATCGGCTTCCGCAGAAAGAATGTGATGGGGCACGATATGCATGTTCTGCCAGGCCCAATAGAAGGGTACGTAGGGCCGCTTCAGAGTAAGTTCGATCGTGTGGTCATCGATGCGCTTGAACTCTTCGATCAGATCGAAACCGCTTCGCGAACGCACGGCGACCTTGGGATTGATGATCGTCTGATAGGTGAACTCGACGTCGCGCGCCGTGAAGGGCTGCCCGTCGCTCCACTTGACGTCGCGCTTGAGGTTGATGCGCCAGGCCCGACCGTCGCCCGAGATGTCGCCGTTCTCGCGGGTCGGCAGCCGAGCAGCCAGGTTCGGGATGAACTCGCCTTTGTCGTTCATGTCCCACAGCGCGTCGAACATCAGAGATTCCGGGATCGTGTCGGTACCCGCATTTGTGTAAAGGAGGGGGTTGAACTGCACCGGTTCCTGAGTACCGGCAAGAATGACGCGTTCACGGCTGGATTGGGCGATCGCCGGCGCATAGAGCCCGCTGGCCGGCAGGATGAGGCTCGATGCGGCAGCCCCCTTGATCAGCGAGCGGCGGGTTATGTTGAATTGGTTCGGCATTCTTGTTCCCCTTTTTTGCCAGTGCGTGTTGGGTCTACGGGTCTAGCTTCAGTCTGGCGTCGAAAGCATCACGCAGGCCGTCTCCGAAAAGGTTGAAGCTCATCACGGTCAGGGTGATCAGGATGCCGGGCAGAATGGCCAGATACGGCTCGGTGTCGAAGTAGCCCTGCGCGTTGGTCAGCATGTTGCCCCAACTCGCCACCGGTGGCTGGACGCCATAGCCGAGGAAGCTGATATAGGATTCCATCAGCACCGCAGCCGCGACCTTGAGCGTGGCGGCGACCAGCACCGGCGCCAGGATGTTGGGCAGCAGCTCGACGATCATGATGCGCCAGTCGGAGGCGCCGAATCCGCGAGACGCCTGGACGAAATCCATTTCCTTGATGGTCGACACCTGAGCCCGAACGATGCGCGACACCTCCATCCACGATGTGAGCCCGATAATCAGCGAGATCGAAAGGATCGTGGGGGGCACGAAGGCGGCAATGACGAGAAGCAGGAAGATCTGCGGGAAGCAAAGGAGAGTATCGACCAGCCGCATGAGCAGATTGTCGACGATGCCGCCGTAATAACCGGCCGCCAGTCCGACGAGCGTTCCGGTGATCATCGTCGTGATCATCGCGACTATGCCGACGATCAGCGAGACCTGCCCGCCATAAAGCAGCCGGCTCAGCGTGTCCCGTCCGAGCTCGTCCGTTCCCAGCGGATATTCCCAGGATGCAAGCGGAGGAAGGAAGCGCCGTAGGGTATCGATCTGCAGAGGATCGTGCGGCGAAATGGACTGCGCGAATATCGCCGACAAGCACAGGGCGATGACCACCACCGCGCCGACGACGGCAAGGCGGTGGCTCAGGAATCGCCGAAAGATCATCTGCGCGTAGGAACGGCTTTTCGTGCGGGAGCCGACGCTGATATCTGCCATATGCCCTCCCTCAGCTCAGCTTCACGCGCGGGTCGATGAGCGCGACGGCGATATCCGCAAGCAGGTTTCCGACGATGACCAGCAGAGCCGTGAACATGATCATGCCCATCAGGATCGAGTATTCCTTCATGTTGAGCGCATCGACGAAGAGCCGCCCCATTCCCGGCCAGCTAAATATGGTCTCTGCGACGAGTGCGCCCGAAAAGAGCGTCGGCAACTGCACGCCAAGGAGAGCCACCAGAGGGATGACCGCATTGGGAAAGGCATGCCGCGCGAGAACGCGGCCGGGACCGAGGCCCTTCGATTTCGCCGTGCGGACATAGTCCTGCTGAATGACCTCGAGAAAGCTCGACCGCGCATATCGGCTCCAGGTCGCAACCAGAACGAGGGTGAGCACCATGACCGGCAGGACGAGATGTTTGAAGAGATCCAGCAAATTGCCCTCCTCGCCGAAAGAATACATGCCCCCGGAAGGCAGCCAGCGCAGCTCGATGGCAAATATGTAGATCGCCATCAATCCGAACCAGAACGTCGGAAAGGATAGAGCAAACATCGCCCCGGTTGTGGCCAGATAGTCGAAGATCGAGTTGCGCCGGACTGCGCCGAGCACGCCGAGAAGGGTGCCGATGGTCATAGCGAGTGCCAGGGACGTTCCCATCAGCAGGATCGTCGCCGGGAGGCGCTCGACGATCACTCCGAGCACCGGGCGGCCGCCGAACAGGGTATATCCCCAGGATCCGGACAGCATGGATTTCACCCAACCCAGATACTGGACGTAGACAGGCTTATCCAGTCCGAGCGCGACACGAAGGCGCTCGATGTCCTCGGCGGTGATCGACGGATTCAATGTATAGACCGACAATGGCCCGCCCGGCGCCAGGTGCATGATACCGAAGCCGATGATGGAGACCCCTATCACCAAGGGAATCGAATGCAGAATTCGCCGTACTACATAGCCAAGTAGCTCTCCACGCATCGTCATGCTCTCCTACATGCTGGCATACTTGCTTCGGCCCGGAATCCCGACGTCCGAAGAGCGCCATGGCACCGGGGGACCCGAGGATAACTCGATCCTGATTGCTCCTTTTTGGCAAGGAAACAGAGGCTTGAGCAGCACAATCATTCTGTCATGCAGACACATTGTTTCAATATGTGCTTCCATCGATTTTGATAGTTTATATTTATGGGATTTTCCGTCATTCGATCGGTCGGACATGCGGTAGCGCCACTTGCATTGCCGCGGCGGCAGCGATCGGTGCTCAGGGGCCGATCCTCAATACCACCTCCCACCGTCGGATCGGCGCCGGCCGGCACCGAAGACATATGAATTCAGGTATATGACGTTCGAGATCGTCTGCCCATGAATGCGACGAACGCCGCGCCGGCGGCAGTGACGCCGGCGGACCCGCTTTCCAGGAATGGACCGGGATTTCGAACATGGGGGACGCTTGGCCGCGTCCTCGTTTTCCTCAGGCATGCCCCCGTTCATAGCAATCGGTCTGTTCCCCTCCGTCTTTTCAGCCATGGCGGAAGCATGAACCTGAACTGCCCATAGGGAGCCGGGGAGAGGATGCGCTGTTCGCCCGCCTGAATCTGGAAGATCAGATGTGCCTGACTGATCGAAGGATCGCCGGACGTGTCAGGAAACGACTGCGCGCACTGACCGGGATTGTCGAAGAAATAGGCGCCGTTGACGCCGCGATGGATTACGGCGCGGATTTCCGGAATGACCTTGTCGAAGGCACGCGGATTGTTGGCCCGGGTCCAGGCAGCGGCGAGAATATTGACGCGGTCATAGGCAAGGCCGGCATGGGAATGTCCGGGGCGGCGTCCGTGCATGCGCCGATATCGTTCGGCGAAACCCATGGCGAGGTGATCGGAGTAAAGTCCTGTCGTCGTCGCCCAGATCACCCCGTCCGCATTCTGGCCCAGTTGCTCGCGATAGGCCGGGATGGATGGACCGTAAAGCGTATATACGAGCGCGTTCGGCGGATTCTTCAGGAAATGCTGGAGAAAGGAAACGTTTTCTTCCGGGAAGTAATAGGCCAGGAAGATCGCTGCGGGATCGCTGGCATGGAGCTTGTCCATGACAGCATTCCAATCGATGCCCCGCAGCGGCAGGTCCTCCAGCAGATCGATCTTGAAGCCCGCCTTCGTCGCCATGCGTTCGAGCGTGAGGAAGCCGATATCCATGCGCGACCAACGAGGCTGGATGACGGCGACGCGTCGCGAATGCGGTGTCCACTGCCGGCTTTTTTCGAGTTCGGACAAGAACTGGATAAAACGTGGCCCGTAGTTGATATCGCTGGGACAGAGCTGGAAGACGTTTCGCAGTCGATGCTGATCCTGGCGCACGCGATCGACCATCGCCTCCATGGTGGCACAATGCAGATAGGGCGCGCCATAGTCTGCGATCATATCCTGCACCTGGTCCTCGGCACAGCTGTAGCCGGAGGTGATTGCCTCGACTTCGTGATCGATCAGCGACCTGATCGCGCGCAATATGTCGGCTTCATCGCCGACGTCGCATTCCGCGATCTTGAGTTCCAGCGGGCGGCCGGAAATACCGCCGCGCCGGTTGATTTCATCGACGGCGAGGCGTGCGCCGTTCAGCATCTCGTAGGCGTCGGCGGAGGCGAGACCGTGGGTCGAAAGCGGCGTGCCGATGACGATCGGTCGGCGTTGAAGTGCAGGTACGAGGCTCTTCGTCGTATTCTTGGGCAAAGGCTTGCGGCTGTCGACGAGACCAGCCGTCAGCGGTATCAGATTGCGCCCTCCGCCGGGCGTCGGAAGCCGCAGGAGGCCGAGATCCGTAGCAAGCGTTGCAGCGCCGGTGCGTCCGATCTGCCCAAGCTTGACGAGTATCCGCTCGACATGGGTCGTGATCGTTCTCAGGCTCGTTTCGAGGCAAGCGGCGATCTCGTGGTTTCCGAGGCCGCCGGAAATCAGCGTCAGCACGTCAAGTTCGCGGATAGTCAGGCCAAAGGCGGGCTCGACCGTGTTGGCGGTAGCGATGCAGCGCCGGCCGGAAACGGTAACGTCGGCGAGTTCGAGGCGGATCGCCTGCCAGGTCTTGTCGGCGTCGATCCATATGAAGCGCACCAGATCGCGTCCGCTCGCCAGCAGGGCGGCAGCAAAGAACAGGATTTCAGATCTTTCGCGAAAGAATTCGACCGATAGCCGACCCTCGAGTTCCTCGATCGAACCGTCCTCGAAGATCTCGACCCGACGATAGTTTCGACGCGAGGGTGACGGCTTCGCCACGAGGTCGGCGTTCTTCACGGTAATTCGTAAGGACATGCATCTTCCCTGCATCACGGCGACGGTGCAAGTGCGGCAACCGGGAGGCTGCAGGCTTCCCGGACATCCCGCCACCGCCGTCGGTAGGTTTACGTATTTCGTCGCTCCTCGATGTCCCTAGTTTTTTCCGACCGCCGTTCTTGCGGTGACGGTCAATTTTGGAGCGCTCCAAAAGCATGCGGAGATGTGCACGGAGCCACCGGTTTGGGGAAAGCTAACAAATGGGAACAGCACCGGCAATCCACCATCTTCATCCTTCCGCCCTGCCGCGGGGCAAGGTGAAAGCCCTTTCGGCGGCGGCAAACGGCATCATCGAATTCATCGCAGACAATGGAGCAGATGCAGACGCAGTCTTGCGGCAGGTCGGCATCCGGGAAAACGACGTTCGCAAGGATACGGAATTCCTGGAACTCGGCAGCTACTGCGAACTTCTTGAACTCGCAGCCCGCACGACCGCAAACGACAATTTCGGTCTGCATTACGGCCGAAACTTCACGCCCGATCGCCTCGGCCCGATCGGCGAGGGCCTCGCGACCTCACCGACGACGGGTTGTTCGCTACTCAACCTGGCGCGCTATTTTCCCTATCACCAACAGAACACCAGGACCACTTTTCGCAAGATAGGCGAGTTCTGGCATCTGGAGTACCGCATTCTCGACGGCTTCATCGTAGGGCGCCGGCAGGACGCCGAACTGACGATGGGGATGTATCTCAACATCGTACGCAAGGTGGTCGGCTTCCGGTGGAGCCCGGACGAGGTGCATTTCGAGCATCCCAGGCCCGAATGTGGAGAGGAGCACGAGACGATATTCGGCGCACCCGCTTACTTCAACATGCCGGCCAACGCACTCGTCTTCCGCGACGCGGATCTCAGCGACCGAACCGCTGGATGGTACCAGACGAAAATGCGCTCCCTATGCGAGGCTCTGACACAACTCACCTGCGATACCGGGAAACTCGATCTGACGCGCAGGGTTGCCGGAGAAATCCGGGCACAATTGCCGATGGGATATCCACATATCGAGATTATAGCCGATACGCTCGGAATGACCCGTTGGACGCTTCAGCGTCGTCTGAGTGACGATGGGCAGATCTTCTCGAACCTGGTCGACGACGTGCGCCGGCGTCTGGCGCTGCTTTACCTGTCGCAAGCACATCTGCGCATCAACGACATCGCCGGTTTTCTGGGCTACTCGGAGCTCAGTGCCTTCAGCCGCGCTTGCGCACGCTGGTTCGATGCTCCGCCGTCAAAAGTCCGCACGCGCCTGTGCACGACGGAAGCCGAGGCCGCTGCTTGGTCATCGCGGCGTGTGAATTAGTGGCGAAATGTCAATTCGCGCCTATGGGGGCGAGTTACACCTAAAAAAAGGAAAACGCCTGTCCGGTGTTTGAATCTGGAGAACGGATATGAAGCTAGAAGGCAAGCTGGCGGTCGTGACCGGCGCGCAGCGGGGGATAGGTCATGCTTGCGCCGAAGCTCTTGCAGCAGAAGGTGCGAAGGTCATCGCCACAGATATCATCGACACACCGCCGATCTACAGCAGCGATCGCATCCTCTACCGCGTCCTCGATGTCAGCCGCGAAGCGGACTGGGATGCCCTGGCAAAAGACCTGCAGGCTGAGGGCGGCCGGATCGACATCCTCGTTTCGGCCGCCGGCGTTGCACCGACCAAGGCCGGCGCGCACGACGTTGCTGTAGAAGACTGGGATTTCATCGTGAGGATCAACCAGACCGGCGGCATGCTCGGCATGCGGGCCGCGACCTCCTTGATGCTTGGCCGCGGCCCGCTGTCGATCATCAACATTTCATCGATCTGGGGCCAGGTAGCCGGGTCCGGCCAGATCGCCTATCACGCGAGCAAGGGTGCGGTGATCAACATGACCCGCAATGTGGCCGTGACCTACGCCAAACATGGCATCCGCGCAAATGCGATCCTGCCCGGTTTGATCGATACGGAGATGGTGCGCGTGCAAAAACCTGAGATGAACGCCGCGACGCTGGCACTGACACCGATGGGCCGTATAGGCCTCCCGGCGGAAATAGCGGCAGGTGTCGTTTTCCTGGCGAGCGACGACGCCTCCTTCATCACAGGCGCCATTCTACCGATCGATGGCGGCTACACCGCACAATAGGACAATCAGCATGACGGGTGAAAACAACCACGGCCCTCTCGCCGGCAGAACGGCGCTGGTCACCGGGGGGGCGCGCGGTATCGGCGCCGCGATCGCCGAGCGGCTGATCAATGATGGTGCCGAGGTCTATCTCGGCGACGTTCTCGAACAGGAGGGTCAAGACCTGGCGATGCGCCTCGGCGACATGTGCCGCTTCCAGCGACTCGACGTGACGCTCGAAGCGGAATGGTCAGCAATGATGGAGCGCATCGCGCATGAGGCGGGACGTCTGGACATCCTCGTCAACAATGCGGGCATCTACGGTCCCGCCGGCCTGCAGGAGGAAACCGCCGACGGGTTTCGCCGACTTTTCGAAATCAACCAGTTCTCGATATTCTGGGGTATGAAATGCGCCGTGCCGCTGATGAGCCTCGGCGGGTCGATCATCAATCTTTCTTCGATCGGCGGCATGGTCGGTTACAAGGGTACATTCGGCTATGCGGGCACCAAATGGGCGGTGCGCGGCATCACCCGCTCGGCGGCACGCGAGCTCGCACCGCTGAAGATCCGCGTCAACACGATCTGCCCGGGCGTTATCGATACGCCCATGTTCTATGAAAACGACCCGGCGCAACTACAGCAGTTCTTGTCGTCAATCCCTCTCGGCTCCCTCGGGCAACCCAATGACATCGCTTCGGCCGTGGCTTTCCTCGCCTCCGACGATGCGCGCTACATCACCGGTTCCGACATTCTCGTCGACGGCGGCATGCTTGCCTGACGAACCTTCGGGAGAAGACGCATACGAGAAAGGCGGCAGCCTCCAGGTCACCTTTTTTCCGCTATGCTTGGGGGGCCGGCAGAAGCTCCATCCGTTGCTCCGTCGCAGCTTCGACGCTCTCCTTCGAATACAACATCGGAACGAAGTCACCCTTCGCCCAAGCCTCGGCAAGATCACCATAGTGCGGCGAGCGCGGATCGCCGGACTGGCCTGGCGCATTGATGCAGATGCTGTTGTCCCATGCGCCTACGTCCACGACGATGCGTACGGATGCCCCGAGTGAGACCTGGAAATCCGAGTTGCGATAGAACGCGTTCATAGGCGTAGAATCGCTGCCGGGTTTTTCGAGGGGGCCCACATCGGCGCTCGCGCGCTCTTCCGCCGGCCGGAGCCTGCTTGTCGCATGCTCGAAATAGGCGCGATGTAAAGTCCCCCAGCGCCATAGGGAATGGTCCTCACCCATGCGCGCCCGGCATTCGGCAAACGCCGCACCTAGGCTTTCGATGAAGAGCGCATCGCGTGCTGCGAACGGGTCATTCCCCAGCCGCCCGTCAGGACTCTCCAGAAGGGCAAGCACGCTTTCCGGGTCCCCCGGCAAGAGAAGCGCCTGGATCGACGGGTTGTTCGTCACCATCCGCAAGAGTGCCGGGCGCAGGTGCTTGCTCCACCACACCTCGAAGAGCGCCGCCGCCCCGCTGTCGACGGAAAGCCGATGGTCCCAACCTTGAAAGAGAGTTTCGGCGCTCGCGATATTCTCATGCGGCACCGAGACCGCGAGATCCGCAACGATTTTCGTGAGACGGTGGGCCGGCAGGGAGAGCACATCCGCCTGCAAAGCCCCCGAGGAGGCGACGGTGCCCGCACCGTCCGCCGAAAGGACCTCGGCGATCCGGTTCGCCCTGGAGCGTTCCAGCCATTCATAGCCGATCTGCTTTTTTTCATGTGGCCAATCGATGGGCAGGTTCTGCTCGTTCGCCGTGGCGATGAAGCCTTTTTCCGGGTTGACGCTATGGGGCAATTCCTCGGCCGGAAAATAGCCCTGCCATTCGTAACGCCCGTCGCCGGCAACCGGCAAAAGACCGTCCCAATTCGGCCTGATGGGGCTGAAGCCGGCTGCAACCCAGCCAATTGTACCGGACGTATCTGCATAGACCTGATTGGTGGCGGGAACGCCCCAGCGAGCCATCGTCCGGCGGAATTCCTGGAAACTGCGCGCACGCATGGAAGCTATGCTGGCGAAATAGGGCGCCGTGCCGGGATCGAACCAGACGGACCTGATCGCATAGGCACGGTTGCGCTCCCGATCTTCGTAGACGATCGGTCCATGGCGAGTGAAGCGGAGGACATGCGTAGCCGCCCCATAACCGTTGATCTCAGCTTCTTCCTCGATCAGCGTCATACGCTCCCAGCCACCGCCGTAGCGATAGAGTGTGGGATCATCGGGCGAGATGTCGTAAACGTAGACATCCTCCTGATCGTGGCCGAAAAACAGCGTCAGACCGAAAGCGCTGGAGCCGTTGTGGCCGATGCAGATGCCTGGCAGACAAGGCTCTCCGGCGCCGATGACGTCGAACTCCGGGCATGTGAGATGAACGATGTAACGCAATGACGGAACCGCATGAGTCCGGTGCGGATCATTGGCGAGGATCGGGCGGCGGGTTGCCGTCCGGTCCGGATGGATGACCCAGTTGTTGGATCCTTGCGCGGCTGCGTCGCGTACGACGTCGCCGGTCGCCGCGACCTTGCGCCAGAGCCCGGCTTGCGCAGGCTCCGCCTTCAGCCGTTCGTCCTCGAAAGTCACAGCGGCGAGCGCGAGCTTGAAAGTGTCAAGCACTTCGAGCGGAATCTCGTCGAGCTTCACTCCCTCGGGTATGACGGGATCCTTCGGCGGATCCAGGTTCTGACGCAGCAGATCGACCCCGACGCCGGCGGCGCTGACAACATTGGCGCGGATTACCTCCGAAAGCGCGTTGCGCATCAGAGAATGGCTGCGGATTCGAACGACATCGGCAGCCTGCCAACGCGATGGAAATGTTCCGAAAAGCTTGAATTCCGGTGGCAGCGCATCAGGGTTGCCGTCAAGTCCGTCGATATAGGCATTGATGCCCTCGACAAAGGCGGCCGCGATGTCCTCGGCGTCGGAGCCATAGGCCGCCCACTCGCGAGCCATATCGCCTCGATAGAGGAAAAGCCGCGCCGCCCGGTCCTGCTCCAGATAGCCCGGTCCGAAGTCAGCCGAGAGAAGACCCAGCCCGCGCTTGCGCCAGAGATCGATCTGCCAGAGCCTGTCGCGCGCCGCATTATAACCCTGGGCGAAGAACAGGTCGTGCTTGTTCGTTGCGCTGATATGGGCGATGCCCCATTCATCGATCGCGATGCTAACCTTGTCCCGGAGGCCGGGCAGCGTTGCTTTGTCCAAACGTGTCATGTCGTTCCTGGCCCATAAGGGCATCCTCTGCAAGGAAGAGACGCGCGGGCTCGCCCGCGCGCCAGGTAGCCGTATCAGCTCTTTGCTGTATCGGCGGGGAGAGAGGGTGTCCTGCCGACCTTCCATTTGCGGACATAGTCGGCCATTCGAGTAAAGCTGACGCCCGGCTTATCCTTCACGTAATCGATGAATTGCTCGAGAATAAGCATCCGGTGACCGCGCCCGATCGTCTGCGGATGCATGGTGGCGATGAAGACGCCTTCGCCGACGCGATCATAGAGAAAGTCGAATTCGTCCTTCCACATCTGCAGAAAATCGCGCGGTGTGATGACGCCCTGGTTGGTGCTGGTTTTCCCGACCACATACTCAAACTGCGGAAAATCGTCGAGATGCCAGGCCACCGGCATTTCGACCAGATCGACGGGAGTGCCGAACTCATAGGGACCGTCCTTCGTCCACGTGTCGCCGATGCGGCACCAATAGGGCTGGAAATCACTGCCCATCATGCTGCTTTCGTATTCGAATCCGTGTTCGAGAAGGAGAGGCACCGTCTGCGGACTGTTGTCCCAAGCCGGTGAGCGGTATCCGGTCGGCCGCACGCCTGCGACCTTGTCCAGCGCCTCGAAACCTTTTTCAAGAATCCAGCGCTCCTTGTCCGCAGAGACGGAGGCGGGATTTTCGTGGACCCATCCGTGATGGCCAATTTCGTGGCCGGCGGCTGCGATCGCTTCGACGGTCTTCGGGAAGGCGTAGGCCGTATGTCCAGGCACATAGAACGTCGCCGGAATCTTCTCGCTGGCGAGCGATGCGAGGATGCGACGCACTCCGACCGGGCCGAACTCGCCGCGGGACAGCATGCTCGGAGAGTTGGAATCGAACGTCCCGATCCAGAGCGAATAGGCGTCGAAATCGAAGGTCAGGGCGATACTGACGTTCTTGGTCATTGGTCTCTCACTTTCTCATGTTGATTTCTTCAGGTCCTCATCTTTCGGGCATAGATGTCGAGGGCGACCGCGCCGATCACGATGAGGCCCTTTGCCACGAGCTGGTAGTTCGTGTTGATGGCGAGCGAATCGAAGACATTGGTCAGCGTCGCGATGATCAGGAGGCCGACGGCGGTGCGCCACAGCGCCCCCTCCCCGCCGAGAAGCGATGTGCCGCCGATCACAACGATGGCGATCGCGTCGAGCGCCAGACTGCCGCCCATATCGGCTTGGCCGACCCCGAGGCGCGAGGACAGGATCATGCCTCCGACGCCGGCGCAGATCGCCGTCATGACGTAGGTGCTGCCGCGCAAAAGATCGACCGGAATGCCGGAGAGCCTGGCCGCCTCCTCGTTGCCTCCCAAAGCGTAGATCGAGCGGCCGTAGATGCTCTTCGAAAGAATGATCCCGCCGGCGATGAAGGCAAAAAGCAGGAACCAGATGGAAATGGGCCAGCCAAGCCACGCACCCGTACCGAGATTGCCGAAATCGAAATCGTCGGGAACCTGTGGAGCGGAATTGGAATAGATGTAGGCGAGACCGCCATAGATGGAACCGGTCCCCAGCGTAGCGACGAAAGCGTTGACCTTGAACTTCGTCACGATGATCCCGTTGATCAGGCCGCAGACGATGCTGACGCCGAGCACGGTCGCGGCTGCACCCCATAGACCGAAGAGATCGGCTCGATTGGCGAAGACCACGGCGCTGAGGGCAAAGATGGCTGCGACCGAAAGATCGAAGCCGCCGCCGATGATGACGAAGGTCATTCCGACAGCTACGATGCCGACAGGCGCCGACTGACTGAGAATATTCTGGATGTTCTGCAGTTCGAACACGCGCGGATACAGTATCGCACTCAGCACGAGCAGGAGGAAAAATGCCCAGAGCACGCCATATTGCAGCATGACGTCGCGGCTGAAGAGGCGGGATGGGAGTGAAGCCGGGCTCTTTGTCTCGAGCGATGCGGAATTGGATTGAGCTGTCATCTTAATGGACCTTGAAAGCGGCGTGCAGGATATCGCCGACGGTAATCGGGCTTCCGGTCTGATCGAGTTCGGCGACGGCGTGGCCTTCGGACATGACGAGGACGCGATCGCTGATGGCGATGACTTCCTCCAGGTCGGACGAAACGACGATGATGCCGACACCTTCGTCCGCCAGGCGGCGCAGGGTGTTCATGATTTCGTCCTTGGCGCCGATATCGATGCCGCGGGTCGGCTCGTCGACCAGGAGAACGGTCGGTTTGCGAAAGCGTGCTTTGCCGAGCAGCACCTTCTGCTGGTTGCCGCCGGAAAGATGCCGGACGAGCGTCTCCAGGCGTGCGGCCGAGTAGCCGAATTCGCGGGCGATAATGCGTGAACGCTCCTCGATCATGCGCGAGGACAGGAAGCCGAAGCGCGCAACCTGTCCCATGCCCGCCATGACGATGTTGTCCATCGCCCGCATGCCAAGCACGAGCCCCTGAGCTTTGCGGTCTTCCGGCACAAGCGCTATGCCGGCCTTGAGCGCCTGACGCGGCCTCGTCGGCCAGGGAACGGGATCACCGTTCATGGCAAGCAAACCGGAACTGCGCGGCTCGACGCCGGCAAGTGCACGAAGCAGCGAGCTTCTGCCGGAACCGACCAGACCGCCGATACCGAGTATCTCACCAGCTTTCAGCGACAGGCTGACCTTCTCGATTGCTCCCGGAACGGCAATATCCTTCGCTTCGAGAAGCGGAGCAGCGCCCGCCGGTGGCAGCTTGCGCTCCACACGGCGGTTTTCGACGACGTCATGGCCGATCATAGCGCGGATCAGATCTGGTTTGCCCCAGTTCGCCCGATCGCCGCTCGCCGAAAGCGAGCCGTCCCGGAACACCGTGACCGTATCCGATATATCGAGCACCTCCTCGAGATTGTGGCTGACGAACATCATCGTCGTGCCCTGCATCCTGAGTTGGCGCATGATTCTGAAGAGAGCCTCGCGCTCGGGCGGAGCAAGCGAGGTAGTGGGCTCATCGAACAGAAGCAGGTTCGCACCCGACTGGATGCCTCGCATGATCTCCAGCATCTGCTGATCTGCGACGGACAGCGTACCGGCCAGAACATCCGGACGGATACGCACGTCGAGGCGCTCTGCAAGCGCGTCGTAGGCACGCCGCATTGCCTTTTCGGCCAAAAGTCCGCCCGAAGAAAGCGGTTGGCCCATAAAGACATTGGCCACCGCGGAAAGCCGCGGAACGATGGTGAGCTCCTGATAGATCGCCGTTATGCCGAGCCGGCGCGCCTGGCGTGGCTGCCCGAACACATGCGGCCGGCCGAAGATGTCGACAGCACCGGCGGAGGGCACCACTCGCCCGGCAATCACGCCAAGGAAAGTGGACTTCCCAGCGCCATTCTCGCCGACGAGGGCGTGAATCTTGCCCGTTTCGGCATCGAGGCTGACGCCCTTCAGCGCCATGGTCCCGCCATAACGTTTCTGGACGTCCCGAGCAGAAAGGGCCAGTCCGGCACCGCCCGATGAGAAATCGCGAGACGTCGGTGTAGCTTGGGAGAGGGTATCGGGCATGGTTATTCTCGCAGTCGGCGCGCGATCAGTATTGCGGCTGGTTGCTTTTGACTGTTTCCGAGTTGATGACGACGGAAGCGGTGGGTGTGAACCTCGGCACGGGCTTGCCGGCCCAGGCGTCTCCGATCTGCTTTACCGCCAGATAGGTCTCCGTATAGGGTTCGATCGTGCGCGTGCTGACGATCTGGCCGGCCTCGACCGCCTTGAAGGCCCAGGCATTCCCACCGCTGTCGTAAATCTTCATCCTGTCGAGCGTGCCGACCTGGCGGGCAGCCTGAACGGCGCCGCGCGTCATGTCCGAATAGTTGACGATCAGGATGTCTAGATCCTTGTTTGCCTGAAACAGCGGCAGTGTCTTCTGGTTGCCCTGAACGACGGAATAGTCGGTGCGCACTGTGGCTATTACTTTGAAGTCCGGATATTTCTCCTGGACATCCTTTATGGCGAGGTCGGTATTGATCGTGTTGGAATTGAGATCGGGGCCGGTGACGACGGCAACCTTCTGTGGTCCCGGGTTCTCTTCGGCGACGCTGAAGATCCAATCGCGGAAAGCCGTGCGGCCTTGCGAGCCGCCGACGAAATTCAGCGTGCCGGGTGCCCAGAGCTCGTCGCCCTCGTTCGTGCCGCGATTGCAGAGCGGCTGATTGGTGACCGCAACGAGAACACCGGCCTCGCGCGCTGTCTCGGTCATGATCCGGCAAGCCTGATTGCCGTCATTCATTTCGGCAAGAATGGCATTGTACTGACCGCCCGATATGATGTTCTGCGCCTGATTGTACTGCGTCGTCGGGCTCCAGTTTGGATCGAAAACATCGAGCGTCGCTCCGATTTCCGCCGCCGCCTCTTTGGCCCCCTTGATCTGCGCCTGCAGATGAGTGTTGTTGGTCGCTGCGATAAGGAACGCGATCTTCAGCGGGGCGCATCCTCCCTCGACGGTCTTGCCTTCTCCCAGATCAATCTTATGCGGCTTGCAATCAGCAGCTTCCTGCGCCGTGGCAGGCGTGCTCGGCACAAGGCCGGCAGTCGTCAACATCACGCTTGCGGCAAGCGACAACAATGCACGGCGCTTCAAATTCTTCGGCATCCTGTGAACCCCTTTTTTAAGAGCCGGCTTTTGCCGCGGCCCTGGTGAGAGGCATTATTCACATGTGCCGACAGGAGGACTTAACAGTTCAACACATTCTTCACGAATTGCAGCCGCCCCGGCCGATATCGGACGCGGCTGGATTTTTTTGACCACCACGGCCGGCGCCGATGGCAAAAGCATCGTCATGGACAACGGAACCGCTGTGCCCGTCAGACCGTTCTGCAACGACCTCACCGGCAACGGCGGGCTCGCGCCACGTCGCGAAAACAGTTGGGCAAGCAATCTCCTAAGCCGCCAAGTGCTCAAAAAGCCGGGCGACGGCTTCCGCGCCGGGATCTATATGCCCTTCCAGCTGCCTTGCGTTTATGTAGGCTGCTCGACCGGCCTTCGCCCGATTGAGCGTCGCGGTGAAATTCGCCCCTTGCCGGGCTGCGGTAGCGGCTGCGGCGACGCTTTCGTCCAGGGCTTCGAGTGCGGGAGAAAGGGCGTCGACCATCGTGCGGTCGCCGACCTGTGCGCCGCCGATCTCCTGCATGCGGGCAAGCCCGGCCCGGAGCGCCTCGCGCATCGGCAAGCCGCTCGACGCTCCGTCGCCGGCAGCGGCGAAGAAGATGGCGAGCAGCACGCCGGAGGAGCCGCCCATGGTCTGGCTCAGTTCCTGGCCAATGGCGCGCAGCAGCTGCGTGTGATCCGACAGCGGCAGCCGATCGATCGCGTTGATCAGCGCACGGGCGGCGCCGGCGAGCGTCGAGCCCGTATCGCCGTCGCCGGATTTCGCGTCAAGCGCGTTGAGGTCCTGCTCGGCGGCAATGAGGACGTTGCAGCAATCGATCAGGAAGCGGCGCGTCGCAGCATGATCGGACGACATCGGGGTGATCGGCGTCAGGCCGTCCGGCAGGGCCGCAACCGTGATCGGCCGCACCTCGGAGACCCCCGGCCAGGCGGCGATGGGAACCGGCGCCTTCAGGAGTTCCAGCTCGGCCGTGTGCGCCGGCAAGACGGAAATCGAAAAGCCCTGCATGTCGAGCGACGTCATCAGCGGTGCCGGGCCGATCGCATGGGTGATCCGCCCGCCGAGAGGCGAGCTAAGAAGGTCATGGGCGAGCACGGACATTTCCAGGACGGAGGTGCCGCCGAGATTGTTGATCAGCGCGACGTGCGGTCCCTCGCCCATGACGGCGGCAAGCCGCTCCGCCATGGTTGCCACCGATGAGCGGGCGCCGGCAAAATCGATCTGTTCCACGCCGGCTTCGCCGTGAATGCCGAGGCCGAGTTCCGCCTTGCCCTCGGGGATGCGGTCCTCCTTCGGGGAGCCCGGAACACGGCAGGTGTCGAGCGACATGCCGATCGAGCGGGTGCCGGCAATCACGCGTTTTGCAGCGGCCGTCACGGTATCGAGGTCAGCGCCCCGCTCGGCGAGTGCGCCTGCGATCTTGTGCACGAAGAGCGTGCCGGCGACGCCGCGGGCCTGCGGCAGGTCCGGAAGCGCGATGTCGTCGCCGACGATCACCATGCTGACATTGAGCCCGAAAGCGCGCGCCCGCTCGGCGGCGAGACCGAAATTCAGCCGGTCGCCGGTATAGTTCTTGACGATGAGGAGACATCCGGCCGGGCCTGTCACTGCCAGGATGCCTGCAAGCACGGCGTCGACGCTCGGCGAGGCGAAGACGTCGCCGCACACGGCAGCCGTCAGCATGCCCCTGCCGACAAAGCCGACATGGGCGGGCTCATGGCCGGAGCCGCCCCCCGAAACGATCGCGACCTTGGACTTGTCCCAGTCGCTGCGCAGCACGACGCGGATATGCGGATAGCCGTCGAGCCGGGTAAGCGCGCCGCCGGACAGCGCCAGCACGCCATCGATCGCCTCGGTGACAACGTCTTCGCGCCTGTTGATGAATTGCGCCATGGATTCTTACTCCCTAAGCTAAACGCATGCCCGCCGCATCGAAATAGAGCGGCCGCGACGGTTGGATCCGGATGGTTTCGCCGCCCCTAAGCGGCGTATGTGCATCCGTAACAGTGATGAGGTCGTGCCTCTTGAAGGTCAGGTGCAGGCGCGTCTGGTCGCCGAGATGTTCGACGCGCTTGACGAGCGCCTCTTCCCCCTCGCCCTGTACGATATGCTCGGGACGAAGGCCGATGCTTTTTGCGGCCGCCGGGGCGCCGGCGAAGAGATCGGCCGGCAGCACGTTGATGCGGGGCTGGCCGAGGCGGGTTGCGGCATAGACGCTGACGGGATGTTCGTAGACCTCGCGCGGCGAACCGAACTGCACGAGCCGGCCTTCGTTCAGCACGCCGACATGGGTCGCCATGGTCATCGCCTCGATCTGGTCGTGGGTGACATAGAGAAGCGTCGCGCCGGACTTCGCCTGTATGCGCTTCAGCTCGATGCGCAGGTCCGCCCGGAGCTTCGCGTCGAGGGAGCTCAACGGTTCGTCCATGAGGAAGATCTGCGGGTTGCGCACAAGCGCCCGGCCGATGGAAACGCGCTGCATCTCCCCACCCGAAAGCGCCGTCGCCTTGTTGTCCAGCTTGTGGGAAATCTGCAAGACCTCGGCGACCTCCTTCACCTTCCGGTCGATCGCCTCCCTCGGCGTCTTCAACAGCGGGGATTTCAGCGGAAACTCCAGGTTTTGACGAACGGTCAGATGCGGATAGAGCGAATATTGCTGAAACACCATGGCGACGTTGCGCTCGGCCGGCGACAAGCCTTTCATCGATCGGCCGCCAATGAAGACCTCGCCGCTGTCCGGCGCGTCCAGACCGGAGACCATTCTGAGCGCCGTCGTCTTGCCTGCGCCCGTCGGACCGAGCAGGACGACGAAGGAACCGTCGGGAACCCTCAGTGAGATCCTATCGAGTGCGACCGTATCGCCATAGGTTTTTGTCACGTTTTCAAGGACGATCTCAGCCATGTCCCAGCACTCCTTCATTGGCTTCGGAGAGCAGCGCCTTGCCGCTTTCCGCGTCGAAGAGCGAAAGAGTACGGGCGTCGAAGTCGAGGCCAATCAGCTCGTCTTCGCACACGGTATGACCGGAGGAAATGCGAGCCTTCAGTTCGCCGTGCTCGGTCGCCAGCGTCACGATCTGGGTCGTTCCGAGATATTCGACAGCGATCACCCGCCCCCGGTAGGCGGCATCGTCGCGGAATCTCACATGTTCTGGCCGCACACCGAGCGTCAGGCGACCGGCGCGGCCCTCCCGCGCGGCAGGCACCCTCACCTTGACATCGCCGAGACCAATGCTGTCTCCGCCGATACCGATCATGCCCTCGAAATCCAGAAAGTTCATCGGCGGCGAACCGATGAACTGGGCGACGAACTTCGTCGCCGGCCAGTCGTAGATCTGCTGCGGCTTGCCGAACTGCTCGACGACGCCGTGGTTCATGACGACGATCTTGTCGCCCATCTGCATGGCCTCGAGCTGATCATGCGTCACATAGACGGTCGTCGCACCCATGCGGTCGTGCAGCGCGCGCAGCTCCTCGGCCATGTGCTCGCGGAATTCGGCGTCGAGAGCGCCGAGCGGCTCGTCCATGAAAAAGGCCTTCGGTTGACGCACGATGGCGCGGCCGAGTGCAACGCGCTGGCGGTCGCCGCCGGAAAGCCCACCAACGGGCTTGTCCAGAATGTTCTCGATCCTGAGGATGCGGGCGACCTCGGCGACGCGCGTCCTGACCTCTTCACGCTTCATTCCTTGGCTTACCAGCGGATAGGAGATGTTCTTGCGCACATTCATGTGCGGATAGAGCGCAAACATCTGGAAGACGAAGGCAATGTCGCGCTGGCTGGCCGGCTTCATGCCGACTTCCTCGCCGTCGATGAAGATTTCGCCGGAGGTCGGCAGCTCCAGGCCCGCCATCATGCGCAGCGTCGTCGTCTTGCCGCAGCCCGACGGGCCGAGCAGCATGAAGAACTCGCCGTCCTCGATGGTGAAGCTGGAGGAGCGCACCGCGGTGAAGGCGCCGAACTCCTTGCGCACGTTTTGAATTCTGATTTGCGCCATCGGCCTACTCCGGGAAATGGCTGACGATGATGAACATCACCGTACCCAGCAAGGTTATGACGAAGGACCATGAATAGAGCACGAGGACGAAAGGCTGCATGAGCATGACGACGCCTAAGGCAATCAGCACCGACGCCAGCATTTCCCAGGCGCCGCGCCGCAGATGCAGCAGACCGTTGAAGAATCTTGTCATTTGCGGACGGCTCCGAAGGTGATGCCGCGCAGGAGATGCTTGCGCAGAAGAATGGTGAATACCATGACAGGCACGAGGAAGAGGGTCGCGCCCGCCGCAACGGCCGGCCAGTCCTGACCGCTGACGCCGATGATGGTGGGAATGAAGGGCGGCGCCGTCTGGGCGTTGCCGGATGTCAGCAGCACCGCGAAAGCATATTCGTTCCAGGCGAAGATCAGGCAGAAGATCGCGGTGGAGGCGATGCCGGTCGCCGCCTGCGGCAGCACGACCTTGTAGAAGGCCTGGAAGCGGGTATAGCCGTCGATCAGCGCCGCCTCCTCATATTCGATCGGGATCTCGTCGATGAAGCCCTTGAGCAGCCAAACCGAGAGCGAAAGGTTCACTGCAGTGTAGAGCAGGATCATGCCGGCATGGGTGTCGCTGAGGCCGAGCGAGCGGAACATCAGGAAGATCGGGATGGCGACGGCGATCGGCGGCATCATGCGCGTCGAGAGGATGAAGAACAGCAGATCGTCTTTCAGCGGCACCTTGAAGCGCGAGAAGGCATAGGCCGCCGCCGTGCCGAGCACGATGCACAACACCGTCGAGCCGAAGCCGATGATGACCGAGTTGGTGAAACGCTCGGCAAAGCGCGAGGGGCCGGAAATGACGAGCCCGTCCTTGCGCACCAGCTTGTCATACCAGGTCTGCGGCTCGCCGACCGCCTCCAACTGCTCCGCGGAAAGGCGGGTACGCGTCGTGAAGACGTTGACGTAGCCTTCCACCGTCGGCGTGAAGAAGGTCTTCGGCGGATAGGCGATGGCGTCGGAGGGCGTCTTGAAGCTCGTCGCGATGATCCAGACCAGCGGAAGGATGGTGATCAGCGCATAGCCGATGACCAGGATGCCGGCGAACCATTTCTGCCGGAGCGACGGCTCCGTGACGGAATAGCTGCTCATCGTTGTTTTACCTTGTTCAGGGCTTTGACATAGATCGAGGCAAGGCCGAAGACGGTGACGAAGAGGATGACGGCATAGGCGGAGGCATAGCCCGTGCGCCATTTCTCGAAGGCCTCGCGCTTCAGGTTGATCGAGGTGAGCTCGGTGATCGAGCCCGGCCCGCCGCCGGTAAGCTGCACGACGAGGTCGAACATCTTGAAGTTCTCGATGCCGCGGAAGAGCACGGCGAGCATCAGGAAGGGCAGGACGAGCGGGATGGTGATCGTCCAGAACTGCCGCCATTTGCTGGCACGGTCGCATTCGGCCGCTTCGTAGATGCTGTCGGGAATGGAGCGCAGACCGGCAAGGCAGATCAGCATGACGAAGGGCGTCCACATCCACGTGTCGACGATGATGATCGCCCAGGGAGCGAGCGACACGTCGCCGATCATCGAGAAGCTCGACGGGTCCGCACCCGTGAGGAAGCCTACCGCATAATTGAAGAGACCGATCTGCGGCTGATAGAGGAAGGTCCAGAAGTTGCCGACGACCGCCGGGCTCAGCATCATCGGCAGAACGATGATCGTCGTCCACAGATCATTGCCGCGGAACTTCTTGTTGATGAGATAGGCGAGGGCAAAGCCGATCAGGACCTGAAGGGCAAGCGTCCAGATCAGGAAATGCGCCGTGACCTGCATGGTCAGCCATATGTCCCTGTCGGACAGGATGTTCAGGTAGTTCTTGAGACCGACGAACTCAACTTCGGCATTGGGGCGGTTGACGCGGAAGTTCGTGAAGCTCAGCCGGATCGTCCAGATGAGCGGAAAGATGTTGACCGCCAGCAGCAGCACGATCGACGGGGCGACGAACAGCCAGGCGAGAGAGCGGTCGGACAGCCCCCGGACGCGTTTGGCAATGGCGTGCGGCGTCGCTTCGGCGACCCGATCCACCGATGATTTCAGCATTGGTAGTCCCCTAGTTCTTGACTTTGCGGCGACGGAGCCGGGGCAAATTCCCGGCTCCGGCCGCGCCGTGGCTCGCTGGGAGACAGCGGGCGCAGGGCCAGATGGCGGTCAGTACTTGCCTTCGTCGTCGAAGACCTGCGTCCAGTCCTTGACGAGGCCGTCGAGCGCGTCCTGCGCGGACCCCTGGCCGGCGACCACATAGTCATGGAAGCGCTTCTGCGCCGCCTGGAGCAGCGAGGCGTAGGACGGCTCGGCCCAGAAGTCCTTCACGATCGCCATGGAATCGAGGAAGGTCTGCGCATAGGGCTGGCTGGTCGCAAAGCCCGGATCCTCGACCACCTTGCGAAGCGCCGAATAGCCGCCCATCTGCCACCATTTCTGCTGGATGTCGGGCTGGGCAAACCACTTGATATAGGCAAGCGCATCGTCCTGCCTCTGCGACGCGGCGACCACGGAAATGCCCTGTCCGCCGAGCTGAGCGAAGGCGACGCCATCGGGTCCAGCCGGGTTCGGGAAGTAACCGGACTTCTCGCCGCCGACATTGGCGTCGGCGTTGATGCCGGGCCAGGTGAAGGCGAAATTCATGTGGAGCGCGACCTGACCCGATTTGTAGGCGTCGATGTCCTCCGACATGTAGGCATCGGAATGGCCGGGCGGCGTGCAGCAATTGTAGAGTTCCTTGTAGAACTCCAGACCCTTCACCGCATTTGCCGAGTTCACGTAGCCTTCCAGCTCATAGGGCTTGTCAGGGTTTTCGTACTGAAAGCCGAAGCTGTAGAGCACGTCCATGACGCCCATGGTGATGCCCTCGGAGCCGCGCTCCGTGTAGATCGCCGCGCCGTAGACCGTCTTACCGTCTATCTCGCGCTTCTGGAAGAATTCGGCGATGTCCTTCAGCTCGGCGAAGGTTTTCGGCACGGCAAGGTCGCGACCGTATTTTTCCTTGAATTCCGCCTGGAGCTCGGGACGCGCGAACCAGTCCTTGCGATAGCTCCAGCCGACGACGTCGCCGAAGGCCGGCAGTGCCCAGTAGTTCGGCGAATTCTTCGGCCATTCCGCATAGCCGACGACGGTGGCCGGAATGAAGTCGTCCATCTTGATTCCTTCCTTGTCGAAGAAATCATTGAGCTTGACGTATTGCCCGTTCTCCGCGGCGCCGCCGATCCACTGGCTGTCGCCGATCAGGAGGTCGCAGAGCTTGCCGCCGGAATTGAGCTCGTTGAGCATCCGGTCGGCGAAGTTCGGCCACGGCACGAACTCGAACTTCATCTTGACGCCGCTTTTGGCCTCGAAATCCTTGCTGAGCTCGACGAGCGCGTTTGCCGGATCCCAAGCTGCCCAGCAGAGCGTCAATTCGTTTGCGCTGGCTTGGCCTGTGCCTGCAACGCCGGCGGCCAAAAGAGTGCCGAAAGCGGCCAATGATCTGAAACGGCGAGATTTCATAGCTGGGTCCTCCTCCCCTCCTTCCGACCTCCATCGGAAGCTTGAAAACGCCCGTAGCGGGCAACTGACGCGGAACGGCTCCTCTACGGGCCCGCTCTCCTCCGCGCCCTCTTCATGGCCTCGCCAATCCTCCTGGCCGCCATGGGAGGAGTCATATTGAGGTGCGCGCCTCAATGCAAGCAAATTTTGAGGTGCGCACTTCAATTCTTGCTTTTCGCCTGCTTTTGTTAGAGGAATCCGTTCGACCTTTGATCGCAGCAGAAGAGAGCAGAACGATGCGGCCAACCGCGAGAGACCTGGCAGAAGCGGCGGGCGTCAGCCTGGCAACCGTCGACCGAGTCTTGAACGAGCGCCCCAACGTCAGCAGGAAGGCGGCACGCAGGGTCGCCGAGGCCATCGAGCGCATCGGCTTCGTGCGCAACCCGGCTGCCGTCGCGCTGGCGCGCAACAAGACCTACCGCTTCCGTTTCGTCCTGCCCACCTCCGGCGACCAGTATCTCAGGGAACTCATCGGCCGCGTTACCGAAGCGAAGGACGCGCTACGCGCCGATTCCACCGAGGTTGAAGCCGTGCAGATCCCGATGAGCGACCCGCACGAGGTCGCCAAGTATCTCACCGCCATCGATCGCGGCGCGGTGGACGGGGTCGCTGTGATCGCGCCGGAATCGCCGCAGGTACGCGACGCGCTGCTGCGCCTTGTCGAGCGAGGCGTCAAGGTCGTGCAGTTCCTGTCGGGTCAGGAACGATTGGAGAGCGCCGACTATGTCGGCATCGACAACTTCGCCGCCGGCGCGACCGCCGCCAAGATCGCCGGGCGCTTCATCGGCGAGCGGCGCGGCAAGATCATGGTCGTGGCGGAAACCATGATGGCGCTCGACAGCATCCAGCGGCGCCTCGGTTTCGACAGCATCATCAATGCTCAGTTCCCCCATCTCCAGAGCCTGCCGTCGCTCGAAACCTATGCCGACGAAAAGCGCGCCGAGCTGATCATCCAGCGAACCTTGCAGCACAATCCGGATACCGTCGCGGTCTATGTGCTGAGCTCGGAGCCGCGGGTGCCGCTGACGGCGATCTGGAACGCGCAGGGCGCCCGCCCCCTTACCGTCGTCGTGCACGAGCGGACTCCCTTCAGCGAGCAAGCCCTGATGGACGAGCGTATCGACGCGGTGATCGCTCAGGATCCGGGCCACGCCGTCAGAAGCGCGCTGCGCATCATGCGCGCGCGCGCCGATCAACGCGAACCGCTCGCGTCACAGGAGCGCATCCGCATCGAGATCCTGCTCAAGGAAAACCTGCAGCTCGAAAGATCCGATAGTCCGGGAGCCGATCGACAGCCGTAGCCATCCTATCCCTCTCGGCATGTCTTCATTGTCGATCGCAATGCTTGCTGGAGATATGCAACGCTATCGGCTTCGAGCAATGCGCCCCATCAAGCGCCGTGTGGGTGCGGCGCTTTTCCGCTCCAACAAGGACCAAAACCGCCGCGCCCGTCTTTTCGCGATGATGTCCGATAATACCGGTTTATCGTACCCTATGTCCGCTACACATAATGATAGCGGATAGGCACTGAAAAATGCGTTATCCTCGCACGAGCCGAGCCCGACAATAGCGAGATTTCAGTATGAATGCGACAGCGGATTCTTTCAATCTCGATCGTTTCGTCGAAGCACAGGATCCCGTTTACGCGCAGGTGATGCGGGAGCTCGGCGCCGGGCGAAAGCGGACACACTGGATGTGGTTCGTCTTTCCGCAGATCGCTGGCCTCGGATCTTCTCCTATCTCGCGCTTTTATGCGATCTCCTCTCTGGCCGAAGCGGAGGCCTATCTGGGCCACCCGCTTCTGGGAGCACGGCTTTTGCAATGCGTCGAAACCCTGCTCGCCGTCGAAGAAACGGACCCGCATGAGATCTTCGGCTCGCCGGACGACATGAAGTTCCAGTCGTCGATGACGCTCTTTTGCGCCGCGGCTGGCCGCAATTCGGTCTTCGGTCGCGCCTTGGACCGGTTCTACGGCGGCAAGCCGGATCAAGGAACGCTTGCGCTGCTTGCGGCCGAGCAAGGAAACGCCCGGAAGTGACCGCCTGCATCCGGAAGGCCGGCTGGAAGTCGCTCCGCAGGCAGCCCCGTCAGAGGAAGGCCATGCCTTGCCCCTGGTTTTCCCGGTAGAGGTTTTCCGGCGAAAGATCGTTGACGTTCCGCTCGCCGCAAAGCGCCATGGTGACGTCGAGCTCGCGGCGGATGATGTCGAGCGCCGTGATTACGCCCGCCTTTCCGCCGGCGCCGAGGCCGTAGAGGAACGGTCGACCGATATAGGTGCCCTGCGCGCCCAGGCAAAGCGCCTTGAGCACATCCTGGCCGGACCGAATCCCGCCGTCGATATGGACCTCGATCCTGTCTCCCACCGCATCGACGATGCGCGGCAGCATGCTGATCGAGGACGGGGCGCCGTCGAGCTGGCGGCCGCCGTGATTGGAGACGATGATCGCATCGGCTCCCGTCGACGCGGCCGTGCGGGCATCCTCCTCATCGAGAATGCCCTTGAGGATAAGCTTGCCGCCCCAGCGCTGCTTGATCCATTCCACATCCGCCCATGAGAGCTTCGGGTCGAACTGTTCCGCCGTCCAGGAAGAAAGCGACGAGAGATCGGTCACGCCCTTGGCATGGCCGACGATGTTGCCGAAGCTGCGCCGTTGGGTTTTCAGCATATCCAGGCACCAGAACGGCCGCGTCGCCATCTGCCATACGTGCTTCGGCGTGAATTTCGGCGGCGCGGACAGCCCGTTGCGGATATCCTTGTGGCGCTGACCGAGAATCTGCAGATCGAGCGTCAGGACCAGCGCGGAGCAGCCGGCCGCCTTCGCCCGGTCGATCAGGTTGAAGACGAACTCGCGGTCACGCATCACATAGAGCTGGAACCAGAACGGCTTGCGCGTCACGGATTTGACGTCTTCGATCGAGCAGATGCTCATCGTGGAGAGCGTGAAAGGCACGCCGAATTCCTCCGCTGCCTGCGCCGCCAGCATCTCGCCGTCCGCGTGCTGCATGCCGGTGAGGCCTGTCGGGGAAAGCGCGACGGGCATCGAGACCTTTTCGCCGACCATGGTGCTCTCGAGCGAACGGTCAGTCATGTCGACCAGAACACGCTGCCTGAGCTTGATCTTCGAGAAATCCTCCTCGTTTGCGCGGTAGGTGCCTTCCGTCCAGGCGCCCGAATCGGCATAGTCGAAGAACATCTTCGGCACGCGCCGTTGTGCACGCGCCTTCAAGTCCGCGATCGTCAGTACTTGGCTCAAGCTGAAAACTCCTGCAACGCGGCTGGGGAGCCCCCTCCCCGCCTGCACCGTCTTTTAGGGCCGGAACGTGTATTCCGCAATGGAATCAGCCTTCATCTCTATCGAAAAACCCGGCTGCAGCGGCGGCATATAGGCGGCATTCTCGATAATGCAGGGCGTCAGGAAGTGCTCGTGCAGATGGTCGACATATTCGATCACCCTCCCCTCCCTGGTGCCGGCGACCGCAATGTAATCGATCATCGAAAGATGCTGGACATATTCGCAAAGCCCTACCCCGCCCGCATGCGGCCATACGGGAAGGCCGTACTTGGCCGCGACGAGAAGCACCGCCAGCACCTCGTTGAGCCCGCCCATGCGGCAGGAATCGATCTGCACGATATCGATCGCGCCCTCGGCGATGAACTGCTTGAACATGATACGGTTCTGGCACATCTCGCCGGTCGCGACCTTGACCGGGCCGATCGCCTCGCGGATCTTTCGGTGACCGGCGATGTCGTCCGGGCTCGTCGGCTCCTCGATGAAGAACGGTTTGGCGAAAGCGAGCTTCTTCACCCATTCGATCGCCTGATCGACCTCCCATACCTGGTTGGCGTCGATCATCAGGTGGCGGTCGGGACCGATCACCTCGCGGGCGATGGCAAGGCGGCGTATGTCGTCCTCGAGATCGCGACCGACCTTCATTTTCACATGATTGAACCCGGCATCCACGGCTTCCTTGCAGAGCCGGCGGAGTTTCTCCTCGGAATAGCCGAGCCAGCCGGCAGACGTGGTGTAGCAGGGATATCCTTCCCGCTTCAGCGTTTCAATGCGGTCGGCCTTGCCGGCCTCGGCGCGTTTCAGGATCGCAATCGCCTCTTCGCGGGTCAAAACGTCGGTCAAATAGCGGAAATCGACGATATCGGCGATCTCCTCGGGCGACATTTCCGCGACGAGCTGCCAGACCGGCTTTCCTGCCTGTTTGGCCAGCAGATCCCAGAAAGCGTTCACCACCGCCCCCGTAGCCAGGTGAATGGCGCCTTTTTCCGGGCCTATCCAGCGCAGCTGACTGTCGCTGGTAAGATGACGCCAATAGGCTCCCGGCGCTTTTCGTACGTCATTCAGATCCGTGCCGACGACCAGATGCTCCATCGCCCGGATCGCCATGCAGCAGATGTCGTTGCCGCGGCCGATCGTAAACGTAAGTCCGTGCCCTTTCAGCCCTTCATCGTCGGTGTCCAGGATGACATAGGCCGCGGAGTAGTCCGGATCCGGGTTCATCGCATCCGAGCCATCAAGGCTGAGTGATGTCGGAAAGCGAAGGTCAAACACGCGCATTCCGGTAATGAGGGGCATCGATCTCTCCCATATGGACGCCAATCCGAGATGACGTCTGTATATTTGATTATGTCCTTTATAAATAAAGGACACGAACGATTCCTGTCAACAAAACAAAAAACCGGCCCGCGCGGTTTCGCACAAGCCGGAAAAACAAGATGAATGCTCGCCTGCGCGTCCGAAGACGGTGGAAAGGAAGGAAAGCCCCTGCCCTTTCCTAAAGCGTCGCCGCGTAGAACTTGGCCATTTCCGGCAGCCGCTTGACGCGGATTCTGGATGCGTTGCCGGCGGACCGGAACGCCTCGAAACGCTCCCTGCAGACCTCGGTCATGCGCGCCGTCGCGGGCTTCAGATAGGTGCGCGGATCGAAATTCTCGGGCTTCTCGGCGAAGTTCCTGCGGATTTCACCCGTCATGGCCAATCGCAGGTCCGTATCGATATTGACCTTGCGGACACCAAGCGGAATGGCTTTCTGGATTTCCGTGACCGGCACGCCCCAGGTCTTCTTCATCTGGCCGCCATAGGCGTTGAAGACGTCCTGCAGATCCTGCGGCACAGACGAAGAGCCGTGCATGACGAGATGGGTATTCGGCAATTTCCGATGAATTCTGGCGATCGTATCGATCGAAAGAATTTCGCCGTCCGGCTCGCGAGTGAACTTGTAGGCCCCATGGCTGGTTCCGATGGCGACGGCGAGCGCATCGACGCCGGTCTTGCTGACGAAATCCAGAGCCTGATCCGGATCGGTCAAAAGCTCTTCGCGCGACAGCCTCCCCTCGAAGCCGTGGCCGTCCTCCTTGTCGCCGGCTCCCGTCTCGAGATTTCCGAGACAGCCCAGCTCCCCTTCGACGGAAACGCCCGCCGCATGGGCGATCTTCACCACCTCGGCGGTAACCCCGACATTGTATTCGTAGCTCGCCACCGTCTTGCCGTCAGTCAGGAGCGATCCATCCATCATCACCGAGGTGAACCCGTTGGTGATCGCCGAAATGCAGGTGGACGGCTGGTCGCCGTGGTCGAGATGGATGCAGACCGGGATATGCGGATATTCTTCCGCCGCACCGAGAATGAGATGGCGCAGAAAGGCGTCTCCGGCATAGGCCCGCGCTCCGCGGCTTGCCTGCAGGATGACCGGCGAGTCCGTCGCATCTGCTGCGCGCATGACCGCCTGGATATATTCAAGATTGTTCACGTTGAACGCAGGCAGCGCGTAGTTATTTTCCGCCGCGTGATCCAGCAGTTGCCGCATTGTAATCAGCGCCATTCCGGTCCTCCTAGAGCATGATCCCGAAAAGTTGCAGACTTTTCGGGCAAGGTCATGTAATAAAACAATTGAGCTAGAGCGGAATGCCGCTTCGTCTTGATCGTATTCCGCTCTAGCCAAACAAATCGTATCAGCATGGGCACTATCCACAGATGGCGTTGATTGTGCAACATCTCCGGCCATGAGGATCGTACACCAAATTCCCGTCGCGCGGCGATTTCCCGGAACACCACGGCTTCAAGACATCAAGGCCGTGTTACAGTTGAAACTCGAAGAAAATTTTACGTTTATTTTCAGCAATATAGAGGCAAGTTTCGAATTCAGCCCTACATGCGCCGAGGCGCCGCAAGCGGCGCCTCATAAGGGATCGATCAATTCCCTTCGCTTTCGAATGTCTTGACGAGCAGCGGCAACTGCGCCGCCAGCCACTCGCCGAGGCCTGGAGCAGCGCGATCGTCGATCGTGAGCTTGGTGATGTCGCCGCTCCGCTCGACGCTCACCGCCGTTCTGCCCGATGCCACCTCGATCTGGCCGCGCTCCACTTTCTGCTTTTCCTTAGCCTCCAGCAGGGCAAGCAGCAGGGAGAAACGGGCGTCACTATCGGCCGCCTTCCATTTGTCCGACGACATCAGCCCATTGGCGGCGGAACTGCGGGAAGCCGGAAGCCTGCCCTCGGAAAAATGGCCGGCAAGCTTTTCCCATTTCGGCCGCCCGGTTTTCGGCGCCGGGCCGATCCGGCGTACGATATCCTGCGGCAGCGATGCAGCAAGCGAAGTGAGGATGGAAATATAGGCGAGCCCCTTGTCCTCGCTGCGCCCAAGCGCCGCCGCGATCGTCTGGCGGTCGAACCCGCGCTCCTTCAGCTCCTGCGCGAACAAGGCCTGCTCGATGAAGGAGAGGTCCTTGCGCTCGCTGTTTTCCTTTCCCTGCGCAATGACCAGCGCATCGTTGGTCAGCTCGCGCACGATCGCCTTTACCGGCTTGCCGAGCGCCCTTGCCGCCTGCCAGCGGCGGTGGCCATAGGCGATCTGGTACCGCCCCTGCGCCTCCGGATGCGGACGCACCAGGATCGGCACCTGCTGCCCGTGCTGGCGGATGCTTTCGACAAGCTCGTCCAGCCCCGGATCCGCCTGATCGTCCATCCGGTCCCGGACGAAGGAGGGCGCGATCTCCTCGGCGGCGATCTCGACCACCGCTTCGGCATTGGCGAGCTGATCACGCAGGCGGCTGTTCTCGTCCTCTATCGCCGAAAAGGAATCCTGCATGGAGCGCACGGCGCCGGAGGAAACACGGCGATTGGCCTGCGAAAGAGGAGAGGGAGAGACGCTCGCGGCAAGCTCGGCGGGATTGATCCCGCCGAACATGGCTTTCATCTTCTTCGATCGGTCGCTGGCATTGTTCATGGACGTCCCCAGACATTCTTGATGTGGCGAAAGATTTCGGCATTCACGGCATCGACGGATTCAAGCGCGCGGTTCAAGGTATCGCGCCCGACGCTGCCCCGGGCCATTTCATAAAGGCTTTTCTTCTCCAATCCGGCGCTGGCGATGGCGGTCGTGTCCACGACGGAGGCCGCAAGGACATCCTGACCGAAAAGCGAGCGCAGCAGCGCCACGACATTGACCTGCGGAACGTCGTGGGGATTGTGCCGGGTCAGCACGTAGCGGATGAAATCGTGTTCGAGCTCGCCGCCCGCATCTTCGATCACGCCGAGGATATCGCTCGTCATCGCCAGGAACTGGTTCATCGAGGCGACATCGAGCATCGCCGGATGAACGGTGATGAGGAGGCCGGTCGCCGCGTAAAGCGCGCCGAGCGTCAGATAACCGAGCTGAGGCGGCGCATCGATCAACACGACGTCGTAATCGGCCTCCACCTCACCAAGCACGGTGCTGAGGCGGCGGAAGAACATCCCGTCTCCGCGCGACAGGCCCTTGGCGATCGCCTGCGGCGTCTCGTGCTCGTATTCCATCAGTTCGAGATTTCCCGGAACGAGATGCACCCCGTCGAAATAGGTCTCGCGAATGATGGAGGAGAGGGGGACCCGCTCGGCTTCGTCGTAACGTATCGCGGCATAGAGCGTCTGGTTCGCGGCGACGTCGAACTCCGGCTGATAGCCGAACATCGTCGAAAGCGATGCCTGCGGATCGAGGTCGATCGCCAGGACCCGCAAGCCCTGCAGCGCAAGATAGTGGGCCAGATGCACGGTCGTCGTGGTCTTGGCCGATCCGCCCTTGAAATTCGCTATCGCCAGGGTCTGGAGCTTGTCGCCGTTGCGCCGCCTCGGCATGAAGTCGAGCGCTTCGGCAGGACGCCGCTTTGCGAGGTAGGCGCGGATTTCGTTGATCTGCGCGAGCGTATAAAGCCGGCGGCCATTTTCCCGCCGGTCAGGCACGACGGCCTCGCCGTCGAGCGACATCTGACGCAAGGTGGATTCCGCCACACCAAGAAGCGCCGCAACATCCCTGGAAGAAAAGGTGCGCAACGACTTCATCGCTTCCGGCGGATACATCTGCTGGCGAAGATTTTGCAGTTGGGCGGAAAGGAGATGCGAATGCCGCATGATCTTGTTGGCGGAGGATTCGGGTTCGGGAGAGGTCCTGAGTGCGTTTTCCATGGGCTCCGACGGCAAATTGATGAAATCCGGAAAAAATCCGTCGCGACCGTTTTTCAACTGATTTGCCGTCATGGTCAAACGGTTTATGGTAAACGTATCGTTAATGCGGAAGTCCGTGCAGCCGCAGACAGTCTCCACTCTGGGAGACGCTATAGAATCGCGTCGCCCACAGTCGACACGGTAGAACCGCGGCATCCGGAAGAGGGGAGGGGGCTTCGCGCATGGCCGGATTCTGGTTGTTGAGGAAGCCGACGTTCGGCCCGCCGGTTCAGTTGCCCGATACGTCGCCTCGAATGGCTGCTTTCCTGCCCCGCGTCCTGCGCGCCGAAGCCGCAATCGCTTTTTCGGCCGCAGCCAGGCCGGCTTCGAGCTTCGAAAGCCCGTCTTCGCCGAGAAGTCCTGACAGGACCTTTTCATAGCCGCGGGCCAGTTCCACCAGCTCGCGGTAGTGGCGGATGCCGAGATCGGTCAGTTCCAAATGCTCGACCCGCCTGTCCGCCTCGTTCTCGCTCCGCTTCAACCAACGGCGCTTCTCGAGCGCGCGGACGGCACGGCTGACCTTGGTTTTATGCATCGAGGAGTGGATGCCGATTTCCGTCGCCGTCATGCGGCTGTTGGCGCCGAGTGCGGCGAGCGTCCTCCATTCCGGTCGCGTCATGCCGTAGCGATCCCTGTAGAGCGCCGCAAAGCCGAGGCTGACGAATTCCGTCGCCCGGTTCAGCCGGTAGGGCAGAAATGAATTCAGGTCGAAGTCCGCGCGCATGCATCCGCCTTGATGGTTACAAAATAGACAGTTACGAATGTAACCAATTTCTGGCAGTTTTGCAGAGGAGGTGCAAGCCATGCTCGAACACACCAACAGAGCTGCGGGCCAATCCACCGGGGCCGGAAGCGCCTACATGCCGGGTTTCGGCAACGACTTCGAAACGGAAGCCCTGCCGGATGCCCTTCCGCAAGGACAGAACAGTCCGCAGAAATGCAATTACGGCCTCTACGCCGAGCAGCTTTCCGGTTCGCCCTTCACCGCCCCTCGCGGCACCAACGAACGCTCCTGGCTCTATCGCATTCGCCCGAGCGTCAGGCACACACGGCGCTTTTCGATGAGCAGCTATCCCTTCTGGAAGACGGCGCCATGTCTCGACGATCATGCGCTGCCGCTCGGCCAGCTTCGCTGGGGACCTATCCCGGCGCCTGACGTAAGCGCCGATTTCCTCGAAGGCATCCGTACCATGACGACGGCCGGCGATGCGCTGACGCAGGTCGGAATGGCCGCGCATGCTTATGTCTTCGACAGGGATATGGTGGACGACTATTTCTTCAATGCGGACGGCGAGCTTCTGATCGTACCGCAGGCGGGCGCGATCCGCGTCTTCACCGAGATGGGCATCATGGACGTCGAGCCTCTGGAAATCTGCCTCGTTCCGCGCGGCATGATGTTCAAGGTCTCCGGTCTCGGGGGAGTGGGCGAATGGCGGGGTTACATCTGTGAGAATTACGGGGCGAAATTCACCCTGCCGGACCGCGGTCCGATCGGGGCCAACTGCCTCGCCAACCCCCGCGACTTCAAGACGCCCGTTGCCGGTTTCGAGGACAAGGAAACGCCCTGCCGCGTCCATGTCAAATGGTGCGGCAAGTTTTACGTCACCGAGATCGGCCATTCGCCGCTCGATGTCGTCGCCTGGCACGGAAATTATGCTCCGTTCAAATATGACCTGCGTAGCTTTTCCCCGGTCGGCGCGATCCTCTTCGATCATCCGGATCCGTCGATCTTTACCGTGCTGACCGCACCGAGCGGGGAGGAGGGGACTGCGAACGTCGATTTCGTGATCTTCCCGCCGAGATGGAGCGTCGCAGAGCATACGTTTCGTCCGCCCTGGTATCATCGCAATATCATGAGCGAGTTCATGGGCCTCATTCACGGGCGTTACGATGCGAAGGAGGAGGGCTTCGTTCCCGGCGGCATCAGTCTTCACAACATGATGCTGCCGCATGGCCCCGATGCCATGGGCTTCCGCAAGGCTTCGGACGCCGAGCTGAAACCGGTGAAGCTCGAAGACACGATGGCCTTCATGTTCGAGACCCGCTTTCCGCAGCAATTGACCCGGTACTCCGCCGAACTCGAGACGCTGCAGGACGACTATCTCGAATGCTGGGATGGCCTGGAGCGGAGATTCGACGGAACCCCCGGGATCAGGTGAGAAGCCCATGGGATGGCGGCCAGAGTGTTTCCGCTTTCTCCGGGTCTGGAAACGCTCCATCTCTGTGTTTTTTAAGCAGTTCAAGACGGAAAACCGCTGCGGATTTTTCCTCGCTGCTCTATCTCAGCCGCCGCCTTGCCACTGCTTCACCGCCTCCAGCGGCCAGACGAGCATGAGAATGTTCAACGCCAACCCATCGCGGATCAGCCATATGGTCAGTGCCTCGAAGAGGACGATCATGGCGATGCTCGCCCAAACGGGCAATCTGGACGCCAGGAAGAAGCCAACCACCATCGCCGCGATGTCGGCGCTGGAATTGATGACGCTGTCGCCGAAATAGTCGAGCGAGATCGTCGCGTCGCGATAGCGGTTGATGATGAAATCGGTATTCTCGAATATCTCCCAGGCGCATTCCACCAGAAGGGCGAGCGCCATGCGCACCGGCAGGCCAGCCCGAGGGAGGAGGAGCGTGAAGAGGCCGTAGAACAGGATGCCGTGAATGATGTGGCTCGGCGTGTACCAGTCCGTCAGGTGCTGGGAATTTTCCGAGGAGACGACGACGCCGTGCCAGAGCTTCACATAACCGCATTTGCAGATCCAGATGCGGCCCATCAGATGAAGGATTACAGCTGTAACGGCTATCGCGGCGGTCGCAAGGCCCAGGGATTTCGCAACGGAACGGTTCAAGGCGGCTTCCTAGGAGAGTTGCGTGCGGACTTCCGACGCAGAAGGGGAGGGGACGGGCCGGCGGGAAGATGCCATACTGAAGCGAACAAAGACAAGATGTCGGACCGGAACCGGGAGGAAACATGAAACTCGCAACATTGAAGGACACCACGCGTGACGGCAGGCTCGTGGTGGTATCGAAGGATCTGACCCGCTGCTCCGAAGTCGGCCACATCGCCCCCACGCTGCAGGCGGCGCTCGACGACTGGTCTCATGCCGCACCGCGCCTTGCCCGGGTGGCGGAAGGCATGGAAACCGGCTCGCAGCCCTCGACACGCTTCCATGAGCACGACGCCGCATCGCCTCTCCCGCGCGCCTATCAGTGGGCGGATGGTTCGGCCTATGTCAATCATGTGGAATTGGTGCGCAAAGCGCGCAAGGTAGACATGCCGGAGAACTTCTGGACCGAGCCGCTGATCTATCAGGGCGGCTCCGACAGTTTTCTGGGGCCGCGCGACCCTATCGTCGTGGCCGACGAATCCCATGGCGCCGACATGGAAGGCGAGATCGCCGTCATCGTCGGCGATGTGCCGATGGGCGCGACGGTCGAAGAGGCCCGCGAGGCGATCCGGCTGATCATGCTCGCGAACGACATCTCGCTGCGCGGCCTCATACCCGCCGAACTTGCCAAGGGCTTCGGCTTCTTCCAGTCCAAGCCTTCGTCGTCCTTCTCGCCGGTTGCCGTAACCCCGGATGAGCTCGGCAGCGCATGGGACGGAGGCAAGCTGCATCTCCCTCTTCTGGTGAGCCTGAACGGCACGCCTTTCGGAAAGGCCAACGCCGGCGTCGACATGACTTTCGACTTCCCGCAGCTGATCGCCCATGCCGCAAGGACCCGGCCGCTTTGCGCCGGTTCGATCATCGGCTCCGGCACGGTATCCAACAAGCGGGACGGCGGTCCCGGCAAGCCGGTCTCCGAAGGGGGCGCGGGCTATTCCTGCATCGCGGAGCTGCGCATGATCGAAACCATAGAACGCGGAACCCCGAAGACGCCATTTCTGAGATTCGGCGATACCGTACGCATCGAGATAAAGGACGAGATCGGTCATTCGATCTTCGGCGCGATCGAACAGACCGTAAGCAAGTACGAACATAGCTGACATGGGCTTGCCGCGCCGCCAGGCTCGGCGCGAGCATGCCCGAGACCGACCGGGAGGCTTCATGAGCGAGACCGTGCTCTACGACTACTGGCGCTCCTCTGCGAGCTATCGGGTGCGCATAGCATTGAACAGCCTTGGTATCGGCTATCGCGCCGTGCCGGTCAATCTTCTCGAGAAAGCGCATAAATCCGACCTGCATCTCTCCCGCAATCCGCAAGGCTTGATTCCCGTCCTGGAGATCGACGGAATGACGATGACGCAGTCGCTCGCCATCGTCGAATATCTTGCCGAAACGCATCCCGACAGAGGGATCCTGCCTTTCGACGCAGCCGGCCGGCAGAGGGTGCGTGCGCTCTCCTATGCGATTGCCATGGATATCCATCCCGTCTGCAATCTGGCCGTCACGGCTCATGTGATGGAGCTGACGGGCGGCGGGGAGGAGACGCGCGCTGCCTGGATAAGGAAGTTCACGGGGGAGGGGCTCGCGGCGGTCGAAAAGATGCTGGATCATCCGTCCGCCGGACGGTTCTGCCATGGCGACACGCCCGGCATGGCGGATTTCTGCCTGATCCCGCAGGTCTACAATGCAGGGCGCTGGAGCGTCGACATCTCCGCCTTCACGCGCATCCGTCGTATCGCGGAGGCGTGCGCGGACCTGCCGGCCTTCCGCGCCGCCCATCCGGACGTCGTCAAGCCGGCAGGATAGAGCGCCGGCAGTTCCGGCCGCGAAATCGCTCGACCGCCGCGTTATTGCACGGCGGTCGATCCGTAGATGAGATCCGGAAGCCAGAGCGAAAGCTGCGGGAAAGCGCTGAGGATCACCAGCAGGACAAGCATCATCGCCAGGTAGGGCAGCACTTCGCGCGCATAGGCCATCATCGGAACGCGCATGACCATGGACGAGATGTACATGAGGCCGCCGACGGGCGGCGTAATGCCCGCGATCGTCAGGTTGGTGATGAAGACGATGCCGAAATGCACCCGGTCGATACCGACCCCGTCGATGATCGGGATCAGCATCGGCGTCAGGATGATGAGGGCTGCCGACCCCTCGATCGCCGTACCGATGACGATCAGCAGGAGATTGATGAGCAGGAGCATGACAAGCGGATTGTCGGTAACGCCGCCGAGCCAGCCGGACATGGCTTGGGGTACCTGTTCCCAGGCGAGATAGAAGCCGAACGCCGCCGCAGCGCAGATCATGATCATGACGACGGCGGAATCGCGCACGGCTTCCGCCAGCACTTCCGGAATCTGCCGGATCGTGAACTCCCGATAGCCGACAACAGCCACGAACAGCACATATATCACGACGACGGCACCGGCCTCCGTGGTGGTGAAAATGCCGTAGCGCGTGCCCGCGAAGATGACGACGGGGATGGAGAGCGCCCAAAGCCCGTCCACCAGCGCCTTCCAGCCTTCCGCACGGGTCGCGCGCTTGTCGCGCAAAGGCTTGTAACCTCTCCTCCTCGCGATGAAGTGGGTGGTGATCATCAATCCGAGCGCCAGCACGAGGCCGGGCACGACGCCGGCCGCGAAGAGGCGCCCGATCGAGGTCTCCGCCAGGAAGCCGTAAACGATGAGGCCGATCGAGGGCGGAATGAGACTCGTGATGATGGCCGCCGACGAGGTGATCACGGCGGCGAACGCCCGGCTGTAGCCGCGCGCGGCCATTTCGATGCCGAGCGTCTTGGCGAGCATCGCCGCATCCGCATTGGCGGAGGCCGTAAGCCCGCCCAGCAGCGTGCCGAGCACGGTGCACATCTGCGCGAGCGCGCCAGTCATATGGCCTACCAGCACGTCAGCGAGGTTCAGGAGCCGGCGCGTGATCCCGGAGGCGTTCATGATGCAGCCCGCGAGCACGAAGAGAGGCAGCGCCAGCAGCGAGACCGACTGACTGCCCTCCGCCATCTCCTGCGCGAAGTTGCCGAGCGGAATCATGTCCATGTTCAGGAAGAAGAAGGCGAGCGCGCCGATCGCCATCGCCCAGGTGATGGGCGTCGACAGCAGGAAAAGCACGAGGACGAGCAGGGAAGGGCCCGCAAGATGGAGGAGGGTCATATCAGCGATTCCGCGTTGCGGTGCACCCTTACAGCCCAGGGCCGCTCGACGATGAGGTGCTGGATCAGCATGCCGGCCGAAGCGAGCGCCAGCGGGCCGTAGGAGAGGCTGCGCGAGAGATCGAGCGCGATCGTATGCACGTTTCGGGATGTCCAGGCCTGCCAGGCGAAGAGCGCGCTCATCAGAATGAAGAAGACGGCGAGCAGCAGATAGTTGAACCAGCCGATCGCCTTCTGCCAGCCATCCGGCAGAGGGCTGCGACCAGGACGTCGATCGCCGCATGCGAGCCGAGGCGCACGCCGGCAACCGCGCCGAAGAACACCAGATAGGCGAAAGCCATGATTGCGAGCTCATAGGTCCAGGCCGCGGGCTGCGGAAATATGTAGCGGCTGATCACGCCCCACAGGATGGAAAAGACGATGGCGAGAAGAGCGACGACGCCGATCGCCTCGTCGGCCCTTCGCAGGCTGAGAAGCGGCGCCTGCCGGTCCGGCATTTGCGGTTCCATGCGAGCCTCGGTCATTACGGGATTTTCAGAAAGGGAAGCTCGGCAAGACCGAGCTTCCGCCGGGCGTCAGGCTTTTTACTGCGCCATGGCTTCCTGCACGCGCTCGTACATGCCGGGCGTGATGTTCGGAACCTTGCCATAGGCGGCGCGCGAGGCTTCCACGAAGGCCGGGACGTCGACATCGCTGACGATGTCGACGCCGGAATCGGCAAGCTGCTTGGCGTAGCTGTCGTCGGTCTCGAGCGTCATCTGCGTCAACTCCTTCGCGATCTTCTCACCTTCCTCCGTCATGACCTTCTGAAGGTCTTCCGGCAGGCCGTTGAAGAAGCTGGCGGAGGCGACCCAGGCGGTGAACATGATCTGGTGCCCGGTCTTGGAGATCACCTTGCGGGTTTCGTTGAGCTTGGAGCCGGCGATCGAGCCGAAGGGACCTTCGGCAGCGTCGACCACGCCCGTCTGCAGGGCGTTGTAGACGTCGCCCCAGGGCAGTTCCGTCGGACGGGCGCCGTAGTTGCCGAAGGTGGCCATCATGATCGGCGAAGACGGAACGCGGATGGTCACCCCCTCCAGATCAGCCGGCGTGCGGATAGCCTTGTCCGCAATGACGTGACGATAGCCGAAGAGACCGTTCGCCATGAAGATTTTGAGGCCCTGCGCTTCAAGCTTCCCGGAGAGCTCCTTGAAAAGATCGGACGCGAACAGGCGGTCCGTCGCCTCGAGGCTGGGAAAGACATAAGGCCCGGCAAGGATCGACAGGTCCGGCACGAACTGGCCGAGCTGGCCGTAGTCGGTGGCACTGAGCAGGCTCGCGCCGCTCATCACCATCTCGTTGACCTTCTTCTGCGCGCCGAGCTGGTCGCCGGTCATGACCGTAATCGCGATCCGTCCCCCGGAGCGTTCGCCGACCCGTTCGGCATAGAGTTTCATCGCCTTGACGATGGGCTCGTTGGGGTTCACCTGCGACGTGGAAAAACGCAGATTGTACTCCTGCGCCAAAGCGGTTCCGCAAAATCCGAGCAGGGCCACAGCGGCCGCGGCAAGCAACGTCTTCATGTTTCTCTCCCGCCGGACTCCTCTCCGGCATTCATATACGAATAAAAACGTTATGTAAGAATAGACGCCGGACGTCAAGCTGAAACCGTGCATGAGGCAGGCAATGGAAAACCGGACGGCGGCCAAACAAAAAAGCCGGGTAAAAAAAGCCCGGCTTATTCTTTTTTGAATGAATATATCGCTGGTAAGTTAAAGCGTCAGATCGTCCAGCCGCCGTCGATGGCATAGGCCTGGCCGGACGTATAGCCGGCACTCGCCAGATAGACCGCCAGATCGGCGATCTCCTCCGGCGTGCCGAGACGCCCCATCGGCTGGCGCGCGATGAAGGCGGCGCGCGCCGTTTCATAGTCGCCCTGTGCGCGCATGCGCTCCTGCAGCGACGGGCTTTCGACCGTTCCCGGGCAGATGGCGTTGCACCGGATTCCTTGCGTCACATAGTCCGCCGCGACGGCCTTGGTCAGCCCGATGACGGCAGCCTTCGTCACGCCGTAGGCGAAGCGGTTCGGCACGCCCTTCACGCTGGACGCGACAGACGCCATGTTGATGATCGAGCCGTCCTTGCGCTCCAGCATGCCGGGCAGCACGGCGCGAATGGTTCGGATCATCGCCTTGACGTTCAGGTCGAAGGCGAATTCCAGGTCCTTGTCCGGCATTTCCATGATGCTTCCGGCGTGAACCACGCCGGCGCAGTTGAACAGCACGTCGACCGTACCGATGCCGGCAACGAGCGTCTTTACGGCCGTGTCATCGAGAACATTGAGCTTGTGGATGGTGATCCCCGTCTCTCCGGAAAGCTCGGAAAGAACGTCCATGTTGATATCGGTCGCATGCACCGTCGCACCGGCCTTTGCAAAGGCGAGCGCCGATGCCCGGCCGATGCCTTGCGCAGCGGCGGTGATCAGAACGGTCTTGCCTGCCAGATTGGCTGTCATGGTGTAGTCCTTCACTTCTGTTTGCGTTCGACCAGCAGGATATGGTCTGCCGCCAGAACAACTTCATTTCGCTGGTTGAGCACCTCGCAACGCTCGACCACCCGGCCCATCTCCGGCCGTTTCGGGTCATCCTCCTTGGCCGAAATCGTGACGCGCGTGCGGATCGTATCGCCGATATGGACAGGCCGGATGAAGCGCAATCTATCGTAGCCGTAGGAAAAAGCGACGGGATTGATGAGCGAGGCGGTCAGCCCGACGCCGATCGAGAAGATCATCGTGCCATGAGCGATGCGCTGGCCGCCCGGCATGGTTTTCGCAAACTCGGCATCCATATGATGCGGGAAGAAATCCCCGGTATGTCCCGCATGAACGACGAAATCCGTCTCGGTGATCGTGCGGCCGGTCGTCGTGCGCACATGGTCGAGCGCGTAATTTTCGAAATAGATGGTCTGTTCGGACATGGTTCAAGCCTCCGGCAAGGGCGCAAGCGGCGTTGCCGGTCGTGCGCTGGATTGGTAGGCGGCCTCGACGAGCGCCATGGTCTGCCAGCCGTCCTCGACGGAGCCGGCAAGCTCGGAATCCTCGCCCGCGGCAAAGCGCTGGAGATTGGCCATGCGATTGAGGAAGGCGTCCGGAAACCATGCCCCTTCGAGCGGCACGGAAATCCAGTCCTCGCCGCCGTCGGGGCGAATCCAGAGCTCGTCCGGCTCGCCGCGCGGATAATCGAGATTGACGCCCAGCTTGATATAGGCAGCGCCTTTGGTTCCCGAGATGCGGAATTCGCAGGCCTGGAATCTGCGCCCGAAATCATGGTCATGGTTGACCGAGAGCACGCAGCGCACCCTGTCGCCGTAGTCGAGGATCGCTGCGGTGCGCGTCTGCGCCACCTCATGGTTCGGATGGCCGATCGTCTTGGCGTGCACGCCCTTGGGGTTGCCGAGCAAGTCGCGCACGAAATCGAGATAATGGATCGAGTGCATGGCGATCTCGATGCGCGGCAGGCCCTTCAGGAACGGCCAAAGGCCCCATGGTGTCGCCAGCGCCAGCCAGGCGTCGAAATCGACGACCTCGCCGAGATAGCCCTTTTCCACCGCATCCTTCAGCGCCAGCATCATCGGCGCGAAACGGAGCTGGAAGTTGACGGCCGCCTTGATGTCGCGTTCGCGGCAGACCCTGAGGATCTCGGTCGCGCCGGCGAGATCGCTTCCCATGGGTTTCTGGATAAGGGCGAAGGCGCCGCGCGGCAGCTTAGACAGAATCGCGGCATGAGCCGAGGGCGGCGTCGCAAGATCGAAAATTGCGCCGTCCACCGCCAAGGCTTCCGTCTCTGTCGCAAAGGCGCGGATGCCCCATTGCGCCGCCAGAGCCTTTGCCTTTGCAACATCCGGATCGAAGAGGCCCGCCACCGGAAACCCGCCTTTCCGATAGGCCGGAAGATGCGCATCCCCGACGATGCTGCCGGCGCTGAAAATCACGATCGGGCGCGGTCTGGAGGGCTTCGGCCACCATTGCCGGAGGGTTTCGGGATCAAAGCGCATCGGACGCCTCCGTCGCAAAAAGCCCCTCATACGCCTGCCGGCACCTTCTCTCCCTTAAGGGCAGGATCGCCGCATATGGCTCGCTTGTCGGCTTTCTCCCTCTTCTCCCCGGCGGGGAGAAGAGGGAGAAAGCCGTTGGGCCAGCAACATGCGGAAAGGGGGTGAGGGGCAAACCTCGATGCTCAATCATGGTGAAACACCTCCTCCATCATTGCCCACCACTCGCCTTGCCTGCGGGTCTCAAGCGGTTTCTGGCAGGGCATGCAGACCGACCACCATTCCTTGTTCTTCGGATGAGCGGCCATCTTCGCCATGTCGGCTTCGAAGTCGGAGCCAACATATTCCCAATAGCCGAAGAGCAGGTTCTCGGGCTCCTTCAGGAAGATCGAATAGTTGGTGATGTTGCATTCGGAGATCAGCGAAAGGATCTCCGGCCAGACGGCCGCGTGAAGCCGCTTGTATTCCGCGATCTTCGACGGCTCCAGGCCAATCACCATTCCCATGCGCTGCATGGCGTCCTCCTTCAGCTACGGATTTCCGTCGTGAATTCGCCGATCGAGCGAGCCTTCACCGCATCCCAGTCCCATTCGATGCCGATGCCGGGTTCGCAAGGTGCGATCGCCCTGCCGTCACGGATTTCCATGCCCTTCGTCGTCAGCTCGTCCAACTGCGGGATATATTCGACATATCTGCCGTTCGGCACCGCGCAGACGAGGCTGACATGCAGCTCCATCAGGAAGTGCGGGCAGACCGGTATGTCGAAGGCTTCAGCCGCATGGGCGACCTTGAGCCACGGCGTGATGCCGCCGATGCGGGCGACATCGACCTGCACGATCGAGCAGGCACCCTTCTGCATATATTCGCGGAAATGCCGGATCGAATACATGGATTCGCCGACGGCGATCGGCGTCGGCGTCGAGCGCGTCAGCCGGATATGCCCATCGAGATCGTCGGCCGGCAGCGGCTCCTCGATCCAGGCGAGGTCGAGTTCTTTCAGCCGCACGGCGCGGCGGATGGCCTCGTCGACGGTAAAGCCTTGGTTGCAGTCCGTCATGATCTCGAAACCGTCGCCCAGCGCCTTGCGCATCGCCGAAAGCCGGTCGTAGTCTTCGGAGCCGTGCGGCTTGCCGATCTTGACCTTGGAGCCGGAAAAGCCTTTGGCCTTTGCGGCGAGCGCGTCCTCGACGAGCGCTTCCTTTTCGATATGCAGCCAGCCGCCCTCGGTCGTGTAAAGAGGGCAGCTTTCCTTCGCGCCGCCGGCGAGCTTCCAGAGCGGCAGCTTCTGCTTCTTGGCGCGCAGGTCCCAGAGCGCGGTATCGACCGCTGCAAGCGCCAAAGCGGTGATCGCACCGATCGTCGTCGCATGGGTGGCGAATTCCATCCTGTGCCAGATCGCCTCGATGCAATCGGCATCCTCGCCGATCAGCATGGGCGCGAGATGATCAGAAAGCAGCCGCATGACCGAGGAGCCGCCGGTGCCGATCGTATAGCTGTAGCCGATGCCGACGGCCCCGTCCGAATCCGTGATGGTGACGATCGGCGTTTCCTGGCTGACGAAGCTCTGGATGGCGTCGGTCCGCTTCACCTTCGGCGGCAGGTCGACCATGCGCAGTTCGATCTTCTCGATTTTTGCCATTTCAGACTTCCAGGGCTTTTCCGGTTTCGACGTCGAAGAGATGCGCCTTTGAGAGGTCGAAGCTCATGGCGACCTTCTCGCCGCTTGCAAGCGGGCGCGGATTGAGCATGCGCGAGACCCAGTCGCGCCCGTTGAACTGGATGAAGACGAGCGTTTCGTTGCCGAGCGGTTCGGTAATGGAGACCGGAAGCTCGGCGACGTGCACGGCGCTCGCATCTCCCGCATGAAGCCCATGCCCGGTCGGGTAGATATCGTCCGGGCGAAGCCCGAAGGTGACTTTCTGCCCGGCGCGCACGCCTGCGGCGAACCGCGGTGGCACCGGCAGCGTCACGCCGCTGGCGAAGACGAGCTGGCCGTTCTCGACCGTCGCCTCGTCCATGTTCATCGGCGGCGAACCGATGAACCCGGCCACGAACTTGGTCGCGGGCTTGCGGAACACCTCTTCCGGCGTGCCGACCTGCTCGATATGGCCGTCGCGCATGATGACGATGCGGTCGGAAAGCGTCATCGCCTCGACCTGATCGTGCGTGACGTAGATCATCGTCGCCTGCATGCGGGCATGCAGCTTCTTGATCTCGGTGCGCACCTGCGTGCGCAGCTTCGCATCGAGGTTGGAAAGCGGTTCGTCGAACAGGAACACGTCCGGCTGACGCACGATCGCCCGGCCCATCGCGACACGCTGGCGCTGACCGCCGGAAAGCTGCGCAGGACGGCGGTCGAGATAGGGGCCGAGGTCGAGGATCGCCGCCGCCTCGGCAACGCGCGCCTTGATCTCCTCGGCCGGCTTGCCGGCGATCTTCAGCGAGAATCCCATGTTCTCCGCCACCGTCATATGCGGATAGAGCGCGTAGGACTGGAAGACCATCGAGATGTTGCGCGCCCGCGGCGGCAGCTCGTTGACGGCCTTGCCGCCGATCTCGATCGCCCCGCCGCTGACGTCCTCAAGGCCCGCGATCATCCTGAGCGTCGTCGACTTGCCGCAGCCGGACGGGCCGACGAGCGCGATGAATTCGCGGTCCTTGACCTCGAGGTCTATCCCATGGACCACCTCCAGCGCACCGTAACGTTTGACGAGTTTCCTGAGCGTGACAGGAGCCATGAGCGATTATCCTTTCACCGCGCCGAAGGTCAGACCCGAGACGAGATGTTTCTGAATGATGAAGGTGAGGGTCAGCGCCGGGATGATCATGACGACGGCGAGTGCGCACATGCCGCGCCAATCGATCGTGAACTCGGCCGTATAGTCAAGCAATCCCACGGGCAGCGTCTTCGAGTTGATGGAACGGGTGATCTGCGAGGCGAGCGCATATTCGTTCCACGAGGTCAGGAAGGCGAAGATGCCGGCGGATGCGATGCCGGGGCCGGCGAGCGGAAATTCCACCTGCCAGAAAGCCTGCCAGGGCGTGCAGCCGTCGATCTGGGCGGCTTCCGAGAGATCCTTCGGCACCTGTCGGAAGAAGCCGTCGATCAGCCAGATCGTGAAGGGCACGTTGAGCGCGACATAGGTGATGATCATCGAGAAATGCGTGTCGATGATCCCGGTGCGCGCATAGATCATGAAGAGCGGCAGCGAGAGCGCGATGCCGGGAACGGCACGCGTCAGCATGAAACCGAGGAAGATCGCCGACTTCGCCTTGAAGCGATAGCGCGCGAAGGCATAGCCGCCGGCCATGCCGATCGCCAGTGCGATCACGGTGGAGGTGACCGAGATGATCAGCGAATTGCGGAAGTAGTTCCATACCGGAATGCCGCCCTGGCCGGCGCCAGAGAACATCGCGCGATAGGCGTCGAGAGAGATGCTCTCCGGTATCCACACCGGCGGCTTCGCCATGATCTCCACGGTCGGGCGCAATGAGGAAAGAACGATCCAGAAGCCCGGCAGGCAGATGACCAGCATCGCGAGGAAGAGGCCGATCAGATGGCCCGCCTTCAGCAAGCGCCGGCGCAGGCGGTGAGACGCATTGATATCCATTACCACTCCGCTCCGATCTGCTGGCGCGCGGCGGCGAGCTTGCGGAAGAAATAAACGGTGAAGACGATCGACAGCAGGATCGCCACATAGGCCATGGCGTTCGCCAGCCCCATGCGCGCGTCGCCATAGGCGGTGCGGCCGACGAGCGTCCAGAGAAGTTCGGTGCGCTTGGCCGGACCGCCATCCGTCATGATCTTCACGATGTCATAGGCACGCGCCACATCGAGCGATCGGATCGTCATGGCGATGAAGGCGAAGGGCATCAGATAGGGCCAGGTCACATAGCGGAAGGTCTGCCAGGGCGTGCAGCCGTCGACATGCGCGGCCTCGACCGGGTCGCGCGGCATGGCAAGCAGGCCGGCGAGGATCAGGATCGCGAAGACGGAGGTCGAAGACCAGACTTCCGCGACGATGATCGAAAACAGCGCCAGATTGCCGTCGATCAGCCACGGAATCGCCTGATCGGTGAGCCCGAGCGACTGGAGCGCATTGTTGACGAGGCCGATATTGTCGTTGAACAGGAACTTGAACTGGAAGCCCACGAGCACCGGGGAGAACATCATCGGGAACATCATCAGCGTGCGCAGCAGCCGCTGGCCGTGCGTCGCCTTGTTGACGAGGAGCGCCAGCCCGAGCCCGAGCAGCATTTCCGCGTTGAGCGCGACGGTCAGCAGCAGCACGGTGCGTCCGAACGCCACCCAGAAATCCCAGTTCGTCAGCACGGTCACATAATTGCGGATGCCGACGAACACATAGAGGGAATCGGGCCTTGTCAGCCGGAAGGGCGTGAAGCTCGAATAGAAGGAAAAGGCGAGCGGCAGCACGATGACGGCCGCAAGGACGATGAAGGCCGGAAGCAGCAGAAGAACCGGTGCCGATAGTCTGGAAAGCTTCATCGAAGATCCTGAAATCACATCAAACGGGAAGGGCGGCGCCGGCGTATCCACGCTGGCGCCGCCCTTTGCAACAAGCGGTCAGAGTGCGCCCGCGTCCTCGAGAATGCCGGTCGCCTTCTCGGCGGCGGCGTCGAGCGCTTCCTTGGCGGTCTTGTCGCCAAGGATGGCGGCCTGCAGCTCCGGATAGACCGCATTGGAAATCTCGATCCATTCGGCCGTCTGCGGAACCGGGAAGGCGTTCTTCGCCGCCTCCTGGAAGGCCTGCAGCACTTCGGTCTTGTAGGCGTCGCCCTCGGCGGCCTTGATGTTGTAGTCCCAGACGGCAGTGCGCGTCGGCAGCGGACCGGCGGCGGATTCGAGCTTCTGGCTGTCCTCGTTGGTCAGCCACGAGACGAGCGAGGCGGCCGCCTCCTTGTTGGCGCAGCTTTCCGTCACCGAGAAGCCGTGATGGCCGGACCAGCCCGTGCGCTTGCCGGAGGAGCCGGCCGGCTGGACCTTGACGCCGACATTGCCGGCGACCTTGGAAGAGGCCGGATCGTTGAAGAAGCTCGCCCATCCCGGCCAGTCGAGGTTGAGCGCGATCGAGCCCGAAGCAAATCCCTGGCCGAGATCGTCCCAGAGATAGTTGGTCGTGCCCGGCGGAACGGCCTTGTCCTTGTAGAGCTTGACGAACCAGCCGAGCGCCCGCTCGCCGGCTTCCGAGTTGAAGGCCGGACGGCCCTCGCTGTCGAGATATTCGCCGCCTTCGGCAACGAGCAGTTCATAGAAGCGGCCATTGATCGCCTCTTCCTTGCCAGCGAACTGGGTGCCGTAGAAATTCGGCGGATCGGCGAAGAATTCGGCCTGGTCCGTCACCTGCTGCCAGGTATCCGGCGGCGCAAGGTCATAACCGTATTTCTCCTTGAACGCCGCCTTCTTGGCGTCGTCCTGGTAGAGGCTCTTCTGATAATAGAGTGCGGAGACGTCGAACTGGGCGCGGGGCAGCATGACGAGCTTGCCGTCGAGCGTCGAGGCCTTGATCAGCGCGGGCACGAATTTCTCGATCTCCTCGGCGGGGATCAGGGCGGTCAGGTCCGTGTAGATGTCCGGGTATTGCGGCGCGAAGGAGGAATGGTTGGACGCGACGCACCAGCCGATGCCGCCCGTGGCGATGTCGGACTTGATTTCCTTGTCGAGCTCGAAGTGGTTCTTCTTCGACAGGATGTTGACCTTGGCACCGGTCGCCTTCTCCCATTCGCCGATGCGCTCGTAGAGCTTCTCGTATTGCTGGCCGCCGATGAGCTTGGCATCGACGGTCACGCCTTCGAACTTGCTGGGCAGCTCGGCGGCATTGGCCCCGACTGCGAAAGCAAGCGCGATTACCCCGGCGGATACGCCGGAAAGCAGCTTGTTCATGACTCTCCTCCAACTTGACCGCACTGCTTTTGCCGCGTGCGTGTTCTCATGTGTGAGAAACTGATTTATATACAAACAATAATTTCACCGTTCGTCAAGCGCAAGTTTCCTTTGTCGAACGGTCGTTCTGCGTATATGCATTGGAATATTCATAGAGGAGACAGGAATGGACAGCGAAGAGTCGGACCGGTATCGCGCCCCCGCGCTGGACAAGGGGCTGGATATTCTGGAGCTTCTGGCCGGCGTGGACGGCGGGCTGACGCAGGCCGAAATTTCCAAGAAGCTCAACCGCAGCCCGAACGAATTCTACCGCATGCTCGACCGCCTCGTGCGGCGGGGATATGTCACCAAGATCGACGGGGACCGCTACTCGCTGACGCTCAAGCTCTTCGGTCTCGCGCAGCTTCACGCGCCCGTGCGCCGGCTCGCATCCTATGCCACGCCGCTGATGCGCGATCTTGCCCAGCGCTCCAAGCAGGCGAACCAGCTCGTGGTTTTCGATCGCGGCTCTGCCGTCGTGATCGCCCAGCAGGAAGCGCCGGACTATTGGGGCATTTCGATCCGCGTCGGATCGCATATCAGCCTCTTCGATACCGGGTCCGGTCATGTTCTTCTCGCCTTCCGCTCCGACGAGGAGCGTGAGATGATGATTTCCGAGCATGTGAAGAGCCGCAGCGAAGTACCCCTGACGAAGGAGTTCTATTCCCGCCTCGACCAGATCCGCGAGCGCGGCTATGAGATGATGGCAAGCGCCCAGACCGCCGGCGTCTACAACCTCTCGGCGCCGATCCTCGGTCCCGACGGCAGGGGGATCGCAGCGCTGACCTGCCCCTATATCACGCTCGTCAATGCGCCCGATGCGCCGGACATCACCCAGACGATATCCATGCTGCAGCAGACGGCGGTGCAGTTGTCGCTTCTTGCCGGTTCGGATGTCACGCATAATCAGGAGTGAGCGCCGCACTTCGCCGGCGGCGGGCGTTTCCCTCGGTCCGCCGGGACAGCTAAGGTCATTCTTATTTGAATGATGAATTCTTCTGTGGAAGAATTGGAGGACAGGAGGAACTTCGCATGATCATCGACACTCACCTTCACCTGATCGACAGGTCGGTACTCAGCTATCCATGGCTTTCCGGCGTCCCCGCCCTGAACAGGGATTTCCTCTATTCCGCCTATGCCGCGGAAGCCGGACGCGCGGGGATTTCCGCATCGCTGCATATGGAGGTCGATGTCGATCCTGCCGATATCGAGGCGGAAACGGCCGAGGTCTTCCGCCTTTCGCAACAACCCGGCAGCCTGCTTACCGGAGCCATCGCCTCCTGCCGGACGGAAGAGCAGGGCTTTGCCGCTTATCTGGAGCGCCAGGAGGCAAATCCGTTCGTCAAGGGCTTCCGCCGCGTGCTGCATGTCATGCCGGACGATCTTTCGACCGGCACGCTCTTCCGCGAAAACCTGAAACGGCTTGGCGGAACGCGTTTCACCTTCGATCTCTGCGTGCTGCCGCACCAGATCCCGAAGGCGATCGCGCTCTGCGATCTCGCGCCGGACGTCCAGTTCGTGCTCGACCATTGCGGCGTTCCGGACATCAAGGCGGGCAGCGATCATCCATGGCGCGAGCACATGACGGAGATCGCTCGCCGTCCGAATGTCACCGCCAAGATCTCCGGCGTCATCGCCTATGCCGATCCGCAAACCTGGACGGTCGACACGATCCGGCCCTATGTCGAGCACACGATCGGCGCCTTCGGCTGGGACCGCGTCGTCTGGGGAAGCGACTGGCCGGTCTGCACCTTGAGCGGCAGCCTTTCGACCTGGGTGGCTGCGACGCACGCGCTCCTTGCCGGCGCAAGCCCCGAGGAGCGCACGAAGCTTCTCTCCGGCAATGCCCGCAGATTGTGGAACCTCGCCTGACCGGCGCTACCGGCCGACGCACTGCCGGTCTTGCCAATTGGCGAAAATATTCTATATTTACGCCAGAAAGTGAGATTCGACATGCAGCTTCAACCGATTGTCGCCACGCCGGCGTCCGAAGCCCATACGATCACGGAGGACGAAGCCGGTGCGCTGGCGCGAACCACTGTCAATCTGTTCAAGGCCTGGGAGCTTTCCGACGCGGAGGCCTGCACGCTTCTGGGCGGCCTATCTCCCCGCACCTGGGCGCGATGGAAGGAAGGGAGTATCGGCAGGATAGACCGGGACTTGAGGATGAGAATGGCGCATCTGATGGGCATCCACAAAGGGTTGCGCTATCTGTTCAAGGAACCGGCGCGGGGCTACGCCTGGATCCGCAAACCCAATACCGCTTTCGCAGGCCAATCCGCGCTCGGCATAATGTTGCGCGGCGAGATGTCCGATCTGTCGGCGATGCGTGAATGGATCGATGCGGAGCGCGGCGCATGGTGAGTGGACTGGCTCGGCGCACCCGCGTTCAGTGGCCTCAAACCTATCGCATCATCCGGTCCATCCATCCGCCGGTCGACCTCTTCGAAGACATCGCCGATCCTCGCGACTGGGAAGCGCTCGTATCCGTCGAAGAGAAGACGAACCCGCGCATCCGCCTCGAGATCGGCGACCTCGGAAAGGTGCCCGCCGCCCGTCGCGTCTCCGGACCGGGTGCGAGCCTGGTGATGGCGCCTTTCGTGCATTGTTCCACCTTGCGCCCCAGCCGCTTTTCGGACGGCAGCTACGGGATCTATTATGCCGGCGACAGCGAAGGGGTCGCTCTCGCCGAAACCATTCATCATCATCAGAAATTCATGCGGGCAACGAACGAGGAGCCCGGCTGGACGGCCGACTTCCGTGTCCTGATCGGCAGCATCGACCGCGAGCTCGATGACGTAAACGCCGTGCCGGGCGTCTTGCATCCCGACGACTACACCGCTTCGCAAGTGGAGGGGCGTGGCCTGCGCGCTATGGGAAGCGACGGCCTCTCATGGAATAGCGTTCGAATGGCCGGCGGGTGCTGCATCGGTCTCTTCTGGCCGGATATAATCCCGATCCCCCTCCAGGGTCGCCATTACAGCTATCACTGGAACGGCGCACGCGTCGATTTCGTGCGGCAGCATGACACCGGAAACGTACTGGCCGTCACGTGACGGGGAACGCACGCGGGCCGCTTCGAGAACGTGGCGGACGTCAGCCCGCCTTGAAGCTTTCCATGAACAGCCGGTTGAGATCGGCGACGATCCGGCCGGCCGCTTCCCTTTCGAGCAATCCCCTGTTGATGCGGTCCGAACCCCTCTGCTGGAAATCCATGTAGCCGTCATGGCGCGGGCGCACCCATGCGGCTTCGAGCGTCCGGCGGGTGGCGCGGTAGAAATCCGCCGCCGCCGCGTTCACCGCGGCGTCCTCCCAGGCGGCCGCATGCCCCGGCTGTCCGCCGGCCGCGGCATAGGGACCGCGCTGCACCTCGCCGCTTGCGATCCAGTAGGCGAAGTCGATGGCTTCGGCCTGCGCCCTGGAGAAGGCGGAGACGGCAATCCCCGTCCCGCCGAGCGCCGATCCGGCCGGGCCGATCTCGCCCGCAACGGGAATATCGGCGAAGCGCACGAGACTGGGGCGGAAACCGGCGACCGAATAGCTGACATAGCCGTAGATCAGCGGCGAGCAGGCAATGCGTGAGTCCGGTTCCGCCATCCTTTCGAACACGGCGATCGGATCCATCTCGAAGCAGGCGGGGTCGATCAGAGCTGCGATCTCGCGCATCATCTCGATCGCCCTCTCGCCGGTCTCCGCATTGACGAGATCGCCGGGACCGTCACTCGCGCAGGGCTTTCCGAGATTGCCGCAGAGCGTGTAGAAGGTCATCAGCGTATGCGGCGGGCGAAGCGGCAGCAGGATTCGCCCCTCTCGCGCAAGCTCCAGCATCTCCTCCCAGCGCGCGGGCGGCGCTGCGATCAGGTCGGGCCGATAGGCCTGCACCTGCGTCGCGGCATCGATCGGGAAGGCCCATTGCCTGCCCCGCCATTCGTAGCTCGGATAGGAGCGTCCGACGCTCGCCTCCGACAGCGCCCGCCGCTCCTCTTCACGCCCGGCGATGTCGAGGGGCGCCAGGCACTTCTCGCTGGTGATCTGACCGACATGCGGATGGTCTATGACGATCAGGTCGTAGGCCTTCGCCAGCTCCTCGACCGGATAGGTTTCGAAGTCCTGCAGCGAACGCTTCTCCCAGGCGACCGCCACGCCGGTCCTTTCCTGCCAGATACGCGAGCAGGCGACCATCGGATCGTAGCCGCGCGGATGGCTCCAGGTCATGCCCTTGAGTGTGATGGTCATAGGCCGAACTCCTCGCGGATGGCGGCGCTATGCTCTCCGATAAGCGGCGCGGCGCGATCGACCTTGGCTCTTCGGCCGTTGACGCGCAGCGGCGAACGCGTGGTGAGAATGGAGACGTCGTCCTCGCGCGTGACCGTCTGCAGCATGTCGAGGACCCGGAAGCCTTCGCTTTCCAGAAGCTCGTTCCAGTTCAGCACTTTGGCGCACCAGATGTCGGCCGGCTCCAGGATCGCCAGCCATTCGTCGATCGTCTTGGTGGCGATCCGCTCGGCGATCAGCGCCTTGATCCTGTCGCGTGCGGTGAACCAGCTCGAAGGATCGTCGCGGTAGGCGTCGAGCTCGCTCATTTCCAGGAGATCGGCAAGTTTCGGGATCGGCGTCATGGCGATCGCCAGATAGCCGTCCTTTGCCGGATAAACGCCGTAGGGAGCGGAGAGATAGGCATGGGCGCTGCGGAAATCCGATCGCTTCGGCAACCGGCGCCCATCGTTCAGATGAGTCGTCAGCACCTCGAACTGGAAATCGACCAGCACTTCCAGCAGGCTCGTCTCGATCAGGCTGCCCTTGCCGGATATGCCGCGGCGGACGAGCGCTGCGAGAACCCCCTGTGCGGCGGCGGCGCCTGCGAGCATGTCGCCGATCGCCAGCCCAAAGGGAACCGGCCCCTGGTTTTCATCGCCGTTCAGCCACATGACGCCTGAACGCGACTGCGCGAGCAGGTCCTGTCCCGGCCGCTTCACCCAGGGGCCTTCCTCGCCATAGCCGCTGATGGAGGCGTAGACGATGCGCGGGTTGATCTCGCGAACGGCATCGTAGTGCAGGCCCAGCCGCTCGATGACGCCGGGCCGGAAATTCTGGATGAGAACATCGGCTTTTGTCAGGAGCTTCTTCAGCGCCGCCACGTCGGCCTCGTTCTTCAGGTCGATCGCAAGGCTCTCCTTCGCCCTGTTGATCGCGTGGAAAATCGTGGAGTCGCCGCCGATCTCCGTATCGCTCAGATAAAGCCGACGCGAAAGGTCGCCGCCGTCCGGCCGCTCGATCTTGATCACGCGGGCGCCGAGATCCTTCAGCCGCAGCGAGCAATAGGGGCCGGACAGGAACTGGCTCATGTCCACCACGACGAGGCCGTCGAGCGGCAGTTCAGTTTCTGCTGTCATTTCCAAATCTTACTTCTCTGTCTTGCCGGTGAAATCGGCGGGATTTCTGTATTTGACCGTCTGCAGGTGCTCGCAATAGAGCACCAGCTCGCCCTCGTTCTTGAAAACCTGATAACTCGCCCGGATAAGGCCGAGCTCCCTGTAGCGCGGCGTCTTTTCGAGATTCGTGCGGATCGTGTAGATCGTGTCGCCGATGAAGACCGGCTTGATGAAGCGCAGCCTGTCATAGCCGTAGGAAAACGCATTGACGCAATTCGTGGCGACAAGGCCGAGGCCGGCGGAAAAGACGAAGGCTCCCGCCACCAGCCGCCTGCCGAAGATCCCCTCGCGCTCGGCGAACATCTGATCCTGCACATAGGGATGGATATCGACGACCAGCGTGTTGAACAGGTGGCTGTCGCCTTCGCCGATGGTGCGCCGGAGCGAGCGGATCTTCTGCCCGACCGGCCAATCCTCGTAAAACCAGTTTTCGGCGTTCCAGACCGGAATCGCCGCATGATCCTCGGGCATGTCCGCCGGATAGGTCGAGGAAACCCCGACCGTCGAGACGAATTCATCCATGAGCGGATCTCACGATAGGCGAACGGCATATGGAGAGCTTCGCCCGCCGTGGTGCAGCCACCTGCTTGCAATCTCTATGATCTTGCCTCACTCGACGCCTCCTCCATATCTTCTTATGTAAAGAAATCTTTCACATATGGATTTATTTTGCAAGAGGGCGATCGGCACAATCCCGCTGTGCCATAGGTGAAGCACCGGTACCGAATTCCGCTCGATGCGTCGGCGCTCGTGCTTTCCGAGGGATGGAGGCAGTCTGCCGGGCGGTCTTCGCGTGCGCTCCGGAAAGGAGTAAGCTCACCGGCGCTGCCGGGGCTGCGCCCGAAATCGTGCCGCACGATGGAACCCGTTGCAGGCTTGCGGCTTTTGCTTATCGAGCCAAAGGGAGAAACCCATGTCTGCAGAATGGCCGATGTTCATAATGCAATGCCTGATCGTCGTTGGCATGGCAGGCGCGCTTTTTATCCGCGCTTAGCTCAACCTCCGACGCAGAGCCCGAAATCGGCTCTATGCAGCGACGGCCCGCGACACGGTAGATGCCGCACGGCTATGGCGGCTTTCCGGGGGCTGACGGGTGTCAGCCCGGTTTCGGCACCGAAGCTCCGCCTCTTCAAACCGCTGGCGCTGCCGGCTGAAGGCCGCTTGCCATGGCGCGCAGGATGATGACGGCCGACGCCGCACCGGGATCCACATGGCCGAGCGAGCGCTCGCGGACGCGCGCAGCGCGCCCCTTGGTGGCGATCATCGAGCGCGTCGCACTCGCGCCGGCTTCCGCGGCCGCCATGACGTCCTGCCAGAAGGCGGCCGCCGGCTTTCCCTCGGCCACGGCATTCGCGGCCGCTTCCGCCGCCGGCAGCCAGGCGTCGAGCATCGTCTTGTCGCCGCGCTGGCCCTTTCCGCGTTCGCGGATTCCCGAAGCGATGGCGTGAAGCATGGCGCTGCAGTCCTCGAGATCGAGGGTCTCTCTGGCGGCCAGAGCCTGCGCGGCGCGGCGCAATCCGGTCGCATAAAGCGGACCTGTGGAGGCGCCGACGGCGTTGAGAAAAGCGGTCGCCGCCGCCGACATCACCTCGGAAGGACGCGCCGTCTCCGCATCGAGCCTGGCAAGCTCGGAATTGACGGCGAGAAAGCCGATCGACATCGTGATGCCGTGGTCGGCATCGCCGATCGCGCCGTCGAGCTCGGACAGGCGATCCTTCTCCGCCTCGATCGCCAGAGAGATCGCGTAAAACATCCTGATTAGGCGGCGCGCCGCACTCTCCGACATGATTGTTGTCCTCCCGAGACCATTGCCCCGGCCAAAGGCCGAAGGCCGATGGCAATTCATCTAGTTGATCCGTACGAAAGCCGTTTCACAAGGATGGTGAAGCAGATCGGTCAATTCCTGGTCGAGGTGAAGGACCGAAATCGACGCACCCACCATGTCCAGCGACGTCACGTAAGGCCCGATCCAATTCGCGGCGATCTGAATATTCTTCGCCGAGAGCCGCTGCTCCACCCGGCGAAAGAGAATGAACAGCTCCATCATCGGCGTCGCCCCGAAAGAGTTGACGAGAACGGCGACGCGGTCGCCGGCTTCCGCCTTCATCTCCTTGAAGATGTTGTCCATGACGGAATCGACGATGTCGTCGGCGGTCTTCATCGGTTGCCGCATGACGCCGGGCTCGCCGTGAATGCCGGTTCCGATCTCCATGTCGTCCGGGCCAATCTCGAAATTGTGCCGCCGCGTCTGCGGCAGCGAACACGGCTCGAGCGCGACGCCGATCGTATAGGTCCGCTCGTTCGCCTTGCGCGTCGCCGCTTCGCAGGCCTCGAGCGTCCATCCCTTGTCGCAGGCCGCTCCGGCGATCTTGAATGCGAAGAAATTGCCGGCGACCCCGCGACGCCCGTCGCGATCCTCGATCGGCGAGGAAGCGATGTCGTCCGTGGTGAGCACCGTGCGCACGGTGATGCCGCGCTCCTCGGCGATTTCCGCCGCCATCTCGAAATTCATCACGTCGCCGGCATAGTTGCCATAGACGAAGAGCACGCCCGCACCTCCCGAGGCGGCGACCGCGCACTGCACGATAGGATCGGGCGGCGGCGAGGAGAAGATGTTGCCGACGGCGACGGCATCGGCCATTCCCTTTCCGACGAAGCCGAGAAAGCACGGCTCGTGCCCCGATCCTCCGCCGATCACCAGGCCGACCTTTCCCGGCCGGGGGCCGTTGCGGGCGACGAGCGCGCGATGCGAGCCATCGATCGGCTCCATGTAGTTGCCATGCGCCTTCACCACGCCGTCGAGCATTTCCTCGACGACATCGTTCGGGTCGTTCAGGAATTTCTTGACCTGCGTCCGGTAGAGATTGGCGACCTTCGCCGCTTTCGGGCGCTGTGAAAGCTTCTCCTCGAAGGCCGTTATGCCGTCCGCCCTGAGGATGCCCCTGCCGGTCGCCGCATCGGTTATCAGCACGCTGACATAGCCGCCCCGCAGGGCGGCGAGCAGCGCCGGCACCTTGTCGAAGCCGCCGGCAACCGCGATGCGCGTGCCGACCTTGCGCAGCATGTCGAGCGAGATGCCGACGGTACGGTCATCGAGCGGTCCTCCGACCGGCCGGCCGCGCTCGTCGATGAAGCGCCCGGCGACGACGCCCACGGCGCCCTTTGCGAGATAGTGCTGCAGCGAAACCGATTCGAAGAATCCGCTGGTATGGATGGTCGAATTCGGACGGAGCGAGGAGATGCCGAAGATGACCCGATTGGCCCGAGCAAGCGTCGCGAACTGCTCCTGCAGCAACGGCTCCTCCATCAACAGCCGGCGCAGATCCGGCGAGCCGACGACGGCCGGCGCCGTTATGTTGACGCAGCGCGCGCCGATCGCGCGCGAGATCGCGGCGGCGCAAAGTTCCGGCGTATAGGCGAAGGTCGCGGTCGTCCCCCCCGTCGCCTGCACCACTGTTACGTCCTGCAGCGGCCCGACGGCGGCATGCTCGCCGACGGAAAGCATCGTGCGTCCCCAGGCGACCGCCAGCGTGTCGCCGGATTTCATGAGCTTCTGAAGCGCATGCGCCCCCGCGACGCCCAGCCGGTCGATGAGCGGACGGGCGTTGTCCCCGCTCGGCACGACGAGGCAGTCGTGAAGGCCGAAATGCCTTTTCAGCTCCTGCGCGATGGTCAGCGAGGCCAGTCGCGAGGGCTCCAGTGAGATGTTGACGATGCCCTTTTCGCGCGCTTCGGCGAGATAGCTGTTGACGGTGGCGCGCGAAACGCCCATCGCCTCGGCGATCTCCCCCTGGGTCATGCCGTCTTCATAGTAGAGCCAGCAGGCCCAGACGTAAGGATCGTCGCCGTAGCGCAGGGGAATGACGTCCTCGGAATCCGCGCTGCCGCTGCGGATCGATCCCGCCTTGCGCTGGGAGGCTGTTTTCGGTGTCATTGCGTCTTCCCTGTTCGTGATCGCGAATGTGAAAGCAACGCCTCACCTTTGCAACCTCATTCCGCTTCGCGCCGCGTCCAAATTTTAGAAGCGACGACAGCCGGCCAGGCCGGATCAGCCGGGAAGAACAGGCAGGACCGGCCTCCACGCGCACCGGCCGCGTGAGAGGATCAGGGGATCAGGGCACCTGCGCCCCGGTCGCGGTCACATAGACCGCGTAGAGCGATTTCGTCGCCGTGATGAACAGGCGGTTGCGGCGCGGGCCGCCGAAGGCGAGGTTGGCGACGGTCTGGGGCACCCTGATCTTGCCGAGCAGCACGCCCTCCGGCGAGAAGCAGTGCACGCCGTCGCCCGCGCTCGTCCAGACATTGCCCGCGGTATCCACGCGGAACCCGTCGGGAAGCCCGTTGTCGATGTCGCAGAAGACCCGCCCGTTCGCAAGGTGCCTGCCGTCGGCGACGTCGAAGACACGGATATGCCGCGGCGCCTTCGGGTCGTGGCTCGAGGCGGAATCGGCGACATAGAGCTTCGTTTCGTCCGGCGAGAAGGCGAGGCCGTTCGGCTGGCGGAAATCGTCAACGACGGCTTCGAGCCCGCCGCTTTGCGGATCGAGACGATAGACGTTGCGCGTCGCCTGCTCCGGCTCGGCCTTATAGCCCTCGTAGTCGGAGAGGATGCCGTAGGTCGGGTCGGTGAACCAGATGCTTCCATCGGAATGCACGATCACGTCGTTGGGCGAATTCAGCCGCTTGCCCTTGTAGCTGTCGGCAAGGATGGTGATCGATCCGTCGATTTCCGTGCGCACCACCCTTCGCCCGCCATGCTCGCAGGAGACGAGCCGGCCCTGACGGTCGCGCGTATTGCCGTTGGTAAAATTGGACGGCGAACGGAAAACGGAGACGCCGCCATCCGGCACGAAGCGCAGGATCCGCTGGTTCGGGATATCGCTCCACAGGAGACAATTGGCGTCCGCGAACCAGACCGGTCCCTCGGCCCAGCGGCAGCCGGAATAGAGCTCGTCGAGCCCGGCGCTGGCGACGGTCAAGTGCCGGAAGCGTTCGTCGTGGATTTCGTATAGCGATGGATTGTCCTGCGGCATGGCTCGTTTCCCGGGATCATTTGCGTCACTGTATTCCAAGAGGTCGTCACCGGATCATCTTGCGCCCTCCGGCCACCAGTATGACGGCGATGATGATGAGGCCGGTCAGGATCAGCCGAACCCCGGCTCCGAAGCCGTAGGTGTTCAGCATGGAAACGACCAGGAACATGAAGAGCGACGCTCCCCATATGCCCGGCACGTTGGAATCCCCGCCGGCGACCGCCGTGCCGCCGATGACCACCACCGCGATCGACATCAGCAGATATTCCGAGCCCATGTTGAGCGCGGCACCGCCTGAAAAACTCGCCAGCAGATAGCCGCATATGGCGGCAAGCACCGCGCAAAGCACATAGGTGACGAAACGCGTGCCGTCGACGGGAATGCCGGTCATGCGGGCGGCGAAGGTGCTTTGGCCGATCGCCGAAATCCAGCGCCCGTAGATGGTCTTCTCCAGGAGCAGCCACGCCGCGACCGAGAGCAGGAAGGCGACGATCGCCACATTGGGAATGCCGAGGAAGCCCGACGTGGTGAAGGAGGCGAGCAGTTCCGGCGGCTTTATACGCAAGCCCCGGTTGGCCCAGATCGCGGTGGATTGCACGATGAAGCTCATCGACAGGGTGGCGATGATCGGCGGGATGCGCAGGATCTTGATCAGGCCGTAGTTGCCGATGCCGACGACTACCCCGAGGAAGACGGCGACCAGAAGGCCCGGAAGGATCATGCCGTTCTGGACGTCCATCAGCTTCAGCGCGATCGTGCCGGCGAGCGTCATCGTCGCGGGCACGGAAAGATCGATATTGCCGGGCCCGAGCGTGATGACGAACATCTGTCCGAGGCCGACGATGACGGAGAAGGCGGCGAAGGTGAGGGCCGCCTGCGAGAGGCCGACGGAGCTCGCTCCCCCGGTGAAGAGAACGGTGACGATCCAGACCAGCACGGTTGCGGCGAAAGACCAGATCCAGGGCTTCCTCGACAGCAGGCGAACGGCGTTCATCGGTTCTTCTCCCGCTTTTCCAGGCGGTTCAGGGCAAGCCGCAATGCGAGGACGACGATCAGGATCGCGCCCTGCGCCCCGATCTGCCAGTCCGGCGAAATGCGCATGAAGGACAGGAACGATCCTGCCAGCGTCAGCGTCAGCGCGCCGATGACGGCGCCGACCGGGGAAATGCGTCCGCCGACGAATTCGCCGCCGCCGAGGATGACGCCCGCGATCGAAAGCAGCGTGTAGCGCAACGCGATATTGGCGTCGGCCGAAGTGGTGAGCCCCACCAGCGCTATGCCGGAAAGAACGGCGAAGAAGCCCGCCAGCGCGAATGTGCCGGCGCGCACCGCCACCACCGACCAGCCGGCGCGCTCGACCGAGCGGGCATTCCCGCCGACGCCGCGGATGAGAACGCCGAAGGAGGAGCGCATCACCAGGAAATGGGTCGCGATCGCAAGGACGACGCTGACGACGATCGCCATCGGGACGAAGGGCGGCTTGGAGGTCATCAGCCAGCGCGCCCAGCCCGGGGCCTCGCCACCCGGCGAAGGCAGGAGCAGCACGGCAAGGCCACCCCAGACGAAGCTCATGCCGAGCGTGACGACGATCGACGGCAGCTCGCGGACATAGATGACGACGCCGATGGCGGCATAGGCCGCGATCGCCCCCGCAAGGATGAGGATGCCGAGGGCAGGGGACGACTGCAGGAAGGTCGCTGCGACGCAGGCCGAAAAGCTCACGAAGGTGCCCATCGAAAGGTCGAGGTCGTTGACCGCCATGATCAGCATCTGGGCGATGGTGGCGAGCGCGATCGGCACGGCGAGATTGAAGAGGAGGTTGAGCCCCGTATAGCTCATCGCCCGCGGCTGCATGTAGAAGACGGCGGCAAGCAGCACCGCAAGCGAAAGCGCCGGAATGGCGAGACGGATAGTATCGGAGGAAATCCGCATCATTCGCCCTCTCCGGCAAAGGAGGCCGCGAGCACGTTCTTCTCGCTGATCTCCTCGCCGCTCAGTTCGGCGACGATTGCGCCCTCCCTGAACACGTAGACCCGGTCGCAGAGGCTGATTTCGTCCATTTCCGTCGAGTACCAGATGAAAGTTCGGCCATTCTTCGCTTCGCCGCGCAGGATGTCATAGACCTCCTGCTTCGTGCCGACATCGACGCCGCGCATCGGATCGTCCATCAGGACGGTCGCGGCACTCGTCGCAAGCGCGCGGGCAAACAGCACCTTCTGCTGGTTTCCGCCGGAGAGCGAGAGGATGCGGTTTCCCATATCCGGGGTGCGGATCTCTATCCGCTTCTTCCAGCTTTCGCCGACCGCATCCTCCCGTCCCTGGTCTACGAAGCTGCGCCGCGAAAGGTCGCCGAGCGAGGCGATGCTCAGATTCCTGAGGATGCTCCAGAGCGGAAAGGTGCCGTTGAGGCTGCGGTCGCCCGCGACGAAGGCGAGCGGGCGGCTGCGGCGCGGCAGCCAGTTGCCGCTCTTCGAAAGATAGAGCTCGAGCAGCGCTTCCGTCTGGCCGTGGCCGCCGAGCCCGGCAAGACCGACAATCTCGCCGCGATAGGCTTCGAAGGGCAATCCGTGGCCCTTTCGCGGCGGCATCGAGAGCACGGCGGGGCCGGTTCTCGCCGCACCGGAACGCTTCGGGCTCTGCTCGCGAACGACGCTGCCCATCGCTTCCACGAGACTGCGGATCTTGAACTCGCCGGCCGACCGGTCGGCCACCACCTTGCCGTCCTTCATCACCACGATGCGGTCCGAGGTCGAAAGTATCTCCCCGAGAATATGCGATATGAGCAGGATCGAGCCGCCCGAGGCGACGAAGCGGCGGACATAGGCCATCAGTTGCCCGGCGAGCCCCGCGTCCAGCGAAGAGGTCGGTTCGTCGAGAATGACGAGACGCGGGCCCTCTCCCGCTCCGGCGAAGCTGATGGCGATCTCGACCATCTGCCGTTCCGCGATCGAAAGATCGTCGATCGTGCTGTCGCAGTCGATGCCGTGGCCGGGAAAGATTTCGTCGAGTTTCGCCTTGATGAGATCGAAGGCCCGCTTGCGCCAGTTCCAGCCCGCAAGGCCGTCATGCATGATGCGGGCGTTCTCCACGACCGTGAGGTTCGGGCAGAGCGAGAGCTCCTGGAACACGCAGCGCACCCCGCGTTCGCGCGCCGCGGCGATGCCGTGGCCGGGCGTGCCGCCGTAGCTGACCGTGCCCTCATGGGGCGCGAGGCCGCCGTTGATGACGTTGACGATCGTCGACTTGCCGGCACCGTTGTGGCCGACGAGGCCGACGCATTCGCCGGCATGGATCGCAAGGTCCGCGCCGTCGAGTGCCCTGACCGCGCCGAACCGCACCTTTATGCCGCGCGCGGCGACGACTTCCTCTCTCACGGCTGCCTCAGTCATGAATGTTCATTGTCGCTGTTCCGGAGCCGCGTTCGGCGAAAGATTGCCGCGCCCGGCGAGATCGGCGCCGGGCGCGGGCTTTCCGCAGGGCGACGCGCTTACTTGGCGCCTTCGATCACCTTCTGGGCGTCTTCGAGCGTGTATTCCACATTGGCGACGCCGCCCTTCTGGGTATTGGCCAGATTGGTCTCGAGATTGTCCTGGTCGATGCGCAGGAACGGCACGACGAGGTCCTTCTTCACATCCTTGCCGTCGAGGATCTGCTGGGCGACCCAGAAGGCGAGCGTGGAAACGCCGGGAGCGATCGACACCGACATCGTCTCGTAGCCGTTCTCGTCCTTCTGCTGCTTCCACCAGACGAGCTCGTCTTCGCGGTTGCCCATGACGATCGTGGGGATCGGACGCTTGGCTGCGGCGAAGGCCTGCGCGGCCCCATAGCCGTCCCCACCCTGGGTCACGACGGCGGCGATCTCGGGCAGGCTCGGCAGGATGCCGGCAACGGCACGCTGCGCCACGTCCTGCGCCCAGTCGCCGTTGACCGAACCCACGATCTTGAACTGCGGGTTCTTCTCGACGCCCGCCTGGATGCCGGCATGAATCTCGTCGTCCACGAAAACACCGGCAAGGCCGCGGATTTCCAGGAGGTTGCCGCCCTCGGGCAGCTTTTTCGCGAGATAGTCGATCTGGCTTTCGCCCATCGCCTTGAAATCGACCGCGATGCGCCATGCGCAGGGCTCGCTGACGACGCCGTCGAAGGAGACGACCGTGATGCCCGCATCGCAGGCTTCCTTGATCGCGCCGTTCAAAGCGGTCGGAGACGCGGCGTTGACGACGATCGCGTCATAGCCCTGCAGAATGAGGTTCTGGATCTGCGCCGCCTGCTCGGTCGCCTGGTTCTCCGCGGTGGTGAACGCATCGGCGGCCGCGACGGTGCCGGCGGCAACCGCCTCCTTGGTGATCTTGTCCCAGCTCGTCAGCATGGCCTGACGCCAGGAATTGCCGGCATAGTTATTGGATAGCGCGATCTTCTTGCCGGACGTGTCGGCGAATGCCGAAACCGGCAGCAAAGCGCATGCGACGGCGACCGATGCCAGAAGCATCTTCCTGATATTCATTGTTTTCCTCCCTCTGTGACCGGCTCCCCGCCGGATGGCCCGCTCCTCGACGGAACCAAAATTCCTGTTGCACTGAGCCCTCGTCTCTCAGTAAAGGCAGCATGAAGAAGAATCCGCTCGTTGTACAGGCGCATCCCGGCAAGCGGATTGCGGCATCTCGCGCAAAATATGCGGGTTCCCGCAAGACGAAGGGGTGGGCAGCGGCGCTTAATGGAGGCGGATGGCGCCCGCGCCGCAGCACCCCGGCCGACGGCCGGATGGGGACCGGTCTGCGGAACGGACTATCCGCAGTTTCGAGGCGTTGCCGTGTCTTTCGCGTGGATTCCGACGCGCGGCGCGGCAGCGTCGGGACGGCTGGGAGGACGTCCGCTCATGCTTGGTTCGCCGCAAAGCTCGCTTTTCGACCATTATCTCGGCATTTCGAGGCTGCTCGCCGGCCAGCTCGAGTTCCGCTCGATCATCCAGGCTGTCGCAGCCGAGATCAGCCACATCATCCCCCACGATCATATGGACGTCTGCATCAAGACGCTCGACGGGAAGTACCACATCGCCTACGAAAGCGGGCCGGAGACCGACTGGAGCAAGCAGCCGCCGGCGCCCCTTACCGGAAGCCCCATCCGCACGCTGCTCTCCGGCGAGGAGGACTTCATCCTGACGCCGGATGCCTGTTCGGATCCGAAGTTCCACTTCGAAGGCGCCTTTTCCAGCCCGATCATCGCGCTTTCGCTCCACAGCCGCTTGCATGTGCCGCTGAAGGCACAGGGAGACATCATCGGCGCCCTCAGCTGCTCGAGTTTCGAAATCGGCCGCTATCGGATGGAAGACGTCGGTAATGCCCGCTCGGTCGCCGATCTCCTGGCTCCCTATTTCTTCGCCATCCGCGCCGGCGAGCAGGCGAAGCGCTCCGCGATCGTGGAGGCGGAGGCGCGCGCCCGCGAGGAGGGGTTGCGGCTCGGCGCGCTGAAGCTGACCGAGGCGCTCGAAGCCGAACGCCAGCGGATCGGCATGGACCTGCACGACCAGACGCTCGCCGACCTGACGCGGCTTTCGCGCCGGATGGAGCGGCTGACCCATGTGCCGGACATGGCGGGAGAAGCGCTCGAACCGCTCTTTCGCGGGTTGCAGCAATGCATGCACGACCTTCGTCAGATCATCGAGGCGGCCAAGCCCTCCGTCCTGCAGCTCTTCGGTTTCGCCGAGGCGGTGGAAAACCATCTGGACCGCTCGGTGCGCGACAGCGGCATGACGATCGAATGGCGTCTGGCGGACGAGACCGGAGGCATCGCCGACCGGCTGGAGCAGACGGTGATTACCGCGCTTTTCCGCATCGTCCAGGAAGCGATCAACAATGCCATCCGGCATGCGCAGCCGAAAAGCATCCGGGTCCGGCTTCGCAGCGACGGCGATCATCTTGCAATAGAAGTGATCGACGACGGCAACGCAACCGGCAGCCTTTCCGGCAAGGTCGGGCACGGCATCGACAACATGAAGACGCGCGCCAGGCTGATCTCCGCGAAGTTCGAGATCGGCCGCGTCCAGGGCAGCGGCGGCACCCGGGTCGGCGTCAGCCTGCCGCTCCCCCGCAAGAAGGCCTGAAGGAAGAGCCATGGAAGTTCTCATCGTCGAAGACGACCCGCTGCATCGCTCCTATCTGCACGAGACCGTGCGCGCGGCGCTTCCGGAATGTGACGCCGTCTTCGAAGCGGAAAACGGCCGGATCGGCGAGCGCCTCGCCCGCGAGCATCGCTCCGCGCATATCGTCATGGACCTGCAGATGGGCGAGCGCAACGGCATCGAAGCGGCCCGCACGATCTGGAAGGAGCGGCCCGATACGCGCATCCTCTTCTGGTCCAACTATGCCGACGAGGCCTATGTGCGCGGCGTCTCGCGCATCGTGCCGGAAGGGGCGGCCTACGGTTATATCCTGAAATCCGCCTCCGACGACCGGCTGAAGCTCGCCCTGCGCGGCATCTTCATCGAGGCGCAATGCGTCATCGACCGCGAGGTTCGCGGCATGCAGCAGAAGAGCCTCGGCAGCATCAACGGCTTCACGGATGCCGAATACGAGATCCTCATCGACATCGCCCTCGGCCTCACCGACCGCACCATCGCGCGCCGCCGCAACCTGTCGCTGCGCAGCGTCCAGAACCGGCTGCAGCAGCTCTACGAGAAGCTGAACGTCTACCAGGCTGCCGGAGAGGAAGGGGAGGAGGGCCGCTACAATCTGCGCGCCCGCGCCGTCACGGTGGCGCTTCTCAGAAAGCTCCTGAACTACAGCGCCCTCGAAAAGGCCGAAGCCGATCTCGGCGAATGGCTGCGCAGCCGATAACCCGGCTTTCGCTCACTGGGCGAGCGCCACCGGGTATCCGGTCGAAGGCTGGCGGATGACGTCCATGCGGACATTGTAGATCCGCGCCAGCGCTTCCGGCGTCATGATCGCCTCCGGAGCGCCCCGGCCGATCAGCCGGCCGGAATGGAGCGCGACGATCTCGTCGCAGAAACGGGCCGCCATGTTGATGTCGTGCAGGACGGCGATGACGCTGAGACCCTTTTCCTCCGAAAGCGTCTTCGTCAGCTGGAGCACGTCGAGCTGATGGCCGATGTCGAGTGCGGAGATCGGCTCGTCCAGAAGCAGGCACACCGCATCCTGCGCCACCAGCATCGCAAGCCAGACCCGTTGGCGTTCGCCGCCGGAGAGCGTGTCGACGAGGCGGTCGGCAAAGCCCGCGACGCCGGTCAGCTCCATGGCTTCGTCGACCTTCTTCCGGTCGGTCTCGCCGAAACGGCCGAGCGCACCGTGCCAGGGATAGCGGCCAAGCGCCACCAGCTCCTTCACCAGCATGCCGGGCGCGGAGGGCGTCTGCTGGGGCAGATAGGCGAGCCGGCGCGCAAAGGCCCGGTTCGGCCATTCGGAAAGCGCCTTGCCCTCGAACCGGATCGTGCCGGATGAGGGCAGTTGCTGGCGGGCGATCAGCTTCAAAAGGGTAGACTTGCCCGAGCCGTTATGGCCGATCAACCCGGTCGTTTTCCCGCTTTCTAACCGGAGCGTCAGCGGATGGAGCAGGGTGCGCCCCTCGACCGCGAAGCTGACCCCTTCGAGCGAAAGCATGGCGGTTTCCTTGCCGGGCGCGGCCAGGCCTTCCGATGGAACGGCCGCCTGTTCGATGTCGGCATGCAATGTCATGTTTCACCCGTTGGCTTTCGCGACGAAATATGAGAAGTCGGGTCACGTTTTCCTCAATTTGCCGGCGCCGTCAACAGGCCAGCCGGCGTCATCGCATGCAAGGTCGAAATGCTCCGCCGGTTCTTCACCTACTATCGCCCGTACAAGGGACTGTTCCTGCTGGATTTTTGCTGCGCCATCCTGTCGGGCCTGCTGGAGCTCGGCTTTCCGATGGCGGTGAAGCTGTTCGTCGATAGGCTGCTCCTCAGTCAGGAGTGGATGCTGATCCTGCTGGCCTCGGCGGGCCTGCTGGTGATCTATGTGATCAATACCGGCCTGATGGCGATCGTCACCTATTGGGGCCACATGCTTGGGATCAATATCGAGACGGATATGCGCCGCGCCGCCTTCGACCACCTGCAGAAGCTTTCCTTCGGCTATTACGACAACCAGAAGACCGGCCATCTCGTCGGGCGCCTGACCAAGGATCTCGAGGAGATCGGCGAGGTGGCCCATCACGGGCCGGAAGACCTCTTCATCGCGATCATGACATTTGCCGGAGCGCTCGTCCTGATGATATCGGTCAATTGGCAGCTGGCGCTGATCACCGCCGTGATCGTGCCGCTGACCGCCTGGGTCACGAGCCGCTACGGCAGCCGCATGACCCGGAATTTCCGCGCGCTCTACGGCCGGATCGGCGATTTCAACGTCCGAATCGAGGAAAATGTCGGCGGCATCCGCGTCGTCCAGGCCTTCGCCAACGAAGACCACGAGCGCGCGCTTTTCGAAAAGGACAACCGCAGCTACCGCCAGACCAAGCTCGACGCCTACCGCATCATGGCGGCGAGCACGTCGCTGAGCTACATGAGCATGCGGCTGACGCAGATGATCGTGATGATCGCCGGCGCCTATTTCGTGCTGGCGGGCGAGCTGACGGCCGGCGGCTTCATCGGCTTCCTGCTGCTCGTCGGCGTGTTCTTCCGGCCCGTCGAGAAGATCAATTCGGTCATCGAGACCTATCCGAAGGGTATCGCCGGCTTCCGGCGCTTCACCGAGCTCATCGACACGGAGCCCGACATCGAGGATGCGCCGGACGCGATCGCCGTCGATCACCTGAAGGGCGAGATCGCCTATCGCGGCGTGACCTTCGGCTATACCGCCGAAAGGCCGGTGCTGCGGAACATCGATCTGACGATCCGCGCCGGCGAAACCGTGGCCTTCGTCGGCCCGTCGGGTGCGGGCAAGACGACGATCTGTTCGCTCCTGCCGCGCTTCTACGAGGTGCAGCAGGGCGCGATTTCCATCGACGGCCTCGATATCCGTCGCATGACGCTCGCTTCGCTGCGCCGCCAGATCGGCATCGTCCAGCAGGACGTGTTCCTCTTCGCCGGCACGATCCGCGAGAACATCGCCTATGGCCGGCTCGGCGCCGGCGAAGCGGAGATCATGGAGGCGGCGCGGCGCGCCAGGCTCGACGGCCTGATCGCCTCGCTTCCCGACGGTCTCGACACGGTCATCGGCGAGCGCGGCGTGAAACTCTCCGGCGGGCAGAAGCAGCGCCTCGCGATCGCGAGAATGTTCCTCAAGAACCCGCCGATCCTCATCCTCGACGAGGCGACCTCCGCTCTCGACACGGAAACGGAGAGAGCCATCCAGCAGTCGCTTTCCGAGCTCGCCAAGGGCCGCACGACCCTTGTCATCGCGCACAGGCTCGCGACCATCCGCAAGGCCGACCGCATCGTCGTCGTCGACGAACGCGGCATCGCGGAAGAGGGCAGCCATCAGGAACTGATCGCCGCCCGCGGGCTTTACAGCCGCCTGCACAACGCCTGATCCGGCGTTGCGGTGCTTCCCACCCGCAGCCCGGCAGCCTATGCCGGGCTGCGGATCAGGCCCGCGTCAGGCGACGTTGCCCATGCAGAGATATTTCATCTCCAGGTAGTCGTCGGCACCGTGGACGGAGCCTTCGCGGCCGAGGCCGGATTGCTTGATGCCGCCGAAGGGGGCGGCTTCCGAGGAGATCAGGCCCGTATTGATCCCGACCATGCCGTATTCCAGCGCTTCGGCGACCTTCCAGACCTTCTTCAGGTCGCCGGCGAAGAAATAGGCGGCAAGCCCGAATTCCGTGTCGTTCGCCTGCGCGATGACGTCGTCCACCGTTTCGAAACGGAAGAGCGGCGCGACGGGTCCGAAGGTCTCCTCGCGGGCCACCGCCATCTCGCGAGTGACGCCGGTCAGAACGGTCGGCGCGAAGAAGGTGCCCTTGCCCTCGATCCGCCTGCCCCCCGAAAGCACCTTTGCCCCCCTGGAGACCGCGTCGGCGACATGCGCCTCGACTTTCTCGAGCCCCTGTTCGTCGATCAGCGGGCCGAGCGCCACGCCCTTCCCGAAACCGTCGCCGACGGAAAGCTCCGCCACCTTCCTGGCGAGCTTTTCCGCAAAGGCGTCGTAGACGTTCGACTGCACATAGATGCGGTTGGCGCAGACGCAGGTCTGCCCGGCATTGCGGTATTTGGACGCCATGGCGCCTTCAACGGCCGCGTCGAGATCCGCATCGTCGAAGACGATGAAGGGCGCGTTGCCGCCGAGCTCCAGGCTCACCTTCTTGATCTGGTCGGAGCACTGGCGCATCAGGATACGGCCGACTTCCGTCGAGCCGGTGAACGAGATCTTGCGCACCTTCGCATTGAAGCAGAGCTCCTTGCCGATCGCCGGCCCGTCGGTTCCGACGACGATGTTGCAGACGCCCGCAGGCACGCCGGCCTTTTCCGCAAGCACCGCAAGCGCGATCGCCGAAAGCGGCGTCTGCTCGGCCGGCTTGGAGACGACCGTACAGCCGACGGCGAGCGCCGGCGCCACCTTGCGGGCGATCATCGCGGCCGGGAAGTTCCACGGCGTGATCGTGCCGACGACCCCCACCGGCTGCTTGATGACGAACATCCGCTTGTCAGCGGAAGGCGCCGGGATGGTCTCGCCGTTGATGCGCTTGGCCTCTTCCGCATACCATTCGACATAGGACGCGGCATAAAGGATCTCGCCTTTCGCCTCAGGCAGGGGTTTGCCCATCTCGGCCGTCAGGATCGCCGCCAGCTCGTCGGCATTGGCCACCATCAGGTCGTTCCATTTGCGCAGGATCGCGCTCCTGTCCTTGGCCGGCCGTGCCGCCCAGGCCGCCTGCGCGCTATAGGCCGCATCGATGGCGGCAGCCGTCTCGGCAGCGCCCATCTCCGGCAGCGTCGCGAGCGTCTCGCCTGTCGCGGGATTGGTGACGTCGAAGGTCGCAGACCCGTTGCCGCCAATCCAGTTGCCGTTGACATAACCGGAATCGCGCAGGAATTCCGTCGACTTCAGGTGCTTTGTTAACGCGTCGTAGAAAGGCATTTCCGTCATTCCTTCGAACGAAGAAGAAGGGTCGCCCGGACCTCCCGGTCCAGACGTTGCTGTCTTGAATATGCAATCGGTTGCGCTTCGCCCGTTCAGGCGGAGCGCGCTTCGAGGATCGAGGCTTCGAGGATGTCGAGCGCTTCGGCGAAGACCTCGTCCTGGATGGTGATCGGCGCGAGGAAGCGGATGACGTTCCCGTGCACGCCGCAGGTGAGCAGGATCAGCCCCTTCTCCAGCGCCTTCAGCCGCACCTTGTTGGCGAAATCGGCGCTCGGCAGCTTCGTCGAAACGTCGTTGAACTCGACCGCGTTCATGAAGCCGGGGCCGCGGATGTCGACGATTTCCGGAACCTTGTCGCGCAGCGACTCGAGGCGCTGCTTCAGTCGCGCGCCGAGGTTTTCCGCGCGATTGCAGAGGTCCTCGTCCTTGATCACGTCGAGAACCGCGTGGGCCGCCGCGACGCCGAGCGGATTGCCGGCATAGGTGCCGCCGAGGCCGCCGGGGCCGGGCGCGTCCATGATTTCCGCGCGACCGGTGACTGCCGAGATCGGGAAGCCGCCGCCAAGCCCCTTTGCCATCGTCACCAGATCGGCGGCGACGCCATGGTGCTCCATGGCAAAGAGCTTGCCGGTGCGGGCAAAGCCCGTCTGCACCTCGTCGGCGATGAGCAGCATGCCGTGCTGGTCGCAAAGCTCGCGCAGCGCCTTCATGAAGGAGGTCGGGACCGGATAGAAACCGCCTTCGCCCTGCACCGGCTCGATGATGATCGCCGCCACGCGGTTCGGATCGACATCGGCGGCGAAGAGCTTCTTCAGCGCCGAGAGAGACTGTTCGACGGTCTGGCCGTGCAGTTCGACGGGGAAGGGGGCATGGTACACGTCGCCCGGCATCGCGCCGAAGCCGACCTTGTAGGGCACGACCTTGCCGGTCAGCGCCATGCCCATGAAGGTGCGGCCATGGAAGCCGCCGCCAAATGCGATAACGGCCTGGCGGCCGGTCGCCGCACGCGCGATCTTCACCGCGTTCTCCACGGCTTCCGCCCCGGTGGTGACGAAGATCGTCTTCTTGGCGAAGTTGCCCGGCGTCAGCGCATTGAGGCGCTCTGCGAGCTCGACGTAGTTCTCGTATGGCACGACCTGATGGCAGGTGTGGGTAAAGCGGTCGAGCTGTTTCTTCACGGCCTCGATGACGCGCGGATGGCGGTGGCCGGTGTTGACGACCGCGATGCCGGCGGCGAAATCGATATAGCGGTTGCCTTCCTTATCCCAGATCTCGGCGTTCTCCGCGCGATCGGCGTAAATCTGCGTGGTCATGCCGACACCACGGGAGATGGCGGCATTCTTGCGGTCGGTGAGGGTGGTCGCGGTCATCGTGCGGAGGTCCCTGACTAAGAGGAAAGTCATATCCTACATTTTTTCTGCAAGATATTCTGGAATAGCTACATTTTTTCTGCAAGAATGCAATCGGAATTTTGCGGGCTTCGCGACACCGTTTCGGAACCTCTCTCGATCCCGGCTGGGGCCTTTCTCGCCAAGCTGGTATAGAAGACGAAAATAACACAAGAATCAGGGAAATGGCTCGATGAACGATCAGGAGCCGGTACACTACAGGGTGGCGGAAGCGGCAAGGCTCGCAGGCGTTTCCGCCTCGACATTGCGACTGTGGGAAACCCAGGGGCTCGTCGTGCCCGGCCGCTCCGAAACCGGCCACCGGCAGTACAGCGCCGAGGATGTGGCACGGCTGAAGCGCATCTCCTGGTTCCGCGCCGAGCGCGGCCTGAACCCGGCCGCGATCCGCGAAGCGCTGGAGGCGGAAAACGGCTCCGGCGACGGCGCAACCACCGCCACGAATGACATCGAGACTAATTCCGGCGTCGGGCGCAAGCTGCGCAGCCTGCGCCACGCGGCCGGCAGGACGCTGGAGCAGGTGGCAGGCGACATCGGCATCGCGACATCGGTCCTTTCCACCTTCGAGCGCACCTCGCAGGGCATCACCTTCCGGGTGCTTCACGACCTCGCCGACTATTACGGCACGACCGTTTCCAAGCTTTCCGGCGAGGACGACGGCGAGACGCGAAGCGTCGTGCGCGCCGGGGAGTGGAAATACTGGCCGGAGACCTCGCCGGGCGTGGTCGTGCAGGTCCTCGCCGACGGGCGCAACATGATGGACTGCCACCGCTTCGTGCTCGCCCCCGGCGCATCGAGCGACGGCGCCTACAGGCACGAGGGCGAGGAATTCGTGCATGTGCTCGCCGGCCGGGTCGAAATGGTGCTCGACGGCCAGGAGTTCCACGACCTCGGCCCCGGCGACAGCCTCTATTTCGACAGTCGCCGCCAGCATTCCTGGCGCAACCGCCACGACGGCGAAACGATCCTGCTCTGGATCAACACCCCGCCGACGTTCTGATCGTCGGGGCCCTACAAAGGCGGAAGGCGGCGGGTTACCGAGGACCCTTTGATGACGGCCGTGCTGGTCACCGCATATTCCGACAGGCTTTCGAGGACATCGTCCATTTCCTCGATCGAATGCACGACCAGACGGGCGAGAAACGGATCATCTCCCGTGATCTTGTCGCACTCGATGAACTGCGGCGTTTCCCGGATGAGCTTTTCCACCACATGCAGCTTGCCGGGAAGGGGCCTGATCCGGACCATCGCCCGAACCTGGTAACCGAGGGCACGCGTGTCCACGTCGAGTGTGAACCCGCGAATAACACCGGACGCTTCAAGGCGGCGAATGCGGTCGGAAACGCTCGGAGCGGACATGGCGACCATGCGTCCGAGTTCGCTCATGGGCAGCCGCGCATTCGAATCGAGCGCGGCCAGAATGCTGGCATCCGTGGCATCGAGTTCCATGGGTTGAAGGTAGTTTTCTCGTTTCGTCTTCGACATCGCGGCAGTATAGGGAAATCCCCTTTGTTTATCCATATAAATAGCCCTTCACGCCTCGCAGGATATGGCTCCTCAAGGAGACACGTCCCATGCTGCTCGGAATTCTCGCCGGCCTTGCCACCTGCGCCCTGTGGGGGCTCACCTTCATCGCACCGCGCGCGGTGGAACCCTTCACGGCATGGGATCTCGCCGCGGCGCGTTACGGCGTCTTCGGTCTCGTCTCTCTCATGCTGATGGCCCATCCGCGCTTTCGGCCCCGTGGCCTGTCCCGTGCGCAGATCGCCTGCGGCTTGTCGCTCGGCGGCATCGGTTATGTCGGTTATTTCGTCAGCACGGCCTATGCGGTGCGGCTGGCAGGTGCCGCCATCCCTCCGGTGGTGATCGGGACGATGCCCGTGCTGCTGGCCTTGGCGGGCAACTGGCGTGACCGCTCGATACCCTGGAGCAATCTCGCCGCCCCGCTTTTGCTGATTACGGCCGGTGTCTTGACGGTCAATCTCGGAGTGCTGGGAGCAAGCGTTCCGGGAGAGCAGGGCGCAATCATGGCCGGAACGTTTTTTGCGGTGCTGGCCCTCGTGATCTGGATCGCCTACGGCCTCGCGAATGCTGCGGTCATGAGCTCCCGCAACGCGCCTGACGGACTTGCCTGGACCGGTGTGCAGGGGGTCGGGTCGGCAATCGTGAGCCTGCTGCTCCTGCCGCTGACCTCGCTTGGCGAAGCTGACGGTTTTTCCCAAGCCGAGACGGCGCGCTTTCTCGGCTGGGCGCTGGTCATGGGACTTGCCGGCTCGTGGTTGGCAACATGGTGCTGGGTCATCGCGTCGCGCAGGCTGGCCTTGGCCTTTGCGGCGCAACTGATCGTGGCCGAAACGATGTTCGGCCTTGTCTACGGTTTTCTTTTCGAGGCGCGCTGGCCGCGTCCTGCGGAATGGACGGGCTGCATGCTGCAGCTCGCCGGCGTCGGATTGGCCGTTGCCGTCTTCAGCGGGCAGGCACGACGGACACGGAGGCAGACCGCGCGATAACGCAAGGCCGGCTCGCGCTTAGAGTCCGTTTGGAAACTCGGCGGCTGAGAGCCGTCGAGGGATTTTTGTGCTCCCTTAGGAGCGGTTTGCAGCCGATATCTCCAGATATCGGCAAGAAGCGCGACGCAGGGGAGTACAAAAAGAACCGACGGATCGACCCGTCCGAGTTTTTCAAACGGACTCTTACTCCGCCGCGACGATATGGAATTCGCGGGGAGCGTCGCATTTGGCGCCGCCGCCCATAAGATAGATGAGACAGCTCGTGCGCAGCAGCGAGGCGAAATTGGCAACCGCGCCGTTGATCTCCAGTGCTTCGTCGTAGAGTGTCGAGAGGAAGCGCGAGGTCGACATGCCCTGGCTTTCGGCGATCTCGTCGATGAGGTCCCAGAAAGCAGCTTCGATCTGGATGCTGGTCGAATGGCCGCCGATCCTGACCGAACGGTTGACGGGGCGGTAGCGCTGCGGGTCCTGGCCCGCGAAGACCTCACACATGGCATATCCTCCGGTCTTGTTCTTATGGGCGGGATTATGCGGCGCGTCCGCACGATGGTCAATTTCTCCTTTCGCCGGGTCCAGGCAAAATAAAAGCTTCTTTTCCACTCATGAAAACAAATTTTTAGCTTGCGGTAACCGGCTGCTACCCATCCGTCCGCCAAGAGGATCAGACTTCCTCCATGCGTGAGAACCGCGCTTGAAGACGGGAGACAGGTTTGGCCAAGGCAATTCATACGATGGTCCGGGTCCTCGACGAGGCCCGCTCGGTCGATTTCTACGATAAGGCGTTCGGGCTCAAGGTGGCCGATCGCCTCGATTTCGAGACGTTCACGCTCGTCTATATGAGCAATCCGGAAAGCGACTTCGAACTCGAGCTGACGATCAACAAGGGGCGTACGGAGCCCTATGCGCTCGGCGACGGCTATGGCCATTTCGCCGTCTCGGTCGCCGATCTCGACGCCGAGCATGCGCGCGTGTCGGAGCTCGGGCTCGAACCCAACAGGATCGTCGACTTCAACCGCGACGGGGCGCTCCTGGCGCGCTTCTTCTTCATGACGGATCCGGACGGCTACAAGATCGAGGTCGTGCAGCGGCACGGCCGCTACAAATAGCAACGAAACCGGCCGCACCTGGGGAGGGACGGCCGGCGAATGCGCCTTCCGGGAATCCGGAGGCACCGAGCAAGGGAGGAAACGACAATGGCAACGACGATCTATCAGCGGCAGCCCGGCCTTTCGCGCCGCGAGCTGCTGAAACGCGGCACCGCCGGTGCGGTGCTGCTCATCAGCGGCAATGCGGTGCTCTGTCCCACCCGCGCGTGGGGTCTGGAGACGACGGCGCTCAAGCCCGAGACCATGGCGACGCTGATCACGCTCGCCCGCGACATCTATCCGCACGATCAGCTCGCCGACCGTTTCTATGCGGTCGCCGTGAAGGGCCACGACACCAAGGCGGCGCAAGATGCGGCACACAGGACGCTGATCGAGGACGGTATCGCCGACCTCGACAAGCGGGCGGGCGCCGGCGGCTATCGCGGCCTCGGCTGGGAAGACGACCGGGTGGCGATCCTGCGCGACATCGAGACGACACCGTTCTTCCAGGCGGTGCGCGGCGACCTGGTGGTCAGCCTCTACAACCAGAAGGAGCTCTGGCCGATCTTCGGCTACGAGGGCGAGTCCTATTCCAAGGGCGGCTATATCAGCCGCGGCTTCGACGACATCGAGTGGCTTTGACGGCAGGGCCGCGCCGCACCGGAGGAGGTGCCGGCGCGATACGCCAAACCCTGTATCAGAATTCGGGAGGATACCATGGCAGCTCCATATGATCTCAGCGACGACAGCGTTGTCGTCATCATCGGTTCGGGCGCCGGCGGCGGAACGCTCGGCAACGAACTGGCACAGAAAGGCGTCGACGTCGTCATTCTGGAAGCCGGCAACCGCATCGAATACGAGGATTTCGTCAACGACGAATGGGAAAGCTTCGCCCAGCTCGCCTGGCTGGACAACCGCACGACCGGCGGCGGCTGGCGCGTCTCGAAGGATTTTCCGAATCTTCCGGCCTGGATCGTCAAGGCCGTCGGCGGCACGACCACCCATTGGGCCGGCGCCTCGCTTCGATTTCAGGAGCACGAGTTCAAGACGCTGACACACTACGGCAAGGTCGAGGGCGCCAACCTTCTCGACTGGCCGATCACGCTTGCCGAGCTCGAGCCCTATTACGCCAGGGCCGAGGACAAGATGGGCGTAACCCGGACCAACGGTATCGAGGGCTTGCCGGGCAACAACAATTTCAAAGTCTTCAAGGCCGGCGCCGACAAGCTCGGATACAAGGAATGCCACACCGGCAACATGGCGATCAACTCCGCCGATCGGGACGACCGCATGGCCTGCCAGCAGACCGGCTTCTGCTTCCAGGGCTGCAAATGGGGCGCGAAGTGGTCGACACTCTATACCGAGATCCCCAAGGGCGAGGCGACCGGCAAGCTGGAGGTTCGGCCGAACTCGCATGTGGTCAGGATCGAGCACGACCAGACCGGCAAGGTAACGGGCGTGGTCTATGCCGACAAGGACGGCAAGCTCGTCGAGCAGAAGGCCCGCATCGTCGCGGTCGCCGGCAATTCGATCGAAAGCCCGAGGCTGCTCCTCAACTCCCACTCCTCGATGTTCCCGGACGGGCTCGCCAACTCGTCCGGCCAGGTCGGCCGAAACTACATGCGCCACACCACCGGCTCGGTCTACGGCGTCTTCGAGAAGCCGGTGCACATGTATCGCGGCACGACCATGGCCGGCATCATCCGCGACGAGGCGAAGCACGATCCGTCGCGCGGCTTCGTCGGCGGCTACGAGCTCGAAACGCTGGCGCTCGGCATTCCCTTCATGGCCGCCTTCCTCGATCCCGGCGGCTGGGGCCGCTCCTTCACCTCCGCGATGGACAGCTACGCCAACATGGCCGGCTTGTGGATCGTCGGCGAGGACATGCCGCAGGAACAAAACGCGGTGAAGCTGCACGGCGAACTCAAGGACAAGTACGGCATGCCGATCCCGGATGTCTGGTTCACCGACCATCCGAACGACGAGGCCATGCGCAACCACGCCTACAAACAGGGCCAGGCGCTCTACGCCGCCGTCGGCGCGACCCGCTCCTTCCCGACACCGCCCTATCCCTCGACGCACAATCTCGGCACCAACCGTATGAGCGAGAAGGCTCAGGACGGCGTCGTCAACAAATGGGGCCAGACGCACGACATCAAGAACCTGTTCGTCTCCGACGGCAGCCAGTTCACGACGGGCGGCGCGGAGAACCCGACGCTCACCATCGTTTCGCTCGCCATCCGCCAGGCCGAACACATCGCGTCCGAAATGTCGGCGGGCAGCATTTAGGCGGGCGCGCATCGATCCTCCCCGGCCATCCCCCGTGGCCCGAGACCGTAGCGCGGAGACAGCTTCTCGCGCCACTTTCAGCCGGCACCAGCCGGCTTTTCTTTTCGAGTGGCCCCAATTTCTTGAAGAACAGCTGCGATCGGCATATCGTTTGCCACATCACAACCGGAGGGTGTCCCAATGAACACAGCAAAAGTTTTCTGGACCGACGGTTTGCAGGCTGTGCGGTTACCCAAGGAATTTCAGTTCGAAACAGACGAAATTCGCATAAGGCGGCGCGGCGACAGTGTCATTCTCGAACCACTGGCGACGGACTGGACGTGGCTGGATAATGTCGTGGGTCCCGTGGACGAAGATTTTGCAGCTGCCGCGGAAGAAGATCCAAGCCTCTCCCGGTGAGATCAGCCGATCCTGCCCCGGCGCTTCACCTGCTGCTCGCGGAAGAAGATGAAGAGGCCGGAGGCGACGATGACGGCTGCGCCGATCAGCATCGCCGGGCGCGGCAGGTCGCCGAAGAACAGCCAGCCGAAGACGATCGCCCAGACGAGCAGCGTATATTGCAGCGGCACCACGGTCGCGGCATCCGCGAGCTTCAGCGAACGGTTCACCAGCATATGCGCGGCCATCGCCACCACGCCGAGCAGGCAGAGCAGGCCGAAATTCACGCCGCTCACCGGCGCCCATCCGGCCGGATCGAGGGCGACGCCGAAGACGGAGAAGATGGCGGCACCCGCGACCTGCCAGAAGACCAGCGTCGTATCGGGCGTGGCGCGCAGCATGCGGCCGAGCACCATGGCGCAGGAGAAGGCGATGCTGCCGGCGAGCGCGATCAGGGCTGGAAGGGTGAAGCTGTTTTCCGACGGCTCGAGCGCGATGACGACGCCGGCAAAGCCGATCAGGATCGCCGTCCAGCGCCGCCAGCCGACATGCTCGCCGAGCAGGAGCGGCGAGACGGCCGCGACATAGATCGGCGCGGCCAGCCAGTAGGTCATGGCATCGGCAAGCGGCATATAGGCGACGGCGAAATAGAAGCCGGTGGCCTCGACGGCGAAGAGAGCGGCGCGCAGCACATGCAGCCACGGGCGGTCGACCTCGACCAGCCGCCTCAGGCCGGTCCTCCAGAAGAACGGCAGCAGCACGACGATCGCCGCCAGACTGCGGATCAGCATCAGCTGGCTCGGCGAATAGGCGGCGACCAGCCATTTGCCGAGCACGTCGTTCAAAGAGAACATCACCATGCCGAGCAGCATCAGCAGAACGCCCATGCGGGCGGCATTCGGTGCGGTGGATGCGGCGGATATCTCTGTCATGGCGGCGATCTGGCCCGGTTCGGCTGAGAAGGTCGGCTCTGGCACATTCCCGCATGCCGATCCAATCAACAAATTTGATTTTCGCATCAATAAACCGATGAAACAGGTGCAAAGCCGTTCCCGATCGCCATGATTTCGCTGACGGAACCCGAAACTCCGGAAAAATCGCGATAGAACGGATTGCCGGTTGATCCGGACGGAGCCGGATGAAATGTTGCGTCCCGGCATTCCGCGCGGCCGGAGATCGTGCGAAGGATATCGAGGACGAAGCGGGAGGATAGTTTGACGGAACCCGAACGACAGCCGAGGCGCATCGCCTTTCTCGGAACCGGCCTGATGGGCGCGCCGATGGCCCGGCGCCTGCTTGCCGCCGGTTTCGCCGTCACCGTCTGGAACCGCGATCCGGCCAAGGCCGAGGCCCTTGTGACGGACGGCGCGAAGAAGGCGGCGACAGCCGAGACGGCCGTCAGCGGTGCCGACGTCGTCATCACCATGCTCTCCGACGGCCCGGCCGTGCGGCACGTGCTTTTCGAGACGGGCGCTGCAGAGGCGATGAAACCGGGTGCCGCGGTCATCGACTGCAGCTCGATCGCGCCCGCCTTTGCCCGCGAGCATGCCGCCCGCCTCGCCGAGCGCGGCATCGGCCATCTCGACGCGCCGGTCTCCGGCGGCACGGTGGGCGCGGCGGCGGGGACGCTGGCGATCATGGCGGGCGGCGACGCGGCCCTTGCGGAAAGCCTGCGCGACGTCTTTTCGCCGCTCGGGCGCATGACGCATGTCGGGCCCAGCGGTTCGGGCCAGATCGCCAAACTCGCCAACCAGCAGATCGTCGCCGTGACGATCGGCGCGGTCGCCGAGGCGATGATGCTGGTCGAGGCTGGCGGCGGCTCGCGCGCCGCCTTCCGCGACGCGATCCGTGGCGGGTTTGCCGAAAGCCGCATCCTGGAGCTTCACGGCGAACGGATGGTGAAGCGGGTTTTCGCGCCGGGCGGCCCCTCGCGCCTGCAGCTCAAGGACCTGAATTCGGTGATTGACATGGCCGAAGAGCTTTCCCTCACCCTGCCGCTCTCCCATGCGATCCGCGACGAATTCGCCGCTTTCTGCGCCGATGGGGGAGGTGATACGGATCATAGCGGCATTCTCCTTTACCTCGAAAAGCTGAACGGCCGGCAGGGCCAGCAGGAATGACATCATGACACAGGACGCAAAGACGGGGACGCGCAGGCTGCGCTCGCAGGACTGGTTCGACAACCAAGACCACATCGACATGACGGCGATCTATCTGGAGCGCTTCATGAACTACGGCATCACGCCGGAGGAGCTGCGCTCCGGCAAGCCGGTGATCGGCATCGCCCAGAGCGGCAGCGACCTGACGCCGTGCAACCGCCACCATATCGACCTCGCCAAGCGGGTGCGCGACGGCATCCGCGACGCCGGCGGCATCCCGATCGAATTCCCGACCCATCCGATCTTCGAGAACTGCAAGCGCCCGACGGCCGCGCTCGACCGGAACCTCGCCTATCTCGGCCTCGTCGAGATCCTCTACGGCTATCCGCTTGACGGCGTGGTGCTGACGACGGGGTGCGACAAGACCACGCCTTCGGCGCTGATGGCGGCCTCGACGGTCGACATCCCGGCGATCGTGCTTTCCGGCGGACCGATGCTCGACGGCTGGCACGAGGGCGGGCTTGCGGGCTCGGGCACGGTGATCTGGCGTTCGCGGCGCAAGCTCGGCGCGGGCGAGATCGACGAGGAGGAATTCCTGCAGGCCGCGATGGATTCGGCCCCCTCCGTCGGCCACTGCAACACCATGGGCACGGCCTCGACCATGAACGCGATCGCCGAGGCGCTCGGCATGTCGCTGACCGGCTGTGCGGCGATCCCGGCGGCCTACCGCGAACGCGGCCAGATGGCCTACCGCACAGGCCGGCGGGCGGTGGAACTCGTGCTGGAGGACATCAAGCCGTCCGACATCCTGACGCGGGCGGCCTTCCTCAATGCGGTGCGGGTCAATTCGGCGATCGGCGGATCGACCAATGCACAGCCGCATCTCGCCGCCATGGCGAAACATGCCGGCGTCGAGCTTCATCCCGAGGACTGGCAGGTGCACGGCTACGACATTCCGCTGCTCGCCGACGTGCAGCCGGCCGGCCGCTTCCTCGGCGAGCGGTTTCACCGGGCGGGCGGGGTGCCGGCGATCATGCGCGAGCTGCTGGACGCCGGGAAGCTCGACGGGAACTGTCCAACGGTCACCGGCCGGACCATGGCGGAGAACCTCGAAGGCAGGGAGGCCACCGACCGCGAGGTCATCCGGCCCTATGGCCAGCCGCTGAAGGAGCGGGCGGGTTTCCTCGTGCTCAAGGGCAACCTCTTCGATTTCGCCATCATGAAAACCAGCGTGATCTCGCCGGAATTCCGCGAGCGCTATCTGAGCGAGCCCGGCCACGAGGGTGTGTTCGAAGGCAAGGCCGTCGTCTTCGACGGGTCCGAGGACTATCACAAGCGCATCAACGACCCCTCGCTCGACATCGATGAGCGCACGATCCTCGTCATCCGCGGGGCAGGGCCGCTTGGCTGGCCGGGCTCGGCGGAAGTCGTCAACATGCAGCCGCCGGATCACCTGCTGAAGCGCGGCATCACCAGCCTGCCGACGATCGGCGACGGGCGCCAGTCCGGCACTGCCGACAGCCCCTCGATCCTCAACGCCTCGCCGGAAAGTGCGGCGGGTGGCGGACTGGCGTGGCTGAGAACCGGCGACCGCATCCGCATCGATGTCAATCAGGGACAGTGCGACATGCTGGTGGAGGCGGCGGAAATCGAACGGCGCAAGAAAGACGGTATCCCGCCGGTTCCGCCGGACGCGACGCCCTGGCAGCGCATCTACCGCCGCAGCGTCACCCAGCTTTCCGACGGCGCCGTGCTGGAAGGGGCGGCGGAGTTCCGCAAGGTCGCCGAGAAGCCGCCGCGGCACAACCATTGAAGCGAGGCTGTCGTTTGCGGAGCTTCGTCGCATATGGCTGGTCCCCTGGCTCGCTCCCCCTTCTCCCCTGCGGGGAGAAGGGGGAGCATATGCGAGGCGATGAGGAATATTCCGCACATTCTGTGTGTTCCGCGCCGTCCCCCTCATCCGGCCCGGCGGGCCACCTTCTCCCCGCCGGGGAGAAGAGGGAGAAAGCGGCGGCCATCGCATGCGATCTTCGGCTCGAATGGCTTGCGGAGCGGCGGCGCTGTCCGGTGGATCCTGCAAACACCTTCACCCACGCGACGTTTCCGCCCGTGGCTTTACCTCATTCTCCTTTCATCATCCTCGGACCTGATCCGAGGATCGGACGGGGCGCCGGAAGCTGCCTCGTATAAGTTAGTATAAATTGACACCTCCCGGTGCCCCGTTCGGCGGTTTCTATCCGCGACTGCGGTCTCTCTGCGATGGCCGCGCAAGGGACATTAAGGCGAGGCGCTTCCGTTTCCGGACGGACCCTCTCGCCACCCACTCACTGTCACCACCATGCATGCCGCCCCAAAGCCGCCCGCGATCAAAGATCGCGGTAAGCCGGCTTTGGCTCTTTCGTGGAGCATGCACCTTTCGCCTGGCAAAGCCAGGCGGGGCATGCTCGGCAAGTCCGACGCGCGTTTTCGGGCACCAGAAGCGGAAAGGCCGGTCCGTAACCATTCCGCTTCCCCCGTGTCGCCGGAGGGAGACCATTTTCCGCGGACCCGGACGATGAGGCCTTGCGTCCTTTCCTCACCACCCGCGCCGTCCCCGCCTCGCCGCAACGCCTTGCGGTGTATCCGCGGCGGGATGGGAAAAAGCATGACATGGGCGCAGGGAGCGGGGAAAATCGGGCGTGAACTTTTCTGAAGATTCTTGGCAAGGTGTTGATATGCCTCACCGCATCCCCTCTGCCCTGCCGGGCAATCTTCCCCGCAAGGGGGCCATCGCACATGGCCGGTTTGCCGGATTTCTCCCTCTTCTCCCCGCCGGGGAGAAGGTGGCGCGCAGCGCCGGATGAGGGGGCCGCGGAACGCGCGGAATATGCCGCAAGACCCCTCATCGCCTCGCATACGCTCGGCACTTCTCCCCGCGGGGAGAAGAGGGAGAAAGCCGCTGAACCGGCTATATGCGGTAGCCCCGTCCCGGCGAAGGAGAGGAAATGCTGCGCTGTCCACGCCATGCCGTCGCTTCCACGGCTGCTGCCTTGTCGTTGTGCGCCCCGACCTGCTCTTGACGCTCTATGCCAGACTTTGCGAGCGGCGGCGCGATTTCGGTTGCCGCAGTCCGCCGCTTGGCAGATGCGCTTGTCCTAAAGTCGAGGAAGCTTCGCCGATAAGCTGCGTTGTTGCGGTGCGGTGCGGCGGCTACGCTCTCGAAAGACACAAAGGACGGGAGCGATCGATGGCCAGGAATCCCACTTCGTCTGACTTCCCGCTGTCGCCGATCCAGTTTCGGTCGGCAAAAATCAGCGTGTCGCGCCACGAATCCGAACGGCCTGCGTCGCTCGACGAACAGGAGGCGGCGAGGCGGAAGATCCATACCATCAAGCGGACGACGGGCGCCGTCCCGGATGTTGCGCCGTCCATGCCCAGCTACGACGAAACGATGAATTCCGCACCGAGGATGCCGCCGATATCATCGCCGGCGCATGTGCTTTTGAACGGGCATGAATTGGAACCGCTCGCAATATTCCATCCGGACGGACGCAACCTCTACGACGACCGGACTTTCCCCTGGAGGTGCGTCTGCCAGGTGACATCCGGCACGAAAACCGGCTGTGGTGTGTTGATAGGCCCCCGTCACGTCCTCACGGCAAGCCACGTCATCGACTGGAATGCCAGCGGCGATTCCGTCAGGCTCCTGCAAGGCGGAACTCTGATCGGCACCGCTTCTTCCACGGATGCGCTCGCTTACGAGTTCATTTCCGACGTGACCTACACCAACGCGGACGACGACTATGCGATCCTCGTCCTGAATGCGCGTCTAGGAGACGGCCTGGGCATGCTCGGCGCCAGGACCTATGATTCGGATTGGGACAACGAGACGGCGAACTGGTTCAGCATCGGTTACGCACCCACCCTCTCGCTGGCTACCCCGGTGTTCCAGACCGGATTTTTCCTCGACGAGGACGACTTCGATCTGGGCGGCGGGCGAATGCTGATCACCAAAACCGGCGACTTCGAACGTGGCATGTCGGGAAGCCCCGTCTTCGGCTTCTGGGACGGAGGCCCCTTTGTCGTCGGGGTCGTCAGCGCCGGGATGAGCGGCCTCGGAAACTTCAACGCCATCGCGGCGGGATCAAATCTCACCAGGCTCGTCAGCCAAGCCAGGTCGCAGTTTCCGTAACGGTGCCGAATTGAATCATTGCCTCAAGCTGCACCTTTGTTCTTTATAAACTGCGGCCCGGGATTTTCACCCGGGCCGATGAGAAAACCAGGGAAGTACTGGCCAAATCTCTTGTATCGCATTGATTTTTGGTAGTTGATTGGAGATTTCCCATCGATAACTGGCCAACTTGGATGCAAGAACTGGCCAGATCGCTTGACCAACAAAAAAGCCGGGCAGAGGCCCGGCTTTTCATGGGAAGATCGGCTTCAATTAGTAAGCGGTTTCAGCTTCCGACCGTCGATAGAACGCCATTCCCCCGGCGACAAAAATTGGCGCCACGCCACGATCGAAGAGTTGTCTTTCAACCGCCCAGGTACTTAGGTCCGCTTGTGTTGCAAGCCTCCCAAGCGAAACAAACTCTGTCATGAATGCCGCCAAGTCTTTAGGATCGACGTAGTCCTGCAAGTTTCGCGTCACGGGATTTCGCGCTGTTAAGGTCGAGATCCTTTTCTCCGCCAGCAGCGCTCTCAGGATCTTGCCCGATGACCGCATCAGAATAACCGCCTTATGCATCGGGATTCCATCGTGGCTAGCCCCGATTGTGTGGTCTCTTACCTCACCGACATCCACGCGGATGGCCCCGAGGCCCCTCTCACCGGCTACCACGGCGACCCGCGAGAGTTCACGCCCGAGCAGGAGCGCGATCAGTTCGCCTAAGGTGCAGTTGGCTCTCTTCCTCGCCTGCTGCAGATCGACGAGACCATCGTCATTTTCGCATGTCACGGCCGCCTGCAATTTCCGCAGGAACTCCTCAATTTCCGCAGGTGAAAATCGGTTGGTGAAGGAAAAAGCTCCAGTCTCGTCTGCTACATCGGCCTTGATGTATCCGAGCTTCACGAGTTGCTCGAACTGTGTTCCTTTTGCGTTGAGGGCTGCCTTCGCTTCCGCTGCGTTCAGACCTTTCTTGGCCTCGGCGACGAACCTCTCCATGGTGTCGGCCGCGACGAGAATCTTCTCGAACGTGAGTTTGGAGGCTTCCACGGTGATCAGCCCGGCAGCCGCCAGGAGCTTGGCGAGGCGCGCTGGATGAATGCCGTATTCCCGGGATGCAGAATGCACCGAGTGAATCCGGCGCTCTGTAACGGGGCCGAAGAACTCTTCACCTGGACCAAACGGCAGGGTGTTGATCACGACCTCCCGCATGATGTGACGGATCGGATCATATTCACTATCGTCGGTCTCATACGCGACCTTCTCGTATAGTCGGCCGAAGAGGAAGCGCCCGCCGAGATCGCTGTTCTTGTGATAAAAGCCTTCCGTTTTTCTGACGAGCCAGTCTCGGAACTCGTCCGCGCCGCCGGAAAGAATGTCGAATCCAGTGCCTGCGGCAGCCGACAACTCCTGATCGCTCAGGGTCTTTGGTTTGAAGCGGACCCCGTGGCGCTCCGCGGCGCCGACTATTTCGCAGAACCGGACGGCGATATACAAGGGCATGGTGTCGAGCCAAGGTGAGGCCGTGGGCATTCCCCTGAGCCGCGCCTGAACATAGCCCTGTAGGCTGTCGGTATCCATGGGTTCCGCCTGAGATAGGAATTCCTCGACATCGGCTACTGCAATCGCGAGATTCACGGCGAAGTCATGCATGTACTGGCGTGCATCCTCCCCAATCGGTGTGATCAGTTTGGTCCCATGGGTCTCGCAGGTTCTGATGGGACTCACGAGCCACTCTGTACGGCCGTATGCTCTGAAGCCCTTCCGGCCTTCGAGGTTGCGCTCGTCGTCTCGGATGCACAGGGGGCAGAGCCGGAGGCGGTACCGCTCCATGAGGGCACGCGTCAGCTTCTGGCCGGAGATGGTACTCGTCCGGTTCTCGGTCACGATCACGCCAGGAGACAGTTTCGATTCCGGCACGTCCAGAACCGAAGCGAACTGCTTGACGTCCGTATAGTTGCCGACAACCAGTCCCTGAAAACGGAAACCCAGGTCGTTCGCGAAGGATCGTGAATGGCGATATCCGCATGCGACAGCTAGCCGGGAGCAGTAGCTGGCGATGGTTTCGCCAGCATTGAAGGGAAGAAGTTCCGCAAGCCTGGTCATTGAGGGCGTACTCCATATTTCGTTGCGTTCTTGCCCTTCGATTTAAGGCGGGATTCTTCCCAGGCTCGGTCATCGTCGCGCAGCAGAGCCACAGAGGGTTCGAGTTCCTCCCAGTTGTTGGCCGTGAAGACGTTCTTGCTCGGCCTGCACCCCGAAAACGAGGTATAGGTCTTGATAAAGTCGTCGAGCGTCACGTGCTCACGCCCGTCGAGGATGGCCAGCTCGACCGCGCCCCGGATCATCTGGACGATGGAGCCGAATTCGCCGTCGCAGGCATGCGCCATCCTCCGGAGGAAGATCTCCTTGAGCTTTTGAGGATCAGGTTTCTCGTCTCCCGACGCATAGCTGTCGAGATTGAGGCCGAGCTCCATTCCGGCATGCTCGATGACAACCGTCTCCAGGATGCTATCGATGAGATCCATGCTGCCGTCCGCGTTGACCGTGTCGAACGGGATGACGGTCCTGCGATTGTAGAGCTGCTTGCGGGCAAGAAAGCTCGCAAGTGGAGGCACACCGGCGAGGATGAGCCGGACGGGCCAGTCGGGCATCTGGGTGAGCGACTTGAATGCGTCCCCGATGACCGTCGCCTGCCGGACGTTGGCAGTCTCGATTGCATTCTGCGCCTCGTCGATGACGACCCACATGACCTTGTGCACCTTGAGAAGGCGACGAAACAGCAGCCATGCCTCATTCTCGCGGATGCTTTCCGGCGGCGTGTGACCGAGAGCCTCAAGGCCGCTGATGGCGAGAAGGCGCGGTGTGCAGGGCGAACCTGCCTCCATGAAGATGACGGGATGAATGGTCACGCCGTCCTCGTCGACATAGGAGGCCATCGCCTTGAGACTGCGGACATGCTTCATGATCGCGGTCGTCTTCCCTGCGCCGGAGCGGCCGCACACGGCGACGATGCGACGCTTGTCCGGCTTTCCGGTGATGGGCGTTGTTACGCTTGCGACCAAGCCCATCAGGGCTTCCCTGAGGAGTTCGTCGCGATCGAGGGGGATGTATTTGTTGTATAGTTGAGAGATGCGGTCGGCGATCGCAAGGCGGTCATCTCCGACGAGGCTGCGAACGCGGTCAATGGCAGCTTGGCTGCGACGAGCTTCATGGTCTTTTTCGAAATCGGTCATGTGTCTGTGCTCCTATTCGTCGTCAAAGATGTCGTTGCTGATGCGGCGGACGACCGAGGTCTCCTTTGTGCCGTCCGGTGTGGCGCGGGTGCTGGGCTTGGCGGGCAGGGCGGCGGAACCGAGAACAGGTCGGCCGCCCATCTCAGCTTCCTGGCGGATTTCCTTCACGCTCCTCGTCTTGGCGTAGACGATCGGTTCGATCCTGAGCGCGGCGAAGAGTTCGTCCGACGGATGCCATTCCCCTTCGGGGCGGGGTTCGCCCTTGACCGGACGGTCGACGACATCGAAGACGTGGTCCATCTTCTTCTCGAAGCGGAGATAGTCCTCGTCAGTCAGAACCGGGCTGACAAGACCTGCTTCAAGCCGGGCCATGTCCGCCTGCTGCTTGAGCCACGCAAACGTGCCGAGCATAGTCTGCCGGGAGGCCTTCGCGTTCTCGGCGTTGAAGAGCTTGAGGCGCTCGGACGCCGCCAGCCACTGCCAGATGCTGACCCCTGCCAGCTCCCGATGAATGCAGGGAACCTCGATCCAGCCTTCTGGTGTCAGGATCGAGATCGCACCCAGGTCATGATTGTTCACGCGGCCCACAAGCTGGGCCTTGTTGTTCTTCCGGCGGATTTGCTGGAGCTCCTTGCTCTGGTAGTAGAGCCCCGCTACCCGGTAGCCTTTCTTCGAGGCCTTGCGCGTCACATAGGTGCCGAACAGGTGGGTGCGCAGAGCTCCGGTCGGACCCGGCTGGACACCATGGTCACGCGCGAGTTCGAACCACGTGTCGAGGGGAGTGGCGCCGTTCAGCTCGGAATGCGGCGCATTGTGGTAGCCGTCGACGCACCAGCGGACCATGCATTCTGCAACCTGGTCCGCGATCATGTTCGCATGCGCCTCGGCGTCATAGTCGCCTTTCTCGGCGATCGATCCCCATGTGCGGCCGTCGAAGTAGTTGAACATCTGGTGGCTGAAGGTCTGGAACCAGCGTTCGATGAACCCACGCCAAGAGGCATTGCCGGCTCGTGGCAGGAAGATTTCGATCCCGGCATCATTGAGCACGACGCGATATGGTCGGTGAGCGAAGTAGACCGCGCTATCGACTGCCACGAGTTCGTGCGTACCGCCCTGCGGCCACGGCGACTGGCATCCGAGACGTCGTGCGATTTCCGTCTTGTCGCGGGTCGACATTTCCAGCGCAGTCATTGCCGACTTCAGCGATGGCGGTTCCGCACTGACATGCAGGGCGACGATGCTCCGGCTCGCCACGCAGATCATCGCCGTGATCGTGAGACGGATCCGCTTGATCTTCTTGCGCTCGGCCTTCGAAAGCTTCTTCCAGATGCCGATCTTGGCGAGGAGTGTCTGGAGGTCGGTCTCATGGTCGTCACACTCGATCCGCTCGAGCGGACGGATCACATCGATCCCGCCGGATTCCGGCTGCCATTCACGACGGGCGGCTTCCTTCCCGTCGCGACCGAGATCGCGCCACATTTCTGGCTGAGCGTTGAAGCGGTTGCGGAGCGTCTCCGGGCACGGGATCCGGAGCTGGTCGTCCGGCCCCCGGTGCTTGTTTTCAGCCTCCATCTTCCGTGCCATCTCACGATGGATCGCCGCAAGATCCGGCTTCGTGGTCGAGCAGGCCTCGTGGATTGCCGCGCTGAGATGCACGAACTCGTCCGCCGTGAAATATTCGGGGCGATCGCGCTTGTAGTCGTTCTTGAGGCAGATGGGGTCGAAGTCGTTGAGCTCCATCTCGGAGATCCAGCCCTTCACGGTCGAAGGCTTGGGTTCGAAGAGCGCGATGTTGGCCTTCGTGCGATACGTCAGGGCCTTGGAACCCGTTACACGGGTCTGCATTTCACGCCACTCGCGGGCAATCACCGGAATGATGCGAAGAAGCGGTTCCCGCGACTTGCTGACGACGGGAGGTTTGGGCTGGCCGTGGATACGGGCGAGCCGTCGCTGCTCCCTGTAGTCCGCTTGCATTTCGAGAAACTTCCGAACAAAGAACTCCTTACGCAAGACATCGTCCTGGTCGGCAGGGGACAGGGTCGACAGGCTGCTGGAGCCGGAGAGACGCGCTTTGGCCTTGCTCTTGCCGTAGTATCCGAACTCCGCCGTCATTGGATTGCCAGCGCGGTTCAGGCGTTCATTGAGGTCCGGCTGCGTGAAGCTTACGGTAGCGTTGGTCTCGTCCATGCGACGCAGGACTGCTCCGTTTCGGTCGCAGTAAAGCACGCAGTATTCGATGCCGAGATCCTTCACCCGAGCGTTCTCGGGAAGCCGGATGTAGGGAAGCGATACGGGATCGTGCTGGAGTGCGAGGATCTGTCTGAGGTCGGGCTGCATGTTGTTCCTCTCAATTCACGTGGTTGAAGCGGACGAAAGGGGCGTCGATGAGCTTGAGGTCCGGGCGGACCGGCACGAGGATCTCGTCGTGGATCAGGCACCAGACCGCGTTGCGGCCGTAGGATGGGATCTCCCACCCCGCGAGGAGGTCTCGGATGTGGACGGTGCCGTGGAAGCGCGATGCGTATTCGCGAAGGCGGTCGTTGTCGGCCGCAACGGAATGCTTGAGCGCACGCAGGATGCTCATTGCATTCCAGCAGCGCGCGTCGGTGGCTTCCCGCTCGGTGATGATGGTGGCTCCGTCGGCGAAGCCGTGGGGCAGCTTCCGATCCACGGTGCCGATGGTGTATTCCAGACCGTCCTTCTCCAGGAGGTAGGTCGGGCGCACTCCCACGACGATCACCGTTCCGTTTGCCAACCTTGCGCGATAGTCGAATGTGTGGTGGGACGTGCCGTCCTCCTGCTGAACCGGAACTGCGGATGGTTGGTCTTCGACGAGCACGATATGCTTGGAGGCGCACATCATGTATGCAAGGTTCCGCTCGTAGGTGCTCGAGTACGTGATTGCCTTGCGCGTCTTGCCGTTGACCATGGTGCCGCGGCTGTGGCCCTTGGTACGGGCAGGATACCACCTGGAAGGGGTGGCCTCTTCGGTCGGCCGCCATACCCGGGGAATGCTGGTTAGGCCGGAATAATCCTCTTCGTCGTGCGGATCGGATTCGAACGGCACGTAACGGCCGGAGAGGGGTTCGCTTGCTTTCAGGAAGACTGTTTCGGTGGGCAGGGGGAGGAGGGTACGGTCGAAGCCGGATTCCAGTTCCTTCATGTATCGGATGACTTGGCGAATGCGTGTCATTTCGAATTCCTCTGGGACGCAACTCTCCGTTCCCGGCGGGCAGTTGCCGCTGGGCTGGAGGGTCTGTTGTTGGGATGGGCATGGCTCCGCCGCTCCGCGCGATGTGCCGCGCGGCGGGCCAGATTTGCGATGTGTGGAAATGTGCTGCTGCCTGGGTCAGGCGGCCTGGTGCCGAAGGATCAGTTTATCTGTGAGCCGTACTGATCCTGAAGTGCGGCGAGCTTCATTGAAACCTCCGGCTCTCTCAGGCCCTCGGCCCACAGCCTCTTGCGCATGATCCCAACGGGGCCTTTTTCCGTCATCAGGGGCTCTCGAAGCAGGATTTTCGAGATATCAACGTCGTCACGGAACGACTGCGCCAGGTCCGAGAAAACCTCGATCGACGGGATGGGCAGGATGATGCCCAACTGTCTCAGGGCAGGCCCGGCCTCATGTTCGATCATCAAAATCATCGAGGCGTGGGCCATTTCATCGTCGACTCCTGGGAACTGCGCTTGCTGGATGATGATGTTCAGCGTGACCGCTAAGGTCACGGCAAGCATTGGCTCATCTTCCAGTATACCGTCGGCCCACCGGAGAACGGAGGGGTGGAAGTCGGCCAGGGTCTCGAAGTAGGCAGTCATTCGTTTGGAAAACATGGTCGTTCCTTTTTTCGGGAGGGGGAGCAGGCGTGACGTTCGTCCGGCTCAGGTCTTCAGATCACCGGCGGCGCCAGAGCTTCAAAAGACTGTCATGCTCGTGGATGAGCGAACTCTCGGTGGGATTGCCGAAATAGTACTCCTGCGCCGACGCACAGGTTTTCATCAGGTTCAAGCGTCGGAGATTTCCAAGGCGACTGAGGCGGATCGCGTTGCGGAACTCCTGAAAGTTGCACGGGCGCAGCCCGCGACGATGGCATTCCGCCTTCATCGCCATGTATCGGGAGGAAAGGTCTTCAAACTGCTTCGCACGGATGCACTTTCGCGCGAACTCGCGATGGATTTCGATCTCACTCTTCGTGAAGGCCATGGTGTGGGGCCGGCTGGCGATGTTGGATGCAGGGTTCATGTCGGTATCCTTTTTGGTGACATGCAGACGTGCGCCGTCGATCCGCGGAGCGGTCGGGTTGCGGCATTTCTGGAACTTCAGGGGGCCGCACGCGCGGCGGGTGTCAGGGCGGGGCGCGCGCGAATCTGGTCGACATCTGCATCAGCGAGACTTTCTTCAGGACACAAAGGTGCATTCCCGGCAGCGCGTGCCAGGGCGAAATCAGAGGGAAATGTCAGGAAAGGATCAGGCTATGGCGGCGATGATCGCGACCAGGAAGCGGAAAAGGATGGCTTCGTTTACTGCATACATCGTGGAACTCCGTCAGGATCACCAGCTATAAGACTGGTCCTAAATGACGATCGGAAACTTGTCCGCCAGCCTACGGCTGCAATGTTCAGAATAATGAAGTTTTTTTGAAGTTTGCCCTGCTCGGAAGCATAGAACTCCCATGGTGCTACCGTGCTCTGCCGCACCTGCCGGCTTCGGCGTTAGATCTGACCCATCATAGGTATGGATATTCGCGTCATCGGTGCCTCCGGCGACTAAGGGCGTAGACAGTAAGGCACATCAGGGCCGTGGCGTCTATATAAAAATATAAAATTAAATCAGTTTGTTATTCGCTCTTCCTAAGTTCTGTTGTCAACAATTTGGCGCATTCTGGAAAGTGAATCCTTTCCGTCCGATTTGTGACTTGCCGCTTCGACCAGGATCCTTCGCACATTGGGCAGGGAGGGCGAATCCATGGGGTACTACACGCAGATCATGATCGAAGTGAAAGAACGGTACGGGCATATCCTGAAGGAGAGAGGTCTGGTCATGCGGGGTGAACGCAACGACGGAAGCCTGAACCTTATCTTCAAGAGCAAGGATTCGGGCAACTGGAGGCTGCCAGTCGAACTCCATGTGCCTGGCAAGTCTGAGACCGGAAAAGAGCGAGCCGAGTGGGAAGACGTCGAGTTGACTGCCGATATTCATACCGAGGTAAAGTTCGGCGACACGGGCTGGTTGGGTTTCATTCCGAGGCAGAGCGAGCAGCTCCAATACCTGGAAGGGGACGACATGGCCGAGTTTCTTGCGGAGATCGGTCTTTATCTGAAGGAATGCGTCCTTGTTCCGCGAGGTAACATCGAGAAGCAAGTGTCGCAGGAAACAGCGATGGCCTACGAGGAGTTCAGTGATTTATGCGGGCCGGATGGTCCTGAGATAGCCTTTTCCACTGATGGCAAGGTTCAGACACTGACCGTTGAGGATGCAGCAGGCCATGAGGTCAGCTTCGTGTGGATCGAGAAGGGGGTTTTGGGGCAGGTCTTCGTGGACGGAAAGCTGGTCGAACGGCTGAACCGGCCCGAGATCTGGCATATTCAGGACGCAATCGGACAACACTTCACGAGCCGGGCGGATCTGAAGTTTCGATAGTCTCGATGACTTGCTCGGGCCTGCTGCGGCGGGACTCGAGGTATTCGCGCATTTCGCGCTTTCGGGTACGTCGGCTCTTCAGCACTTGAGTCCTGAGCTTCCTGGTGTCGCGGAATTGTTTGCCGTAGCGCTCCCTCAGATCATCGATATCCTCCATTGTCATCGCGTTAAGGGTGAGCCTCGGCACCTTCTTCGGTTTCACACCGATCAAGGATTCGTCAAACGGAACGAGAGGTGGCGCATCGATCGAATTCGGCAGCCGCCCCGACAACGCATGCGCGATTGCGAGTCCGACCGCCTTGGACATCTGGGGTGGGAACGCGTTTCCGATCTGGTGGAACTGGCGATCCGGCTTGCCTGCGAACTGCCACGCCTGTGGGAAGCCCTGGAGCACCCGAGCCACGTCGATCGTCAGATAGGGCAGGCTGTCCGGATCCTTGATGGTTCCGAGATGAGCCGGCTCGTCGCTGAGGTGCTTCGGATCGATTTCGAAGCCGAGCTCGTCTTTCCATCGCTGCCTCATGTCGCCTTCGTTCTTGTAGAGGCTCGACACAACTGTATAGGAAGTCTCACTACCGTACCGGTCGAGCCAGTTTTCCGCCCAACGGTCGTAGTCGGTATCGCCCAGTCCTCGGTGTGGGAACATCACCCCGGCAAGTGCTTCCCTCATGTTTGTCCGTCCGGTGCCTTTTGGCGGGGAGAACAGTCCGGGTTCGTCGTTGCGAATGCCAACCAGCACGACCCGCTCGCGCGACTGAGCAAGACCGAAATCGTGTGCGTTCAACTTATGCAGGCAGATGCGGTAGCCGAGCGCCTTCAAGCGCTGGAACACGCTGGCGCGGTACTTGATGAACTTCTCATCCCTGAAGCCCTCGACGTTTTCGAAGAAAAATGCCCTGGGTCTGATGATGTTGACGTATCTGACAGCCTCATCGAACAGGTTCCGCTTGTCGTCGCGGCCACGTTGCTTTCCTGCGCGCGAGAACGCTCTGCATTCGACGCCTCCGGCGAGCAGGTCGATGCCGCGGAACTGTAGTAGTTCGTTGTCCGAGACCTTCTCCAAGCGCTTTCGCCGGACATGCCAGTTCCAGTTCTGCTTCAGCGTACGAGTGGCGTTCATATCCATGTCGTAAAGGGCGGCGGGCTTGAAACCTGCGCCGAGCAGACCTATCGCTTGGCCGCCGGCACCGGCACATATTTCAAGGAACCTCAGGGGTTGGGCGGCTTTGGTATTCTCGTCGGATACGGATTCGGGATCGACATTGCACGGGAGAAGATACTCGAGCGCGTCCTGAAGTTCTGTCTGCCAGAGATAGCCCGGTTCGAAGCAGAAGCCGCTGAAGCCGCCATACCAGGCAAATTTTCCCTCGGCGAAGCGTTTCAGGGATTCCTGAGCGGCGGCTAGCTTATGCCGATGTGTTCCAGTCCTGAAGCCGGCGACACCCTTGCTTGGGAGTTCAATCTCACCGTAGACCGACCTGAATTCGCGAAGAACGACCACCGCGTTCGATCTCAGTCTGCTGGCCGCAGATCGGCAAGCGTCCGACCGGTCGATGACGTCCTCGTTTGGATCGCGTGGTGGCTCTCCAACAAAACGCTCTGTGAAGGCATCTATCTCAGAAAGAAGTACGGCAACGTGCTCGCCGAGCGTCTGGACCCGCACGTATGACTGCTTTGAGGCCGCGGCCGTCATCGCGCGCTGGCGACCTCGTTCGGCATGAGCGCTCGCTCCGATCTTGTTCCGGATCGTCAGACGACGTAGCGTTGCAATAGTCGAAACGTTAACGTCAGTTCCTGACGCTAGGGCTTCGAGGGCAGATCGTCTTGTATCGGCATCCGCCGCGATCAGCGCCTTCACCACCTGGAATGGCACGCAGCGCTTGCGCAGCAGCGGTTCGAAAGATCCAAGAACCTTATCGAAGGCAAGGATCGATGGCAGATCGTTGCGTGGGATACCGCATTCGACGACCAGGAAACTGCTAAGATCTTCATCGCTCATGGATGTGCGCATTCGACCGACGCTAGCGATCATGTCGAACTGGGCTTTGGAAATGGACTTGCGGTTCGCCAGGATACGCTTCATCAGCGCCCCCGGATCCTCGCTCATCTTGTCGCCTGACTTTCCTGCCATTGCCAGCCCCTTGTTTCATAGGTTGTGTAGCAGGCTGATCCTTCTGTCCCGGAAATGGATTTGATCGAATTCTAACTATCCTGTTCGGAATTGGCCGGTCATCTTGAAGGTGCGGTGCTCGGGGTTTTCGGCAGTTTGGGCAGCGCTTTTTCGTGCGGGTCAGGTTCATTTGGATCAAAATGTGGTAGCGGCACCTCGAAGCCGGGATCCACAAACCATCGCGTCTGCATCGGATGGTACACGCCGGGCAGGGGAAAATGCTCGTTGATCTCGAGAAAGTCGTCGACGTTGCCCGTGAGGATCGGCATCCGATGAGCGATGGCAACGGCGGAGATCATCAAATCGTGTCCAAGCCTGTTGCTCTTCTGGCCGCGCTGCACGGTCCACATGTGCCGCAAGCTGGGAACAGACGTCATCCCGGCATACACCGTCGCCACCTCCGTCGTCATTTCCGGAAATGGAAAGGGCATGGATATGAGTTCACCGACCCAGTTGGTGATGAGAAGCGCTCTCTGGGGATCGTCCTGCACCCGGAGGTGGGCTCCGCGCAGCAGTTCTGCTATGACCGGATAGCAGAGTGCAAGACGATGCATGCCGACACGCAAGAGCCATGGGCGCAGTCCAGGAGGCGGCTTCACGCGGCCCATATGGCTGACGATGTCCGTATCCATCAAAAGAATAGGGTCTATCCGCACGGTAACATCATCCTGTGGTCAGAAACTGCCGTCTTGAAAAACTCCGGGGTGCGATCCAATTCGTTCGCTATACTGCGCAGGCTGGCATGATGTCGTCCGAGAGAGGCCCAGATGACGCGCGATTCCGATTGGCAGAGACACGAGGCCGAGGCCCGCATTCAGGAGGTTCTGGACGCGGCTAAACTACGCGGCACTCAGAGAGTGATCGACACCGACGGCAGATTTGACGTGACGTTCGTACCTGGAAAAAAGACACTGGAAGAGTTGTTCTCCCGTCCTGGTCCTCTCCCCGACGATGACGATCCCAGTCTCTGATCGAGTTCCTGCAACTACGGTGACAAACCGTAACCGGCGACGGCGAAACCAACAAGAGAGGGTGTGTCGATTTTCGGCGGCTTCGGACTACCGCACTGATTGACATGACTGACTCGTGGGCGCCACCAGTCACGAAATCCGCAAAGGCATCCATTTTGTTGCGGCAAAGACGGCGCCGCCGATTTCCCAACTGTACGGAATTAGGTGGCAAATGCCACCAGCCTCGAATGTCCCGGCTCTGACAACGGGAGACGACCAACTGAATGTGTTATATGTTTGCGGCCACCGCATAGTCTGCGCGGTATATGCAGAATTATGTAGCAACTGCCACCAGACTTCTTGCCGCTGAACACATAGGATCGCCGCGATCCTATGGAGTAATTTTGAATGACCCTTGTCGTTGATGAACTGAAGAAAAAGCGGGCAGAAACCGACCTTCGGATCAGCGAGATGCGGGCACAGATCAGCGTTCTGGAGCAGCAGGCTACATTCGGCGAAAGCCGGATGATGTCAACAAGGATATCTCAGCTCTCTTGAAAGGCGTCGGCCGCCCGTGGTTTCGTTCTGCGGACGCTCAGGGAAGCGGGTCGGCCGATCACGACCGCGGATTTCGCCTAGTCTTCGCCTGCGGCACGGACTGGGCGAAGAGGACGCGAGACGGCGCCTAAATCCGTGGCCATCTTTCTTGACAAATGTGGCCACGCATCCCATTATGCCCTCGAACAGGTGGAGAGGATGACATGGACGCGAGGATACTCAAGCAGGTGCAGGTGGCCCGCAACGTCAGCAGACAGGACATCGCTGACGGCCTCGTGGAAACCATTGTCCAGATCGGGGGCGATCCTCTGACGGTCAGGAAGGCCAAGGATGAGCTGAGCGCAGTGCTCGGGAAAGCCCGAAACGGCGTTCCGCAAGTCATCGGCAATATCAAGAAGGCCGATGATATGGCGGTCGTGATCTCCGTCAGGGATCTTGCGGAACTCGTTACCGCAGCGCGGCAGCAGGAGACCTTCGGGGAGGCGCTCGACGCCATCGGCTTCAAGCCGTATTCCGGTGGCCGCATCATCGTCGGTCAGGGCCGCAAGCGCGAGCGCCTGCAGCGCAGCAGCAACGCGTCCGGCGCGAAGATGACCCTCTGACGCATGTTCTTGCTCTCGACGCAGGCGCTGATGGATATCATCTGCGAAAACCCCGACGTGACTGCGTGGATCCGCCCGGTGCCGGCGCAGGACATCCATGCCAGCGTCGTATCGGTCGCCCACGTCCAGGCCGAGATCCTCTCGACGCCGATCGAGGAGGGCCGGGAGGTTATGGATCTCGCCCTCAGGGCGTTCGTGTCCTTCGCCCGCAGGAACAACGCCCTCGAACTCTTCGATGAGGGGGCGGGGGCCGTATTCTCACGAATCGCCCAGCTCGACCTCCGGATCGATGAGGACGAGGAACTCGGCGACATGTCCCGCATGGTTGTCGCCACGGCGATCGACCGCAACCTCGTGCTGATCGAGGGAGCGCAGCCATATCACGGTCATATCGACGGCCTTCGTGTCGAGTATCCATACAGATGAAGGCTGTAAGGCGATACCGCCGAACAGGTGGAGGCGCCTCACCGGGCGTGGCTCCTTTCCAGATCCTTTCGCTTTCGGGCGGAGGATATCGGGGACTGTTTTCCGCGATCATCCTTGAGGATCTCGAAAACAAGGCGGGCAAGCCGCTCCGCGAATGCTTCGATCTCGTCGCCGGCACGTCGATCGGCGGCATTCTGGCCTGCGGCATCGCGACCGGGGTTCCAGCGGAGCGTATCCGAAAGGAGTTTGAGCGCCTCGGAACCCGCGTGTTCGAGAGGAAGCGCGTTTCAATCATGGGCAGGCATCTCTTCGAGGTGCCGCGTCTCGGCATCGTGTCCGCACGCTACTCGCGCGCCGGCCTTGATGAGGCTGTCGAAGGTGTTCTCGGCGACAAGGCCGTAATCAGTCTCGCCAGCCTGCCCAAGCCGCTCATCGTTCCCGCGGTGAGCGCCACGACCTCGGAGGCGTCGTCTTCGAGAGCGGTCGCAACGCCGGACCGAACGGCCATGTATCCCTCAAGGATGTCGCATTAGCAACGTCGGCCGCGCCAACCTTCTTCCCGGAACACAACATCTCTGGCAGGAGCCTCGTCGACGGCGGCATCATCGCGAACGCCCGACGTTATCTCGATCATCAAGGCCATGACCACTTTCGGCCGCAAGGCGGACGAGATCAGGCTCCTCTCCGTCGGCACGACGGGCGCCGCTACGGGCGAGGTCTACAAACCCAACCGCTCGTCTGGAATTCTCGGCTGGATGATGGCCAGAAACCTGTTCGGACTGACTGTGACGGCCCAGCAGAACCTTGCGGTCTCGCTTTCGTCCGACCTCCTCAGCCATCGGGCCGTGCGCATCGACTATGCGGCCGACCACAAGCGCGGCAAGGTCATCGGTCTCGACAAGGCTGGCTCAACCGCCAGCGACACGCTGCGGGGTCTGGCGGCGCAGGCGCTCGAAAGTGCCTTCAAGGCCAACGGGGGAACCATTAAATCCATGCTGCGGCACTCGACAGAACATTGACGGCTTTCGGCTCGCACGGGTTGAACTCGAAGCACCGAACGATGGCTCGCGCATCTTCATCGGCGAAGGTTACCAAGGCGAAGGTCCGGCAATAGGGTGAGAGCAGGGATGCTCGGTAGTTCCAAGCGGCTGATTGCCTGACATGCGCTCCGAAGCCGGGAATTCGGAGCTGGTGGCAGTTGCTACCTAATTCCGGGTACATGACGGGAAGAGACACGCCCGTGTCTAAAACGCGTATCATCTCTCAGGGTTTGCGCCATCTATATCCGATCATCTCCAAACCCCGGATATACGAAAGCGCCCTCGATCGTCCTGCAATCGGCTTCGGTCACGCCCGCCGACCGCGCGACTTCATACCACGCCGCCCGAACCGTATTGGCCATGTCCTTTATGATCGCGATGGCCTCGTCCCTGCCGAGCAGGAAGCGGTGGCATTGGGACAGAAAGTTGCTTACGCGGGCGATCCTGCCCTCGTCTCCGCAGATCAGCGCCAGATCCCGCTGCTCAATGCTGATCGGAGTGGATGGCGTCAGGTCGTAGGCCGGGGACAGCTTCCAATCCCTGTTCCCTGCAATCGCCGCATGATTTCGCGGATGATCGTCGGTGTTGGAAATCAGCGCGTTGAAGCACATGCGCCTGAAGAGCTCGTGCGCCTGACGGCGGGGCTCCTCGCACACGCGGCGAAGCTCTTCGGCGAGCAGGACGTAGGACCAGAGATCGCGGGAGCGATGGCTGTCCTCCGCCCGAAGGAGCGTCAATCCGCTCACCATCCTCGCCCGGTGATAGCCGTCCTCCACTTTTTCACGATCAAACCGTTTGACCAAAAGAACGTCGCGGTCAGCAACCGTCACGATACGGCTGTCCGCCGTCACCAGGCCGCATTCGCGGCCCAGCAGCAGCATCGCGTGTTCCACGCGGGCCTGGTTCCAGCGATCGTCGTCCCGATTGAATTTGGCGAGCCATAGGCCGCTCTCGTCTTCGACGACCGCTTTCGGGCGCGCGCCGCCCATGGATGTGCCAAGCAGCAGAATTTCCTCGATCTGTTCCCGCTCGTCTGTCTTGCCGATATCCCCATCCCTCACGACCGCGTCGGCAATCTCCTGCAATCGCGCAAGGTCGAGCGTCTTGTTGAAGTCACGGCTGGGGGCCGGTGGCTTGACATTCAGACCGAAGCCCAAGGCTCCGGCGCGATCATCGGGAGAGTTGAGCAGATAATCCAGTTCGCTGAGGGAGGCCCTGCCAACATGTCTTTCGATGAGCCTCCGCCCCCAATGATCCGGTCCGGCGTCTCGCAGCGAGCCGAATATCCCGCCCATCGCTGCCGTTTCGTAATTGCGAGCGGCGACTCGCAACTCGACGGGATCGATCTCGACGGCATCGGGATTTTCCCGGTAGTTGCGACCATACACAAAATGTCCAACGTTCGTGCCCTGCCGGTTCTGCGTCAGCGAGAAGCGTCCAGCCGTTACCGCCGTCGTTTGACCGGGAAGGGTTATATAGACAAAGCACTCCGACGGGCGGACCTTAGAAGTTGTCATCCAGCGTCCTCTCCCGCCTTGCCCGTTTTGGTGCCCGTGCGCTCTCGAGGGCCTTTCCTTCCTCGTCGGATTCGGGATCGGCTACTTGCGAGAGCTGACCTGCCATGCCGAATACCCAGAGCATGGCGGCATAGACGGCGATGCTCGTGGACGGCTTCCCTTTTTCAGCATCCGACACGACATGTCTGTCGACACCGATTTTCTCGGCCATCTCCTGCAACGTCAGATTCCTGCGAAGTCGCGCCGTTCTTAGATTTGCGCCGAGAGTGACCAGCGAACGCTCCACGATATAGGGGGGGGCGAGGCTCAACGCGTTTCTGCGAGTCATGGCGTATTATTCTTCCATTGGGCGGCTTAATGGTGTGTATATCTACCATATCACGTAGGCCACAATTGTCAATTTATGTGTTTTAAAATAACCATTATCTGTATTTTTGGTGTATTTATCTACCAAATAATCGCATAATTCATGACCTATGGCGGCGATGCCACCTGTCGGCCTATCCGTCTGCCAGTAGCCTAACGGTTATGGGCCTTTCCGAAGTCAGTCTATAAGTCGGCCGGACCTGCTGGACGGCCTTAGGGGAATCTTGGTTGACATCGAAAAGGTTGTTCACTAAATGTTCTTATCATGAGCAAGACGTTTACGCCCATCTTCCGAATACGCTGACGGATTTCCGGGACCGTTCCCGGTGCCGCCCAGATCGCTATTCGTTGGAGAGGCCGTCATGACGACTGGAACCGCTCATTCTGCAGGCGATGAAGTCTGCATTTCTCCGCATTATCGTCCCCGTTTTCCTTATTCGACGCTCAAGTGCGTCGGTCGTCCTCTATACCGCTCGCGAGAGGCACGCGATTATGCCTGCTTGCTGGACCTGGATCCCAAGGTGTCCGCCTGGCGCTGCATGCCGCAGCCGGTCGTCAACGACTCCGGAGCGCGGAATCCCCGACACCACTATGTCGATTTCGCTGTCGAGACCGAGAGCGAAGCACTGCTCGTGGATGTCCGGTCCGCAGATGCCGGCATCGTCAGTTGGATTGCCAGGTTAGCCGAGAGGCAGGGCTACCGATATCAGGTGGTGTACCTCTTCGAGTTCGGGGGAGGGCCTCGGCTCCAGAATGCCAGGGATCTCATCCGCTACGCTGGCTATGGTGCACCCCTTGGTGATCGCATCCGAATTCTCGCGGTCTTGGAGGAAATGGGGACGTTGACGCTTGCGGAATGCCTTTCGGTCGTTCGCGAAAGCAAGCCAATGCCGACAATCGCGACGATGATTCTCATGGGGATTCTCGAAGTCGACCTCGATGAAGCTCTGCTCGGACCGGAAACGGTCGTCAGGCGCGCGGCGAAGTAGGGGGCGACATGCAGAAGAAAACTGTAGAGCGGGAAACCTCGCTCGAAGCGACGACCTATGCCGTGGCCATCAAAAATGCCCTGAGACGGTGCGGATTCTACCTGCGGGCACAGCGGATTGACCGAGCCATTGGCCTGATGCTGCCACCAGATGCGAACATGGAAACCTACCGGGAGGCGGCCAAGGCTGTCTTGCGGCAGTCACATGACCTGATCCACTACACCGTAACGACCGTCGAACTGGGGCGTAAGGGTGAGACATACTCCGAGGATGCCAGAAAAGTCCTGGCCCACAAGTTGGCTGTCGTCGTGCTGATCGAGAAGGGAGCCAAGCTTCCGCCTGAGGTCGCAATCGCTCTGGACCGCATTCTCGACGTGGGATCCGTCAAGCCGATCCATCTGATGTCCGCTACGAAGAATGCATGGCAGATCGATATCGCCGGCGATGTTGCCAAGCAGCTCTGCAAGTATCCTCCGAATCTGCTGTTCCAGGCATTGCGGAAAGGGCGGCCGATCGAAATCGTCCTGAAGAGGCTCGAGGACGCATCGAAGGTTCCGCGGGTTGCTGCTTGGGAACCTCGGGTGGAGGACCTCGAAGGTTACGGGGAGGCCCGCGAATGGGCGTTGAGCTTGGCCGTAGATATTGACGAGTGGAGGGGAGGCAAGCTCGCCTGGCGCGATGTCGACGCCGGACTGCTTCTCAGCGGGCCGCCGGGGACCGGCAAGACTTTGTTCGCATCTGCGCTTGCTCGTTCCTGCGGTGCGACATTCATCGCCACCTCGAGCGCGCAGTGGCAATCCAAGGGTCACCTCGGTGACATGCTCGGGGCCATGAGAAAGTCCTTCCGTGATGCGGCTGACAAGGCTCCGACGGTGCTATTCGTCGATGAAATCGACGCTATCGGTGATCGACGGGCGTTTTCCGGCGATAACGCATCGTACAACATGCAGGTGGTGAATGCCCTGCTGGAACTACTCGACGGTTCCGATGCCCATGAGGGTGTCATTGTCGTTGCGGCTTCGAATTATCCGGATTATCTCGATCCAGCCTTGCGCAGACCGGGGCGTTTGGACCGGCATATTGTGATCGGACTTCCGGATAGTTCGGCACGCGCCCAGATGTTGGCGATGCATCTCGAACTCAGGGACGGCATTTCGAACGAGGGTCTTCAAGACGCAGCTCGTGCCACAAGTGGTTACTCGGGAGCCGCTATCGCGCAGGTCGCCAAAGATGCGCGGCGGATCGCACGTCGGCAGGGCAGGGAGGTTGCTATTTCCGATGTGCTGGCTCTCATCCCACCAGTCGCGATCATTGACGGCGCTGAGCGCTGGTCGGCATGCGTCCACGAAGCCGGGCATGCTATCGTCGGTCTCGAATTCGCTGTCGCGGAGATCGAAATGATCGTCGTCGCGAAAGAGGTGGGCCATCGCGACGGTAGCATTGGGCACGTTCAATGGCGGAGGCAGGCGACCCGCCGCCGAAGCCGTCAGTCCTATCTCGACGAGATCGCCATGATGCTTGGAGGTATGGCCGCCGAAAAGGTTGTTCTCGGGGATGTGTTCGAGGGCTCCGGTGGCGTGGATGGGTCCGACCTTCAGCGGGCTTCGGACCTTGCCACGCTCATGCTTGCCAGCCTGGGCCTGGGGGCGCTCCTTTACTGCGATGTTTCGACCTCAAAGGAACTGGATGAGCTTCGGCGTTCGGATACAATCCTTCGACGGCAGGTCGAGCGGTTGTTGGCGGCCGAGTTGAACCGTGCAGCGATGATCGTCGGGGAGCGAAAAGCTGAAGTCGAGCGACTTGCGCAGGCACTGGTCGAACGCGAGCTACTACCTGGCCGGGAGGTCACGACATTCATTGCCCCAAGAAGGAGTTCGGACTAGGTGCGCGGTGATTGCACTCGGCCAGCGTGATGGATTCAAAACGGATTATGTTGGATCCTTGGTGAGATCGGGCATAGTTCCGAGTGCATGACAGGATTGCGCCGCCAGGCTTGCATCGAACGATTCGGACACGAATCCTTTCAACGGAGAAGTACCCAGCAAAGAGTCGCTCTACTGTATCGGCGAAGCGCCATGATTCATTGCCGGTCTCAAGGATTTCACAATGGTGAGTGGGCCTGTCGAGCAGAGCGGCGGTCATCTTGGCGTCGCCGAATACGGCCGTCCACTCGCCGAACGCCAAGTTCGAGGGAAACCCGCTTGATTGCCGGGGCCGCGGCCTGAGAGATCGCGATGCCGGCGCGCGTCGATCCGGTGAACGAGATGACATCGACACCCGGATGGGCGACGAGCGCCGCGCCGGTGACGGCGCCGTTGCCCTGAACGAGGTTGAAGACGCCTTTCGGCAGACCGGCCGCATCGACGATTTTCGCGAAGATCCGGCCGGAAACCGGGGATATTTCCGATGGCTTCAGAACCATCGTGCAGCCGGCCGCGAGCGCCGCGCCGACCTTCAGCGCAATCTGGTTGAGAGGCCAGTTCCACGGCGTGATCAGGGCGGCCACGCCGATGGCTTCTTTCAGAATGTCCTGGCCGGCGACCTCGTCGCTGGCGGGCTCCACGAAGTGAAAGGCGTCGAGCGTCCTGATGAAGGCCCGCAGATGATTGACGCCGGAACGCACCTGGCTGGCGCGGGCGAAATCGATGGGCGCACCCATTTCGTTCGCGAGAGCGACCGCTAGATCTTCCGTCCTGGCCTCATAGGCCTCCACGATGCGAGCGAGCGCGTGGTTCAGGTCGCGCGACAACACATTGGCCGAGAAGATCGTTGCGATCACGGTAATGCCATGCGGGGTCAACACCGGATGTGAGCAAGACCGCAGTTTCGTTCATTCGGGTAGGAACTGAAGACAGTTCCAGAAAGTTTGCATAAGCCTGAAAGAATCTTCTTGACCTAAACTATAGTTGAGGTCCTATCAAGCTATCCGGGCCTGTCGTGCGGGTTCCTCAGTCGCGCCTTCCGTGCGGCCCAGTCAACGTTGAACCCGGATATCGACATGCTCTTTAGATCGCCGATCGCATTTCTGCTTTTGCTCATCCCGATATTGCTGACCTCCTGCGAGGACTCGACAGGCAGTTCGCAAGCATCTTATCCCCCGCCAACCGTAAAAACGCTCGTTGTCAAAGCGGAGGATGTTGCGCTCCAGCAGGATTATCCGGGAAGGCTTGCGCCCATCCGCCTGGCAGAGGTGCGAGCACGTGTCTCCGGTATCGTACTTGCCCGCAAGTTCGTTGAAGGGAGCGACGTGAAGGCTGGCGATATCCTGTTCGAAATCGATCCGGCCAAGTTCAAGGCGGCGGTCGACTCGGCAAGCGCTCAGGTCGCCCGTACCGAAGCCGCGTTTACGCTTGCGTCTCAACAGGCGGACCGCGCGCAAAACCTGCTGCGTACGAATGTGGCAAGCAAGGACCAGTTCGATATCGCGCTGGCAAACCGCAAGCAGGCCGAGGCCGAGGTCGCTGTTGCCAAGGCTAATCTCCAGACCGCAGAACTCGAACTCAGCTACGCCTCGGTCCGCTCCCCGATCGATGGTCGCATTGGCGCTGCGCTGGTAACGGAAGGAGCCTTCGTGCGACAGGAGGACGGAACCCAGATGGCGACGGTGCGCGATCTCAGCACCGTCTATGTCGACTTCACCGCGTCCCTGACGGAATTGACCAAAGTCCAGGAGGATATCGCCTCAGGCGCGCTTCGCAGACCCGACGACGAGGCGACGGTAGAGCTGCTCACCAACGACGGCCGCCCCTACGGTCAGTCGGGCCGCCTGCTGTTCTCCTCGGCGGTCGTTGACGAGACGACGGGCCAGGTGACCATCCGCGCCGAGTTCCCCAACGATGCCCGCAAGCTTCTTCCCGGCACCTATGTCCGGGTCAGGACCACGGCCGGCATCGCTCCGAAGGCGCTGCTGGTGCCGCAGCGCGCGGTTCAATGGGATACGCTCGGCCAGGCCAGGGTCGTGGCGGTCAGGGACGGCAAGGCCGTTTCGCAGCCGATCGTCACGGCCCGATCCGTCGGCAATCGATGGCTAGTGACGGACGGGCTCGAACCGGGAGATCAGGTGATCGTAGACGGTGTCGAGCGGGCCATGCCCGGCAGCCCGGTAACGGCAGAGGCCATTGCCGAGACGAGCACCGAACACTCGTGCAGCGAAGCCTGCGAACTTCCGAACAGGAGCTGAGGGACCGCCATGCCACAGTTTTTCATAGCACGGCCGGTTTTTGCCTGGGTTCTCGCCATCGCCATTGCTTTAGCGGGCGTCATCGCCATCCCCTTCCTGCCCATCTCCCAGTATCCGAATGTGGCACCGCCGACGATCGCGATTACGACCAGTTATCCCGGCGCCACGCCGCAAAACCTTTACGACAGCGTCACCAAGCTGATCGAACAGGAGATGAACGGCGCAATTGGCCTACTGTATTACGACTCGGTCAGCGACGCCCAGGGCAACGTGACGATCAACGTCACCTTCCAGTCCGGCACCGATCCACAGACGGCGACGGTCGATGTCCAGAACCGGCTCGGCCGCGTCGAAGCCCGCTTGCCTGCGTCGGTTCGTCAGCAGGGTCTCCGCGTGGAGGAGACCAGCAGCTCCTTCCTCCTGTTCGTCGGCCTGACCTCGACCGACGGCAGGCTGAACGCCATCGACCTCGGGGAGTTCGCAACCCGCAACGTGCTTGATGAGCTGCGGCGCCTGCCGGGCGTCGGCAAGGCGCAATTGTTCGCGACCGAGCGTGCCATGCGGGTCTGGATAGACACGAAGAAACTGGTCGGGTTCAACCTGACGGCAAAGGATGTCACCGACGCCATCGCGGCGCAGAACGCACAGGTTTCATCCGGCAGCATCGGCGCGCAGCCGAGCGTCGCCGGACAGGAGATCACCGCGACGGTTTCGGCGACGGGGCAGCTTTCCTCGGCGGAGGAGTTTGCCGAAATTGTCCTGCGCGCCAATCCTGACGGCTCCGTCGTCCGGCTTGCCGATGTCGCCCGCGTCGAATTTGGTGGCCAAAGCTATTCAACCTCGTCCAGCGTCAACGGCCAGGAAGCCGCGATGATGGGCGTCCAGCTCAACGCTTCGGGCAATGCGCTGGAGACGGCCGAAGCTGTCAAGTCGCGCCTGGTGGAGCTGGCGCGGAACTTTCCACCGGGCATCAGCTATGACATCCCTTATGATACCACACCCTTCGTCTCAATCTCCATCGAGAAGGTGATCCATACGCTTGCCGAAGCGGTGGCGCTCGTTTTCCTCATCATGTTCCTGTTCCTCCAGAACTTCAGGTACACGTTGATCCCGACGCTCGTCGTGCCGGTCGCCCTTCTCGGCACGTGCGCCGCGCTACAGGTGTTCGGTTTCTCGATCAACGTGCTGACCATGTTCGCCATGGTGCTGGCGATCGGCATTCTCGTCGACGACGCCATCGTGGTGGTGGAGAACGTCGAGCGGATCATGCACGAGGAAGGTCTGCCTCCAAAGGAAGCGACGATCAAGGCGATGAAGCAGATTACTGGCGCGGTGATCGGCATTACCGTCGTCCTGATCGCAGTCTTCGTACCGATGGCGTTCTTCCCGGGAGCGATCGGTATTATCTACAAGCAGTTTTCGCTGACGATCGTCATGTCGATGGTGTTTTCGGCGCTGATGGCGCTCACCTTGACACCGGCGCTCTGCGCCACGATCCTGAAACCGCTTCCTCCAGGACATGCGCATCACAAGAACTGGTTCTTCCGTGGCTTCGACCGTCTGATCGGGAAGACGACGTCCGGCTACGGCCGGGTGATCGGCGGCGCGGTAAAACGCAACGGCCGCATGCTGGTCGTCTACGGCGCGGTGGTCGCGGCGCTCGCCTATACCTATACGCGGCTGCCGACGGGCTTCCTTCCCCTGGAAGATCAGGGCTATGCCATCGCGGCGACGCAGTTGCCCGCCGGGGCAACCGCCGAACGGACAGCGAATGTCATGAAGACGGTGGACGAGTTCTTCGTCAATCGTTCCGGCGTCGACAAGATCGTCTCGCTTCGCGGCTTCGGCTTCAACGGCAACGGTCAGAACGCCGGCCTGTCCTTTGCCATGTACAAGGATTGGTCTGAGCGGGGTCCGGCGGACTCGTCGGAAGCGATCGTCGGTTCGGCGCTTGGCGCACTGGCCGGCCTTCCCGAAGGATCCGTGTTCACGCTGACGCCGCCGCCGATCGCTGCACTTGGCAACGCCAGCGGTTTCAGCTTCCGCCTTCAGGACCGCGCCAACATGGGCAACGCGGCGCTGGTGGAGGCCGCGAACACGCTTCTGGCCAAGGCGTGGCAGAGCCCCGTCATCCAGTATCCCTATATCGAGGGCCTGCCGCCGGCCGCGCAGATCATGCTCGACATCGACCGCCGGAAGGCCAACGCCTACGGCATCACGTTCGACGAGATCAACGCCGTCCTTTCCACGTCCATCGGATCTAACTACGTCGCCGATTTCCCGAACGCGGGCAGGATGCAACGCGTGATCGTGCAGGCGGAGGCGGCCGAGCGCATGGACGTCGGGAGCTTGCTGGAGCTGAACGCCCGCAACGACAGGGGAGAGATGGTTCCGCTGTCGGCGTTTACCACCGCGCGCTGGGCCTTGGGTCCGACACAGGTGGTCGGTTATAATGGGCTGCAGGCGGTCAAGATCAGCGGCAGCGCCGCGCCTGGGCACACGAGCGGACAGGCAATGGCGGAAATGGAACGGCTGGCCGGCGAGCTGCCGAGTGGTTTCGGCTTCGAATGGACGGGGCAGTCCTATCAGGAGAAGGCATCCGGAAACGCGGCCCCGTTCCTGCTCGGTTTGTCGCTGATTTTCGTCTTCCTGTGCCTGGCCGCCCTCTATGAAAGCTGGTCGATCCCGATCGCCGTGATGCTCGTCGTTCCGCTCGGGGCTATCGGCGCCGTGATCGCTGTGACGCTGAGGGGAATTCCGAACGATATCTACTTCACCGTCGGTCTCATCACCATCATCGGCCTGTCGGCCAAGAACGCGATCCTGATCATCGAGTTCGCACGCGAACTGCTAGCCGAAGGTCGTCCGCTCCTGGAGGCTACCGTGGAGGCCGCCAAGCTTCGCTTCCGCCCGATCCTGATGACCTCCTTCGCCTTCATCCTTGGCGTCGTGCCGCTGGCCTTCGCCACGGGCGCCAGTTCCGCCAGCCAGCGCGCGATCGGAACGGGTGTGCTGGGCGGCATGATCTCGGCAACCGTCCTCGCCGTTCTTCTGGTGCCGACCTTCTTCGTGGTCGTCTCGAAGCTCTTCCGCAAGACAATCGCGGAGCGCGTCAGTGAGGGGGTGCCAAATGTGCCGGCAAACCACAGCGCCGCCTGATTACATTTGATCGCCATGGGAAGGGCCGCATCAATCGTGGTCCTCCCCGGTCCATCTTTTGGATTGCCGGAGGGGATATTCCCGAGGGACAGGCCGTTGCGGCCGAGCAGCCCGCTCTTCATGCCAGACACGTCACGAACCTCACCGGCATCGATACTTCCATTGGCGGCAGCACAGGATTCTCGGGAAAGAAAGGAATACGAATGCTGAATCGTCGCCATCGCAACGACACACGTCCGAGGACAACCCACTCGGTTCTCCCAAGATTCCCGTTTGTCAATTTTTTCCGGGATGCGATTTCGAGGAGACGCCACGAGACGAGCAAACGGTTCAAGGGCCCTTATGACGCAGGGCGTCTCATCGTATTGGGCATTCTCCTGATCGATCTGGCCGTGATCGCCGGCGCCAATGCGGTTTTGGATCATCTCGTGATCGGATACCGGCCGGGTATGGCTTCGCTCTTTGCCGGGCTTCTGTTTTCGATCATTGTCATCCGGCTTGGCCGTCCGAAGTTGTACCTTGACTGGATCGTCGTTGGCGCTCTCCACATATGCCTCGGCCTGATGCTGACCCGCGATCCCAATCTGGTTTCGACCTGGTACCCGATCCTGTTCTATCTGTTCCTCATGGCCTGCGCCTTGATGACAACCTGGATCGGTTTGACGATGGATGCCGCGGAAGAACGGCCACCCCTTGTCGCAGGCGGCGTTTCCAGTCTCGTCGTGGTGATCGGCGCCATAGTCGACGCGTCCGTCACGCGCAAGATAGCGCCTGATATGGTTCTCGCCACAAGTTTGCTGCTGCTTGGCCTGTCTGCCGGCACACTTGGAATGGCTCTGCGGAAACGAACATGACTCCTTCGGGTTTTGTGTCGAAGGGCATCATCAGTCGCCATGCTGAAGGAGAACCGCGCCGGTCGAGAGCCTTCCCAACTCGTCGCGCGGATTGCGCAGGGGACATTCCTTGAGCGACAGGCATCCGCAGCCGATGCAGCCGGCCATCTCGTCACGGAGCTGCGTCAGGGCGGTGATCCGTTCCTCCAGCCTGTCCTTCCATTGCGAGGAAAGCTTTTGCCAGTCCGCGGCATTCGGCGTGCGTTCTGCCGGAAGCGCGGACAACGCCTCGCGGATTTCGGCGAGCGAGATTCCGGCTCGCTGGGCGATCCGGATGATGGCGACACGACGCAGAAGGTTTCTCGGATAGCGTCTCTGGTTGCCGCGCGTGCGGCGCGGCGAGATCAACCCCTTGGCCTCGTAGAAATGCAGTGTCGAAACAGCCACGCCGGCCCGGTTCGCCAGTTCCCCGACAGAAAGTTCGTTTTCCAATCGATCCGGCATAAACACCCCTTGACCTAAACTATAGTTGAGGTTTTATAACTCCTGTCACCTTGTTTCTGCAAGGCCCGTTTTGCCCTCCAGCAGACAGATGACAAAGGATATCCCATGCCCTTCCAGCTTCCTGATCTTCCCTACGCTCACGACGCTCTTGCTCCCTTCGGCATGTCCGAGGAGACGCTGAAGTTCCATCACGACCTGCACCACAAGGCCTATGTCGACAATCTCAACAAGGCAATTGCCGGGACCGGCTGGGAAAGCAAAAGCCTGGAAGACATTGTCGCCGGCACTTACGAAAAGGGAGCCGTCGCGCAGTCCGGCATCTTCAACAATGCGTCCCAGCACTGGAACCACAACCTGTTCTGGGAAATCATGGGGCCAGGAGAAAACAAGCTTCCCGGCTCATTGGAAAAAGCCCTGGTGGAAGCCTTCGGTTCGGTCGCCAAGTTCAAGCAGGATTTCGCCGCCGCCGGAGCAGCTCAATTCGGATCCGGCTGGGCATGGCTTGTCGTCGATACGGACGGTTTGCTGCGGATCACGAAAACAGAGAATGGCGTCAATCCGCTCTGCTTCGGGCAGAAGGCGCTGCTCGGCTGCGATGTCTGGGAGCACTCCTACTACATCGACTTCCGCAACAAGCGGCCAGCCTATCTGGAAAACTTCCTCGACAAGCTGGTGAACTGGGAAGCTGTCGCCGCACGGCTCTAGTCGGCGAATTCCGTTCCGCCAGTCGCACCCTTGCTTCTGCGTCCCCTGCGGCGCGATTGGCGTGGGCAGCCGGGACGACCCCACCCGGCTGCCCCTTCGTTCATGGAGATCCTGATGACCTATGTGGTCACCGAAAATTGCATCGCCTGCAAGTACATGGACTGCGTGGTGGTCTGTCCTGTCGAATGCTTCTACGAGGGTGAGAACATGCTCGTCATTCATCCGGACGAGTGTATCGACTGCGGTATCTGCGAGCCAGAATGTCCGGCTGCAGCGATCAGGTCAGACACTGAGGCCGGCCTCCATGCGTGGCTCGATCTCAATCGCCACTATGCGCAGATCTGGCCGAGAATCCATGAGAAAAAGCCACCTCCCGCAGACGCGGACATCATGAACGGGGCGGCGGCCAAGTTATCGATCTTTTCCAGGAACCCGGGAGCGGGCAGCCAGCCCGAGTAGCCATGCTGAAAACAGTCACCGCGATGAGTGGTCCCATCCATCATGCTCATCTGCCGCTGAACGCCCCTGTGACGCCGGCCATCAGTCCGCAGGAGTTCAAGGATGCGATGGCGAAGCTTGCCTTTTCGATCTCGATCGTTACCGCGCGCCATGCTAACGAGCAACTCGGGCGCACGGTTACGTCATTCATGCCGCTGAGCGCCGAGCCGCCTCATATCATGGTATCGATCGATCTGAGGAGCCGGCTCATCGATCTCATCGGGCTAAGTGGACGGTTCTCGATTTCGTTTCTTGCCGCCGGTCAGGAAAGGCTGGGAGACGTCTTCGCCGGCAAAGGGCCGAGCGAGGATCGTTTTTCGATTGCTGACTGGGACTACTGGCCCTCAGGCACTCCGAAGCTCGCCAATTCCCTGCTGTGCATGGATTGCGAACTCGTGGGCTCGCTCGATGCCGGCGATCACATGCTGTTCGTCGGCATGGTGACGGAGACGGAAATCGGCGGCGATCGCAGTCCGCTCCTTTGGAACGAGCGGGCATATCTCGCGCCCGCCCGGTAATCGTCCGCGGGATGATCCGCGCAATGGCTCAGCCTGCGGATATTGATCGATCATGAATTTGCTGAAGAGAGACATGAATGCGGAAATATGCTTTCGGAACGATAATGAACTGGATTTTGGCTGCTTTCTTTGCAGTCGGCGCCTTTGCCAATATCACCGCGTCCGGGCAGGCTCGGGAAGAATATCAAAGATGGGGTTATCCCGAATGGTTCCATTATGTGACCGGAACGCTGGAACTGGCGGTAGCGGTGTTTCTTGTCTTTCCTGCAACCCGCCTTGCCGGGTACGCTCTCGGTGTCGTGGTGATGGGGGCTGCTACTACAACTCTTTTGTTTCACGCGGAGTATTTCCATGCCCTGGCGCCGTTGATCGTGTTGACTTTCATTAGCGTCAACGCCTGGCTGAACCTGCGTCGTCGCTGACACGCCGAGACGCCGGTTTCAGTTGTTCGGTGGCCGCGTCGCGAAGATCATGTAATTCACGCTCAGATCTCGGGACGATCCCCAACGATCAGCCAGCGGATTGTACGAAACGCCCGCCCGGTCGAAGATCCTCATGCCTGAGGCTGACAAGGCTCGGCCAAGCTCCTCGGGCCTCACAAGCTTCTCGTAGTGATGCGAGCCGCGCGGCGCCCATCCAAGCACATACTCCGCGGCAACGATCGCAAGGCCCCAGGCCTTCAATGTCCGATTGATGGTGCCGATGAACATCACGCCTCCCGGGCGCACCATCTGTGCGCATTTCGAAAGGAACAGGTCGACATCGGCGACATGCTCGACCACCTCCATGGCCAGCACGATGTCGTAGGTTTCTCCAGCCTCGGCCAGAGCCTCCGCGGTCGTCACGCGATAGTCGATATCGAGGCCGGCTTCGGTGGCATGCGCCCTGGCGATCCCGATGCCGGTTTGGGACGCATCCGCTCCGATGACCTCCGCGCCGAGCCGTGCCATGGGCTCGCAGAGGAGCCCGCCGCCGCAGCCGATGTCAAGCAATCGGAGCCCGGAAAGCGGTTTCGGGGCGAGGGCAGGGCGCCCGAAATGGGCTGCGACATGGTCGCGGATATATCGAAGCCGAACGGGGTTGAACTTGTGCAACGCTTTCAGGTCCCCGCTCGGATCCCACCAGGCATGGGCCAGCCGCGAGAAATGCTCGACCTCACCCGCGTCGATGGTATCGTATGCAGACATCAATTGCTCCCCGGATCGGCTACCGCTGCTGTCAACTCGGCATATCGCAAGCCGATACGTTGCGCCACTGGGAAGAACATCCGACAACGCCGGAATTCCTCATCCGGGTCACTCCACTGCGTGCCATGTTCTCCACATCGTTCAACTATGGGTGCAGTGCGTGCGATCCGGAACTATTTCGCAACGCCTTGCTATCGTTCTCCGGCTGCAGCATGTTCCGGTCCCGGAGACGGAGAGCCACGCTCTTCCGCTCGCTAGTCGGCACCGTATTCCTGGTCAGTCACCAGATCCTGCCACTCAACATTCTTGCCGTCGAGCATGTAGGAGACCGCGATATGGCTCATGCCGCTCGTATCGGTCGCCCCATGCCAGTGCCTGACACCGGCAGGAATCCAGACGACGTCGCCGGGTGTGATCTCCCCGCGTTCCTGGCCTTCTTCCTGGACCCACCCCTTGCCTTCGGTGACGATCAGCAACTGGCCGGCCGGATGGGTGTGCCATGCGGTCCGCGCGCCGGGGGCAAAAGTCACGAGCCCGGTGGTCGCGCGCGTCTCCTCGGTTGCCGGGAAGAGCGGATCGACGACGACATGCCCGGTAAAATTCTCCGCCGCGCCGATCGCCGACGGCGTCGTGCGGTTCGGTGTGATCTGAATGCTTTGCGCGCCGGCGGCCGTCGCGCCGAGCAGAAGCGTGGTGAGCGCGGCTGCGGCAAATGTCTTCGACATGGTGTTTCCTTTCCTCATATCGTCCTTCCTGTGAAATTGTCGCCGCCGGAGCGGCGATGGACCGGGTGGGCCTGGCGCGCCGCGGCTCAGGCCGCGGCCATATCGATGACGAAGCGGTAGCGCACGTCCTTGCCGACGACGCGGCTGTAGGCCTCGTCGATCTGGTCGGGCCTGATGATCTCGACATCGGCGGTGATGTTGCGCGCGACGCAGTAGTCGACCACCTCCTGCGTCTCGGCAATTCCGCCGATCATCGAGCCGGCAAAGCTCTTGCGGCCGAAGCCGTTCGCCATCCCGTTGAGACCGCCCAGGTCTTCCAGTGCGCCGACATTGACGAGCGTGGCGTCGAGCTTCAGGAGGTTCATGAACCGCTGGACGGGAAATGGCTTCGGCACGGTGGCGATGATCAGGTCGAAATGGCCGGTGAGCCGTTCCATCGCGGCGGCATCGTCCCACAGCACCGCCTCGCGGGCGCCCAGCCGTGCGGCGTCCTCAACCTTGCCGGCCGTCGTGGTGAAGGCGGTTACGTCCGCACCGCGGGCGACGCCGAGCTTCACCGCCATATGCCCGAGGCCGCCAAGCCCGACCACGCCCACGCGCTGGCCGCGCTCGAGCCGCCAGTGCTGCATCGGCGAGAAGGTCGTGATGCCGGCGCACAGAATCGGCGCCATGCCGGCGAGGTTGACGCCCGGGGGTATGCGGATGACGAAGCGCTCGGTGACGACGATCGCCGTCGAATAGCCGCCGAAAGTGGTCCCGCCCGAGACCTTGTCGTCCGAGTCGTAGGTGAAGGTCGCGCCGTTCAGGCAGTTCTGCTCGCGGTCGGCGAGGCAGTTCTCGCAGGTGCCGCAGGAATCGACCATGCAGCCGACGCCGGCGATGTCGCCGACCCTGAACTTCGTCACCTCGCCGCCGATCGCGGTCACACGGCCGACGATCTCGTGGCCGGGAACGACCGGATAGGTCGACGGAGCCCATTCGCTGCGCGCGATGTGGATGTCCGAATGGCAGATGCCGGCATAGAGGATGTCGATGCGGACATCCTTGGGACCGAGCCCGCGGCGGTCGATCTCGATCGGCGCGAAGGGCGCCGTGGCGCTCGACATCGACCACGCCCGCGCCGTGAACGGTTCCGTCGAGGGTGTCGCCGCCGTCTCCTGCGCCTGCGCGCCGGTCGCAAGGCCGGCCAGCAGAGGCGCTGCCGCGAGGCCGGCCCCGCCAAGAAGGGCCTTGCGGCGCGCCGGCGACTTCAATCCGGCAAGGTGGGCGGTGTCACCACATTTTTCGCACATCGCTTCATCCTCCTGATCCGGCGATTTCATCGAAGTGAAACTAGCATCGGCATCTCCGCCGGATTAGACGGGGAACCTCGTATGGCCCTATGAGGGTTTCTCATGAATTCCGGAGCGGCCCCGCCGAGGCTCACGAGGAGCGCGAAAGCCTCAGCAGCCTGTCCCTCGACGGTCCCTGGCTGCGCGGCGAGCGGTTGGTGGTGATGACGTAGAGGTCGCCGTCCTTCGCCAGCACGTGCCGATAGCGCTCGTCCGTGCCGAACACGGGTGCGAGGCGGCGGTTCCGGCGATCGAGAACGTAGAGCCCGCGTCCCTGAAGGGCGGTCACCAGAAGCTCGTTGCCGGAGAAGGCGACGCCGGCGGGCGCCCAGGTGGTTCGGCCGGAATGGACGAAGGGCGCTTCCATCCCCTCCCGGGTCTCGTCGCCGGAGATCACCGGCCAGCCATAGTTGCCTCCCGGGCGGACGAGGTTGACCTCGTCGAGCGCGGACTGCCCGTGCTCGGCGACGAAGAGTTCGCCTTCGGGGCTCCAGGCGAGCCCCTGCGGGTTGCGGTGGCCGTAGGAATAGACCGGCGAGCCCGGGAAGGGATTGTCGGCCGGCACGGCTCCGTCGAGCGTCAGCCGCAGAACCTTGCCCGCGAGGCTGGCAAGGTTCTGCGGCCGCTCGCGGTTCTCCGTCCAGCCGGTCGTGACGTAGAGATGCCCATCCGGACCTATGGCAATCCGTCCTCCGTTATAGAGCCGGTGGCCGGGGATTCTGTCAATCACAGCGCCGGTCTCGCGCCAGGCGCCCTCTTCGAACCGCGCCGTGACGACCCGGTTGGCGGGACCCGTGGCGGATTCGTAGGAATAATAGAGGAAGGCCTTTCCCGTTTCGGAGAAATCCGGGGCGAGCGCGATCCCGAGCAGCCCGGCTCCGCCTTCGGTACGCAGCGGCACGGAGGCCTCGAAGGGCAGACGCCTGAGTTCGCCGTCCTCGATCGTCACGATCGCGCCCGCCTTCTCGGTCAGGATCAGCCGGTCTCCGTCGCTTACGACGTCCCAGGGATAATCGAGATCGTCGGCGACGACGGTAGAAGTCCATGCCTCGCCGCCGCTCATGAGAATCGGAGCGCCATTCTGCGCGAACGCGGCGACAGGCTGGAGGTTGGCGGCGGCCAGCGCCAGAAGCCCTATGCGTGCGATCAGGGTTTTCATGCGATCTCCTTCACCATGCACAGCCCGTTTTGCCGGGCTGCCGGCTGCTACATTTCGTAACCGGGCTTCTTGTAAAGCGCGGCCGGGCGAGCCTGGATGTCGGCAAGATAGACATCCTCCTTCCAGCGCTCCGGCGTGACTTCCTCGATCGACACCGAAACGGGATCGGCGCCGTAGTCGAAGATTTCCATCACGTCGCGGGTGATGGCTTCGGCGAGGCGACTCTTCTGCTCCTCGCTCTTGCCGGGCCAGGCTTTGACGATCACATGGGGCATTGCAATCTCCATTGGGAGTGCGGACAACGGGGCTGTGAAGGGCGGCCGCAGGTGCGGCCTGCCCGACCTTGTAAATGCGCGAGGCGGTCAATACGCCTGACTGGTCGGCCGGAAGAGGACCTCGTTGATGTCGATGTCGTCCGGCTGGCTGATGGCGAACTCCACGATACGGGCGAAGGAGCTCGCCGGGATCGCCGCGTCGTAGACCTGCTTCATGCCGGCGGCGACGTCTGCGTCGGAGATCGTGTCGATCAGTTCGGTCGCCACCGCGCCCGGCGAGACGATGGTGGTGCGGATGTTCCAGGGCTTGACCTCCTGGCGCAGACCCTCGGAAATGGCGCGCACGGCCCATTTGGTGCCGGCATAAACCGCGCCGCCCGGGCCGACCTTGTGGCCGGCGACCGACGAGACGTTGATGATATGGCCGGACTTCTGTTTCTGCATGTGGGGAAGTGCGGCCGCGATGCCGTAGAGCACACCCTTGACGTTGACGTCGATCATCCGGTCCCATTCGTCGATCTTTAGCTTGTCGAGCATCGAGCTCGGCATCAGGCCGGCATTGTTGAGGATCACGTCGATGCGGCCGTGCAGCTCGACGGCGCGGTCGACCAGCGCCTTCACCTGTTCGCGGTCGGTGACGTCCGTCCTGAGGACGGCTTTCCCGTCTAGTCTAAGCTCGCCCGCCAGCGCCTCGAGCCGGTCGAGACGGCGCGCGCCGAGAACCACTTTCGCGCCGCCCTTCGCCAGGTGGCGGGCGGTTTCGGCGCCAAGCCCGCTGCTCGCGCCGGTGATGACGACGACCTTGTTTTCGATACCCTGTGTCATTTCGTTTCTCCGTTGGGTGATCGTGGGACGGCTCCTGCCAGTCCTCACGCTTTCGTTTCAGATGTGCCGGCGGCCGGACGCGAAGCGATGCGAGCGCCGGCGGTTGCAATCCCGATCGTCGTCCCCGTTCCTTCCGGCCCCGCCTGTCGTCAGTTGCCGGCCAGCGGCGCCGACTTTTCCGAAGCGGTAGGCCCAGTCCGGCCCCTGATCGGTCCCGTAGGCGAGCTGCGCCGTCAGCATGGCGAAGGGCTCGATGTAGCGCGCGATGCGCAGCGGTCCCGCGTCGACGGGCTCGAAGCCGACATCGGCGACGAGCCCAGCGGCGACCGCCTTCGCCCGCCGGTCGTCTCCGCAATAGACACAGTTGGCGCGCGCCGCCGCACGGCGCATCTCGAAGACTTTCGGCAAGACCTCGCTCGGCGTCGTCTGGAAGGCGGCGGCGATGCGCGCTTCCGGCACCTTTCGGGCCAGTAGCTCGGCCCCCGAATCCTTCAGGCCGACGATCAGTTCGGTGTTTGCGGCGCTCAGCGGAACGCAGCACGAGACGATCGTCTTGCCGTCCAGATCGTCGGCGCGCGAAAGCACATCGTCGATATTCGACCAGTGCACGGCGAGCAGGACGGCGTCGGCATTCCTGACGGCGTCCGAGACCGTTCCGGCCGCTGCGGTTCCGCCGGCGCGCCCGGCCAGTTCTTCCAGCTTTTCAAAGCGGCGGGCGTAGCTGAACACCACGTCATGTCCGGCCCGGGCAAACAGAACACCGAGCTTGCCGCCCATCAGGCCCGAGCCGAGAATGCCGATCTTCATCGTCTTTCCTTCCGATGCTCAGGCCAGATCGTCGCGCGGGGTGATCTTCACGGTCGCGGCGCGTGCGCGGTCGGAAATCATCGATCCGAGATACGGGCTGCCCGCGTACTTGACCCGGTAGGCGTCGTCGATCCTGTCGTTGACCGGCCCGTCGACCGGCTCGAAGCCGACCTCCCTGGTCATGCCGGCCGCAGTGATCGTCCCGGCCTTCTGTTGCAGGGCCGCCTTGTGCCAGCGGGAGTTCCGGCCGTTATAGGCGCGCGCATAGAGCGCGTCGTCCACGACGACGGACCAGATCCAGGTCGGCGTTCCGCAGGTCACGCTGTCGTCGCGGAGCGGCGCGATATGAAGGTCGTCGCTCGAGCCGAGCCTTGCGAGTTCCTCGCGTGTCCATGCCATCGCAATCCTCCTATTCGGCAATCTCGATCGTCGTCGGCAGCGAACCGGACTGGTTCAGCGCCTCGATGCCGGAATCAATCCTCCCGATGCGGATCAGCCCGCGCGAGTAGCTGAAGCCACGGTAAAAGATCGCGAGGTTTCCCCACGGCGCGTAGGTGGTGATGTCGCCGGGCAAGGGCTCGTATCCGGCAGGCGCGCCTTCCTGCGTCAGCTTGCGCGGCAGGTCGCTCACCTTCTCGGTCGAGGCGTAATCCGTCAGCGTCAATGTCAGCGGAAGCAGGGAAGCGAAGTCCCAGGCGGTCGGCGTGTCGTCCAGCGTCGCCGTCGCGACCCTCCCGTTGATGGTTATTTGGATTTTCATGGTCGTATCCCTTGCCGCGCTCGCCTGTGCGACCTCTGCTTCCGACCGGTTCGATGAGCCGCTATCCGCGAACCCGTCGCAGGCACCGATCAGAGTCGCCAGCAGGGACGCGGCGACACCGCGTACGAGGTGCCTCGGGTCCTGGCTGAACACCTGCCGTTGCATCCCCGCCGTCCTTTCCTCACGCGCCGTACTGGGCGTCCGTCACCTTCTCCAGCCAATCGACCGCCTTGCCGTCGAGTTGCTCCTGGATGGCGATATGCGTCATGGCGACGTCCGGCGACGCACCGTGCCAATGTTTTTCTCCGGCCGGGAACCAGACGACGTCGCCCGGCCGGATCTCTTCGATCGGACCGCCCTCGCGCTGAACGCGGCCGAGGCCGGCGGTCACGATCAGTGTCTGTCCGAGCGGATGCGTGTGCCAGGCGGTGCGCGCGCCGGGCTCGAAGGTCACGCTGGCGCCCGCCACACGCGCCGGATCGGCCGCCTGGAAAAGAGGATCGATGCGAACGGTTCCCGTGAACCAGTCATCCGGCCCTTTGACAGAGGATTGCGAGCCAATTCTTTTGATTTCCATAAGTCACCAATCGGTGCAGGCCATGGTGACCAGCACCCCTTCCTTTTTCTATGATGCTTCCAATATAGCGCCATCACCGGCAGATGATTAGACTGGGTAATTCGCATGGACCCATGAGAATATTTCATAAATCATGACATCGACACACTCTAAGTCCTCGCTCGGGTTGGATCATTTCCCGACAATTATTCGCCTTGTCCATGAACTCAGTCGGGATTACGGGCCGCAAACAGGGTCACTGCGCAGGCGGCCAGAGCGAGGGCACCGTAGCCGCTGGCAATATCGAGCAGGTTCATTGAACGCGAAAACTGGCCGGCGACGAAGGATGGAATTGCGGCGCCGCTATAGGACGTAGCGAAAATGACGGCGAAGGCACCGGCCCGCTCATCAGGCAGCGCCCGGGCCAGCAGAGCGCGGATGCTGCCGGTCAGCGTCGCCCCTTGCGCCGCTCCGGCGAGTGCGCTCGCCGCCAGGAAGGGAACGACCGCCGCCGCATGCAGAGAGAGCAGCACGCCGGCGGCTGCCAGGGTGAAGGCGACCATGCCTACCCGTTGCGCGCCTGCCGGTGACAGACGCCCCGCGAGCGGACCGGCGATCGCGCTCGGCGCCATCAGCGAGGAGAAGACGGCCGCCGAAACCAGCGCATTGCTCGAGCCGAACTGATCCGTCGCCATGGAAGGCCCAAAGGCCTGATAGAAGCCGCCGAGCGCCCATGTCGCGACGAAGGTGCAGCTTGCCACCGGAAACAGGCGGCGGCTGGCCCTCGGGAGACCGATCGTCGGCCGCAGGGACAGCAGAGCACCGGGCTGGCGCGGGACGGTCTCATGGCTCATCACGATCAGGCAGGCGCCGGCGAGCAGGATGGCGACGGCACCCAGATAGGGAAGCGTCCTCGGCATCGTGCCGTATTCGGCGAGCGTACCCGAACCGAGCGCGCCGATCGTCAGGCCGATCATCGGCGCGCTGCTTGATATTGCCGCACCGAGCCATGGGGGATTGGCCGGCGCATTGTCTATGAGGAAAGCCGCCGTGGCGCTCGACGCCAGACCGCAGGCAAGCCCCAACAACACCCGGCCCAGGATCAAGGGCATGACGTTCGGTACATCGAGCAGGATCAGCGACGCGATAGCCGCGAGACCGAGCGAAAGCAAAATGACGGGACGCCGCCCGAGGTGGTTCGACAGGCGTCCGAAAACGAGGAGCGATGTCACCGCACCGGCGAAATAGGCAACCGCCGTCAGCGACAGGTCGCCATAGGTGAGGCCGTCCGATGCGCGATAGATCCCGTAGAGCGGTATCGGCGCCGCGGATGCCGCGAATGCGGCCACCAGCGCAACCGTCGCCGCGACGAAGCCAAGCCGCCGGGATCGTCCGGAGTCAACGGCCATCAGCGGGCCGCCCGCATCCGGTCATAGGTGAACACGAAGTCGTTGGCTGCCTGCGGACGATGACAGCTCATGCAGCGCGAGCCGTCCTCGGAAAGATTCGGCGTTCGATCCGGCCGGAACTCGCGGAATTCCCAATCGCCCGTCCGCACGCTCTCCGGGTAGGCGTCTCCCCAGCCCGCCCGCTTTTCCATGACGATGTACCGATAGAGTTCAGAGCCACGATAGTCCTCCATCATGATGATGGTGCCGTCGGGCAGGGGCCTCCCGGCGCGGGCCGCTTCGATCGCCTCCGCGCTCGTGAAGATCTCCTCGCGCACATTGCCGCGCGTTACGGTCGTGTAGTGGACACCCTCCGCATAATCTTCGGGGAAGGCCAGGCGGTCGTTCGCGGCAAGGACATTCAGGGCGGTGACGGCGACAGCGCCGAACGAGATTGCCGCAATCCCCGTCATCAGCTTTTTGTGCATGATCGGTCTCCGTCGAAACCTTGATGTCTCTTTTTCAACGGACGAAAGCCCGGCGCGCTTTGCTGTTCGCAGGGGATGTCGTCGCAATGGTTTATTTCTGACAGAAGACGACGTGGGACATTAGTGGGCTTCTCTTGCAAAAGCCTATGATCGATTCTCATCAATAATGCCCGATATGTGATCCATGCACGTAAGCGTGAACGATCTCGACCTTGTCAGTCTGTACTTAATCAGCCAGACTTATATGAAAAGGGTTCATGAGTGTCGCGTATCAATATCAACGACTTCTTCGCCTTCCTGGCCGTGGCGCGGGAACGCAGCTTCACCAAGGCTGCGGCTAAGGTCGGTGTGTCCCAATCCGCGCTCAGCCATACGATCCGCCATCTGGAAACCAGGCTCGGCATCCGTCTCCTGACCCGCACGACGCGCAGCGTCTCGCCGACCGAGGCCGGCGAGCGGCTGCTGCGCACCCTCGGCCCCCGCTTCGAGGAGATCGAGGCGGAGATCGAAGCGCTGAGCGAACTCAAGGAGAAGCCGTCCGGCACCATCCGGATCACGGCGACCGACTATGCCATCGAGACGGTGCTATGGCCGAAGCTCGCACCGTTTCTGCTCGACTACCCGGACATCAAGGTGGAGTTTATCATCGACTACGGCCTAACCGACATCGTCGCCGAGCGGTTCGACGCCGGCGTCCGGCTTGGGGAGCAGGTGGCCCGCGACATGATCTCGGTGCGGATCGGGCCCGACGTTCGCTTCGCGGTGGTCGGGGCTCCCTCTTATTTCGAGCGCAATCCGGCGCCGCAAACCCCTCAGGATCTGGTGCAGCATTCCTGCGTCACGCTGCGCCTGCCGACGCACGGCGGCATCTATGCCTGGGAATTCGGGAGGGACGAGCAGGAATTGCGGGTGCGCGTCGAGGGCCAGGTGGTTTTCAACAGCATCTTCCAGGTCCTGAAGGGTTGCGTGGACGGGCTGGGGATCGGCCATATGCCGGAAGAGATCGCCGAACCCTACATCGCCAACGGCCGGCTTGTGCGTGTCCTAGAGGACTGGTGCCCCGCCTGGGATGGACACCACATCTATTATCCCAGCCGGCGGCAGTCGTCGCCGGCCTTCTCGTTGCTGGTCGATGCCCTGCGCTACCGGGAGAGGAAATGAACCCACCGGCATCGGCATGCCGCCGGCGCAGCCGCATGCCGATGCCGCCGGAAACGCCCGGCAGCTTAACCCTGACGGCCCTTAAAGACCTCGGCTGCGACCGGGACCGCCGAAAACGCGTTCGGCCAGCCGGCATAGAAGGCGGCATGCGCGATGACCTCACCGGCCTGCGCCTGCGTCAGCCCGTTGTCCATCGCCCTATTCAGATGGAACGGTATCTGACCTGTCTGGCCGTTGGCGATGAGGCTCGTCACGGTGACCAGGCTGCGGTCGCGTGGCGCAAGGTCCGGCCGCAGCCACAGGTCCTTGAACAGCAGGTCGCCGGTAAACTGCACAAGCCCGGGTGAAACCGGCCCGACATTCTGTTCGACCGTCGCCGCGCGCTGCGCCTCGGCCGCTTCGTCGATTGGCAGCAGTTGCGGGCTTGCCGCCGGAAGCTGGTCGGGACCGATCCCGCGCTCGGCAAAGGCTTCCTTTGCGAGGAGAACGGCGGCGTTGGCATTGCCGACACCGGAATAGAACGCCAGATGCGTGATGATTTCGGAAATCTCGCGGGGCGTGACGCCGTTGTCCAACGCGCGGCGCAGATGGACTTTCAGTTCCACCGCCTGATTCTTGGAAATCAGTACTGCCAGGGTGACGATGCTCCGGTCACGCGGCGACAGTTCGGGCCGCTTCCATAGATTCTCATCCATCGTCTGGAGGATATAGCGCTCCAATCCGGGCGAAACCGCCCGGATGTCGCTTGCGGTAATCGTCGGCGTGGTCGATGGCACAGCGTCGCTCCCCGTGCTGTTTTGCGCGAGCGACGGCATGGCCGTCGCGATGGTCAGAAAGGTTGCGGCAAGTATTCTCATAGGCTCCTCTTGCGGTTGGTCGTGCCGGAAAGCGCAACGGCATTCCCCGGCAAGGGCTGCATCGACATCGACAGGCTGTTCCGGCTACGCGATGCGAAGCGTTCCACCTCATCAGCCGATCTGTCGCAGTTTATCCCCGGCCGGCCGTCATGATTAGAGCGGCGGGTTCGATAAGCCTCATGAGCTTTTCTCATTAGTTTAGGAGACTACGTTGCAGTTCTCATCTCACCTGATCCAGGTGATGGTCTTATCCTGTCGGATGAGATGCGTGCGAGATTGCCAACAGGCCACTAGACCGAGATTACTTGCCGATGTCGAGAGCCACGGAAGCGTTCTTTTCGGTCCGAACTTCCAACTTGTGGCGCCGGAGACTGTATAGAACGGCACTGGGCCGCCCGCTGTAGCGCAGTACCAGCCATTTATTTTTGTTTCTGCGTACCCGTCGTCTCAAACGAACCCTGGCCCGCTGCGACCTCAGCAAGAAGCGTTTGAGCCGTCCACCGAAGAACCTCCTCTCCCTCCTCGGGCTCCAACTCGCATATATCCTTCATGACGATGAACGTTTCGATGCCCATGACGAGACAAAGCGCATGGACAAGACGTTGAAACACCCGGGGCGGAACATGTTTCTCAAATGGTTGCAGCGCCTTCGTTAGTAAGGCACGACGGTGTTCACCCAGATCGTTTCGCTGTTTCGCCGTGGCGGAACTCGATAGAAGAGCCGCTCGGAATAGACGCTCGTTTGCACGCATGATTTTAAAGACGTCGCTCACCAATTGGTCGAGACGCTTTTCCACGTCAACAGGCCCGTCGGCTTCTGCATCGGGCTCAATGAATAAGGTTGTTACGACGCCATCGAGGGCAGCTTCCCGAACGAGTTCCTCCGATGTCGAAAAATATCGATAGGCCGTCGCACGTGAGATCCGGGCACGATCGGCAATCTCCGCCACAGATGGAAGAGATCCCTCTGCTATCATATCTCGTGCGGTCCTCAACAACTCCACACGCGTCCTACGCTTCTGGTTCACGCGCTCAAAAGTCTTCTTTTGATTGTTCATCGTCGATCCAGGTGAGATATTGATCTCATACGATCTGCGTGCACCGCAGCACGTTCAGCCAAAGTTTGTTGCGCGCCTCCCGTATTTAAGCTGAAAGAGCGCCTAGCCTGATCGGAATCATATACCCGGCATTCCTTTCCAAGGCAAAAGTCCGTTGGATAGCCGACAGCGGCGGGTGCCGAGACTTCACCGCACCGGACCCTTGGCGCTCCATATGGCGCCGCGATACTCGCGAAGCTCTTGCCCGGATGGTTCCGGTCAAAGCCCTTCCCGCCGGACATAATCGCGGACGGTGAGAGGCTTGATCCACGGATAGCGGTCGTTGGCGATCGCGTGGAGCTTGCCCTTGCCCGACAGCATGCCGCGCCAGTACATCAGCGGCAGCCAGGCATAGACGTTCTGCGGTTCGGCCTGCCTGAGCCTCTCGATCTCACGGTCGAGATCGGCGAGGCTTCCCTTCTTCACGACCTCGATGGTCTTTCCCGACGCCTCTTCGTAGGTCTTCACCAGTTCATGGAATGTCAGCGTATCCCCGGCGACTTCGAAGACGCGCGGAACCTCCTCCTGGTCGACCGCGGCCTCGGCCGCAAACCGCGCGGTATCCTCGTAGGTCGTGAAGTCCATCTCCCTCTCGCCATCCCCCCAGACGAAGGCCTGTCCCGCATCGAGATCGAACGCGCCGAGGAAGCCGAACAGGACGCGCCGGTCGAGAAAGGCGCCGATGTTGATGTGAACGACCTCGACATCGCCGCGGGCTTTTTCCGCCTCGCGGGCGAAGGCCCGCCGGTCGTCGGTGTTGATGTTCTCGCCGTCGCCCAGGCCGAAGATGTTATAGGAGAAGCTGGACGGGATGAAGCGGCGGACATTCGCGCGCCGGGCAGCGCCGAGCAGCCGCAACTGGCTCCCGACGATCACGTCGGGACCGCCCTGGATGGCGGAAACGACGGAGAAGGCGTCGGCGAGCGCCGCCGAAAGCTTTTCGTCCTGGGCCTCGTCGTTGAGATCGACGGCCACGATCTCGACGCCCCTCTCACGCAGGGTCGCAAGTTTCCCGGCGCTTTCCGGTCGCACCAGAGCCCGCAGCCGCACATCCGGCTTGTCGAGGAGAGCGTCGGCGATGAGGGAGCCCAGCCCGCCCGTTGCGCCCGCCAGGACGACGATCTTGTTCTGTTCAGTCATGACAATCCTTTCTCCCCCGAATCGGCAAGCCCTGGCTTGCCGGCCGAGTGTTTCGCATTCATGTGGCAGCTATCACGCTGTGCATTTGTGAAAATAACCAGCATGTGTCGGATTTTCCAGTGTTCAGCAAACGCCGATGCGCCGAACGTTGCGTGAACACGATTTGCGTCCGGCCGGCCAAGGCCGGTGTCATTTCGTTTTCGGCTCGATCCAATGGACGACCGTCCGATCGTTCCGTTCCACAAGCCCGGCGACATAATCGCCGACCTCCTCCGCTGTGGGCCATTCGGGGCGGTCATGATGCCGGCTTATGCGCCTGCGGGTATTGACGGGAGGCAGGAGAAGCTCATGCACCGTCAGTTCGGACGGGCGAAGCTCTTCGGCGAGCGTCAATGCCAGCGATCTCTGCGCGGCCGACATGGCGGCCACCGGCCCGGCGCCGGGATGCCCGCCCTCGGCGCTTTGCCCGTTGATGTGGACGTATCTGCCCGTTTTGGGCGCGAGCAGGGGCACGAACGTCTTCACGGCGAGGAAATGGGTCGTCAGGTTGTTCCGGACGATCTGCTGCCACAGGTCGAAGCCGACGCCGGTGATCGGATAGCCTTGCGACCAGCCCCCGAGCGCCGCGACGATCACGTCGACGTGCCCCGTCAGGTCACCGATCCTGCTCCTCAGGGATTCCGCCTCGTCCGGCGTATCCAGGGAGCCGACAAGCGTCTTCAACGTGCCTGTTTCGATGTCGGCGGCATAATCGCGCAGGGCGTCGAGCTTCGTCTGCGCGCGGGACGGCACGACAACGGTCGCCTCATGCTTCAGAAAGCTTCGTACGATGCCTTCGCCGACGTCGCCGGTGCCGCCCAATACCAATGCCGTGAGATCCTTCATGGTGTTCCACCCTTTGTAGCATAATGAAACTTGCCGTTCCGCCTTGACGATCGTCGCAGCGCTCGGCTAGAAAGATAATCGACAGGTGTCGGATTATCCAGCCCCATTCACACGGAAGGTAGCGATGGATTCACGGACAATGGAAAAAAGCGTCGGCGACTGGACTGAAGCGGAGGATGCGCGGATTGCGCGGACCCGTGCCCGGCTTGCCGAGGCCGTGCTTTCTCTGGCGGCCGAACGCGATATCACCAGCGCGTCGGTCTCTGAGCTGACGCGCCGCGCAGGCATAAACCGCAGCACGTTTTACGAACATGCCCAGACGCCCGTGGAACTGCTGACCCGCGTCCTCTCATGCGAGTTGGATGGGGTGCGCCGGCGAGGCATGGATCAGCTCGAACGCGACGGCCTGCTGCTGCGTGACCTGACGCGCAGCACGCTTCACGAGATATTCGAGCATGTCCTCAAGCACGAGGCGGTCTATGGCGGCGCCGGCCGCGCCTCATCGAAGTACGCCCTGCGCGTGGTGCTCGCCGAACACATCGAGCAATCGATCCTGACCATGTTGCGCGAGGGTTTTGTCATCCCGCCGGTGCCGGGGCCGGAGGCGGCCACGCTCTACGCCGCCTACCTCGCGCATGGCGCGACCGGCGCTGTGGAGGCCTGGCTCCACCTTCCGTCCCCTCGGGATGAGGAGATGCTGCTTGCCGCCATCGAGGCCATGTACCCTTCCTGGCTCGCGCCGGATATTGCTCTGAGTGACTGTGAGCCGGGCATGAACACGCTGCGAGGGACGGAGAAATGATCGTTCATGGTGCAAATTCGTACAGGGAGAAACGTTATGCCGACAACTGACCTTTTAAGCCGCGGTCCCGTAAACAGTCGCCTGACCGGGAAGGTCGCGTTGGTGACCGGTGTGGGTAGCGGGCAGGGCCGGGAGGTCGCGCTCCTGTTCGCGGAAGCCGGCGCCATCGTCGCCGGATGCGACATCAATCCCGAGGGCCTCAAGGGTACCGAGGCTCTTGCTGCCGGAAAAGACGTCAAGCTCGAACTTGCACTGGTCGACGCCTCGGACGAGGCGAAGGTTGGTGCATGGGTCGATGACGTGGCGAAGCGGCATGGCGGGCTCGACATCCTCTACAATAACGGCGCCGGCGCCCATTTCGTGCCGTTCGCCGACATGACGCTTTCGCAATGGCATGACACGCTGCGGCTGGAACTCGACACGGTGTTCATCCCGTCGAAGGCGGTCTGGCCGCATCTGATCGCAAGGGGCGGCGGATCGATCATCAACATCGCGTCGATCGCGGGAATGATGGGCGGCGAGGTCATCGGCAGCGCCGGGGCGGCCGCGCATGCCACCGGGAAAGGCGGCGTGATCAGCTTCACGCGCCAGTTGGCGACGGAGGGAGGCGTCCACGGAATCAGGGTCAACGCGATCTCGCCAGGTCCGATCGTGACGCCCGCCTCTGAAGCGGTCGTCGCCGCCAGCCCGGAGTTCCGCAAGCTGTTCGAGGGCATGCCGCTGCTGAAGCGGTCGGGCCGCCCCGTCGACGTCGCCTATGCCGGCCTTTTCCTCGCTTCGGACGAATCCGCCTATGTCACGGGTGCGAACCTGACGGTGGACGGCGGCGCGACGGCCAAGACGGGCATTTCCGTTCTGTCCTGATCTCATTGGGGCGGCTTCCGGAACCGACATGGCCGGGCACATCGAACTGACGACAGGCATTTGGGAATGCCCGACATGTTCCGGTGCGACATCGTCGCAGCAGGGCGCACGTGACAATTTGAAACTATTTTGGGGACCGAAGTCATGAAGAGCAGAGTTCTGATCGCCGACCGGTACGGCCAATCCGACGTTCTCGATTTTGTGGAGGAAGAGCTTGCACCCTTGGCGCCGGGTCACGCCCGGATCGAAGTCAAAGCGGCCGGCATCAACCCGATCGACGCGCGCAGGATGACGGGCGAAATCAGGTTCGGTCCGTTGCCCCTGAGGTTCGGCACCGAGTTTGCCGGCCTCATCGTCGAATTGCCGTCCGATGCCGGGCAATGGACGGTCGGCGATGAGGTTCTCGGCTCCGGCGGCTCCTTTACCCATGCCACGATCATCGACGTTCCGGTGGCCAATCTCATCAGGCGCCCGCCCTCCATCGACTGGGCCGTGGCCGGCTCGCTGGCCGGGACCAGCCAGACCGCGATGACGGTCCTCCAGGAACTGGGCGATATCGGATCGCTGCTGGTTCACGGCGGGGCAGGCGGCGTCGGAACGGTGCTGATCCAGCTTGCGCGTGAGAAGGGTGTCGACATTGTGGCCACAGCCTCGGAGGCCAGCCACGACTACCTGCGCGCACTGGGCGCCACGCCTGTCGCCTACGGTCCCGGCCTCGTTGAACGCATCAGGCAGGCCCATCCCGCTCCGTTCGACGCGGCAATCATCCTGGCCGGCACCGAGGAGGCGACGCACGCCTCGCTCGCCACAGTGAAGCCGGATGGGGATATCGCCTCGATCACTGGTATCCCGGCTCCGTCGAAACGGGTCCGGCCGACGGGTAACAAGGCCAGTCCAGCCAACCTTCAATATGTGGTCGACCGGGTTGCGGACGGCCGGATCAGGTGGGAGGTCAGCCAGACCTATCCGTTCGCCGATGCACGGGAAGGCTTCGCCGCCGCCCTGAAGGGGCACACGCGCGGCAAGCGTGTTCTCGTCTTCTAGGATTTTGTTTCAGTGCCCGTCCGACGCCGAAACGATTTCGTTTCGGTTGAAAGTGTTCCCATCGAAACATGGAAAGGCATGGCCGGCTAGGAGCCGGCCATGCTCCGTCTTACGGCAAGGCGTAGGCGATGACATAATCGCCGCGGTCGGGCGACTGGCGGGCGCCGCCTGCGGAGATGACGATGTATTGCTTGCCGGTCTTCGGAGACTTGTAGGTCATCGGGCCGCCCTGGCTGCCGACCGGAAGGCGGGCTTTCCAGACCTCCTTGCCCGTCGCGCCGTCGAAGGCGCGCAGATAATAATCCTGCGTACCGGCGATGAAGACCAGACCACCCTGGGTCGCCAGCGTGCCGCCGAGCGTCGGCATGCCGATCGGGATGGGCAGCCCCATCTTGATACCGAGCGGACCTGTGTCCTCGACCGTGCCGACCGGGACCTGCCACTTGACCTGCTGCGTCTTCATGTCGATGGCGGTCAACGTGCCGAAGGGCGGTTCCTGGCAGGGAATGCCGAGCGCGGAGAGGAAGCGGTTCTTGTTGACCGCATAGGGCGTTCCCTTCATCGGCACGACACCCATGCCGGTGTTGACCGATTCACCACCGGAGGCGACAGCGTTGGTCGGAGCGGCTTCCTGCATCTGTATCCACAGGCCGAGGCGCATGTCGTTGACGAAGATCGTGTCGGTTGTCGGGTCAGTCGAAATGCCGCCCCAGTTCATGCCGCCGAGCGAGCCCGGGAAATTGAGCGCCAGATCCGTACCCGGAACCGTATAGACGCCGTCATAGCGCATGCCCTTGAAGGCGATGCGGCATAAAAGCTGGTCGAACGGCGTGGCCCCCCACATGTCGCTTTCCTTCAGCGTCTGCGCGCCGATCTGCGGCATGCCGACCGAGAGCTTTTGGGTCGGGGAATAGGGCTCGTTCGGGATGCTGCCCGCTTTGACCGGCACGTCCGCGACTTCGGTCAGCGGCTGGCCGGCGGCGCGGTCGAGCACCCAGATCTGGCCGGCCTTGGTGCCGAAGACCAGCGCCGGCACGGTCGTTCCGTCCGCCTTCGGGAAGTCGATGAAGGACGGCTGCATCGGCACGTCGAAATCCCACAGGTCGTTGTGGACCGTCTGGTAGACCCATTTCTCGCGGCCGGTCGTGGCGTCGAGCGCCAGCATGGACGCGCCGTATTTGTGGTCGAGTTCGGTGCGGGTCGCGCCGTAAAGATCGACCGAGGGGCTGCCGACCGGCATGAAGACCGTGTTTGAGGCCGGGTCGTAGGACATCGAGGCCCAGACGTTCGGCGTCGAGCGCGTATAGGTCTGACCTTCCGGCGGCAGGCCGGTGATGGACGGATTGCCGGGGTCGAAGGCCCAGCGCAGTTCACCGGTCACCACGTCGAAGCCGCGCATCACGCCGCCCGGCATGTCGACCTGGACGTTGTCGGCGATGCGCCCGCCGACGACGACGGTGGTGCCGGCGAGCGTCGGAGCGGAGGTGAGCACGTAGCTCGGATCGGGAGCATCGCCGAGGCCGATCTTGAGGTTCACGCGGCCGTTGTTCCCGAAATCCGGGCAGAAGGCGCCGGTATCGGCGTCGAGCGCGATCAGCTCCGCCTGGATCGTGTTCATCAGGATGCGGCGCTGGCAAAGCGCGCCGTCGGCGACGGTGACAGGCGTGACCGGCGTCGAGCCTTCGGTCGTCGGCTGTTCGAGCGGGCGCGTCGCGTCGAAATAGGCAAGACCGCGGCACCGCATCCAGACCGACGACTTGGCGTTGATCTCGTTCTTCCAGATTTCCTTGCCAGTATCGGCGTCGATGGCGATGACGTTGTTATGCGGCGTGCACAGGAACACGCGGTCGCCGACCTGAAGCGGCGTCTGCTGATCCTCGGCGCCGTTGGCGCCGGGGCTGATCGGCGTGTCGCCGGTGTGGTAGGTCCAGGCGACGGTCAGGTCCCTGACGTTGTCGCGGGTGATCTGGTCGAGAGCGGCGAAGCGCGATCCGCCGGACGTGTTGCCGTAATGTTCCCAGTTTTGCTGCTCGGCGGCGGGATCGACCGGCGTCAGCGCCTGCGGCGTGCCGGAAAAGGCGACGGTCGGATGCGGCACGAACATTCCAGCGAAACCCGCGGCAGAGGCGATGGCGAGAATCGCCGCAACCACGAAGGACGGCAAAGCGGCCGGTGTCTTGCCGGCAGCCCTGCGCAAGAGCGGGTAGGAAAGCGCAATGACCGTCGCCCCCACGCCGAAGGCCAGCAAGCGCGAGATGAGCGGCCAAAAATCGAAGCCGACTTCCCAGACGGCCCATATCGCCGTCAGCACGGTGACGAGGCCAAAAAGAAGCGCCCCTGACGGACGGCGCAACAGGACTAGGATACCAGTCGGGACCAGGGCAATGCCGCTTGTCGCAAAATACCAGCTTCCACCAAGAGTGACGAGCCTGATGCCGCCTATGAGAAAGAAGAGCCCTGCAATGGTGATAAGCGCACCAACGAGGACTAGCCAGGTTCGTGTGATGCAGGATTGTACGTGCGGCGATTCGGGCATGGTGCCACCTCTGTTCCTTGTAGTTGTCTTTTGAAACGGGATAAACGACAGATGTCGGATATCTAGTTTAAGGTCCTGTGAAACGCAACTTCAGAGTTTTGGGAAAAGCGTGTCTATTCTGGAGCCAAAGACGTGTGGCTCAAGCGCAGGCGCGCGCGTCTCCGCAAAGTCTGACTCGATCCCGAATGAACCGCACCGGGTTTGCCGGAGGCTCCAACTCCTGGGCAGGATGGAGTATCATGAGCAAGACGACGACGAAGTTTTCCCCCGAAGTGCGTGAACGTGCTGTGCGGCTGGTCCTCGACAACTAGGGGCAACATGGTTCTCGCTGGCAGGCGATCGTGTCGATCGCGACGAAGATCGGCTGTTCGGCGCATACCCTGAATGAATGTGTCAAGAAGGCCGAGGTCGACAGCGGCAAGCGTACGGGTATCCCGTCTGATATGGCCGAGAAGATGAAGGCGCTGGAGCGCGAGAATCGCGAGCTGCGCCAGGTGAACGAGATCTTGCGCAAGGCGTCAGCGTATTTTTTCGATGGCGGAGCTCGACCGCCGGTCGAATTGATGGTGGGTTTCACTGATGCGCATCGGAATGCGCACGGGGTCGAGCCGATCTGCGCGGTTCTGCCGATCGTCCCGTCCACCTATTACGATCATCTTGCGAAGCGGGCTGATCCGGCACGGCTGTCGGATCAGACGCGCCGTGACGATGCACTGCGTTACCGTCCGATATAGGTTGCGACGATGGCGATCCTTTCATGTCCAAGCCCGCTACGAGGCGCTGACCGGCTGGAAAGCGCCTCGTAGCGGGCTTGCACGTAGGCGTGCCGCAGCCCGTGCATATTGCTCAACCCGGCCGCCTTGCACTGGCCGTCATAGACATGGCGCTGCCCGATATAGTTCCTGTCGTCCGGGATCAGCGAACCGGAGCTGGCAAGGGCGTGAGCGTCGCTGAGCACGGCATGCTGCTCGGCCGTGGTGACCGAACCGTCCGTTCCCGGCCGCCTTTCGTCCACGAGCCCTTGAGTGCGATATGGTCGCCGCAGTCGGCATAGGCCGGCTGGAACTTGATGCTCTCCTCCCGCCGCAGGCCGAACGCCTGCTGCAAGCGAAGGCTCATATGGACATGCGGATCGGTCACACGGTCGAGATGGCCGCTATCGAGGTCCTTCGCCCTGTTGTCGCCGTTCACGCTGCCGGCACGCTGGCGCTGCGAAATGCCGAGCGTGGCGTTGTCTGCCGGGATCCCGCCCTCGGTCTGGCAATCCCCGACTGGGTCGATCCGATGCAACTCCTGTAGTCCCCGAGATCGTCGTAGCTGAAATGCGCGTCCGCATGCAGCCGCGATCGTGAACATGTGTCATTGCGCCGGCTCTCTCGCCAGGTGATGCTTTTTGAGCATCGCAGGAGGCGTTATTGAGTACACTTGCTTATCAGGCCATTTCAGAAAGGCTCATCTCAGAGAGATTTTCTCTCACGGGATTGGAGTTGGAACCCGATGCGGGCCGGGTGGGTTCGTCTGAAAACGCTATGGAGCGTGGCTCAACCAAACCGGCTTTATTCTCCAACTCTGCGGTCCGACGGTATCTTGCCCGCTTGCGGGATCGACCGAGAGAGATGAAGGACATCCAAACACCCCCCAGGTTCCGGACACTCATCTCGACGCTGCTGGCGGCAACGATTCTGACGACATCAACTGCTGGCGCTGCTGGACCAGGATACTTCGTGTTCAGGTACAAGCAGGCTTTCGGAGATGCCGATGTCAATCCCGGCAATCCGGCCGTCTCCAAGGACGTGATGGCCTACTACATCGGCGGCGTGGGCGTCCCCTTCGGGGAGGAACTCCCTCTGAAGCCCGAATGGGACGACGACGACTGGCGCGTGGTCGACGGTAGCCTCCCGAACGGCGTCACTTTTGATCCTTCGACGCGGTCGTTCGTAGGCACGCCGACCGCCGAGACCCGGAACCTGGCGGTCCATCTCGAAGGATTCAATACGGAGGGCCGGTCCGTAGCTTCCGCGGAGGCGATATTCAACATCTACGCCGTCCTCGGCGTCCCGGTTAAGATGGACGTGTTCGCCCACACCGGCAAGTACAAGCTCGCCGAATTCGCCCTCCGGTCCGAGGTCGCGGTCGACACCTTCGAAACCGCTCCTGATTTCGCCGCGCCGCCGGGCGTGACGTTCTCCGGCCGCTTCATGGAGGGCGCTCCGACAACGGCCGGGATGTGGAATTACATGACCTATGGCCGTGACTACAACGGCAATGTCGTGGCGACATTCTTCGGGAACTACGTCGTGGAGGACGCGCCCGTCTTCCCGCTGATTGCGGACAAGATCAGGGACCTTCCGAATCCATACAATGCAACGAGCCTCGACTTCGACTTCGGCCCGCCCCGGATCAAGCGCTCGGTCGGCGACATCTCGAAGGTCCGGTACTACCTCGAGATCGATCCCGAATCCTCGCTGCCGGGCACCGTCAAGTCGAACGGCGATAGCTCGGCGCTACGTCTCGCAGGTTCCGTCCGTCAGCCCTACGAGACCGCGACGATCCGCTGGAAGGCCATCGACATTGACGGCGTGCCGGGCTGGTCGAACTGGTTCGAGTTCGGTTCCGCCGATCCGAATCCCGAATGCCGGGGCATGGGCACCGCTCCAGTGCTGAACTTCTCGACGGCGAAGTCGTACGCCGTGAAGATCGGCGCCGCTGCCGGCATCAAGGGCGCGGTCTCGTACGACTACATCTCAGGAACCCTGCCGGACGGGCTCGTCTTCGATCCTGCGACCGCGACGATCTCGGGACAGCCGAAGATGGCGACGCCTTCGAGCCTGTTCACGATCTCCGTCAACGACACGACGGACGGCATGACGACCTCGCGGACCTGCTCCTACGAGATCTCCGCAGTCAACGGCCAGTTCTCGCTGAAGGACCTCACCCCGCAGCAGGCGCAGCACGTTCGTATCGGCGGCACGTTCAATGGAGTCCTGTCGGTGCAGGGCGGGATCGCTGATTTCGACACGGCGCCGTCCGACTTCGCCTCATGGCCTGACTTCCACGTTGCGACGAACCCCTCGAAAAACGCCGCGACCGTCGCGGTAACGGGACATCCTCAGATGATCGGCACATTCAGCGTGCCCTTCACGGCAACGAACGGCGACGGCAACGTGACGGAGCGCAACGTGACCGTCATATCCCATGGCCCGCTTTCTGCGGGCCCGGTCGACACCATCCACGTCAAGCGGCTGGCAGCTTCCCGGACATGGGCGACCGTCCCATACGACGCGGCAGCGGTCATTCCGGACGTGACGAACGACAGCCAGCCTTCGCTGACGCTCTCGAATGTCGCAGGACTGCCCTCCGGCATCTCGATGAACGCCGACGGCGCCTTCGATGGCGCGACCGCCGCCGAGGCCGGATACTACGGTCCGTTCGACGTGACGATCTCGGACTTCTCGAAGGAGAAGGCCTCGTCCGGCTCGTTCGGCATAGTCGTCGATCCTCGAGACGAAATCGCCGTCGCATCCGTGACACCGCCGCATTTCACTGTCGATATGGATACGTCCGCATGGGCCGTTCCGGTCACGCCCCTTCAGCCGGAGGGTGCCAGGACGTTCAGGATCGACTACGTCCTGAACAACCTCTCGGGCGAGGCCCCGCCTTCATGGCTCTCGTTCGACGAGGACACGGGGACGATGCGGGCCGCGGCAGGCATCCCATACGCCGACAGGGGAGACCACGGCCCGTTCACGGTGACGATGACCGACAGCGAAGGTTCGACGGTCACGTCCGACCGATTCATGGTCGTCGTGGAGGACTGGCCGCAGCCAGCAGGCCACGTCTCGAAGAGCTACATGGGCACGGTGAGCGGCGACCAGTCCGCGGGCGAGGCGGCCACGACGATCAAGACCGACGAACTGCGCTCCTCCATCGATCCGGCGACGGTCATCGGCGGCCCGCAGGCCGTCACGTTCCTTTCGGCAACTCCGGCGAGTCCGGCGGGACTAACATTCGACGCCTCGGATGGCAGCTTTTCCGGCACGCCGACGTCGGCGTTCAGCGGCAGCATCGCCGTGGAATATCAGGATGCGCGCGGCCGCAGGGGCACGCTGTCCGTCTCGCTCGAAGTGAGGCCGTATCCGACGGTCGAGACCACTCAGGCCGCGTACGACATCCCACGCCTGTCCCAGGCCGAACTGAACGATCCGCTCGTCCAGGGCGTTCAGACGGACGGCTTCTGGTCCCAGCCCGTCTGGTCGGTCGACACGACCAGGGGGCCTGCTCTGTCACCATATGATCTGGCGGTGGACGCAGCCACCGGCATGATCACGGGCAGGACGATGGTGGCGGCCGGCACGACCGTCTCCGGCGTCGTCCTGAAGGCGGAATCCAGAGGGGCGAATGGTGAAAATCTCGTTTCGTGGACGGCACCGTTCGTGATCAGGGTGACACCCCAGGTGCCGATGTCGTTCTCCTACTCGTCGGCCGGTCCGGCATATGAGCTGCGCGTCCGGAAAGACGGCACCTACGTCCCGTATTCTTCGGACATCACCGCAATTCCGAGGGTGAGGGGATCCTATGTCGGCTCGCTGACCTATTCGGCTGACCTGTCCTCGCTTCCCGCGGAGGCATCGGGCGTGACCTTCGACCAGAGCACCGGGCAGTTCTCCGGGACGCCGACCGGCCTCGGATCGTGGACGGTCCCCGTGGATGTGACGGATGCCGAGAACTCGACGGCCACGACGTCGATCGTCATCTCGTCGACACTTGCCGAGCTCATGCCGCTCGCGCTCGAATATTCTCCGGCGACGCTCCTTTTCGAGATGCAGCCCGACAGCAACGGCGGATACGTGCTGACCTCGGTGGAGGATTCCGTACCGAAGACGACGGGATTCAGTATCGCGCCGCTGTCATACGAGGCGACCATTCCGGCAAGCGAGTCCAACAAGCCGGACTTCCCATCGACGCTGACGTTCGACAAGGCCACCGGCAAGTTCTTCGGCGGCCCGACGGCTCCCGGCATCTGGTCGGTTCCGGTGACGGTGACGGACATCGAAGGGATGGATGCCGATACGATCCTCACGGTCAAGTCGACGCTCGCCGGCAAGGTGAAGCGGTCGAACGGCGGCGCGAACCTTGTGCTGCGCAGGAACGAGCCGTTCAAGACGGAAGCGCTGGCGATCTCGAACGAGATACAGCCGCTCGTCTTCTCGGTGAAGCCCGACGACGCTCCGGCTACCGCCATGGCGGGTTTCGACCCGGAAACGGGTGCGTTCACGGACGAGAGCTACTTCGACGATCCGACGACGACGTCATACTCGCTGACCATCCAGGCGACGGACGCGCACGGACGCGACTTCGAAAGTGCTCCCGTGGTCAAGGCGCAGGTGGTCCCGCCTCTCGAGGTGAAGATCGCGGCGGCCTCGACGGCTATATCGTCGAAGCAGTTCTCGCCGGGCACGAGGATCGACGTCGCGTTCAAGCCCGACATCCACTATCCGATCGGAGAGATAGCCTACGGCATGCGTGGCGACGTTCCGGGGACGCTCGTCTTGCGGAAGTACGCCAACGGAAAGGCCTCCGGCTACATCTGGACAGCAGGCTCGACCGCCTACGAACTCGATATCGCGGGCAACGAGAAGGTCGTCGGCTATCGGATCGGCGGTGTGCCGTCGCCGATGTCGCTGGTCACGCTTGCGGACGGCACGGTGGACACCCTGCCTCCGGCGGCGTACTTCCCGGACGACGCGCTCGTTTTCGACACGAAAAAGGCGACGCTCGTCGGTATCCCGTCCAGGTCCGGAACATTCCAGGCGAACGTCGTCGCCTACGACGACCACGCGTCCGCGTACATCCGCGACGTCCCGACGAAGGAAGAGTACAACAGCGCCGTGTCGGATCCGATCACCTTCACCGTGGCCCCGGCAGACGACTTGACGGTCGCGAACAGCGCGACAGCAGAGAACCTGTCGCTCTACGGCTCGTCGCCCGAGCTGACGACGACGGCCGTGAACGCAGCATATGGGAAATCCGTGTCGTGGAAGATGATCGCGGGCACGCTTCCTGACGGCATACAGTCGACCGTGGGCGCGTCCGTCACCTACACCGGATCTCCGTCTCTCAAGGGCACGTGGTCCGGCATCGTATGGCAGGCCACCGACGCCGCCGGGCGCACGGAGGCGTCCGAACCGGTGACCATGACGGTCGGAGACAGGGTGCCGTTCGGCATCGACGCTCCGGCGCTTGTGACGAGGGCGGTAAATGTTCAGATCGCCCCTGTGGTCGTCGCGAAGGGAATCAACCCGGCCTATGGCAGCGCCGCAGAGGACTCAGACTGGACGGTGTCGGTCTCTTCTCTGCCGCCCGGCATCACCTACGTCGTGAAGGACGGCGTCGTGACCTTTTCCGGCACGCCGACGACCGTCGGGAACTACGACGGCGTCACCGTCACGGCGAAGGATTCCGTGGGTGCAACGGCGTCGCAGAGGATTTCATTCCAGATCGTCAATCCGAGCGGAGCGATCACGCTCGGCGTCGCCGGGCTGACAACGCGCGTCGGCGTGCCCTTCGGCATACAGGCGACGAGCGGCAACACATATGGCACGGTGAAATACTATTCCTACGACATCGACGGCGATCCGAAGACGCATCAGGCCGGTCAGTACGTCGACCAACTCGACATCGGACTGCTGACAGGCCTCGTCTCGGGCAGCTTCTCCGACGCGGGAGACAAGACTTTCGAAGTCGCCGTCACCGACGACACGAACCGCGTCACGTCGAGGTCGATCGTGGTCAGGGTCGTTCCCGATCTGCGGCTGACGGTTCCGGCCCTCGTCCAGACGACGCAGGGCGACGTGCTCAACCGCACGATCGAGACCGCGTATAGGCTGGGCACGGTCGCATACGAGAAGGGTGCCGGGAACTGGCCTGAAGGCATCGAGCTCGATCCCGTGACTGGCGAGATCAGAGGCTATGACACTTCGAACGCGACGACGCAGAATCCGTCCGCGAACAAGGTCGTCTCCGCGTCTGGAACCTATGCGGGACTGAAGGTCAAGGCGACGGACACATATCTGGTCTCTGGAATCCGATACCAGCAGACGGTCTACTCGAACCCGTTCACGCTGGAGGTTGCTCCGACCCCGGCGGTCCCCGATATCACCAACCCGGCGAAGACGATCCTCGGCAGGGTCGACACTGCGATTACGGCCTTCGTGCCGTCGGTCGTCGAGCGTGGCAGGACCACGAAGTGGGGCTATCGGGGAACCGTCTTCACGCCGAGCGTCGACCTCACCCAGTACGGGCTGTCCTTCGACACGAAGACCGGTAGGATCTCAGGCACCCCGACGCAGGCCTTCATCGTCCGGGACTTCACGATCCGGGTGACGGCCGCCAACGGCGAGACCGACGTCACCACCCCGTTCTGGATCGGTGTCGCGCCGAAGGAAGCGCTCTCGATCATCTCGACGCAACGGACGGATTACTCGTTCAGGCTCTACACCGACTTCCGGTCGGACGACCTGATAGTGCAGAATTACATCGGGGACTTGACATTCACGCAAGGAACGACGTCGCGCATCCTGTTCGACACCGATAGCGGCGCTTGGTACGCGCCCGCCAGCATTCAGGTCGCGAACTGGTACTCAGGCCAGCCGATGCCACGCGTGGCGAGGATCGCCGACGAGTTCGGACGGACGCTGAACTTCACAATCAACATCACGATCACGAGGTGATGAAGATGGAGAGGCTCCGCGAGGATAGGATGCTACTCCTTCTAGTTCAGTTGCATGCTCATATCGTCGGCAGACATCTCGGGTACCTGCGGAAAAGCCGGTGCGTCTCTTTTTGATTGATGAGTGGAATTCATAATTAAATGCGGGTTTGTAGGCGGTAGTTGAAGATCTGCCCTTCTTGATTGCTGGCCTGATAATCGTTTCTGGAACGATCATGGCTGTCGCGCCAAGCTCGCGATCATCCTCATGGCATGATCGTTCCGCGGTAAAGGATAGTTGCTGACATGGGAAAAGTCCTGAGTGATGTGGCGGATTGCGTTGCACTCCTTCATTCGAATGGTCTAAATTTCCTCGTGTTGGGGGGCGATGATGAAGGTACTGGAGATAGTGCGGATCCGATCAGAGCTTGATTGATCGGAAGCAAGTCAGGAGCGTTTTTCATTCCCACGAATTTGTCTGACAGCGACGATTCAAGAAGGCAGCGCCCTGTCGACTAGGCTCTGCCTCATGCTGCATCCCAGACCTGATTGAGAATCCTGGCTGCCAGAGCCGCCTTGTCCTGCGGCAGGAAGCGCCCGTAATGCTTCGCCACCATGTCCGGAGTGTCCTGGATAGCGTAGCTGGCTTGCTCGTAGGAACCTGTCTTCTTCAGGATGTGGGTGGCGAGAACGTCGCGGACATTGTGGGACCGTGCGGCAGGAGCCCCTCGATCGCGCCGCGTCCGGTGTACGGATTGTAAATGCCGTACCGCTGGATGGTCAGTCGCCAAGCCTCGTAGAAGGTGTTCTGGTCGTGGGCTGCCGTCAGGCTGATCTTCTTGACAGTCTTCACGAAGAAGGTGCCGGGATCGGGAGCGCCATTCAGCAGGCGGGCGCGGTGGCGGTCGATGTAGTCCTCGATGTAGCGGTAGAGATCACCGATGTCCGGCAGGACGAGGCGGAAAGGCTTGTTGCCGAAGTAGGAGGAATTGGCGTTCTTGAAGGCGAGGGACGGTATCAGGATCTCCCAGCCGTTGTCCCGCTCGCTCCACCGCAATTCCCCGACCTTGAGGTTTGCAAGCTGGCGCTCCGATGTCGGCATGCGCCCCCTTGGGCATAGGAGCAGTTGCCGCAGGTTCTTCTGGCGCAATCCGGTGTGCAGGCCGATCCTGATCATCAGGAAGGAGCGGACGGCTTCCGCCGCATCCCGAGGATGTCGCCGCTCGTCGGGCAGGAGGCGCAGAATTTCCTCCGTGATCTTGCGGTATTCCCCGACCGGGCTGTCCGCCTCCAGCACGCAGAGGATGGGTTCGAACGGATCGTGATGAACCTGGGCCACACGATGGATTTCCTTGACGCGGCCCGAGCAATGTTTCTGGCACGTCTCGCAGGCCGTGTCCCAGTCATTCAGGACAGCGTCGATTTCCTGCTGCGTGATCATCCCCTTGATGGGACGGAGATTGGCCGCAAGCTTCGGATTTTGCCGCAGCCATCCTGTCTCGGCCCGCGTCAGGGCAAGGCCCAGGCGGAGCATGTCGACCTCCCAGGCCGTATAGAATCCACGCCTTCTTTCACGCCATTGCAGGTACCAGTCCCAGACCGCGGGAAACACCAGCAAAGTGAAGCTCAGCGATTCGAGCGGCACGCCCAGTCCACGAACCGCGCCGCGCGAGGAGGCGGCAAGTGCACCGAGCATGAGCCCGAAGTGCTCTACCTTCTGCGCTGCGGTTTCCTCGCCCCATACGCCGTTCCTCTGGTAGCCGACGGCGGTCAGCGTCGCCGTCTTGAACTTCAGGAGATCGGCCATCTCTTCCCAGAGGCGTGGAGGAGCATCCACCGCGCCGTCGATGATCTCGCCAAAGTCATCATCATCCTCTTCGAAACCGGGCAAGTCGGGGGCAGGGCGCACCATGGCCGTCGTACCCTGGAGCACGTCCGGAAAGCGGACGGCATAGCGATTCTTCATGGCCGCGGCCTGGAAGCGGCGATAGTCGGTCGATCCGGTGACGATCACCCGCCGGACCCACTCAAGAATTTTCTCCTGGTCCGAAGGGGAGCGTCGGTCGAAATCGTCGGGCAGGTGCCACGCAATGCGTCGCCGCTCGGAAGGGGATATGCCGACCGGGTTATGTCCCGTCGCCGCTCGGGCGAGATTTGACAGTTTCGCCTTGAAGTATCCGGGCGCAAGCCGATACCGCCGCTCGATACGCCTTAGCACTTCGAAGCTCATCACGCTGCGTGGCGTGCGTGTGCCCTTGACCCATGTTATGAATGTCTTGTGGCTCACTCTGTCGCCATGCTTAACGACGGCGCGATAGAGATGCCAATACGTGTCGCCGTGGCGTTCCATATGGAGCTTGAAGGCATCCGGAAAGCTGTCTGGATCATCCCATGTCGACATCAGCGGAACTGGAAATTCCACGATCTCCCTCGGTTTGGCGCCTCGCTTCCTCCGCGGCGGCTCTTCTACGGGAGTCGGCGGAGGCTCCTCCGATGAAACCTTCTCCGACTTGGGCAGGTCGGTACGGTTTCTTCCCCTGTGGCGATCATGAGCTTTCGATCGCATTGGTGGCTTCGAATCGGTTCGCCCACCACGCTGACGCTTCTTCGTGAACCGCTTCACCGCGTCGAATCCGGGCTCCAACACCCGCCCTGCGTTTGCCAGTCTGTCGGCATCTATGCCACAGATGTTAGCGATGAGCTTCCAGTCCGGGTGTCCGTCATGACGTGGAGGTTGCTGGCCGTTCGCGACGAGGCCCAGCAGGTAGTGCCTTATCGCCTCCAGTTCGCGCGGCGGCAGAACGGTGGCCCCGCGCTGCTGGAGGAACTGCTCTATCATGCGTGGAAACGATGCCCGCCGTGTAATGCTCTTCACCTTGATCCCGCCCCTATGGTTGCAAGGGCACTTCGTGTAGGGGTGTCGGGCGGTGACGTCAAATATTAAAAAGATGACCTAATTGACCGGCTTTATTGAGATTTTTCTGATATTCCGGTGAAGGGTCCAAGGCAAAAAAAGATTGCAAAGGACTCGATCCTTGAACACGTTGTGAAAACGGCATCGCATCTGTTCCGGCCAGGATGGAAGCCGACGCTGGCACTCTGTCGCAGCGATTAAGTATTTCGACAATAAACGCAGAGGTTGACGATGTAGCTACTGGACCCGTGGCCTTTCTTTATGCATGACTTGTCATGGAGAGGACTGGGGACATGAACGACACTGTTTTAAATTCTGGCGATGCTTCCGAGCAATCCATTTTCCAAAGCAACTTATCCGTCGAAGCCAAGATTGAGCGGGCGCGGACGGAGCTTCTGGACCTGTCGGCCCGAAACCGACTCCTGCACGTCCCGCGTTTTTCAAAAAGTGCGAAGACAATCGATATCGTGGACGAGCAGTCTTCCGAGATATTCAGGATTCTCGTCACGGAAGGAAAGGCGATGACCTTCCTCGCCGGGGCTAAGGGGCGGGAGTCCAAGGACGGCGAAGGGGCGGAGGAACTGATCGAACTTGCTCTTCCGGACGACGATGAGCGAGACGATAGCGGACGTCTTGTTCGGCACGGTGACACCAAGCTCCAGACCCGGATGACCCCCAACGCGCTTCAAAAGCGCCTCCTCGACCTCTATTTCGACGCCCGTACCCTGGAGGAGGAGCAAGGCGTCAACATCCTTTACCTGGGGCTTGGCACTCTGAAGTGGATTGACCCCAACAACGCCGAGAACATTCGCTATGCGCCGCTTATCCTAGTTCCTGTGGCGTTGGAACGCGGCAGCGCGGCGGAGCGTTTCAAGCTGCGGGCGCGGTCCGAGGATTTCGCATCCAATCTGTCCCTCGAAGCCCTCCTGGATCGCATCCATAAGATTCGCATGCCGGATTTCGAAGCGTCTGATGACTTCTCCTTCGAGCGCTATGCCGAACAGGTCGCTGCCGCTGTCTCGATCAAGCCCGATTGGTCGGTACAGCCAAATGATATTGTCCTCGGCTTCTTCTCTTTCGCGAAGTTCCTGATGTATCGCGACCTGGATCCGAGCCTCTGGCCCAGGGATGCCAAGTTTACGGACCGGCCGCTGATCACTTCGCTCGTATCCAACGGCTTCTCCCGCACCGACGATCTGCTGCCTGACGATGCCAGGATCGATGAGCATATCTCCCCGAAGGAGATGACCCATATTGTCGACGCGGATAGTTCCCAAACCATCGCGATCCATGAAGCCAGGCGAGGGCGGGATCTCGTCATCCAGGGACCGCCCGGAACCGGGAAATCACAGACGATCGCCAACATCATCGCGTCTGCGGTAGCGGATGGAAAGACCGTGTTGTTCGTCGCCGAAAAGATGGCTGCGCTCGAGGTGGTCAAGCGCCGTCTCGATCAGGCGGGTGTGGGCGACGCATGCCTTGAACTGCATTCGAACAAGGCCAACAAAAGGGCGATCCTTGCGGAATTGCAACATGTCTGGGAACTGGGAGCGCCGAAGGGTGAAGCCGCCGATGCGCTGGACCGCCGACTTGTCGAGGCGCGGGACAGCTTGAACGCCCATCCGGCTCGGCTTCACCAAGTGTACCGTCCATACGAGTTGTCCCCGTATCAGGTCATGGGCCATCTGTCGCGCCTGAGGCGCTTGGGAATGCCTCCGTCGGACATCGAGTTTGCGGATTCCATCTCGTGGACTCCCGAGTTCCGGGAACGCATTGTCGCCATCCTTTCGGAACTTGCCCAGCGGATCGAGGACATTGGTCTGCCTTCGCAGCACGCCTGGCATGGTGTGGGCGTGACAGGTATCACTCCGCTCGATCTGGAGCGGCTGACGAAGAGGTTGTCGGATGCGTCGTCGGACCTTTTGAAGCTGACTGCTTCCATGAGGGACGTGACCGATATGCTCCATCGTGAGCCGGCGGCATCGATTTCGGGATTCAAGGACGACCTCGTGCTAGCGGAGCGTGTCGCGAGCTGCCCGGAAGGTCTGTCGCCCGAAGCGTTGGCGAATCCTGTCTGGGAAATCTCGCTCGAAGACATCGCAAGCATGATCCGCGATGGTGCGGAATTCCAGAGCCTTTCCGAGCAGGTCCGGGCGCAGATGCTTGATGATGCGTGGGAGACGGATCCACAGCCTCTTCTGACATCGTTTCGCAGACTGCCGAAATCATTCCCGCAGTCCGGATTTGCGACACTCGCGCAATTGGATAATCTGTTGCCGAGGTTTCTGAACGCTGCCGCTTCACTGAAGACGATGCTAGGTGTGAATGCATCGGCAACGCTGGGATCCATTGGCCGATTGGTCACGATCGGCGAGCGCGTTGCGGATGCTCCCGATGCAAGTCCTGATGCCTTCGTCGCTGCCATATGGGAGCGGGGCCTCGATCAGGCGAGCGATCTCGCCGAGGCGGTCGCCACCTATCGGCAGGTGAGGGCGGATCTTTCCGGCAAGATCGCCGACCAGGCGTGGGATATCGATCTGGTCCCGGCCCGGACCGCCGTCGCGATGCACGGGCACAAATTCCTGAAGTTTCTCAGCGGGGACTGGCGAAAGGCGAAGGCTCTTTTGAAGACCGTCATGTCCGAGACGCCGCCGGATGAAACGGTGCAGTTGCTGGACCTTCTTCAGAAGGGCAAGGAGGCCAGGTCCATCATCAAGGATGGCGACAGCCTGGGACGCGCGGCATTCGGCGCCGACTGGCGCGGCGAACGATCCGACCCGAAGCCGCTTGAGAGTCTGGTGCTCTGGATGAGGAGTCTCCGGGGCGTAGGCACTGAAGCGAGGATGATAGCAAGCAGGCTGACCGACAAGTCCTCCGTAGCCGCGCGCTGCGAGCAGGTTCGGATGCTGCTCGAGGAGACGCGGAGGCTTTTGCTTTCGCTCTGGAGCGATCTGGGCGAAGGTACGGCAGCATTGTTCCCCAACGCTATCGGGCCGGATGAGATTGTACTGACGCAGGCGGCCGCGGTCATAAAGGAGATTGCGGGCGCTGACCGCGCGTTCTCGCCTCTTGTCCGCACATTGCCCGATGATGCCGGAGGCCGGATTGCTGCCATCGAGCGGCTTGCGGCCGCCCAGGCTCGCAGACGCTCCATTGATGCGTCGGCGGATCTCGGCCGAGCGGCGTTCGGGGATCTCTGGAAGGATTCGTTGTCGGAGTGGCAGGAGCTGTCCGTCGTCTGTGACTGGATATCACGGAATGGCGACATCAGGCTTCTTGCTTCTCGTGTCGCCTACCGTGCCGTAGCGGCGGAGAAGGCTCGGCAGGCTGCGGCTCAAGGAGATGCCTTCGCGACCACCATGTCGGAAATCCTTCAGTTCCTGAAGGCGGATCTGGATGTGCTCTTTGGAACAAGCGATGTGGCCGGCGCGCCATTGTCCCAGGTCGGCGCCAAGCTGATCCGTTGGATCGAGAACGAGGAGCAGCTTTCGAAGTTTGCTGCCTACAATGGCCGTGCAGGCGATGCTGCGAACATGGGTGTCGGTGCCGTTGTCGAGCGTCTTGAGGATGGCCGCATTTCCACGTCCGATATCATTCCTCATTTCGAAATGGCGTTCTACGAAAGGATCCTGCGTCATCAGCATGCCGAGGATACTGAACTCGCCCGTTTCGATGGCGAGGTGCATGGCAGACTGGTCGGTGAGTTCGCATCGCTCGACCGCAGCCGCATGAGCCTGTCTCGCCTGGAGGTCGTGCGGGCGCATCATCGGAAAATTCCCTCGATCAGTGGTATCGGGCCTGTCGGTGTCCTGCGTGCGGAGATGGCGCGCCGTCGCGGCCACATGCCGATCCGGCAGCTCATGCAGCGGGCTTCGCCTGCGATCCAGGCCCTGAAGCCTGTGTTCATGATGAGTCCACTGTCGATCGCGCAGTTCCTTCCGCCGGGCGTTCTCGAATTCGATCTCCTTGTCATGGACGAAGCGAGTCAGATTCAGCCTGTCGATGCGCTCGGCGCTGTCGCCCGTGCAAAGCAGGTTGTCGTCGTTGGCGACGAACGCCAGCTACCTCCGACGAAGTTCTTCTCGAAAATGACCTCCGGGGCGGTCGAGGACGACGATGATCAGGAAGGCGCACAGGTCTCCGACATTGAGAGCATCCTCGGCCTCTTCTCGGCTCGCGGTCTGCCGGAGCGCATGCTGCGCTGGCACTACCGCAGCCGCCACCAGTCGCTGATCGCCGTCTCGAATTCGCAGTTCTACGACAGCAAGCTGTTCATCGTGCCGAGCCCATACACGCAGGAAGCCGGGATGGGGCTGCGTTTCCATCATGTGCCGGGCGGAGTGTTTGAGGATGGCGTGAACAAGGTGGAGGCCAAGGTCGTCGCCGAGGCGATCATCCGCCACGCCCTGCATTCGCCGCATCTTTCGCTCGGCGTTGCCGCGTTCTCGATCAAGCAGCGGCGCGAAATCCAGGACCAACTGGAACTGCTGCGCCGCCTCAATCCTCAGACCGAGGAATTCTTCCACTCTCATCCCCACGAACCGTTCTTCGTGAAGAACCTCGAAAACGTCCAGGGCGACGAGCGCGATGTGATCCTGATCTCCGTGGCCTATGCAAAAAACGCCCAAGGCTACATGGGCATGCGCTTCGGTCCCTTGGGGGCGGAAGGAGGCGAGCGCCGCCTCAATGTCCTGATCAGCCGCGCCAAGCGACGCTGCGAGGTCTACGCTTCCATCACCGACGAGGACATCGATCTTGAACGCGGCAAGGGGAAGGGCGTGTTTGCCTTCAAGCTCTTCCTTCACTACGCGCGGACAGGGCGGCTTTCGATGTCACAGCGCTCCGACCGGGCGATGGACAGCGTGTTCGAGGAGCAGGTGATGGCGGCCCTCCAGGAGAGGGGATACCAGGTCCATCCGCAGGTCGGCATTGCCGGGTTCTTCATCGATCTCGCCGTGGCGGACGAGGCGGTCCCCGGCCGCTACCTTATCGGGATCGAATGCGACGGTGCATCCTATCATGACTCCCGCTCGGCGCGTGACCGTGACCGGCTTCGTCAGGCGGTCCTGGAGGACCATGGATGGACAGTCCATCGAATCTGGTCCGCCGACTGGTTCCAGCGGCCGAAGGCCGAACTCGATCGCCTGATTGCCACCATCGAACAGGCCAAGACGAATGCTTTGTCTGGAGCCGATCACACGCGTGCATCTTCGCGGGCAGTTCCGGTGGAAGTGGTGACAATCGAACGCGCCACTGTGACGGAGATCGGTCTCCAGCCGGTATCGACGGATGGAGGTGGCTCGAACCTCTACGAGGAGGCTTCGCTGAAGCCAAATATCGTGGGCGAACTCCATGAAGTTCCGACAGGGACGCTGGTCAAGTTGATCAAGGAGACGGTCGAAGTCGAAGGCCCCGTGCATAGGGACGAGGTAGTGACCCGAATCCGGACTGCCTGGGGGCTCCAGCGGGCAGGGAGCCGGATCGATGCCCATGTCGGCAACGCCATTCGTGTCGCCGTGAACGCAGGTGAGATTCTTCGCTCAGGAGATTTCCTCCTGTGGCCGGGCGCCATGGTTCGTATGCGCGACCGCAGCCTGGTCACCTCGTCCGGGCTGCGCAGGATTGACATGATCCCGCCGATGGAGATCGACGAAGGGCTTACCTCGATCATCGAGACGAGTTTCGGCGCAACCGAGGACGAAGCCGTCAACGCCATTGCGAGGGGATTGGGATTCCGCGCCACCAGCAGTCAGTTGAGAGATTTCATCGTGTCGCGGATCGAACTGCTGACGGCGCAGGGGACCCTGCAGGATCGTGATGGAATGCTCACCTTGGGATCGACGACTGCATCCGCATGATGACCATCTTCGGAGCGATGGAGCGCTGTCGGGTTTGCCGTGGTCCTTGGTGTGTCCTCGTGGTCGGCGCCATTCTTTTGCACGCAACGAACCTTCAGGCCGCCAATATTCCCTGCAGCGGGAGGAAGGGCGGCATCGCGGGCTGCCGTGGCGATACGTTCATCTGCAACGACGGCTCGGTGAGTGCCAGCAAGAAATCATGCACCGCCACGATGGGCGGTGCCATGGGGCTGATGGATGGCGCATCCCAATCAATGGCCCCGGCGGCAGACGAGAAGTGCCTGTGTCGTTCAGGGTCATTCTGCACAGGGCCTCGTGGCGGACAGTTCTGCTACACCGACAGCGGTGCAAAGAGCTACCTTCGCAAATGAGGTCGTTGAATTCCTTCGCCCGGGGAGTTTAGGTTGCTTTATATTGAGGGGCTGGCGATGAAGATGTCTGCACGGATTTTGGTGGCTGGAATCCTTACTATCGCCGCGGTGATGGATGCCGCCGCCGAGGAACCGAAATCTTCCGGAACAGGATTCACCGTCACCGCGGACGGCTGGCTCATGACGAACGCCCATGTCGTAGATGGCTGCGACCATGTGGAGGTGAAGGGCAGGGGCGTTGCGACCGATCCAAGGATCGATGCGACCAACGATCTCGCCTTGATCAAGGTGAACGCAGACACACCGATGGTTCCTCTCACCTTCAGGCGTGCGCCCATCCGGTTGGGAGAGGACATCGTCGCCATTGGCTATCCCCTTGCGGATTTGCTGGCCGATTCCGTGAAGATCACGACTGGAAACGTAAACGCGCTCGCCGGCCTCCGGAACGACACGCGCTACATCCAGATTTCGACGCCGATCCAGCCAGGCAACTCCGGCGGCCCCGTCGTGGATCGCGACGGTTTCCTGCTGGGGATTACGAGCGCCACCTTCTCGAAGCAGGCCGCCGATCAGATCGGAATCACCGCACAGAACGTTAACTTCGCCATCCGTGCGTCCGTGGCTGATCTCTTCATGCAGTCCCAGAGCGTCGCAAGCCAGTCCGGAGACCGGCAGGACGGACAGCCAACGCTTTCAACTGCAGACCTTGCCGACAAGATCACGCCGTCAGTTCATCAGGTTCTATGCTATGGGAAAGCTGAAGTCGTGGCCTCGTCCCCGAAGCAGGAGATGGTGACGTCGCTTCCCCGATCCTCGGTTTCGACGATCCTGCTGGACGCTCGCGGATATGATGCCATCGGCTTCGACTATGCCACGCTGAAGGATGTGACTTTTCAGGGCTGTCGGACGGCCTGCGAGAGCGACGGCCAGTGCAAGGCGGTAACCTACAATGCGAAGCATCGGTTCTGCTTCCTGAAGGACAATGTCGTCGCGCTGATCCGGAACGCCGATGCGATCGCAGCCTACTCGGCCTCGAAGGCGGCGGACGTGATCATGTCCGACTTCACGAGTTATTCGGGAATGGATATTTCCGGCGGCGACTACAAGCGGATCAGGCAGACCAATTATCTGGAATGCTTCGTCGCTTGCGTCGGCGACAATGCCTGTCGTGCCTTCGCTTATGTCTCCAAAAAGAAGGAGTGCTGGTTGAAGAACGTGCTCGGTCGGCCGAGGGCGGCCAAGGGTGTCGATCTTGGGGTTAAATGACCCTCGCTTTGCTAGGGAGGTCGGCTCCACTCTGTCGAAACCGGTCCGGCATGGAGCCACTATCCGTATTCGGAAGGCGAGGCGATCCCCTTGGAGCATTATTGCCCGACACAAGTAGGGAGTTCTCCAGCCTGTGGCCAATCTGATGCTCCGGCAAGGGTTCTACGCTAAGCTGATCAGTCAACAATCAGCTTCGCAGAATATAGGATTTCGTGGCACAGTTTTGCCGGATCCGGGAGGTATCGAAGGGTTGGACGTGACCTGACCCCGCTCTTCATCGCGATCATATAATTCTGACGTTTCCTATGAGTAGAGGAACCAACCCGCTCTAGGGCTGCAAATATCTTTGCGTGAGTGATCGGAGAGGCGGGTGCGTGCCATGGCGGACGACATCCTCTACGCGATTCTCGGAACGGATCCTTTTTCGAGAATTGTCTTAATTGTCTACCTGCTTGGTCTTGACCAATGGAGGTGACAGAGCGATACTTGCTTGCATGCTCTGATAGTCCCCTTTGAGGGATCGAAAACTGAAAAGATATCTGGTGAAGAAATCTGATCAGCAGCGATAGTTCTCCGTACTTTGTATGGTGAATCGATAGCGGCGCCTCTGGCGCCGCTTGCCATTTTGGACATCCCTGTTCCATTCGTTTCTCAACATGTGGCACGCCCTTTCGAAATTCTGGAGGCCTTCCTGGTTGCCTCTGGCTCGTTGTCTCCATTGTCGGATGCCCAAAAAGGCGTAAATCTGCAGATGACCGGCGCAAGCAAGGTATCCCACTCTCGGCCCTGGCTCAGGCATTCGCTGGTGAGCATCGTCGTAGGCTGCTCGCAGAACTGAGAAGATGGCCCTTTCTCTTCATCGAACCTGATAGGCAGCCAAAACTATTCCCCCAGGCTCGGGGAAACGGGCAGCGGTGAAACCCCGAGGTTTCGTTGATAGTGCTTCGTCATCGCCTTCAGGCGGCGTTCGAAAGCATCCTTACCCGGAGCGTCAGGGTCCTGGAATCTGTTCTCCCACTCTAGCGGAAATGCCTTCAGCAACATCATCGCGGAGCGCCGGGACAACACGGAGTTCCGGAACCCGAGTGGGCGAGGCGACGAATTCGCTCACGGTTCGGCAGGAGGAGGGGATACGCGGAATCGGCACAAGCCGAAGGTGCGGGACATCTTCATTCCGGACCTCCACATTGACACGCTCAAGGTGACGTCGAGAAACTTTTCACTGAGGACACCTCACTCCTTAAAGGCAGCTACGAGCAGAGAACCTCTCCTCAGTGCCGTCAACCCGCATTACGTAGAAACAGCGCGTCCCGTAATCGGCTTTGCGTACATGAAAGGATTCGATTCCGGGGCCGATTTTCTGATCCGCTTCCGGATGTCGAGTAAGCAGTTCCGCCAGAAAGCCGGAATCCTTTTCATCCACCAACTCGCCTATCTCGTACTTGTAGAGGATTCCCTTCAAGTACTCCTCCGCGGAACCCTTTGTGGAGAAGGTCACTTCGCCCACGGTAATTGGTTTGACCACGGTAACCCTCTTCTTAATATTGCGTTTTCACCTTATCCCTTATACCCGTTATACGGGCAAGGGGAATCATCGCTATTATCAAGACAATGAAAATCTACCCTTCAGGGGAAGGGGTCGCTCACTGGCGCGGGGTATCGTTCTGCGACGAGCTCGAATTCGATGTATTCATCAAGGGCCCTGTCAACGAAAGGATCACTGACAGCACGTTTATGGATGGGTTCGAACAAGATCTCCTGGGGCTTGCGACCACAGATATGGAGAGGGAGACCGTGCGGGAGATACTCGATTCGGATCCGCCACCTCCCGACTGGGCTGTAGGAGAAGCCATGGCGGAATGCCTGCTCGAAGGCGAATACGGAGCTAGCTGGCCTTGGAATGAGAACCGAGACATGAAAACGCCGCGCGCCTCGCTTCCAGGCGCCGACATCGTTGGCCTCATTGGGGAAGGTGAGGAAATTAGGTTTCTATTCGGAGAGGTGAAGACATCGTCGGACGCGAAGCGGCCTCCGGGTGTAATGTCCGGTCGTAGCGGCCTTGTCCATCAGCTCGACACATTGCGGTCGGATGTTTCAGTTCTACGTAAGCTCATTATATATCTTGGGGCCCGTTGCAAGGGAACCTCGTTCGAGGCAAGCTTTAATATAGCCGCAAAGAGGATGATCGCTTCGGGCGGGAAGGACATTGAGTTGGTTGGTATCCTGCTGAGAGATACGGAACCGCATGAGGACGATCTGCGGACGCGTGGACAAGCGCTGGCCAGCCACCCTGTTCCGCCGCGCGTTCGTCTTGACTGCTGGTACATGCCGCGTCCGATTTCTGAATGGGTTGCTCTTGCAACTGCGCCGAAATGAGCGAGCTGCTTGCTGAATTTCTCGACGGATCGACCAGGCGACAAGCGGATGAGATTGTCGGACGCAGCCTGCTAGCCGATCTGCCCGTACGCGGCCCTGATACGGGTCTTGAGGATTGGAAGTTCGCGTTCCTCGCCTACCAACTCGATGTCTTCGCGCTTCTGGGTGCACGTGACCAGGAGACAGAGCTGCGCGAGGCTGCGGAACTCGCGTTCGAGGCCGCACGGGCCGCTCCATCAATAGATCTTTCGCTTGCGCTGGAGGGCGCGTGCTACGGGGTTCTTGCTGATCGCACGCCGGATGTCGCCCGCTACCTGCGCGCTTATGCCCTCGAACCTATTGATGCCAAGGCGGAATGGGGGGAGCGGGTACGGCAAACTGTGCAGCACATCTGGTTTCTCTTACTTCGCAAGGGAGGGTGGAAGGATCTCGACGATGTCTCACAACGGGTTGCCGAGTTGCGGGAACTCCAATCAGCGCATGAGAGGGAGTTCCTGGAGACGACCGATAATCCCCGCCGTGCGGCATGGGAGCTGGTCGCGTCATACCATCTGTCGAAGGCGGCTGAGATCCTCGCGCTCTATACGGGATACGGGTCTGTCGATGGCAGTTTCGATGTCCGTGAGCAGCTTGAAGGCCAGTTCGACCGCAGCATGACCGCCTGCCTTCGCGCCGAACTCATCGAGATGCATTCCCTTGTCTCGCTGCTGCGGGACGTATCGGAGAGGATGGTCAGAAATAGTATCTGGACGGTCACACGTGCGGTGAACAGCAGGGTGTCGAGGTTCGTCGACAACCTCGTCTCGCGCGCTCATGCCAATCCGATATTCGAGATGCTGCCACCGCAACGCATCACGCTGCGTGAAAGCGGCCTTCTCGGCTCGGGCCATCGCGCTGTCGTCGTCAGCCTGCCCACGTCCAGCGGGAAGACCTTCATTGCCCAGTTCCGGATGCTGCAGGCACTCAACCAGTTCGATGCCGACAGAGGCTGGGTTGCATACATTGCGCCAACCCGTGCGCTCGTGAACCAGGTCTGCGCCAAGCTCCGCCGCGACTTCGCTCCCCTAGGCATCAACGTCGAGCGCCTCAGCCCCGCGCTTGAGATCGACGGGGTCGAGGCTCAGCTACTTTCGGAGACCGATGATAAGCATGCGTTCCGGGTTATCGTAACCACCCCGGAGAAGCTCGACATGATGCTTCGGGGCGGCTGGGAAGCGAAGATAGGGCGCCCTCTCACCCTGGTGGTTGTTGACGAGGCCCATAATCTTTCTGGAGATGAGAGAGGCCTGAGGCTCGAGCTTCTTCTCGCCACCATTAATCGCGAATGCCGCCAGTCGCAGTTCCTGCTACTCACTCCTTTCATCAACAACGCTGGCGAAATCGCCAAATGGCTTGCGCCCGACAGCAACGCAGACATCACGGTCAAATTCGAATGGCGACCGAACGATCGGGCCATCGCAATTGCAATGCCTGAAAAGACGGACAAGCCCGGCGACTTCCGACTGAAACTCACTACGGTCCACACTAACAAGAACACAATCAATATCGAGGATGAGATCCAGCTTTCCGCTGGTCGTCCTCTCGGCCTGAAGTGGTCGAACGTCAGCGGCAACCTGTCCAACGTGGCTGCAGCCACCGCGGTCGCGCTCAATCACCGCGGCCCTGTAATCATCGTGGCGGGCAAGGTTGCGGATGCCTGGTCCATTGCGAAGACGCTTCAAAGTGATCCCGATCTAGCAGCCCGTGCTGCAAGGCGCGACGAGCTTCTTGGTGCAAGAAGCAGCGCGGACATCGATTTCGTTTCCGACTTCATTCGACGCGAGTTCGGAGAGGACTTCGCACTTGCGTCCCTGCTGGAAAGCAGGATCGGTATCCACCATTCCGGGCTGTCAGACGAGGCCAAGGTCCTCATGGAATGGCTGGTCGAGCGCGAACAGATCGACACGCTGGTAGCAACGACCACCATCGCACAGGGGGTGAACTTTCCGGTCACCGGAGTGGTTATGGCGGCTCATCAGTATCCTTACGGAAAGACCATGCCGCCGGAGGATTTCTGGAATCTGGCAGGACGGGCGGGTAGAGCAAATCAGGAGGGGACCGGCATTGTCGCTCTGGCGGCCACCAACGCCGAACGGTCCGCGATCCTGGAGAATTTCGTACAGCGCAATGTATCGATCCTCGACTCCGTACTTTTTGAAATGGTGCGGAAGATGACGAGGAATGGTCGCCCCATCGAGCTTCACACCCTCTACCACATGAAGGAATGGTCTACCTTCCTCCAGTATCTGGCTCATTCCTACAAGCAAGTTGGAAGCCATTCTCGCTTCACCTCGCAGGTTGAGCAGATCCTTCGTGGAAGTCTCGGCTATCAGAAGCTGCGGCAGGAGGATGCCGCGTCGGCTAACGCCTTGGTCGAGGCCGTGACCGCGTATGCGAACGTCATCCAAGGCAAGCCGCTATCCCTCGTTGACAGCACAGGGTTCTCCTGGGAAAGCGTGAGCCGCGCCTTGGCAGAGACGGGAAAATCGGGATTGTCCGCCAGCTCATGGAGTCCGGACCGCCTCTTCTCGCCGGGTAACCGCGTACTTGCGGATGCGTTCGGGATTCTGTTCAAGATCCCGGAAATCCGCGAGGAACTCAAGGAAGCGACCGGAGGAAGAGGGCCTGACGGCACGTTCCTGGCTGATGTCGTGAAGGACTGGGTGGCGGGCGCGACCCTCCCGCAGCTCGCTAGGGATTACTTCGTATCCGAGGACCAGTCGATGACCGAGGCTCTGTCCACGACATGCCGAGCCGTCTACGGAAAGTTGGCACTGGCAGCCTCCTGGGGCGTCTCCGCGTTGCAAAGCCTCACGACCGGGGAGGCGCTCGAAGAGATGTCGGCTGATGAGCAGAAGACATATAGGAATCTTCCCTCGCGGATCTTCTACGGTGTGAATTCGGATGAGGCCATCGATCTTCGGCTCCTGGGGATCCCGCGCAGCGCGGCGGAACCTCTGGTTTCCCACTTCCGGTCGCAGGGTGTGGGCAAGGACATACGCGCATTGCGTGGTGCTCTTTCAGGCATGAATGACGGTGAATGGGAATCCGCCATCGGAAGCGGCGCAGCCACCTACAAGCGCGCATGGCACGTTCTCGAGGGGCTCGAGTAGCAGATCACTCCTGACCATATCACAGTTACTCACGAGCCACGTAGGCCGTCGCCCGAACAGCCGAGACCAAATGCAACACTACTTTCTAGCGCATCTTTGTCTTGCTGATCGGCTTTTCCCGTTGTCAACGATACCCATGGCAAAATCACGCCGCTAAAAACGACGGCAATGACCGAAGCTATCCGGCTTTGCTTGATCCGCACAGGTCGGAATCTGCCTTCCTAGCCGAAAATCGGGTAGTTTCCCCCTGCAAAACAGGGAAATCCCTTAAGCCGAAACCGCCACCGTCTCCCGAAATGGGATGGAATCCATAGTGGCGGGCTAGATCGATGAGGGCGCGGTTGTAGACGATGCCCTCCGTTTGACCTTCACCGATGACGGCGGTCTTCATCCGATCGTACAGCACCTCCCGTGGCGCCCCACCAATCGCCTCGAACGCGGCGATGTGGCAACGTAGGACGGTCGGCAGGTTCTGATGCATGGCGAAGCGAGCCCAGATGAGGCGGCTGTGACCCAACACCATCGAGAACAACCAGACGATCCTTGGTGTCATTGGCTCATCGGTGAAAACGACATGGAACTGGGCGAAATCGACTTGGGCCTGTTCGCCAGGCGGCGTCTCGAAACGAACTTCGAAACCCTGGTTGGCCGGAGGCCGCACATCGCGGAGAAAATCCGTGACCGCGGTGTAGCCACCAGCATAACCTCGGTCCCGGAGTTCTCGGAGCAACCGACTGCCAGTGAGGCCGGGATAGGTCTTCACTCGCTCCCGGAGGTAAGAAGCGAACGGATCGATAACCGTCGCGCGAGGCTTTCTCGGTCCATAAGCCGGAGCCTCAAGGCCCCGCTCAATATATTTGCGCACCGTCTTGCGATCGATGCCTGTTTCTCTGGAAATAGCCGACACCGTCAGCCCCTGCTGATGCAGATCCAGGATCATGATCGTCTCCCTCAGCTTGATCACCAACATCCCCCTTCCGACCATCGGAAGGAATATCAGCGATGACCGGCGGCCGCAGCACCTGGGGAAGATTCAAACGGCACTATTGGGGAGTATTGCTCCGGTACTGACAGTCGAGGAAGTCCGCCTGCATGGAGTTCCTCTTCTCGAGCGATCCGAGTACCGATCCGGCTCCCGTCAGCTTCTTGAGCATCGCCTCGATTCCGGTGAGATAGTAGTCGAGGTCGGCGCCGCTGGTCGTAATGTCGACGTCGAGGAGGCCGAAATTGGGCAGGCCGCCGAACCCATCGGAGGCCGGGCCGATGCCGATCGAGGTCTTGCTTCCCGAGGCCTTGTGGACCGTCTCGTCGGCTTCATAGAGGAGGTAGCCGTCGGCGTTCGATGCTGTCACGCTCACGTTCTGCGCCTGAAGCGCGGCGTTGAGGACGGCCACGAGATCGTCGACCGAGGTCACGTCACCCGTCGTCGTTCCCAGAGCCTGGTCGACTGTGTCGCGGGTGATCTCAAGCGTCGTCGTCGTGCCGTTGATCCTGATGGGCACAAAGAGCTGCGCGGTGCTGTGGACGTTGAATGGTTCGTCCCAATGGCTGACGACCGATGGGCGCGAGCCGTAGTTCGTTCCGGTTGCCGCAAGACCGCCGGTCTTCCCGTCCGCCAGCGTCGAGGAGACGTTGAGGACCTGGATGGACGATCTTGTCAGACCGGAGGTCTCAAGGGACAGGAGGGCGTATCCGTCGGTGGTGCCGCTTCGGCTGGCGAACTGCGCGCCGAGAGGGATGATTGCCTCGCGAACCAGCCATGCGAACTGGTCGCGAGAGGAGATCACGCCGTTCAGGGTTCGGGTACGGGAGAGCAAAACTCGATCTTCTGCAGGCTCGATTGGTAGGCATAAGGTAGCCTTTCCGCTTCAGCAAAAGTGCGTCAGAGCCAGTTCTCAGTGCAAATCAACACTCGGTCATCGAGCGCACCCGTCGGCTCTTCTACGTGTGCTGCTCCCGCGCCGTTCAAGACCTCGCGGTCGTGATGTTCGTGACCAACGTCGCGGAGACCAAGGCTGCCATCGTCGAGAAGGGTTTCTTTCGACCGGGGGACGTCCTTGACGAAGAGGCGTTGGACAGCTAATTCCTCGCCGGATCGCCGACTGGTGTGTCAGAGCGAACCAGAATTTGGATTAATCGAACCATTTGTTGGACTGTATGCGGCGTCCGCCGGATACCATTGCTCGTGCGCTGATATGCATTGCTGTCATGGTCGGCGGTCGGAGATCGTCGAATTTGCCATCCACCCGTTTTTCTTTTCATCGATCCGAACGCGGCTCCATCCGCCCTTCACCTCCAAGACTGAGACTGCGATATCCTTCTGGATGACTGCGACAACAGCAAACTTGGTGCCGGGGCCATCCCGGAGATTCACCATGGTCTTTGTGTATCGTACCGATGTTCCTTCCTGCTCGCTTACAACTATCGGCTCCGATCGTGCCAGATCATCCGAGGTGGCGACCGGCGTCGCGAGGACATCTGTCGATTGAAGCAGTGGAGGATTTGCGTCTTGGGCAGAGGAGATAGCAGTCTCGGTATTGCCTGCAGACAAGGTTCCGGAGGTCTCCGCCACCAGGTTCGGCTGCGGGCCTGTGTCGGGTTTCTGTTTCCCCGACCCGATAAGGAGGGTGAGCGCAGGAAGCCCAAGAATAAGTCCAAGTGTTGTGAAGGCTACGGTCCTGAGACGATTGCGCTTCCGCACTGATTCAACGGTAGGTGCTGCTTCTACCACATCGTTGGCAGGTGCCGAGGGCAGTTCGACTGTACGTTCTCGCGGTAGTGCCGCCAACTTCCGGCAGCCATCTGCAAAAGAGCCTGCAACTCCTATCCGGGAAAATTCGACGAGTTCGTTCACGCCGCTGTTGCTCGTGAAATGGATTGCCTCGTAAAGGCACACGGGGATCTGCCGGTTGTCCTTGAAACGGCGGTCGGGTCCGCCGCTCTTGTTTGGATGCTTCCAGGTGTGATCGACGATTTTCGCGTCGCTCGGCACGCGCTCGGTTTCGATGAACCTGGAATCCTGCCACCGGATGTTTAGTTCGGCATAGCTCACGGCACCGATCCGGCTGCCGTCCTGGATAAGGACGATGTCGGGCATGAAGAACATGATCTGCTTGCCCACATGAAGGGCAGGAGGTGTCACGTTGCTCTTGATGACCGAAGGGAGGCTGTAGGCGAGGGTGGTCGCTTTCCTGTTGACGAGGTGGGAGGCTCCTGCGTTGCGCTTCCACGCGGTTAAGCTCTGAACTGCGCCTCCGGCCTCGATGTGCCATTTGGCAGCGCATCCGTTGAGGCCATCGAATCCTTGCACAAGATGATTGTACGCCGACTCTGCATCGCCTTCGAGATCGTAGTAGAGGACGGTGGTTCTTCGGTACGAGTCGAACCACTTGCCGATCGCCCAGCTTGGAAGCGCCAGCGTGCAAAGCAACAATCCTGGGCCGCCGGACGCTAGGCCTGCAAATGCACCGATGCCGGCAGCCGCCCATGCCAAAGCAGCAGAGATCCGCGTTTGTCTGGCCTTCGAGTTGATCTCGTTGAGGAGTTCCGCGAAGGATTCATCGCACATATGCATGACATCGCCGGACTCGATCTCGATCATCGTGACGTCGCTGTTGTCGAAGATCACATCAGGGGAAGGCCTGTAGGGAGCGGTTCCTGATGATCGGCTCCGTCCTGCGTTGCCCAGCGTGGCACGATAATAGAGACCGCCGCGGCCTGCGTGGATATAATGCCCGCGTGGACCTGTTCCAATCCGAAGGCCCTTGATGCCAACGGAAACGCCGACCCCGCCCTTGGAAAAATTGAAGCGAAACGGTCCTGCTGAAACCGATTTTCGAATGTAAAATGGCAATTGCCGCCCCCCCCGACTAAAGCCCTCGCAGTTAAATCCGGCTCTTCCCCGGCATTCGTCAGCTTCAATCGCTTCCAGAACTAATCGAGGTTCTCCTCCGTCGAGAGGCTTACTCGCTCCGAAAGCGCGTAAAATCCACGCAACACTCGCAGGTTAGCTGGTTCGGAATATCGGGTAAGAAAAGGGCGAGCACAAGTCTGCTCCGGCAATTCGGCACAATTAGAGGGGGTGTTAGGCTTGTTTCGAGAACTATCCATTGAACGGTCCTAGCTTGAGAATGTGGGCGCGGAGCCTGTCGCAAGCCGGTGCCATGAGTGCGGACGTATCCTGACCAGCCTCGTATCTGTAGGGAATCGTTGTAATGCCGCTCATATCGCTGGGGAGTTTCACTTTCTCGTCGCGCGGCTCCATAAGGATTGCGCGCTGCCTGCCCAGCCTTCCCATGAACAAACCGAGTTCGAACACGACGTTGTCTCGAGGACTCGGCCAAGGCTTTCCACGGCTTTCGGTGAGATCGTCTGCGTGGGCTATAGCAACGGCGAAATCCGAGTCGTCGATCTGAGCTTCGAGATCCTGAAGAGTGTAGTTTGCAACCTTGAAGACGTCATCGGTCCACAGAGTTGCCAGGATCGTTTCGGTATCGTGTTCGAACGCGTTGCGGACCAGACGGGCTACATGCCGTGCCTCGGCAGAGGAGATGATGAAGACGCGTGTCTTCTCTCTGAAGGCGCCGACATGCTTGTTCCGCTCCAAAAGCCTATGCGAAAGTGCTCGGGCGATCTGCTTGTAGATATCAGGGTACTTTTTGCCAAGTGATGCGAACTGCTGAGAGGTCAGTTTGCCGACGATCGACGGCTCGTCTGCGACCACGGTTGCGGATCGGCGTTGCGTCGGTTCCACTGCCGCCATCTCACCGACGTGATCCCCACGTCCCCGCACGCCGATGCGGCGGCCGTTGATGTGGACGCCGAAAGATCCGGACACGATCAGGAAGATGTCGTCATCTTCGGCATTCTGCTCGATGAGCGTCTGGCCGGAATCGTATTCAAGTAACTCGGAGAGATCTGCGAGTTCCTCGGCCAACGAGGTGTTGTGGCCGACGATCGTCTGAGACAGGAATGCCTCGATTCTCAGATCCCTGCCTTCGTCACCCTGAAAACGTTCAAGCATTCTGCTCAAGAAAAGCTCCTCCAGTAGGTCGTTGACCAAATGTCATCGTTGTTGTGCTGTGACCAACTCCACGATTTCCATATATTCTCTCCCTGAGGACCTTTCTTCTGGCCGTCATCAAGGTAGTCGTATACCCGCTTGGTGATCCATGTCGGCTGATCCGCGTTGAGCGCCGTGAGCTTGGCGGCAAGATTGGCCGCATTCCCGATCCAGACGACATCATTGTCGCCGCGGACACCGGTCCTTGCCGCTCTGATTTCGGAAGTATCCACGCCGACGATGTGCCGGATTTTGAAGTCGGTCTTGTATTGTTTGCTCAACTCCGGCTGAACGATGTTTTTGATCGCATAGTTGATTTCAAGTGCGCAGGAGACCGCAACATTGCGTTGCCTGTCTGAAATGAAGATACCCATCACGCGGTCGCCATCATAAGAAACGATGTTCCCGCCATGCTTGCGGATTAGGCGTGAGGTCGCATAGAGGAAGGTCTTGTAGACTTCGCCTGCGAACTGCCAAGTCTTCCTTTCAACGAGGTTCGTGGAGCCATCGAGATCGGCGTACAGTATCGTGGCGGTTTTCAGGTGTACGGCGTCATTCGAGAGTCTAAGATCTGCTGGTTCCGGTACGGTCGTTCCTTCACGCACGGTCCAGTTGGTACGAAAGGTCGTGCTGGCATTGTCTCTGATATCGTCGGCTATCGTCATCGTGGTACCCTCAGCAATGCAATTGGCTGATTGCCCAGCGGATACAGAAGATCAGCGGAGGAAGCGTCATGATTGCGAAAGCGGTCAGAACTAGGTATCCGGCCCAGTTGAACATCCGGAACTTCCGATGGGCGATCTTCGCATGGATCGCGGTCTGTACCGACAGATCATGGAGGTAGGTAGCCGTCGCTGAATCGTTACCGGTCGGCATGTAGAGATCGGCTGCCATCTCCGGATAATCCTTTGTTCCTCCCTTGGCGATGTCACCGAAATAAAGAAGGTTCTTGTAGTCGTCCTCGCGCTTATGCATCTGGTCAAGAAACTTGGGCATCAGGGATTTCAGGCTGATCATGGCGGCGATGAAGAGAAGGGGCAGGGCCGCTCTAAAGGCGTGGTTGTAGCCGAGAGGCAGTTCTTGCGGAGCCCGTAGGAGCGTGATGATTGCTCCCATCCAGACGGAGCAGAAGGTGAGGAGGGCAGCATTCTTGGCCTCGGCAAATTTGGCGAAGTCGATCATCCTGCCGTGGTTGGCCGAGAGCAGCTTCTCATATGCTTCCTGTTGGTCGTTCTTGGCCATCCTCTTTTCCTCAGCCGGAAATCCGTGCAAGCGGGCAATCGTCCATTGTGCCGCAGCAGACCTGACTGGCGGCGCGCAAATACGTGTAGAAGTCGGCTTCTGCTTTTCGCCAGCCGTCCATGTTAAGGACGAGTTCGGCAAGCAGCCGCGCGTGATCACCACAGGAGGCCAGCGGGAGACGACGAACATCAGCATGTTCGCATTTGCATCTTTGACGCAGCGTCATCACACGTCGCACGGTGGGCACGACGGTGACCACGCGTCGGCCGTCCTGGAGAAGTGCGATACGCTCCCGGCGGCGCCCGCGCCCCAAACGAAGGCGATCGTCTCTCAGCAAGGCCACGAACTTGGGACCAAGTGCCGCGGCATTCTCCTCCGCCATCGCCTGGAAACGCGCAGCCTCCGAACCATGCGCGCGAGCGTCAGCCTTGCCCGGCCAGCGCCGTAGCACGGCTGCTGAACGTTGGCGGAGCAGAAAGGTTAGAAGCTTTCCCCACCAAGCCTCCGCATCCTCCTGGTCCTCGATCTGCGTTGGTTCAACTTCACCCCAGTAGAGGCAGAACGTGCCGCCTGGATTGATGTGCCGCTCTGCACAGAAAGACGGCAGGAGGGTCGCCTCCGCCTCTCTTACCGACACCGTCTCTCCCTCCCGTGAGATTTCCAGGATGAACTCGGATGAGGGAGCGCCGGATGCGTTGGGCGGACGGACGCCGTATATCGCTCGTTCGTCATTGCCAGAGATGAGCCGGGCGTGGTTCTTATGTGCCACGCTGTGAAGATGTTCGATAGGCGACAACGCTGGCCTCAATCGATCTTCGCATGCGGGCGGAAAGGTGTCTCTGCCGCTCGAGCAATGGCAGGACTCGCCGCCGCATAGAGCACGGCCCGCGCCGCCTTTGCTGTGGAATCATCCTCGGCGGCAAGTGCTTCGAGTGCGACATCGTAGGTCAGGTTAGCGACCCGGCGGGACGACCCGAAGAGCTTCCGTACCGAAGACGGTCCCTCATCGTAGGCCGACTGGCCGATTGCCGATTGCGTTCCATCGCACCGCTTCTGTTCGGCCTCGGACAGCAGCACCGAGCGCCCGGTGGAGCACCGAACGCGGCTCCCCTGCATTCCAAGGCGCGTGATCGAACCCGGGCCAAAGTCAAAGCCGATGGCAAGGCCCAGATCGTCTGTGTCCACGCCGTTATCCTGAAGGCGTTCGAGAGCAAGATCGAAACTGCTGCGAAGTCCGCCAGCACAAAGTACTGCAGTGGAGATGGTGGCATCGGTGTCGGTGGTGTAGGCGGTGCCCTCGAGAATGTGACCATGGACGCAGTCGCCGATGAAGCGAATCCGGCGTCCGGAGAAATCCGAGGTGAGAACACGATCAAGTTCTGCGCGGATCACATGAAGGCAGCGGACGACATCTTCCGCGTCATCTTCGATGTGGGAGTCGACATAAGCGGTGAAATTATCCACATCGGCGTAGACCGAGACCATGTCCATACGGCGAGAGTTACCCGGCGTAAGAACGGTGATATCCAGGTTCTTCAAGGGGGGTGTCGATCGAGAGAAGAAGAAGGACCCGATGGGGTTGTTCTCGTTGTCCTTTCTCCACTCCCTTACGATCGAGTCCTTGCTCAGGCCGAGCTGGGCATTGTCTTCGCAGTGTGCGATTTCATCGTCCGTGAGCTTCGTCTTTGCAGGCACATCTACGGTGTCGAGATCGATCGCATCGCGGGCGTCGTTGCTCAGATAGATTCCGATCGCCTTATTGTTCGACGCGAGTTTTGCGGCGATGTTTGCCGGGCGACCGAGAAAAAGCGGCTCGCGGTAGCCATTGCGCCCGTTGTTTACGGCCAGCGCCTTTCCAGTGTCGATGCCGACGCGCACCTTCGCATTAGGGATATTCTCGTCATCGTCGCCGGTTTCGGCAAGAACATCCACGATCAGCTTGGCTATCGCCACCGCGCGGTCCACGCGGTCACCCGCCGCATCCGTTCCGTAAGGCTTGGCGATGACGGCGTGCAGACGCTGGTTATGGAAGTCCACCCGGATAGCATCTGCGTCGGCCAGAATCCGGTGCACTGCTCGGTAATGGAGATTCAGGAACCGGAGCGCGCGCTTGTGGGAGGTCTCTCCTTCGGTATCCGTCGACCAGAGCATCTCTTCGAAGTTGACGATGTCGATATAGAGATGAGCGCCGTCCAGGCGATAGGCCTTGTTCGTTGGAATCGACTGAAGCGAAGTGGTTCGCGTGTAGTCGACCACCGTTACGTTTTCGACATCCTTGATGCGCGCGTCGATTGCGGTTTTGGCGCGGTCGTGCTTCCAGGTATTTGCCACTGCTACTCAACTCCAGGATTTCCGTGTGTTTCGGACGGTGTCCAACTCAAGCGATTGTTTCACTGTTTGTTCTGTTGGGCATTTTCCGGGCACTTTTCAGTGCCCGGAGATAGGTCACATATGGCGTTGGCCAGTTTCAGCTTCCAGAATGGCCAATTTTCAGTTCAATTGGCCAATACTTGGATTAGTTTCTCAGCCGAGTTCTGTTCCATCGTTTCAGATCAAGAGCACCCGCTGGTCGCGCCGCACGTGTCGCATTTCTCGCAGGTGCCGTTGCGCACCATCGTGAAGTTCTGGCACTCGGAGCACATGTTGCCGGTGTAGCCTTGCGCGATGGAGCGCATGCGGCGTTCGGTTTCGAGCTTCTTGGCATCCGCCTTGGCGGCTGCTGCGTCGGCGGCGGCCTTGTCGGAGAAGAGGGCGGTGACCGCTTGGCCGGGCTCGCTTGCGACTTCGCCGGGGTTCTCTTCCGCCACTTCCTCGGCGAATTCGGCGGCGCGCTCCTCGTAGTCGCGCTTGAAGGCGACGATTTCCGAAGTCGAGATGGCGGTTGCCGGCTCCAGCTTGCGCGCGGCACTGCCGGCGAAAGCGGTGACGTTGCCGCCGCCCGACGCCTTGGCGGGAGCGGCGGTTGCCGCACCCTTCGGCTCTGAAAGCTGGCGGTCGCCGCCGCCCTGGATCAAGGTCGGCTTGTGGCCGCGGGTCCAGCCGGTGGAGACGAGATTGGTCTTGCCTTCCTGGATGCCCTTGCCGAGCGCCGTGTTGCCGAAATCGGAGGTGTCGACATGGGCAAGGTCGTTGCGCGACAGGTAGGAGACGGCAAGCTCGCGGAACACGTAGTCGAGGATCGAGGTGGCGTTCTTGATCGCGTCGTTGCCCTGGACCATGCCGGCCGGCTCGAACTTGGTGAAGGTGAAGGCCTCCACATATTCTTCCAGCGGCACGCCGTACTGGAGGCCCAGCGAGATGGCGATCGCGAAATTGTTCATCATCGCGCGGAAGGCGGCCCCTTCCTTGTGCATGTCGATGAAGATCTCGCCGAGGCGCCCGTCGCCGAACTCGCCGGTGCGCAGGTAGACCTTGTGCCCGCCGACGATCGCCTTCTGGGTATAGCCCTGGCGGCGGTTCGGCAGTTTTTCACGCTCGCGCACCACGCGCTCGACGATGCGCTCGACGATCTTTTCGGTGACGGCGACGGCCTGGGCGGCGGCGGGAGCCTGGATCAGGTCCTCGACGGCGTCCTCGTCGTCTTCGTCCTCGATCAGCGAGGCATTGAGCGGCTGGCTGAGCTTCGAGCCGTCACGGTAGAGCGCGTTGGCCTTCAGCGCCAGCTTCCAGGAAAGCATGTAGGCGTTCTTGCAGTCCTCGACGGTCGCCTCGTTCGGCATGTTGATCGTCTTGGAGATCGCGCCCGAGATGAACGGCTGGGCCGCCGCCATCATACGGATGTGGCTTTCGACCGAGAGGTAGCGCTTGCCGATCTTGCCGCAGGGATTGGCGCAATCGAAGACGGCGAGGTGCTCGGTCTTGAGGAACGGCGCGCCTTCCAGCGTCATCGCGCCGCAAACGTGGATGTTGGCGGCTTCGATGTCCTTCTTCGAGAAGCCGATATGCTCCAGCAGGTTGAAGGATATGTCGGAAAGCTGCTCGTCGGAAACCTTCAGCGTTTCCTTCAGGAAGTCGGCGCCGAGCGTCCACTGGTTGAAGGCGAACTTGATGTCGAAGGCCGCCTTGAGACCGGCGCTGACCGCTTCGATCTTCTCGTCGGTGAAGCCTTTGGCCTTCAGCGAGCCGGGGTTGACTGATGGAGCCTGGTTCAGGTTGCCGTGGCCGACGGCATAGGCCTCGATCTCGGCGATCTGGCTTTCCGAATAGCCGAGCGTGCGCAGCGCTTCCGGAACGGCGCGGTTGATGATCTTGAAGTAGCCGCCGCCGGCGAGCTTCTTGAATTTCACCAGCGCGAAATCGGGCTCGATGCCGGTCGTGTCGCAATCCATGACGAGGCCGATCGTGCCTGTCGGCGCGATGACGGAGACCTGCGCGTTGCGGTAGCCGTGCTTCGCGCCGAGTTCGACGGCCTTGTCCCAGGCGGCCTTGGCGTGGGCGGCGAGGTCCTGGTCGGGGTTTTCGGAATGGACGAGGGGCACCGGATCGACCGAAAGCTGCTCGTAGCCGGAGGTCTCGCCATAGGCCGCGCGGCGGTGGTTGCGCATGACGCGCAGCATGTTGTCGCGGTTGGGCGCAAAGCCCGGGAACGTGCCGAGTTCGCCGGCTATCTCGGCCGAGGTCGCATAGGCGATGCCGGTCATGATGGCGGTCAGCGAGCCGGCGATGGCGCGGCCCTCGGCGCTGTCATAGGGAATGCCCGACGACATCAAGAGGCCGCCGATATTGGCATAGCCGAGGCCGAGCGTGCGGTATTCGTAGGAGCGTTCGGCGATCTGGCGCGAGGGGAACTGCGCCATCATCACCGAGACTTCGAGCACGATGGTCCACAGGCGGACGGCATGTTCGTAGTCGGCGATGTTGATGTTCTTGGTGGCCGCATCCTTGAACTGAAGCAGGTTCAGCGAGGCGAGGTTGCAGGCCGTGTCGTCGAGGAACATGTATTCCGAGCACGGGTTCGAGGCGCGGATGGGGCCTGCGGCCGGCGAGGTGTGCCAGTCGTTCATCGTCGTGTTGAAATGCAGGCCCGGATCGGCCGACGCCCAGGCGGCATGCGAGATCTGTTCCCACAGGTCGCGCGCCTTCAGCGTCTTCATCACGCGGCCGTCCTTGCGGGCGGTCAGGTTCCAGTCGCCGTCATTCTCCACTGCGCGAAGGAAGTCGTCCTTCAGCGAGACGGAGTTGTTGGAGTTCTGGCCCGAAACGGTGAGATAGGCTTCCGAATCCCAGTCGGTGTCGTAGGTCTTGAACTGGAGGTCCTTGTAGCCCTGCTTGGCGAACTGGATGACGCGCTTGATGTAGTTTTCCGGAACCTGGGACTTCTTGGCGGCGCGGATCTCGCGCTTCAGCGCCGGGTTCTCGTTCGGGTCGTAGCAGGCGTCGTTGTCGGCCGAGCAGTTCACGCAGGCCTTCATGATCGCCTTGAGGTGGCCGGCGACGATCTTCGAGCCGGTGACGAGGGCTGCGACCTTCTGCTCTTCCTTGACCTTCCAGTTGATATATTCCTCGATGTCCGGATGGTCGATGTCGACCACGACCATCTTGGCGGCGCGGCGCGTCGTGCCGCCGGACTTGATGGCGCCGGCGGCGCGGTCGCCGATCTTGAGGAAGCTCATCAGGCCGGAGGACTTGCCGCCGCCCGAAAGCTTCTCGCCTTCGCCGCGCAGATAGGAGAAGTTGGAGCCGGTGCCGGAGCCGTACTTGAACAGGCGCGCCTCGCGCACCCAGAGGTCCATGATGCCGTTCTCGTTGACGAGATCGTCCTCGACGGACTGGATGAAGCAGGCATGCGGCTGCGGATGCTCATAGGCCGACTTGGATTTCGTGAGCTTGCCGGTGAAGGGATCGACGTAGAAATGGCCCTGGCCGGGGCCATCGATGCCGTAAGCCCAGTGGAGGCCCGTGTTGAACCACTGCGGGGAGTTCGGCGCGACGCGCTGGGTGGCGAGCATATAGGCGAGCTCGTCGCGGAAGGCGGCTGCATCTTCCTCGGAATTGAAATAGCCGCCCTTCCAGCCCCAGTAGGTCCAGGTGCCGGCGAGGCGGTCGAAGACCTGGCGGGCGTCGGTCTCGGAGCCGTACTGCTCCTCCTTCGGCAGGTCCTTGAGCGCGGCCGTATCCGGCTCGGAGCGCCACAGCCAGGAGGGAACGGAATTTTCCTCGACCCGTCTCAGACGCGCCGGCACGCCGGCCTTGCGGAAATATTTCTGCGCGAGGATGTCGGCGGCGACCTGGGAGAACTGCGCCGGCACGTCGATGTTTTCCAGCCGGAAGACGATGGAGCCGTCCGGATTCCTGATCTCGCTCGTCGCCTTGCGGAATTCGATCTCCGCATAAGCCGATTGGCCTTCCTTGGTGAAACGCCGTTCTATGCGCATTGTCCCTAGTCCTTTTGCTCGCCGCGGCCCTGCTTCGCGCAAGGCACAATTGTGCTTTCCCGGCCGCGAGAATGCCCGTCGCAGCCAGTTCCGTTTTTTCGTATCCGATTGGGAAACCCTCTCGGATAACCCTGTATCTTGTGATTATCTTGGCTGCTAGCCTACTATATATAGTGTTAACAACTTCTTTCCGCCAGCCGTTTCATGCCAAACCCGTGGCGGAAGGCGCAAAAAAATCGCGCAACAAGACCCTTGCGAGGGCGTGCTCATTCGCCTGTCGCCGGTACGCACACGATTTCCTGATTTTCGAACCGGCCTCGTAACATTTCCGGTCCCGCCGCCGCCGCAACGTGGAAAGCACTTTCCGCCCCTGTCACAGATTCGTCAAGGCGTAGTTTTGGGTTGCCGCCCCGGCACTAGATATTGTGTGTGGGGGCTGTGGAAATTGAGGATAGCGCGTGAGCCCCGGAGAATCAGGGCGTTGCGGGCGCCGGCTGTCGCGCGAATGCGGCAAATTGTGGAAAAGACAAAAAATAATCCATGAAAAAGGCGGGGCACGCATGGGGGCGCCCCGCCTTTTTCATCCGCCGGCCGGCTTGCGGCGGCGAATCGCTTCGCTCAGCCGGTGGGGCTCTTTGCGATCGGCTCCTGATAGGTGAAGCCCATGTCCCAGGGGAAATAGATCCAGGTGTCCTGGCTGACCTCCGTGACGAAGGTATCGACGAGGGGGCGGCCTTTGGGCTTGGCATAGACGGCGGCGAAATGCGCCTTCGGCAGCATGGCGCGGACCTGGGCGGCCGTCTTGCCGGTATCGGTCAGGTCGTCGACGATCAGGATGCCTTCGCCGCCTTCCTGCATGAGCTCGGGCGCGACGCCCTTCAGCACATGCATCTCGCCTTGCGAGACATAGTCGTGATAGGAGGCGACGCAGACCGTCTCGATCAGGCGGATATTCAGCTCGCGGGCGATGATGGCCGCAGGCACGAGGCCGCCACGGGTGATGCAGACGATCGCCCGCCATTCCCGGTCGTTGTCGGCAAGGCGCCAGGCAAGCGCGCGGGCGTCGCGGTGGAACTGATCCCAGGAAACGGGAAAGGCCTTGTCGGGAAGCGGCATGACGGGCTCCTGCTTTGCCGGCGGTGAAACGGATTTTTCCTCTCTAGCGCATAACCCTTTAAATCGGAACGATTTAAAGAAAAGGGTTATGCGCAAGTTCAAAGTGGCGACAGCGTCCTTTGCGCGTCATGAATGACGCGCGGCGCGGCGGCGCATAACCGTAAAAACCGGAATGGAGTTCTGCCGGGCATCAACAGACCCGGCGCATCGTCCGATGCGGTTCATTTCGCAACCGCACCTTCGACGATGCAGATAGGATGGTTCCCGGGATTGCGGCCGCCGCCCATGTCCAGGCAGATATCATCGTACCGCATCTCCTGGAACTTCATTCCCGACCAGAACGCCAAGACCACGGCGAGAAATATCCCCACTCCGATAAAGCTCTTCATTTCATTCCTGCAAAGACGCCATTATTTCTACCACCCACTCCCGGCATTCAGCGCGACATCAGTGCCGGAACCCGCAATTCCCGCATCATCGCCCGGGTGACGCCGCCGAGCAGCCGCTCGCGCAGGCGCGAATGGCTGTAGGCGCCCATCACGATGAGACCGGTGCCGGTCTCGCCCGCCCGCCGATTGATGGCGGCCGCGACCGGTTCGCCGCCGGACGCGATCGAGTTCACGGTGACGTCGACGCCATGGCGCGAAAGCGTGGCCGCCAGCTCGGCGCCGCAGAAGTCGGCCGATTGTACGCGTGTCTCCTTCGGATCGACGCAGAGGATCTCGACAGCCGCTTCCTTCAGGAAGGGAAGCGCGTCGAAGGCGGCGCGGGCGGCCTCCTTGGAGCCGTTCCAGGCGATCAGCACGCGGGCGGCCGTTCCGGGCTGCGGCTTCGCGCCCGAAGCGATATAGAGCGGGCGGCCGCTCTCGTAGAGCAGGTCTTCGATATCCGCCCGCGAAGGGCCGTCGAAATCCGGGGTGAGCTGGCCCGCGACGACGAGATCGGCGCCGCGCGCGCTGTCGATGATGCCGCTTGCGGCATAGCCGGCCGAGCCGGTGAAGAGACGCCACTCATGCGAAAGCCCCGCCTGCTCGCAGCGGCTGCGGAACGTGCGCTCCAGTCTTCGCGATTCCTCCTGCGCCTGTTCCTGCAGGGCGAGGATGGCGCCGGTGTCGGGATATTCCATCGGAGCGGCGACCGTGACCACGATCGGCATCTCGGCATGAATGCCGATGAGGTGGGCATCGAAACGCTGGGCGAGCGCCAGCGCATGTTCGATGATCGTCGTCGTATCGGCGGCGGTGCTCAGGACCGCGACTATCGTCTTGTATGCCATGACGGTCTCCCTCCGATGAAGCCATAAGCGGGACGGGTTTTGACCCCGCCGCCCGCATTATACGCTCTGGGAGATTTTTCCTCGACTCCGATCAGGACGAGGCCTTGGCGGCCGCGATTTCGGAAATCATCGCCAGCACGTCGCGCTCGGCGGCTGCCGCCGGCGCTTCGTCGCGGCTGCGGATGACGATCTCCGTGGAAAAGCGGTTTCCGTCGAACCGGGGATAGGAGCCGATGCTGGTCTGCGGGTGGGCCTTCTGGATCGCCGCAAGCGCGCTGCCGATGTCGCCCTCGCCGAAAGGCGAGTTGACCGAGCGCGACAGCATCGGAACGCCGGTCGCAAGCGTGGGCATCAGCGCCTCGAGCATGGCGGTGAAGACCTGGGGCACGCCGGCCATGACATGGACGTTGCCGATGACGAAGCCGGGCGCCGTCGAGACGCTGTTGGGGATGTGGACGGCCCCTTCGGGCATGCGCGCCATGCGCTTGCGGGCCTCGTTGAACTCCATTGCGCGCCGCTCGTACATCTCGCCGAGGAGCCGCATGGCGAGCGGATCGTGAAGGCAGGGCACGCCGAAGGCCTTTGCGACCGCATCGGCGGTAATGTCGTCATGCGTCGGGCCGATGCCGCCGGAGGTGAAGACATAAGTATATCGCCCGCGAAGCGCATTCAGCGCCTCCACGATCATATCCTCTTCGTCGCCGACGATGCGGACCTCCTTCAGGTCTATTCCGGCCAGGAACAGGACATCGGCGAGATGGCCGATATTGCGGTCCTTCGTGCGCCCTGAGAGAAGTTCGTCGCCGATGGCAAGCATGGCGGCGGTGATGGGGGAGGAGGTTGTCATGCGCGATCCTGTCGGGTTGTCATCGTTCACCGTGGTTTCGGCATTGTCAACAGGCGGTGAACGGTCTGTCGACGGCACGGCTTCTGGCCCTCTATGGGGAAAGTGCTACATCCATGTCCGAGCCGTGATCAAGCGGAAACGAAGCTCAGCCTGACAGGAGAAACCGATGGCGAAAGTGCTGGTCCTTTATTACTCGTCCTATGGGCATATCGAAACGATGGCCTATGCGGTCGCCGAGGGCGTGAAATCCGCCGGCGGCGAGGCTGTGGTCAAGCGCGTTCCGGAGCTGGTTCCGGAAGAGGTCGCAAGATCCTCTCACTTCAAGCTCGACCAGAAGGCGCCGGTCGCAACCGTCGACGAGCTTGCCGATTACGACGCGATCATCGTCGGCGCCGGCACGCGCTTCGGCACGGTCGCATCCCAGATGCGCAATTTCTGGGACCAGACGGGCGGGCTCTGGATGGGCGGAAAGCTGGTCGGCAAGGTCGGTTCGGTCTTCACCTCGTCCGCCACCCAGCACGGCGGCCAGGAATCGACGATTCTCGGCTTCATCCCGACCCTCCTGCACCACGGCCTTGTCGTCGCGGGGCTGCCCTATGCCTTCGCGGGACAGATGGGGGTCGACGAGATCAAGGGCGGCTCGCCCTACGGCGCCTCCACCATCACCGACGGCGACGGTTCCCGCCAGCCTTCGCAGGTCGAGCTCGACGCCGCGAAATTCCAGGGCGCCCATGTCGCCAAGATCGCGGCGAAGCTTGCTGCGTAAATAGCCGGGGCGGTTGATTGAGAACGAGGGTGCGGCCCGCGTCGGAGCCGCACTCTTTTTATATTGGTGCGGATTATAATGGTGCGGACGACGGGGGTCGAACCCGTACAGCCAAAGGCCGAGGGATTTTAAGTCCCTTGCGTCTACCAGTTTCGCCACGTCCGCAGGCGTGTCGCATCAAGCACCTGGCTCGGACGCTGTCAATCGCTGCGAGTAAACAATTGCCGTATCTGGTTCGACCCCCGTCGTCCGCACCACCCTCATTACAATCCGTTCGTCCCTGCGGCGTTCGCGCGGCATTTTGCCGGACCGGGTCGGTCTTACTTGCAACGAAGTGGGATGATCTTTAACCCTTAGGGGCCAGACTCCGGCGACAGTTTCAAACCGAATAGCGAATGGAAAACCTATTGTTCGAAGACTCCTCGATGTCCGTAAGCGGCGTATTGCGGCGCGCCGTTTCCAAGGTGGATGCGCAGCAGACGACGCTGCGCGAGCTCATTCAGCTGATGGGCGAGCACGGCCTGCTTTTCCTGTGCATCCTCCTGTGCGTGCCCTTCCTCTTTCCGGTGTCGGTGCCGGGTGTTTCCACGGTCTTTGGCGCAGGAATCATCCTGATCGGCATCGCCATCACGCTCAACCGCATGCCCTGGCTTCCCTCGCGCCTGGTGGACCGGAAGGTCGAGACGTCCTCGCTCAAGGCGACGCTGGAAAAGGGCGTGCGCCTGATGGAGAAGGTCGAGACCTTCATCAAGCCGCGGCTTTTCGTCCTGACCTCGGGCGCGGTCGTCAACCGGGTCAACGGGCTTGCGATCGTCTTTGCCGCCGGGCTCCTCATGCTGCCCCTCGGGCTCGTTCCGTTTTCCAACACGCTGCCGGCGGTCGCCATCATGCTGCTCGCGCTCGGCATGTCGCAGCGCGACGGATGGGTCGTCGTGGCGGGCTATTTCATGATCGTCGTGACGCTGGTCTATTTCGGTGCGCTGGCATTCCTCGGCTGGCAGGCGGGAACGGCCTTCATATAGGAGCGTTGCCCGCGCAGCGCGCCGCATCGGCGGCTATCGCCGTCTCGGTACCTCCGGCACGGAGGTGACGACGGCGCGGCGCTCCTGCGGCGCCTGTCTCGCAGACAGGACGCCCGCCTCGAAGAGCGCCATGTCGATCAGAAATGCCAGCATCTTCCTGTCCTCCGCCTGCGCTGTCAGGCGCGCGGATTGAAGGCCTCCTATCGCCTTGGATTCGCCCTGCATCGCCATAACCTCCCGCCGCCTTTCCGGTGGCGATCATAAGGATTGCAATTTATGCGAAGCTTTCTCTGTCTATGCAACCACTGATGACTGCGCTCACGATACGAGGCTGGTGAGGAAATAGAAGAGCGCCGAGATCAGCGCCGCCGAGGGAAGCGTGATGATCCAGGCGACGACGATGTTGCCGGCAAGACCCCAGCGGACGGCCGAAACGCGTCGCGCCGCGCCGACGCCGACGATCGCGCCGGTGATGGTGTGGGTGGTGGAGACCGGGATGCCGAGCCAGGTCGCGCCGAAGAGCGTGATGGCGCCGCCGGTTTCGGCACAGAAACCCTGCATCGGATTGAGCTTGGTGATCTTCGATCCCATCGTGTGGACGATCCGCCAGCCGCCGAAGAGCGTGCCGAGCGCCATTGCCGCCTGGCAGGTGATGACCACCCAGAAGGGGACATGGAATTCGCCGCCGAGATAGCCCTGCGAATAGAGGAGCACGGCGATGATGCCCATCGTCTTCTGCGCATCGTTGCCGCCGTGGCCGAGCGAATAGAGCGAGGCGGAGACGAATTGCAGGATGCGGAACGTGCTGTCGACGGCAAAGGGCGTCTGGCGGACGAAGATCCACGAAACGAGGAGGATGAGGAGAAGCGCGAGCAGGAAGCCGATCGCGGGAGACATGAAGATCGCGCCGGCGGTCTTGAGAAGGCCGCCCCAGACGACGGCGTCGAAGCCGGTCTTGGCAAGGCCCGCCCCGACCAGGCCGCCGATCAGCGCATGGGACGAGCTCGACGGGATGCCAAAGGCCCAGGTGACGATGTTCCAGACGATCGCACCCATGAGCGCGGCGAAGATCACCGCCGGGGTGACGATGCCGGGATCGATGATTCCGGTTCCGAGCGTCTCGGCGACATGCAGCCCGAAGAAGAGGAAAGCGATGAAATTGAAGAAGGCGGCCCACATCACCGCATATTGCGGGCGCAGCACGCGGGTGGACACGATGGTGGCGATCGAATTGGCCGCATCGTGCAGGCCGTTCAGGAAGTCGAAAAACAGCGCGACCGCGATCAGCGCCGCCAGCAGCGGAAAGGCGAGGGTGGCCTCCATCAGACGTTCTCGATCACGATGCCGCTGATCTCGTTGGCGACGTCCTCGAAGCGGTCGACGACCTTTTCGAGCTCGCCGTAGATTTCGCTGCCGATGATGTAGGCCATGGGGTTGGATGCGCCATGGCGATGGAAGATATCCTTGAGCCCATGGTCGTAAAGCTCGTCGGAGCGGCCTTCGACGCGCGTGATTTCCTCCGTGATCTCGCTCAGCTTCGCCGCATGCACGCCGACGCGGTCGAGGAGCGGGACGGCTTTCGCGACGAGGTGGGCGGCCTCGACGATCGCCTTGCCCATGTCCTGCATGCCGGGATCGAAATTGCGCTGCTCGTAGAGACGGATGGTCTTCACCGTCTTGTGCATCATGTCCACGGCATCGTCCATCGACTGGATGAGATCCTTGATGTCGCCGCGGTCGAAGGGCGTGATGAAGCTGCGCCTGACGGCGAGCAGAACCTCGCGGGTGATGTCGTCGGCCTGGTGTTCCAGCTCGACGATCCGCTCGCAATGTTTCTCGATGTCGATACCGGAAAGCAGCGCCTGCAATGCCTCGGCCGCGCCGACGCAGGTACGCGAATGCTGTTCGAAGAGATCGAAGAACCGGTCTTCGCGCGGCATCATTTTGCGGAACAGGGAGAGGATGCTTTGGTTTCCGTGGATGGAGGGGTGTCACGAAACTGTCATAAAGCAGCGAAGATGGAGAGGTAAACGTCCAAATCAACATGCCGCGCCCTGTCGGCACGGCTATCCACGCCCAATTGCATGCTTTTCGGGCGGAGCTGTGGAAAAATCCGTGGAAGATGGGCGCCGTTCAGGGGGCGATGGTGAAAGGCTGCTCGGTCGTCGCGACCGCGCCGCTTGCCGCATCGCGGAAACGGTAGCGCAGCAGATAGTCGCCGGCCGGCGGTTCGTCGAGGCTGAGGGTGAGCTTGGCGAAGACCTCCTGATTGCGCACGGCGCTCTTGAAGGTGAAAGAGCCGAAGGCCTTCTGCTCCGCCAGGATTTCGCCCCTGGAATCGACGAGTTCGAGGTCGACGGTGAATTCGGATTCGAGTTTGCCGGCATCGACCGCGCGCCAGGTCAGCCCCACCGGCTCGACATAGGAGACGAGTTCCTCGCCGGGGCGGAACCGGTTGCTGCCCCTCTGCGTGTACATGCCGTAGCCTTCCGGCTTCCCGTCGACGAAGGCGACCTTGCCGATGGTGAAGGGCAGGGTGGCGGCGAATGCGCCGAAGGCATCGCGCACCGCATCGTGCGCGCCCACCGTGTTGCCCTTAGCCGCCAGTTCCTCCGCCGTCTTCGCCGCATCGAGAAGCGCGCCGGCATCCGCCTTCAGAGGCAGGAGGACAAGCGCGGATGCGGCAAGCGTGGCGAAGAGGACGTTGCGTGGAAAGAGCGGCGATGCGGGCATGGCGGGCTTCCTCGGAAATTGCCCGCAGGATGGTGACAAGCCTGCCTGCCGTCAAGCAAGTCGAGGTCTAATACCGGCATGCCGCAGGCGCTTTCCCCATGGACGGCGTGCGCCGTCCGAGGGGCGGCGGGCGGCCCCCCTCAGCTTCTCCAGAAGAGCGGCGTCAGGATGACGAGGACCGTCAGCACTTCGAGGCGTCCGAGCAGCATGAGAACGGAAAGCAGGTAGAGCGCCGGATCGCTGAAATCGGCGAAGCTGCCTGCGGGACCGATGGCCGGCGTGACCCCGGGGCCGACATTCGAAAGCGCGGTCGCGACGGCCGAAAGCGAAGTCAGCACGTCATGGCCCAGGATGCCGAGAATGATGCCGCCGGCCGCGCAGATCACGATATAGGTGGCGAAGAACAGGAAGACGTTGCGCTGCATCTCGGCGTCGACCGTCATATGCCCGTAGCGCACGATGTGGATCCCGTCCGGATAGATGAGGCGGTGGATGCCGGTGCGGATGAAGCTTCCGAGAATGATGATGCGATAGGCCTTTATTCCGCCCGCTGTCGATCCCGAGCAGCCGCCCATGAAGGTCGCGACGAAGGCGAGGGCCACGATGAAATGGCCCCAGAGCGTGTAGTCGTCGCTGGCAAAGCCGGTGGTGGAGAGGATGGAGGAGACGGTGAAGAAGGAATGAGCGAGCGCTTCGTGAAAATCGGCGCCGTTCTGCAGCCGCTGATAGATGGCGGCGGCGATGGAGAAGACGGCCAGATATCCGAGAAAGACGCGAATCTGCGGGTCGCGCAGCGAATCGAGCCGGCCGCGCACCATGAAGACGATCAAGATCGAGAAGGGCAGGCTGCAGACCGTCATGAAGAAGGATGCCGCCCACAGGAGCGGCAGGCTGTTGAAATAGCCGAAGGACTTGTCATGCGTGGAAAAGCCGCCGGTCGCGACGGTCGACATGGCATGGTTGACCGCATCGAAACGGTTCATTCCAAGGATATTGTAGGTTACGGCGCAAGCGATGGTGATGAGGACGTAGACCATCAGGAAGGCGCGCGTATAGCTGGCGATCCGCGCGAACGGCTTTTCTCCGGTGTCGGATGATTCCAGCTTGAAGAAGGACATCCCGCCGACCCTGAGATAGGGCATCACGAAGAGCCCGAGCGCCAGGATTCCGACGCCGCCCAGCCAATGCAGGAGCGAGCGCCACATGAGAATGCCGGGCGGAGCGTTGTCGAGCCCGACGATCACCGTCGATCCTGTGGTGGTGATGGCCGACACCGACTCGAAGAGCGATTCGGCGAAATCCATGTCCAGCGAGGAGAGCATGAACGGAACGGCACCGACCAGGGACGCCACGATCCAGAGCAGGTTGACCAGAAGAAAGCCCATCTTCTTGTTGAGCGGCGGAGGGCCTGCGCGCGTCGCCGCCGCGGTGATGAGCGAAAGCCCGCCGCTCAGGAAGCCGGAAAGCGCGAAGTTCTTCCAGTCGGGATGCCCGTAATAGAGATCGACGAGCGCCGGCACGATCATCGCGAGAGAAAAATAAAGGCCGCAGATCGCTGCTATATTGATGGCGGACCGGTAGATCGTGGCGTTCAACGGTGCGTTGTCCTGGTCTGGTCTGAACTGTCGTGGTCCGCACGACGACAGCGGCGGGTGGCGTGCGCCGGTGCAATATGCCATAGCGGGAGCCGATGCCAAACTCAAGGACGCCCGGTAGACCATGAAGCAGGATGTCGACAACGCAGCCGAAGCGATGCGCGGCCTTTTCCCCGAAACGCCGCTGCAGCTCAACGAGCATCTGAGTGCCCGTTACGGCGCGGAAATCTATCTGAAGCGCGAGGACCTGTCGCCCGTCCGTTCCTACAAGATCCGCGGCGCCTTCAATTTCTTCCGCAAGATCCTTGCCGGCGGCGGCAAAGGCAAAAGCTTCGTCTGCGCCTCGGCCGGCAACCATGCGCAGGGATTCGCTTTCGTCTGCCGGCATTTCGCCGTGCCGGGCGTGGTCTTCATGCCGGTGACGACGCCGCAGCAGAAGATCGACAAGACGCGCATGTTCGGCGGGGAGTTCGTGACGATCCGCCTCGTCGGCGACTTCTTCGACCAATGCTACCAGGCGGCGCGCGATCATGCCGAAGAGACGGGCGCGGTGATGGTGCCGCCGTTCGATCATGCCGACATCATCGAAGGGCAGGCGACGGTGGCTGCGGAAATCGCGGAGCAGCTCGGCGAGGGCAGATACCCGGATCTGATCGTGCTGCCGGTCGGCGGCGGCGGCCTTTCCGCAGGCGTGACCGGCTATCTGGAAGGGGCGGTGCCGCAGGACGGCTTTCTCTTTTGCGAGCCGGCGGGCGCGCCAAGCCTCAAGACCAGCCTTGAAACGGGCGAGGTGGTGACGCTCGATCAGGTCGACAATTTCGTTGACGGTGCTGCGGTCGCGCGCATCGGCGACCTGAACTTCGCCGCGCTCAGCCGTTTTTCCGCCGACCAGGTGATGCTTCTGCCCGAAAACGCGATCTGCGTGACGATCATCGACATGCTGAACGTCGAGGGCGTGGTGCTGGAGCCCGCGGGCGCGCTGTCGCTTGCGGCGCTGGAAGCGCTCGGCCGCGAGACGCTTGAGGGAAAGACGGTCGTTGCCGTCGTATCCGGCGGCAATTTCGACTTCGAACGGCTGCCCGACGTCAAGGAGCGCGCGATGCGTCACGCGGGGCTGAAGAAATACTTCATCCTGCGCCTTGCGCAGCGCCCGGGCGCCCTTCGCGATTTCCTCAACCTGCTCGGGCCGGAGGACGACATCGCCCGATTCGAATATCTGAAGAAGTCTGCGCGCAATTTCGGCTCCATCCTGATCGGCATCGAGACAAAGGCGCCGGAGAATTTCGTTGTCCTCAAGGCGGCCTTCGACGGCGCGGGGCTTCGCTATCAGGACATCACCGAGAACGAAATCCTGGCGAACCTGATCATCTGACGGCGGGCCAAGAGGCTTTGACAGGAACGGCGGCTGTGCTACCTCTCCTTCCATGAAATCATTCTTTTCGAAATTGTTCGGTTCGAAGGGCGCCGACGCCCCGTCTTCATCCTCTTCCTCCGCCGGCGAGGAGAGCGAGGCCTATAACGGTCTCGTGCTCGTCGCCACTCCGATGAAGGAGGGAGGGCAGTTCCGGCTTGCGGGCCGGATCGAAAAGCGCGACGGCGACGTGGTCCTCACGCGCACTTTCATCCGCGCCGACCTGTTCTCCTCGCGGGAAGATACCGTTTCGGCGACCTTCAGAAAGGCGCAGCAGATCGTCGACCAGCATGGACCGTCGCTCTTCTCGGACGGCTTGCCGTCGCGGCAGGTTTGAGGCCTGAACCTCCGATTGCTTAAATTAAGTGCAGGAATCGCTCAAAGAATGTGCGAATGCCAACTTTTTGTCTAGCGTGATCAATGGCTTGAGCTCTTTGGCTGAAAGGTAAAGTTAAAGGGTTCGCCTTAACCTCTGCGCGATATTCAACCGGATTGCGCGGCGTGCTAAGATTTCTTTATCCATTGTTCGCAAAAGCCTTCCGGCTTGCCGTCCCGTCTCTGCCGATGGCAGTTCTTCTAGCCGTGCCGGCAAGGGCTGCGGAAGCGCCGCTTTCCGCCATGAAGACCGGGCTCGATATGACCTGGGTTCTGCTTGCGGCCGCGCTCGTGATGATGATGCAGGTCGGCTTCCTGCTTCTCGAAGCCGGAATGGTCCGCTCGAAGAACTCGATCAACGTGGCGCAAAAAAACATGCTGGACTTCGTGTTCGGCGCCGTCGCCTTTTCGGCGATCGGCTTCATGTTGGCATTCGGCGTCTCGTCATGGCTGCCGTTCGGATTTGCCGGAAGCTACGTCTTCGTCAACGATCTGACCGCCTGGGAGCAGGCCTTCTTCGTCTTTCAGGTGATGTTCTGCGGCACCGCCGCGACGATCGTCTCCGGCGCGGTTGCCGAACGCATGCGGCTTTCGGCCTATGTCTGCGGCTCGATCGTCCTGTCGGCGGTCATCTATCCCGTCTTCGTGCACTGGGCCTGGGGAGGGGCTCTCCGGGAAAACGGCGGGGCCTTTCTCGCCAATCTCGGCTTCGTCGATTTCGCTGGCTCGACGGTGGTGCACGGCACGGGCGCCTGGGTTTCGCTTGCGGCATGCCTTGTCATCGGACCGCGGCTCGGGCGCTTCGATGCGGACGGTCGCCCGGTTCGCATGACGGGACACAGCCCGGTTCTCGCGACGACCGGCGCGCTGCTGCTGTTCATCGGCTGGATAGGTTTCAACGGCGGATCGACGCTCGAGGCGCGGCCGGAAATAGCCAAGATCATCATGAACACCGTGTTGGCCGGCGGCATCGGCGCCGTCGTCGGATATACGCTCGGCTGGTGGCAGGACCGCGTCTACCTGCCCGAGAAGGCCAATTGCGGCATGCTGGGCGGCCTTGTGGCCGTGACGGCGGGATGCCAGGTGCTGGAACCATTTGGGGCGCTCGTCATCGGCGCGCTCGGCAGCATCGCCGCGATCCAGATGAACATCCTGCTGGAGACGCGCTTCAGGATCGATGATGCGGTAGGGGCGATCGGCGTTCACGGCGGCGCCGGCGTTATCGGAACGATCGGTCTCGCGCTGCTGGCCCCGCTGGAACACCTGCCGCTGGCGAGCCGCATCGAACAGCTCCACATCCAGCTCTTCGGCGCGGCGGTGAACTTCTACTGGGCCTTCTGCGCAGGCTATGCCTTCTTCTGGCTGCTGAATCGCGTGGCTCCGGTCCGCGTCAACCGCGAAATGGAGGATATCGGCCTGAACGAGGCCGAGCACGCCACGAGGATCGGTGTCGGCCATGTCGAGGATGCACTGGGAAGGCTGGTGCGCGGCAATGCCGATCTGACCATGCGGCTGCCGGTGGACAATGGCGACGAGGCCGAAAAGCTGACCCGGCTTTTCAACGCCCTCATGGACAACATCCAGGAGGAGGAGGCGACGAAAGGCGAGCAGGCCGAACGCATGCGCAAGGTCGAGGAATCCGAAAGGGTCTCGGCCATCGCCAATGCCACCTTCGAAGCGATCCTGATGCACCGGGACGGGGTTATCATCGATGGAAACGAGCAGCTTGCCGCCCTCTACGGCGCGCCGCTGTCCGGGCTGATCGGCAGGAAGGTCAGAAGCTTCATCCCCGGCGAATATTTGCGCGACCTGGACCTTCTGCGCATGGACGAGGACGGAAGCACGGTGGAACTCGAAATCTTCGACGCAGGCGGGCAACGCGTTCCCGTCGAAGCGCGCGGGCGAAAGATCCTGCTTCACGGCGGGGAGGTCCACATAAGCTGCCTCGTCGACTTGCGCGAACGTCGCAAGGCCGAACAGGAGATCCGCCACCTCGCGCAGCACGATCCGCTGACAGGCCTTGCCAACCGCGCCCTCTTCAACGAGCGGCTTCACCACGCCACGGAACGGGCAAAGGGTGGGACGGCGATCGCGGTCCTGCTGGTCGATCTCGACCGGTTCAAGGACATCAACGACATCCACGGGCATCCAGCCGGCGATGCGGTAATACGGGAAACAGCGAACCGGCTAAAGCAGTTCGTCCGCGAAGGAGACACCGTCGCGCGCCTCGGTGGCGACGAATTTGCGATCGTCCTGCAGAGGATAGAGTTCGAAGCCCAGGTCGCCGACATTGCGCTTCGCATCGTCGAGGACATGTCCCGCCCCATCGATACCGGCGGCGGCAACCTGGTCCATAGCGGCGCCAGCGTCGGAGGCGCACTCTGCCCGATCCATGGCACCACGGCGGAAATGCTGATTGCGCGCGCGGATATCGCCCTCTACCATTCGAAAAACGCCGGCCGGAACATCGCCACGATCTTCAGGCCCGGCATGAACGATGTCGTCGAAAAGCGGCGCGAACTGGAGACGGACCTCCAGCGGGCGATCGAGCGCGGCGAATTCGAGCTCTATCTCCAGCCGAGGATAGATATCGCCACCGCGAGTATTACGGGCTACGAGGCGCTGCTGCGCTGGAACCATCCGGAACGGGGCATGATCAATCCGGCCGATTTCATCCCGGTCGCGGAAGCCTCGGGCAAGATCGTCCAGATCGGCAGCTGGGTGCTGGCACAAGCCTGCCGGCTGGCCTGCGAACATCTCGACGGCCGGCGCGTCAGCGTCAATGTCAGCCCGATCCAGTTTCGCCAGGCGACCTTCCTGCCGGATATCAGAAAAGCGCTCGAGGAAACCGGCATCGATCCGCAGCGGCTGGAGTTGGAGATCACCGAGAGCACGCTGATCGACGACGACCGCCGTGCGCAATATATCCTGCGGGAGCTGAAGCTGCTCGGCGTTTCCATCGCGCTCGACGATTTCGGCACCGGTTATTCGTCGCTCAGTTATCTGAGCCGCTTCCCCTTCGATACGATCAAGATCGACCGCAGCTTCGTCAACGGGCTCGGAACCAACGAGCATACGCCGGCGATCATCCGGAGCATCATCGATCTCGGAGCCGGTCTCGGCATGAAGGTCGTCGCCGAGGGGATAGAAACGGTGGAGGCCGCCGTCAGCCTTGTCGAAGCCGGCTGCGACGAATTGCAGGGCTATCTCCTCGGCAAGCCTATGCCTTTCGAAAGGGTGACGCATCGCATCGCGCCCGAGCTGGCGGAGCTGCTGCTGCAGGCGCGGTCGCCGCTCTCGGCGCACAAGCTTGCGGGCATGGCAAGGCATATGCGTTCCGGCGAAGATGCTGAAGACCGCGGCCTCCGGCAGAGCGCCTGACCTGCGCGCAATCAGTCAAACGCCGACATTCGGCTTGTCGACGATCTCGCGCAGCGCGAAGCTGGAATTGATCTTGACGACATGGGGCAGTGCGGAGAGCCAGTCGCGGTGGATGCGCTCGTAGTCCTCCAGGTCCTTGGCCGCGACCCGTAATATGTAGTCGTATTCCCCCGACATCAGATAGCAGACGAGCACGTTCGGGCAGAGCTTCACCGCCGCCTCGAATTCCGACAGCGTCTTTGCGAACTGCCCGGAAAGCGAGATGTGGACGATAGCGATCATCTTGTAGTCCAGCGCCTTGTTGGAGACGCGGGCGTGATAACCGCTGATGACCCCCGTCTTCTCCAGGATGTCGAGGCGGCGCGAGCAGGCCGAAGGCGACAGTCCCACCCGCTCGGCCAGCTCGGCGTTGGAGATCCGGCCGTTCTGCTGAACCGCGCGCAGGATCGCAGCATCGATCGCATCAAGCTCGCTCATTCGAATATCCTTCGAAAAAATCCATATTCTTGCATTATTATTCGAAAATCGACCTCAAGAGAAGCGGGCTTTGCAAGGACATTTCGTCTCCTTTCTGGTTGCATGGACCACCCCGCGGGAGTGGCGGGATCCTTCAACACGAACGAAAAGAGAGGAACGCATCAATGCGTGTCGGCTGCCCGAAGGAAATCAAGAATCATGAATACCGTGTCGGCCTGACGCCCGGTGCCGTGCGGGAATATGTGGCGCACGGACACGAGGTGATCGTGGAGACCAAGGCAGGCTCCGGCATAGGTGCCGACGACGATGCCTACCGCGCCGCCGGCGCGAAAATCGCCTCCTCGGCGGGCGAGATCTTCGAAAAAGCCGACATGGTGGTCAAGGTGAAGGAGCCGCAGCCTTCCGAATGGACCCAACTCAGAGACGGCCAGATCCTCTATACCTACCTGCATCTCGCGCCCGATCCGGAGCAGACCAGGGGACTTCTCGATTCCGGCGTGACGGCCGTGGCCTATGAGACGGTGACCGACGAGCGCGGCGGGCTGCCGCTGCTGGCACCGATGTCGGAGGTTGCCGGACGCCTTTCCATCCAGGCGGGCGCAACCGCGCTGCAGAAGGCCAATGGCGGCCGCGGTATCCTTCTCGGCGGGGTGCCCGGCGTGCTGCCGGCCAAGGTGGCGATCATCGGCGGCGGCGTCGTCGGCCTGCACGCCGCGAAGATGGCGGCCGGCCTCGGCGCCGACGTTGCCATCCTCGATCGCTCGATCCCGCGCCTGCGTCAGCTCGACGACATCTTCAACGGCCGCATCCACACCCGCTATTCGACGATCGACGCGCTGGAGGAGGAGGTCTTCTCCGCCGACCTCGTCATCGGCGCCGTGCTGATACCCGGTGCGGCTGCGCCGAAACTCGTGACCCGCGAGATGCTGACCGGCATGAAGAGGGGTGCGGTCGTCGTCGACGTCGCGATCGACCAGGGCGGCTGCTTCGAGACCTCGCATGCGACGACCCATTCCGAGCCGACCTACGAAGTCGACGGCGTGGTGCACTATTGCGTCGCCAACATGCCGGGCGCGGTTCCGGTGACCTCGGCGCATGCCCTGAACAACGCCACGCTGCAATATGGCCTGCAGCTTGCCGATAAGGGGCTGAAGGCGATCGCCGAGAACCGGCACCTGCGTGCCGGCCTCAACGTTCATCGCGGCCGCATCACCAACGGTCCGGTAGCCGAGGCGCTCGGCTATGAGCTTCATTCGCCGGAAAAGGTGTTGAACGTCGCCTGAGGACGATTGGAAGAGGGGATGGAAGCGCCGGTAATTGGTGCTTCCGTTTCGCCGCGAGAGCCGCTCAGGCGTCGACGATCGGCGCGAAGCCGCCGTGAACCATCCGGCGGAGATCGTAGGGGACGTTTTCCTGATGCATGCGCGGATCGGCGAAGACCTTTTGCCAGCCGGCATCGCGGACGTCCTTCGAAGGCCATTCGATCCAGGCATAGACCACAGTTTCGCCGTCCTCGGCTTTGACCGCACCCTTGAAATCTGTGACCTTGCCGTCCGGAACGTCGTCGCCCCATGCGTCGGCGATCCTGATGGCGCCAAATTCCTTGAAGACGGACGCCTGTTTCGCCACGTGTTCGCGATAGGCTTCCTTCTTTGCCGTGGGAACGGGCAGGAGCGCACCGTCGATGTAACCCGTCTTGCCGCCGGCCTTTTCGTCCACGATCAGCGAAAACCCGCCATAGATCATCCTCTGGCCGTCGAAGGGCATGGTTTCGCCCATCTGCTCCATGCGCGGATCGCTCATGATCTTCTCGTTCGCGGCGTCGCGGGCGGCCTTGTCGGGATATTCGAACCAGGAGAAGACGACGACCTCGTCCGCACGCGCCTTCACCGCGCCCTTGAAATCCGTGATCTGCCCGTCGGGGACGTCATCGCCCCAGGCCTCGACCATGCGGCGTACGCCGAACTCCTTGAAAAGCGGTGCCGCGTCGGCGGCATGCCGGCGATAAACCTCCTTGTTGGCAGCGGGTACTGCGACGACGAAACCTTCCACATAGGCCATTTGCTCTTCTCCTCACAGTTTGATGCGGTCATATAAGTTGATATCAACGTAATTGTCAAACGGGAAAACGAAATTATCGCGAAGCCGGGAGGCATGACAGGAAGATCGCCTGCTGATGTAGGCGAGCAGGGGCGCCGCCGGCCTGCCGCCGGCAGCGGTGAAAGCGTGCGATTTGCCTCAGCGGACGAATTCGTCGATCCGGCGGAGCGTCACGCGGCGGTTGCGCCACTCCGCAAGCGGCGTGTCCACGAGCAGATATTCCTCGCCGTAGCCCACTGTTTCCAGTGCGCGCGGCGGAATGCCGAACTCGCGAACCAGGATGCGCTTCAGCGAGGCGGCGCGATCTTCGGAGAGGATTTGGTTCGAGTAATCGGAGCCGACGGCATCGGTGTGGCCCTCGATCAGGAAACGGGCGCCGCGCCGGCGTTGCAGCATACGCTCCATCGCGCGCGCGATTTGGCGGACTTTGCGGAATTCCGAGCGCGGGATCTCCGCCGAGCCGGTCGCGAAGTTGATCGCCTGAATGTCGATCGAGGGAGCCGCACGCCGCAGGTCCGGCCGGCGCTTCAGCTCGTTGATCGTGACGCGCTCTTCCGCCCGCATCCGCCGCGTAGGGGCCGCATCGAGCCTGCGCAGGATCATGTCCTCGGAAGGCGCCTCCTGCGCGAAGGCGCTGCCCGCCGGGGCTGCGAGCGAGGCGGCAAGCGCGGTCAGAAAGAAACGTCGGTTCATATGGTTGATCATCCTTGTCTGTGGTTGCAAAGCGAGTGGCGAGACACTGCCAGCACAAACCTGAAAGGAAGGTGAATTCGACGGTTTGGAAAGGTTCAGATTGTTTAACGAGGCATCCAGCCGCGCTTGGCGAGATCGAGCAGTTCGTCGTCGCGAAGCGGCGTGATCGTTCCGTCGCTGGTGGAAACGGGAGAAAAGCCGAACATCTGATAGAGCTGCAGAGCCCGGGGGTGGTCGAGATTATTCGTCGTCACCCTGACGCGCTTCGGGTTCATCGACCAGGCGGCATAGAGCGTCTGCAGCAGGAACCATTTGCCGAGCCCGAGGCCGAGAGCGTGCTCGAAGAGCCCGAAATGCACGAGCTCGACCGTTTCCCCGTCCTCCTGGAAGAGCTCGTAGAACCCGGCCGGGGCGCCGTTCACGTAAAGGACGGTCACGGAATTGCGTTTGTCGTGGAGGAGGGCGGAAAGCTCCCCGTCGCTCATGCGCAACCGGTCCACCCAGTGCCAGCGCCGGCCGACCTGCGTGTAGAGGAATCGATAGAACGGCAAGGGAATATCCGGCACGCGCATGATCGCGGTATGGATGTTGACGGGCACGGGCAGGCTCTGCTTCGGCGGAGCCGTCATTTCGAGCGCGGTGATGTGGACCGCCATCGGGGCGGGAGCCTTGCGCGGTGCCATGGCGTCAGGCTTTCCCGGTTACGACGGGCGTATCGGGACGTCCGCCCCATTCGGACCAGGAGCCGTCATAGAGCGTGTTGTCCTCATGGCCGAGCGACTGGAGGGCGAGCGTTATGATCGCCGCCGTGATGCCCGAACCGCAACTGGTGACGACGGGCTTCGACAGATCGATCCTTGCCTCCGCGAAGGTCGCTTTCAGGGCCGCGAGATCCTTGAACCTGCCGTCGACCGAGAAGACTCCGGAGGGCAGGCTCCTCGCTCCGGGCATATGGCCCGAGCGAATGCCGGCGCGCGGCTCGGGTTCCTCGCCGGTGAAGCGGCCTGCGCCGCGCGCATCGGCGATCTGCCGCGATCCCGTCGACACGATGCCGCGCATCTCCTCGAAGGAGGTGACGGCATAGGGATTGAAATTGGTGCGAAAGACGGCGGGCGCAGGTTCCGGCAGGTCCGTTTCCAGCGGGCGGCCTTCCTTCTTCCATCCGTCGAGACCGCCGTCCATCACATAGACGTTCTTCGCGCCCATGATGCGCAACATCCACCAGACGCGTGGCGCGGTGAAGATGCCGGGCCCGTCATAGACCACGATGGTGCCGGTCTCGGAAATCCCGAGCTTGCCGACCTCGGAGGCGAAGAACTCGGGCGAGGGAAGCGTGTGCGGCAGCGGGTTCGAATGATCGGCGATGGCGTCCTGATCGAAGAAGACAGCTCCCGGAACATGGCCAGCCGCATATTCGGCGGCGCCGTTGCGGTTCTGCGCCGGCAGATACCAGGACGCGTCGACGACGCGGAATTCCGGCGCGCCGAGCTGTTTTTCCACCCAGTCCGCCGAGACGACGAACCTGCTCTTTTCCGTGGACATGATGTCCTCCCTGGAATTGACGAATTTTCCTCAGGCGTTTTCCGCCGGGCGTCCGAAACGGATCCGGAAGCGCCGGTTCTCCTTGCCCTTCTTTTCGATCCTGGAGATGTGGATCGCGCCGACTTCCTGCGTTTCGGAGACATGCGTGCCGCCGCAGGGCTGGCTGTCGACGGTCGATTGCTCGCCGATGCAGACGAGACTGACGCGCCCGAGGCCGATCGGCGGGCGGACGTTCTTGGATTTGACGATGCCGGGATTGGCCGCGAGCTCCTCGTCGGTGATCCATTGGAGATAGACCGGATGGTTCTCCTCGACGAGCTTCATCAGCTTTGCCGTCACCTCGTCCTTGTCGATCGTTTCGCTCATGTCGAAATCGACGCGGCTCTCCTCTTCGCCGACGGCAGCGCCGGTGATCGGAAAGGGACAGACGACCGAAAGCAGGTGGCAGGCGGTATGCATGCGCATCAGCCGGTAGCGGCGCGGCCAGTCGATGTGGATGACGAGCTTTTCGCCGACGATCGGCAGAGGCTCGCCTTCGAGCGGCCGGTGTATGACGATGTCCTTGGTCTCTCCCGTGACCGTCGCACCGAGGCGGATCCTGCCGCCGTCGCTGCGTTCGAAGAAGCCGGTGTCGCCCGGCTGGCCGCCGGAGGTGGCATAGAAGCAGGTCTGGTCGAGCTCTATTCCGCCATCGGCATGCACCGCCGTCACCACTGTCTCCGCGGTCGAAAGATAGAAATCGTCACGGAAGAGGAGGGCGGTCGACGCGGTCATGATCACTCTGCGGGTTGGTAGGGAACCGTTATCTCCGATTTTGCGGAGAGCCAGCGCGGAATCGGCAGGCCTTTCGAATCGAGGAAGTCCGGATTGAAGAGTTTCGACTGATAGCGGTTACCATAGTCGCAGAGGATCGTCACGATCGTGTGGCCGGGACCGAGATCCCTGGCAAGGCGGATCGCGCCTGCGATGTTGATGCCGGTGGAGCCGCCGACGCAGATGCCCTCGTTCTCGATCAGGTCGAAGACGAGCGGAATAGCCTCGGAATCCGGGACTTGATAGGCATAATCCGGCGTAAAGCCATCCAGATTGGCGGTGATGCGGCCCTGGCCGATGCCTTCGGTGATGGAGCTGCCGGAGGATTTCAGTTCGCCGTTGGCATAGAAGTTGTAGAGTGCTGCGCCTTCGGGATCGGCAATGCCGATCTTGATCGCCGGATTTTTCGCCCTGAGGCCGGCCGCCACGCCCGCAAGCGTGCCGCCGGAGCCCACCGCGCAGACGAAGCCGTCGACCTTGCCCTCGGTATCGCGCCAGATTTCCGGCGCGGTCGTTTCGATATGGGCGTCGCGGTTGGCGACGTTGTCGAACTGATTCGCCCAGATCGCGCCGTTCGGCTCGGTCTTGGCGAGTTCCTCTGCGAGCCGGCCGGAAAGCTTCACGTAATTGTTCGGATTCTTGTAGGGAACGGCCGGAACCTCGACGAGCTCCGCCGCGAGAAGCTTCAGCGCGTCCTTCTTTTCCTGGCTCTGCGTCTCCGGGATCACGATGACGGTGCGATAGCCGAGCGCCTGCGCGACGAGGGCGAGCCCTATCCCGGTGTTGCCGGCGGTCCCCTCGACGATGACGCCGCCGGGTCTCAGCGCGCCGCTCTTCTCGGCGGCGCGGATGATCCCAAGCGCGGCGCGGTCTTTCACCGACTGACCGGGATTGAGAAACTCCGCTTTGCCGAGAATGGTGCAGCCGGTGGCCTCCGACGCGCCTTTGAGCCGGATCAGCGGCGTATTGCCGATTGCATCCAGAACGGAGGGAAGAACTGACATGGGATCCGAGCCTCGTTTTACGACTAGATTAGGAAGGGTCTTTTCTGCGTGCAAGCGCGGCTTTGCAAGAAAATCTGTTCCGTCACAACTCTTTGGCAGGGCATTTTTCACCCGATGGAAGCCGGAGCGACCATCCGGCGCCGCCTGCGGCCGGAGATGAAATGCCGAAAGGGCCGATTCAGGCCATAATGAACTGTTACAATCCGTAACAATTCGAGAAGGCATTGTCACCGCCGGTGGAGGAGACACCGCGAAGCGAAAGGAAGACGGCATGATGCATTATATCGCGCAACCCGACCACGGTCTCGCCTGGGTTACGGGCGCAAGCTCCGGCATCGGTCGCGCGCTTGCCAAGAGGCTGGCCCGCGAAGGATATGGCGTGGTGGTGACGGCGCGGGATTTCGACCGGCTTCTGGAATTGCAGCAGGAGGTCTCGGCGACCGGCTCGTCCGGGCGCATCATCGTGCTCGACGGCGACGTCACGGATCCGCGAGACATGGAACGCGTCATCTCTTCGATCGAATACGATCACGGCCGGATCGCCCTTGCCGTCCTGAATGCGGGTGTCCAGATTCCGGTCGACGGAAGCGATCTCCACCGGGCCGATTTCGAGAAGAGCTTTGCCGTCAATCTCGCGGGCGTCGTCAATTGCCTGCTGCCGGTCGTCGATCACATGAAGTCCCATGGACACGGGCAGATCGCGATCGTGTCCGCGGCTGCGGGTTACGGCGGCATGCCGTCGAATGCGGCCTATGGCGCAAGCAAGGCCGCGTTGATCAACCTGGCGGAAAGCCTCAAATTCGACCTCGATGGACTGGGAATCCGTGTGCAGCTGGTCAATCCGGGATTTGTCGACACACCGGCAGTGGCGGAAAGTGCCTTTGCGATGCCGGCGCTGATCACGCCGCACGATGCCGCCGTGCGAATTGCCGCCGGCTTGAAATCGACGCGCTTCGAGATCAGCTTTCCAAGACGTTTCACCTACGCGCTCAAGGCGTTGCGCCTGCTTCCCTATGCGCTCTACTTTCCCTTGACGGCGTGGATGGCGGGCCACAAGGCGAGACCGCGCAGTTCCGTCGAACAGTCCATCGTGGAAACGGCGAGCTGAGCTTGCTTCCGGCCGCACCGGCAAAAAAACGCCCCGCAAGCGGGGCAAATGTCTGGGAACCAAAATCGGGGAACTACAAGGCAGTAACGCGCTTTTGAAGAAAAGGTTCCCTCATTCGCTGACGAGAAACGCGACGGGATGCCGTTCGAGCAGAAGGCCTGCATCCAGCGTCGGGGCGGCTTCGAAGGTGCGTCCGGATATGGCGTCTCGCAGAGCCACCCCCGTGCAGGAGGCAGGCAGGCGGATCTGTACGCCGGAAAGCCATTCCTCCGACAGGCCGAGCCAATCCTTTCTGATCTTCGCGAAGGCGAGCCGCGGAACGACGGTCACGGCAAGCGAGGTGCGACCGCGGCGCATGAAGGCTGCGACGTGCCTCGCATTTTCACCTGTTGTCGCGAGAGGCGAATAATCGCCATTGAAGAAATCCGCTGTCGGATTTTCGCGCAGGGCAAGGCAGATGCCGACCAGCCATTGCTTGTAGCCGGCGATGTTTTCAACGGTCGGGCGGGCCGGAAATGCGGTCTCGGCGAATACCTCCGGGGCGAAAGGCCGCCGGTTGTCGGGGTCGACCAGAGAGAAATCGAGCTGTTCGGCGCCGCGATAGATATCGGGAATGCCGGGCGCCGCAAGCTTGACCAGGGTCTGGGAGAGGGAATTGACGAGGCCGGCTTTAGACAGAGGTTCAACAAAATTTCCGAAATCGTTGATGAATCGCGTATTTTCTGGATCGAGAAGTCCGGCAACATAGGCTTTTGCCGCGTCCTCATATGCATTGTTCGGCTGCGACCAGTTCGAACGCAGCTTTGCCTCTCGCAGGGCCTTTACGACGAAACCGCTCATGCGCTCGCTAAGCGATTCATAAAGGGTGCGGTTCTCCAGACCTTTTATTGGCCAGACCCCCGCGAGCGACTGGTAGATCATCCATTCGACCTGGGGCTCGGGGGCGGCGCCATCCGGCAACATTCCCACGAGATGTGCATTCATGCGCCGCCATCGCCCGACGGCAGTCGCCCACTGTTCGGGGATCTCGCTCAGGACGTAAAGGCGGGCGCGGGCATCCTCGCCGCGCTTGGTATCGTGGGTGGAGGTGGCGGAAAGACCCGCCGGCATCGCTGCTGCGCGGGTTTCGAGCATACGGTGGAACCGCTGCGGACCGCCGGGAGCCCGGCCCGGATCGCCTCCGACCTCGTTTGCGGCGAGAAAGGCGGTGTTGCGGTAAAAGAGCGTATCCTCGACCGCTTTCGCCATGACCGGACCGCTGAGCTGCTGGAATCGCGCCCTGAAGCGCGCCAGCCTGGTGATGTCGACATCCGCCTCGTTGGATTTCATGACGTCGCGGATGAAGGATGCCGCGTGCCGTTCCGCTTCGTTTTCCATGTGGCGGCATGCGCGCTCGGCGATGTCGTCAAGCAGGCGGCGGTCGTTCTCGTCCGCTCCGTCGGCGGTCGCATAGGTGCGATAGACGGAAAGCTCGAGGATGAGGGCCCGAATGGCGGCAGCCAGCGCTTCTGCGGGCAGGGTGCTGCCGGCTTCCTGAGCGATCTCGCCGGCAAGCGCAGTCAGGCGTTCCACCTCGCCGGCGAAGTTCTGCGTGAGCATCAGATGCTTGCAGGCACGCCGTTCCTCCTCGATGGACCGCGGGTGGTCGGATAGCGACCGGAACGCCCGGTCAAGCCGCCCGTCTTCCCGCTCGTCCGACAACAGTGCCGAGAGCGCGGAGATGAACTCGTATCCCGTCGTGCCGGCCACCGGCCAGGCGGGAAGGATTTCCTCCTGCTCCAGGATCTTTTCCACGACGATGAAGGTCTCTTCGCCCGTTTCCCGGCGCAGCCGCTCCAGATAGCTCGCAGGATCTGCGAGGCCGTCGACATGGTCCACGCGCAGGCCGTCGACCAGACCGGCGCGAACGAGCTCCAGCACGAGCCGATGCGTGTCGGCGAAGACCCGCCTGTCCTCGATACGCAGTCCGACGAGGCCCGCGATCTCGAAGAAGCGGCGATAGCTCAGATGGGCGGCGGCCTGTTTCCAGTCCATGAGCTGCCAGGGCTGGAGCGCGTGCAGGGAGCCGATCAGCGCGGGATCGCGCGACAGGACGGCCAAATCCTCCTCGAAGGCTGCAAGCTTCGCTCGGTTCGCGAGGATCAAGGCGATTTCCGCATGGAAATCCTCGGCCCGGCGCGCGGAAGCCGTCTCGGCCGCGGTCGCAAGCTCCTCGGCGACATCCCTGTCCTTCAGCCCTTTCAACGCTTCATGGTAGGTCGCCGGAGCGAGCGGATAGAGGGTATCGTAATATCCGAGCGCCAGGCAGTGGCTGCCTTTGTCATAGGCAAGCCGCAGCTTTCCCTTCGAAAGCTCCGCCTCGAAGCTTTCGCCGAGAAAGGGCAGCGTCAGCCGTTGCGACCAGTCGATGTCGAAATGGTGGGCGCATCGGCTGTCGTCGCCCCATTCGACGATGCTGCGCCACCAGGGATTTTCAAGGCTTGCCGCCATATGGTTCGGCACGATGTCGAGGATGAGCCTCAGCCCCGCCGCACGAAGCGCCGCGACCATCCGCTCGAAACCTTCGCGCCCGCCGAGTGCGGGATCGATCTCGTTGGCGTCGACGATGTCGTAACCATGGGTCGAGCCGCGCGTCGCGGTGAAGACCGGCGAGGCGTAGAGATGGCTGACGTGGAGGCTCGACAGATGGGGAATGAGATCGATCGCGCCATTGAAGTCCATTCCGTTGCGGAATTGGAGACGATAGGTCGCGGTCGGATTGCTCATGTCGGGGGATGTCCCTGCCTTCGATATGCTCGTGAACGGCGGGTGCCGGATCTTTGTTCCCCGGCGCAAGGTTCGGGAACAAAAGCCGGGGCAACGCTGTTTCTGCGGCGTGGGCGGCCGGGGCCATGAGGCGTCTGGTCCGCATCCGGCATTTGCGAGCATCCATTGCGTGATCAGTCACATTTGACAGACGGACCGGCCGCAACCGATCGGCCGCAGATCATCCGACCCGGAAGGAACGTCTGGCGAACGGCGAAAGCCGAGCGCATGGACTTTCTCGTCGATTCCGCCAGCTATTTCCGCTTCCTCGAAACCGCCCTGGCAGAGGCGGAACGGGAGATCTGGATCATAGGATGGGATTTCAACGCCGACATACGCTTGCGGCCGGACAAGGAGGGTTCCGAGAGGCTCGGCGACTTCCTCGTCCGCCTGGCGGAGGAAAGGCCGTCGCTGGTCATCCGGATCCTGGTCTGGTCCATGGGGCCGATCTATTCCGGCAAGTCGCTGCGCATGTTCGAGGCGCACAGGTGGTCGACCCATCCGCGCATAGACCTGCGGTTCGATACGACGCATGCGATCCGCGGCGCCCATCATCAGAAGCTCGTCTGCATAGACGACCAGCTTGCCTGCGTCGGTGGCATGGACCTGACCGCGAAGCGCTGGGACACCTCGGAGCACCTCGCACAAAACCCGTTGCGCTGCCTGCCGGATGGAGAAACCTACGAACCGGTGCACGACGTCCAGGCCGTGGTCGCGGGCGAGGCCGCGAAGCTGGCGGGAGCGCTGGCACGGCGGCGATGGCAATTCCTGACCGGCGAGGCGGTGCCGCCTTGCGAGACGCGGGAAAGCCGCCCGTCCCCGAAGGGAACGGCAGCGCTTCGCTCCTGCGAGATCGGGTTTGCCCGTACCGAGCCTGCGGTGCGCGGGCGCGAGGGATGTGGGGAGGCGCTTCAGCTCACCTTCGATGCGCTTAGGGCCGCCAGGCGCAACATCTATATCGAGAACCAGTATTTCGCATCCGAAAAGGCCTGCCGGATCCTTTGCGAAAAGCTCAAGGATCCTGACGGTCCGGATGTCGTGGTCGTCACCACGCGCAATTGCCACGGCATTCTGGAAAAGCTGGTGATGGGCGAGAATCGCGATCGTTTCCTGCGGCGCATGCGGCAGAACGATCTCTATGGCCGGCTGCGGGCGGGCTACCCCGTCGTGCCGTCGCCGGACGGCGGCGAGCAGGAAGTGGTCATCCATTCCAAGCTGGTGGTGGTGGACGATCAGTTCCTTCGCGTCGGCTCATCCAACCTGAACCGGCGCTCCGAAGAGCTCGACAGCGAGCTCGATATTGCGATCGAAGCAAGCCGCGGCGAGGAGTGCCGCGCGATCACCGAACTGCGCAACCGGCTCCTCGGCGAGCATCTGGACGTCGATCCCCGCCTGGTCGCATCCGTGATGGCGGAAACCAACTCGCTCGCCGCCACCTACGATCGCCTGAATAAGGGACGCCGGGGCCTCAGACCTTTCAAGGGAATGGACAAGCCGGGAAAGACGGAGCCGGTCTTCGGAACCAGCATCGTCGACCCGGCGCGGCCATGGTGGCCGCTTCAGGCTTTCATGTCGCCGGCTGTCCGCTTGATACGCAGGTTCCGCTCCTCCTGGCGTTTGTCGGCAGGCCGCAGAAGCATTTCGCTGATGAGCAGGGACAACAGCCCGAAGGGAAGCGGAATGAAGAAATAGGCCGTGCGGAAGGCGATCAGCGCGCCGATCGATGCCGCGCTGCCGATGACATAGGCGATCGTGCCTTCCAGAACGCCGAGGCCGCCGGGAACATGGCTGACGATCGCCGTGAGGTTTGCGACGACATAGGCGGCGGTGGTTTGCGGATATCCGGCCTCCTCCGGCAGCATCTGGTGCAGGCAGGCCGCGACGAAGGCGAAGTTCACCGTTCCGATCAGCACCTGGCCGCAGGCGATCGGAAGCGACGGAAGCGCAAAGCTCCATTTTCGAAAATGCAGGCGGCCGCGCAGAAAGGCGGCGAACAGCAGATAGATCGCGACAATTGCCAGGCAGACGCAGCCGAGCGCCCGCGCAATGGCAGGGGCAAGGCCGCTGAGCCCGGTGACGCTTTCCGGCATGGCGACGAGACAGACGCCTGCAAGCGTCAGCAGGCCGAGCCCCACGGTCACGCCGCAGAAGACGATGATCTTGGCGATCGCCTCGGCCCCGAGCCCCCAGCGCGAATAGAAGCGATAACGCACCGCGCCGCTGCTGAGCGCGGCGACGCCGACATTGTGGCCGATGGCAAGGCTGGTAAAGGAGGCGAGGGCGGATTGCCAGTAAGGCAGAGGATGGCCGGCATAGCGAAGGGCGAGCGCATCGAAGCCTGTCAGGCACAGATAGGAAAGGGCGGCGAACCCGACTCCGGTAAGAAAGTTGCTCATCGGGATCGACGCGATCGATGCTCCGATCTCTGCCGGCGAATATTGGCTGAGCGCCCGATAGATGAGGCCGGCGGCAAGGGCGACGGCTGCGACCACGAGGACGCGAAGGATGATCTTCCTGTGCATGGGCGCGAGCGATCCCGGATTGCGGTTAATGGATGCTGGAACGAAAGCCGGGGCTGCCGTGTTCCTGTCCCGTCCCGAAATCCAGCGCTTTTTTCATGGTCCGCCCGATTCGCATCCTGACCTATAACGTGCATAGCTGTTTCGGCACCGACCGCAAACTCGATCCGTCGCGGATCGCGGAGGTGATCGCCGCATGCGAGCCCGACGTCATCGCCCTGCAGGAGATCGATGTCGAAAGGGCGCGAAGCGGCGGAATGGACCAGGCGCATATGATCGCCTCGCATCTGCGCATGACTGCGCATTTCCATCCGGCGCTGCATCTGGAAGACGAGAAATACGGGGATGCGATCCTGACCGCCTTGCCGACGCGGCTCGTCAAGGCGGGGCCGTTGCCCTCGGTGGGCGAGCCGCGCGGGGCGCTCTGGGTGGAGGTCGACCTCGGCGAGGTGAAGCTGCAGATGTTCGTGACGCATCTCGGCCTGTTCGGGGCGGAGCGCGTCCGCCAGACGGAAGCTCTGCTCGGGCCGTCGTGGCTGGGCGGATCCATTCCGGCCGGCTCGCGCGTGGTGCTTGCCGGAGACCTGAACTCCGTGCGCCGGTCGCCGGCCTATCGGATGCTGACGCGCGTGCTGCGCGACACGCAGCTCGAACCGGGCATGCAGCCGAAACCGACATTCCCATCCCGGCTGCCGCTTCTGCGGCTCGACCACATTCTGGCCGGAGAGGGCCTGCGGGTGCTGGAAACGAAGGTTCACGCGGACAAGCTTGCGCGCCTTGCCTCCGACCATCTGCCGCTTTCGGCGGTCTTGGAAATCCTGCCGCTCGACGATGATGCTCCGGCGATCCGCAAATAGGTGCTTCCCCTATCTGTGCCTGCATGTGGTTTCCCACGAATTCGAAGCCATGTTTTCGCAACAATTTAATGAATTGTTAAAGCTCCCTCATCCGGAGAAAATTTATATGGCGCTTGGCGTTTCGCACCGATTGCAAGATGGCATCGATGCAGTGGAGACCATGACCCGATTTGCGCTGGCCGTCCTGGCGCTCGCATCCGGTGTTTATACCTATCTCGGCGTTCGCAGCATTCTAGACGGTTCGGCAACGGCCGTATTCTTCGCAGCTCTCATCTATTCAAGCGCGGTTTCGGTCGCGATCTATGCCTTCTGGACCTATATGGCGCGGTTCTATCCGCATGTGACGGGAGCGGCCGGCCGCGGCGCGATGCTCGGCGTGATGGCGCTCGGATGCGCTATGATCATCGCCATGTCGAGCTGGCTCAATGCAGCCGCCCTCGCGGGCTCGGCGGCGCTCGAGCAGCATCTGGCCGAGACGCTCGAGGATTATACCGGCGATCTCGACCGCGCACACCAGAACGCGCTTGCCGCCCAAAGCCTGCTGCCGGACATCCAGCGGACATCGGAACGCTTCGCGCGCCTGGCCGAGCAGGAGCGGGAAACCGGAGCGCTGACCGGAACGACCGGCTCGGGCAGCGTGGTCCAGCTACTTTCGCAGATGGCCGCGCAGCTCACAGAGCTGGAGACCGGCATTTCCGCCTCGCGCGAGCGGGTGACCACCCTCTTCGACCGGGGGCGGGAGCATCTCGCCAAGATGCGCGAGCTCGTTTCGGCGCCCGGCGCGATCGATCCGCGCGCCGACCAGTTTTCGGCCGAGGTGGTGGCGCTCAGCGGCGTGATCGCCTCGCTGGAGCAGACGTCCATCGCCGCGTCGGTGAAGCGCGCGGCCGACGACCTTTCGCTCGGCTTCATTGCGCCGGTGGCAAGCGGCCAGGAAGCCGATCTCGCCAACAGGCAGGATCGGGTGATGGAGACCATACGGGCGTCCGTCGCCGCGCAATCCAAGGTGCTGTCCCAGGCCGCCGACGAGATCCTGAGGCGGGAACCGGTGGTCGAGCGGCGTTTCGTGCCACTCTCGTCCGCCGAAGCCGTCCTGCGCTATGCCGGCGACTTCATTCCGAGCTGGGCGGGCGCGATTTCGATCGATCTTCTTCCCGCCGTTCTCGTCTTCATGCTGTCGATCGTTCACGGCGCCATCCGCCGACAGCAGCGGCGCCTGCCGTTTGCCGAACGCATCACGGCGGCCGAGCTGCTGGAGGCGATGGCCGTCCAGAAGGAGCTTTCCCGCCGTCCGGCGCCGGAAGAGATGGAGGAGGCCCTGCGGGACATGGAGCAGGAACAGTCCAACATCACCAATCTCGAAGTCGGCGCCAAGCCGGCGCGAAAAGGGCAGCCGACATGATGCCGGGCGGCTTCGACGTCGTGAAGGATCGGCTGCTGCGCGCCAATGACGGCGAGCTCATGCGTGCCGCCTTCTATTCGCTTCTCGCTGCGGCCGTGGTTTTCCTGGCGATCGACGTTTCCGAGATCCGGGAGCAGGCCCGTACGACGCAGGCCGCCACGCCGGGGCAGGCGGAGGACCTGCCTGCCTTGCCACCGGCGTTGACCGAAGGTGAGCCGCAGGACATGCCGGGCGAGCTTCAGACGGACATGGACGCGCTGCGCACGCCGATCCGCTTCGAATTGCAGCCTGGAGGCATCCTTTCCGCCGCCGGAACCATCGACCTCGGCGCTGCCGACCGTTTTCGCGGGGAATTGGACCAACGCGGCGAATATGTGAAGACGGTTCTCCTGAATTCGCCGGGTGGTTCCGTCGACGACGCCCTGTCGATTTCGGAGGAGATCAGAAAACGCAATCTCGGCACCAGGGTCGCCGCCGGATCGATCTGCGCATCCTCATGCCCGATCGTTTTTGCCGGCGGCGTGACGCGGGAGGCTGCCAGCGACGCGATCATCGGAGTCCATCAGGTATTCAACGGCGGCAAGGACGCTCCGACGCCGGAGCAGGCGATGGCCACCGCGCAGGCGACCACGGCGCGCGTAAGCCGCCATCTGGAAGCGATGGGAATAGCGCCCGGTCTCTGGTTCCGCGCGCTGGAGACCCCGCCGGACAGGCTTTACTATCTTTCCGACGAGGAGCGGCGGGAGCTTCGCCTGACGACAGGGACGCTTTCCGCCGAGGCCGGGTAGCGTCGCCGGGCGCTATCGGGGGAACTCGGGATAGCGCCGGCCGAATTCCGCGTCGGGGCAGGGAGCCTCGCTCGTCCGGAGCATGACGGAAATCGGAGCCTGCGGACTGACCTCTTCTTCCGAATGCACTTTGACGCGTTCGCCATTGTCGCGGATGAGCGTCGCTTCCGATCTGAAGCCCTTTTCCAGAAGCCAGTCCCTCGGCAGGCTGAGCTCAATGCGGACCGCCGTCTCGGGAGCGTTTTCCCGATGCTCGGCGATGAGATGGTAGGCGACGGGCGAGACGTGACCATTCACGTCGATACGCCCCGTACCGTCGGCCTGGGAGACGTGCTGTGACATGGAAAGGTTCCTTCGGGCTTTGCGCCGAAACGCACTTGGACGCTCTATGCCTGGTTCCGCGCGATAGTGGCGGATGCAGGTTGCGAGACGCTGTCCTTGGTCTGATTTGAAGGCTCGCGAATGTCGAGCCACTCGCGTTCGAGGCGGGCATAGGTGTCGATCGGCACGTATTTGGATTTCACGTCTGACCTCCTGTATTGGGTGCGGGGTATGAACACGCTGATGCGCGGAAGGTTCCCGCCTTTCGTCAAGTTGACCGGAAAAGGCGGCGAACCTCAGGCGCCGGGGAAACTTAGTCGCCTTTGGTCTTGCCGGCGTCCGAAAGCTTTTCGCGGCTCGGATCGTTCAGGTTCTCGCCTTCGGCATCCCGGTCACGCTCCGGATCGTCCTTGGCGGGCATGTAGCCTCTAGGACGGTTTTCCTTCGGGCCTTCCCAGCGCGGCGATTGTCCGGTCGTGCCGGGGGCGCCATCCTTGGGGCTGTTCTGTTCCATGTCGATCTCCTTCGCTCTGCCTCGAAATTTCCGGGGCTCACACCTCGCCGAAACGGCCGCCTTCACGGTAGAGGTCGCGGTTTATGGCGCGCTCCTCGGCATCGTCCGGCAAAGCCTCATCACTGTTCTGATAGGCGTCGTCGTCCTGGCTTTCCGGTGCGGCGCCGTCTTCCTCGATGCCGGGCGGCAGGTCTTCCGGATCCGGGATGCTGTCCGGCACCGTTTCCACGGCATCGATCTCGTTTTCCTGCGGTTCGATTTCCGGATCGGGAATTCTCGGTTTGTCGCGCGGGTCCATGCCGTTCTCCTTTCGCTTCCTGGGAGGAACTCGTGTTCTCCGGCGTTGTTCCGTCGGCGCGGTGGAACCTTTCATGAAGCTTGTAAGTTGATTTCACGAATTATTCCGGCGGATTCATAACGAGGAGACGGCATGCGGTTCCTTCGCGACAACAGTCTGACGATCGTGCTCGTCGCGGCCACGCTGTTTTGCATCGGCGGCATGATGCTTGCGGGGTTCAGGGTCTATAACCACGAGCTTTCGAGCCATGGCGAAAATGCGGTCGTTTTCTGGCAATATATCCGTAGCGGCCATTTCCTCTCCGCGCTTTTCGAAAACTGGGAAAGCGAATTCCTGCAGATGATGGTCTATGTCTGCCTGACCGCCTTCCTGTTCCAGAGAGGATCGTCGGAATCGAAGGATCCCGATCAGACGCCCGAAGAACGCCTTGCGGAGGAGAACGACCCGCCGTGGCTTCGCTACCATGGGCGGATCGTCAGGTTCACCTATTCCTATTCGCTCGGCATCGCTCTCGGGGTGCTGTTCGTCCTGTCTTTCGTCCTCCACCTTTACGGCAGCCTCGAAGCGGCGAATGCCGAGGCGATGCGCCATGGAGAGCCGGCGGCAAGCCTGCCGGCCTATCTAGTCGACAGCCAGTTCTGGTTCGAATCCTTCCAGAACTGGCAGTCCGAGTTCCTGTCGACCGCAGTCCTCGTCGTGCTGTCGATCTTCCTGAGGTTCCGCGGCTCCCCGGAATCGAAACCGGTGGATGCGAGCGCCGGCGAGACGGGCGGCTAGACCGGTCCGGCGCGAGATCACGATGCCGGCCGGGGCGGCGCGGCCACGCTGACGCGCCAGATCGTGTTGCCGACATCGTCGGCGACCAACAGCGAGCCCCTGCCGTCGATCGCGACCCCCACCGGCCGGCCGCGCGCCTTGCCGTCGGGGCCGATGAAATCCGTGAGTACGTCCAGGGGATCGCCCGAGGGCTTGCCGTTCACGAAGGGAACGAAGATGACCTTGTAGCCGCTTCGCGGGCGGCGGTTCCAAGAGCCGTGCTGGCCGACGAAGGCGCCGTTGGCATAGAGAGCGCCGAGCTGGGTGCCCTTGTTGAACGTGAGGCCGAGCGAGGCGGTGTGCGCCCCCAGTGCATAATCCGGAACGATGGCCCGCTCGACCAGCTCGGGGCGCTGGGGTTCTACCCGGTCGTCGACATGGCGGCCGTAATAGCTGTAGGGCCAGCCATAGAATCCGCCATCCCTGACCGACGTCATATAGTCGGGAACGAGGTCGCTGCCGATCTCGTCGCGCTCGTTGACGGCCACCCAGAGCTCCCCGGTGTCCGGGTTCCAAGAAAGACCGTTGGGATTGCGCAGGCCGGAGGCGAACAGGCGGACATTCTTCGTTGCCACGTCGATCTCCAGAACCGCAGCGCGGTTGTGCTCGGCATCCATGCCGTTTTCGCCGACATTGCTGTTCGAACCCACCGTCGCATAGAGCTTGGAACCGTCCGGGCTGGCGATCACGTCCTTGGTCCAGTGATGGTTGATCGGCCCGGCGGGAAGATCGGCGATCTTCTCGCCCGGCGCAGCGATCTTCGTATCGCCGTCACGATAGGGAAACGCCAGAATCGCATCGGTATTGGCGACATAGAGCCTGCCGTTGGCAAGCGTCATTCCGAAGGGGGAATTGAGGTTTTCAAGAAGTACGGAGCGTGTTTCGGCGGTGCCGTCTCCGTCGGTGTCCCTGAGCAGGGTGATGCGATTGGCGCTCGGCACCTCCGCGCCGGCACGCCCCATGAAAAATCCCATCGCCCAGTCGCGCAGGCTGAACCCCTGATCTTCCTTTTCCGGCCTGTTGCTCTCGGCCACGAGCACGTCTCCGTTCGCAAGCACGTGCAGCCAGCGGGGATGGTCGAGATCGGCCGCAAAGGCATTGACCGCAAGGCCGGTGGCGGCCGTCGGCGTCTCCCCGTCCTGCCACTGCGACGCCTCCGCGATATTGACGGTCGGGATGAGCTCGGGATTGGGCTCCGGAAGGCTGGGGGAAGGTCCGTATCCTTCCTCGACGCTGAGCGTGGCGGACTCTTGGTTGAGATAGAGGAAGAGGGCGCCGGCGGCGGCCAAACCGACCAGGATCAGTATGAGACGGATGAAAGAGCGCATGAAACAATCCTCGTCGGCGAGAAGCGATTTTCGAGCGGGTAACGTCCAAACTCCTCTTTCGTTCAGCGCGAAGCGAGCATTTTCAAAAGCGTAGGATGACCGCCATGTCCTGAAAAAGCCTGCGCCGTCTAATCTTTCCAGCCGGAATCTCCGCCCTATATCGCCTCGGCGGGACGATTTGGAAAAGAGGTGCCGACCGAAGGATGAAGGATGATCGAGCTACGAGGCCGGCAACTTACGCACGATTCGCTCCCCCGGGCCTGATCTGTCTCCTTGCATCCGGCTGCCGCGGTGCCCAGTCCGCGCTCGATCCGGCGGGGGAGGAGGCGGAAGCCATCCATTCCCTGTTGGTGGTGACCGCTGTCGGCGGCGGGATCATATGGCTTCTCGTGGTCGGGCTGATCCTCTATGCGCGACGGCGCGACCGGCCCGTGCTGGATGTCGAGCGGGCACAGAAACTGATCTCCTGGGGCGGGGTGGCCTTCCCGACGGTGATCCTCCTCGCTCTTCTCTCCTACGCGCTGTGGAAGATGCCGGTCGCCAGGCCCTGGTTCGATCCCGGCGACGCGCCCATGACGGTCGAGGTGACGGGAGAGCAGTTCTGGTGGCGCGTGCGCTATCTCGACCAGGAGGGGGAGCCGGTCTTCGAGACGGCGAACGAGATCCTCATGCCGATCGGCGAGCGCGTGCGCTTCCTGTTGAAGGCGCACGACGTGATCCATTCCTTCTGGATACCGGCGCTCGGCGGCAAGATGGACATGATCCCGGGCCGCACCAATGTCTTTTCCCTGAAGGCGACGCGCACCGGCATCTACCGCGGACCCTGTGCCGAATTCTGCGGCAGTTCCCACGCGCTGATGAACCTGACCGCGCGCGTTCTCGAGCCGCAGGCGTTCCGCGAATGGTTCGAGAGCCGCAGCGCGCCGGCTGGCCGGCCAGCGGAAACCGAAGGGCAGGCGGCCTTTCTCTCACATGGCTGCGGCGCCTGTCACAGCGTGCGCGGGACGCAGGCGCGCGGGCAGGTGGGACCCGATCTGACGGCCTTTGCAAAGCGCGAAAGGCTCGGCGCGGGCGTCGCGGCCAACACCCAGGAAAACCGCGTCCGCTTCATCCGCAATCCGGACGGGCTGAAGCCCGGCGTACGCATGCCGGCCTTTTCGATGGTTCCCGATAGCGAGCTGGAAGCGATCGCGACATATCTCGGAGGCCTCGAATGACGACGGGACCTTTGAACGATTTTTCCGAAAGCGAGCGCAAAGCGCAGGAGGAGCGCCTGCGCGCCGTATGGGCCAATCCGCCCGGCTGGCGTTACTGGACCTCGGTGAACAACAGCCAGATCGGCCTCTGGTATGCCGCGGCCGCCTTCGGCTTCATGCTGTTTGCGGGTGTACTCGCCCTTCTGGTGCGCGTACAGCTCGCGGTGCCGGAGAACGATTTCCTTTCGGCAGAGCTCTTCAACCAGGCCTTCACGCTGCACGGCACGGTGATGATGTTCCTCTTTGCCGTGCCGATCTTCGAGGCGGTGGCGATCTTCCTGCTGCCGCCGATGCTGGGGGCGCGGGAGCTGCCGTTTCCGCGGCTTTCCGCCTTCGGATTCTGGAGCTTCCTCCTGGGCGGCGTCTTCGTCTGCGGATCGATCTTCTTCAACGCCGCGCCGAATGCCGGCTGGTTCATGTATCCGCCGCTCGCAACCGACAAGCAGTATTCGGGGATCGGCGCGGATATCTGGCTGCTCGGCCTTTCCTTCATCGAGGTCGCCTCGATCGCGGCCGCCGTCGAACTCATCGTCGGCATCATGAAATGCCGCGCTCCGGGGATGCGCATCAACATGATGCCGCTCTTCGCCTGGTATCTCCTGATCGTGGCCGGCATGATCCTCTTCGCCTTTCCGCCGCTCATCGCCGGCGACATCCTGTTCGAGATGGAGCGCATGTTCGACTGGCCGTTCTTCGACGCGGGCAGGGGAGGCGACCCGCTTCTATGGCAGCACCTTTTCTGGATCTTCGGACATCCCGAGGTCTACATCATCTTCCTGCCTGCGATCGCGCTGATGGCGATGATCGTGCCGACCTTCTCGCAGCGCCCGATCGTCGGCTATTCCTGGATCGTGCTCGCGGCGGTCGGAACCGGGTTCCTGAGTTTTGGTCTGTGGGTTCATCACATGTTCACCACCGGCCTGCCGCAGATATCGCTCGCCTTCTTTTCCGCCGCCTCGGAGGCGGTCGCGATACCGACCGGCGTGCAGATATTCGTCTTCATCGCGACCATGCTGGCGGGTCGGGTGATCTTCTCCGTACCGATGCTTTTCGGAACGGGGGGGCTTGCGATCTTCATCATCGGCGGGCTGACCGGGGTGATGGTCGCGCTGGTGCCGATCGACTGGCAGGCGCACGATACGTATTTCGTCGTGGCGCATCTGCATTACGTGATCATCGGCGGCATGCTTTTTCCGATCGTCGCCGGAATCTATTACTATTTCCCCCTGGTCAATGCGCGGCAGCTTTCCGAGCGGCTCGGCCGCATCGCTTTCTGGCTGATGTTCGCGGGCTTCAATATCGGCTTTTTCCCAATGCATTTCTCGGGGCTGCGCGGCATGCCGCGGCGCGTCTTCACCTATCCGGCCGATGCCGGCTGGGACTGGCTCAATCTCACTTCCACCATAGGCGCCTTCATCTTCGCTTCCGGCGTTCTGGTCATCGTCTTCGACGTGCTGCGCCCGAAGCACCGCCAGCCGAGGACAAAGGTCAATCCGTGGAACGCGGGAACGCTGGAGTGGCTGGCCCAGCCGGAAGAGAACTGGGGGGTGCGCTCGATCCCCGTCATCACCAGCCGCTATCCGCTATGGGACCAGCCGCACCTGGCCAGGGAAATCGCCGAGGGGCGTTACTACCTGCCCGACGCGAAGGAGGGATATCGGGAGACGATCGTCACCTCGGTTCTCGATGCCAAGCCGATCCAGTGCCTTCGGGTCGGAGGCACCTCCTATCTTACCATTCTCACGGCAGTTTTCCTGGGCGGCGTCTTCGTGGCGCTCACCTTCCACTGGTGGCTGCTCTGCGCGCTCTTCGGCATCGCCACCTTCGTGACCATCATAGCCTGGCTGTGGAACGGAACGGCCGAGATCCCGCAGCAGCCGCAGAAGGATGTCGGCCTGGAACTCTCCCTGCCGCTCTATGCGTCCGGCCCGGCCTCGGTCGGCTGGTGGGCGATGTTCATCACCATGGTCGGTGACGGAACCGCTTTCGGCAGCCTTGTCTTCGGCTACTTCTTCTACTGGACCATCCACGAGGATTTCACGGCAGGTATTGCAGGCCCGGGGCTTTTCTGGCCGATGGCCGGGCTCGCCCTCTTCGTCGCAAGCTGGCTTGGCATGCTCGCGGCGCGGTCGGTGAATGCGGGCGGGCGCACGGTTTTCGCCTGCATGCTGATCGTCGCTTCCATGATCCTGACCGCCTGCGGCTCCGTCGCCGCGCTCCTCGGCCCATGGCAGTTCGAGATGGACCCGCAGAGCCATGTCTATCCGGCGATCGTCTGGATATTGGCGATCTGGCTGGCGGTGCACGGGGCGGTCGGCATCGTCATGCAGGCCTATTGCCTTGCCCGTTTCCTCGCCGGACGGATGACCGCGACCTATGACACGGAACTGCACAATGTCGTTCTCTACTGGCACTTTCTGGCGGTGACGGCGTTAACCACGCTCGTCGTCATCGGTGTCTTTCCGGAGCTGAGATAGATGCGGCTCATCCCACGCGAGGTCGAAACGCTCTGGACCCTCTTCACGGCCCCCGTCGTCTGGGCGCTGCATTTCCTTGCCTGCTATGTGACCGTCGCGATCTATTGCGCCAAGAGCGGCGAGGTCGGCGGCTATGACACGATCCGCTGGATCCTTGCCGTTATCACCCTCCTTGCGCTGGCGATGATCGTCGTTTCCGCCGCACTTGCCTTCCGCCAATGGGGTTTCGGTACGGACGATCCGCCGCACGACGATCCGACGCGGCACGACCGCACGCTCTTTCAGGGATTCGCGACCCTGCTGCTCTCCGGCCTCAGTTTCATAGCGGTCGTCTTCGCCGCAGCGCCCCTCATCTTCATTGCGGGGTGCTTCTCGTGAAGGGCGCACTTCCATTTACCTGCGGATTGGCCGTGCTTCTCCTTTGCTGGACCGCGGGCCTCTTCCTGTTCGATGCGGCATCCTTCACGGGGCACATGGTCGTGCACATGGGCATCGTGGTCGTCGCCGCCCCGCTTGTCGCGATCGCGATCGCGGGGTCGGGCTATGGCGGCCCCGCATGGCTTTCGCCCATCCCGATGTCTTTCGTTGAGCTGGTGGTGGTCTGGGCGTGGCATATGCCGACCCTGAGGGAACTGGCCGAGACGTCGCTGGTCGCCCGGGCGCTCGAGCAGGGCACGTTCCTGGCGGCGGGCATCCTGCTATGGCTCTCCTGCCTGGCCGGCCGGGGACGGAAATCGATGCGGCGCAGGCTGAGCGGCGTTTTCGCGCTGCTGCTGACATCCATGCACATGACGCTTCTGGGCGTGCTTCTGACCATGGCCCCACGCCCGCTCTACGGCGAAGGCGAGGTTACCTGCCTCGGTTTCGTCCTCACCGCCGAGCAGGATCAGCAATCCGGCGGGGTGATCATGCTGATGCTCGGAGCCGTCGCCTATCTCGTCGGCGGGCTCGCGCTCTTCCGGTCCGCCATGGAGGAGCCCGGCGAGGACGCAGGACGGAGGCCGGTCTGATGCGGCTTGGCCGGAAACATATCGCGGCCATCGTTTTCGCGCTGCCGATCGCGGGGATGCTGGTCGCGTGGTCCGGCATGATCGGTATCGATGCCCGTTCCGGCCATTGGAGGGCGACGGAATGGCTGCTGCACTGGGCCATGCGGTCGTCGGTGCGGACGGCCGCGATGTCGGTGACGGCGCCGGAGAAACTGAACGATGAGGCGCTGCCCATGGTTGCGGGACATTTCGAACGGGGCTGCGCTATCTGCCATGGCTCTCCCGCCGTCGAGCGTTCGCCGGCGACGCTCGCGATGCTGCCGCGTCCGCCGGACCTTTCGCAAGTCGTGGGAAGCTGGAGCGACGAGGAACTCTTCGTCATCATCGAGGACGGCGTGCGCTATACGGGCATGCCCGCCTGGCCGGCTGCAGGGCGCAGCGACGAGGTCTGGGCTATGGTCGCATTCATGCGGCGGTTGCCGGATATGAGCGCCGCCGACTACCGGAGACTTTCGACTGCGGGGGCGGAGGAAAGCGCGGCTCCCGCGGGAGTGGGTTATTGCCAGTCCTGCCATGCCGCAGAGCGCCTGTCTTCCGGCGGCCAGGTTCCGGATCTCTTCGGGCAGAGCGAAACCTATCTTCTCGAAAGCCTGCGCGCCTATGCCCGCGGCGATCGCCCGAGCGGGGTCATGGAACTGGCCGTCAGCGGAATGGACGAGACGGCGATGGCTGACGCCGCCCGTTTCTATGCGCGCCGGGTGCGGGAAGGAACAGTTTCGACCGTCACCACGAGCGAACCCGCCGAACGCGGACGGCAGCTTGCCGAAAGGGGCGATCCGATCCGCAAGATTCCCGCCTGCGATGCCTGCCACGACGGCAGGAATCCGCGCTACCCGTTGATTGACGGACAACCGGCCTCCTATATCCGCACCCAGCTCGAACTGTTCAAGGCGGGCCTGCGGGGCGGAACTGCCCATAGCAAGCTGATGACGGAGGCAAGCCGCAGCCTGGAGCCGCAGGATATCGAGGCGCTGACACGCCATTATGGACGCTGACCGGGGCGCGTCTGTACGATCCCTGGGCGGAGGCGGAGTAACCATGAGGAGACGGAACCAATCCGGTTTGCGATCCGTTTCACTCGATCCACCATTCGACAGGAGGCTCCATTGAAGATGATCGGCATGCAAGTCATTGCGGAACGGGGAACGAAGCCGGGCTATACGGTGGAGTTCGTCGGAGACGGGGGAGAGATCGTGTCCATTCGATTTCAAACCGGTGCGCAACCGCTGACCCGCGATGTAGCCGTTGAGAGGGCAAAGGCCATTGCGGGCGAGATCGCCGCCTTCGAAGGGGAGCTCGCGGAGGATACGCATGTCCTGCACGAACATCTGAGTGCGCGAAGGGCGCACGATGCCGCGGAGATGGAGGAGCAACTGGAGCGAGGCCTGGAAGACACGTTTCCCGCCAGCGATCCCGTTTCGATCACCGTTTCCACCATTCCGACGGATCGCGCCGAGCGGTCCTCGTGAAGGGTTCATGATCGCCGTTGCCCGATTGACACGCCGCCCCGCATGCGAAATGTGGGCGGCTTCTTTTTTCCTTGCCGGAGCGCCTGGAACCTCATGTGGAAAGCGGATTTCTTCGAAAGAGACGCGGTGGCGGTGGCGTCCGATCTGATCGGCGCGGAATTCGAGGTTGCCGGCGTCGGCGGCATCATCGTCGAAACCGAGGCCTACACGGCGGATGATGCCGCCTCGCACAGCTATCGCGGCGTGACGGCGAGAAACCGCCACATGTTCGGACCTTCAGGCCGCGCCTATGTCTATCGCTCCTACGGGATTCACTGGTGCGTCAACTTCGTCTGCCAGCCCGCAAGCGCGGTTCTGATACGGGCGCTGGAGCCGCGCTGGGGTTTGGAGACCATGAAGGAGAGAAGGGGCACCTCCCTGGATCGGCAATTGTGTTCCGGGCCGGGCAGGCTCTGCCAGGCGCTCGCCATCGACGGGACATTCGACGGCCTCTCGCTTGCCGCGCCACCCTTCCGCTTTGCACCCCCTTCGGAACGGGTCCGCCTGGAGATGGGAAAGAGGATCGGCATCACCAAGGCGACCGAGAACCTCTGGCGGTTCGGCCTTGAAGGCTCGCCCTTCGTCAGCCGCAGGTTCGAGATGCAGGAGCACATGGCCCAGCCCGGCTGATGTTCTCTCGGCAGTGCCGCTTTGTCGCGGAACTTATTCGCCGCTCTGCGGTTGAAGACTCCATGCGTCATCACCGCCACGGAGGGACCAATGCCCAATGCTGCCGACATACTCGTCGATACGCTCCTCGAATGGAACGTCGATACGATTTTCGGCCTGCCGGGCGACGGGATCAACGGCATCATGGAGGCGCTGAGAACGCGGCAAGACAGGATCCGCTTCATCCCGGTGCGCCATGAGGAATCGGCAGCCTTCATGGCCTGCGGCTACGCCAAATGGACCGGCAGGCTCGGCGTCTGCCTCGCGACCTCGGGCCCGGGCGGAACCAATCTCCTGACCGGGCTTTATGACGCCAAGCTCGACCAGATGCCGGTGCTCGCCATCACCGGCATGCAGTATCACGATCTTCTTCAGACCTTTACGCAGCAGGACGTGGACCTAACGCGGGTGTTCGACAACGTCGCGATCTACAACGCGACGGTCAACGATGCGGCGCATATGGAAAATCTCGCAAGCCTCGCCTGCCGATCGGCGCTCGCCAAGCGCGGCGTGGCGCATCTTTCGATCGCCAACGACGTGCAGGAGCAGGAGCTTTCGGAAGGCCGCTCACGGCGCAATCTGCCGAAACATGTTCCGAACGAGTGGTTTTCCGGCCGCAGGATTCCCGACGAGAAGGCGTTGGACGAGGCGGCAAGATTGCTGAACGACGCCGAACGGGTAACCATCCTCGCCGGCCGCGGCGCCCTTCACGCCAGAGACGAATTGAAAAGGACGGCCGGGCTCCTGAACGCCCCGGTCGTCAAGGCGCTGCTGGGCAAGGCAGTGATGGCGGACGAAGATCCGCACAGCACCGGCGGTATCGGAATACTCGGCACCGCGCCGTCGCAGGACGCCATGCAGCAATGCGACGCGCTCCTGATCGTCGGCTCGACGTTTCCTTATATCGAATTCTACCCGAGACCGGGCGCTGCGCGCGGCGTGCAGATCGACAACGATCCGCAGCGTATCGGACTGCGCTATCCGGTCGAGGCGGGGCTCGTCGGCGACGCTGCCGAGACGCTGCGGCTTTTGAATGCGAGATTGAAGCAGAAGGCCGATCGGACCTTCCTGGAGAAGGCGCGCTCGAACGGGGAAGAATGGCTCGGAAAGCTTCACGAGATGGAAAGCGACTCGTCTTCGCCGATGAAGCCTGCTCCGGTCGTCAGGGCGTTCGGCAAGCGGATCGCGCCGGACGGCATTCTCGTGGCGGATTCCGGGCAGAATACCGAGCTTGCCGCCCGCCACATCATGCTCGGGGAAGGCAACGATTTCGCCGTCTCCGGGGCGCTTGCCTCCATGGCCTCGGCCTTGCCCTATGCGATCGCAGCCGGCATCGCCTTTCCGAAGCGGCCCCTCTATGCGGTCGTCGGGGATGGCGGGCTGGCGATGCAGCTCGGCGAGTTCTCGACTGCCGTACGCTACAAGCTGCCGCTGAAGATGCTCGTCATCCGAAACGACATGCTCAACCAGATCGCCTGGGAGCAGATGATGTTCCTCGGAAACCCGCAATTTGCCTGCGAGCTGGCGCCGATCGATTTCTCCAAGGTGGCGGCGGCGATGGGCGCACACGGCTTCACCATAGACGCTTTCGATCAGATCGAGCCGGTGCTGAACGAGGCTTTCGCGGTCGAGGGCCCCGTCCTGATCCAGGCGATCGTCGACAAATACGAGCCGATGATGCCTCCGAAAATGCCCGAAGACTATGCCCGGAACTTCTCCAGGGCGCTGGCCGAAACGCCGGGCCGCGAGAAGATCGAGGAGAATGTCGAAAGGAGCCCGCTCGGCAATCCGCTCCGGGGCAACTCCGGCCGACCGCGCATCGACGGCAATCAGGGAGACCTTCCGGGGATTCCTTGATGCACATCGTCGGAAACTGGCGGCATATCTGTGTCGACATGCAGCGCATCTTCTCCGAGGATACGCCCTGGCGCGTTCCTTGGATAACGCGGGCGCTGCCGCAGATCTGCGAGATTGCCGACGCAGCCCCCGAGCGTACGATCTTCACCCGCTTCCTGCCGCCGCCGACGGCCGAGGACGCGCGGGGTGCATGGCGGGAATATTACCGGAAATGGTGGATGATGACCGGAGAACACATGCCGAGCGAGATGCTCCGGCTGTTGCCGGAACTCGAAGCCTTCGCTCCGCCCGCCCGCATCTTCAGCAAGCGCATCTACTCGCCATGGCTGGACGGAAAGTTCCACTCGTTTCTGAACGGCGACAATGTCAGCACCCTCGTCATAACCGGCGGAGAGCTCGACGTCTGCGTCATGGCGACGACGCTGGGGGCGATCGACCTCGGCTACCACGTCATCCTGATCGAGGACGCGATCTGCAGCGGCGTCGACGAAACCTATGATGCGTCCCTCGAAATCCTGAAAAACCGCTTCTCCGTCCAGCTGCAGGTCGGGCCGGCCGAGGAGTTCCTCTCGAACCTCTGAGTTCCCGGGAAATACTGCTAGTCAATGTCCTTCAATGCATCCAGAGGGCCGGTAAGGGCCGTCCGCGGCGCCACCAGCTCCGGTCGGATGAGGTGGATATCCGGCGTGGTGCGGGCGTGCTGCATGACCTCGAACGCCTTTGTCAGCATTCCTTCGACATCCTGCCGAATCATGATGACGGGGAAGGGAAGGAAGGAGGCGAAGGGGTCGTAGTCGTAGCATCCGACGACCATGTCCCGGAAGGTCTCGTGCGGATGGCCTGCCATGAAACGCAGGAAACCCTCGAAATTGATCGAGGAGTTCACGAAGAAGGCCCGCGGAAGGCGTCCTTCGCGTTTGTAGAAGGCCTCGAAGGCCATGCGGGTGTTGTTGGGCGAATAACCGGTGGTCTCGATGCAGAAGTCGGGATCGCCGCCGAGAAGCTCGCGCTTGATTTCGCGAAAACCCCGGATGCGCTCCCGGCTGGCATGGTCGTTTCGCCCGCCGAAGAGATAGAGGTCGGACGGTGCGAGCGGACGGTCGGCAGGAAACTGGCGGATGATCGCTTCCGTCAGCATGCGCCCGCCCTCGTAATTGTCGCTGATGATCGAGGGCGCCTTCGTGCCGGGAAGGTCGATGTTGACGTGCTTCAAGCCGGCCTTTTCGCAGACCTCGTGGAGCCCGTCCGGGTCCGTCGCACCGCAGATGAAGAGCTCGTCGATGGAGTAGGAGATGAGCGATTCGGCGGTTTCGCGCTCCTCCTGGGGGTCGCGGCTGGCACTGACGACGATAGGACATTGGCCCATGCCGCGCACATGCGCCTCGAAGGTCTGGGCCATGGAGGAGAAATAGCGGTTGTCGTGGACGGGCAGGAGCAGACCGACGAGGCCCGACCGCGAGCTTCTGAGCCCCTGCGCCTGCCGGTTGGCGGTATATTGGTGCTTTTCGGCGAGATCCCGGATGAATTCGGCGGTCGCTTCCTTGATCCTGCGCTTGCGCCACGTTCCGTTGAGGACCGCGCTTACCGTCGAGGGCGAGCTGCCGGAAATCAGGGAAAGATCGTAGATCGTCGCTTTCTTCCTGCCGTTTTCCTTCATCCGTATCCCCTCCGCCGCACGAAATCCCGCCGAGCTAGAGCCGCACGACAGCGTCGGACAACGCGCCGGAATCGCCGTTAAAAATCGATTTAGATCGCGCCATCCGCCCCTGATTTCCTCTTAGTTCGCAATTCCCCGAGGGGAAAGAGATTTCCGCTTGACGAACGGATCAGACTGAATGATAGTTCTTGCACCATCGATTGTGCAACAAAGAAATATCGATTGCGCAACTTATGGTTCTGCTTGAGGAGGCAGTGTCAGGGAGGCGGGAATTCCATTCTTCGCCAGAAGTTTCAACTGGAGGCCTGCGGTCTTCGGCGGGCCCGGTGTTCCCTTGCAACGGGAGCGATGGAGGAGAAAAAGCATGAGGAAATATCTTGTTGCCGCATTTGCGGCATCGTTGTCGCTGGCTGCCGCCTTCAGTGCCTATGCGCAGGAGGCCGGAAAGGTCGGCGTGGTCGTCAAGATCGGCGGCATTCCGTGGTTCAACGCCATGGAGGCCGGCATCAAGGAGCGCAGCCAGGCGCTGGGCGTCGACGCCTTCATGGTCGGCCCGACGAGCGCCGACCCCGCATTGCAGGTTCGCGCGATCGAGGATCTGATCGCCCAGGGTGTCAAGGTCATCGGCGTAGTACCCAACGATTCCAAGGTTCTGGAACCGGTTCTTACCAAGGCGAAAGAAGCCGGTATCATCGTCATTACCCATGAATCGCCGGGCCAGAAGGGTGCGGACTGGAACTTCGAGCTCGCATCGGCGACCGGGTTCGGCGAGGCTCATGCGGAGCTTCTGGCACAGAAGACGGGCGGCAAGGGCAAATATGCGGTCTTCGTCGGCTCGCTGACGGTGCCGCTGCACAATGCCTGGGCCGACGCGGCGATCGCCTATCTGAAGGAAAAATATCCGGAAATGGAGCTGGTCGGAGAACGCTACGGCGTTGCCGAGGACGCTGACAGGAGCCGGTCTACGGCGCTCGACCTGATCTCGGCCAATCCGGACCTCAAGGGTTTCCTCGCTTTCGGCAGCCAGGGACCGATCGGCGCCGGCCGCGCGGTCGAAGAGCGCCGCAAGACGGGCGAGATCTTCGTGCTGGGGCCGTTTTCGCCGGGGCAGGGCCAGAAACTTATCAAATCCGACGCCATATCCGGCGGCTTCATGTGGAATCCGAAGCAGGCGGGCGAAGTTTTCGTGACGCTCGCCGACAAGCTGATGAAGGGCGAGGAGATCAAGGCCGGTGATGAAATCGAAGGTCTCGGCAAGATCAATCCGACCGGAAACGACATCATCGTCGACCAGCTCGTGACCATCAACAAGGATACCGTCGACGAACTGGCGGCCATGGGTCTTTGACGACCTGAAAGGTTCCTCCCGACTGCTGGGCCGGCTTCGGCTGGCCCGGCAGGCTTTTTCGGACCCGGACCGATTTTGCGAGTTGATTGAGCATGGCCATGGCTTTCCCGGCAGGCGTTGAAGGCGCCGAACGACCGCTGCTGTCGTTGAAGAACATCAACATGACCTTCGGCGGCGTCCAGGCGCTGAGGAACGTATCCTTCGAGGTTCTGCCGGGCGAAGTTCACTGCCTGGCCGGCGAAAACGGCTCCGGCAAGAGCACGCTGATCAAGGTGATCACCGGCGTTTATCGCCCGAAGGCGGGCGCCGTGATCGAGTATGACGGCCAGTCCTACAGCCATATGTCGCCGGTCACGGCGCAGGCAGCCGGCATCCAGGTTATCTGGCAGGATCTGGCGCTGTTCCCGGAAATGTCGGTCGCCGAGAACATTGCCTTCCAGACGATGGTCGGCGGCTGGCCGCGCCGAGCCGATCATGCAGCGATGCGGCGGACGGCCGAGCGCGTGCTCGCCAGACTTGGCGTGAGCCTCGACGTCGATCTTCCGCTTCGCGAATATGCGATCGCGCAGCGCCAGATCGTCGCGATCGCACGCGCGCTGGTCGGCGAGGCGAAGATCGTCTTCATGGACGAGCCGACGGCGTCGCTCACCCAGTCGGAAACCGACCATCTCCTCGAAATCGTCCGCGCCCTTTCCGCCTCGGGCGTTGCCGTCGTTTTCGTCAGCCATCGTCTGGCGGAGGTCATCGAGATATCGAACCGCATCACCGTCCTTCGTGACGGAAAGCTTGTCGGCGTCTATCCCGCCGAAGGCATGACGCAGTCGCGCATCACGGAGCTGATGACGGGCAGGACATTCGATCACGCCGTTCGCGCGAGGAGCCGCGATGATGCTCCTCCGGTTCTCGAAGTTAGGGGGCTGACGCGGCGCGGGGAGTTCGAGGACATCTCCTTCACCGTCCGGCGCGGAGAAACCGTCGGCATCACCGGCCTCCTCGGAGCCGGGCGCACCGAGCTCGCCTTGACCCTCTTCGGCATGCGCAAGGCCCATGCCGGCAGCGTCAGCCTGGAAGGACGGCCGGTGCGGTTTTCCTCCAACCGCGAGGCCATTCGCGCCGGCATTGCCTACCTCTCGGAAGACCGGCTCTCGCTCGGTCTCATCCAGCCGCAGTCGATCGCCGACAATCTGGTGATCGCGTCGATGGGAAAGGTCATCAGCAACGGCCTGATCTCCGAGACGAGGAAGCGGTCGCTCGTCTCACGCTGGATTGCCGATCTCGGGGTCAAGATCGGACTGCAGGAGGACGCGATCTCGACGCTGTCCGGGGGAAATCAGCAGCGCGTTGCAATCGCCAAGTGGCTTGCGACCGATCCGAAGGTGCTGATCCTCGATGCGCCGACCGTCGGCGTCGATGTCGGCGCCCGCGCCGGCATATTCGACATCGTTGCTCGCCTTGCAGAAGCCGGGCTCGCCATCATCCTGATCTCGGACGAAGTGCCGGAGGTCTATTTCAACGCCGACAGGGTATTGCACATGGAGCAGGGCCGTATCGCCGGCAGTTACGATCCGCGCACGGCGCCGCTGTCCGAGGTGGAGGCCGCCGTCTATGCGTAGGCTCTTCCACACCCAGGCGACCGAGATCTGCCTCCTGGCGGTCATCGTTCTGATCTGCGCCTTCCTCTCCTTCGCCACGCCGCGCTTTTTTACGCTCGGCAACGCATTCGATCTTCTGAACATCAGCTCGGTCAACATCATCTTCGCCGTAGGCCTGCTTGTCGTGCTGATCGCCGGCGGCATCGACATCTCCTTTGCCGTCGCGGCCTCCGTCGTCCAGTATGTCACCGCGCTGATCCTCGGGCAGATCGGCGGAGGTGGCTGGGTCAGCGGCCTGCTGATCGCCGGCAGCATCGGCGTGCTGCTCGGCGCGCTCAACGCTTTCCTCATCCATAAATTCCGCATCATCTCGATCGTCGTCACGATCGCGACGTTCAACATCTATTTCGGCCTGCTGATGTTCTTCACGCGCGGCGTGTCGATCTACAATCTGCCGGACTGGCTGACCGATCGCGTCATCCTGTACGAGCGCGAGATGGCCGACGGCAGCTGGGCGGAAATCCGCCTGCCGGTCCTCGTCATGGCGATCTGCGTCGCGGCCACCTGGTTCCTGATCCGCCACACGACGACCGGACGCCAGCTCTATGCTTTCGGCGACAATCCGGAAGGCGCGCGCCGCTTCGGCATCTCAATCGGCGCCATGCAGTTCATCGCTTTCGGCTGGCTGGGACTGATGGCGGGCATCGCGGGCCTCATCCAGGCGCATTACGCGCAGGAGATCGTGCCGAATGCACTCTACGGCCGCGAGCTCGACGTTCTGGCTGCCGTGGTGCTCGGCGGTGCGCGTCTCGGCGGCGGCAAGGGGTCGGTGCTCGGCTGCGTGCTCGGCGTGCTCCTCATCTCGATCACGCAGAACGGCTTGAACCTGATGGGCGTATCGCCTTTCGCCTTCAAGATGATCATCGGCGCCATCATCCTCGTCGCCATCACGCTGTCGAATTCGAGCATCGAGAAATTGCTGCCGATCCTGAAAACCGACGGGAGGGCCGGCAGATGAGCGCGCTCGTTGCCCGCAGCCGGGAGATGCTCGGGCCGGAAATGGCGGGGCCGGTCTTCGCCTTCATCGCGGTCATGCTGGTCTTCGGGCTTGCCACGCCGCAATTCCTGTCGTCCGCCACCTTCGGCTCCGTCGCCTTCCAGGTTCCCGAGCTCGGGCTGCTGACGCTCGCCATGCTGCTGCCGATCCTGACCGGCGGGCTCAATCTCGCCATTACCTTCACGGCGAACATCGCCGGGCTCACGGTCGCCTGGGTGCTGCAGGCAAACGGCGGGGCCGATGCGGGACCGGCGGCCTTCGCGCTCGGAGCGGCCTTGGCGGTTGCGGCCGGTGCGGCGAGCGGTACGGTCATGGGCCTCGTCATCGCTTATACGCGGGCGCATCCGATCCTTGTTTCGCTGTCGATGATGATCTTCCTGCGCGGGCTCGGCGAATTCCTGACGCGCGGCGGCGACGTTTCCGGTTTTCCGGCCTTCCTGCGGCCGATCGGACACGGCTCGCTGCTCGGCATTCCCGTGCCGCTGCTGATCTTCATCCTCTGCGTCGTGCTCTGGCATGTTTTGCTTTCGCGCACGCGGCTCGGCTTCAACACCTACATGATCGGCTCGAACATCGAAGCGGCGCGTTATTCCGGCGTCAACACGCGCAAGGTCATCGTGCTCGTCTATACGCTCTCCGGCGCGATGTGCGCGATTGCAGGCATCATCATGCTCGCGCGCTTCAATTCGGTGCGTGTCGGCCACGGCGAGTCCTACCTGCTGATCACGGTGCTCGCCTGTTTCCTCGGCGGGGTGAATCCCTTCGGCGGTTTCGGCCGCGTCATTCCGGTCTTCGTGGCGCTGATCGTGCTTCAGCTCCTCTCCTCCGGTCTCAATCTTCTCGGCGCCAACCAGCATCTCGCAACGGCCGTCTGGGGCATCCTGCTGGTTGTCGTGATGGTCCTGCGCTGGCTCGCCGGCCGCTTCAAAAGCTTCATCGTCAGAAAGGAATGACCATGCGCGGATTTGGCGTTCACACCAGTATGTGGACCATGAATTGGGACCGGGCCGGAGCGGAAAAGGCGATCGCCGCCGCCGTCGGCTACAAGATGGATTTCATCGAGATCGCGCTCCTCAACGCTCCGGCCGTCGACACGGCGCATACGCGCGCACTCCTGGAGAAGAATAATCTGCCGGCCGTGTGCTCGCTGGGATTGCCGGAAAGCGCCTGGGCCTCCGTCAGGCCCGAGGCCGCCATCGAGCATCTCAAAGTGGCGATCGACAAGACGGCGGAGATGGGCGCTCTGGCGCTTTCCGGCGTCATCTTCGGCGGCATCGGCGAACGCACCGGCATGCCACCGACCGAGAAGGAATACGACAACATCGCCTATGCGCTGACAGCAGCCGCCAAGCATGCGAAATCGCGCGGCATCGAACTCGGCGTCGAGGCGGTCAACCGCTACGAGAACCACCTGATCAACACCGGAAAGCAGGCTGTCGAGATGATCGAGCGCGTCGGTGCGGACAATATCTTCGTCCATCTCGACACCTATCACATGAACATCGAGGAGAAGGGCGCCGTCAACGGCATTCTCGATGCGCGCGATCATCTGAAATACATCCACCTGTCGGAAAGCGACCGCGGCACGCCGGGCTACGGCAATTGCCCGTGGGACGCAATCTACGGCGCGCTGGCCGCCATCGGTTTCAAGGGCGGGCTTGCGATGGAGAGCTTCATCAACATGCCGCCGGAGGTCGCCTACGGACTTGCCGTCTGGCGGCCCGTCGCCAAGGACGAGGCGGAGGTGATGGGTAACGGCCTGCCGTTCCTGCGCAACAAGGCGAAGCAATACGGGCTGATCTGAGGGGCCGGCGGGAGAGGGCGGCATGCAGGACAGGCAAAAGGGTACGGTCGCGGTCCTCGACGTCGGCAAGACGAATGTCAAGCTGAGCGTCGCGACCGCCGACGGCGGGCTGCTGGAGACGCTCAGCCTGCCCAATCCCGTGCGCGACGGTCCTCCCTGGCGACATCATGATCTCGCGGCGCTGCGCGAGTGGGTGCTCGATGCGCTGGGGGCCTGTTGCCGGCGCTATTCCGTCGAGGCCTTCGTGGCCTCCGGGCATGGGTCCGCAGGGGTGCTGGTCGCAGGAGATCCCGACGAAGGCGACGGGACGGCGCTTCCGATGATCGACTACGAGCAGCCGCTGCCGGCTGCGGTTCGAGAGGCTTACGAGCCTCTGAGCGGCTCCTTCCTCGACCGCGGCAGTGCCGTCATGCACGGCGCGACCCATCAGGCGCGCCAGCTCTACTGGATGGAGAAGGCCGATCCGGATGCCGTGGCCGAAGCGCGCTGGTTCCTCGGCGGGCCGCAATACTGGGCCTGGGTGATGAGCGGCGTCGCCGTGTCGGAAGCAAGTCTCCTCGGCGCGCAATCGCATCTCTGGAACGTCGCCGAGCAGCGCTGGTCGCCGATCGTGGCACATCGGGGCTGGTCTCGCCTGCTGCCGCCCTTTGCCAGGGCGTGGGAGACGATCGGCCGCGTTAGGCCTTCCCTTGCCTCGCGCCATGGGTTGCCGCCCGGGATGCGCGTGCTGGCCGGCGGACATGACAGCAGCCTGAACTACTACCGCTATCAGGCGGCGGGGCTTAATGATTTCGCGGTCGTCTCGACCGGGACCTGGATCGTCGGGCTTTCGGACAGGACGCCGCTGGAGAGACTGGACGAGCATCGCGGCATGACCTGCAACAGCGACGTCTTCGGCAGGCCGCTCGGCGGCGTGCTTACCATGGGCGGGCGCGAATTCACCATCGTGGCGGGCAACGACGCTCCGCAGGAGAATGTCCGCCTCGACGTCGCCGAACGGCTCGTGCGGCAGGAGACGATGGCGCTGCCGTCCTTCGGAGACGACGACGGGCTCTTTCCGGGCAGCGCAGGGGCAGGGCGCATCGTCGGCAAGGCGCCGGAAACGGCTGAGGAGCGCAAGGCGCTTGCCCTGGTCTATTGCGCGCTCCTGACCGCGGAGTGCCTTGATGCTCTCGGCGAGGCGCAAACCGTCGTGCTCGACGGGAGCTTTCTTCGCGATCCGCTCTATCCGACGCTCGTTGCGGCCTTTGCGCCTGGCCGCCGCGTCCGCTTCAGCCTGGACGCCTACGGCGTCGCGTCGGGTGCCGCATTGCTTGCCGGCCATGAAGACCGGGTCGGCCCGGCGCCGGTGGCGCTGAGCGAGGCCGGCGGAACGGGCCGCGACGCATCGCTTTTTGCAGACTACGCGACGCGATGGCGTGCACGCGCCCGAACCGTCGCTTCCCCTTCCAGAAGAATCGAGACGAAAGGAGCCTTTCATGGCCGAGGATGAAAAGAGCGCGCTTCGGCGCCAGATGGTGGATATCTGCTGCCGCATGAATTCGAGCGGCATCAATCAGGGTACGGCCGGCAATCTTTCGGTTCGAACCTCCGAGGGCTTCCTGATAACGCCGTCCTCCATGCCTTATGAGACGATGACGCCCGAGGATCTGGTGGAGATGGATTTCGACGGCACCTATGTCGGGCACCGCCCGTCCTCCGAATGGCGCTTCCACCGCGATATCCTGAAGGCACGCAGCGACATCGATGTCGTGCTGCACTGCCATTCCATTTATGCGACGACGCTCGCCTGCCATCACAAGACGATCCCGAGCTTCCACTATATGACCGGGATTGCCGGCGGAACGACGATCCGCTGCGCCGAATATGCAACTTTCGGCACGCAGGCGCTTTCGGACAATGCCATCGTCGCGCTGAAGGACCGGCTCGCCTGCCTTCTCGGCCAGCACGGCCAGATATCGCTCGGCAAGACGCTGGAATCGGCGCTGTGGCTGGCGATCGAAGTCGAGACGCTGTCGCGCATCTATGTGCAGGCTCTGACGCTTGGCGAGCCTCCCGTGCTGCCCGACGACGAGATGGAGCGCGTGATCGAACAGATGCGCAAGATGAGCTATGGCCGCGCGCCCGATGCCGAAGGCGTCAACGACGTCGCAAGGCCAAGGACGGCGGCGCGAAGCTGATCGCGTCTTGCCGACTTTCTGCTGCCGGCCAGGAAGATCGGCGAATATTGCCGGATGAAGGATGGACGGCCTTCATCCGGCGCAAGAATCGGGTTGAATTGCATCCGTATACCCACGATCTTCATGGTAATCGAATGCGGAGGTCCGTCATGGAACAGGAACTGCACCGGTATCATGTCTTCGAAACCGCCGGCGGCTTTTGCGGCATCGCTTGGAATGACGTCGGAATCACGCGTTTTCAGCTTCCGACGAAGAGCGCGGATGCGACCGAGCGGCTTCTGCTGCGTCGGCTGGCGAATGCCGAACCGGGCGCGCCCGGACCCGACGTGCTGAAGGCGGTCGCCGCCGTGAAACGCTATTTCCAGGGGGAGGAGACGGATTTTTCCGGCTTCGAACTCGATCTTCGCGGCGAGGACGCGTTCTTCAGGCAAATCTATCACGCCGCCCGGAAAATCGGCTGGGGACGAACGACCACTTACGGCTCGCTGGCGAAGGAACTCGGCGCCGGGCCGGAAGCCGCCCGCGACGTCGGCCAGGCCATGGCAAAGAACCCCGTGGCTCTCCTGATACCCTGTCATCGCGTGCTGGCAGCCGGCGGCAAGGTCGGCGGCTTTTCGGCCCCCGGTGGGTCCTCGGCGAAGATCCGCATGCTCGAACTCGAAGGAATTCGCCTCGGACCGCCCGAACCGGCACAACAATCGCTGGCGTTTTAGAGCAATTCCAGGAATTGCGTAGAACAATGGCGTAAAGTGCAGCGGATGAATAGGATCGCGACGCGCCTTAGTCGACGAACTCGACGGTCACGCCGGGGCTGACCATCTTGGCAAGTTCGGTGGCATCCCAGTTGGTCAGGCGAATGCAGCCGTGGCTCTGGGTCTTGCCGATCTTGGACGGGTCAGGCGTGCCGTGGATGCCGTAGGTAGGCTTCGAAAGCGCGATCCAGACGGTTCCGACAGGCCCGTTCGGGCCGGGCGGAATGTTCAGGATCTTGTCGTTGTTGCCCTGCTTGAAGTTGATCTTCGGATTGTAGGTATAGCCCGGATTGAGCGCGATGCGCTCCACCGTGACTATGCCGGAGGGCGAGGGCGTGTCGGCGGAGCCAATGCTTGCCGGATAGGCGGCGATGAGTTCTCCGGCCTCGTCATAGGCGAGAACCTGCTTGCGGCCCTTGTCGGCCATGATCTTGGCCACCTTGCCGGTCTTTGCCGGGCCGGTGTTGACCACCTTGATGATCGTTCCGGGGATGGTGAAATCGACGCCGGGGTTCATTTCCTTCAGATAGGCCTCGTCCATGTGGAATTTTTCCGCCAGCATTTCCGCGGTGGACGTGAAGGAAAGCGCCGGCAGAGCCGCTTTGTGGGAATAGTCCTCCGGAATGGAAGCGACGTAAGGACCGGCCGCATCCGCCGGTGTGATCTCGTACGTGGTGAAAGCCATGCCGCCCGTCAGGCGCAGCCGTTCGAGAACGGCTTCCGTGTCGTTCGGGTCCAGAGTTTCGCCTTTTGCCTTTTGCCAGGCCTCGATCGCCTTCATGACGTTCGAGCCCTTCTTGCCGTCGATGACGCCGGGGGAAAAACCTTCACGGTCGAGGAAGACCTGCAGCGCGGTGATTTCGGCGGATGATTTCTTGCCGATGGCGATCGCCGGATCGAATTGCGGGCCCGGCACGAATTCTTCCCGTCCCTGACCGAGCGGATCGGGAAGACCGGCATATCCGTCCGGCGCCTCGCCGCCAGGAAATTCTTGCGATCCGTAGGCCTCGTCGCGCGGGAAGGCGTCCGGCAGGGTTCCGCGCTCGACGGCCTGCGGTATCGTGCCCGTTACGACGTCGTCGCCGAAGCCGCCGCGGGGCGCCGGCGGATAATAGTCTTCATTGGTTTCCGGATAACCCGCAACGGGGCGGTAACGGTCGCGGCGAAAATCGCGGTCGTTGCGCGAGAAGTCGCGGCCGGCCGGCGTTGCCGTCGCGATGACGTTGCCCCAATCGTCCACGAGCACGCGGCGGCCGCGTGCGTCGCGCATCACCCTTACGCTGCCGTCGTCCGGTACGTAGTCCAGAATGTCGCCGTTCGGCGTGACATAGACGCTGCGATCGCGCCCGTAGGGTTCCTGCGCGCGCGCAGGCATGCCCGCAACGGCGAGAAAGGACGCCATCGCAATGAAGGAAATGCTTGTTTTGAAAGCAAAATTCACGATCAAACCTGCCGTCTAGTACATATCGCGCGGAAGAGACATCCGAATTTCGACGTTAATATGGAAAACTGAATCGAGGGTTAACATATGCCTAACGACCATGAGCGATTTTTGACGGATGATGCAACCGTGCATCTCTGATTCTTTTAATGAAGGACGCACACAGTTCGTTCCGCCCGCATTCATTGCCGGCGTTGCGGTGAGCCAAAAATGCAGGAGACGATCATGACCTTTGTCCTCGCCGGCGACACGCCGGGACGGTCCTTCCGGATCGCGCTGACGCCGGATTCGGTCCTCGACATCGGCAGCGCGATATTCGATGGAGTGGAACTCGCTCCCGGATCGGCGATCCCTTCGGACGGCGATCCCCGCATCGACCGGGCGCTGCCCGGGCTGCTCTTCACTTGCGGCCCGGATCACATACGCCATCCCGAACCGGTCGAAGGCGCCACCGACGGGCGGCGTTATCCTCTGCATGGTTCCTTCTCCTCCCACCCGGCAAGAGACATATTGATGGAGGAGGATGCGGAGGAGGTTGTCTGTTCCGCGCATGTTCCGGCAAGGCTTGCCAACGGCGAAAGGGCAGAGCTGCAGCGGCGGTGGCGGGCCGACCGGCGGACCGGCGAAATCCGCCTGGAGGACCGGGTGACGAATGCCGGCGACAGAGCCTGGCCTCCGGCGGCGATGTACCATCTCAATCTCGGCACCCGGCTTTTCGATGACGGCACCATGCTGACCGGCGCGATGCTGCCGGAAGGCAAGCTGCCGTGGCGCTTCGGCGAGGGGGACATGTCCATCTTCTGCGTTCCGGCGGCCGGCGCGGCGAAGGATGGATGGGCGGAGATCGAAATCGGGCCGATCGCGGCGCTTGGCGGCAGGAGCCTGCATGTCGGCTTCCGCACGGACACGCTGCCTTTCCTGCAGGTCTGGCGAAACCAGTCGCCGAGATGCCACGTGATGGGCATAGAGCCCGTCTCGCACCGGCTTGCGCCAAGGGCGGAGCTGATCGCGACGGGCGAAATGGCATCCTTCGATCCCGGTGCCTCGGTCGATTATGCGCTGACCTTCTCGGTTCGCTGAGATGGGCCATTGAAGATTGACGCTCGGACGTGCGAGGCTTAAACGAGGAGCCGCAATTTCTTTGAGGAAGGGTCGCCTATGGATATCCGGCAGATCAACGATGAATATTCCGTTTCCGGCCAGATCACGGTCGAGGATCTGGATGAGATCAAGGCGCTCGGCTTCAAATCCATCGTATGCCACCGGCCGGACCACGAGGCGCCGGATCAGCCGGAATTTGCGGCGGTCGCCGTCCGTGCCAGGGAACTGGGGCTCGATATCGCGCATGTTCCGGTCGGACCGATGGGCGTGACTGTGGAAGCGGTCAACGGCATGGTCGATGCGCTCGACGAATTCCCGCGTCCGATGCTCGGCTATTGCCGCTCCGGCGCCCGCTCCACCGCCATCTACGAGAAGTCTCAGCACATCCGCAGCTGAAAAAGCGGCTGAAACGAAAAAATAAGGCGGTGGCTAGGCTCTAGAGCGCCGCGCGTTCAATTGAACGCGCAAAGGACGCTCTAGCTTTTTGAATCTAGAGCATCTTTCCGCATTCAGGTGATTCCACCTGAATGCGGGATGCTCTAGCCTCCATCCCGGATGTCGGAGAGCGTCCGGGTCGGGGTGATCGCTTCCGGATCGAGCTTGATCTCGATGATCGACGGCTTGCCGCTTGCGCGCGCCCGTTCGAAGGCAGGTGCGAATTCCGCGGTCTTCTCGACAGTCTCGCCGTGGCCGCCATAGGCGACCGCAAGGGTGGCGAAATCCGGATTGGTGAGATCGGTGGCGCTGACGCGCCCCGGATATTCCCGCTCCTGATGCATCCGGATCGTGCCGTAGATGCCGTTGTTGACGACGACGGTGATGATCGGCAGTCCGTATCTGACGGCGGTTGCGAATTCCTGACCATGCATGAGGAAGCATCCGTCGCCGGCAAAGCAGATGACCTCACGCTCGGGAAACAGCCGCTTGGCGGCGACTGCGGCAGGCAGGCCGTAGCCCATCGAGCCGGATGTCGGGGCTGCCTGCGTGGCATAGCGTCGGAAGCGATGGAAGCGATGCACCCAGGTGGCGTAGTTCCCGGCGCCGTTGGTGAAGATCGTATCCTCGGCGGTGTTTTCCTCGATCCACGTCATGATCGGCCCCATCTGCACGCTGCCCGGACCGGTCATGGGCGGGATCGACCATGCGAGATAGGCCGCATGCATCGCCTCCGTACGTTCCGCCCAGCGAGGCGGAGAGGACGGGGAGAGCGCGGCAAGGGCGGCTACGAAGTCGGCTGGCGCCGCGACGATTGCCAGATCCGGCCGATAGACGCGCCCGAGCTCGGACGGATCAGGATGGATATGGACGAGCGTCTGCTTCGGATAGGGGCTGTCGATCAGCGTGTAGCCCGAAGAGGGCATTTCGGAGAAGCGCGCACCGAGGAGGACGACGAGATCGCTTTCCCGGATCTCCCTGCCGAGCGCCGGATTGATGCCGATGCCGGAATCGCCGGCATAATTCGGGTGCAGATGATCGAACAGCATCTGGCGGCGGAAGGAGCAGGAGACGGGCAGTGCCCATCGTTCGGCGAAACCCGTGAACTCCGCCACGCTTTGCGCGTCCCAGCGGGTGCCCCCGAGAATGACGACGGGGCGCTCCGCCTTTTCCAGCAGGCGAGCGAACTCGGCGATCTGGCGCGGGCCGGGATGACTTTCCACCGGCCGGTAGGCTTTCGGCTGCGGCGCCTCGACCGGCGAGGTCAGCATGTCCTCCGGCAATGCGAGGACAACCGGACCGGGCCGCCCGGAGGTGGCGACGGCGAATGCCCGCGTGACGAATTCCGGTATGCGGGCGGGATCGTCGATCTCCGCCACCCATTTGGCCACTTCGGTGAAGGCACGGCGATACTCGATCTCCTGGAAAGCCTCGCGTTCGCGGGCATCGCGCTGCACCTGGCCGATGAAGAGGATCATCGGCACGGAATCCTGCCTGGCGATATGCAGGCCCGCGGAGGCATTGGTCGCGCCCGGACCGCGCGTCACCATGCAGATGCCCGGCTCGCCGGTAAGCCTGCCCCAGCAATCCGCCATCATCGCGGCTCCGCCCTCCTGACGGCAGACAAGGACGTCGATATCCGTATCATGCAACGCATCGAGCACGGCGAGGTAGCTTTCTCCGGGCACGCAGGCGATGCGCTTCACCCCGTTGGCGACCAGCGCGTCGACGATCAGTTGTCCTCCGGTTTTCATGCGGTCCTCGTTTTCTTTTCAAGTTCGTCCAGTTCGGCGAGGATCTCTTCCGTATGTTCGCCGAGGCGGGGGCTTGGCCGTTCGTAGGCGAGCGGCGTTCCGGAGAAGACGATCGGCGTGCGCACGCCGGGGATCATGTTTCCGCCCGCATCGGGAAGGTCGATGCGCAGACCGCGCGCGACCACCTGCGGGTCGGCGAACATCTCCTCGATCGAATTGATCGGCCCGGCGGGTACGGCATTCGCCTCGCAGGCGGCAAGCAGGTCCGCCTTCTTCCATTTCGCGGTTTCCGCCGAGACGATCCGGCGAACCTCAACGCGATTGGCGACACGGGCGCGATTGGTCGAAAAGCGCTCGTCCTCGCCCATTTCGGGAATGTCGAGAACGGCGCAGAGCCGGCGGAACTGGCCGTCGTTGCCGACGGCGAGGATGAGGTAGCCGTCTGCGGTTTCGACCACCTCGTAAGGGGAGATGTTCGGATGGGCATTGCCGAGGCGCGTCGGCGCCTTGCCTGAGACGAGATAATTCATGTTCTGATTGGCGAGGACCGCCGACTGGACATCCAGAAGCGCCATGTCGATATGCTGGCCTTCGCCGGTCCGCATGGCGTGGATCAATGCCGCCTGGATGGCGGTCACGGCATAAATCCCGGTAAAGATATCGGCGATCGCGACGCCCGCCTTCATCGGCTGGCCGCCGGGCTCGCCGGTGATCGACATGAAGCCGGACATGCCCTGCACGATATAGTCGTAGCCCGCGCGCGATGCGTAAGGGCCGGTCTGGCCGAAGCCGGTGATCGAGCAATAGACGAGTTTCGGGTTCCCGCCGGCGAGGCTCTCGTAATCGAGGCCGTATTTCTTCAAGCCCCCGAGCTTGAAATTCTCGATCAGGACGTGCGCACCCGCCGCCAGGCGGTGGACCGTCTTCCGGCCTTCCTCGGTCTTCAGGTCGACTGCGATGGAGCGTTTTCCGCGGTTTGCCGCATGATAATAGGCAGCCGAGAGGTTTTCGCCATCGGCGCTTTCCACAAAGGGAGGACCCCATGCGCGCGTGTCGTCGCCGCCGTCGGGATTTTCGACCTTGATGACCTCAGCACCCATATCCGCGAGCATCTGACCCGCCCATGGCCCCGCCAGAACGCGCGCCAGTTCGATGACGCGGATGCCGGAAAGCGGCAGATTCTTCCTGTCCATCGGGTGCTCCCAAATGCCCGCTCGCCGTCGCCGGGCCCATCGCCTGTTCGCCTCTCGATAACAAAAAGCCCTCATGCACGATAGCCACGGGAGCGAATGAGGTCATGACGGCTCCGACTGACCATGCCCTCGGCATGCGACCGGCCTCGTCAGATCGCAGGCGAGACCGGCGGTATGGTGGCCGTCTTGTGGACCTTGCGCTCGCGCCAGATGATGTAGAGGCCGGAGCCGATGATGATGGCGATGCCGACCCATTTCAGCAGGTCCGGCAGATGGCCGAATACCCACCAGCCGAGGATCGTGGCCGAGACGATCTCCAGATATTGCAGAGGGGCGAGCGTCGAGGCCGGCGCTGCGCGATAGGCATAGACGCCGAGCACCCCGGAGACAGTCGCCGCAGCCCCGGCGCCGAGAAGATAGAGACCGTACTGCGTATCCGGAACGACGGGGGAGAGAAGGGCATGACCGGCGCCTCGCCCGTCGAGAAAAAGTCCGGCGAGCAGGAGAATGCCGGTAAAGAGCGCACCCCAAAACCCGGCATGGACCTGCATCGACCAGGGATCCTCGCTCTGCGAGGCAAGGCGGGTGATCAGCAGGAAGCCCGCCAGCGCGAAGGCTGAGACGACGGGCAGCAGCGCGATCGGGCCGACTTCCTGAAGGCTCGGCTGGATGACCAGCATTGCGCCGAAGAAGCCGACGCCGCACGCCGTATAGCGCCGCCAGCCGATCGTCTCCTTCAGCACGATGGAGCCGAGAATGGTGAGAATGATCGGCTCGACGAAGAAGATGGCTATGGCATCGGCCACTTCCATGACGGAAAGCGTCATGACGAAGGTGATCATCGTGATCGCCGCGAGCAGTCCGCGCGCGGCATGCAGGCCGGTCTTCCTCCAGGTGAGATCGAGCAGCGTGCCGCGCATGAGCACGATCGGCAGAAGTGCCAGCATCTGGAAGAGAAATCGCGCGAATGCGATCTGCACCGCCGGCACCCGGTCGACGGCCAATTTGCCGAAGATGTCGATGACGGGCGAAACCAGCACGGAAAGCACCATGAGGAAAAGGCCGATGCCGATCTCGTTTCGCAAGGGAATGGCTGTTCGTTCTGCGGAGGCGGTCATGCGGTCTTTCGGCTTTCCTGATATCTGCGGGTGACGCGGCGGCACCAATCGGTGAAGTTCCCGGTCGCTTCCTGCCTGATCCGCTCGACCTCGTTCAAGGTCTCGTGACGGGCGTCGGGATAGATCGTCGTCGTCACGTCCGCCAGGCCGTTTTGCCGGAGTTTTTCGCCCAGCCATGTGACGGCCCGGCCGAAATCCGTTGCCGGATCCTGTCCGCCGCCGACGAGATGGACAGGAAGATGGCGCGGCAGACGCGCAAGATTGGCCCGGTTCGCGCCGGCGAAGGTCACGGCGAAGAGATCGACCCAGAGGGATACGGTCGCATAGAAGCCGCAAAGCGGGTCCGCCACATAGTCGCCGACCTCGGCCGGATCCTGCGAAAGCCAGTCGAAATCGCTCCGCCTGTTTTTCACCGTCTTCGCCCAAGCGCCGAATGTAAGCCTCGGGAGAAGACCGCTGGGCACGTCCGAACCCATCCTCATCCGCTCCGCTGCAAGGATCGCCTGAGCAGCGCGGCCGGCAAGCCCCGGATTCAGGTTGGAATTCCAGACCGCCAGCCCATCCAGCCGGTCTGGATGCTTCTCGGCGAAAGCGAGCGAGAAGAGGCCGCCCATGGAATGGCCGAACACGACGACCGGCAGTCCGGGGTGGCGTCCGCAGGCAAGATCGCGCATCGCGAGCATGTCGGCGATCACCGCATCCGGCCCCTTTATGGCGGCAAAGCGCCCGAGAGGCGCGTCGGGCGCCGTCGTTTCTCCGTGGCCGCGGTGGTCATGGGCATAGACATGCATGCCGGATGCCGCGAGAGCCTCGGCGAACCGTCGGTAACGGCGCGAATGCTCCGAAAGACCATGGCTGACGATCAGGATGCCGCCGGCCGGCTCCGCGCCCGGCTGACGATGATAGGCCAGGTTCGCGCCGGTCGGCGTCGCCAGCCGAAGCGTTTCGGAAAACATTCGCCCTTGTTCCCTCCCGACGCACGATCCTCGTTATCAAATTGATTTGAGCGGCAAAAGCAATCGGCATCTGATTTCCTTCCGAGCCTTCGATGCAATTGCAAAATTAATGGTTGCATTTTTCACGGTTTCACCTGTATATGATCTTGTTTTGTTCTTGTTTGGGGGCAATCATGATGACGAAGTCCGCAAGTGCATTCCTGTTTTCGATGGTCTCGTTTCTTTCTCTTGCCGGCGCGTCCGCCGCACAGACGGTTTCCGAAGGGCAGGGCGAGGGCGGAGCCACCCGCCATGTCTTTGCCGTCAGCTGGCAGCCGGGCTTCTGCGCCATAAGCGGCAACCGCCCGGAATGCCGCGAATTGGCAGCTGGCGGCGCAGAGGCCTCCCGGTTCTCTCTGCATGGGCTCTGGCAGGTAAGGCGCAGTTATTGCGGAATAGATGCGCAGTTGCAGAGGCGGGACCGAAGCGGCAACTGGAACGAACTGCCGAAACTTGCCCTTTCCGAGGGAACGGCGAAGAGGCTGGCTGTTGCCATGCCCGGCGTGAAGTCCGGCCTCGACCGTCATCAATGGCTTCGCCACGGAACGTGCCAGGCTTCCACGGCGGAGGATTACTTTGCCCGCTCGCTCGATATGCTCGATGTGATGAATGCATCTGTGGTGCGCGCGCTGTTCGAGCAACGGATCGGCGGGCAGCTCACCATTCAGGAGGTGCGTGAGGCATTCGACCAGACGTTCGGGCCCGGTGCGGGAGAACGGGTGCGGCTGCAATGCCGTAGGTCGGGCGAGCGGCAGGTCGTCACCGGATTGACGGTCGGACTTGGCGGGATCGATGCCGGTGCCGACGATTTCGGCGGACTTGTCCATCAGGCCGCGGCAACGAGAACCCGCTGCAGCGGCGGCGAAGTGCGCGGCGTGGCGGATCGGCAGAACCTGTAAGGGAGCAGGCCGGCCGTGTTCCTTGCGTGGTTTGCGTTCCTTTCCGCATTGCCGCCCGGTGATAATTCGCCTACATAGCGGGCAAATTTCCCGATCCGGAGCACGCTGAATGGCACGTCAATTCATCTATCACATGGCCGGGCTCAACAAGGCCTACGGGAACAAAAAGGTTCTCGAAAATATCCACCTCTCCTTCTACCCGGATGCAAAGATCGGCATCCTCGGTCCGAACGGAGCGGGCAAGTCGACCGTCCTGCGCATCATGGCCGGGCTCGACAAGGAATATACAGGCGAAGCCTGGGTCGCCGAGGGCGCAACCGTCGGCTACCTGCCGCAGGAACCGCAGCTCGACGGCTCGAAGAACGTCCTGGAAAACGTGATGGAAGGGGTCGCGGAGAAGAAGGCGATCCTCGACAGATACAACGAGCTGATGATGAACTATTCCGACGAAACGGCGGAAGAAGGCGCAAAGCTTCAGGACATCATCGACAGCCAGAACCTCTGGGACTTGGAGAGCCAGGTGGAAATGGCCATGGACGCGCTGCGCTGCCCGCCGGCGGACGCCGATGTCGCCAGTCTTTCCGGCGGCGAGAAGCGTCGCGTGGCGCTCTGCAAGCTCCTGCTTTCCCAGCCCGACCTTCTGCTGCTCGACGAGCCGACCAACCATCTCGACGCCGAGACGATCGCCTGGCTGGAAAAGCACCTGCGCGAATATCCGGGCGCCGTGCTGATGATTACCCACGACCGCTACTTCCTCGACAATGTCACCGGCTGGATCCTGGAACTCGACCGCGGCCGCGGCATCCCCTACGAGGGCAACTATTCGGCCTATCTGATGGCGAAGGCCAAGCGTATGACCCAGGAAGGCCGCGAGGAAGCCGCGCGCCAGAAGGCGCTCTCGCGCGAACAGGAATGGATCGCGTCGAGCCCGAAAGCCCGTCAGGCGAAGTCCAAGGCCCGTATTCGCGCCTATGACGAACTGGTCAAGGCGGCCGCGGATCGCCGTCCCGGCGACGCGCAGATCGTCATCCCGGTCGGAGAGCGTCTCGGCAATGTCGTGATCGAGGCGGAAAACCTGACCAAGTCCTATGGCGACCGCGTGCTGATCGAGGGCCTCTCGTTCAAGCTGCCGCCGGGTGGCATCGTCGGCGTCATCGGGCCGAACGGCGCGGGCAAGACCACGCTCTTCCGCATGATCACCGGGCAGGAGACGCCGGACAGCGGCACGATCACCGTGGGAGAGACCGTCGATCTCGGCTATGTCGATCAGAGCCGCGATGCGCTCAACGGCAACAAGACCGTATGGGAGGAAATCTCCGGCGGTAACGATGTCATCAAGCTCGGCAAGCACGAAGTGAATTCCCGGGCCTATTGCGGCGCCTTCAACTTCAAGGGCGGCGACCAGCAGCAGAAGGTCGGCACGCTTTCCGGCGGCCAGCGCAACCGGGTGCATCTCGCCAAGATGCTCAAGGCGGGCGGCAACGTCATCCTGCTCGATGAGCCGACCAACGACCTCGATACCGAAACGCTCTCCGCCCTGGAAGATGCGCTCGAGAACTTCGCCGGCTGCGCGGTCATCATCAGCCACGACCGCATGTTCCTCGATCGTCTCGCGACGCATATCCTCGCTTTCGAGGGCGACAGCCACGTCGAATGGTTCGAGGGCAACTTCGAGGATTACGAACAGGACAAGATCCGCCGGCTTGGACCGGACTCGGTCAATCCGAAGCGGGTCACCTATAAGCGCCTGACGCGATAGGATTGCCCAACTTGATGCATGTCGCGAAAGGTGTGCTGCGGTTCGCGATAATGGCATACATAAAAAACGAAAGCTTAAGGTGCAGGAGGCGAATCTCCGAAGATCGCGACACGCTTTAAGCGGAACCTGAAACCCCGGTTCAATCGTGCCGGGGTTTTTCTTTGCCAACGTTCGAGCGGCCATGATTTCGAAGTCAAAGCGAGCCGGCCGTGTCCTTTTATTTCAATGACTTGCCGGCTGCGGCGGAGATTCTTATTTCGGAACATCCGGATGATGATTCGAGGCCGTTTAGGGCTATTTTCCGCGCGTAAGGCTTGCATCACATCAATTAATCACATAAAGATATCTTTATGTCTTGATTGGGTGGGCGATGGGCGAAGATTACGAACTTGGACTGGATGAGATTGTAGAGGTTTTGAAAGCCGCTGGCGAGCCCACTCGTTTGAGGTTGTTGGCGCTGCTTCTGCGGGGGGATCTCACCGTCACCGATCTCACCGATATTCTCGGGCAGTCCCAGCCGCGCATCTCGCGTCATCTGAAGCTTCTGTCCGAAGCGGCGCTGATCGACCGTTATCAGGAAGGGGCGTGGGCCTATTTCCGGCTCAGGCAGGAAGGGGCCGCGGTGTCGGTCGCTCGCATGCTTCTCGAAAGGACGGATGCCGGCGACGCGGTGCTCGCGCGCGACGCGGAACGCCTGACGATTCTCAAGAAGATCAGGGCGGAGAAAGCCCAGGCCTATTTCAGTCGCAATGCCGCCGAATGGGACGAGCTGCGCCGGCTGCATGTCAGCGAGGCGGAAGTGGAGGCGGCTCTTAAGGACATCGTGGGCGAGGAGCCGGTTGAGGCCTTTCTCGATCTCGGTACTGGAACCGGGCGTATCCTGCAGCTCTTCGAGGGGCTCTACAGGCGCGGCGTCGGCGTCGATGCTAGCCGCGACATGCTGGCGGTCGCGCGCTCCAATCTCGACCGGGCCGGTATCACCAAGGCCTCGATCCGCCATGGCGACATCTTCAACCTGCCGTTGGAGCGCGGCGAGTTCGACGTCGTGACGATCCACCAGGTTCTGCATTTTCTTGAAGAGCCCGACGCCGCGATTGCCGAGGCTGCCGGAATGCTGAGGCCGGGAGGGCGCCTGGTCATCATCGATCTTGCTCCGCACGGGCTCGAATATTTCCGCGACGAGCACGCCCATCTTCGTCTCGGCTTTTCGCACCAGACCATGTCCGACTGGCTGAAGAAGGCAGGATTATCGGTCGAGAAGGTGGTCGATCTCAAGCCGGTGACATCGGATCCCGATGCGCTCACCGTCACGATATGGCTCGGGCGGGACGAGCGGAAGGCGGAGGTATCGGGACAGGCATGGAAAGCTGCCGGACGCGGCAGGCAGGAGGAACTGAGATGACGCAACCAGCGGCTACAAAACGCCAGGATATCAAGCTGTCCTTCGAATTCTTTCCGCCGAAGACGGCGGAGGCGGAGGGGCAGCTTTGGCAGTCGGCCAGCGAACTGGCCGCCTATGAGCCCGGTTTCGTGTCGGTGACCTATGGCGCCGGCGGCTCGACGAGGGCTCCCACACTCGCGACGGTGCGCCATCTCCTGCATGAGACGCGGCTTTCGGCGGCTTCGCACCTGACCTGCGTCGGCGCTGCCAGGGCGGAGGTGAATGCCGTGGTCGAGGAATTCCGGGGTATCGGCGTGCGCCATTTCGTGGCGCTGCGCGGCGATCCGGCCGGCGGGGTCGGGGGCGCCTATCAACCTTTCCCCGGAGGCTACGCCAATGCCGCCGAGCTCGTGGCGGGCTTGCGCTCGATCGACGATTTCGAGATTTCCGTATCGGCCTATCCGGAAAAGCACCCCGAAAGCCCCGATGTCGCGGCCGATATCGACATGCTGAAACGCAAGGTAGATGCGGGCGCCACGCGCGCGCTGACGCAGTTCTTCTTCGAAAACGATGATTTCGAGCGATATCTGGAGCGCGTGCGCGCAGCCGGCATCGGCATTCCGATCGTGCCGGGAATCCTGCCGGTTCATAATCTGGCGCAGGTCCGCAAGTTTGCCGGCCTTTGCGGCGCTTCGGTCCCGCAGTGGCTGGCCGAGCGTCTCGGGCCTGTGGACGACAGGCCGGAGGAACGTATGCCGATCGCGATCGAGCTTGCGGCCCGGCAGGTGGAGGATCTGATCCAGCGCGGCGTGGACGAGTTCCACTTCTATACGATGAACCGGGCGCAGCTCGTATCCGCCGTCTGCGACCTCGCCGGTTTCGCCAGGCAAGGCCGAGGCGACGCTTCGGGATCTTCGCGCCCGGCAGGTGCCGCCGCCTGATCCTTCCGCTTATCGATGGGATGCAAAAAAACATGGCGCCTCTCGGCGCCATGCTTCTTCGTGAACGTCATCACTGAAAGGATGAATTTTTTTGTAGTCCCTTCGTACCTTCGGACTTCGCAGTCGCCTAGATGAACAGCATCGTGGCGACGAAGAGGAACGCTGCACCGATCATCAGAACATTCAAGGAATGTGTGAGTCCCATGGCTGACCTCCTTGCGTTGCGATCATGATACTATGTCCGAAAAGGCTTTGTTGAAAAGGCGTTTTTATGCTGCGCTGCGTCATATGGCGGTCTCAATCGAGTTTTGCACAGGCGTAACCGTTTGATATTGAAGCGCTATATCTCCGTCACAGATTTTTCATAATCCTTGCCAACTCCCTAACGTCGAAGGAGTGCATTCCGTTCCGCGACATGAATCCCGCGAACAAGGACGGGGAAATCAACGCTCGACGCGCTGCTTTGTTCCGAACGCGGCGTTCGCGCGGGCAAGCATGCGGCCGTCCAGGACGACGAGGCCCGCAAGTACCAGCACCATCCCGCAGATGCCCGAAAGGCTCAAGCGTTCTCCGAGGAAGACGATGCCCGCCAGAATGGCGCTTGGGGGTACAAGTAGGGTGACGAGGGACGTGTTGGTTGCGCCCGCAGCCGCCATGATCCTGAAAAACAGGATATAGCCGTAAGCGGTCGAGACGAGCGCCAGCGCGAGGATCGCCAGGACCGCGCTCAAGGGCGGGACGGGCAGTGCCCAAGGATGATCGATAAGCAACGACACCGGCAGCATCATCAGGCTGGAGGCCGTGAGCTGTCCTGCAGCGGTGACGGGAGGCGCCGTCCCGCGAAAGCGCTTTCCGTAGGTCGCTGCTAAGCCGTAGGAGACCGCCGCCGCGACCGGCAGGATCACCGCCCAGAGCGGCGGTCCGCCGCTTTCGCCATGAAACGGCGCGAGCGCCTGCGGTCCGATCAGAACCACCGTTCCGAGAAGCCCAGTCACGCAGCCGGCGATTTTGGCCGAAGACAGCTTTTCGTCCTCAGTCAGTCGGTTGGCGATCAGCACTGTGAAGATCGGCGTGGTGGCATTGAGGATGGCGGCCAGGCCCGCACCGATCTGCGTTTGGCCGAGAAAGATCAGCATATGAGGGATGGCGTTGTTTATGAGGCCGAGGATGAGGAACTCGCGCCAGCGGGCGACGAAGGTCTCGTAGATGCCGAAGCGTCCGGCGACGTAGATGTGCAGCGCGAGAGCCGCGAGCGCCACCCGAAGCAGCACCAGGGTTGCCGGAGGCACATGAGCGACGGCAACGCGGGCGAAGAAGAACGACCCGCCCCAGATCAGGCCGAGAAGGACAAGCAGAGCCCAGGTCCTTGCCGTCATTCTATTTTCGGATCCCGTCGCGGAAACCTTCTGCATGGCATCGAGACCTTTTCCTGCTGAAACCGAAATCTCCTCCCGGTTTCTTACGCTCGATTCCCTGTGCCGCCACCCGATTTCTTCCGGCGCCCGTCTTTCGCACATGAGTTTCGATCGATACGACGCCTAAATGCGGCTTGCGGAAGCGGGTTCGATACATGAGATGCGTAACCGGCCATCCGCGGAGGAGGCCCGCGATAGTGAAGGAAGGTCTGCCGGAAGGCCGCGAACGAGCATGGTTGAGGATGCCCGCCCGCGACCGCTTTGTTTTAGAGTGCGTTGAGCAGGGAAGGGGTCGCCCATCCATCCGCCGGCAGGCCGAGGCGAAGCTGCTCGCGCTGGATCGCGGCGCGCGTGCCCGAGCCGAGAATGCCGTCGATCTTGCCGACGTCGTGGCCGAGCTGCTGAAGGCGCGTTTGAAGTGCCTTCATTCCGCCGTCGTCCAGCCCCTCCTCGGGCGTGCCTTTTTCATAGGGCGGCGCACCGCCGAGGCGCGTGGCGAAATAGGCCGCGGATGTCGTATAGATGAAGGACTGGTTCCACTCGAGATAGATGTTGAAGTTGGGATAGGTGATGAAGGCGGGCCCCTTTCGTCCCTGCGGCAGAACGAGCGAAGCGGCGAGCTGGCCGAAGCCTGTATTACCGTCGCGCGGCGTCACGCCAAGCGCGAACCAGTCGCCCGCCGTCATGCCCGTCTGCAAGCCGGTTTTTTCCCAAGGCAGGTTTTCGGGCAGCGAGACCTCCTGGATCCATGGTTCGCCGCGTTTGAAGCCGAGATGCTGGATGAACTTCGCTGCCGTCAGGATGGCGTCCGGCGCGCTTTGCTTGACATTGACATGCCCGTCGCCGTCACCGTCCACGCCGAAGGCGATGATGTCTTTCGGGAGCATCTGCACCTGGCCGATTTCTCCGGCCCAGGCGCCGGTATTCGTCTGCGGATCGAGATCTCCGTGCTGGACCATCTCGATAAGCGCGATCAGCTGCGGCCGGAACAGTTCGGGCCTGCGGCAGTCATGGGAAAGGGTGACCAGAGCATTGCGGGTATTGAAGTCCCCCTGGACGGCGCCGAAGTCCGTCTCCATCGCCCAGAATGCGGTTACGACGGGTGCGGGTACGCCGAATTCCTGCTCGGCGCGCGCGAAGACCGAAGAGAATTCCTGAAGCTTTCTGCGGCCGATGTCGAGGCGCGACTGGCTGACGGTCCGGCGCGAGAATTCGAGGAAGGTCTGCCTGAAGACGCCCTGCGCTCGATCGCGGGAAAGCACCTTCTGATCGATGGTTGCGCCCGCCAATGCCCGGTCGGCAGCCTCCGCGGGAATGCCCTTGCCGACGGCTTCGGCTTTCACGCTTTCGAGAAAGGCTCCGAGATCGCCGCCGCAGGCGGGTGTCTGAGCATAAGCCGTCGTGGAAAGGCAGAGGGTAAGTATGGCGGCAATTGTCGTGCGCCTGTTGAGATGCATAGCGTTTGGTCCCTTCGCTTGGATTGCGATGGCTCTTCCAGAAGAATGTGACGGAAGCAAGAAAAAAGGCAGAGGCGAATCGCCTCGCCTTAATAGGTCTCGAAGCTATGTGTCATCCACGATCTTCGGTTGCATGCGGAAATGTCACGGCTTCGAGGCGGCAGCCACCCAGTTTTTCCAGTTTTTCTGTGAGCCGGCGAAGACGTTGATGTCGGTATTGTGATCTATGCCGGGCACCACGCCGGTGGACGTGTATTGCCAGAAGGCCCAGCGGCGCGCCGGATAGATGTTTTCCGGGTGATTGGCGACGGAGCGCAGCCAGAAGGGGTACTTTTCGAAATGGCCGACGAGATTGTCGCCGTGGAAATCGACGGTGGTGTAGATGATCGGGCGCTTGCCGTAGTGGCGCTCGATACGATCCATGAAACGCTGCATATGCGCCCTTACGACGTTCGGCGGAGGGCGTTTCGTACATGTCGGGGAATGGGGATTCCATTCCGCATCCAGAACGGGCGGCAGATGGACCGCATCCTTCGGCACGTTTCGGATGAACCAGTCGGCCTGTTCGTCCGGTGTCGAGCAGAAATAATAGAAATGATAGGGCGCATGCGCGATCCCCGCGGCCCTTGCGCCGCGCCAATAGTCGTCGAAGCGCGGATCCAGCCTGTCCTTGCCCTCGGTCGCCTTGATGAATGCGAAGGAGACACCGGACTGGCGAACCTTGGACCAGTCGATGTCGCCGTTCCACTTGGAAATGTCGATGCCGTGGACCTGATGGTGATGGGGTGCGCGCGCACCGAAATCCTGCGGGTCCTTGTCGTCGAAGCGGGGCGGGATGGATGATGTGGAGGCGAAATCGTAATCGGTGGTCGAGCACGAGACCGCAAGGAAGGCGAGGGGCAGGAGGGCCAGAACGAACCGACGCATGGATGTCCCGTTGTTGTACGTTTTGGCGATGCTGCCTCACCCGCGCGTATCCGTAAAGCCCCACGCGCAAAGCGTGAGCCGTTTTGCCGGATTTTTTGCAGCGGATTCAGCTGGTGCGCTTACGTCGCTCTTTTGAAAGGAGACGCAGTAAGTACGGCATGCCAGGCATAACCCCGGCCGATCGACTGGAAGTGAAGCTCGGCCGCGTGACGCGCTGCCGCCCTCTCCAACGTTTCGCGAAGTCCGGCGCGCGGCGTTACGTGAAATTTCCGCAACCAGGCATGGAGGGAATGGCGAACGAATCCGGGAAGCTTTTCCTGCTGTCCGAAATCGACGATATGCAGGGAGCCGCCGGGGTTCAGCGCGGCGAGCGCCTGCTCGACCGCGCGTTCCCAATCCGGGATCATCGAAAGCGCATAGGAGATGACGATCCTGTCGAAGCCGGAGACGGCGAAATCTCCGGCGGTAAAGGTGGTCGCATCGGCAACTTTGAGTACAGGCGTCTTTTTCCCCGGCCCGGAAAACTTGCGGCGCGCGGTCGCGAGCATTTCAGCGGAAATGTCGAGGCCGTAGAGGTTCGCGTGCGGAAATGTCCGTGCGATCAGTTCGAGATTGCGGCCGGTGCCGCAGCCGACTTCCAGAACGCTGCCGCCCTGCGGAACGCCGAGCCGCCGGATAAGGCTGTCTCGGCCGAAGAGGTAGTATTTGCGCGTCGCATCGTAGATGTGCCGCTGATAGCGGTAGATGCGGTCCATCCGCCGGGCATGCGCCCGATCCACCGCCGCGGCGGTTTCCTCGTGCTTGCGGCGGGCGCCCGGAAGCATCAGGCTGCCTTCCTGTAGATGTGGAAGCCGCCATAGATCGCCGAGCGGTCGCGGGTGGCGAGCGTTTCCGACATTTCGGCGTCGCGCTGCCAGAGCGCACGGAGAGCCGGGGAGAGTTTGCCGTCGAGAATGCTCGCCTCTGCGGCAGTGCGGAATATGACCACGGCGCCGGGCGCTGCGGTGCGCGAAATTTCCGTCCAAAGCGCGTTCAATTGTGCGCCGTTCATCCAGTCTTGCGCATCGAGCAACACATAGCGGTCGACGGAATTCGCGGGCTTTTGCGCGAGCAGTTCCGTGAAGCTCGCATGATGGACGTGGACATTGGCCGCATTGGCGCGAATGGCCTCGTAGTTCTGCTGCTGCAGATAGACGGGCAGCCGGCCTTCATGCGGTTGGGGGTAGCGCCGGGCAAAGGCCTGCCATGCGAAATAGTTATCCTTCAGGGGAAAATGGCAGGTGAGCTTTTCCAGCCGCTGGCGCAGAACCGGAGCCAGGGACTTGCCGTCGCTCAGGCTCGCGAGTTCGTCGAATTGCTGCGGCGGAATACCGAGTCCGAAGAGGGATGATTTGCGCGCGGTCATCCAGCGGATCAGCGGGCGGTCGAAGAGCGGTGCTATCCGCGTATCGAAATAGTGGCGCTGTTCGCGCATGGAGCGCGCCTCCACGAATTCGCGCGGATCGACGCCATGGAGCCTGGCGACCAGATGCCCCAGCCCGATGAAGCGCCCGAGCAGGCCGGTGCGATAGATGTTGCGCTCGAAAACGCTGATCCTGCGGCGCCCGGTGAGCTCGCGTCCGTTCCAGTAATTGCGCGTCGCTTCGTCCAGAACCGGCTCGATGAACCGCCGATAGGCCTGCATGTTCGTCTTCGTGCTCTCGCCGCCGAGAAAACGGACAATGTCGGCATGGCCGGGTAGGTGGCGGAAGATCGAGAGCTTCAGCTTGTTGAGCGCTATATGATGCGGATTGAGATCGACGACGTCGATCCGCGCGGGGGATCGGGAAAGATAGGCGAGCATGTTGCAGCCGCCGGAGCCGATGGTGACGATGCGGTGGCCGGGAGACAGAGCCATGGCTTCCATGTCGACGGCCGGATCCTCCCATATCTGCGGGTAGACGAGACCGGAGAACAAGAGCCCGAAGAGGCGTTCGGAAACACCCTCTATGGAAAGCGCCTTGTGCTGAAGGAGAGCTGATTTGAGCTTCCGGTTCTTGCGAAAACCGGCATCGGGAGCCAGATCGGTCATGGCGTCATGTCTTCCTGTTGACGTTCAGCCGCAATAGCTGCTTCGCACAACAGTTTCATGACGCGGCTGGGGATAGTCCCGCGCGTGCAAAAGTTATGGCGGGACCACCCAGGGGACCGTCCGGCCGTTCAGAACTTCCAGCTCAGGCCGACGGTGACGGAGTTCGTGTTCAGGTCGACATTGCCGCCGGTGTCGAAGACTTCCTTGTCGCCGTAATCGGTGTAACGGTATTCGACGCGGCCGAGCAGGTTGTCCGTGAAGGCGTGTTCGACGCCGGCTCCCACCGTCCAGCCGTGGAAGGTTTCCGACGCCGATTCGTCGAGCGTCTCGTTATTGATATGCGCCCGGGTGAAAGCATAGCCGCCCGTGCCGTAGATCAGGGTCCGGTCGATCGCATAGCCGAGACGGGCGCGGATGGAACCGCCCCATTTGGTTTCCGCTTCGAAGTCCGTTCCGCCGGCGGTGAAGCTGTCCTCGTTGAAGTCATGCTTCACATCGACTTCCCCACCGAAGACCCAGTTGCCGTTCTGATAATTGTAGCCGGCATGGGCGCCGAGCAGGGCACCGTTGAAGTTGCGATCGAAACCTATGATGCCGTCGTCGAACTCTCCATTGGTCCATCCGTACCCGACATTCGCGCCGATATAGAAACCGTTCCAGTCGTAGAGGCCGGATACCTCGGTTATCGGCGCTTCCGCCGGCGGCTCGACCGGCGCCATGTCCGCCGCATGAGAATAGCTTGCCGCGGCGAGAAAGAGAGTGACCGCAGCTCCGGATACCATGATTTTCATGAGACAGTTCCTTCCCACTCGAGATGCATGCCCCGCACCCCTTTGCACGCAACAATGCTTTCTAACGCGCGACGGTCGATGTGGTTCCCGTAAGCGAAAACATCACCGCAAGAGCGGCGCCGCCGCTTTACCAGGCTTGCGCAGCTTCGGATCGAAGATGAAGCGCTTTGGCAACAGCAAGCCATTTTGGCGGTAAAGGCCTTTCCTTGGCTGGCAAATCCTGATTGTCTCCGCAGCGGAAGGGGAAGGCGGCATGGCGCGATTCTACAGGTTTGCAGGACGGGCACTCATCATTCTCGCACTTCTCGTGGTCCTGGCAGGCAGTTGGCTTCTTGTCGCTCCGCCGGCGCTTCTGCTCGTCGGCTCGGGATATGCAGCCAAGATCGTCTGCTCGAACGTCTTTCTTGCCGGAAGGGATCCCGAAGATGTGCTTTCCGTCGACGTTCAGGCGCCGGGCCATCCGCTGCTGCGGCTGATGAGGCAGTCGGTGGACTTCGACGAGAAGACCGTCACCGTTCATCTTCTCGGCGTTTTCGCGCCTGGATATGCGGCCTATCGGGAGGGGTTCGGCTGCGCCAGCGTGCCGGACGGCGATTTCGTCGCTGCCCGCCAGGCCGTTTCGGATGTTCCGCGCCTGGTCGTCGCCGATCCGGTGGCGGACGAACCGTGGCCGAACGGGGATCAGGTGCAGAGCGACCAGGCGGTCAGCGCATTGCTTGCCGATCCGCAACTGACCGGACGCGGAATGCGCGCGACGATCGTCGTTCATGACGGACGGATCGTCGGTGAAGTCTACGGCGACGGATTCGGCCCGCAGACGCCGTTGCTCGGCTGGTCGATGACAAAGACCGTCAACGCAGCTCTCGTCGGCAGGCTTTTCCAGGCAGGACGTCTCGCTCCCCAGGCGAGCATGCTTTTTCCGCAATGGCGCGCAGACGGGCGGGCGAAGATCACGCTCGCCGACCTTCTGGCGATGCAGAGCGGTCTTTCCTTCAACGAAGGCTACGGAGGCGTGGCCGACGTGACGCGGATGCTCTATCTGGAGCCGGACATGTCGCGTTTCGTGATTTCGCTGCCGGCGCAGGCGGAGCCGGGAACCGAGTTCAGCTATTCGAGCGGGACGTCCGTTCTGCTTTCGCGTCTCTGGATGGGCGCGCTCGATGACCGCTGGCAATCGCTCTCCTTTCCGTCCCGTGCACTCTTCGCGCCGCTCGGTATGAAAAGTGCGGTCATGGAGACGGACGAGACCGGCATTTTCGTCGGCTCTTCCTATATGTATGCGACCGGCCGGGACTGGGCCCGTTTTGCTCTGCTTCTTCTCAATGACGGCGTCTGGAACGGTCAGCGGCTGCTGCCGGAGGGATTCGTCAAAGGGATGGGGACACCCACTCAGGCTTCGCGCGGTGTCTACAGCCAGCTGCAGACCTGGATATCGGGACCGGGCGGAAGGCTGAACGCCGAATTCGGCCTGCCGGAGGATACGTTCTGGATGATCGGACATGACGGGCAGTCTGCGGCGATCGTTCCCTCGCGCCGGCTGGCGGTGATCCGCCTCGGGCTCACGCCGTCATGGTTCGGCCATCAGCCGCAGGTGCTGGTAAAGCAGGTTTTGGACGCGCTGCGATAGCCGCCGTCTCACCTCAGCCCGGTCTCTTCCAGAAGCCCCTTGCGCTTGGCATGGTAATAATAGCCGGCGGCATAGAGCTGGACGGCGCCGTCGTTCTTGTCGTCGGCGACGAGCCATGCCCCGCGCAGATATTTGGCGGCGTATTTGATATTTGTTTCGGCATCGAACAGGCCTTCTGCCGGACCGTCGTAGCCCATGCTCTTGGCCGTTGCGTATTTGATCTGCATCAGGCCGTAATGGCCGCGGTTATAGGCCCTGGGATTGTAACGGCTTTCGCGCTTGACGACGCGATGCAGAAGCGCTTCGGGAATTTCGTAGATTGCCGCATATTTGGTGATAAGGGCGTCGATGGGCGTGCCGGATTTCTGGAAGGACTGGCTGCTCTGCCCCGCGGGGATCGGCGTCTGCGGCGCGGTCAAAGCGGCCTGCCGATAGGCGGGTTTCGTCACCGGGACGATCTTGCGCGACGCCACCAGTTGCTCGAGGCCTACCGGCTCGCCGCTGTCGAATCCGGGCTCCATGAAGGCGGCTTCCATTCCGTTTGTCGGAAGCTGCGGTTGCTCGGGGGAGGCTGCCATCTTCTCGGTCGCCGCTTCTGCGGCGCTCGCGGACTTTTCGCCGGCAAGGGCCGAAACCGGAGCGGCCTCGCCATCGCCGGTCGTTGCGGCCGGCATTGCATAGGCAGCCGTTTCCGTTCCGGGTTTGGCGATCGGCACCACCGTCTGAACGGCTGCCATCTCGCTTGCAGGTGTCTCGATGACGCTTGCGCAGCCGCCGAGCGTCAGGAGCGTAGCGGCGCAGGCCGCCGAAGCGAGAAGTTTCGAGCGGGAAGCGTGCATTCTTGCCATTGGGTCGCTTTCGGTTTGCCATCGGGCCTGGAAGCGAGCTTCCCGGCGGCTGCAAATCAATTGCGGTCTTGGACCGTTCTTCGTCCCTTAACCTATCCGGCAGGTTCCGACAAGCTGCGGCGGAAGAACGCTCATGCGCCGGCCCGCTTCAGGCCCGCCGTCAGCAGGCCTGCTCCGATCAGCAGGGAACCGCCGGTCCGGTTGACGATCTTCTGGACGCCCGGTTTGCGGATCGTCTGCCGCGCAGCCGATGCCATCAGCGCGTAGGCGATCGCATTCAGCGTCGCCAGCACGAGGAAAGTGATTTCGAAGATGATCATCTGCGCCATCAACGGACGCGTCAGGTCGAGGAATTGCGGCAGGAACGCCACGAAGAAAACGATGCTCTTCGGATTGAGAGCAGTGACCACATAAGTATGCGCAAAGATCTTGACCGGCTTTTCTGCCGCCGGCGGTTCGCCGTTTTCTCCTGAGGCCACGGGCGTGCGCCAGAGCTTGACGCCAAGCCAGATCAGATAGGCAGCGCCCACCCATTTCAGCACCGTGAAGATTGCCGCCGAAGTGGCGAGCAGCGCGCCGAGACCAAGCATCGAAGCCGTCATCGCGGTGAAATCGCCGAGCGCCACGCCTGCGACGGTCGCACCCGCGGTGCGCCTGCCGTGGCCGAGCGCGTAGGAGATCACCAGAAGGATCGTCGGGCCGGGAATGGCCAGCATGATCGCGGATGCGGCGGCAAAGGCAAACCAATGTTCGAAGGACATGCTGACGACTCCCGTTGTTGGACGGCAGCAAGCCACCATCCGGAGGAGCCGTCAAGCGTAAGACCCTGACCCCGAGTCCTGGCTTCTTCGCGGACGAATCAGTGTCGAAAAATGAGAAACCCGGCGCGAGGCCGGGTTCCGTGGTCGATCTGTGGCTTGGGTCGCCTGTTACGCGGCCATTGCCTTCTTGAGATTTTCGTCGATCTTGTCGAGAAAGCCGGTGGTGGAAAGCCAGGGCTGGTCGGGGCCGATGAGCAGCGCCAGGTCCTTGGTCATGAAGCCGCTTTCAACGGTCTCGATGCAGACTTTCTCCAGCGTGTCGGCAAACTTCGCGAGCTCCGCATTGCCGTCGAGCTTGGCACGATGGGCAAGGCCGCGGGTCCACGCGAAGATCGAGGCGATCGAGTTGGTCGAGGTTTCCTCGCCCTTCTGGTGCTGGCGGTAGTGGCGGGTGACGGTGCCGTGGGCGGCTTCGGCTTCCACCGTCTGGCCGTCCGGCGTCATCAGGACCGAGGTCATCAGGCCGAGCGAGCCGAAGCCCTGCGCCACGATGTCAGACTGCACGTCGCCGTCATAGTTCTTGCAGGCCCAGACATAGCCGCCGGACCACTTCAGCGCCGAGGCGACCATGTCGTCGATCAGCCGGTGCTCGTACCAGATCTTCGCTTCCTTGAACTTCTCGGCGAACTCCTCGTCGAAGACCTTCTGGAAGATGTCCTTGAAGCGGCCGTCATAGATCTTGAGGATCGTATTCTTGGTCGAGAGATAGACCGGTACCTTGCGCTGCAGGCCGTAGTTCAGGGAGGCGCGGGCGAACTCGGTGATCGAATCGTCGAGGTTGTACATTCCGAGCGCAACGCCGGCAGATGGTGCGTCATAGACCTCGTGCTCGATCTCCTGGCCGTCCTCGCCGACGAACTTCATGTAGAGCTTGCCTTTGCCCGGAAACTTGAAGTCGGTGGCGCGATACTGGTCGCCGAAGGCGTGGCGGCCGACGATGATCGGCTTGGTCCAGCCGGGAACGAGGCGGGGCACGTTCTTGCAGATGATCGGCTCGCGGAAGATGACGCCGCCGAGGATGTTGCGGATCGTGCCATTCGGCGACTTCCACATCTTTTTCAGCTTGAATTCTTCGACGCGTGCCTCGTCGGGGGTAATGGTCGCGCACTTGACGCCGACGCCGTGCTTCTTGATGGCGTTGGCCGCATCGATCGTCACCTGGTCGTTGGTGGCGTCGCGGTTTTCCATGCCGAGATCGTAATATTCAAGGTCGACGTCCAGGTAGGGATGGATCAGCTTGTCCTTGATGAACTGCCAGATGATGCGCGTCATCTCGTCGCCGTCGAGTTCGACGACAGGATTGGCGACCTTGATCTTCTTCATGGATTGCCTCGTAGCCTTGGGAGGGGCGGGGAGCCCCGTTTTCGTAACGGTGAAACCGATTGGCCTATAGCATTGTGCGCCGTCAAGGCAAAGCGTGGGATGGCCAAGTTTCCAAGCGGACTCTTGAAGAACGAAACCGGCCGCGCTGTTGAATTTCCGCGGCCGGACGATATCACTTCTTGCGACCGCAGCTATGAAAGCCCGATTATGCCGTTCAACATCTCCGTTCGCGATTGGCTTCTGGCTAAGGACCCGGGCTTTTCGCGGCTTCGCCTCGGCAGCCGCATCGTTCTGACCATACTCCTGTCGGTCGCGGCAATCGCTGCCTTCTGGTTCGCGGTCGCGCCGCTGCCTGCGGCGGCGGTCGGACTCGGCATCACGCTGGCGATCCAGGGCGGCCTGACGGTCCGGGATGCGACGCTTTCCGAACAATTCGTCACGCGGCTCATAGGCAGCGTCGTCAGCGTCATGATCGTCGGGCTCGCCGCACTTCTCGAAACCTACCGGCTCGTTTCGGACGTCGCGTTTCTGGTGGTGATCTTCGCCGCGGCTTACGGCAGGGGATTTGGTCAGCGCTGGAATGCGGTCGGCATGTTCGCCTTCATGTCCTATTTCATGGGAGCCTATCTGAAGCCTCCGCTCGAACAGCTGCCGCTGATCGCGGTGGGCGCTCTTGCGCCGCTGCTGGCCGCCCATATCGTGCGCGCCTTCATCCTCCCGGACGATCCGCGAGCCGATCTCCTGCGCGCGCTCGCCAGCGTGCGGCAGCGCACCGACTTCATCCTGCGCGAACTGGCGATATTGGACGGAGAGCCGCCGAAGACCGCATCGGAGCGACGGCAGCTACGGCGGCTGGAGGACCATATGAGGGAGGCGGTTCTGATGACGGAAGGTCTGGTGCCGCGCACGGCAGAAGGAGAACTGCCCGACCCGGACAGCTCCGCCGGCCGGCTTTCGATCGCGCTCTATGATCTCCACCTTGCGATCGAAAGCGTCATCGTGCTCAGCCAGCAGGCGCCGCCGCCGCGCGCATTGCTGCTTGCGCTTGCTGTCGGCCGGCATGCGGTGGCGAGGCAAGCGGTCGATCCGCAGCAGGATGACGTGCGGCAGGAAAGCCTCAGAGCCCTTGAATGGCTGGAAGAGGCGCGCCGGACGCTCGACAGGGAGATCTCGGCGGTGTCGCAGACGACGTTTCCGGCGGTACCGTCCGTTGCGCCGGGGGCAACGGCCCAACCGCCGAAATTCTCCTTCGGCAATCCGGCGTTCCGCACCGCGGTCCAGGTGACGCTTGCATCCGGCATCGCCATGATCTTCGGCCTGATGCTGTCGCGCGATCGGTGGTTCTGGGCGGTGCTGACCGCCTTTCTCGTCTTCATCAACACCCGTTCCCGTGGCGACACCGCCATGAAGGCGGTTCAGCGCTCGCTCGGAACGCTTCTCGGGATCGGCGTCGGGCTCGCGCTTGCGGCGCTGCTTGCCGGCAATACGGCGGCACTCGTCATCCTGGCCGTGATCGGGATCTTTCTCGCCTTCTATTCTCTAATGGCATCCTATGCCGCGATGACCTTTTTCATCAGCGTCGTCATTTCACTGATCTATAGCCTGATGGGGGTCATCACCTTCGACCTCATGCGGCTGCGGCTGGAGGAGACGCTGATCGGGGCCGTGGTCGGCGCCGCCGTCGCTTTCTTCGTCTTTCCGACCCGAACCGGGGCAACGCTGGATACCGCACTCGACAAATGGTTCGATGCGCTCGACCATCTCCTCGGCGGCGTTCGCGAGGGCGCGGGCGGCCTGGCGCTGATTGCGCGTTCTCAGGCGCTCGACCGGGCCTATAGCGAGCTTTCGGAAGCAGCGCGGCCGCTTGGCGTCTCGTGGCAGGTCGTCCGCCGGCCGGGCCATGTGCGCCAGACGCTGGCGATCTTCATGGCCGTGACCTATTGGGGGCGTATGCTGGCGCGCGGCACTTCCACCGCAAACGAGCTGGACGAGGAGACGCGGGCCTATCTCTACGAGGCGACAAACCGGCTGAGCGAGGTGCGTCGCCGAAAATCCGAATGCTTCTACATCGCTCGCAAGTCGTCGCCGGCCAAGCGCACGCATCTCCCGATATCGCGAAAAGGGCAGCGCCTCGGATTGGAGATGATCGCCGCCATCCTGGCACGGCTCTATCCCTGAAGCGCCGCAGTGCAGGCTTGCAGGCGAGGGCGGCCCTCACTACCGTTCCGAATCGCCGAGCTCAAGCGGCTCTGCGGCGATATCGAAAGGTCCTTTGCGATGAAACGACTGCCTGCTTTCCTTTCCGTTCTGATGCTTTCCTTTCCGGCACTGGCGATGGACGCGACCGCGCCGGTCAAGGAAGTGATGCAGGCCGTGACGACGAATTGGCAGGAGCTTCCGGAAGGCTCCGAGAGCGCCGTCGACTACGTCGATTATTTCAACGAGGACTTCCTCAAGCGTCTCTACAGCCAGGATTTCGTGGAGAATTATCGCCAGGCTGCAAAATATCCTGCCTATGAGGAAGGCGGCTCGCCTTTCGACTACGACGTGATCGCCATGGGGCAGGATGGCTGCTCGATCAACGATCTGAAGATCGCAGCCGCGGCGGAAAAGGAAGGCGTGAGCGACGTTGCCGTGACCTTCGACAATACCCATTGCTTCGGAGACCGTCCGGCCGACTGGAAGCCGACGGAGGTGCATTTCAGCGTCGTTTCGCAGGATGGGCGACCGGTGATCGACGATATTCTGCGCATCGTCGACGGTACGGGGGAATCGCTGAAGAAGGAAATGAAGGAAATCGCCGCGGAAGGCGCCACGATGGATCAGCAGGGTTCCGGTGCGGAGCCGCAGTCGGATGAGCTTCAATAAGGTGGTGCTCGTCCTTCCAATTTCGAACCGACTATGCCAGTGAGGCCGCCATTCGAAAGAGGTTGACCGATCATGGCGGGAACGAACAGCGAGCGCGAACTCATCGCCGAAGGACCGGCGATCATCCTGGTGCATCCCCAACTCGGGGAGAACATCGGCATGGTCGCACGCGCCATGGCGAATTTCGGGCTTGCGGAGCTTCGGCTCGTCAATCCGCGCGACGGCTGGCCAAGCGAAAAGGCGATCTCGGCTGCAAGCAAGGCTGATCATGTGATCGAAGCCGCGCGGGTCTTTTCGTCGCTGGAAGAGGCCGTGGCCGACCTGAATTTCGTCTATGCCACGACAGCGCGCGATCGCTACGGCTACAAGGAGGTGCGCTCGCCGGTGGTGGCTGCCGAAACGCTGCGCATGCGGTTTCGCGCCGGCGAGGCGACCGGCATCCTTTTCGGCCGTGAACGCACGGGGCTCACCAACGAGGAGATCGCGCTTGCCGACGAGTTGGTGACCTTCCCCGTCAACCCTGCCTTCGCATCGCTGAACCTCGCCCAGGCTGTGCTTCTGATGAGTTACGAGTGGATGAAGACCGGCATGGCCTCGCTGGAGGATACCGCATTCAAGGCGCTCCCGCAGCGTCCGGCAACGAAGGATCAGTTGCAGGGACTGTTCGACCATGTGGAAGAGGCGCTGGATGCGCGCGGTTATTTCCGGCCCGCCGCCAAAAAACCGAAATTGATCGAGAACTTGCGTTCCGCGCTCACGCGTCCTTCCTTCACCGAATCCGAGATACAGGTCTTGCGCGGCATCATTTCCTCCCTCGACCGCTTCACACGGGAGGCGCCGCGCGGTTCCGGCGCACCCGCCGCCAATCGCACAAAAAACAGAAGGCCGAAGGTGCCGCGTGACGACGAATAGCGTGAAACCCGTCCTCGTCTTCGACAGCGGCATCGGCGGTTTGACGGTGCTGCGCGAGGCGCGTGTGCTGATGCCGGAGCGGCACTTCACCTATGTCGTCGACGATGCGGGCTTCCCTTACGGCGACTGGGAAGAGGAGGCGTTGAAGGCAAGGGTCATCGCACTTTTCGAAAAGCTCCTCGGCGAGCACGATCCGGAAGTCTGCGTCATCGCCTGCAATACGGCCTTTACGCTGGTCGGCGCCGACCTGCGCGCCGCCTTTCCTGAGATGCAGTTCGTGGGCACCGTGCCGGCAATCAAGCCGGCGGCGGAGCGCACGCGCTCCGGACTCGTCTCGGTGCTTGCGACGCCCGGCACGGTGAAGCGCGCCTATACGCGCGACCTGATCCAGTCCTTCGCGACGCAGTGCCACGTGCGTCTCGTCGGATCGCAGAACCTGGCGCGCATGGCCGAGGCCTATATCCGCGGGGAAATCCTTCGCGACGAAGCGGTGCTGGCGGAAATAGCGCAATGCTTCGTGGAAAGGGACGGGCGCAAGACGGATATCGTCGTGCTTGCCTGCACCCATTATCCCTTCATGGCCAATGTTTTCCGACGGCTTGCGCCCTGGCCCGTCGATTGGCTCGACCCTGCGGAGGCGATCGCGCGTCGCGCCCGCAGCCTGGTGCCGCCGCTTTCGGATTTCACGCCGGCAGCAGGCGAAGACATCGCCGTCTTTACCTCGGGCAATCCGGATTTTGCGACTTGCCGACTGATGCAGGGGTTTGGCCTGAGGGTGAGAGAGCTGAGATGATCCGGCGTCGGCATGGCGCGGTTCTGGATGAATCTCCAGTCCAGCTACGCTCGCGCGCGGGAGCTGGAAAAGGAGCAAACGATGGTTCAGCCTTTGCAACAAAGGAGCGCTGCATAGCGGCTGGTATGGCGCCGGCCGCAATTGCCTGTGTGTTTTCGTATTCCTGCTGCCGCATCGACGGCAAATCATGCTAGATGGCCGGGTTCCCGGCTGCAGCGGCCGGCGAGTCGTTTTTATTTGCATGAGGATAGAATGAAAGTCGGGATCGATATGGGGACGGCGCAGGGCGGCGCGCCGGCCGCGCTCGATATCGAGGAACTGCTCGCAACGCGCCTCCTGGTGCAGGGCAATTCCGGTTCCGGCAAGTCGCATCTCTTGCGCCGTCTTCTCGAGCAATCGGCGCAATGGGTTCAGCAGGTCATCGTCGATCCAGAGGGCGATTTCGTCACGCTCGCCGACAAGTTCGGCCATGTGGTCATCGATGGGGAGCGCAGCGAGGCCGAGCTCGTCGGGATCGCCAATCGCATTCGCCAGCACCGCGTCTCCTGCGTCCTGTCGCTGGAAGGACTGGAGATCGAGCAGCAGATGCGCGCCGCGGGAATTTTCCTCAACGGCATGTTCGATGCGGAGCGCGAATACTGGTATCCGGTTCTCGTCGTCGTCGACGAAGCGCAGATGTTCGCGCCCTCGGTTGCCGGCGATGTGTCGGAGGATGCGCGCAAACTCTCGCTCGGCGCGATGACCAACCTCATGTGCCGCGGACGAAAGCGCGGACTTGCCGGCGTCATCGCCACCCAGCGCCTTGCCAAGCTTGCCAAGAACGTCGCGGCGGAAGCATCGAACTTCCTGATGGGGCGCACCTTTCTCGACATCGACATGGCGCGCGCGGCTGACCTTCTCGGCATGGACCGCAGGCAGGCGGAGATGTTTCGCGATTTGAAGCGCGGCTCCTTCGTCGCGCTCGGCCCGGCGCTCTCGCGTCGCCCGCTGCCGGTGACGATCGGACCGGTCGAAACTTCGGCGCGGTCCACCAGCCCCAAGCTGCTGCCGCTGCCGGACGCCCCTCAGGACGTGGAGGATCTTATCTTCACGCCCGATCCGGAGGAGCTTGCGCGTCCGGTCATGCGCCGCATTCCGCCGCAGCCGAGGCCGACCACGGACATTCTCGCGGAGCTTTCCCGTGCTCGGCCGGAGCCCGTCGCCGCCGAGGCGAGGCCGCCAGCGCCGGAAATGCCTGTGGAGGAACGGGAAGCGCTTCTCGATCAGGTTCTCTCCGAAATCCTCTCCAATCCCGGCGCCGCTTTCCGTCCCGATGCCGAACTCTTCCAGGATTTTCTCGTGCGCTGCCGCATCCGCCGGTTTCCAGGTGCCGCCTTGTCGCTGCCGGCCTTCCGCCGCAAGATGGCGGTCGCGCGCTCCGGCGTCGATGCCGAGACGGCGGCCACTGAGATATGGGCGATGGCACTCGAGCTGTCGCGCGGCATAACGGGGGATCTGCAGGGCGTCTTCCTCCTCGTCGCGCAGGCGGCAGTAAGGGGGCTTGCCTGCCCGTCCGATGCCATGATCGCGCGCGCCTACGGCACGCATTCGGCACGCCGCGCAAGACGGCTTCTCGGCTATTTCGAGGAGCAGGGGCTGATCGTCGTCCACAGCGATGCAGCGGGCAACCGTATCGTCGCTTTTCCCGATCTTGCCTGCGAGACGGCGCCGGGGGCGGCGGATGCCGCAGACCCCGGCGCTCTTTCGCGGGATGCCGCCGAATAGCGGCTCAGCTCTCTTCCGTGACCGTCTTCGTCGCCTCGTCGTTGCGGGTCGCCCAGAGCGAACCCACGATGCCGGCCGCCAGGATCACGAGCGTTACGGAAAGCGAGACCATCGGCGGAATCTTGGCGAGGCCCAGCATATCGGCCACGAAGATCTTGGAGCCGATGAAGATCAGCACCGTCGCCAGGGCATATTTCAGATAGGCGAAGCGGTGGATGAGCTCCGAGAGCGCGAAATAGAGCGCACGCAGGCCGAGGATCGCAAAGATGTTCGACGTATAGACGATGAACGGGTCCGTGGTGATCGCGAAGATGGCCGGGATGGAATCGACCGCGAAGACGAGGTCGGCGAACTCGACGAGCACGAGCGCAAGCAGGAGCGGCGTCACGAAGGTGCGCAGCCGGCCCGTCTTCGGATCGGGCTGGCGCACGAGGAAACGGTCGCCATGCAGTTCGTTCGTCACCGGCAGGCGCCGGCGGAGCAGCTTCAGGAGCGGATTGGACGCGACGTCATAGGTTTCGTCCGCCGATATCAGCATCTTGATGCCGGTGAATACGAGGAATGCAGCGAAGAGGTAGAGGACCCAGCCGTAATTCTCGACGACGGCCGCGCCGGCCCCGATCATGATGCCGCGCAGTACGATGACGCCCAGGATGCCATAGAGAAGGACGCGGTGCTGGTACTGGCGCGGTATCGCGAAATAGCCGAAGATCATGGCGATGACGAAGATGTTGTCCATCGCGAGGCTCTTTTCGACCACGAAGCCGGTCAGGTATTCCATGCCGGCCTGAGAGCCGGACTGGAACCAGACGAAGCCGCCGAAGGCGAGGCCGAGAACGATGTAAAAACTGGAGAGAAGCAGGCTCTCCTTGATGCCGATCTCCTTGTTCTCCTTGTGAAGGACACCGAGATCGAGGGCGAGGAGCGCAAGGACAATGGCGAGAAAGGAGAGCCACATCCAGACGGCGGTCCCCTGAAAATCGAGCCAAAGAAAATCCATGACGGGTTTCCTTTGCCGGATACGTTGATGATCACAGCTCCGACATCACGGTATCCGGCAAATCACGTCAGAGGGGCCCGGCGCTGCATCATGGCGAGATAGTCATGGAAATTCGTCATTCAAGACGCGTTGACAAATTTTTGAAAATTGCCTAGACACCCCGCAACGCCGGGCAGAAATGTCCGGTGTTTCATTTGACATGTCCCGTGGTTTCTCCGGTCGCGTATCGTAAGAAGCCTGTCAGAGCTCCCAAAATGAGCTCAGAGGAGGGCGTGTTTCCTTGATCCGGTCTGGCAATGGGCCGGTGTAACCATTTGAAAAGGAAATGCGATGAGCAAGCGCGCTTCATCCAAGTATAAAATCGATCGCCGTATGGGCGAAAATATCTGGGGTCGCCCGAAGTCCCCGGTCAATCGCCGCGAATACGGCCCGGGCCAGCACGGCCAGCGCCGCAAGTCCAAGCTTTCCGACTTCGGCGTGCAGCTGCGCGCCAAGCAGAAGCTGAAGGGCTATTACGGCTCGATCAACGAGCGGCAGTTCCGCGCGATCTTCGCTGAAGCCGAACGCCGCAAGGGCGACACCCCGGAAAACCTGATCGGCCTGCTCGAATCGCGCCTCGACGCTATCGTCTACCGCGCCAAGTTCGTTCCGACCGTCTTCGCGGCCCGCCAGTTCGTCAACCACGGCCACGTCAAGGTCAACGGCGTTCGCGTCAACATCGGTTCCTACCGTTGCAAGGCCGGCGACGTCATCGAGGTTCGCGAGAAGTCGAAGCAGCTCGTTTCGGTTCTGGAATCGGTTCAGCTCGCCGAGCGCGACGTTCCGGACTACATCGAAGCCGACCACAACAAGATGGTTGCGACGTTCGTACGCGTTCCGGGCCTGGCAGACGTGCCCTATGCGGTCGTCATGGAGCCGAACCTGGTCGTCGAATTCTATTCGCGTTAATCGAGGCCTCCGCCTCTCGATCTTTGGAAGCCGCCTGGAAACGGGCGGCTTTTTTGCGATCTGGAGAGCGGAATGCTCGTCGCGCGGACGGGTTGGTCCGTGTTCGGGGCTTGATTGTGCGGCCGGTTCGGGGCATTGCATCGCCTGACCCCATCCGGCGGAAGACAGCATGACACTTGCATTTGCAGACAGGGAAGAAGACGAACGCGACGATGGCGTGCGCCATCCGCTGTTTTCCCATGCGCCGTCGTCGGTCTCGTTCAACAAGCTGCGCAAGCGCCTGCTTCGGCAGCTCCGCCAGGTAATCGAGGATTTCTCCATGCTGAAGGGCCAGAAGCGCTGGCTCATCGGCGTGTCTGGCGGCAAGGACAGCTACAGCCTGCTCGCGCTTCTCATGGATCTGCAATGGCGGGGGCTTCTGCCGGTCGAACTGATCGCCTGCAACCTCGATCAGGGCCAGCCGAATTTCCCGAAGCACATTCTGCCGGATTATCTTTCATCCGTCGGCGTGAAGCACCGGATCGAATATCGCGACACCTATTCGATCGTGAAGGAGAAGGTGCCGGAAGGGGCGACCTACTGCTCGCTCTGCTCCAGGCTGCGGCGCGGAAACCTCTACCGCATCGCGCGCGAGGAGGGCTGCGACGCACTGGTTCTCGGGCATCACCGCGAGGATATCCTCGAGACGTTCTTCATGAATTTCTTCCATGGCGGGCGTCTCGCGTCGATGCCGGCGAAGCTTCTCAACGACGAGGGCGACCTGATGGTGCTGCGCCCGCTCGCCTATGCCGCCGAGGACGATCTCGCCAAATTCGCGGCCGCCATGCAGTTTCCAATCATCCCGTGCGATCTCTGTGGTTCTCAGGACGGCTTGCAGCGCAATGCGATGAAGGCGATGCTCGCCGATATCGAGGCGCGTATGCCCGGCCGCAAGGACGCGATGCTGCGCGCGCTTTCACATGTGAACCCTTCCCACCTGCTCGATCCCAAGCTTTTCGATTTCTCATCCCTGACGGCGGTATCCCGAAATGACGACATCTTTTGACATCAATGCGCTTGCCTTGCTCCTGAGCAATGCGGCGGAAGCCGAAATCCGTCCGCGTTTCCGTGCGCTCGCCAAGGGCGATATCCGGACGAAGGCGGACGCGACCGACCTGGTCACGGAGGCAGACGAGGCAGCCGAGCGCTTCATCAAGGCGGGGATCGAGGCCGTGGTGCCCGGTGCATTGTTCGTCGGCGAGGAATCCGTCGCTGCCGATCCGTCGCTCCTGGCCAAGCTTGCCGATGCCGAACTCGCGGTCGTGGTCGATCCGATCGACGGCACGTTCAACTTTGCTTCCGGCGTGCCGCTCTTCGGCGTGATGGCTTCGGTCGTGGCCGGAGGGGAAACCGTCGCAGGCGTCATATACGACCCGATGGGCGACGACTTCGTGATGGCCGAGAAAGGGGCCGGCGCCTGGCAGACCGGCGGACATCGCCCGGAGATAAGGCTAAAGGCGGCGAATGCCGTGCCGCTGGAGCAGATGACCGGAATGGCCTCCACGAGCTTCCTTTCGCGCGAGCGCCGGGCGAGGGTGCTCGGCAATCTCGCCAAGGTCGCCTTCGTATCCAACTATCGCTGCGCGGCGCACGAATATCGCACCTATGCCGCCGGCCATCTGCACTATCTGATGTACAACAAGCTGATGCCCTGGGATCATCTCGGCGGCACGCTGATCGTCCAGGAGGCCGGCGCCTATGCGGCCCGCTTCGATGGCACGCCCTATCTGCCGCATCATGTCGAAGGCGGCCTGATGATCGCGCCGGACAAGGAAAGCTGGGAAATGATGCGTCGCGAGGTCTTCGTCGACTGATCGGCAACTGCGATTAAAAAAGTCCGCCGGCGTTCGCCGGCGGGCTTTCCGTATCAGAAATGGGCGGCGCCGGCTTCCATTTGCGGTGTGTCGCCCGGGTGCGTGAAGAGTTTTCCCTTCTCCGCCCAGAGCGTCGCGAGGATGGTGAGCAGGCCGAAGGCGGCGAAGCCGCCGAAAAGCGGCTGGACGGTGCCGTTGAACAGCTGCCCGATCAGGCCGCCGAGGATCGCGCCGCCGGTAGTGGACACGAAACCCGTGATCGCCGTCGCCGTTCCGGCCACATGTCCCATCGGCTCGAGGCTGATGGCGGTGAAGTTGGTCGCGAGCACCGCGAACATCACCAGCAGGACCGAGATCAGCCCGTATGTCAGCGCGAAGGACGGCTCTCCGGCAAGCGCGGTCAGATAGCCATAGGCGGCGATCAGCGTGAAGATGATCATGGCCGCGTGGGAGATGCGCCGCATGCCGAAGCGCCGGACGAAGGCGCCGTTGGCGAAATTGGCAATCGCGATGCCGCCGCCGGTTATGGCGAAGGCGATGGGCAGCCAGTCGCCAAGGCCGTACACTTCCCCGAAAATCTGCTGGACGGAGACGATATAGGCGGAGATGACGCCGATGAAGAGCGTCAGTCCGATCATGTAGCCGCAGGTGATCCGGTTGGTGAGCACCGTCTTGAAGCCGAAGGCCACGGAGGCGAACGACAGGGGTATCCGTTCTTCCTCCGGCAGCGATTCTCTCAGGCGCGCCAGCGCCCAAACGAAGAGAACCATACCGACAAGACCGAGCAGGATGAAGATCCAGTGCCAGTTCGCATAGGTGATGATCAACTGCCCGAGCGACGGTGCGACGATCGGCACGATCATGAAGACGATCATCACATAGGACATGACCCGCGCCATCTCGCGCCCGCCGAAACAGTCGCGCACGATCGCCATGGTGGTGATGCGGACGGCAGCTGCGCCTATGCCCTGGATGAAGCGGGTGACGAGCAGCATCTCAAAGCTTTGGGTGGCGGCCGCGGCGAACATGGCGACTGCGTAGAAAGCAAGCCCGCCGAGCAGGATGTTGCGGCGTCCGAACGCATCCGAAAGCGTGCCGAAGACGATCTGCGAAAGGCCGAATCCGAGAAAGAAGACGCCGATGACCCATTGGGTCTCGTTGGTGTTCGTCACCCCGAGAGAGCTGCCGATGCTCGGCAGAGCCGGCAGCATAATGTCGATCGCCATCGCGACGCTGGCAGTCATGATGGCGATGGTGATGATGAATTCGACGAGGCCGAGCCTGATACGGGCGGCGCCCGTTGTGCCGGCGGCTGACATTTGCGATTCCGTCATTGGGAGACCTGCTGAAAAGGAGAAATGCGAATTTTACGCCGGCGGATTGTGGGGCTGGAAAAGACGGCCCTTCTCCGCGATGAGCACGAAAACGAGACCGATGACGGAAACGATGAAGTAGCCGGCAATCATCGGCAGTGCGGTGCCGTTGAAGGACTGGCCGATGACGGCGCCGATCAGTGCACCACCGACGGTGCTCATGAAACCGAGCACGGAGGATGCGGTCCCCGCCACATGGCCGAGCGGCTCCATCGCCAGCGAATTGAAGTTCGAGCCGATCCAGCCGAACTGGAACATCGCCAGCCCGAAGAGCACGAGGAACAACGCGAACGGCATGGGCTGCGGCCCGAAAATCTGGATCACCAGCCACAGGAAGTTTATGCCGATAAAGCCGATGAGCGATCCGTGCGACAGCTTGCGCATTCCGAGCCGTCCGACGAAGCGTGAATTCAGGAACGATGCGACCGCCATGAAGATGGCGACCGCCGCAAAGGCCAGCGGGAAATAGACGCCGAGGCCGTAGATGCCGACATAGATCTGCTGGGCGGAATTGATGAAGCCGAACAACGCGCCGAAAATGAAGGTCGTCGCTATGCTGTAACAGAGCGCAACGCGGTTCGTCAGGACGATGCGAAAGGCAGCGAGAATGGATTTAGCCGTGAACGACCTGACGTCCTCCGGGTGGAGCGTTTCGGGAAGCCTGAAATACATCCAGGTCGCAACGCCGATCGCGATCGCGGCGATGAAGACGAAGATCATGTGCCAGTTGCTGAACATCATGACGACTTCGCCGGCGCCTGGCGCGATGACCGGAACGATCATGAAGACCATCATGATCAGCGACATCACTTCGGCCATCTGCCGTCCGCCATAGATGTCGCGCACGACGGATATGGTGATCACGCGCGTGGCGGCGGCGCCGAGCCCCTGGATGAAACGGAGCGCAAGGAGCCCGGCGAAGGACGGGACGAGCGCACAGCCGAGCGCAGAGGCGATATAGATGCCGAGCCCGATCAGGAGCGGGCGGCGGCGGCCGAAGCGATCGGAGATCGGGCCGTAGAAGAGCTGGGCGATGCCGAAACCGAAAAGATAGGAGGATACGACATATTGGCGATGGTTTTCGTTGTCGATCCCGAGACCGTCGCCGATCTGTCCCAAGGCGGGAAGCATGACGTCGATGGCGAGCGCGTTGAGCGCCATCAGGAAGGCGGCCAGCGCGATGAATTCACCTTTGCCCATGACCAATTGGCCCGCGGAGACGGATTGTGAAGAATTTGCCACAGTAAAAGTTTCCTAAAACAGGCCAAGGCGCTGCAGGGCAGCGCCTTGGAGAATGAATAGAAATGAAAGGGCCTAAGCTAGCTAGGGTCAGAACCTAGGCCCGAAAGTCGGTCAGGCTGCGCCTTTCACCGAAATACCTTGTTCCTGCAGATGGGACTGCAGTTCGCCGGACTGGAACATCTCACGCACGATGTCGCAGCCGCCGACGAATTCGCCCTTGACGTAAAGCTGCGGGATCGTCGGCCAGTTCGAATAGTCCTTGATGCCCTGGCGGATATCGGCGTCGGCGAGCACGTTGACGCCCTTGTAGTCGACACCGATGTAGTCGAGAATCTGAACGACCTGACCGGAGAAGCCGCACTGCGGGAACTGCGGCGTGCCTTTCATGAAAAGCACGACGTCGTTGGTCTTGACCTCATTGTCGATGAAATCGTGGATGCCACTCATCTTTCAAATCCTTACTCGGCCGGCTTCAAGGGCCGGATCGCTTCGGAAAGAGAAATAGCATGCCGAACGGGTTTTTACACCACCCGATCAAAAAAATCTTGATGGACCTCAGGAATCCCTCAAGCGCTGCGCCGACGTAGTTTGCTGCGCGCCGCGGCCGTCCTTCGGCGGCTGACCTGCTTTCTGGCCGGCTTCTTCTTCAAGGCTGCCTCGACGATCTCCGCCAGAAGACCACCGGATTTGGCCTTGCTCACGCGCCGTTTCGTCCGTCGCGTCGCACGTCTGGTTCCGGTCTTCTTCAGGATTTCCTGGAGCGCGCTGTCCACGACGCCGCTTACCAGTTCCTTGATGAGATCCACCACGGTGGCAGGCCTCAGTCCGGAACGGAGGTCTGCAGGGCGAGGGCATGCAATACCCCGCCCATGTTGCCCTTCAGGGCATTGTAGACCATCTGGTGCTGCTGTACGCGCGTCTTGCCGCGGAAGGCCTCCGCGACGACTTCGGCGGCGTAGTGGTCGCCATCGCCTGCGAGATCGCGGATCGTGACCTTGGCGCCGGGGATTCCCGATTTGATCATGTCTTCGATGTCGCCGGGGTTCATGGGCATGAGCGTGTTCCCTTTGTCTTATTCTGCTGCCGCGGCGGCATTGCTACTGCCGTCCATGAAGTCAGGGAACCACGATTCATGCGTGTCGCGCAATTGTTCAATCGGCAGCGCAAGCAGATCGTCGATCGCAAGCGTCGCTCCCTCGACCATCCCGAGCCGGCGGAAGGGGATTCCCGCTCCCTCTGCATTGGCGCAGATGAAATTGGAGAGATCGGCCGGCACGGCAATGACGTAGCGCGCCTGATCCTCGCCGAAAAGCAGCGCATGCGCCGGGGCGTTCGATTCCGATAGGCTGATCTTCAGGCCCTTGCCGGAGGCGATCGCCATCTCCGCCAGGGCGACGGCAAGTCCCCCGGAGGAAATGTCGTGGCAGGCAGTGACCTGACCGTTACGGATGGCCGAGCGGACGAAATCGCCGTTGCGGCGCTCGTCCTGCAGATCGACCGCGGGGGCAGGGCCGTCCACGATGCCGAGAACATCGCGCAGATAGACCGATTGGCCGAGATGGCTGCCGTCGCAGCCGATCAGGATGACGTGATCGCCGGGACGGGCGCTGCCGATGCGAGCCATCGCGGACCAGTCGGGCAACAGCCCCACGCCGGCAATGGTCGGTGTCGGAAGGATCGCGACGCCATTCGTTTCGTTGTAAAGCGACACGTTGCCGGAGACGATCGGGAAGGAGAGCGCGCGGCAGGCCTCGCCGATACCTTCGATCGCCTTGACGAACTGCCCCATGATCTCCGGTTTTTCGGGATTGCCGAAATTGAGGTTGTCGGTCGCCGCCAGCGGTTCTGCGCCAGTCGCGGTGATGTTGCGCCAGCACTCGGCGACTGCCTGCTTGCCGCCTTCGTAAGGGTCGGCCTCGACGTAACGGGGTGTCACGTCGGAGGAGAAAGCGAGCGCCTTCGTCGCATGGCCTTCGACGCGCACGACGCCGGCGTCTCCGCCGGGGATCTGCAGCGAATTGCCCTGGATCAGCGTGTCGTACTGTTCGTAGACCCAGCGCCGGCTCGACTGGTTCGCAGAGCCGATAAGTTTGAGCAGCGCAAGGCCGTAATCGTTCGGCTCGGCCACCAGCGAAGCCGGAAGCGGCGCGGCTTTTGCGGGCTCGCGCCAGGGGCGATCGTATTCCGGCGCTTCGTCGCCGAGTTCCTTGATCGGCAGGTTTGCCACTTCCTCGCCCTGGTGCAGGATGCGGAAGCGCAGATCGTCCGTGGTCTTGCCGACGATCGCGAAGTCGAGGCCCCATTTGACGAAGATGGCCTTTGCCTCTTCCTCCTTCTCGGGCTTCAGCACCATGAGCATGCGCTCCTGGCTTTCCGACAGCATCATTTCATACGCCGTCATGCGTTCTTCGCGCACCGGCACTTTGTCGAGATCGAGCTCGATGCCGAGATCGCCCTTGGCGCCCATTTCGACGGCCGAGCAGGTGAGGCCGGCGGCACCCATGTCCTGGATGGCGATGACGGCGCCGGTCTGCATGAGCTCCAGACATGCTTCGAGCAGGCATTTCTCGGTGAACGGATCGCCGACCTGAACGGTCGGGCGCTTTTCCTCGATCGATTCATCGAACTCCGCCGAAGCCATGGTTGCCCCGCCGACGCCATCGCGGCCGGTCTTGGCGCCGAGATAGACGACGGGCAACCCGACGCCTTCGGCTTTGGAGTAGAAGATCGCGTCGGTCTTCGCGAGACCTGCCGCAAACGCGTTTACGAGGATGTTGCCGTTGTAGCGGGGGTCGAATTCGACCTCGCCGCCAACGGTCGGAACGCCGAAGGAATTGCCGTAGCCGCCGACGCCGGCCACCACGCCCGAGACCAGGTGACGGGTTTTCGGATGATCCGGCGAGCCGAAACGCAGCGCGTTCATGGCAGCGACCGGCCGCGCGCCCATGGTGAACACATCGCGCAGGATACCGCCGACCCCGGTCGCCGCCCCCTGATAGGGCTCGATATACGAAGGGTGGTTGTGGCTTTCCATCTTGAAGACCACGCAGTCGCCGTCGTCGATATCGACGACGCCGGCGTTTTCGCCCGGTCCCTGGATGACGCGTGGGCCTTTGGTCGGCAGCGTACGAAGCCATTTCTTGGACGACTTGTACGAGCAATGCTCGTTCCACATGGCCGAAAAGATACCAAGCTCGGTGAAAGTCGGCTCGCGGCCGATCAGCGACAGGATGCGGTCGTATTCATCCGCCTTCAGCCCGTGGGCGGCGATAAGCTCCGGGGTGATCTGGATGCTGTTGGAGATGGTCATCTTCGCTCGTCTTGTCCGTGGGATTGGATTTCCGGTCTCTTTAGCGCAAGCGGGCGCAGGGCGCGACAGGAAAATGGCGCATCCCCAGAAGGTGAAACGTTTTCTCCCTTCCTGACGCTACAGGATCTCCAGCAATTTTTCCTTCGGCCGGCAAAGCCTGACACCCTTGCCGGTGATGACGATCGGCCGCTCGATCAGGATCGGATGCTCCAGCATGGCATCCAGCAGCTCACGGTCGGTGCGGGCCGGATCGGAAAGGCCGAGTTCCCTTGCCAGCGGCTCCCGGGCCCGCAGAATGTCGCGCGGCGACGCTTCCATCGCGACGAGCAGGGCCACCATCTCCTCGCGCGAGGGCGGATTTTTCAGGTATTCTATGATGACCGGCTCATGCCCGTTTTCGCCGAGCATGCCAAGGACCATGCGCGAGGTGGAGCAGCGTGGATTGTGCAGAATTTGGATTGTCATGGGTGCAGTTCTTTTCAGCAGCCTTTGCCGCCGGCCGACCAGCGGCGAACGTCGGAGGCGATGCGCGGGCCCATCGCCTCTTCTCCCATCAGCGGCCCGAAGGCGTCCAGCTTCGCGGGGCTGCCCTCCGCCTGCACCACGAGCAGCGGGCGCGATTCCGGCGCATTGCGGTGTACGACGAGGATGCGCGGGCGCCCTGTGAAGGAGTTCAGCTCGGGTGCGAGGCGATAGGGCTTGAAGGCTGCGTCGCCCGACTTGAACCAGCAGGCATTCGCTCCGAGCGCCACCCGCTCCATGGTGGGAAGGGCGGCGCTGTTCGGGGAGGGCGCAGGCGCTCGCGATTGACAAGCGGCCAGAATGCCGGCGGACAGAAGGATGGCGATGCCGGCAAAATGGCGGAAGGGAATGTGGCGCATGATCAGCCTCTGTTGATGATGCGCCTTATTAGCTCATCCGAAGTTAAGCGGCGATTACGTCGAGCGCGGAAGCGAACAATCCGCGGCCGTCGGAGCCGCCATGGGCGGCTTCGATGAGGTTCTCCGGATGCGGCATCATGCCGAGCACGTTGCCCTTGTCGTTGATCACGCCGGCAATGTGGTTGAGCGAACCGTTGGGATTGCTGCCCTCGGCATAGCGGAAGACGACCTGACCATTGCCTTCGATCGCCTTCAGCGTCTCGGCGTCGGCAAAATAATTTCCGTCATGGTGGGCGACCGGGCAGCGGATGATCTGGCCCTTCGAGTAGGCGCGCGTGAAATCCGTCTCGGCGTTGACGACCTCGAGCTTGATTTCCTTGCATACGAATTTCAGCGAGGCATTGCGCATCAGCGCGCCTGGCAGCAGTCCGGCTTCGAGCAGGATCTGGAAGCCGTTGCAGACGCCGAGCACCTTGACGCCCGCCTCTGCCTTCGCCTTGATCGCCTGCATGACGGGCATGCGCGCGGCGATCGCACCGCAGCGCAGATAGTCGCCGTAGGAAAAGCCGCCCGGAATGACGATCAGGTCGACGTCATCCGGGATCTCCGTTTCCGTCTGCCAGACGGTGACGGGTGCCTTGCCTGAAATCTTGGTAAGGGCCGCGATCATGTCGCGGTCGCGATTGAGACCTGGAAGTTGGACGACGGCTGATTTCATGGGTGTTGCTCAAACCTTGCTTGTGCTTCTGCGAGTTCACGCAGTTCGAGGCGGTTTTCGATGCGGTCGAGGCGGTCCTCTACATGGGCGATGGAGCCGCGCATACTGTTCACGTCCCCCTGCAGGGTATGAATCTGGCTGCGAATGAGCAGGTTGTCGTTCCGTAGCTCGCTTATGGAGTGGTCGAGCTTGTCGAAACGCTGATGCATCCGCCGAAGCAACTCATGCATGCGTTCCTGGGTAACGTCGCTCATAATACGCTCCGATTTCAATTCAACCTTCAGGCGAGGGAGATAGTATAATTCTCGATAACCGTGTTTGCCAGAAGTTTCTCGCACATCGCCTTGAGGTCGGTTTCGGCTTTCTCCCGATCGCTCGTCGCGAGCTCGAGATCGAAGACCTTGCCCTGGCGGACCTGGCCGACACCGTCGAAGCCGAGGCTGCCGAGGGCGCCTTCGATCGCTTTTCCCTGCGGGTCGAGAACACCGTTCTTGAGCGTAACCGTCACGCGTGCCTTGATCATGTCTTCCTCTTCGAAACTCGATCCTCTGGGAGCACCGCCCGCAGGCGGCGCTCCCCGATTGCTTTACTTGACCAGAACGGGACCGGTGCCGCGCGGCGGCTCGTTCTCGTTGATGATGCCGAGACGGCGGGCGACTTCCTGATAGGCTTCGACCAGACCGCCCATGTCGCGGCGGAAGCGGTCCTTGTCCATCTTCTCCTGGGTGGCGATGTCCCAGAGGCGGCAGCTATCGGGCGAAATTTCGTCGGCGATGATGATGCGCATCATGTCGCCTTCATAGAGACGGCCGCATTCGATCTTGAAGTCGACGAGCTGGATGCCGACGCCGAGGAACAGGCCGGAGAGGAAGTCGTTGACGCGAATGGCAAGCGCCATGACGTCGTCGAGTTCCTGGGGGCTTGCCCAGCCGAAGGCGGTGATATGCTCTTCGGAAACCAGCGGATCGTCCAGATTGTCGGCCTTGAAGTAAAATTCGATGATCGAGCGGGGAAGCACCGTTCCCTCCTCGATGCCGAGGCGCTTGGAAAGCGAACCGGCCGCAACGTTGCGCACGACGACTTCGAGAGGAATGATCTCGACTTCCTTGATCAACTGCTCGCGCATGTTGAGACGTCGGATGAAATGCGTCGGAATCCCCATCTTGTTGAGCTGGGTGAAGATGTACTCGGAGATGCGGTTGTTGAGCACGCCCTTGCCATCGATGACATCATGCTTCTTCTTGTTGAAAGCGGTTGCGTCATCCTTGAAGAACTGGATCAGCGTGCCCGGCTCAGGACCCTCGTAGAGAATCTTGGCCTTGCCTTCGTAGATACGGCGGCGACGGTTCATGGATTTTGATCTCTGTTGTTGGCGCTCTTGGGAAAGCGCAGGTGTCGAAACTTTTCCGGGTGCATAAACGAATTGTTGTCGTTTCACAATCGCGTGCACGCTCGATTCCCCGTTTTCCGCGGGCATTGCGCGAAACGGCGGCGTGATCCAAAGTTCGCATTGCACTTTGGTTGGGCTTTTGATTTATGGACGAGGAGCCAAACGGGCAACGAGAACGACGGGAGATCGTAATATGATCAACATACAGGATCGGGAAAAAGCTTTCGAAGCGAAGTTCGCACTGGACGAGGAACTGCGCTTCAAGGCCGAAGCCCGGCGCAACAAGCTGCTCGGCCTGTGGGCGGCAGGCCTGCTCGGCAAGATGGGCGACGATGCGGAAGCTTACGCCAAGGAGGTCGTTGCGGCCGACTTCGAGGAAGCGGGCTCCGAGGATGTCGTGCGCAAGCTGCGCGCCGACTTCGATGCCGCAGGCGTTGCGAAGACGGACGAGGAAATCCGTGTGCAGATGATCGAGCTTCTGGCCGTCGCAATCGCGCAGATCCAAGGCGACTGAGGGGAACCTCAAATCAGCGGATTACTGGCCGTCCGGTTCGCCTGGCGGCCTTTTCATTGCCGCTTGCCTTTCGGCGCGCGGTGGGCCCCCGCGACAATCCGGTTTCGCCAGCTTGCCGTCTTGATGAAGTCGGCGATCTCCGCTGCGGGCTTGGGACGGGCGAGCGCGTAGCCCTGCAGGACATCGCATTCCAGGTCGCGCAGGATCAAGGCATGCTTCGCCGTTTCCACCCCTTCGGCGACGACTTCGATATCGAGCGAGTGGCCGATTTCTATGATCGTACCGACGAGCTTGCGCTGTCCGGGCGATTGCAGGATGGGCTTTATCAGTTGCCGGTCGATCTTGAGCCTTTTCGGGCTGAGCTTCATAAGACTGATGATCGAGGCGTGACCGGTGCCGAAGTCGTCGACTTCCAGTTCGATTCCGAGATTGCGTATCGCTTCCAGATTGTTCGTCACCACGCTGTCGTAATCGTCGAGAAAGATCGATTCCAGCAGCTCGAAGGACAGCGTGCCGGGCGGGATCTCCAGGCCCGCCAGCGAACGTCCGAGATCCGGATCATGCAGCCTGCGTGACGAGACATTGGCGGAGATTTTCGGAACGGCCACTCCGGATCGCCGCCAGACGGAGAAATCGGCAAGCGCAGCCTCCAGTACCAGGCGGTCGATGGTCGCGACCATGTTCACGTCTTCCGCCGCCTTGAGGAACGCATCAGGCGTCAGAACGCCGCGGGTCGGATGATTCCAGCGCGCCAGGGTTTCGACACCCACCACATCCAGCGTTCGCGCATCGAACTGGAGCTGGTAGAAGGGGACGAAGCGGCGCTGTTCTATCCCGGTCAGGATTTCATCGGCGATCTGCTTAACAGCGGTAACTCGCGCATGAATCTCCTTCGAGAAGAATTCATGCCTGTTCCTGCCCTTGTCCTTGGCCTGGTAAAGTGCGAGGTCGGCCTTGACCAGCAGTTGCTTTACGTCGATCTGGCGGCCGTTCTCGATCGCGATGCCGATGCTGGCGCCGAAACGGCATATCTTTCCTTCGAAGAAAATCGGTTGGCGCATGACGTCCACGATCTTCTCGGCAAGTTCCGCGAGGTTTCGCGTGCGTGCCGACGGAATCAAAAAGACGAACTCGTCCCCGCCGATGCGCGCCACGAAGTCGCCCGGCTCGGCAAACCGCCTCAACACGTCTGCCGCATGAACCAGCAACTGGTCGCCGGCGAGGTGCCCGAACGTGTCGTTGATTTCCTTGAAACGATCGAGATCGATATGCAGGACGGCAATGCTCATGTCGGTGCGGCCGGACCTGACCGCAAGGTCTTCAAGCTGGCTATCGAGGAGCCGGCGGTTCGCCAATCCGGTAAGATGATCGTGATGGGCGATGTATTCTATCCGCTCCTTGGCCGCTTCGAGTTCCTCGTTCCTGGCTTCCGTCAGTTCCTTCGAGCGTTTCAGCTCATCCTGGAGGTAAACGTCCTCCGTGACGTCCCAATTGGCGCCGACCACCCGGGGCGTGCCGTTGGCATCGGTATAGGGTACTGCGCGAGCCCGGATGTGGCGTATTTCGCCGTCGTTGCGGATGATGCGGAAGGCGTAGCTGAAGGGCTTTTGCGCCAAAAGTGCCTTTTCGAAGATGGCAACGACTTCGCTGCGGTCATCTGGATGAACACTGTCCGGCCAACTGTCGGGAGCAGCCGTCCTGCCGTAGATCTGCACCATTCTTTCGTCCCATTGCAATTCGCCTGTTTGCAGATTGGCTTCGAAGACGCCGATGCGGGTAATGTCGAGCGCGAGCTCCAGGCGGCGGGAAAGCTGCGCCAGCAGTTCCTCGGCCTCCTTGCGTTCCGTGATGTCCGTATCGGTGCCCGCGACATGCGCGGGCTTGCCGTTCGCGCTGTATTCGACGACGGCGCCCCTGCTCTCGATCCATATCCAGCGACCGTCCCGATGACGTTCGCGATAGGAGAAGATGCTGAAGGGGGCTTCTCCGGATTCCTGCTTTCGGATCTCCTCAAGCACATGCGCGCGATCGTCGGGATGAACGGTCATGATCCAGGTTTCGAGCGAAGCGTCAACGACTTCGTCCGCCTCGATGCCCCGCATCGTCCTCCACTGCCGGGAATAGTAAAGCCGCCCGCGCGCGTAATCGTGGTCCCACACGCCCTGGCCGGCGCTTTTCAGGGCGTGGTTCCACCGGTTTTCGCGCTCCACCAGCTCCAGCATATGTTGCTTGCGCTCGTCTATGTCGATGGCCTGGATGAGAAAGGCAGGGGCGGCGGGATCCGACACCGGGGCAATCGAGAAAAGCGCCCAGAAAGCGCTGTCGTCCGACCGGCGAAGCCGCACCTCCCAGGATGCCTCTTCCGGATTGCCGCGCTCGGCCGCATTCAGCGCATAGGACAGGATCTCCCTGTCCTTCTCCGAGAAGATCAGTTCCAGATCGGGAAGTTCCTGCCAGCGCTGGACGCCGAAGGGGCGCAGGAAAGCCTTGTTGGCATCGATGAATTGCCGTTTGGTATCGACAAGCGCAACGCCGATCGCGGATTTGTCGAAGAGCGCGCCGAACAACGAAGACGCATTTGCCGGAATATCTTGCCGAAACTTCAAACTCGACAAATCAGCCATGTAGACCAGCGCCCGGTGAAAGGAGTTCGGATCGTCTGGCCGGCGATTATATAAAATTCCGCTTAATAAGCTATACGCTTTAATTTTTCAGGTTTTAAGCCTGCTCAGGAACTGAGCGAAGACCATCGTACCCTCCGGCCACGGGCCATGACCGGACTCGGCGTTTATATGTCCCGACTCTCCCGCATCCACCAGAAACGCCCCCCAGGCGTTGGCGATGTCGTCGGCGTGTTCGTAGCTGCCGAAAGGATCGTTGCGGCTCGCCACCATCAGCGAAGGAAACGGCAGGGGGTCGCGCGGATAGGGCCCGAACGTCATGAGGTGCTTCGGGCGGATCGAGGGATTGGCGACGTCGGGAGGGGCGACGAGGAATGCGCCCGCTATCTTCCGTCCGATATGGGGCAGGGCATGGACCATCGTCGCGACGCCCAGGGAGTGAGCGACGATGACGATCGGCTTGGTCGCCGCCTCGGCCTCCTCGATCATCCTCTTGACCCAGTCCTCGCGCACCGGCTTCGACCATTCGGCCTGCTCCACCCGGCGGGCGGTGGAAAGCTTTGCCTGCCAACGGCTCTGCCAGTGGTCGGGCCCGGAATTCGTATAGCCGGGAACGATGAGGATTTCTGCTTCGGACACTTTCATGATGGCCGCGATGTGCGTTCACAAGGTCCTGAAGTCAAGAGGGGACGACATTTTCCAGCCCCGATGGTATCATCGCGCGAGATGCCAGTCACGGCTTGCCGTGGTGGCGATGCGTTCGCCTCCGGGGTGTGACGGCCGTGACGGTTCCAGCCGACAGGAGGAATGGTCATGACCACGTTTCATGTGATGGCAGGGGCAGGCGAGGCAGCGGAGCTGCCCGTCATACGAAAGATCACGACCGCCGACGTCTGGCAGGCCTTGCGGCTGGGATTCGAAGATTTTCGCGCAAAACCGTCTCACTACGTTTTTCTCACTCTGATCTATCCTCTTTCCGGGATCGTCCTCATCACCTGGAGTTCCGGGGCGAATATGCTGCCGTTGATCTTCCCGCTGCTCGGCGGCTTTGCGCTGCTCGGGCCGTTCTTCGCTCTCGGACTTTACGAAGTCAGCCGCCGGCGTGAGCTCGGGATGGACGCATCGTGGAGACATGCGCTCGATGTCCGACATTCGCCGGCTCTGCCGTCGATCCTCGTCGCCGGCTTCATGCTGCTGGTCATGTTCGTTGCATGGATGGGGACGGCGCAGGGGCTCTATACGAGCCTCTTCGGGGAAGAGCCGCCGCCCGCGCTCGGGCCGTTCCTAGCCTCGATATTTAGTACGGATGCCGGGTGGATGCTGATCGTTATCGGCAACGTGATCGGCTTCTGCTTTGCGGTTGGGGTGCTGGCGACCAGCGTCGTGACTTTTCCGCTGCTGCTGGATAGGGATGTCGGCGCCGTTTCCGCCATCAAAACCTCCATTCGTGCGACGATAGTAAACCCTGTGCCGGTCGCGCTATGGGGGCTGATCGTCGCCGCCGGGCTGGCGATCGGCATGCTGCCGGTCCTTGCAGGGCTGGCGGTCACCATGCCGATCCTCGGCCACGCCACATGGCATCTCTACCGGAAACTGGTGGTAGACGGAAACGCTTGAATCACGTTCGCGGATCAGTGCAGGCCGATCGTCGGGGCGGGCCGTACCGTTCCGATCAGGCAGAACCGAAGACCCGCTTGAAGATCGTGTCGACGTGCTTGGTGTGATAGCCGAGGTCGAACTTCTCGCGGATGTCCTCTTCCGAGAGCGCCGCGCGCACTTCCGCATCGGCGAGCAGTTCCTCGAGAAAGTCCTTGCCTTGCTCCCAGACCTTCATGGCATTGCGCTGGACGAGGCGATAGCTGTCCTCGCGGGAAACACCGGCCTGGGTCAGTGCCAGGAGTACGCGCTGCGAGTGAACAAGTCCGCGGAACTTGTTGAGATTGTTCAACATGTTCTCCGGATAGACGAGGAGCTTATCGATAACACCGGTCAGGCGGGCAAGGGCGAAATCGAGGGTGACCGTGGCATCCGGGCCGATCATGCGTTCGACGGAGGAATGGGAGATGTCGCGCTCATGCCAGAGCGCCACGTTTTCCATCGCCGGCACCGCGAAGGCGCGGACCATGCGGGCGAGCCCGGTCAGGTTTTCCGTCAGCACGGGGTTGCGCTTGTGCGGCATCGCCGAGGAGCCCTTCTGACCCGGCGAGAAATATTCCTCCGCTTCCAGAACCTCGGTGCGCTGCAGATGGCGGATTTCGGTCGCAAGCCGCTCGATCGACGAAGCGACGACGCCGAGGGTTGCGAAATACATGGCATGGCGGTCGCGGGGAATGACCTGCGTGGAGACCGGTTCCGGCTTCAGGCCCATAGCCTTGGCGACGTGCTCCTCGACGCGCGGATCGATGTTGGCGAAGGTGCCGACGGCCCCGGAGATCGCGCAGGTGGCGATTTCCTCGCGCGCCGCGACGAGGCGCCGGCGGCAGCGTTCGAACTCCGCATAGGCAAGGGCGAGCTTGATCCCGAAGGTGACCGGCTCGGCATGGATGCCGTGGGAGCGGCCGATCGTGACGGTGTCCTTGTGCTCGAAAGCACGGCGTTTCAACGCTTCCAGCAGCTTGTCCATGTCGGCAAGCAGGATGTCCGTCGCGCGCACGAGCTGCACGTTGAAGCAGGTGTCGAGAACGTCCGAGGAGGTCATGCCTTGATGCACGAAGCGCGCATCCGGCCCGACGATCTCGGCCAGGTGGGTCAGGAAGGCGATGACGTCGTGCTTGGTGACCGCTTCGATCTCGTCGATGCGGGCGACGTCGAATGTCGCCTTGCCGCCTTTCTCCCAGATGGTCTTTGCGGCTTCCTTCGGAATGACGCCGAGCTCTGCCAGCGCATCGCAGGCATGCGCCTCGATCTCGAACCAGATTCGGAACTTGGTTTCGGGCGACCAGATGGCGACCATGTCCGGGCGGGAATAGCGGGGGATCATCGGCTCTCGGCTTTCTCTCGGAAAAAAGGATTGGCGCCCCTGTAGCAAAGAAGGGCCGCAAGCTCAACGCATGGCTTTCGCAAGCCACAGGCTGGCTGCGGCAAGGACCGGCAGGCCCGCAGGCATAAAGAGCCGAAGTCCCATGACGGAGAACTGATAGACAGCGGAGATCGAGGTGAAGACGAACTGATAGGCCCAGATGCGCGTGGGGAAGGGGTGATGCCATTGCGCGTAGAACAGGCGGTAATCCATGGCGAAGAGAAAGGCCGTCATCGCGATCGTGCCGAGCGCCAGGAAGGCGAAGGCGGCGGCGAAACGCGTTTCGGTCCTGTTCCGGCGAAAGAGCGCAAGCGTGGTCATGACGAACGGCCAGGCAAAGGCGCCGCCGGCAAAGAAGAGAGCGGCGAGCGCCGGCAGGTTCTCTGTTTCCAGCCGGTTACGCAAATAGAGCGAAACCAGCGCGCAGGCCATCATCAGTGCGCCCCAGGAGAGCGCGCCGAGAAAGAGGAAGCGAAACGAAAGAAGGCTGCGTGCCGTCTGGAACGGGCTTTGGCGGCTGGAAACCGGCTCGGACGGACTTCGAACCGGACTGCCCATCGTCAAGGCCTGACCGGTACGGCGAGCCAGCGGCCGTCATTGCCTTCGAAACCGAAGCTTCGAACGAGCACCAGGGCGATGTGGATTGGCTCCCCCTCGCGCGGGTGGAATGTGATGGCGCCGGAAATCTGATAGCTCACGGGACATCTGCGGCTTTCGGGAATGCGCGTGTCTTCGTAGACGACCTTGTCCGCGGGCTCGCCGTCGATTTCGGCAAGGCGCAGGCGAAAGCCCTTGCCTTCGGGCACGATGTCCTTGCAGGCGGGCGTGACGGAGAGAGGCGTTTCCTCGAGGACAAGGGTGAAGGGACCGCCGGGCTGCGGCTCGACTGTGTGCTGGTGATACCGGATCCTGGTCCTGTCGGCGACTTCGCCAGCGGGATTGAAGGCCGCGAGCAGGCCGGGATTGCGATCAAGGCCGTATCGCTCGATGAGAGTACCGGCGCGGCTGCGGCTCTCGGCACGCGCGCGGGCGAGATCCGCATCTTCGCTGTCGATGCGAACCCGGACCGGGGTTTGCGGCAGAAAGCCGTCGTTCTCGATGTCGACGAAGAAGATGTTGGAATAGGGGAAGCCGGAACCGTCCTGGATGCCGTACTCCTCGAAGGCGAAGACCTTTCCGTCATCGGAAAAGCCGATCGGCTGGAATGCCGCGAAGTCGCCAGCAGCCGCGCAGAGCGCCGAAAGGAGGAACGTGCAGGCTGCAGCAGCAGCCTTCCCCCAGCGTCTCACCGGCGGCCCCCTTCGGCTGCGCCGCGCAGGGTCTCGATTGTCTTGCGATAGGCATCGACATGGCCGCCGCTGAAAATGGCCGAGCCTGCCACAAAGACATTGGCGCCTGCGTTGGCGGGAAGGGCGATCGTTTCGGTGGCGATGCCGCCGTCGACCTCGATCTCGATCGGCCGGTCGCCCACCAGCGCCTTGACGCGCCGGATCTTCTCTTCCATCGCTGGAATGAACTTTTGCCCGCCGAAGCCCGGATTGACGGTCATGACCAGGATGAGGTCGATCTTGTCGAGAAGGTAGTCGAGCACGCTTTCGGGTGTCGCCGGATTGATCGAGACGCCGGCCTTTTTCCCCAGCGCCTTGATCGCCTGCACGGAGCGATCGAGATGCGGGCCTGCCTCCGCATGCACGGTAATGCCGTCGCAGCCCGCTTTGGCGAATGCCTCGATATAAGGATCGGCGGGCGAGATCATCAGATGGCAGTCGAAGAATGCGTCCGTATGCGGGCGCAACGACTTGATGACGTCGGGACCGAAGGAGATGTTCGGCACGAAATGCCCGTCCATGATGTCGAGATGGATCCAGTCCGCACCGGCTGCGGTCACGTCTCGCACTTCCTGGCCGAGTTTGGCGTAGTCGGCGGCAAGAATAGAAGGGGCGATCCGGATCGGAAGGGACATGGCAGGGCTCCGAAATATTGTCAGGGTCGAGGAGGCCATATCATTCCCGCGGAAGGGGAACAACGCCTCAAATTGCCTCTTCGCGCCAGGCCGGCAACAGATCGCCGGGGGCCGGAGACGCATCGTGCACGCCGCGCGCGATCGCACGCGCCATGGTCGAGGCTGCCGCCGCCGAAAGCGCGATGAAGTCGTCCAGCGCCAGCGTCTTGCCGCTCGCGCCGGTCGAGAGCGCGAAGACGAGGTCGCCGTCGAGCGGCGTATGCGCGGGCCAGATCGCGCGTGCAAAGCCGTCATGCGCCGAGATCGCCAACCGTTTCGCCTCTGCCTTCGTCAGAACCGCGTCGGTTGCGATGACGGCGATCGTGGTGTTCTCGATGCCGGATCGGCTTGCGCCGAGCTTGGTCCGGATCGCGCGTGCATTGCCGGGCAAGGGCGAGGGCAGCCCCAGTCCGCCGAATTCCGCTCCCTCCTCGAAGGGGGCGGCCCAGAAGTGGCGCGTCTCTCCGATCGTCGCGGAGCCCAGCGCGTTGACGGCAGCCAGTGCGCCGACCGTGACGCCGCAATCGAGCACCGTGGAGGCGGATCCGAGCCCGCCCTTGAAAGTAGCGGTTAGGGCGCCGAAGGCCGCGCCTGTCGTTCCGGTGGCGAACGCCTCTCCGGCGATCCGCGTGGCCTCGTAACCGAGATGGCGATAGGGCGGAAAACGCTCCCAATCCTTGTCGCCGCCGTTCATGAGGTCGAAGAGTATGGCTGCCGGCACGATCGGGATGCGCAGAGGTCCGACGGCAAAGCCGCGGCCCATTTCGCGCAATGCCGCCTGCACGCCGGATGCGGCATCGAGCCCGTAGGCGGAGCCGCCTGAGAGCACGAGGGCGTCGACGGCCTCTACGGTGTTGTGCGGCTCCAGCAGGTCCGTCTCGCGGGTACCGGGGGCGCCGCCGAGCACCTGCACGGCTGCTGTCGCGGGCTCATCGCAAAGAACCACGGTGACGCCCGATTTCAGGATGTCGTCCGAAGCGTTGCCGACCAAAAGGCCGCGGACATCGGTGATGAGGTTTCTGCGGCCCGGTTTCATCATGATCGGTTCACTCGCTTTCCGGCGTCGTGTCGACGGGTACGAAGCGGCCATCGCGCCATTCGAGCAATTTATAGGGATTGTCGCGCAATTCGTGGTCGGTTCCAAATGCTACCGAACCGATAATCGTGGAGAAGGATCCCGAAAGAATTGCGTCGGGAAGGGGACGGCCACCCGCCTGTGCCGCCGCTTGCTCCAAAAGGGAAACGGCGGCATATGCCGGCATGACATAGCCTTCGGGCGCCAGACCTTTCTCCTCCATCGCCTGCGCCGTAGCGCGGCCGGGCGCAAGCAGATCGTAGGGCGGCGGCGCGATGGTGCGAACGCCGTCCGGCATCGCCACCTGCTGATCCGCAGCCATCAGCGATTCCCCGCCTAGAAAAGAGAGTGCCAGCCCCTCCGCCCTCGCATCGCGTGCGATGATCGCCGTATCGTTGCGATCGCCGCCGACGAAGACATGCGTGGCACCGGTTCTGGCAAGCCTGCGCACAAGGCTCAGCTGCTGCTCCTGCGCGGGGCGGAACGTGTCGAGAAAGGCGGGCTTCATCCCAACTTCCTCCAACCTGAGGCGCAGCGCTTCGACCAATTCGCGGGCATGGATCGTGCCGTCGTCGATGAGTGCGAAGGGTTCGGCCTTCCAGTCGCGAATGATGATCTCCGCCGCCTTTTCCGCCTCCGCATCGGGGGCGGGAGCAAGACGAAACAGCGGCCAATTCTTCTTGAGCGCATCTTCCATCAGAATGCGGGACCGAACCGAAAGGGTAATGGCGGGAATGCCTGCGGCTGCCATCCGGGAAAGTGCATTCTCCAGGCTTTCGGTGCAAAGGAAGCCGATGGCGGCCTGCACGCCGGCGCCGATCGCATCCTGCACCCATTCTTTCCCGCCGCCTTCCTCGCAGGTTTCGGGAACCGCCACGATTTCCGCGCCGTTCGATGCGGCAGCAAAACGCGCGCCGTCGAGGATCTGCCGGCCGAGTATGGCGAGCGGCCCCTCGGTCGGGGCCACGACGGCGATCTTCAGCGGCGCCGCTGCGGCGGATGCCGCCGCAAGAAACATGGCTGACAGCAATGTCGTGATCGCAAGGCGCGTCATGCTCTTTACCGCGAAAAAATTTTGTCCTTTGTACGGATCGGTGGGAATGCGTCAAAGGAAAAGATGCTGCAACCCTCAATAGACGCCCTCACACCGCCGAAAGCGCCTTGCATTCAACTTTTCTTCGTAAAGTTGCCTGTCAGGACTTACATCTTTCTTCATTTTCGCCATGTATCTCCTTTCGATAAAAGGAGATCGCCGTGTTGGACAGGTTGATGATGGACCCGTCGCTCTATCGCGATGCTATGAGCCGCTACGCAGGGCATGTGCAGATCGTCACGACTGCGCACGAGGGTGAGCGGCGCGGCGTCACCATCACCGCCGCCTGCTCGGTGTCCGACAACCCGGCGATGGTGCTCGCCTGCCTCAACGCCTCCAACCCGAACAATGCGATCTTTACCCGCAGCGGCCATTTCGCGCTGAATTCGCTCGCCAGCGACCAGGTGGATATCGCCAACGCCTTCTCCGGCCGCGACCCGGCGATGACGGCCGATATGCGCTTTGCGACGGGCAGTTGGCGTGAGCTCGTCACCGGTGCTCCGGTGTTGCGCGAAGCACTGGCGGCCTTCGATTGCCGAACGGTGGAGATCAAGGTCGTGGCGACCCATATGATCCTTATAGGCGAGGTCGTCGGCGTGACCTTCGGCCCGCAAAAAGCGGCGCTCGTCTATATGGACCGGGGATACCGGACGCTATAAGTTTCCTCCCGACAAGGAGGAACCGAGTTTGGCCTATCAGAGCGGGGCTGTGCCCCAGTCCATCGATGAAACCCTCGAGATGCTCTCGGCCGGCAACTATCTGGCCGGGCGTTCGCTCGCGACCGTGCTTTTCCTTTCGTTGCGCATGAAGCGGCCGCTTTTCCTGGAAGGGGAGGCGGGCGTCGGCAAGACGGAGATCGCCAAGGTGCTGGCGAAAGCGCTCGATCGCCCGCTCATCCGCCTTCAGTGCTATGAGGGGCTCGATATCGCGTCCGCTGTATACGAGTGGAACTATCCGGCGCAGATGCTCGAGATACGCCTGGCCGAGGCAGCGGGTACGACCGATCGCGACCGGATCGAAGGCGACATCTTCTCGGACCGCTACCTGATCCGCCGGCCCGTGCTGCAGGCGCTTTCCTCTCCGGACGGGCGAACCCCGGTTTTCCTGATCGACGAGCTCGACCGCACGGACGAAGCCTTTGAGGCGTTTCTCCTGGAGGTGCTTTCCGATTTCCAGGTGACGGTGCCGGAGCTCGGGACGATCCGTGCCTCCGAGCCGCCGATCGTCATCATCACCACCAACCGGACCCGGGAGGTGCATGATGCCCTGAAGCGGCGCTGTCTCTATCACTGGGTCGATTATCCCGGCGCGGAACAGGAGTTGGAGATCATCCGCCGGAAGGTGCCGGGTGCGGCAGAGGCGCTGTCGCGCCAGGTGGTTGCCTATGTGCAGAAGCTCAGGACGCTGGATCTCTTCAAGAATCCGGGCGTCGCGGAGACGATAGATTGGGCGACGGCGCTGACCGAGCTCGACCGTATGGCGCTCGATCCGGAGACCGTCTCCGACACGCTCGGCACGCTGCTGAAATACCAGGACGACATTGCCCGCATCGAGGGCAGCGAAGGGCGCAAGCTGCTCGACGACGTGAAGTCCGAGCTGCTCGCGGCGGGGTGAGGAATGCCGGTGCTGCAGGAGAGCCTTGCCGCACAGGCCGTTCCCGCCGGTGACGGGCGGATCGCGGACAATATCGTGCATTTCGCCAGGGCGCTTCGCAAGGCGGGCATGAAGATCGGGCCCGGCGCCGTCGCGGATGCGATCGAGGCCGCGCGAACGATCGGCATCGGTTCGCGCGAAGAGTTCTACACGGCGCTGCACTGTACGCTCGTAAAGCGGCATGAAGACCAGGCGGTCTTCGACGAGGCTTTCCGGCTGTTCTGGCGCTCGCGCGATCTCGTGCAAAAGATGATCGCAATGATGTCGCCGGTCGTTGCGCGCAACGAGGAGCGCGAAAGGCGGAAAGCGGCGGAGACGCGGGTTTCGGATGCGCTTCTCGGCGGCCGTCAGGACGAGAGGCGGACGCGGGACGAGCCGGATATCGAGGTCGATGCGCGTTTCACCAGTTCCGTCAGCGAGGTTTTGCGGCGGACCGACTTTGCCCAGATGACGAGCGCCGAGCTCGCCGAGGCCAAGCGCGCGATCGCCTCGCTCGTGCTGCCCATGGATGCCGTGAGGACGCGGCGGTTCCGCCGCAGCAACCGCAGTGCGAAGATCGACGCGCGCGCCACGATGCGCCAAGCGATGCGGACCGGAGGGGCCCTGATACTGCCGCGTCACCGCGAGCCAAAGCTGGTGCATCCGCCGCTGGTCGTGCTGGCGGATATTTCCGGTTCGATGAGCCAGTACACCCGCATCTTCCTGCATTTCCTGCATGCGCTTTCCGACCGTCGCCGGCGGGTGCACGCTTTTCTTTTCGGCACCCGGCTCACCAATGTCACGCGCCAGATGCGTCACCGCGACCCGGACGAGGCGGTTGCCGGGTGTACCGAGGCGGTTCGCGACTGGTCCGGCGGCACGCGCATCGGCGAGACGCTGCGGGAGTTCAACCGGCTGTGGTCGCGCCGCGTCCTTGGGCAGGGGGCCGTGGTGCTCCTCATCACCGACGGGCTGGAGCGCGAGGATATCGGCCTGCTCGAAACGGAAACGGACAGGCTTCACCGTTCGTGCCGGCGTCTCGTCTGGCTCAATCCGCTGCTCCGCTTCGATGGTTTCGAAGCGCGGGCGCGCGGCGTGCGGGCGATGCTGCCGCATGTTGACGAATTCAGGTCGGCACACAATCTAGAGGCTATGGCGGATCTCGTCGATGCGCTGTCCGGCAGGACGATGCGCGACGCCGATCCGAGGCGCTTTCTCGATCACAGGCATTGACTGAAGGAACGGATATGGAAGAGCAGGCAATCGATATGCTGGATCCGCTCTCCGTCGCGCAGCGATGGGTGGATGGCGGCCGCGATGTGGCGATCGCCACCGTGGTCGAGACATGGGGCTCAGCGCCGCGGCCCGTAGGCAGCCATCTCGTGATCGACGGGGACGGCAATTTTCACGGATCGGTTTCCGGCGGCTGCGTCGAGGGAGCCGTCATAAGCGAGGCCATGGACGTCATCGGCAGCGGCGCGCCGAAGATGCTGGAGTTCGGCGTCGCCGACGAAACCGCCTGGCGGGTCGGGCTTTCCTGCGGCGGACGCATCCGCGTCTATGTCGAGCGGGTGGGCTGATGGATTCCGATCTCCTGCGAAAGCTCAATGCGGAGCGCGCCGCACGCCGCGCTGTGATCCACCTCACCGATCTTTCCGATGGCGGGGATCGCATCGTTCTGGAAGGCGACGCCGTCGGCGATGCGCTCGGCGAGGCCGTCGCGTCGGCATTTCGCTCAGGCCGCTCCGGCATCGTCGAGGCGGAAGGGCGCAGCTATTTTCTCAACGTCCACCTGCCGCCGGCGCGGATCGTTGTCGTCGGCGCGGTCCATATCAGCCAGGCGCTGGCGCAAATGGCAAAAGTTGCGGGCTTCGACCTGACGATCATCGATCCGCGCACGGCCTTCGCCACGGAGGAGCGGTTCTCCGGTATGGACCTTATCGCCGATTGGCCGGAAGACGTGCTGAAGGCTCGGCCGCTCGATGCCTATACCGCGATGGTGGCGGTAACGCATGATCCGAAAATCGACGATTTCCCCCTCCAGGCGGCTCTCGAAGCGGGCTGTTTCTATGTCGGTGCGCTCGGCAGCCGCAAGACGCATGCCCGGCGCGTGGAGCGCCTTCTTTCGGCCGGGGTCGAGCAGGACGCTCTCGCTCGCATATCCGCTCCGATCGGCCTCGATATCGGCGCATCGAGCCCGGCGGAGATCGCGGTGGCGATCCTCGCCGATATAATCCGCTCTTTTCGCAGGCGCGACCTGCGCGCAGAGGCACTCGCATGATCTTCGCAGAAGTCGCGGTCCAGGAAGCCGAGGGCACCATCCTCGCCCATGGCGTACGTTCGAACGGGCTTTCCCTTTCCAAGGGCCACCTCGTCAACGGCGCGGACTGCCGTGCGCTTGCCGAGGCGGGCATCGAAACGGTCATTGCGGTCAGGATGGAGGCGGGGGACCTCGGCGAGGACGAGGCGGCGGCCCGCATCGCGAAGGCGATTGCGCCGGACCACCTGACCTCCACCATTCCCGCAACCGGACGGATCAATCTTCATTCGGCGGTGAACGGGCTTTTCGTCGTAAACCGTACCATCATCGATCGCTTCAACCGCATCGATCCGGCAATCACGATCGCGACATTGCCGGATCATGCTGCCGTTCAGGCAGGCGACATGGTGGCTACGGTGAAGATCATCCCTCTGGGGGTCGGCGAAGCTCTGGTGGAAGAGGCGGCTTCGGTTTTCGCGGACGGCGTGCCGTTGGCGGTGCAGCCCTTCCAGCCTCGGCGCGTCGGGCTTGTCGCGACGGAGCTGCCCTCGCTCAAGATTTCGGTCATGGACAAGACGCGTCGGTTGCTGGAGCAGCGGCTCGCGCCATCCGGAAGCCGCCTCTCAGGAGAAGTCCGGGTCCCGCATAGAGCGGAGGCGCTTGCCGAGGCGCTTCGCCCGGCGGCGGCGGACAACGAGCTCGTCGTCGTCTTCGGCGCTTCCGCCGTCACCGATCCCAACGACGTCATCCCGGCCGCGATAAGGCTCGCCGGCGGTGTGGTCGAGCATGTCGGAATGCCGGTGGACCCCGGCAACCTGCTCGTGCTCGGGCGGATTGGAGATGTGCCTGTGCTCGGTGCTCCCGGATGCGCCCGCAGCCCGAAGGAGAACGGTTTCGACTGGGTGCTGAACCGCATCCTCGCCGGCGAATGGCCCCGGAGCCACGATATCACCGGCATGGGTGTCGGCGGTCTCCTAGCCGAGATACCGACCCGCCCACGGCCGCGCGAATTGCGCGGGGAACCCGCGCGTCAGGTGAAGGTCGCGGCCATGGTCCTTGCTGCCGGCCGCGCAAGCCGCATGGGAGCGGATGGAGGACACAAGCTGCTTGCCGAATTCGACGGCGTGCCGCTGGTGCGCCGGTCGGCCGAGGCGGTGCTCGCCTGCGGGGCATCGCGCACCGTCGTCGTGACGGGGCATAGGGCAGCGGAGATCGAGGCGGCGCTCGATGGACTGGATGTCGGGATCGTCCGCAATCCGGACCATGCCGCGGGAATGTCTGCTTCCCTCAAATGTGGACTTCAGGCGGTGGCGCAGGATTGCGATGGGGTGCTGGTGGTGCTGGCCGATATGCCTCATGTCGCGGCATCGGATATGCGCAAGCTGATCGCAGCCTTTGTCAAAGCGGACGCCAATGCCGTGGTGCGCGCGGTTTCCGGCGGCAAGCGGGGCAATCCGGTGATCCTGCCGAGATCGACATTCGCGGCGGTCGGGCGGTTGGAGGGCGACGTCGGAGCGAGGCATATCGTGGAGAGCGCCATAGCGGAGATCGTCGACGTCGAGATTGGCGAAGCGGCGCATGCGGATGTCGATACGCCGGAGGCGGTGGTCGCCGCCGGCGGCATCCTCAAGGGCATGAGCCATGGACAATGATGCGATCGAGGAAATGTTCGAGGCGCTGGGGCCGATTACGATCAGGCGCATGTTCGGCGGCAAGGGCATCTACCACCAAGGCCGGATCCTGGCGCTGGAAGTGGACGACGAAATCCTGCTGAAGGCCGATGCCGAAAGCGCGCCGGACTTCGAGCGTGCCGGCTGCCGCCAATGGGCCTATCACGGGAAGAAAGCCGGGGCGCCGGTTAAGATGCCCTATTGGACGATCCCGGAAGAAGCCTTCGACGATCCCGACATCATGGCGGAATGGGTGAAGCGCGCCTATGGAGCGGCGCTGCGCGCGAAATAACGGCTGCAGCAGACCCGCTGATCAAGAATCAGCTGCTCTGCGCGCTTTCGGCCCGCGCCTGCAATGCCCGGACCGCGTCGGCTGCGAAGCGGGAGAGGGGTTGCGGCAGCCGATCGAGGAAAAACCAGCCGAATTCCGGCAGCTTCTCCGGTTCCATGATCTTCGCCTCGCCCGAAATGTCCCGCGTCGTAAAGATCAGCGAGACCCAGTGCTGTCGATCCACGAGCTGCTCGGAAAGGCAGAGAAATTCGATGGCACCGATCGCAAGGCCCGACTCTTCCTCGGCCTCGCGCCGTGCGGCCTGCTCGGCAAATTCCATGTGGTCGACCTTGCCGCCGACGATGCTCCAATGACCCGCTTCTGGCGCATTCGCGCGCCGGTAAAGCAGCAGCTTGCCGTCGCGAAGGACGGCAAGGCCGCAGCCCAGGCCGGGAACGTCGATGCCGGGAACGGCCACGCTTGAATCCGGTCAGGCCTTGCCGGCGATCAGCATGAAGGCGGGGATCTCGTCGCCGAAGCCGACGGGCGTCGGGCCATCGTCCTCGTCGCGGCGGTAACGGCTGCGGCGATCGCGATGATCGTCATTGGCCGGATAGGGCGCTTGCGGCGGACGCTGGTTGCGGGTGGGGTTGTTCGAACGGCTTTCGTTCCTGCGTTCAGCTTTCACAGATTCAACCCTCTGTTCCGGTTCCTTGACTTCGGCTGCATTATCGCTCCTGCGCGCGTCGGTTTTATGACCGCCGGAGCGGCTGCGGTCGCGTTCGCGCCCCTTGCGCGGGCGTTCGCGCTCGTCGCTCTCGGGCACGGGAGGAAGCGTCGAAAGATCGCCGTTCAGCCACTCGATCTTCTGTGTGATCAGCTTCTCGATGGCGTCGGCGAATTTGGCGTCCCGTTTGGTGACCAGGGTGAAGGCGGCACCCGAACGGCCGGCACGACCGGTGCGGCCGATACGGTGGACATAGTCCTCCGCATGGATCGGCACGTCGAAATTGAAAACGTGGCTGACATCCGGAATATCGAGACCGCGGGCGGCAACGTCGGAAGCGACGAGCAGCTTGATATGCCCGTCCTTGAAGTTGGCGAGCATGGTCATACGCGCACGCTGGTCCATGTCGCCATGCAGCGCGCCGACGGAGAATCCGTGGCGTTCGAGCGACCGGAACAGTTCGGAAACGTCCTTCTTGCGGTTGCAGAAGATGATGGCGTTCTTCAGTTCCGTCTGGGCGCGTATGAGATCGCGCAGTGTCGCGCGCTTCTCGTAGTCCTTACCGTGGGTTGCGACGAGGCGCTGCGTCACCGTCTTGGCGGTGGAGGAGGGCGGCGCCACCTCGATGCGTTCCGGATTCTGGAGGAAGCGGTCGGCGAGCTTCTGGATTTCCGGGGGCATGGTCGCCGAGAAGAACAGAGTCTGCCGGGTGAAGGGAATCAGCTTGGCGATGCGCTCGATATCCGGAATGAAGCCCATGTCGAGCATCCGGTCGGCCTCATCGATGACGAGGATTTCAACGCCCGTCATCAGAAGCTTGCCGCGCTCGCAATGGTCGAGCAGGCGGCCGGGTGTCGCGATCAGCACGTCCGCGCCGCGCTCGAGCTTGCGGTCCTGTTCGTCGAAGGAAACGCCGCCGATCAGAAGCGAGATGTTGAGCTTGTGGTTCTTGCCGTATTTTTCGAAATTCTCCGCGACCTGTGCGGCGAGTTCCCGCGTCGGCTCGAGGATCAGCGTGCGGGGCATGCGCGCACGGGCGCGGCCCTTTTCGAGCAGCGTCAGCATGGGCAGAACGAACGAGGCTGTCTTGCCCGTTCCGGTCTGGGCGATGCCGAGGATGTCGCGGCGCTGCAGGGCCGGAGGAATCGCGCCGGCCTGGATCGGCGTCGGGATCGTGTAGCCCGCGTCCGTAACTGCGGAAAGTACTTTTTGGCTCAGGCCAAGGTCAGAAAAAGTGGTCAAAGGGGAATCTGTTTCCGTTCCGGTTCTTGCGAACACTGAGGTTTCAGCGCGTTATATGCTGCTGGATGCAGCGCACATATGCCGAAAGCGCCGGAAAGTCAAGGAAATCAGGCTCGCCCCGGAATTCGCGAACGAAACAAGGACGTTCTGTCGCAGTTTTGCATTTCGCACAAGGCGATTTACGTAACGTCAGTTCATATATGTCGTCAATTTCATCCCGGCCGTGAGGAAGTGAGCGGGATCGATCGCCTTGCCGTCGTGCCGCACTTCGTAGTGAAGATGTGGTCCCGTCGAGCGGCCGGTCGTGCCGGAAAGCCCGACCGGTGAGCCGTTCTCCACTTGGTCGCCCGGCTTCACCAGCACCTTGGAGAGATGCGCATAGCGCGTGGTTAGGCCGTTGCCGTGGTCTATCTCGACCATATTGCCGTAGCCGCCATTGCGGCCTGCGAGGACGACCGTTCCGCTGCCGGTGGCATGGACTTCCGTTCCCTGTCCGACGCGGAAGTCGATGCCCGCATGCAGCGCAAGGCGACCGAGAAATGGGTCGGTGCGGTTGCCGAAGCGGCTGGTGATATCGCTTCCTGGTGCGGGGTTTCCGAAAGGCAGCTTGCGCGCCGTACGCCGCGCCGCGTCGAGACGCGACAGAGCCTCGTCGAGGTTCGCCATCGATCCCTCGAATTCGTCGCCGATATCCGGTTCGACGAACGGCCCGCCGATCGCGAGATCGCTTGCCCCGGCTTCGCCCAATTCGGTCGTTTCCGTTTCGTCGTCGATGTCCACGCCCGTACGGCTCATGATCCGCTGGATCGCGTCTGCCGTTTCGGATGCGTCGGCGGCAAGCGTCTGAATATGATCGAGCTGCTGATGCTCGATATCCTTGAGCGAGAGCGTGACCTTCGAGAACAGCCGGTCGGCGCGGTCAGTGGCGGTCTCGCCGAGAGCGGCGTAGGCCGTGGGGGGATGAAGCGATTTTTCAGGCTCGGAGCGGAACGGACTGCCGCCGAGCAGGCTGCGGATTGCCGCCGTTCCGCCATTGACGTCTGCGCGGCGTTCATAGGCGAGCGGCTTTTGTCCGGGTGCGGGCGGGATTTCAGGCTCGCTCGCTCCTTGTGAAACGCCTGCATCTTCCGCCCTGTTGAGGAGGGTGCTGAGTTTGCCGTTACGGGCGGAGAGCGCGAGTTGCTGCTGCAAGAGTTTCTCGACCTTTTCCTCGACGACCTGCTGGTCCAGAAGCTGTCGGCTGGTGACACGATCCATTTGCGCGCGCAGCGCCGAGATGCGGTCCTCGTAATCGTGCTGCATGCGTGCCTGGCGCGCCATCGTCGCGCCGATGAGGTCGTCTCTCAGCACGAGATAGGAGGTTGCCGCGAGGTAGCCGACCGTAAGAGCGCCTGCGAAACAAAAGGCGACCGCCGCCATCCACGGCCGGACGGTCATATGACGAATCCTGTCGCCGCTTGCCAATATGAGGACGTGCTGCTGCGCTCGCTTTCCGAATACGCGATTTTCCGGACGCTCCGACACCCGACGACTCCCCAGCCCGACACGATTTCCGTCTCGTTTTCGAGGGGATTACACCTCGTTAAGGTTAATAAAGGCTTTCGGGCGCATGCCCCATGCCTCGGAGTGTGTCGTCAGCTCTGGCTGACGGACACCAGCGAGCGATAGAAGGACGGCGTAAGACCGGCTTCGGCGCGAGCGACGTCGTTGAAGGGCGCCTTCAGCGGACCGCGGAAGTTCGTGCGGACGAGTTGCCTGAAGGTCTCGGACGGATCCTTCTTCTCCCGGGCGCACAGGAACCGGAACCATTTTGCTCCCACGGCGACATGCCCTTTCTCGTCGTTGTAGATGATGTCCAGGATATCGGCGCTTTCGATGTCTCCGGTTTCACGCATCTTCGCCTGGAGGGCCGGCGTCACGTCCAGGCCGCGTGCTTCCAGTATGAGCGGCACGACGGCAAGTCGGGCGGTCAGGTCGTTGCGGGTGTCGTGCGCCGCCTGCCAGAGGCCGTCATGCGCAGGCAGGTCACCATATTCGGCGCCGAGATCCCTCAGCCTGTCGCGAATGAGGCGGAAGTGCTTGGCTTCCTCGAAGGCAACCTGCATCCATCCGTCGAAGAAGGAATGAGGCACCGGCTCGCTTGCGAAGCGGGCAACGATGTCGAGCGCGAGATCGACCGCATTGAGCTCGATATGGGCAAGCGCGTGAAGAAGCGCGATCCTGCCCTTCAGCGTATGCAGCGAGCGCTTCTCCATATGCTTCGGCGGAATGAGCTCCGGCTGTTCGGGACGGCCGGGGCGGTCGGGAAGAGGCATGTCGAGCGGCGAGCGCAGGGAAAGCGAGCGGGCGAACCAGCGTTTTGCCGTCTCCTGCGCAAGCGCCGTCTTGATGTGGAGATCGGCGGATGCGATGGCGCGAATAGCGCCATCCCTCAGGCTCTCGATCTTCGGAAGCGAATACATTTCATTTCCTTATTCGCGATTTCTAAAGTTCTTTCGCGGCAGCCAGAACCGCTTCGGCATGGCCGGGAACCTTGACCTTGAGCCAGATTTCCGCGATCTTTCCGTTGCGGTCAATCAGGAAGGTCGTCCGCTCGACGCCCATGTAGGTGCGGCCGTACATCTTTTTTTCCTTCCAAACGCCATAGGCTTCCAGGATTTCATGCGTTTCGTCCGAGGCGAGCGGTACCGTCAGGCCGTGTTTCCTGACGAATCGGTCGTGCTTCCTGGCCGAATCGGGGGAAAGGCCGACGATCGAAACGCCCGCGGCATCGAATTCGCTCTTCAGCGCCGAGAAGGCGATCGATTCTGCGGTGCATGCCTGCGTGTCGTCTTTGGGGTAAAAGAAAAGCACGACCGGCTTTCCGCGCAGTTCGGACAGGGTGAGAAGGCCGCCGCCATCGCGGGGGAGGCTGAAATGGGGTGCCTCGGCCCCTCGTGACAATTCTGCCATGGTAATTCCTTTCTTTTGACGGGATTTTGAGTCAGGGAAAGCCGTCCCCGGATATATAGTGAATGAGGGAATCGTCCAGCATCCGCTGGCGAACGCCCTGCGATTCGGGCTGGCGATCCTGTACTGGATAGAAGGATACGGAACCGCGAATGAGTGAAATCCGCGGCGAAAAGGTGGTTTTTCGCAAGGAGGACATCGTCTGCCTGCACGAATTGCCGTCCGCCCAGGCTCACGAGCCCATCGTGCTTCACGCGATGGACGGGCGTTCGAAAACCGGGCTGGTTTGCCGAATCTTCGCCGGGCTCGGCGCGGTCGCCCTGTTCGTCATCCTTTCCATCGTGGCCGTGGTCGAGAGCGGACTTGCCGACGGTCCGCTGAATGCGCGGGCGGTCGCCGCGCTGAACCAGGCGCTGGGGCCTGCCTACAGCGCTTCCGTCGAACATACCGTGCTGCGCTTCTCCAGCTGGGGCGGATTGGCTCTGAAAGCCGAGAATGTCGAGCTCGACGAGGTAGCCTCGGGGCAGGAACTGGCCAAGACCGCGTCGATCTCGCTGAAGCTCGATCCGGTGGCCTTGATTTCCGGCCGCATCGCGATCGAAAGGCTCGATGTCGAGGGAGCGGCGTTCAACCCCGCACTCCTGCCCAAAGGCGGGCCGCTGAACCTGGCCGCAGCCAGGGTGAGCGACGTGCCCGATTACATGGATGCCTTTTTCGGCCATCTCGACGGCATAAGCCGCATCATAGCCGACAGCGGCATGAGGACGGTTAGGATCTCGGATTTCGGCACGTCGCTGCCCGGTGCCGGTGGCCGGACGGTGACGGTGGCGGTCGAAACACTCGAGTTCGACCGTGCGCGTGACGGCTCCATGGCGATTGCCGGGCGGTTTTCCGTCGACGGGCGGGCGGGCGAGATCGACCTGACGGCGAGCGGCGCAGACGGTGCGCTCGAACGGGTCGATGGCACGCTGAAAGACGTCGCCCTGGGCGCATTCCTGGTAAACAAGTCATCCGACGGAGCGCCGCGTTCCGGGCTGGATACGGTTGCCGACATAGCCATAAGCACCGTTCGCGGTGGTGAAGGTGCGCCACCACGGCTCGCCTTTTCGGTTTCCGCGGCAGGAGGATCTCTCTACGCCGATGGAATTCCCGCCGAGATCAAATCTTCCAATGTTTCCGCGTCTTATAATTTCGACCGCGGATCGATCGAGTTTTCGCCGTCGCGGGTGGATATCGGTGCCTCTTCCTTCCCGTTCACCGGAGGGATCATCGATCTCGACAGGATTTCCGGCGAAACGACGAAGGGATTTGCGATAGACTTGCTGTTGAATGGAGGCACTTCGGCTCCGCTGGATACCGGCGAGGCACCGATCCGCTTCGATGCCAAGGCGAGCGGACGCTTTTTGCCGGAAACGGGAGAGCTCCTTTTCACCGAGCTCGGCCTTTCCAGCGAGCGCGGAGCCCTGGCCGGTTCGCTGGCGCTGAATTTCAATGCTGGGGACGGCTCGCCGCAGATCAGCTTTGTGGCGATCGCAGACAAGCTTCAATCGGAAGCGGTCAAGCAGTTCTGGCCCTATTGGATGGGCAAGAACGCCCGCCGCTGGGTCATATCGAACATCTTCGGCGGCACGGTCACGAACGGCCGGATAGAGGTCTTTTTGCCCGCCGGGCGCTTGCCGGAAGACGGGGGCAGGCTGGAGCCGGGCAAGGACGAGCTGAAGATTTCCTTCGACATCGCGGGCGCGCGCATGAACGTGGCCGGCGAAATACCGCCGTTGCGCGATACGTCGGGCCGCTTCGAACTCAACGGTGAACGGGCGGATATCACGATTGCGAGCGGAACGGCTTATTTCACTTCGGGGCGTTCGGTAACGCTCACCGGCGGCACGTTCGTGCTGCCGGATACATATGAGCGGCCGCTGATGGCGGAAATGGACATCAATGTCGCCGGCAATGCCGATGCGATCGCGGAACTCGTGACGTACCGGCCGATCAGGGCATTGCAGCGGACCGGCTTCAAACCCGAGGACTTCACCGGATCGGTCAAAGCGAATGTCAAGGCACGGCTCGGGCTGATCCTGAACCAGAATCCTCCGCCGCCAGAATGGGTTGCGGATATGACGCTGTCCGACGTCGACGTGAACAAGCCGATTTCCGGACGCGGCATCACCTCGCTCGACGGTTCTCTGAAGATCACGCCGGTGCGCGCCGACCTCGATGCGAAAGCGGAGGTGGACGGCGTGCCGATGCAGATCTCCATGGTCGAGCCGATCGACGGAGCCGCCGGCGTAACCCGTGAAACGAAGATATCGGCATCGCTCGGCAACGATGCGCGTCGCAAGCTGCTGCCGGGTTTCGACGATATCCTCGACGGGACGGTCTCCGTGGAAATCGACAATCTCGGCGAAGGCAGGCAGAAAATCGTCGCCGATCTCGGGCGCACCGCCGTTTCCATTCCCTGGATCGGATGGACCAAGGGTGCGGGCATCGGAGGAAAAGCCGAGTTTCTCGCCGTGACGGCCAATGGAGAAACCCGCATCAGCGACTTCAGCTTCTCGGGCGACGGCTTCGAGGTGAACGGAAATCTCGTCTTCAACGGGTCGTCATTGAACTCGGCGAACTTTTCCCGGGTCAAGCTGTCTGCCGCCGACAGCTACAGGCTTTCCGTCGGCAGGGATCGAAGCGGTTACATGATCACCGTCAATGGCGAGACCGCCGACGTCCGCTCGATACTCGGCAAGCTGAAATCCGGCAGCGGAACGAGCGGTGCGGGCACCGGGAAGGAACGGGACGGTGCGACGATCAGGGCCGACCTGACGCGGATGATCGGCTTCAACGGCGAGACCCTGGGAAATGTCAGCCTGCGCTATTCGATCTCCGGACAACGAATCCGGGCCGCGGACTTTTCCGGCGTGACCGCAAGCGGCGCGCCTGTCGTAGCGAAGCTGGCCAACGGTGATGCCGCAGACGTCATCGAGTTCACCAGCGGCGATGCGGGCGCGATCGCCCGGTTCGCCGATATCTACCGGCATATGAACGGCGGCCTGCTGAACGTCAGAATGCGAGCTTCCGGGGACGATGGCTGGCGCGGATCGGTCGACGTGAGACGGTTTTCACTGGTTGGAGAAGACAAGCTGCGCTCGATCGTTTCGACGCCGGCGGGGCAGGACGGGCGAAGCCTGAACCAGGCCGTCCGGCGCGATATCGACACGAGTTCGATGCATTTCGACCGCGGCTTCGCCCGCGTACGGTCCGGAGGGGGGATATTGCAGATCGACAACGGCGTCGTGCGCGGCGAATCCGTCGGCGCCACCTTCCAGGGCACGGTGCGCGACGCGAGGGGCAATATGGACATGACCGGCACCTTCATGCCGGCCTACGGGCTCAACCGCCTCTTCGCCGAATTGCCGCTGATCGGGGTCATTCTCGGCAACGGCCGGGATCGCGGCCTGCTCGGCATCACCTTCAAGCTCACCGGCCAGTTCGACAAACCGCAGCTGACCATCAACCCGCTGTCGATCATCGCCCCCGGCGTGTTCCGCAACATCTTCGAGTTCCAGTGAAAAAGCCGCCGGGAGGCGGCTTTGCGACGGAAGGCACTGCTTATCCTGCCGTCGCCGTCAGGCGGGGCGCACGAGGATGTGCTTCTTCTTTCCGAGCGACAGCTTGATCACGCCGTCCGCCGTCATCTCGCCCGTGCCCACGATCATGCGGTCGTCGCCGATCTGTGCGTCGTTGACGCGCACGGCGCCGCCCTGGACATGACGCCGGGCCTCGCCGTTGGAGCCGGCAAGACCCGCGCGCACCAGCAGCGAAAGGAGGCCGATGCCGGATCCGAGCTCGCTCGACGGAACCTCGATCGACGGGAGGTTTTCTGCGAGCGCTCCTTCCTCGAAGGTTTTGCGGGCGGTTTCCGCCGCCTGTTCGGCGGCTTGGCGGCCGTGCAGCATGGCGGTTATCTCGGTGGCGAGGATCTTCTTCACTTCGTTGATCTCGGAGCCGCCGAGTGCCGAAAGCCGCGCGATTTCGTCCATCGGCAGGGTCGTATAGAGCTTCAGGAAACGGGTGACGTCCGCGTCTTCCGTATTGCGCCAGTATTGCCAGAAGTCGTAGGCCGACAGCATGTCCGGATTCAGCCAGACCGCGCCGTTGACCGATTTGCCCATCTTGGCGCCCGAGGCGGTCGTGAGGAGAGGCGATGTCAGCGCGTAGAGCTGCGGCGTTCCCATGCGATGGCCGAGATCGATGCCGTTGACGATATTGCCCCATTGGTCGGAGCCGCCCATCTGCAGGCGCGTGTCGTAGCGCTTGTTGAGTTCCACGAAGTCGTAGGCCTGCAGGATCATGTAGTTGAATTCGAGGAAGGACAGCGACTGTTCCCGATCGAGCCGCATCTTGACGCTGTCGAAGGAGAGCATGCGATTGACCGAGAAGTGGCGACCGACGTCGCGCAGGAACTCGAGATAGTTGATGCCGAGCAGCCAGTCGGCATTGTTGATCATCAAGGCGTCCTTCGACCCGTCGCCGTAGGTGAGGTAGTTAGAAAACACCTTCTTGATCGAGGCGATGTTGGAGGCGATCGTTTCGGGCGTCATCAACTGGCGCGCCTCGTCCTTGAAGGACGGATCGCCGACCATGCCTGTGCCGCCACCCATCAGCGAGATGGCACGATGGCCGGTCTTCTGCAGCCAGTGAAGCATCATGATCTGAATGAGACCGCCGGCATGAAGACTGGGCGCCGTCGGATCGAAACCGATATAGGCAGTCACGGTTTCCTTGCTCATGAGGTCGTCGAGGCCGGATTCATCGGAGATCTGATGAATGAAGCCGCGCTCCTTGAGGGTGCGGAGGAAATCTGACTTGAATTCGGACATTGGACTGTTCTCTTGGCGGGATTATTCCGGATATTTTGCCGGGCGTTTAGCACTGTTTTCGCGCATAATCACTTTAAAAGTGAGTCCGGAACCGAGGGACGGGAGATGAGGACTGCGATCGGATTGATGAGCGGCACAAGCATGGACGGGATCGACGTCGCGCTGCTTCGCACTGACGGAAGACAGATCGTGGAGCGGGGTGCCGCGATGGGTGTCGCCTATGACGCCGCATTCCGGCGCAGGCTGCAGCAGGCGCTCGAAACCGCAAAGGCGGTCCGCAAGCGCGAGGAGCGCCCCGGCGATCTCGCCGATATCGAGAAAGAGCTGACCATGCGTCATGCCGCAGCGGTAAGTGCCTTTCTAGACGCCAACGGCCTTGCCCGCCAGGATATTGACGTCATCGGATTTCATGGCCAGACGGTACTGCACAGGCCGGACGAAGGGCTGACCGTTCAGCTCGGCGACGGCAAGCTGCTTTCCCGCGAGGCCGAGATCGCCGTGGTCTACGACATGCGGGCGAACGACATGATTCATGGCGGACAGGGAGCACCGCTTATTCCGGTCTATCACGCGGCTCTCGCCCGCAACCTTCCGGAAGGTTGCGGCCTGCCGGTCGTCTTCGTCAATATCGGCGGGATCTCCAATCTCACCTTCATCGACGAAGAGGACACCATTGCCGCCTTCGACAGCGGTCCCGGCAATACGCTCATCGACCAATGGGTGGAGGCACATGCCGGCATCCCGTTCGATCAGGGCGGAATGATCGCCTCGGAAGGAAAGGTCGTTTCCGCGCTTGCGGAGCGCTATCTCGCGAATCCCTTCTTCACGGCGCAGAAGCGCCGCTCGCTGGATCGCAACGACTTTTCACCGCCGGCAGCGGGCGACGCAAGCCTCGAGGACGGCGCACGAACGCTTGCCTATGTGACGGCGGCGTCGGTGGTGAAATCGGCCGGTCATCTGCCGGCGCGTCCAAAAACCTATGTGATCTGCGGCGGCGGAAGGCTGAACCGGATGATCATGCAGGATTTGGCGGAGCTTGCCGGCGCCCAGGGCGCAGCGGTGATCGCTGCCGAAAAGGCCGGCTTCAACGGCGACAGCATGGAAGCGGAGGCCTGGGCCTATCTCGCCGTGCGCTCGCTCGAAGGCTTGCCGCTCACATTCCCGAGCACGACGGGAGTGCGCCGGTCGGTGAGCGGCGGCGTCCTCGTAAGGCCTTGAATTCCGGGTGGGAAGCTCAGGGTTAACGCTTTTTTTCCCTGAGGTCGTAATCTGGGGTAGTGAAGCGTGCTGGGTTCGCTTCGTGGAACGACCGGGGGGCAGGCGGCTGATGAACGGCGCTGGATTTTTGCTGGCGGTGAATTTTTTCATTGCCCAGTGTTTTTGCATCTTCTTTCTCGCCATTTCCGTCAGGAGCCGCCACAGGGCCGCCGCCCGCTGGTTTGCCGCCGGGTTCGCCGTCGCCTCCTTCTCTGCGATCTTTGAAATTCTGGTGGCCTATACCGGCTACACGAAGCTGTGGGCGGTCTGCGCTTTCGCGTCCATGCTCGCGGGCTTATGCTTCCTGCGGATCGGGCTTGGCCATCTCTATGCGGTGCGCACCGATCGGTGGCTGCTTGCCGTGTTGTTTGTCGCGGCGGTCGCCCTCGATCTCTTGATCTACGATCTCCCGCGCGGAACGCTGCAACATGCTCTGCCTTACCAGGTGCCTTTTGCAGTCCTATTGTCGATGAGTGCCTATGCGGTCTGGAGATCCGGTGCGCGCAAGTTCGTGGACCGGTTGCTTGCGGCCATGCTCGCCCTGACCAGCGCGCACTATATGCTGAAGGCAGTGTTTGCCGTCCATGCCGGATCCGGCAATACCGCGCGGGACTATATTCAAAGCAACTATGCCCTGATTTCGCAAAGTCTCGGCGCCATTCTCGTGGTCTCCGTCGGCCTGATGCTTCTTTGCGTGCTGGTGCTGGAGATCATGGCTGACGATCGGGTCAATGCGGAAGTGGATTCCCTCTCAGGGCTTCTCAATCGCCGCGGTTTTGAAAATCGGGTCAATGACACGATCCGCCACGTCTTCGGCGCGCACTGCCTTGTCGTTTGCGACCTGGATCATTTCAAAGCGGTAAACGATACCTACGGCCATCAGGGCGGCGATGCCGCGATCCGCCTTTTCGGCGAACTTCTGTCCTCGGGCGCGCAGGACGTGGTCGTCGGAAGGATAGGCGGCGAGGAATTCGCCGTTTTCCTGAGGAACGCCAGTGTCAGCGCAGCCGTACTGTTCGCACAACGGATTCGCAGCCAGCTGGCGGCATCCGCAATTCCGGGTCTCCCGCCGACGCAACGCATAACCTCGAGCTTCGGTGTCGCCGGGTTGGATCGCGGCGAGACGCTCTGGAGTGCGATGAGGCGTGCCGATGCCGCCCTCTATGCAGCCAAGAAAGCAGGCCGCGATTGCATAAGGCAGGCAGAAGCCCAGCCGGCGGACATCGAGAGCGCCGGAACGACGTTCCGATCCATCGCCTGACGATCAGGGGCACAAACAGCCTGGTCGGCCTTCCTGCTCGCCCTGCGCTCGATGCCGACGGATAGCGAATCAGCGGATTCGTTTCGCCGCCGGCTCAGGCACCAATTCGCCCGCCAGACGCCGGTCGAGATAATCCTCGCATTCCGCCATCAGTGTTTCGACTTGGCCGTTGAAGAAATGGTTCGCACCCGGCACGGTACGGTGCGTGATCAGGATGCCCTTCTGGGCTTTCAGCTTGTCGACAAGGCCGTTGACGTCCTTCTCCGGCGCCACCTTGTCGGCATCGCCGTTGATGATGAGGCCGGAGGACGGGCAGGGTGCCAGAAAGGAGAAGTCGTAGATGTTCGGCTGCGGCGCAATCGAGATGAAGCCTTCGATCTCCGGACGGCGCATCAGGAGCTGCATGCCGATCCAGGCCCCGAAGGAATAACCGGCGACCCAGCAGCTCTTGGAATCGGGATGCAGGCTCTGCACCCAGTCGAGCGCCGATGCCGCATCCGAAAGCTCGCCTGCACCATGATCGAACTCGCCCTGGCTGCGGCCGATTCCGCGGAAATTGAAGCGGAGCGTCGTAAAGCCGCGCTTCTGGAACATGTAGAAGAGCTGATAGACGATCTGGTTGTTCATCGTGCCGCCGAACTGCGGATGCGGGTGCAGGATGATGGCGATCGGTGCATTCTTCTGCTTGGAAGGCTGATAGCGTCCTTCCAGGCGACCGGCGGGTCCGTTGAAGATGATTTCGGGCATTCTCTCTCCGGCATGTTTTTGGCTCGAAAAACCGATTCTTGAGCGCTGGATGTCTTGACGAAACCAGTCAGCTTTTCTAGAACCTAGTTTAGAACCATTCGAAACTGAATTTGCGGCCTTGCGCAACGAGTTTCGTCTCTTAAGGCAAGCCCGGCTGATATTTCAAGAAAAATGCAATCAGGCTTACCTAATGCAGAATCGGATCATTCGAGAACGATGGCGAAGAGCGAGCGGACATATCTGGATTGGAACGCGACGGCGCCGCTTTTGCCGGCGGCCCGCGAAGCCTTTCTGGCCACGCTCGATCTTGCCGGAAATCCTTCCTCCGTTCATGGAGAGGGACGCGAGATCCGTGCATTGATCGAGGCGGCACGCCGGGACGTGGCCGCTCTCGTCGGCGCTGCCGCAAGCCATGTGGTTTTCACGAGCGGCGCCACGGAAGCCGCCAATATGGTGCTGACACCGGATTTCCGGATGGGGCGCACGCCCATGAAGGTAGGCAGGCTTTATGTTTCCGCGATCGAACATCCGGCTGTGCGCGAAGGCGGCCGCTTTGATCGCGGCGACGTTTGCGAAATTCCAGTGACGCCAGCGGGCATCGTGGATCTTGCCGCGCTCGATGGGCTGCTGTCCGCGCATGACCGGGAAAGCGGTCTGCCGATAGTTGCCGTCATGGTGGCGAACAACGAAACAGGCATCGTCCAGCCGGTTCGCGAGGTGGCGGAGATCGTCCATCGCTACGGCGGCCTCTATGTCGCGGATGCCGTGCAGGCCGCCGGGCGCATCACGTTGACGATCGAGGAAACCGGCGCCGACTTCCTGATCCTGTCTTCGCACAAGCTTGGCGGACCGAAGGGTGTGGGTGCGCTTGTGTCGCGCGGCGAGGTTTTGATGCCGAAACCGCTGATCCATGGCGGCGGACAGGAAAAGGGCCATCGTTCCGGCACCGAGAATGCGCCGGCGATTGCCGGGTTCGGAGCTGCTGCGCGCGCTGCGGCGCAGAGACTGGATGAGCGCAATGCCCTTATAGCGGCGCTGAGAGACCGGATGGAAGCGCAGATGGCAAAGCATGCCGGCGATCTCGTCGTTCATGGCCGGAATGCGCAGCGCCTTTCCAACACCAGTTTTTTCAGCCTGCCCGGTCTCAAGTCCGAAACGGGGCAGATCGCCTTCGATCTCGAAGGCATCGCGATTTCGGCAGGTTCGGCGTGCTCGTCCGGCAAGGTCGGGCAAAGTCATGTCCTGACCGCAATGGGTTTCGATGCCGCCCTGGGCGGACTTCGCGTGTCGCTCGGCGAGACGACGCGCGAAGCGGACATCGGACGGTTTTTGGATGCCTTCGCGCGTATCGCGTCGAGGCGCCGGGTGCCTGTCGCGGCGGCGTGAGGCCGAATTTGCGGAAACACATGTTTTTCGCTTGCCAAAAGGTGTGAAAAGAAGCCTTTGGCCACTACATAACCGGCGGGAGGACCGCCAAACGTTGACAGCCGCCGGACCTTGGATCCAGCGAGATTGGAGAACGATATGCCTGCAGTGCAGGAAACGATCGATCGGGTCCGTCAGATAGACGTCGATCAGTACAAATACGGTTTCGAAACGCTGATCGAAATGGACAAGGCTCCGAAGGGCCTTTCCGAGGACATCATCCGTTTCATCTCGGCGAAGAAGGACGAGCCGGAATGGATGCTCGAATGGCGGCTTGATGCCTATCGCCGCTGGCTGACGCTCGAGGAGCCCACCTGGGCGCGCGTCGACTATCCGAAGATCGACTTCAACGATCTGCACTATTATGCCGCTCCGAAGAACCAGAGCGGTCCGAAGTCGCTCGACGAGGTCGATCCGGAGCTGCTCAAGACCTACGAGAAGCTCGGCATCCCGCTGCGCGAGCAGGAAATCCTGGCGGGCGTGCAGGGCTCCAGGATAGCGGTCGACGCCGTTTTCGATTCGGTTTCGGTCGTCACCACCTTCAAGGAAGAGCTGAAGAAGGCCGGCGTGATCTTCATGTCGATCTCCGAGGCGATCCGCGAGCATCCGGACCTCGTACGCCAGTATCTCGGTTCCGTCGTTCCGACGACGGATAACTTCTATGCGACGCTGAATTCGGCGGTCTTTACGGACGGCTCCTTCGTCTTCGTGCCGAAGGGCGTACGCTGCCCGATGGAGCTTTCGACCTATTTCCGCATCAACGAGAAGAATACCGGCCAGTTCGAACGCACGCTGATCATCGCGGAGGAGGGCGCCTACGTCTCCTACCTCGAAGGCTGCACGGCACCGCAACGCGACGAGAACCAGCTTCATGCGGCGGTCGTCGAGCTCGTCGCGCTGGACGACGCGGAGATCAAGTATTCCACGGTCCAGAACTGGTATCCGGGCGACAAGCAAGGCAAGGGCGGCATCTACAACTTCGTCACCAAGCGTGGCGATTGCCGGGGCAAGAATTCCAAGATCTCCTGGACCCAGGTCGAGACCGGCTCGGCGATCACCTGGAAATATCCGTCCTGCATCCTGCGTGGCGACAATTCGCGCGGCGAGTTCTATTCGATCGCCGTCTCCAACGGCCATCAGCAGATCGATTCCGGCACAAAGATGATCCATCTCGGCAAGAACACGTCGAGCCGCATCATCTCCAAGGGTATTTCGGCAGGATTTTCCTCGAATACCTATCGTGGCCAGGTCTCGGCGCATCGCAGGGCGGAGAATGCCCGCAACTTCACCCAGTGCGACTCGCTTCTGATCGGTGACAAGTGCGGCGCCCATACCGTGCCCTATATCGAGGCGAAGAACGCGACCGCCCAGTTCGAGCATGAGGCGACCACGTCGAAGATCTCGGAAGACCAGCTCTTCTATTGCCTCCAGCGCGGCATTCCGGAGGAAGCGGCGATCGCGCTGATCGTCAACGGCTTCGTCAAGGAAGTCATTCAGGAACTGCCGATGGAATTCGCGGTCGAGGCACAGAAGCTGATCAGCATCTCGCTGGAAGGGAGCGTCGGCTGATGAATGAAAAGGTCGAAAACCTGATCTTGGAGCATCTTCGTTCCATGCGCGCGGACATGGTGTCGCTGAAGGAGGAAATGGGCGGCGTCAGAGCGGAAATGCTCGTCATGCGCCAGCATATGGCTGGCCTGCTCGGCTCCCAAGTCCTTCACGATGGTGAGCTTGCCAGCATAAAAGTCCGCCTTGACCGCCTCGAAAAACGAATGGAGCTGAGCGAGTAAACCGATCCCTCGTTCCTTCGCCAACAGATTAAGAGATTTACCATGCTTGAAATCAAGAACCTGCACGCACGCATTGCCGAAGACGGCACGGAAATCATCCGTGGACTGGACCTGACCGTCAAGGCGGGAGAAGTCGCCGCGATCATGGGCCCAAACGGCTCCGGCAAGTCGACCCTCTCCTATATTCTCTCCGGCCGCGAGGATTATGAGGTCACCGAGGGTGACATCCTCTATAATGGCGAGAGCATCCTCGAGCTCGATCCGTCCGAGCGTGCCGCCAAGGGCATCTTCCTTGCCTTCCAGTATCCGGTCGAGATTCCGGGCGTCGCCACCATGCAGTTCCTCAAGGTGGCGATGAACGAGCAGCGCAAGGCGCGCGGCGAGGGCGAACTGACGACCCCGGACTTCATGCGCCTGGTGAAGGACGCTTCCGCCAAGCTCAAGATCGAGCCGGAGATGCTGCGCCGTCCGCTGAATGTAGGTTTTTCCGGCGGCGAGAAGAAGCGCGCGGAAATCCTGCAGATGGCTCTTCTCGAGCCGAAGCTCTGCGTTCTCGACGAAACCGACTCTGGTCTCGACATCGACGCACTGAAGATCGTTGCCGACGGCGTCAACGCATTGCGTTCGCCCGACCGCGCGGTGATCGTCATCACCCATTACCAGCGCCTGCTTGACTACATCGTGCCCGACACGGTCCATGTTCTCTACAAGGGGCAGGTGATCAAGTCTGGAGACAAGACTCTGGCGCACGAACTCGAAGCCAATGGTTATGCCGACATCATCGGTGCCGCTGCCTGATGACTCGTGAAGGAGACTATTCATGAACATGCAAGCAGCCATCAAGATGACAGCCGCCGAGCAGGCGCTTGTCGATGCCTATGAGACGCAGATCGGCGACCTGCCGGGCGACGGCGAGGTGCTCGCCGCGCGCGACGTGTTGCTCAGCGACCTGAAGGCCGCGGGCCTGCCGACGCGCCGCGTCGAGGCCTGGCACTATACCGATCTCAAGGCGCTTCTGCGCGCCGTTCCCGGCGTCGATCCGACAGCCGTCGCGTCGAGGGTCGATCCGCTGGTCGAGGGGGCGACTGTTCTTTCCGTGCTGAACGGTAGGGCGGAGTTGCGCAGGGTCCCGGACGGCGTCACGGCCGCGTCGTTCCAGGATGTGCTGGCGGACGGTTCTGCAGCTGTCGGGCTTGCCGCCCGCAGCGCGGATGACGCGATCGGGCGCATCAACGGCTCCTTCGTGCGTGACGGGATCACTGTGGAGATCGCGGCCGAAACCGCGCTGGAGGCTCCGCTGGAAATCCAGGCGGTGCAGAATGCCGGCCAGGTTCATACACGTTTTCCCGTTTCCTTCGGTCAAAACAGCAAGGCGACGGTGATCGAGCGGCATTTGGCTGGCGGCGAAAATGCCGCTTTCGTCACGTCCGTCAGCGATATTTCGCTTGCCGATGGCGCGGATGTGACCTGGATCATCCTGCAGCAGCAGGGTGCCGCCGATACGCATCTCGGCCAGATCCGCGTAACTCTCGGTGCGGAGACGAAGCTGCGGCTGTTCGTCGTCAATGCCGGCGGCAAGCTGGTCCGGCAGGAAATCCACGTCGCGGTTGTGGGCGAGGGGGCCGATCTTACACTGCGCGGCATCAACCTGCTCGGCGGAGAAACGCATACGGACGTGACCTTCACGCTGGGACACGACGTGCCGAACACGACCTCGACGGAAATCATCCGCAATGTCGTCTTCGATAGGGCCAGGGGTGTTTTCCAGGGCCAGATCCGCGTGGCTCCGGATGCGCAGAAGACCGACGCTAAGATGTCCTGCAATACGCTCCTTCTCTCCGACGATGCCGAGTTCTCGTCGAAGCCGGAGCTCGAGATATTCGCCGACGACGTCCAGTGCGGTCACGGCGCGACGGTCATCGACATCGATCATACGCAGCTCTTCTATCTCAAGGCACGCGGCATTCCGGAAAACAAGGCGCGCGCCATGCTGGTGAATGCATTCGTGGCGGAGATCGTCGAAGAGCTGGAAGACGAGCCGCTGGTCGAAGCGCTGGAAGGCGTCATCGCAGCCTGGCTCGAAAAGCACGCCTGATTGGACATCGAGATGGAACAGATATTGCCGAAGCAGTCTTACGACGTGGATGCGATCCGCCGGGATTTTCCGATCCTGTCGCGGACGGTCTACGGCAAGCCCCTGGTCTATCTCGACAACGGCGCTTCCGCACAGAAGCCGCAGGTGGTGATCGATGCGGTCGCCCATGCCTACGCCAATGAATATGCCAATGTGCACCGCGGTCTGCATTTTCTCTCCAACGCGGCGACGGAAGCCTACGAGGCGGCACGCGAAAAGGTGCGTCGCTTCCTGAATGCGCCATCGGCGGACAATATCGTCTTCACCAAATCCTCGACCGAGGCGATCAACACCGTCGCCTACGGCTACGGCATGCCGAAGATCGGCGAAGGCGACGAGATCGTGCTCACCATCATGGAGCATCATTCGAACATTGTTCCCTGGCACTTCATCCGGGAGCGGCAGGGCGCGAAGCTCGTCTGGGCGCCCGTGGACGATGAAGGCGCCTTCCATATCGAAGATTTCGTCAAATGCCTGACGGATCGAACGAAGCTGATCGCGATCACGCATATGTCGAATGCGCTGGGTACGATCGTGCCCGTCAAGGAAATATGCCGGATCGCCCGCGAACGCGGTATTCCGGTTCTGGTCGATGGCTCGCAGGGCGCCGTCCACATGCCGGTCGACGTGCAGGACATCGATTGCGACTGGTATGTGATGACCGGCCACAAGCTCTACGGTCCCTCGGGCATCGGCGTGCTTTACGGCAAGACCGAGCGGCTGAAGGAAATGAAGCCCTTTCAGGGCGGCGGGGAAATGATCTTCGAGGTGACGCAGGACGCCGTCACCTACAACGATCCGCCGCATCGCTTCGAGGCGGGAACGCCGCCGATCGTCCAGGCGATCGGGCTCGGCTATGCGCTCGACTACATGGAAAAGGTCGGCCGCGCCGCGATTTCCGTCCATGAGGCGGACCTTGCCGCCTATGCGCAGGAACGGCTGTCCTCGATCAATTCGCTGCGCATCTTCGGCACGGCGCCGGGCAAGGGGTCGATATTCTCCTTCGAGCTCGAAGGCATTCATGCGCATGACGTTTCGATGGTGATCGATCGGGCGGGCATCGCCGTTCGTGCGGGAACCCACTGCGCGCAGCCGCTCTTGAAACGTTTCGGCGTCACCTCCACATGCCGGGCATCGTTCGGCATGTACAATACCCGTGCCGAGGTCGATGCGCTCGCCGATGCGCTCGATCACGCCCGTAAATTCTTCGCCTGAGGAGAAAGCCATGTCTCTCGATTCCACGGAAGAAAAGGTCGATGCCCGCGAGGGCATCGTCAATTCGGCAATTCCTGCCGACGAGCTCGCGCGCCTCAGCGACGACATCATCTCGGCGCTGAAGACGGTCTACGACCCGGAAATTCCGGCGGACATCTTCGAGCTCGGCCTGATCTACCGGATCGACATCGAGGACGACCGGATGGTTAAGATCGATATGACGCTGACGGCGCCGGGCTGCCCGGTCGCCGGCGAAATGCCGGGTTGGGTGGAAAATGCGGTCGGAGCCGTCGAAGGCGTATCCGGCGTCGAAGTGAAGATGACCTTCGATCCGCCGTGGACGCCGGACCGGATGTCGGAAGAGGCGCAGGTCGCTGTCGGCTGGTATTGATCCTTTTACCGGCCCCCACTACATTCGGAATCATGAACCGCCGGGCCTTGAACCCGGCCGGCGAAGGAGATCGAGCCCATGGGCTTTGCAATCATGACACTAACCGACGCGGCAGCCGACCGCGTGAAGGCGATCGTCGACAATGCCGGCGGCGACGCTAGGGGCATCCGCGTCGGCGTGAAAAAGGGCGGCTGCGCCGGAATGGAATATTCCATCGATCTCGTCACAGAGCCCAACGCCAAGGATGATCTCGTCGATCGCAACGGCGCCAAGGTCTGGATCGCTCCTGAGGCTGTGCTCTATCTGCTCGGCACGCAGATGGATTTCGAGGTGACGACACTGCGCTCCGGCTTCACCTTCAACAATCCGAACCAGACCTCCGCATGCGGTTGCGGCGAATCCGTCGAACTGAAACCTGCGGATCTGGCGGCGCTCGCCGCAGCAGGCGGAGCCACGGTACGGGCCGGCTGAAAAGGCCGAGCCTCCGTCAAGCCTGTGTGCTTGGCGTTTGGTTCCGCCGCCCAGTTTATTCTTGCTTTTTGCGTTCCGGATGTATGATCTCCCCGTTCTCGGGGCAGGAGAGAGCATGTCTTTGGCGCAGCAGGATTTTGCCGCTTCGTTGTATCGGAACCTTCCGTTTCCGGTGATCGTCACCGATCGGCAGGGCAATACCGTTTCATTGAACGAGGCGGCGAAACGGGCTTTTCTGGTCTCAAGCGGGGTCGAAGCACCGGTTTCGCTTCTGGCGACACCTGCCGAAGCGGTTGGCCTGCTTGGCCGTCTGGCCGGCTACGGCAGCGAGCAGGCTCATGCCATTCGCTTCCGCCGTTGTGACGGATCCGAGTTCGATGCGACGGCTCATGTCATCTCGCTCGTCGAGGAAGCGCCGGCTCAAGGATATGTGGTCGTTCTGCGCAGTCTGCTTTCCGGCGGCAGCCATGGCGAACAAATCCTGATGGGCCACAAGCTGGATGCCGCGCTCGATACGATACCCGAGGGCTTTGCCATCTTCGACCGCGAGGACGATCGCCTGATCATGTTCAACAAGGCCTTCCGCGACCGCTGCGGGCCCGCCAAGGAAGCCGTCAGGGTTGGGGTGACGCTTGAAAGCATCATCCGGGAAAATATTCGGCTCGGCGTCTATACCGGCATAGCCGAGGGCACACCGGAAGCGGAATCCTGGGTGCAGGCGCGTCTTGCCGACCATCGCGATACCGGTTCGAACGGAATCGTCTTCCAATATGCCGACGGCCGCTGGATGCGCTCGGAAAGCCATCTGACCGAGACCGGGCAGATCGTCGCGCTCCGGATCGACGTCACGGATGTCAAGCGAGCCGAACGGGCTCTGGCGGAGCAAGCCGTCGAACTCCAGCGCAAGAACCAGGCGCTCAACCAGTTCAACGCGACGGTGTCGCATGATCTGAAGGCGCCGCTGCGCCACATCTCGATGTTCTCCGAGATGATGTGCGACGACATACGCAACGATCGGCTTTCCGATCTTGCGACCTATGCGGATCATATCAGGCAGAGCACGGTGCGCATGCAGCGGCTGGTCGAAAGCCTTCTCGAATATTCGCAGATCGCCTATCGGATCGCCTCCGTGCGCCGTGTATCGCTGCAGGCCGTCGTTTCCGAGGCATTGCAGTTGCTCGAAGAGTATATTCGCGAAGCGGAAGCGGTTGTCGACGTGGGAAGATTGCCCGAAGTCGACGGCGATCCTGAGCTTCTAAAGCGGCTCGCTCAGAACCTGATCGGCAATGCATTGAAATATTGCCATGAAGGGAAAAAACCCGAGGTTCGCATCTATGGGCGCGATGAGGGCGAGAGCGTCGAGTTCATCGTCGAGGACGAGGGCATTGGCATCGATCCCCGATATGCCGACAAGATTTTCGACGTGTTTCAGCGGCTTCATCGCGACGAGAGCGTCTACAAGGGAACAGGCGTCGGCCTCTCGCTGGTCAAGCGGATCGCCGAAAGCCATGACGGCGAGATCAGGCTTGACACGAACTATGGTCCGGGCGCACGTTTCGTGGTGACTTTTCCGAAAAGATTTATGATTTCCCGAGAGCGATTTTGAGCGACGGACTTAAAAAGCTGATGATGGTGGATGACGATGCAGTCGATGCACGATTTGTCTCCAGGGCCTTTTTTGAAGCCGGCAGCCCGCTTGACATAACCCACGTCTCCGACGCGGAAACCGCAAGCGCCAGGCTGGACAGCGAGAAATTCGATTACATCCTGCTCGACATCAATATGCCGGGAACGAACGGCATGGAACTGCTCCGGCGCCTGAGGACCCGCAAACGCACGGCGATCACACCCGTCATCATGCTGTCTTCCTCTGCAAACGCGACGGATATCAGCGAAGCCTATGAGAACGGCGCCAACGCCTATGCCGTCAAGCCTTCGACGCTCGGCGGCTACCGGGCTTTTGCCGAAGGCTTCACCCGGTTCTGGCTGGACGTCGCGGTATCTCCCTGATCGCGTCTTCACTCGTTTTCGATGCATCGAAACGGCGAGGCCTCGCTTCACGAATGAAGCGGGGCCTCGTTCCTTGCGGCTTGGCCGAGGGTTTCAGCGCTTGGAAACGGGAAGGTAGTCGCGCTTCGGCTCGCCGACATAAAGCTGGCGCGGGCGGCCGATGCGCTGCTCGGGATCCTCGATCATCTCGTTCCACTGGGCGATCCAGCCGACCGTGCGCGCGAGCGCGAAGAGCACGGTGAACATGGTGGTGGGGAAGCCCAGCGCCTTCAGCGTGATGCCCGAATAGAAGTCGATGTTCGGGTACAGCTTCTTTTCGATAAAATATTCGTCGGTGAGCGCGATCCGCTCCAGTTCCATCGCGACTTCGAGGAGCGGGTCGTCCTTGTGGCCGAGTTCGGCGAGCACTTCGTGCGTCGTCTTCTGCATGATCTTGGCGCGCGGGTCGTAATTCTTGTAGACCCGGTGGCCGAAGCCCATCAGGCGGAAGGGATCGTTCTTGTCCTTCGCGCGGGCAACATATTCCGGAATGCGATCGGCCGTGCCGATTTCCGCGAGCATGTTGAGGGCCGCCTCGTTGGCGCCGCCGTGGGCCGGGCCCCAAAGGCAGGCGATGCCTGCGGCAATGCACGCGAACGGATTGGCGCCGGACGAGCCCGCAAGACGCACCGTCGAAGTCGAGGCATTTTGCTCGTGATCTGCATGCAGGATGAAAATACGGTCCATGGCGCGCGCCAGAACCGGATTGACGACATATTCCTCGCACGGAACGGCAAAACACATGCGCAGGAAGTTCGACGCATAATCGAGATCGTTCTTCGGATAAACGAAAGGCTGGCCGATATGGTACTTGTAGGCCATGGCGGCGATCGTCGGCATCTTGGCGATCATGCGCAGCGAAGCGACCATCCGCTGGTGCGGATCGGTGATATCGGTCGAGTCGTGATAGAAGGCCGAGAGCGCACCGACGCAGCCGCACATCACCGCCATGGGATGCGCATCGCGGCGGAATCCGGTGAAGAAGCGTGTCATCTGTTCATGCACCATCGTGTGATGCGTCACACGATAGTCGAAATCGTCCTTCTGTGCCTTCGTCGGCAGTTCGCCGTAGAGAAGAAGATAACACACTTCGAGAAAGTCGCCGTGTTCGGCCAGTTGCTCGATCGGATAGCCGCGATGCAGAAGCACGCCCTCGTCGCCGTCGATATAGGTGATCTTGGATTCACAGGACGCAGTCGAGGTGAAGCCGGGATCGTAGGTGAAGGTGCCGGTCTGCTTGTAGAGGGAGCCGATGTCCACGACATCCGGACCGATTGACCCGGATCGCACCGGCAACTCGATTGTCTTGCCGCCAACCGATACATCCGCGCTTTTTTCTGTCATGTCGATCCTCCATTGCTGAAACGTGGCACAGAGCCGTACCAAACCGTGACGTGCCGCTTTGCTAGCCCATTTAGCCCTCGCTGCCAAGCCGCGAGAAAGTCTAATTGTGCATTGCGAAAGCGACGTTCTGGCGATGCAATATCTACTCTTCACGCGCAGTTTCAAGCAATTTATGGGCGCTGGACACAAGTTGTTGAGGTGGCATTCTTTTTTCTGAATATGTCTCCGGATGCAATGACCGGGGATTGCAATCCGTAATCATGAGTTGCATCATCTCGGCTTGGGGCAGGGTGGCATCCATGAGAGATGGCGATCAGGGCGAGATCTATCGCACGGCGGAAAGCAGTGCATGGGAGATTTCTCGTCACCCCTTGTTCCGACCGCCGGCGCTCCAACCGGACGTGAGAACGGAAACACCGGTGGTGGTTCGGCGGCGCGGTGCAGTGGCGGCGGCCGGGGCCGTTTCCGCCCGGCTTGCAGCGGCCGCGCACCGGTCGCGCGACGCCGTGGCGCAGGAGCGCGAATACGGGCATTTCTTTCTGTTCGTTCCGGTCTTCCTCGGAGCGGGGGCGGCGATCTGGTATGCCTTGCCGCGCGATCCGCCCATGCTGGCGCTTCTCATCGCCTGCGCCGTTTTCGCCTGGCCCGCCTGGCGCAGGCGGCACGATCCGGACCTGATCGCCGTTGCTGCCGCGGCCGCCTTTCTCCTTCCGGTTGGAATGGTGTTCGCCGCCCTGGAAAGCAACCGGCTTTCGACGGTCATCCTCGACACGCCCGTCACCACGCATATCGAGGGGCGGGTCCTGTCGCGGGAAGCGGACGACAGGGGGCGCATACGCTATCTCGTGCAATTGACATCCACCCGCGACCCGGCCCTGAAACGCCCGCCTTCCCGTATCACGCTGCTCGTCCGCAGCGCGCATGAGCCCGTGAGCATTGGAGGGACGATCGCCGGAAGGGCACGCCTCAATCCTCCTTCCGGCCCCGCTCTTCCGGGACTGAACGACTTCGCGTTCGACGCCTATATGGCCGGCAACGGGGCCGTCGGCTTCTTCTACGGCAAGCCTGACACGAGCCGCCCGTCATCTTCCGGCGGCGGCATTTTCGAGCGGATGAGCGAACGGATCGCAACCTGGCGCAACGGCATTACCGAGCATATCCGCAGCCGGATCGGGGGTGATGCCGGTGCGATCGCGGCAGCGCTCGTCACGGCCGAGCAGCGGGCGATCAGCCCGGATACGGTGGAAGCGCTGCGGCAGGCGGGTCTCGCCCACGTGCTGGCGATCTCGGGCCTGAACATGGTGCTCGCCGCCGGGACGTTCCTCGTCGGAGCCCGGATGTTCCTCGCGCTCGTTCCGGGGCTTGCCGAGCGCTATCCCGTCAAGAAGATCGCAGCCGCCGGTGCGCTGGTCATGGTCACTCTTTACATCATGATTTCCGGCGGCGCCATTTCCGCGGTGCGCTCATGGATCATGATCTCGATCATGCTGATCGCGGTCTTCTTCGACCGCACTGCCATCAGCCTGCGCAACATCGCCCTTTCCGGGATACTGATCCTCATCGTGACGCCATCGGCGGTCACCGGCCCAGGCTTCCAGATGTCCTTCGCCGCCACGCTGGGATTGGTCGCGGGCTATGCGGCCTGGCGGGAGCGTCCCGTCCGGCAGGAGAGGCCAAATCTGCCATTGACCCGCTACGCCGGGTTCGTCTCGCGGTTTCTCGGCGGATTGCTGCTTTCGTCGCTGATCGGCGGATTTGCCACGCTGATCTATTCGATCGGCCACTTCCACCGCATTCCCGCCTATGGACTTGCCGGCAATCTCGTCGCGATGCCGGTGATCAGCGCGGTTGTCATGCCCTTCGGTTTGATCGCGATGCTGCTCATGCCCTTCGGGCTCGACGCACTTCCCTTCGCCATCATGGGCAAGGGCATCGACTGGATGATCGCCATATCCCATTGGGTCGCCGGCTGGGGCGGCGAGGTGGTGACGGGGCGGATTCCGCAGGCATCTTTCCTGCTGATCGGGCTCGGCGGCGGGCTTCTCTGCCTCCTGCGCACCCGGCTGAGGCTGTCGGGCCTTCTGCTCGTCCTCGTCGGTACGTTTCTCGCTTTCTGGCCCGATGCGCGTCCGCCGCCTGAGCTTCTCGTCTCCGAAGACGGCCGGCTGGTTGCCATTCTGTCCGGGGGCGAAGCGGCAACCAACCGGGGCCGTCCGCCGGATTTCATCTATTCGCAGTGGCGGCGTGCCTTGCGCATCCAAAGCCATACGCCGCCGCAACTCCGGCCGGCCGGGCAGGGGAAGGCGAATGAGAAGGCGGTGGGCGACGTCACCGTCGCGGAAAAGCGGCGGAAGGAGAGGCGCCGGAATATAGATAGCGAAAGCGCCCGCCGGCAGATGGCCGAAGCCTTGGAGGAAACCGAAGGAAAGCCTCGTTTCATCTGCCGGGCGAAGGAATGGTGTGCGGCCAGAACGCCGTCGAACTGGCGCGTCGTTACGATAGAGGATCCCGCATTTCTGGGAGCTGCCTGCGACAGCGCCGACTTCGTGGTCGCTTCGCAGCATCTGCGGAGCGCGCATTGCCGCTCGGGCGGGTTGCTTCTCACAGCCCGTACATTGCGCACGACCGGTGCACTCGAAATTTCACCTGCTGCAGAGCCCTCCGAGATAGGCCCGAGCTACGCCATCACGGCTTCCGTCGACACGCTCCGGCGGCCATGGACCCTGCATCGCAGCTATGACTGGCGGAGCGGCAGCTTTCAGCTGGACGGCGAGGCCGTAGCGATCAATGATAACGGCGAATGAGGCCGACGAGCTTGCCCTGGATCTTCACCCTTTCCGGCCCGAAAATGCGCGTTTCGTAGGCGGGATTTGCGGCTTCGAGGGCGATCGAGGCCCCCTTGCGGCGGAATCGCTTCAACGTCGCTTCCTCGTTGTCGACGAGTGCCACGACGATTTCTCCGGGATTGGCCGAATTGACGTTGCGGATGATGACCGTGTCGCCGTCGAGAATGCCGGCTTCGATCATCGAGTCGCCCTTGACCTCCAGCGCGTAGTGCTCGCCGCTGCCGATCATTTCGGCGGGAACGGTGATGTCGTGGGTGTTGTTCTGAATGGCCGAAATCGGAACGCCGGCTGCGATCCGGCCCATTACGGGAACGGAAACCGAAGATGTCGTGTCCTCGACGGGTGCCGGCTTCGGCGCCGCCGCAGGGCTGGGTTTGCCGAGGCTTCCCTCGATGACGCTCGGGGAGAAGCCGCGGCGCGGCTGCAGGCTCGGCGAATAGGCGTCCGGGAGCTTGATGACCTCCAGAGCCCGCGCCCGATTGGGAAGGCGGCGGATGAAACCACGCTCCTCAAGCGCCGTGATCAGGCGGTGAATGCCGGATTTCGAGGCGAGATCGAGAGCGTCCTTCATCTCGTCGAAGGACGGCGGTATGCCGGATTCCTTCATCCGTTCATGAATGAACAAGAGAAGTTCCTGTTGCTTGCGCGTGAGCATGTGGTTCAACCCCGGAATCACGAAACAAATCCAGAACGGACACTATATGTTCCATATGTGTTCCGCAAGTGGCTAAAATTTCGTGAAAACCGGCGGGACCGCGGAAAATAAAGTTTCAGGGGGAGGCGGGTTCGCGCAGGAGCAGGATCGGGCAGGCGTCGCCGGCCTTGGCCGCTTCCGCATGCGGGGGGCGGACGATCAGGCCTTCCGAATCGGCGAAGACCTTCATCATCGAGGAATCCTGCCTGGCGAAGGCTTCTGCGGAAATGACCCCGTCGGCACGGCGGGTCAGGCGTGCGCGAAGATGATCCTGTCGCTTGTCGTTTTCCGCAAGATCCGTTGCGGTCACGCCGTGAACGATCCGGCTGCGTGCCGGAAGCCTTGCCAGCTTGCGAACGAGCGGTTCGAGAAAGAGCAGCGAGCAGACGAGGCTCGATATGGGATTTCCCGGCAGACCGAGCACCTGCATGCCGTCGAGCGTCCCGACCATCAGCGGTTTTCCGGGCCGCATCGCGATACGCCAGAAATCGAGCTCCATACCGGCCGAGAGCAAGGCCGGCTTGATCAGGTCACGGTCGCCGACCGACGCGCCGCCCAGCGTGACCAGCACGTCGGCGCCGGAACTTTTCGCCTTCTCGGCGGCTTCGAGAATGGCGCTTTCATCGTCGCCAACGATCCCGAGGTCGATGATGCCGGCTCCCGCTTCGCGCGCGATCGCCGCGACGCCGAAGCTGTTCGAGGCGATGATCTGGCTGCGGCCGGGCTCGGTCCCCGGCGGAACCAGTTCGTCACCGGTCGCCACGATGGCGACCCTTGGTCGGGCATACACCGCGAGTTGCGGATGGTTCATCGCCGCCGCGACGGTAAGGCGGCCCGCGTCGAGCAGGTCGCCCTCGCGCAGGACCGTTTCGCCTTCCGAAAAATCCTGGCCCCGCGGTCGGACATGTCGTCCCCTGGGCGGGACGAAAGCCGGCCGGATGTGTTGCCGATCAAGAACTTGCGCATCCTCCTGAAGGAGAACCGTGTCGGCTCCGGCAGGCATGGGTGCGCCGGTGAATATTCTCACGGTCTGTCCCGGTCCGACGTCTCCGTCGAAAGCGTGTCCTGCCGACGATGTGCCGATGACGGTCAGGGCGGCGCCGATCGCGATATCGGCGTGGCGCAGCGCATAGCCGTCCATGGCCGAATTGTCGAAGGGCGGCTGGGTCAGGCAAGCCCGCAGGCCTTCGGCAAGGACCCGTCCGGAGGCGTCGTGGAGGGAGACGGTTTCGGTCGCCGCCGGCGGGGCCGCGGCCGCAAGCAGCCGTTCCAGCGCGTCGGCAACCGGCAGCAGCGACATCAGCGCTCTTCTCCGTGGCGGCGGTAGTCGCCGGAGCGTCCGCCGGATTTTTCGAGGAGCCGGATGCCGCCGATTTCCATTTCCCGGTCTGCGGCCTTCGCCATGTCGTAGATCGTCAGGCAGGCAACGCTGACGGCGGTCAGCGCCTCCATCTCCACGCCGGTCCGGCCCGTGAGCTTCGCCATCGCCTCGACGCGCAGCCCGGGCAGGGCGTCGTCCTCCGCAATGTCGACCGAAACCTTGGACAGCATCAGCGGATGACAGAGCGGAATGAGGTTTGCGGTCTGCTTCGCGGCCATGATGCCGGCGAGACGTGCCGTACCGATGACGTCACCCTTCTTGGCATTTCCGGTGCGAATGAGTTCCAGCGTCTCGCGCCTCATGCGGACGAAACCCTCGGCAAGCGCGGTGCGGACGGTTTCGGCCTTGTCGCCGACATCGACCATGCTGGCCTTTCCGGAGGCGTCGATATGGGTGAGCTTCGGTGCGAAAGACGTCATCATTCCGCCGCCAGCATAGAGGCGTCGCCGGTCAGAAGCGCCCGCGTCGCTGCCGTCACGTCCTCCTTGCGCATCAGGCTTTCCCCGACGAGGAAGGTGGAGATGCCAGAATCGTGAAGCCGTTTGCAGTCGGCATTCGTGAAGATGCCGCTTTCGCCGACGATCAGGCGGTCGTCGGGAACCATCCCCGCCAGCTTTTCAGAAACGGCGAGATCGACCTCGAAGGTGCGCAGGTTGCGGTTGTTGATGCCGATGAGCTTGGACCTGAGGTTCAGCGCGCGCTCCATCTCCGCTTGGTCGTGCACTTCGACGAGCACGTCCATGCCGAGGGAGAAGGCGGCATCCTCGAGCGCCTTGGCATCGTCGTCGGAAAGCGATGCCATGATGAGAAGGATGCAATCGGCGCCCCATGCGCGCGCTTCCTGCACCTGATAGCTTTCGAACATGAAATCCTTGCGCAGCGCCGGCAGCAAACAGGCGGCACGCGCGGCAGTCAGGAATTCGGGTGCTCCCTGGAAGCTCGGCATATCGGTGAGAACGGAAAGACAGGCGGCACCACCGGCCTCATAGGCCCTTGCAAGCGCGGGGGGATCGAAGTCCGGCCGGATCAGCCCCTTGGAGGGGCTCGCCTTCTTGATCTCGGCGATTAGGCCGAAAAGCCCTTCCGCCTTCTTCGCTTTCAGGCTTGCCAGGAAGCCGCGTGGCGGTTCCTGATCGCGCGCCATGGCCCTGAGGTCGGCAAGGGGAACGCGAGTCTTCGCGGCCGCGATCTCCTCGCGCTTGTAGGCTTCGATCTTCTTCAGGATATCGGTCATGGCCTATCCTATCCTCAACAGGCGGCGTTGGAAACGGCGACGAGCCGATCGAGTGCCGCGCGTGCCGCGCCGCTTGCCAGAGACTGGCGGGCAAGCTCCATGCCTTCCGTCAGCGACCGGGCCTTGCCGGCGACGACGAGGGACGCAGCAGCATTGGCCAGCGCAATGTCGCGATACGGCATGGCCATGCCGTCGAGAACCGCCGTAAGCGCCGCAGCATTGTGCGCACCGTCGCCGCCGCGGATGTCGTCGAGCGTCACCTGCGGCACGCCGAAATCCTCCGGCTTCAGCTCGAAGCTGCGGATCTGGCCGTTCTCCAGCGCTGCGACCTGTGTGATCCCGGTGGTGGTGATCTCATCGAGCCCGGAGCCGTGGACGACCCAGACCCGATCCGATCCGAGGTCGCGCAGGACTTCCGCCACCGGCATCAGCCATTGCGGCGAGAAGACGCCGAGAAGCTGATACTTGACGCTGCCCGGATTGGAGAGGGGGCCGAGAAGATTGAAGATGGTCCGCGTGCCGAGCTCGACGCGCGAAGGGCCGACATGCTTCATCGCCGGATGATGAAGCTGCGCGAACATGAAGCCCAGGCCGGCTTCGGTGACGCAACGCGAGATCGTCTCCGGTCCGATATCCAGCTTGACCCCGAGGCAGGAGAGGGCATCGGCGGTGCCGGCCTTTGAGCTCAGCGCACGGTTGCCATGCTTGGCGACCGGCACCCCGGCGCCCGCCACGATGATCGCCGCAAGCGTTGATATATTGTAGGTTCCGGTCCCATCGCCTCCGGTGCCGACGATGTCGATCGCATCTTCGGGAACGTCGACGGGCAGCATGCGCGCCCGCATCGATCCCACCGCGCCGTATATCTCGTCCACTGTCTCGCCGCGCACGCGCAAAGCCATCAGGAAGCCGCCGATCTGCGAGGGCGTTGCAGCACCCGACATGATGATCTCGAAGGCCTCGCGGGCCTCTTCGCGGTCGAGCGCCTCGCCGGTTGCGACCTTGGCTATGTAGGGTTTCAGGTCGGACATGGACGGCTCACCGGTTGATGGATTGTTCGGCGAGCGTCCTGTTGATCGAAACGCCATAGGACGTTTGCAGGGCACTGACCATCTGGTCGAGAATATCGTCGCCGCTGGCGTTTGCGACCGCTTCGATCTGCTGGTCGGTATTCGTCAGCGCATCGGTCGTTGCCTGCGGGTTGATCTCCGTGACCTGCAGCAGGATCTGCCCCTCTCCGTCCACCCCGGGAGCGTTGGCTATGTGGCCCACAGGCCCGTCGAAGGCGGCCGCGACTGCTGCGGGGCTGAGGACGGGATCCTCGGAAGAGCGGTTGATGCCGGACTTGATTTCGACCGTGAGGCCGAGTTCGCTTGCGATATCGGCAAGCGCGGTGCCCTTGCGGACACGATCGGCAAGTTCGGCCGCTTTCGCCGAGAGCGCGTTGCGCTGCTGCTCTGCCGTCCAATCGGCGACCACGCGGTCGCGGACCTCGTCGAGCGTACGGTCGCGCTCCGGCGCGATGTCCAGCACCTCGTACCAGATATAGCCTTCCGGGCCGAAATTGACCGGCTGGGTCTCCGCGCCGATCTCCGTCTTGAAGGCTTCGCCGAGAAGCGTGGCCTGCTCGGGAATGCCGGCGACTTCCTCGCCTTCGCGGTTGTTTCCGGAGCTGTCGACCTCGACCGTCACCGCCTTCAATCTGTTCTGCGCGGCGGCATCGGTCAGGTTCGCTCCTTCGGCGCGGCTTTCCTCGAAGCGGTCATGCACGGAGAGAATGCCGTTGCTCGCCTCGTCGAGAGCAAGCTCGTTGCGCAATTCGTCCTTCACCTCGTCATAGCTGCGGACGGTTTCCGGGCGGATATTGGTCACCCTGAGAATGACCGGTCCGAACGCACCGTCGATGACGGGCGTGGTGCCGCCGTCGGCAGCAACGGCGAAAGCGGCATCGCCGAGCTTCTGGTCGGGAACCCTGTCCCTGGTGAATTCGCCGAGCAGGACGTCGGCGGCCGTCCTGCCTTCCGCGGCCACGAGCTCGTCGAAGCTCGTCCCGGCAAGCAGTTTGGCGGCGGCGTCGTCGGCTGCCGCCCTGTCCCTGAAGGTGAGCTGCTCGATCGTGCGGGTTTCCGCAGTCCGGTATTTGTCCTTGTTCTTCTCATAGTCCTCGCGGACCGCCTCATCAGTCACGACGGACGGATCGGCGATATCCTTGGGTTCGAGCGTCACATAGGTGATCTTGCGGTATTCAGGTGCCCTGTACTTCGCCTTGTTCTGCTCGAACCAGGGTGCAAGCACCTCGTCGCCGGGGGTTTTTACCGGATCGATGTTGGCGTTGCTCAAGAGAAGATAGTCGATCGCGCGGGATTCGTGGCGGTACTGGCGCAACGCGTCGATGAGGGCCGCCGGCGCACGATATCCGTCCGAAACCGCCTCGACGATCTGGCTGCGGATCGCGACCTGGCTGCGGTTGCTGATGTAGTCGTTCTCACGAAGCCCGGCATTGCGCAGGATGCTGGAAAAGGCGACGCGGTCGAACTGGCCGTTGACGCCGCGAAAAGCCGGATCGTCCGCGATCAACCGCGCAAGGCGGCCTTCCGACAGGCCGAGATTCATGTCGCGGGAAAGCTGGTCGAGCGCGGCGCCCGCCACGAGTTCGGCATAGACCTGATTCTCGACCCCGAGTGCGCGCGCCTGCTCGCTCGTAAGCCGCATCCCGAAGCGCTGGGACAGCGAGGCGACCTGGCGCTCGTAGGCAAGGCGGAAATCGGTCGGAGAGACGCTGACGTCACCGACCGTAACCACCGCATTCGACGTTCCTGCCACGAGCGAGCTTGATACACCCCAGATGGCGAAGGAGCCGACCAGAATGATCATCAGGGCTTTGGCGGCCCAGGTCCGGGAGCCGCGTCTCAGGGCGTCGAGCATCGTTCATTATTCCTCATATGCCGGGCAGCAGCCGGCGGAACTCGTCTCATAAATGAAAGTTCGGCGGAATTGAAGACCGGCCGCTGCACAAAGGAGGATCGCGCGGAACGCGCTTATGTACAATAAAGAAGGAAGGCGCAGGCAAGGTGAAAATCAGGGATAGCGGCATGCCTGCCGCAAATGGATCAGTGGAAGACGGAATCCTTTGCCGGCAAAAAGAATTTTTTTGAAATTATTGAGATAATATCCGCCAATCATATTATTCTCGCTGACATTCCCGGTTCGCGATCCCATGTGAGTAGCATTGCAGACGGGTCCGAGGTGCCGAATGCCGCAATGCCGGTTGTGCTGTTGATGCACTCAGCGCTTACGGTCGTCGTCTGAGGGGGCCAGAAGGATACTGCCGTGTCATCGACCATCGTCATGATCAATCTTTTCGGAGCCGTTGCGCTTCTGCTCTTCGGGCTCGCGCAGGTGAAGGACGGAGCGACGCGGGCGCTAGGAATCCGGCTGCGCTCCGGCCTTGCGGTCGGTACCCGCGGTCCGTTCCGGTCGTTCATCGCGGGATTCGCCGCCACCGTGGCGCTGCAAAGCTCCACGGCTACGGCTCTGATGATCGCGTCCTTCGTGGAACGTAAGCTCGTCAAACCGAGGATGGCGCAGGTCGTGCTTCTCGGCGCCAATGTCGGCACGGCGGTCACCGCCTGGCTGGTGTCGACAGGGATCGAGGTGTTGTCGCCGCTGGTGATCCTCGCCGGCGTCGTGCTCAACAGGTCCGGAAAGTCTTCGGCCCGGCAGGGACTAGGGACGGCGCTTGTCGGCATCGGCCTCATGCTCCTGTCGCTTCAGCTTCTCGGCCTTGCGACCGAGCCGATGCGCCAGTCGCCGGCGCTGGCAGCCTTTCTCGGGCTTCTCGACAATGCTTGGCCGGTGGCGCTCGCCGTCTCGGCGGCGCTCGCATTCGTTTCGTCTTCGAGCCTGGCGATGGTCGTGCTCATCCTGTCGCTTTCCGCCACAGGGATCCTGTCTCCGGCCCTGACCGTCGTGCTCGTTCTCGGCGCCAATTTCGGAGGCGCGATCCCGCCGGTGATCGCCACCCTTGGATCGTCCGCTGCGGCGCGGCGCGTGACCATCGGCAATCTTCTCGTGCGCGGGATCGGCTGCCTCGTTGCGCTTCCGCTTGCCGGCGTGATCGCCGGTTTGCTGTCGGCCCTCCCGCTTCCGATCGCCAAGCTGCCGGTCGACGTGCATCTCGCCTTCAACCTTGTGGTCGCGCTCGTCTTCTGGCCATTTTCCGGACCGGTCACGCGCATCATGGAGCGCCTCGTGCCGGGCGGGAAGGAAGACGATGCCGGTCCGCGCTATCTCGACGAATCGGCCTTCACGACGCCGGTGGTGGCTCTTTCCGGCGCCACGCGCGAAGTTCTGCGGGTTGGGGATCTGATCGAATCCATGCTGATCCGCACCATGCAGGCTTTCAACACGAACGATCTCAACGAACTGCGCGATATCGGCGCGCTGGAGCGGCAGGTCGACCGGCTGCAGCAGGATGTGAAACTCTATCTCTCCCGGCTGGGCCGCCGGGGATTGAGCGAGGACGATGCCGAACGTTCTATGGTGATCATCGACTACGGCATCAACCTGGAGCATGTCGGCGACATCGTCGAAAAGGGGCTCCAGGAGCAGATCCGCAAGAAGATCGCGAATGGGCTGAAATTCTCCGATGCCGGCTACGGCGAGCTGCAGGATCTCTTCAACCTGACGATCGAGAACCTGCGCATCGCGCAGACGATCTTCGTCACGGGGGACTTCAATCTCGCCCGCCAGCTCGTCGAGGTGAAGGTGGATGTGCGGCGGATGGAAAAGCGCTCGTCGGAACGTCACCTCGAACGCCTGCGGGACGGCCGGATCGAGAGCCTGCAGACGAGCTCGGTGCATCTCGACATGCTTCGGGACCTGAAGCGCATCAATGCGCATCTGGTCTCTGTCGCCTATCCTATTCTGGACGATAGCGGCCTGCTCGTGGAAAGCCGCCTGCGCCGGAGCGAGCAGCCCTGAATCCCTTTGGCGTGTCGCGGTCCTTTTTGCTAAGGAACGGACCGACGCAGTACGAAAGGGATGAGAATGAACAAGGACGCGACGCAGCGGAGTTGTCTGGCGGTGATACTTGCTGCCGGCGAAAGCACGCGAATGAAATCGTCCATGTCGAAGGTACTTCACCGGATCGGCAACCGGCCGATGATCGCGCATGTGACGGATGCGCTGACGAAGGCCGGCATCAGCGACGTTGCGCTGGTGCTTGGCCGCGATGCCGAAGAGGTCGAGGCCGCCGCGCAAAATCCGGCCCTTGCGATCTCCGTGCATATCCAGACGGAAAGGCTCGGCACCGCGCATGCCGTGCTGGCGGCCCGCGAAGCGATCGCAAAGGGCTATGACGATATCCTCGTCGTTTTCGGCGACACGCCGCTCATTACGGAAAAGCCGCTGATGGCGGCGCGCGAAGCGCTTGCAGCAGGAAACGACGTCGCCGTGATCGGCTTCATGGCCGCAGATCCCTCCGGCTACGGCCGCCTCGTCATCCAGAACGGCGAGCTGATCGCTATCCGCGAGCACAAGGATGCAAGCGAGGAAGAGCTTCGGATCGCCTACTGCAACGGCGGACTGATGGCGATCGACGGTCGCAAGGCGTTGGATCTTCTTGCCAAGGTCGGCAACGGCAATGCCAACGGCGAATACTACCTGACGGATCTGGTCGAGATCGTGCGCCGGGACGGCGGGCACGCCGCTGCCGTGGAGGCTCCCGAAGCCGAGCTGATAGGCTGCAACACACGGGCCGAACTCGCCGTTTTGGAGCGTATCTGGCAGGACAGGAGACGCCTCGAGCTGATGCTTTCGGGCGTCTCGATGATCGCGCCCGAAACGGTCTTCCTATCCTTCGACACGCAGATAGACCGGGATGCGATCATCGAGCCGAATGTGTTCTTTGGTCCCGGCGTAAAGGTCGAGAGCGGCGCGATCATTCATTCCTTCTGCCATCTGGAAGGTGCCCATGTCGGCCTCGACGCCGAAATCGGCCCGTTCGCCCGCCTTCGGCCGGGCGCGGAACTCGGCGAACATTCGAAAGTGGGGAATTTCTGCGAGGTCAAGAAATCCGAAATCGGTCCCGGTGCCAAGATCAACCATCTGACCTATATCGGCGACGCGATCGTCGGCGGCGGCAGCAATATCGGCGCAGGCACCATCACCTGCAACTATGACGGCGTGAACAAGCATTTGACCCTTATCGGCGAAAATACCTTCATCGGCTCCAATTCGTCGCTGGTCGCACCGGTTTCGATCGGCAGCGGCGCCTATATCGCCTCGGGAAGCGTCATTACGTCGGACGTTCCGGACGACGCCTTGGCATTCGGCCGCGCGCGCCAGGAGAACAAGGAAGGACGGGCCAAGGTGATCCGCGAGCGCAATCTTGCGATCAAGGCTGCAAAGAAGAAAGCGGCGGGCTGAGCCGCTTTTGTTGCATTACCGCCCGAAACCGAAAGTGACCGCGCGGCAATTGCACTTGTCCGGAAAATCGATACCAACTGCCCTCGACTTTTGCGCATGCCTATGACCGAAAGGCCATCTCGCATTCACCGAAGGGTTGTGCGCAAAATGGAACTAAGGTCGGGTTCCTCCGGCGATCGTCGGAAACCCGGGAGATTGGGGATCGTTGCATGTGCGGCATTGTGGGGATAGTCGGAAACCAGCCTGTGGCCTCGCGACTCGTGGACGCGCTGAAGCGCCTCGAATATCGCGGCTATGATTCGGCAGGCGTGGCGACCATCCGCGAGGGCAGGCTGGAGCGGCGGCGGGCCGAAGGCAAGCTGTTCAATCTGGAAAAGAAACTTTCCGAGGAGCCGTTGTCCGGCACGATCGGTATCGCACACACACGCTGGGCGACGCATGGTGCACCGACGGAGCGCAATGCGCATCCGCATTTCACCGACGGCGTCGCCGTCGTGCACAACGGCATCATCGAAAACTTCTCCGAAATTCGCGACGAGCTGACGGCAGCGGGTGCCGAATTCCAGACACAGACTGATACGGAGGTCGTGGGCCATCTCCTGGTGAAACTCCGGCGCGAGGGCTTCGGGCGGCGCGAGGCGATGCAGGCGATGCTGAAGCGCGTGACCGGCGCCTATGCGCTGGCGGTCATGTTCGAGGAGGATCCCTCGACGATCATGGCGGCGCGCAGCGGTCCGCCGCTGGCGATCGGCCACGGCCGGGACGAGATGTTCCTCGGGTCGGACGCCATCGCGCTTTCGCCCTTCACCAACGAAATCACCTATCTCGTCGATGGCGATTGGGCGGTGATCGGTCGCGACGGCGTCCACATCTTCGATCTCGACGGCAATCGCGTCGAACGTCCGCGCCAGGTCTCTTCCGCCGCTGCCTACATGATCGACAAGGGCAACCACCGGCATTTCATGGAGAAGGAGATCTATGAGCAGCCGGAGGTGATCTCCCATGCCCTCAGCCATTACATCGACTTTCTCGGGCACAAGGTGAGGCCGGTTGCGGGCCCGATCGATTTCGCTTCAGTGTCGAGCCTTGCCATTTCGGCCTGCGGCACGGCCTATCTCGCCGGTCTCGTCGGCAAATACTGGTTCGAGCGTTATGCGAGGCTGCCGGTGGAGATCGACGTTGCCTCGGAATTCCGATACCGCGAAATCCCTCTCAATCCGTCCTCGGCCGCACTTTTCATCTCGCAGTCTGGCGAGACGGCCGACACGCTGGCGTCGTTGCGCTATTGCCGCGACAGCGGATTGAAGATCGGGGCGGTCGTCAACGTCCGCGAATCGAGCATCGCACGCGAAGCCGACGCGGTCTTTCCGATCCTTGCCGGACCGGAGATCGGCGTTGCCTCCACCAAGGCCTTCACCTGCCAGCTTTCCGTGCTGGCGGCGCTTGCGATCGGAGCGGGAAGGGCGCGCGGTACCGTAACGGAAGACGAGGAGCGCGATCTGGTACGCAGCCTCTCGGAGATGCCGCGTATCATGAGCGAGGTGCTGAACGGCATCCAGCCTGTGATCGAGCAGCTTTCGCGCGATCTTTCGAAATGCCGAGACGTTCTCTATCTGGGCCGCGGAACGAGCTATCCGCTGGCGATGGAGGGAGCGCTCAAGCTCAAGGAAATCTCCTATATCCATGCAGAAGGCTATGCCGCGGGCGAGTTGAAGCACGGACCGATCGCCCTCATCGACGAGAACATGCCGGTGATCGTGATCGCGCCGCATGACCGCTTTTTCGAAAAGACGGTCTCCAACATGCAGGAAGTCGCCGCCCGCGGCGGCCGGATCATCTTCATCACGGACGAGCGGGGTGCGGTCGCCTCGAAGCTTCAGACCATGGCGACGATCGTGCTGCCGGACGTCAACGAACTGATCGCACCGATGATCTATTCGCTGCCCATCCAGTTGCTTGCCTACCACACCGCTGTCTTCATGGGCACCGATGTCGACCAGCCGCGCAACCTCGCGAAATCCGTGACGGTAGAATGATCATCCGCCCGGAGACGCCGGCCGACGTCGCGGCAATCCATGACCTGACGACGACAGCCTTCGAGGGACAGCCCCATAGTGACGGCTCGGAGCCGCATATCATCGACCGGCTGCGTGCGGCCGGCGCGCTGACGCTCTCCCTGGTCGCGGAGGAGGACCGGGCGATCATCGGCCATGTGGCATTTTCACCGGTCACCATATCGGGGAAAGCAGACGGCTGGTTCGGGCTCGGCCCCGTTTCGGTCGCGCCCGTCCGTCAGCGTGAAGGTGTCGGCAGCGCGCTGATCCGCGAAGGACTTTCTCGCCTGCGCACCGGCGGAGCGAAAGGCTGCGTCCTCGTTGGCGCCCCCGGTTATTACAAGCGCTTCGGCTTCGAGCATGACCCGGCTTTCACGCTGGAAGGATACCCGCCCGAGTATTTCCTGCGTGTGGCATTTTCACCGGTTTACGAAGGTGGTCCGGTTGCCTATCATCCGGCCTTCTTCGGCTGATAGCCACCGCCAACTGGACCGCGAATGAACGACATTGCTCCTCGCATTTCCTTGGCGACGCGGCTGCGCAACAACTTCCTGACAGGACTGGTCATTTGCGCGCCGATCGCCATCACCATCTGGCTGACCTGGACCTTCATCCGCTGGGCAGACAGCTGGGTGAAACCGTATCTGCCGATGCGCTATACGCCCGAAAACTACCTGCCGTTCGCCATTCCCGGTTTCGGCCTCCTGATCGCCGTGGTCGTGATCACGCTCATCGGCTTTCTCGGCAAGAATCTGATCGGCCGGTCGATCGTGCAATTCGGCGAGTCCATCCTGAACCGCACGCCGTTGGTGCGGACGATCTACAAGAGCCTGAAGCAGATATTCGAATCGGTTTTGAAGGAACAGGGGACGTCCTTCAACAAGGCCGGGCTGATCGAATATCCGAGCGCCGGCCTTTGGTCCGTCGTTTTCCTCGCGACCGACGCGAAAGGGGAGATCGCCGCCAAGTTCGACGCGATGGGCCAGCAGATGGTCGCCTGTTTCCTCCCGCCCACGCCGTTGCCGACTGCAGGGTTCCTCATCTTCGTTCCCCGCGAAAAGATCATACCGCTCGACATGAGCGCGGAGGACGCGGCCAAGCTGATCATTTCCGTCGGCCTCGTTAATCCGCCCGAAAAATCCCTGATCGGGCCTCCGGCGAAGCCGGGAAAAAAACCGAAAATCTGAGAAACGCCTATCCGGCCCGCAGGAAGCGGATCGCTTCATCGCGTCTGTAGAGATAGAGAAGTGTCCGCAAGGCCTTGCCCCGCTCGCTCACGAGTTCCGGGTCGCGCTCGACGGTATAGGCTGCGTCCTTTCGGGCGACCTCCAATAGGTCGCCATGCGCTTCCAGGCTGGCGATAAGAAAGCCCGGCGTGCCGGATTGACGCGTGCCGAGCAATTCGCCTTCGCCGCGCAGCTTCAAATCCTCCTCCGCGATGCGGAAGCCGTCCTCCGTTTCACGAAGGATGGAGAGCCGCGCCCGGCCCGTTTCGCTGAGCGGTCCCTTGTAGAGGAGAATGCAGGTCGAAGCCTCTTCGCCGCGGCCGACGCGTCCGCGAAGCTGGTGAAGCTGCGCAAGGCCGAAACGCTCGGCATGCTCGATCACCATGATCGAGGCATCCGGAACATCGACCCCGACTTCCACTACGGTCGTCGCGACCAGCAGTCGCGTCTCGCCGTTCTTGAAGGCGAGCATGGCGGCGTCCTTTTCCGTGCCGCTCATCCGGCCGTGGACGAGACCCGCGTCTCTGCCGAAAACCGCCGCAAGCGTGGCATGACGCTCCTCGGCGGACATCAGATCCGTTTCCTCCGATTCCTCCACCAGCGGGCAGATCCAATAGGCCTTCTTGCCCTCCGAAAGGGCCGCTCTCAGGCGATCGACGATCTCGCCGGTACGCTCGGAGGGAACTGTGACCGTCTGGATCGGCTTGCGGCCGGCCGGTTTCTCCGTGAGTTTCGACACATCCATATCGCCGAAGGCGGCGAGCACCAGCGTGCGCGGAATGGGCGTCGCGGTCATCACCAACATATGCGGAGAGATGCCCTTCGCCGTCAGCCTCAGGCGCTGGTGCACGCCGAAGCGATGCTGCTCGTCCACGACGGCGAGCACGAGGTCGCGATAGTTGACGTTGTCCTGGAAAAGCGCATGCGTACCGATGACGATCTGGGTCTCGCCGGAGGCGATGCGCCCGAGGATCGCATCGCGCTCCCGCCCTTTAGTGCGCCCCGTCAGGACGTCGATCGTGACGCCGGCGGGAGCGGCCATCTTCGACAGTGTCGAGAAATGCTGCCGCGCCAGGATTTCGGTCGGTGCCATCAGCACCGCCTGGCCCCCGGATTCGACGGCTGCCAGCATCGCCATCAGCGCCACCGCGGTCTTGCCGGCGCCGACATCGCCCTGTAGCAGCCGCAGCATCCGCTGTTCTGCCGCCACATCCTTCAACACGTCGGCGATCGCTGCCGATTGGCTGTTCGTGAGCGAGAAGGGCAGGGCGTCAATGACCGGCCTGCTCAGCCGTCCCGTCGCGTTCACCGGACGACCTGCAACCTTGCGCAGACGCTGCCGCACGAGCGCGAGCGAAATCTGGCCCGCAAGAAACTCGTCATAGGCAAGGCGGCGCCGGGCGGGCGCCTGCGGGTCGAGATCGGTCTCGTCGCGCGGATCATGCATCCGGCGGAATGCGTCGGCGGCGGGTGCAAAACCCTGCCGGTCAAGCAGTGTCTGCTCGATCCATTCCGGGAAGTCGGGAATGCGCTCGACCGCCGCCTCGACGGCCTTTCGCAATGTCCTTGGCGCAAGGCCTGCCGTCAGGCCGTAGACGGGCTCGACCAGCGGTAGGGTCTCGGCCTCTGCAAGGCGTACCATATAGTCGGGGTGCACCATGGAGGGGCGGCCGTTGAACCAGTCCACCTTGCCGCTGACGACCACGGTCTCGTCGATCGGCAGTGCCTTTTCCAGCCAGTTGCCTTTCACGCGGAAGAAGGTGAGGGCCAGTTCGCCGGTCTCGTCATGAAGAAAGACCCGGTAGGGCACGTTGGATCTGCCGCCCGGCGGCGGCTGATGCCGATCGACACGCCCCGTGATGGTCACGATCGTACCCTGCGGCGCACGGGCGATGCCCGGTTGCTGCCGCCGATCGATCAGATTGTGAGGCTTATGGAAGACGAGGTCGACGACCCGGCAATCCTCGATGCTTTCGCGGCCGAGCAGCTTGGCAAAGAGCTCCCCGAGCTTCGGGCCGATACCGGGAAGCGTGGAAAGCGGAGAGAACAGAGGATCGAGAATGGCCGGACGCATGGCGCGCAAAATGCGCCGGAGATTAGGGCTTTGGCAAGGCTGACAATTCTCTTTCGTCGGTCTATAGAAGCGCCGAACGGATTTCGGCTTCGGCTTACGTCTCCATCGCCTTGACAGGCGTTTCACTTCATATCGCAGGAAAGGCCCTGGATCATGACCGGAACCACGCGCTCCAGCGCCGATATCGATCCACGTCGCAAACGTATCCTCTTCCGTTGCTGGCATCGCGGCATCCGGGAAATGGATCTCGTGCTGGGCGCTTTCGCCGACGCCGAAATCACCGTGCTCTCGGGCGCGGAGCTGGATGAGCTGGAAGCGATCATGGCCGAGGACGATGCCGATCTCGTCAAGTGGGTGACGGGCGAAAAACCTGTTCCAGAACGCTTCCGCAGCGGGCTTTTCTCACGCATAGCGGCCTACAAGCCTGCTTTCGCGTCCGCTGATGCGACGAAAGGCGACGGCAAGGGATGATATCCGGATTCGACCCGCAATCATTGGAATCCGACGGCCGCGCCGTCACGATCGGCCCGGTGCCTTCCGGCCTCGAGCCGCTGCTGCTTGCCGAGATCGCCCGAAAAGAGGGGCCGGTCGCCTTCGTCATGTCCGACGGCCAGCGAATTCCGGACCTCGAACAGATGCTCGGCTTCGCCGCTCCCGACATTCCGGTGCTGACGCTTCCCGGCTGGGACTGTTTGCCCTATGACCGGGTTTCGCCCAGCGCGGACGTCTCGGCGCGACGGCTCTCGGCGCTCTCCGCCCTGATCACGCATGCCCGCAAGCCCCATCCGGCGATCGTGCTCGTCACGGTCAACGCGATGCTGCAGAAGACGGCGCCAAGGCCGGTAATCGAAAGCCTCGCCTTCTCGGCAAGGCCCGGCAATCAGATCCGCATGGACGACATCGCGGCGCGATTGGGGATGAACGGCTTCGAGCGCGTCGCGACCGTGCGCGAAGTCGGCGAATATGCGGTACGCGGCGGCATTCTGGACGTTTTCGTGCCCGGAAACGCGGAGCCGGTGCGGCTCGATTTCTTCGGAGACACGCTGGAGAGCATCCGTTCCTTCGACCCGGCAAGCCAGCGTACGACCGGGCAGGCGCGTTCCCTCGACCTCAACCCGATGAGCGAGGTGACGCTGACGCCGGACACGATCAGCCGCTTCCGCACGAATTACCTCTCGCTCTTCGGCGCGGCGACGCGTGACGACGCCCTTTACCAGGCGGTCTCCGAGGGGCGGCGCTATGCCGGCATGGAGCATTGGCTTCCGCTCTTTTACGACGGGCTCGAAACGACCTTCGACTATCTGGAAGGTTTTCGCATCGTCACCGACCATACGGCGCGTGAAGCGGCGGCCGAACGGTCCAAGCTGGTCCGCGACTATTACGAGGCGCGGCAGAACGCCTCCACTCCCGGCAAAAGCCAGGTCGCGCAGGCCGCACCCTACAAGCCGGTTCCGCCCGGCCAGCTTTATCTCGACGCCGAACGCTTCGGCGCGGCACTCGATGAGCTGAGCGCGGTGCGCCTGTCGCCGTTCAACGAGCACGAAGGCGAAGCGCGCCGCGTCGTAACCGTCGATGCGCGTCAGGGCATGCGATGGGCGCGCACGGCAGGCGAGGGCGAGCGCCCGGACGACGCGCGCGTCAACGTGTTCGACCAGGCGGTGAAGCATATCGCGGAACGGCGATCGGCCGGCGACAAGGTGTTGATCACCGGCTGGTCCGAAGGTTCGCTGGACCGGCTGCTGCAGGTGCTTGCCGAGCACGGGCTCGGCAATGTGGTGCCGGTAAGGGATTTCGCCGAACTGGCGAGGCTCAAGGCCGGCGAGGCGGGCTCCGCCGTGCTCAGCCTCGAAAGCGGCTTCGAGACCGGGAAAATCGTCGTCATCGGCGAACAGGATATCCTCGGCGACCGGATGGTTCGCCGCTCGAAACGCCGCAAGCGGGGCGCCGATTTCATTACCGAAGTCGCCGGACTGGACGAAGGCTCGATCGTCGTCCACGCCGAGCACGGCATCGGCCGTTTTGTCGGCCTGCGCACTATCGAGGCGGCGGGAGCGCCGCATGCCTGTCTCGAACTCGTCTATGCCGACGATGCGAAGCTGTTCCTCCCGGTCGAGAACATAGACCTTCTCTCGCGCTACGGCGCGGAAGGCAGCGATGCGATCCTCGACAAGCTCGGCGGCGTGGCCTGGCAGGCACGTAAGGCGAAGCTGAAGAAGCGCCTGCTCGACATGGCGAACGGGCTGATCCAGATCGCGGCTGCCCGTCTCGTTCGTCACGCCCCGGCGCTGGCGGCACCGGACGGCATCTACGACGAATTTTCGGCGCGTTTCCCCTATGAAGAGACGGACGACCAGGCGAATGCCATCGACGCCGTGCGCGAGGATCTTGCCGCCGGGCGTCCGATGGACCGGCTGGTCTGCGGCGATGTCGGCTTCGGAAAGACCGAGGTGGCGCTGCGTGCCGCCTTCATCGCCGCGATGAACGGCGTGCAGGTCGCCGTCGTCGTCCCGACGACGTTGCTGTCGCGCCAGCATTTCAAGACATTCTCCGACCGGTTCCGCGGGCTTCCGGTTCGCGTCCAGCAGGCTTCTCGGCTTGTCGGTTCGAAGGATCTGGCACTGACGAAGAAGGAGGTGGCGGAAGGAAAAACCGATATCGTCGTCGGAACGCACGCCCTTCTCGGCAGCTCGATCAAGTTCGCCAATCTTGGTCTTCTGATCATCGACGAGGAGCAGCATTTCGGCGTCAAACACAAGGAGCGGCTGAAGGAGCTGAAGAGCGACGTGCATGTGCTGACGCTGTCGGCAACGCCCATTCCGCGCACGCTGCAGCTTGCCATGACGGGCGTTCGCGAGCTTTCCTTGATCACCACCCCGCCGGTCGACCGGATGGCGGTGCGCACCTTCATCTCGCCCTTCGATCCGCTGGTGATCCGCGAAACGCTGATGCGCGAGCATTATCGCGGCGGACAAAGCTTTTATGTCTGCCCGCGGTTGAGCGATCTCTCGGAAATCCACGATTTCCTGAAATCGGACGTGCCGGAGCTGAAGGTGGCCGTCGCTCACGGGCAGATGCCGGCAACCGAGCTCGAGGACATCATGAATGCCTTCTACGAGGGCCGTTACGACGTCCTGCTATCGACGACCATCGTCGAATCCGGTCTCGACGTGCCGACCGCCAATACGATGATCATCCATCGCGCCGACATGTTCGGCCTGGCGCAGCTCTACCAGCTTCGCGGACGTGTCGGCCGCTCGAAGGTGCGCGCCTTCGCGCTCTTCACCCTGCCCGTCAACAAGAAACTGACGGGAACGGCGGAACGACGCCTCAAGGTTCTGCAGTCGCTCGACACGCTCGGCGCCGGCTTCCAGCTCGCCAGCCACGATCTCGACATCCGCGGAGCGGGCAACCTTCTCGGCGAGGAGCAATCCGGACATATCAAGGAGGTCGGTTTCGAGCTTTACCAGCAGATGCTGGAAGAGGCCGTTGCCGAGATCAGGGACGAGGAGATTGCCGATACGGGCTGGTCGCCGCAGATTTCCGTCGGTACGCCGGTCATGATTCCGGACGACTACGTTCCCGACCTGCATCTGCGCCTCGGCCTCTACCGGAGGCTCGGCGAGATCACGGAGCTCTCGGATATCGACGCATTCGGCGCGGAGCTGATCGACCGTTTCGGTCCGCTGCCGCAGGAAGTGCAGCATCTCCTGAAGATCGTCTACATCAAGTCGCTCTGCCGCATCGCCAATGTCGAGAAGCTCGATGCCGGCCCCAAGGGCGTCGTTGTCCAGTTCCGCAACAAGGAGTTTCCCAATCCGGCCGCGCTCGTCGGTTTTATCGCCAAGCAGGGAACGCTGGCGAAGATCCGTCCCGACCAGAGCTTGTTCCTCGCGCGCGACTATCCGACGCCGGAAAAGCGCCTGACGGGGGCAGCGCAGGTCATGACCCAGCTTGCGAAGCTGGCGAAGGAGGGCGCCTGATGCGTGTCGGGCTAAAATGCGCGGTGGTTCGCGAAAAGGACATGCATAAAACAAAGGCTTGAAGCGCGGAAAGCGAAGCTGGAAGATCGCGATGCCTCAAGAACGGGGCTCTGGGGCTTCCGCTTCCTGCTGCCTGAGTTCCACGATCTCGCGAAGTGCACCGGTCAATACGTCGACCGACTGCGCGCCCATGACGGCATATTTGTTGTCCAGGATGAAGCACGGCACGCCGGTGATGCCCATTTCGCGCGCCATGCCGATCTCTTCCTTCACGGAATCGATATCGGCACCGGCGGCAAAGAGGGCTTCGACCACCTTTCTGTCCATTCCCGCCTCTTCGGCGATATCGAGGAGAACGGTGCGGTCGCCTATGTTCCGGCCCTGTTCGAAATTCGCCTTGAAGAGAAGCCCGGTCGCTTTCTGCTGGATGTCGTGGCCTTCTATCATCGCCCAGCGGATGAGGCGATGGGCGTCGAGCGTGTTCGGACTGATTGTCACGGCATCGAAATCGAAGTCGATCCCGACTTCCCGGCCGAGTTCGGCCAGCATCCGATGCGCTTTCTCAACCGCCTCCTCGCCTCCGAGCTTTGCCACAAGGTGCTTCTTGTGGTCGACGCCCTCGGGCGGCATGTCGGGATTGAGCTGGTAAGGCCGGAAGGTGATGGATACCGCCATTTCGTCGGCAACATTGCCCACAGCCTGCTCAAGCCGCTTCTTGCCGAGGTAGCACCAGGGGCAGACAACGTCGGAGACGACATCGATCGTCACTGTTTCCATCGGCGCTTTCCTTTCATGTTCCGGCGATCTTCAGGCTGTCAGCCGGATGGAGGACGGGTGTCCCCCGGTCAATGCGCCATCTTCAGTTAACCATTACTTTCGCGCGGTGACCACATTTTACTGCGCCCGTTCGTCCCACCATGTGGGAAACTGGTAGCCATAGAGGGACATGGCCTCGGGCCGCCCGATATGCTTCCAGCGCGCCACCCACTGTTCCCCAAGGTGATAGAGCGGAACGACATAGTGCCCGGAAAGCAGCATCCGGTCATGTGCCCGCACGGCAGCCTGGAAATCCTCGGCCGTGCGCGCATTCAGGATGGCATTCACCACATGATCGACATCGGGATCGGCGACGCCGGCATAATTCTCGCTTCCGTTACGCTCGCGCGAGATCGAAGCCCAGCGGCCGACCTGCTCCACGCCGGGGGAAAGGGATGACGGATAGGCTTTTATGATGACGTCGTAGTCAAAGGATTGCGTACGGCTCTGATATTGCGAATCGTCGACGGTGCGCACCGACGCGTGGATGCCCAATGCCGAAAGGAAACGCTGATAGGCGAGCGCCAGTTTCTCCTGATCGACGTTCTGGCTCATGATTTCGAAGGTGAGCGGTCTGCCTGACGCGTCGACCATCCGGCCGCCGCGGATCGCATAGCCCGCCGCCTTCATGAGGTCGACCGCCTCGCGCAGCACCTTCCTGTCGCGCCCCGAAGCGTCGGTAACGGGCATGCGATAGGTGCCGTCGAGGATATCCGGTTCTACTCTGGATATCGACGCTCCCAGGATTTTCCGTTCCAGTTCGCTTGCCGGCACTCCGAGAGCGGAAAGGTCGGAATTCTGCCAGTAGCTTTCGGTCCGCTTGTAGGCACCCTCGAAAAGATTCTTGTTCACCCACTGAAAATCATAGGCAAGCATAAGACCCTTGCGCAGCCTTGGATCGGCGAACATGGGGCGGCGGGTGTTGAAGACGAAACCCAGCATTCCGGATGGCGTTTTCGGTTTGAACGTGTCCTTGAGAATGCTGCCGTTGAGCGCTGCCGGAAAATCGTAGCCACGGGTCCATTTGGTCGGGTTTCCCTCCTGATAGACATCGATTTCGCCCTTCTTGAACGCCTCGAACAGGGAGTTCTCCTGGAGGAAATATTCCACCGAGATCTCGTCGTAATTGTCGAATCCGATCTTGGAGGGTAGGTCCTTGCCCCAGTAGTTCGGATCGCGCTCGAAGACGATCTTCTCGCCCGGACTTACCTGCTTCACCTTGTAGGGACCCGAACCGAGGGGAATGCGAAGCGATGTCCTGTCGAAAGCCTCGATGTCGGTAGCGTGCTTGGGAAGGACCGGCGAGAGAGCAATCAGCAGCGGAGCTTCGCGATCGGCCTTGTCGTTGAAGGTGAAACGAACGCCGCGTTCGCCGACCTTTTCCATCTTCTCCACGACCTCCAGCCTGCGGCTGAATGGGACCCGCCCCTTGTCGCGCATGAGTTCGAAGGTGAAGATCACGTCGTCGGGCGTCACCGGCTGGCCGTCCGCCCAGCGGGCATTGGGATTGAGGTTGAACTGGATAAAGGTCCGCTCGTCGTCCCATTCCACCGTTTCGGCCAGAAGGCCGTACATGCTGAAGGGCTCGTCCTGGGAGCGTTGCATCAGCGATTCGTAGACGAGATTGCCGAAGGAGGGATCCCACATGCCGCGCGCAGTCGTGCGCATGCTCTTCAGGATGAACGGATTGAGATTGTCGAAGGTGCCGACGACGCCGTAGGCGATGCGGCCTCCCTTCTTCACCTGCGGATTGACGTAGGGAAAATGCTTGTAATCGGACGGCAGGGCCGGTTCGCCATGCATGGCGATGCCGTGTACGGGCGCTGCAAAAGCAGGAGAGCCCGGAAACGCCATCATGCTGGCCAAAATCGCCGACAGAATGAATCGCAAAGACATCTCCTTCGCTGGCAACAAGTGATTCCCGCTGGGTATTATATGCTGGCGGGGAAAACCAACACCGCGAAGGGTCAAAATTCGGGCGAAGCATCGGAAAATATGCGGGGGAGGCTGGATATCCGCTACGGTGCATTGTAACAGGAATACCCGGAACAGGGTCATGCTAATGCCTCATTTCGCGAACAGAGAGCGCACAGCTGATCAGACAACCCAGAGGGCGACGCCATCGCTCCGCACCGGACCTCAGGAGACGGAACTCTTATGATCTTCAATTCCAACTTCACCAAGCGGGCCATGCTTTCCGTATTTGCGTTCTCGGTAGCGGCAAGCGCGATGCCTTCCGCTTCGCTGGCCCAGCAGCAGCCGGCCGCCGGCAATACGCCGCCGAAGGGCTGGTTCAAGGTTTGCACGAAGCAGGAAGACAACGATGTCTGCATCGTCCAGAACCTGATCACCGCCAACAGCGGTCAGCTGATCACCGCCGTCGGCCTCATCACCGTTACCGGCAAGGTGAACCGCAAATTGATGCAGGTTTCCGTTCCGAGCGCACGCCTCGTTCCATCGGGCATCCAGATGCAGATCGATGGCGGCAAGCCGCAGAAGCTCGACTATGCCATCTGCATGCCCGACAAGTGTGTTGCCGAAGTTCCGCTCACCGACCAGATGGTTGCCAGCCTGAAGAAGGGCGGCGAGGTCGTCTTCACCTCCGTCAACTTCCAGCGCGCGCCCAACCCGATCAAGATGTCTCTGGAAGGCTTTACCGGCACCTTCGACGGTGAGCCGATCGAACAGTCGAAGCTCGAGGAGCGCCAGCGCCTTTTGCAGGAAGAGATGCAGAAGAAGGCCGAAGAGGCCCGCAAGAAGCTGGAAGATGCCCAGAAGGCCGCCAAGTCGCAGTAACGGCTTCGCGACAGCGTCTCATGAACAGAAAACCCGGCCTTGAAGCCGGGTTTTTCATAGGCGCGCTCTGCCTGCCGCGGTGAGCGGGAAATCAATGAAAGATGCCCGCCTCTTCCTTCCAGTGATAGTGGCCGCCTTCGCCGAGATCCATCAGCGCCCTTACCTGCGGATGGCGCATCGGCTTGCCGCTGTCGTCGGGGACGAGGTTCTGTTCCGACACATAGGCGACATATTCGCTCTCGTCGTTTTCCGCGAAAAGATGATAGAAGGGCTGATCCTTGGAAGGGCGGATTTCCGGCGGGATCGCGTTCCACCATTCCTCGGTGTTGGCGAATTCCGGGTCGACGTCGAATACCACGCCGCGGAATGGAAAAATGCGGTGGCGGACAACGTCTCCTATCGTAAATTTAGCACTTCGCATCTTCATGGCTGAGCCTTCCTTTCCCATTATATTTGGGTAGCTTCGGCAAAACATCAATAGTTAGAAAGCGGTGCCGCCCGAGGCGGTTCCCTCGCTGCCGGCAATCACCTCCATACAACCCAAGGACGGTCCCGGCGGGGGTTTTCCGGCATGTCTGCAGTCGCAGAAAAACCCGCGAAACGCCAGGTTACGCGGGTTCCTGTCTCAAACATTTCCCGCCCGGAGGCGGGAAATGCCGGTTCCGCATCAGGCGGAGTAGTACATGTCGAACTCGACCGGGTGCGGGGTCATTTCGAAGCGCATGACTTCCGCCATCTTCAGCTCGATATAAGCGTCGATCTGGTCGTCGTCGAAGACGCCGCCGGCAGTCAGGAACTTGCGGTCCTTGTCGAGGTTCTCGAGCGCTTCACGCAGCGAGCCGCAAACCGTCGGGATCTTCTTCAGTTCCTTCGGCGGCAGGTCGTAGAGGTCCTTGTCCATGGCCTTGCCGGGATGGATCTTGTTCTTGATACCGTCGAGGCCGGCCATCAGCATGGCGGCGAAGCCGAGATAGGGGTTCGCCAGCGGATCGGGGAAGCGGACTTCGACGCGCTTGGACTTCGGGCCGGTGCCGAACGGGATGCGGCACGAAGCCGAGCGGTTGCGAGCCGAGTAGGCGAGGAGGACCGGAGCCTCATAGCCCGGGACGAGACGCTTGTAGGAGTTCGTCGTCGGGTTGGTGAAGGCGTTGATCGCCTTGGCATGCTTGATGATGCCGCCGATATAGTAGAGGCACGACTCGGAAAGGCCGGCATATTCGTCGCCGGCGAAGGTCGGCTTGCCGTCCTTCCAGATCGACTGGTGGACGTGCATGCCCGAACCGTTGTCGCCGAAGATCGGCTTCGGCATGAAGGTCGCGGTCTTGCCGTAGGCATTGGCGACCTGGTGGACGACGTACTTGTAAATTTGGATCTTGTCGGCGTTGCGCACCAGCGTGTCGAACTTGACGCCGAGCTCGTGCTGGGCGGCAGCCACTTCGTGGTGCTGCTTCTCGACGACGACGCCCATCTCGGCCAGAACCGTCAGCATTTCGGAGCGCATATCCTGGCAGCTGTCGACCGGCGGAACCGGGAAGTAGCCGCCCTTGACGCGCGGGCGATGGCCGAGGTTGCCGGTCTCGTAATCGGTGTCGTCATTCGACGGCAGTTCGGACGAGTCAAGCTTGAAGCCGGTGTTGTATGGGTCGGCCTTGTACTTCACATCGTCGAAGACGAAGAATTCCGGCTCCGGGCCGACGAAAACGGTGTCGCCGATGCCGGAGGCCTTCAAATAGGCTTCGGCCTTCTTGGCCGTGCCGCGCGGGTCGCGGTTATAGGCTTCGCCGGAGATCGGGTCGAGGATGTCGCAGAAGACGACCATGGTCGACTGGGCGAAGAAGGGGTCCATGTGAACGGTTGCCGGATCCGGCATCAGCACCATGTCCGACTCGTTGATCGCCTTCCAGCCGGCGATCGAGGAACCGTCGAACATAACACCGTCGGCGAACATGTCTTCATCGACACAGGATACGTCCATGGTGACGTGCTGCAGCTTGCCCTTGGGATCGGTAAAGCGCAGGTCCACGAACTTTACGTCGTTTTCCTTGATTTGTTTCAGGATGTCATTTGCAGTCGTCATTTTTTGTAGTCCCTGTGTGAGATGACGAGGTTGGAAACCTTGGCCGAACGGCAAGGCGGATTAGATGGCGTCGATGCCTGTTTCGCCGGTACGGATGCGGATGACTTCTTCCACATTGGAAACGAAGATCTTCCCGTCGCCGATGCGCCCGGTCTGCGCTGCGTTGCGGATAGCTTCGATAACGGCTTCCGCGTTTTCGTCGGCCAGAACGACTTCGACTTTGACCTTCGGCAGGAAGTCGACGACATATTCGGCGCCGCGATACAGTTCGGTATGGCCCTTCTGGCGGCCGAAGCCCTTCGCCTCCGTAACCGTGATGCCCTGAAGCCCGACTTCCTGAAGGGCTTCCTTCACCTCGTCGAGCTTGAAAGGCTTGATGATCGCTTCGATCTTTTTCATGAGAAAATGTCTCTCCGCTTCTCCCGTTTGCGCAGGACTTGAGCCCGCTGGCCACTCTTATGCAGTTTGCGTGCCAAATCGAAGGAAAAAAATCCGTTTTCCGACGCCATCACGCGTTTCCCGGTTGGATGATACGGCTTTCCCGCGAAAAAGCCGATGGCAACTGCCTAAAAAATATAACATTCGCCGCGGTGAAGGGGGCGCAAGCCGCCAGCTTTGCGGTTTCTCCTGCTGTAAGCCGCTTATTTGAGCATGTTATATGTGCAAATGCATAAAATATATACATTTGCCGGCTGCGCATTTCTTCTTGTCGGCCCTATGCCTTTGCAGGCATTGTTTGCGTCATGCAAAGGACACTCGAAAATCTCATCGTTACGCCGGAAGAGATGGCGCGCATAGACCGGGATGCTGCGCGGTCCGGAATCGACAGTTATCGGCTGATGGAGCAGGCGGGACGAGCAGTCGCGGCGGCGGCGCTCAGAAAGTATCCGCAGGCTCTGCGCTTTGCCGTGCTGTGCGGTCCAGGCAACAATGGCGGCGATGGTTATGTCGCGGCTGCGGCACTCGGCGAAGCCGGGGCGGCCGTGGCGGTGTTTTCGTTCGGCGATATTTCGAGACTGCGGGGCGATGCGGCGAGGGCACGAAGCGCTTCGGGCTTGGCATCGGCATCGCACCCGCTCGTATCCTACTCGCCCATGCCCGGAGACGTGATCATCGACGCGCTCTTCGGAGCGGGCCTCGGTCGCGACCTGCCGGAGGAGGTTGCGCGCCTGATCGCGCAGGCAACGGCTCTCGATCTTCCGGTCGTCGCCGCCGATCTCCCCTCCGGCATCGACGGGCGGACGGGTGCCGTGCGCGGAGCAGCCTTCCAGGCAGCTCACACGATAACCTTCATGTGCCGCAAGCCCGGCCATCTGCTGATGCCGGGCAGGGCGCATTGCGGGGAAATCGACGTGGTGGACATCGGCATCCCGAAGCGGATCGTGGCTGCGGCTTCGGGGCATCTGCGGGTCAACGGCCCGGACGTCTGGCGGTTGTCGTTGCCGCATCCGGGGGCCGATGCGCACAAATACCGGCGCGGGCATCTTGCGGTCTTCTCGGGCAAAGCGATCGCCACCGGCGCCTCAAGGCTTGCGGCGGAAGCCGGGCTGAAAGCGGGTGCCGGGCTGGTGAGCGTGTTGGCGCCGCCGGAAGCCCTGACCGCGAATGCCGCCCATTTGACTGCCGTCATGCTTAAGGAGGTTGCGGATGGGGACGGCCTGAAAGAATTGATCAAAGACGGCCGGCTCTCGGCTTTCGTCCTCGGTCCCGGTTTCGGAGATCTGAAGAAGGCACGCGGTTTTGCAGGCATGCTCGCCTCGCGCCGGGTGGTGCTCGATGCCGACGGCATAACCGCCTTCAAGGATGGGCCGCAGCGTCTCTTCGAAGCTTTTTCCGGTGGCGAGGTCCGGCTCGTCCTGACCCCGCATGACGGGGAATTCGCCAGGCTCTTTCCCGATCTTGCGGCGGATCACGACCTCTCCAAGGTCGATCGCGCCCGCAAGGCGGCCGAACGCAGCAATGGCGTCATCGTGCTCAAGGGCGCCGATACGGTTGTCGCCGCGCCCGACGGGCGCGCGCTCATCAATGAAAATGCACCGCCCTGGCTTGCAACCGCCGGCGCCGGCGATGTGCTTGCCGGCATCATCGGCGCGCATCTGGCGCAGGGAATGCCGGCCTTCGAGGCGGCGGCCGCCGGCGTGTGGCGTCACGGCGAGGCGGCGCAGCAGGCGGGCTCGGGAATGACGGCGGAAGACCTCGTACGTTTCATCCGCCCGTTTCGATGACAGACGCCGTCAATCCACTCGCTTCTGCAGTTCGCGCGCGCCGTTCGGCGCATTGACCTTGCCGGAGGTGATGAAAAAGGCGAACACGTCGCGCGGCTCCTTCTTCGGCTTGTGGTCGGGATCGATCCGCGGCAGATCGTCGGGTTGTCCGCCGGCTGCCCATTCCTTGATGCGGGCCGCCCACCGGTCGAGTCCCTCCGGGGGATAGCAGGTCGGAATATCGTCCGATCCCTTTTGCAGGCGGGCATAGACGAAATCGGCCGTGACATCGGCGATTTCGGGATATTCCTCATGTTCCGCATAGACGATTGCCATCCCATGCTTTCGGGCAAGCGCGGCGAACTCCGGCACCAGAAAGGTCGGATTGCGCACTTCGAGCACATGGCGCAGCTCGATGCCGTCCTGCTTTTCCGGCAGCAATCCGAGGAAGGCTTGGAAATCGTCCGGCTCGAACTTCTTCGTCGGCGGAAACTGCCATAGGATCGGGCCGAGATGCGGACCCAGCTCGGTAAGGCCTTGGCTCATGAATTTCTCAACAGATTCACCGGATTCCGCCAAAATCTTCCGATTCGTCGTGAAGCGGCTCGCCTTCAGCGAAAAAATGAAGCCCTCCGGCACTTCGGATGCCCATTTGGCGAATGTCTCGGGTTTTTGGGAGCCGTAATAGGTGCCGTTGATCTCGATCGCGGTCAGTTGCCGGCTCGCATATTCGAGCTGTCTACGCTTCGGCAGGTCGCCGGGATAGAAAGTGCCCTCCCAGGGATCGAAGGTCCAGCCGCCGATGCCCGTGCGAATGGTGCCGGATTTGCTCATGGGGTCTCCTCCCTTGGTCCTCACTCACTCCGCCGCCGCTCGTTTCATCGGCCGCCGCTCCAGCAGTTCCTTCAGGAAATGGCCGGTATAGGATCGTTCGACCTTCACGACGTCTTCGGGCGTGCCTTCGGCGATGACCTCGCCGCCGCCGTCACCGCCTTCCGGGCCGAAGTCGATCACCCAGTCAGCCGTCTTGATGACTTCGAGATTGTGCTCGATCACCACGACGGAATTGCCTTGGTTGACGAGTTCATGCAGAACTTCAAGAAGCTTTGCCACGTCATGGAAATGCAAGCCGGTCGTCGGTTCGTCCAAGATATAGAGCGTGCGGCCGGTCGAGCGTTTCGACAGCTCCTTGGCCAGCTTGACGCGTTGCGCCTCGCCGCCCGAAAGGGTGTTGGCCTGCTGGCCCACCTTGATATAGCCGAGGCCGACCTGGTTCAGCGTCGTCAGCTTGTCGCGCACGGCCGGAACCGCGGCAAAGAACTCGACACCTTCCTCGACCGTCATATCGAGCACGTCGGCGATCGACTTGCCCTTGAAATGGACATCGAGCGTTTCCCGATTGTAGCGCTTGCCGTGGCAGACGTCGCAGGTGACGTAGACGTCGGGCAGGAAGTGCATCTCGATCTTGATGACCCCGTCGCCCTGGCAGGCCTCGCAGCGCCCGCCTTTGACGTTGAAGGAGAAGCGTCCCGGCTGGTAGCCGCGCGCCTTCGCCTCCGGAAGCCCGGCGAACCAGTCGCGGATCGGCGTGAAGGCACCGGTATAGGTTGCCGGGTTGGAGCGCGGCGTGCGCCCGATCGGCGACTGGTCGATGTCGATGACCTTGTCGATGAATTCAAAGCCGTCGATGCGATCGTGCTCTGCCGGGTTCTCGCGCGCGCCCATGATGCGCCGTGCAGCCGACTTGTAGAGCGTCTCGATCAGGAAGGTGGACTTGCCGCCGCCCGATACGCCGGTGACCGCCGTGAAGACGCCGAGCGGGATCGAAGCGGTGACATTCTTCAGGTTGTTCGCCCGCGCGCCGACGACGGTGATCTCCTTTTTCTTCTTCGGCTTGCGCCGTTCGGCCGGAACCGCGACGGAAAGCTCGCCGGAGAGATATTTGCCCGTGAGCGATTTGGGATTCGCCATGATGTCGGCGGGCGAACCCTGCGCCACCACTTCCCCGCCGTGAATGCCGGCCGCAGGGCCGATATCGACCACATAATCGGAGGTGAGGATCGCATCCTCGTCGTGCTCGACGACGATCACCGTGTTGCCGATGTCGCGCAGGTGCCGCAGCGTTTCGAGCAGCCGCGCATTGTCGCGCTGATGAAGCCCGATCGAAGGTTCGTCAAGAACATAGAGCACGCCCGTCAGCCCCGAGCCGATCTGCGAGGCAAGGCGGATGCGCTGGCTTTCGCCGCCGGACAGCGTTCCGGAATTACGTGACAGGCTCAGATATTCGAGCCCGACATCGTTGAGAAAGCGCAGGCGCTCGCGGATTTCCTTGAGGATGCGCACGGCGATCTCGTTCTGCTTGGCATTCATATGGCCTGGCAGCGCGTCGAACCAATCACGCGCAACGCGGATCGACATGTTGGTGACCTCGCCGATATGAAGCCGGTCGATCTTGACGGCGAGCGCCTCGGGCTTCAGGCGAAACCCGTTGCAGGCGGGGCAGGGCGCCGCCGACATGTAGCGTTCGATCTCCTCTCGCGCCCAGGCGGAATCCGTTTCCTTCCAGCGGCGCTCAAGGTTCGGAACGATGCCCTCGAACGTCTTCACCGTCTTGTAGGAGCGGGCGCCGTCCTGATAGTGGAATTCGATCTTCTCCTCCGTGCCGTGCAGGATCGCCTGTTGGGCTTCCGGCGAAAGATCGGACCAGCGGTTCGAAAGCTTGAAGCCGTAGGCCTGTCCCAGGGCATCGAGCGTCTGGTTGTAATAGGGCGAGGAGGATTTCGCCCAAGGCGCGATCGCGCCGTCGCGCAATGTGCGCTGCGGCTCGGGCACGATCAGGTCGGGGTCGATCTTCTGCTGGCTGCCGAGGCCGTCGCAGGTCGGGCAGGCGCCGAAAGGATTGTTGAAGGAGAACAGCCGCGGCTCGATCTCCGGTATCGTGAAGCCGGACACGGGGCAGGCGAATTTCTCCGAAAACATCACCCGTTCATGCGTTTCGTTCAGCGACTTGTTGGCAGAGCCGCCGGCGGAGGTCTCTTCCGCAGGAAGCGGCCTGTCGGCGAATTCGGCGATCGCCAGCCCGTCGGCGAGCTTCAGCGACGTTTCGAGACTGTCGGCGAGGCGGGCGGCGAGATCCGGCCGGACGACGACGCGGTCGACCACCACGTCGATATCGTGCTTGTATTTCTTGTCGAGCGCCGGAACGTCGGCGATTTCGTAGAACTGACCGTCGACCTTGACGCGCTGGAAGCCCTTCTTCATGAGCTCCGCAAGTTCCTTCCGGTATTCGCCCTTGCGACCGCGCACGACCGGCGCGAGGATGTAGAGGCGCGTGCCTTCCTCGAAATCGAGCACGCGGTCGACCATCTGGCTGACCGTCTGGCTCTCGATCGGAAGTCCGGTCGCCGGCGAATAGGGCACGCCGACGCGCGCAAAGAGCAGGCGCATATAGTCGTAGATTTCCGTGACCGTTCCGACCGTCGAACGCGGATTGCGCGAGGTCGTCTTCTGCTCGATCGAGATCGCCGGCGACAGGCCGTCGATCTGGTCCACATCGGGCTTCTGCATCATTTCCAGGAACTGGCGCGCATAGGCCGACAGGCTTTCGACATAGCGCCTCTGCCCCTCGGCATAGATCGTGTCGAAGGCGAGCGACGATTTGCCGGAGCCCGAAAGCCCGGTCATCACGATCAGCTTGTTGCGCGGCAGGTCGAGGTCGATGCCCTTGAGATTGTGCTCGCGGGCACCGCGGATGGAGATTGTCTTCAGTTCGCTCATGATGTCCAGCGTCAGATGTCGTTTGCGCCTCTATGTAGGGACTGGCACCTGCCTGTCCATGCGCTTTCCGATGAATCCGTGCCTCTTTCCGATTCGGTTGACAAGATAGTAGGGATTCATTAGAACAAAAAAAGAACAAAATAAAGACGGATTCATCTGTGGATTAACGAATGCCGATGCGGCGTTTGCCGGGCGCAGTCGATAAAGTGGATGGATCGTGTTTTAATGAGATCGGGTGGATATAGGCCCGGCGCGGCAACAGGGACTGAGTGGTATGGCTGGTAGCGTCAACAAGGTGATCTTGATCGGCAATGTCGGGGCGGATCCGGAGATCCGGCGTACGCAGGACGGCCGCCCGATCGCCAATCTGCGCATCGCCACCTCCGAGAGCTGGCGCGACCGCAACAGCGGCGAACGGCGGGAAAAGACCGAGTGGCATACGGTCGTCGTCTTCAATGAGGGCCTGTGCAAGGTCGTCGAGCAGTATGTGAAGAAGGGCGCGAAGCTTTATATCGAAGGCCAGCTGCAGACGCGCAAATGGCAGGATCAGAACGGTAACGACCGTTACTCGACCGAAGTGGTGCTGCAGGGCTTCAATTCGACCCTGACCATGCTCGACGGGCGCGGTGAGGGCGGTGGCGACCGGCGTGGAGCCGCCGACCCCGGTGCCGGGAACTATGGCAATGCTCCGAGCTATGACGACTACGGCTCCCAGCCATCGTCCAATCGGTCGGGTGGCTCGTCGCCGCAATCCTTCTCGCGCGACATGGACGACGATATCCCGTTCTGAGCCGCTTGCCGCAGCGGAGAAAGCGGGCAGGTTGGCTTGACGGCGTTCCCTCCCTCCGCAGATGTCCATGCATCTCCGTCCTTGATGTGACGATTTCAGAGCTTCCGGGGCCGATGGATCATGGGGTAACGAAAGCGGATTTCACGCCGTCGACGACGAACTGGGCGGCCAAGGCTGCAAGAATGACGCCGAGCAGGCGGGTGAGGATCGCCCGTCCCGTTACGCCGAGATAGCGGTCGATGCGTTCGGCGATCACGAGCGCGGCGAAAAGAAGAAGCAGGCAGAAAGCGATGACCGCGAGAAGGCTGCCGCGCTCCACCGGCGTCGCGAAGGCTCCCGAAAGCAGGATTGTCGCCGAGATCGCGCCCGGACCTGCGATCAGCGGCAGAGCGAGCGGAAAGACGGCGATGTTGTGGATATGGTCCTTCGTCACGGCGGTCTCGCTCGTCTTTTCCTTCCGCTCCTGACGCCGCTCGAAGATCATCTCGAAGGCAATCCAGAAGAGGAGAAGCCCGCCGGCGATGCGGAAAGCGCCGATGGATATGCCGAGCAGGCCGAGAATGCCGGCTCCGAACAGCGCGAATGCGGCCAGGATGAAGAAGGCGATGACCGAACCGCGCAGCGCCACCTGCCTGCGCTGGCTGCGGTTCATACCGACCGTCAGTCCCAGGAAAATCGGCGCGAGCCCCGGCGGATCGATCGTGACGAGCAGCGTGGCCACTGCATTGATCAGCAGTTCGAAATCGAACATCCGGCTCGTCCCCTTCGCCGTATGAGCGCTCTCACGCGGCGCCTTGTCGCGATATTGTTATGCGAGCAGCGGCATGAAGAAAAGCCATGGGCGGCAAAGCGCCATGGAAATGCGGCAATTGGCTGTTTTTCTGGCAAAAGCCTGTTCAAAACCCTCCGCGAAATTGGCGCTTGCGGCGCCCATAGGCTATATAATTTCCACTGAGTCTGAACAAAGATCGTGATCCACATTGACTGAACAATCGACACCAGGCGGCAAGAATCCACCAGGCATTGAGCCTATTTCGATCATCGAGGAGATGCAGCGGTCCTATCTCGATTACGCGATGAGCGTGATCGTCAGCCGCGCGCTGCCCGACGTGCGCGACGGGCTGAAGCCCGTGCACAGGCGCATCCTCTATGGGATGAGCGAACTCGGCATCGACTGGAACAAGAAGTACGTCAAATGCGCCCGCGTCACCGGTGACGTGATGGGTAAATATCACCCGCACGGCAATACGGCGATCTATGATGCGCTTGCCCGAATGGCCCAGGACTGGTCGCTCCGCCTGCCGCTGATCGACGGGCAGGGGAACTTCGGTTCGGTGGACGGCGACCCCCCGGCGGCCGAACGCTACACCGAATGCCGCCTGGAAAAGGTGGCGCATACGCTGCTCGACGATCTCGACAAGGAAACCGTCGACTTCCGCGACAACTACGATGGCACCCTCCAGGAGCCTGCCGTCGTTCCGGCGAAGTTCCCGAACCTTCTCGTCAATGGTGCGGGCGGTATCGCCGTCGGCATGGCGACCAATATCCCGCCGCACAACCTTTCCGAGGTCATCAACGGCTGCATCGCGCTCATCGACAATCCGGCGATCGAATTGCCGGAACTCATGCAGATCATCCCCGGACCGGACTTTCCGACGGGAGCGCTGATCCTCGGCCGCTCGGGCATCCGCCAGGCCTACGAGACGGGCCGCGGCTCCGTGATCATGCGCGGGCGCGCCCGTGTCGAGCCGATGCGGGGCGATCGCGAGCAGATCATCATCAGCGAGATTCCCTATCAGGTGAACAAGGCGACGATGATCGAGAAGATGGCCGAACTGGTGCGCGACAAGCGCATCGAGGGCATCTCGGATCTTCGCGACGAGTCCGACCGGGAAGGATACCGCGTCGTCATCGAGCTGAAGCGCGACGCCAATGCCGAGGTTATCCTCAACCAGCTCTATCGCTACACGCCGCTGCAGACCTCCTTCGGCTGCAACATGGTGGCGCTGAATGGCGGAAAGCCGGAGCAGATGACGCTGCTCGACATGCTGCGCGCCTTCGTCTCCTTCCGCGAGGAAGTCGTCAGCCGCCGCACGAAATATTTGCTGCGCAAAGCGCGTGAACGGGCGCATGTCTTGGTCGGCCTTGCGATCGCGGTCGCCAATATCGACGAGATCATCAACCTCATCCGGCGTGCGCCCGATCCGCAGACGGCGCGCGAGCAGCTGATGGAGCGCCGCTGGCCGGCGCATGATGTCGAGCCGCTGATCCGTCTCATCGACGATCCGCGCCACCGCATCAACGAGGATCTGACCTACAATCTCTCCGAGGAGCAGGCGCGCGCCATCCTCGAGTTGCGCCTCGCCCGCTTGACCGCACTCGGCCGCGACGAAATCGGCGAGGAACTCAACAAGATCGGCGAGGAGATCAAGGATTTCCTCGACATCCTCGGTTCGCGGCTGCGTATCATGAGCATCGTCAAGAAGGAGCTCGAAGACGTCCGCGACGAATTCGGCACGCCGCGCCGAACAGAGATCGCCGAAGGCGGCCCGGACATGGAAGACGAGGACCTGATCGCCCAGGAAGACATGGTCGTCACCGTCTCGCATCTCGGCTACGTCAAGCGCGTGCCGCTCGCCACCTACCGGGCGCAGCGGCGCGGCGGCAAGGGCCGTTCCGGCATGGCGACGCGCGACGAGGACTTCGTCACCCGGCTGTTCGTGGCCAATACGCATACGCCCGTGCTGTTCTTCTCTTCTCGCGGCATCGTCTACAAGGAGAAGGTCTGGCGCCTGCCGATCGGCACGCCGCAATCGCGCGGCAAGGCCCTGATCAACATGCTGCCGATCGAACCCGGCGAGCGTATCACCACGATCATGCCGCTGCCCGAGGACGAAACGACCTGGGAAAACCTGGACGTCATGTTCTCGACCACACGCGGCACCGTGCGGCGCAACAAGCTTTCCGACTTCATCCAGGTCAACCGCAACGGCAAGATCGCGATGAAGCTCGAAGAGGAAGGCGACGAGATCCTGAACGTCGAAACCTGCACCGAAAATGACGATGTGCTGCTCACCACGGCGCTCGGCCAGTGCATCCGCTTCCCCGTCAGCGACGTCCGCGTCTTTGCCGGCCGCAATTCGGTCGGCGTGCGCGGCATCTCGCTGGGGCAGGCCGACCGCATCATTTCCATGACGGTCGTCGGTCACGTCGATGCCGAACCTTGGGAGCGGGCCGCCTATCTCAAGCGTTCCGCCGCCGAGCGGCGGGCTGCGGGCGGAGATGCCGAGGAGATCGCCCTCGTCGGCGAAGAGGTGACTGAGGAAGGTCAGCTTTCGGATGAACGCTACGAGGAGCTTAAGGCACGCGAACAGTTCGTGCTGACGGTCTCCGAAAAGGGCTTCGGCAAGCGCTCTTCCTCCTACGACTTCCGTACGTCGGGACGAGGCGGCAAGGGTATCCGAGCCACCGATACGTCCAAGACCAACGAGATCGGCGAGCTGGTTGCAGCCTTCCCGATCGAGGAGAGCGACCAGATCATGCTCGTATCGGACGGCGGTCAGCTCATCCGGGTTCCCGTCGACGGAATTCGCATTGCAAGCCGCGCCACCAAGGGCGTGACCATCTTCTCCACGGCAAGGGACGAGAAGGTGGTGTCGGTCGAGCGCATCAGCGAGCCGGAAGGCGACGAGGAAAACGGGGAGGGAATTCTCGACGGAGCGGAAGGCGAAGCGCCTGCCGTCGAGGAGTGATCCGAACCTGCCATGATCCAGAGGCCGGGCTGTTCTTGCCCGGCCTTTGGTCTTCTTGGGAAGCGAAAAGCCGGACGGCAGGGACCGTCCGGCTTTTTATGTGGCAGGCAGCATGGAGGACGCTGCCTGCTCATCGGCGGCAAGGGGCGATGGGTACGACGAGCTAGATCGACCCGTTCATTAAACGCCGAAGCCGCCTGCTTCCGCTTTGATTGCTTTCATCACTTGCCGTTCCCGTTTCATTTCCATGATCGTCTTGACAAATTCGAATGTAGAAATCGCGCTGACGAGAACGGTGAAGAAAATAGCTGCCGGAATCATGTCGAAAATTATCCGATCTCTATCGAATCCATTTTCCGCGTACTGCGGCTTTGTTCGTTGCCCCGCGCTCTTCTTGATGGAGAGCATGGATCGTTGCTGCGCTAAGCGCTATGAACATGGCCATACAAAGTAGAGCGAGCACCATTCTGTCTTTCCTTCCAGCTTGGGATACGCGTTACTTGGTTGTCGTGCCTGTCAGCATCAGAACGTGGGGTCGGGATATTTGTTCCCGGCTTCGATGGTGCCAGTAGAACACGCAACGGCTGAAGCTGCCTTGAACACGCCGTTCATCCAGGGTTCATGCCGGTTCTGCGGAGCGGGCCGTCGCATCTTGCGCAATCGGACCAGCCGTGACAAAAGGCGGCAAACGGGACCTTGCCCATGACCGCTGCCTTCTACCCCGGTTCATTCGATCCGATCACCAATGGCCATCTCGACGTGCTGATTCAGGCGCTGAACGTCGCGCCCAAGGTGATCGTCGCAATCGGAATTCATCCCGGCAAGACACCGCTCTTCTCCTTCGAGGAGCGCGCCGGACTGATCCGCGATTCCCTGAGCGAAGCCTTGCCGGGGAGAGCAGGGGACGTGACGGTGGTCTCCTTCGACAATCTGGTCGTCGACGCCGCACGGAAGCATGGCGCGAAACTGCTCGTAAGGGGCCTTCGCGACGGGACCGATCTCGACTACGAAATGCAGATGGCCGGGATGAACCGGCAGATGGCGCCCGACGTTCAAACGATATTTTTACCGGCGGGTACCGCTTCGCGGCCCATTACCGCCACATTGGTTCGCCAGATCGCCGCGATGGGCGGTGATGTCAGTGCATTCGTTCCAGGACCCGTGTTTTCTGCGCTGAAGGCCAAACATAACGGCTGAGCGCCTCTCATCGAACCCTTTAGGAGCCATCATGAAACTCGTCGAGATCGCCTTTGCAGGGGCCATGTTCCTTGCTTCGCTGGTTGGCACGGCCAATGCGCAATCGAACGACAACTATCTCACCATTCAGCTGAAGGACGGTCCCGTCGTCATAGAGCTTCTTCCGGATATCGCCCCCAAGCATGTCGAGCGAATCAAGGCGCTTGCGACCGCGGGCGAATACGACAATGTCGCATTCCATCGCGTGATTGAAGGCTTCATGGCCCAGACCGGAGACGTCCAGTACGGCGACATGGAGGACGGATACCAACCGCAGGCGGCGGGCACCGGCGGCTCCAGCCAACCCGATCTGCCGGCAGAGTTCTCCAATGTTCCCTTCGAGCGCGGCACCGTCGGCATGGCGCGCGCACAGGATCCGAATTCCGCCAATTCGCAGTTCTTCATCATGTTCGCGCCAGGCGATTTCCTGAACGGCCAGTACACGGTGGTCGGCAAGGTCGTTTCCGGCATGGAGCATGTCGACAAGATCAAACGGGGCGAGGAAGCCGCAAACGGCGCCGTCAGCGATCCTGATCGGATGATCAAGGTCACGGTCGGCAGGTAGGAACAACGAAGCAAGGAGAAAGACCATGGCCGAGATCAAGGATCCGGAAAACACCATCATCATGGAAACCAGCAAGGGCAGGGTCGTGATCGCGCTTCGACCTGACCTCGCACCCGGTCACGTGGCACGCATCAAGGAACTGTCGCGCGAAGGGGCCTATGATGGCGTCGTCTTCCACCGCGTGATCGAGGACTTCATGGCCCAGACGGGCGATGTCCAATACGGCAAGACGGGCGGCAAAGATTTCAATCCCGGCCGCGCCGGCATGGGCGGCTCCGATAAGCCGGACCTGAAGGCCGAGTTTTCCGCCGAGAACCATGTGCGCGGCACCTGCTCGATGGCGCGCAGCCAGATGCCGAATTCGGCGAATTCCCAGTTCTTCATCTGCTTCACCGACGCACCCTGGCTCAACAAGCAGTATTCCGTCTGGGGGCAGGTGATCGAAGGCATGGAAACCATCGACAAGATCAAGCGCGGAGAGCCTGTGCGCGATCCCGACACGATCGTCTCGATGAAGGTTGCCGCGGACGCTGCAGCCTGATAAAAATTCGGTAAGACAGCACCGCGCCCGCACACCCTCGGGCGCGGTTTTCCGTTCAAAAGAGATTTGAGGACATGGCCGCTTTTTTATGGGCGCTGCTGGGAATCGCGGCAGGCGCCTGCATCGCTATTCAGGCTCCCGTGAATACGCAACTCGGCCGCGGATTGGGTATGCCCGCCGCAGCCGCATGCATTTCTTTCCTGTCCGGGGCAATCATTCTTGCCGTCGTCACCGCGATCGTGGCCTCCGTGGAGGGCAAGGTGCCGGATTGGCGCGAGCCCGCGCCCTGGCTCTATCTTGCCGGCGGTTGCCTCGGCGCCTTCTACGTGACGACGGCGATCTTCCTTACGCCGCGCATCGGAGCGGCTGCGGTCATGGCTTTTGCCGTTTCCGGTCAGCTTCTGGCCGGCCTTCTTATCGATCGTTCGGGATTCCTGGGTGTTGCGGTGCGCGAGATAACCACAGGACGCATCGCCGGCGCGGTGCTTCTCATCGCCGGCGCGCTGATGATCCGTTTTCTGTAGGGCGTTGCCATGCGTGTCGACCTGTTCGATTTCGAACTTCCCGAGGAGCGGATCGCGCTTCGCCCTGCAAGTCCGCGCGAAGCGGCTCGCCTGCTCGTCGTGACGCCGGGCGAGCGCGAGCCCTATGACGACAGGCATGTCGGCGACCTGCCGGCGCTGCTGCGCGAAGGCGATGCGCTTGTCTTCAACGACACGCGCGTCATCCCCGCCCAGCTCGAAGGCATTCGCCATCGCGAAGGTGCCGGCAGCCAGAAGGTTTCCGCGACCTTGCACATGCGCATCGCCGCCGATCGCTGGAAGGCCTTCGCCAAGCCCGGCAAGAGGATCAAGCTCGGCGACCGGATCGGGTTCGGCGAGGGCGGCACCGTCGTCGCGACGGTCGAGGAAAAAAGCGAGGGCGGCGAGGTCACGCTGCATTTCGATCTTTCCGGACCCGCGCTCGACCAGGCGATCGCGGCCGTCGGCCACATTCCCCTGCCGCCCTACATCGCCTCCAAGCGCGGGGATGACGAAGCTGACAGGCGCGACTACCAGACGATCTATGCGCGTGAGGACGGAGCCGTGGCAGCGCCGACCGCCGGCCTGCATTTCACCGACGCGCTTTTCGGAAAGCTGGACGCGAAGGGTATCACCCGCCATTTCGTCACCTTGCACGTGGGGGCGGGCACCTTCCTTCCGGTCAAGGCGGAGGACACCGACGACCATGTCATGCATCAGGAAATCGGTTATGTCTCGGGAAAGACCGCAGCGGCGTTGAACGACGTCCGGGCGCGAGGCGGACGTATTATCTCCGTCGGGACCACCTCGCTGCGGCTTCTGGAAAGTGCGGCCGACGCCGACGGGACGATCCGGCCGTGGTCGGGCGCGACCGGCATCTTCATCACGCCCGGCTATCGTTTCCGCACGGCCGATATGCTGATGACCAATTTCCACCTGCCGAAATCGACCCTCTTCATGCTGGTTTCGGCGTTCTGCGGTCTCGATACGATGCGCGGCGCCTATCACCATGCGATCGAAACCGGCTATCGTTTCTATTCCTATGGCGATTCCAGCCTGCTTTACCGGAAGACCTGAATGAGCGAGACATTCCAGTTCAAGCTTCTTGCCACCGACGGCAAGGCGCGCCGCGGCGAGGTCACCATGCCGCGCGGCACGATCCGCACCCCGGCGTTCATGCCCGTCGGTACGGTCGGGACCGTCAAGGCGATGTATCTGGATCAGGTGCGCGATCTCGGAGCCGACGTCATTCTCGGCAACACCTATCATCTCATGCTGAGGCCGGGACCGGAGCGCGTGGCGAGGCTCGGCGGGCTGCACGAGTTGATCCGCTGGCCTTATCCGATCCTCACCGATTCCGGCGGATTCCAGGTGATGTCGCTTTCCGGTCTGCGCAAGCTCGACGAGCAAGGGGTTACCTTCAAGAGCCATGTGGACGGCGCGCTGCATCATATGTCGCCGGAGCGCTCCATCGAGATCCAGGGTCTGCTCGACAGCGACATCCAGATGCAGCTCGACGAATGCGTCGCACTGCCGGCCGAGCCGAAGCAGATCGAGCGCGCGATGGAAATGTCCGTGCGCTGGGCCGAACGCTGCAAGGCCGCCTTCGGCAACCAGCCGGGCAAGGCGATGTTCGGCATCGTGCAAGGCGGGGACATCCCGCATCTGCGCGTGCGCTCGGCAGACGCTCTGGCCGCGCTCGACCTCAAGGGATACGCGATCGGCGGGCTGGCTGTCGGCGAACCGCAGGAAGTCATGCTCAACATGATCGACGCCACTTGCCCGCACCTGCCGTTCGAAAAGCCGCGCTATCTTATGGGTGTCGGCACCCCGGACGATATCCTGAAGTCGGTCGCGCTCGGCATCGACATGTTCGATTGCGTGATGCCGACGCGCTCCGGCCGTCATGGCCTCGCCTTCACGCGGCGGGGGCGGGTCAACATCCGCAATGCCAGACATGCCGAGGACATTCGGCCGCTCGACGAGGAGTCCCCATGTCCGGCCTCGCGCGACTATTCGCGCGCCTATCTGCATCACCTCGTCCGCTCCAACGAAGCGCTCGGCGGCATGCTGCTCACCTGGCACAATCTTGCCTATTATCAGGACTTGATGGCCGGCATCCGTAAAGCGATCGAGGAGGGGCGTTTCGCCGATTTCATGGCCGAGACGCAGGAAATGTGGGCGAGGGGCGATATCGATCCCGCCTGATCGGCGCGTACCGAGGGCGACAGGGCCTTGGCAAGTCAGCGCATGCCTTCCACCGCCGCCAATATCCGGTACGCGGTCCTCACCCGCTCCGGGATGGGATAGTTCCTGTTCGCCAGCATCACAACGCCGATGCCCTTGGCGGGAACGAAGGCGACATAGGCGCCGAAACCGTTGGTGGAGCCGGTCTTGTTGATCAGGACGCTTTCCCGCGGCGCGAGCGGCGGAGCGAGTTTCCTTGCTTCGTTGGGTTTGAGGGCCATGTCGGAAGAGTTTCCCGCAAGCAGCCGGTCGAGATCGGTCGGATAGGCATAGAATTCCCATCCCAGGCCCTGCGTCATCTCGCCGACCTGGTAATATCCGGTGTGCGTTGCCGCGATCGCCCGCCGGAGCGTTTCGGCCATCTCCTGGCCGTTCATATTCGCTTCGACGAACCGGATCATGTCCGCCGAGGTCGTCTTCACGCCATAGGCCTGCGAGTCCAGAACGCCGGGCGTCACCCGGATGGGCTTGCCATCCTTCGAAAAGCCATAGGCGTAGGCGCTCATCCGACTGTCCGGGACCCTGATATGGGTGCGGGTCAGGCCAAGCATCGGAAAGAGCTTCCGCTCCATCAGATCATCGAAGGGTTCGCCCATGCTTCTGGCGGCGAGATAGCCGAAGAGACCGATGCTCGGGTTCGAATATTGCCGATGGGTGCCGGCAGCATAGGCCGGACGCCAGCTCCTGTAGTAGGCGGTCATCTTCTCCTCATCCGTGACATCGTCCGGAAACTGCAGAGGCAGGCCGCCTGCCGTATAGGTGCCGAGATCGAGAAGGCTGATCGCGTCGAAAGCACTGCCGGCAAGAGCGGGGAAATGTTTGCTCGCCGCGTCTGAAAGCGAGAGCGCTCCGCGCACTTCGGCGTAGGAGGCGAGCGTTGCGGTGAAGGTCTTGCTGATCGAGCCGATCTCGAAAATCGTATCTTCGCTGACCTTCTGCCCGCTCTCCTTCGAAGCGACGCCATGATTGAAGAAAAACCGCTTTCCCCCGACGGTGACCGCCACGGCCATTCCCGGAATGCCGTTCTCTTCCATGGTGGCCCGGATTGCCTCGTCGATGGCAGGACCGGCCCGGCCTCGGTCATCGGCGGCTTTGGCGCATGCGAAAGGCAGCAGGGAAGCGGCAGCGAGAATTCCAAGTGCCGGAAGCGAAAATTTTCTCATCTCGGATATTCGTCCCTCAATACATTGTCGCCGGTTGCGCGACCAGTCTCTGGATAGGCCAGCAGGCGAGATGGGTATACGGAGGCTGCCGGCATTCAACAAACGACGATATTTAAGACGAACCATTAGAATAATTTGGTCTCTAACGAGATCAGGGCCTTAGGGCCGGATATCGGCGGCAATCAGGTCTGCCGTCTCTGCGCCAGCAGAAACACCGCCAGTACGAAGCACAGGAGGCCAAGGGACGATGGCAACCCCTGATGTCCGACCAGTTGCATCGCCAGCCCGGTCGCGGGCGAGCCTACGATACCGCCGATGCCCCATACGAATGCGAAGGCCGCGTTGCCGGCGATCAAGGCTTGACCGGAGAAACGTTCGCCGAGCTGGATCAGCGACATGGTGTAGATCCCGAATGTGACCCCGCCCCAGACGAAAACGAGCGGCCAGATGAGCCACGCGTTGAAGATTAACGGCAGGGCCAGACAGCCTGCCAGCGAAGCCAGGACACAGAACAGCATGGTTCGCGTCGAACCAAACCGTTCGGCTGTGCGCCCGAGCAAAATCTGCAGCACGGCGTTGCCTGCGATGAAACAGGTGATGAGCGAAGCAATGCGCTCCTCGGCGCTGCCGAGCGCTGCGCCGTAGACCGCGAACAGGGAAAGCAGGATCTGCTCGAAAGCGGCAGCCGTGAAAACCGAAAACAACAGGAGCGGTGCCAGTGCGAAGAAGCCACTGAGCGACGTTGCTTCGCCTTCATTCGGCATCTTCGGGAGGCGCGGCACGACCGCAAACACGATCAAACCGCAGAGAAGGAAAGCCACGATGCCGATCATGAAGGGCGGCCAACCCTCGGTGCCGACGAGGCGGAGCGACAGCGGGCCGATGGCGAAGCCGCCCGAAACGACCGATGAATAGAGGCCCATGATGCGGCCCCGGCGCGGCGCGGGCGTCATCGTGATCAGCCAGGTTTCGCTGATCACATAGAGCGGATTGGCGAAGAAGCCGAGCAGGAAACGCAACGGCATCCAGGCCCGGACGTCCTGCGTCCATGCAATTGCGACCAATGTGAACGCGGCGAGGGCCGAACACAGGATCGCAAGCCGCGCCGCCCCCATGCGCCGCGCCAGCGCCGGAATGAAGGGGGCCGATACGATGAACCCAAGCGGCGTCATCGCCGCCGACAGGCCGATCAGACCCGGCGTCGTCCCCTGCCGCTCCAGGATGAAGCTGAGCAGCGGATAGGTCAGCCCTTGCGCCAGAGCGAACACCGTGACGGTCGCGATGGTGCCCGCCATCGCGGCCCATGGGATCCGATTTTCTCTCGGTGACGTCGCGCTTTCGGTACTCATGCAGATCGCCCGTTCTATCGTCGCCGGAATGGCCTGGCGATTTCTGCCTCGGCCCACCGTCTCGTCAAACCGATATCGTCGAGCAGATGGGGATCGTCCTTAGACTTTCGTTCAAGTTCCCGGCGAAAGCGTTTCCGCTCGTCCCAGATGGCGGCAATGCTCCGCAGTGTCGCCAGGCGGCGGAGTGTTCCTGTTCGCTCTGCCTGACAGGGGACCGATGCACATATGGAATAATTCTCATCGCAACCTCCATGAGGCTCGAAGGTCCGGAGACCTTCGACCGGAAAGAGGAGGCATTCTGCAGGATACGAGCAGCGTCGTACTTAAGCGCTTCCAAAAAGTTCTCAAAAACTTCCAAAGGAACTATAGATACGCCCTATGCAGGGATCGCGCTTCGCCTTTGGTCCGTTCGTGCTTGATTCCGGTGCGGGAACGCTCCTTCGGAACGATGTTCCCGTTGCCGTTGGCAATCGCGGGCTGAAGTTGCTCGCGGCGCTCGTCGGAAGGCCCGGCGAGGTTCTGGGCAAGGCCGAACTGATGGACGCCGGGTGGCCGGGCAGGGCCGTCGAGGAGGGTAACCTCACCGTCCAGATCGCACATCTCAGGAAGCTGCTTGGTCCGGCCGATGATGCCGGTAGTGGGGGCGGTGAATGGATCGCAACGGTTCCGCGCGTCGGCTACCGCTTCGTGGGCGCCATTAAACAGCGCGGCGGGCGAACGGGAAAACCCTTGCCGCTGCCCGACAAACCGTCGATAGCCGTGCTGCCCTTCGTGAATGTCAGCAACGATCCGGAGCAGGAAGCCTTCGCCGACGGCTTGACCGAAGACCTGATCACGGACCTCTCCAGGAACTCGGGCCTGTTCGTCATCGCGCGAAACTCGGCCTTCGTCTACAAAGGAAAGGCGATGGATGTGCGCGCGATCGCCAAGGATCTTGGCGTGCGCTATCTGCTCACGGGCGGCGCAAGGCGCGCCGCGGGACGCGTGCGCATCAACGCACAACTGGTCGACGCGGTAAGCGGCGATCATCTATGGGCGGAACGCTTCGATCGCGGCCTGGAAGATATCTTTGCCGTTCAGGACGAGGTGACGGCCAAGATCGTAGAGGCGTTGCTTGGGCGGCTCGGCGCACCGCCGCCGCGCAATCGGCCCAGGAATCTCGACGCCTACGATCTGTGCGTCAGGGCGCGCAAGCTGATGGATGATGCGCCGCAGGCGGCGCGGGAAGCGCACCTGATGCTCACGCGGGCGGTTTCGCTCGATCCGGAATACGCCGAGGCCTATCGCTGGCTTGCCCTGAACCACTGGATGGGATGGATACATTCCGGCGGACCAACGGAAACGACCCGCAACGTCGCCTTGGAGCTGGCGCGCAAGGCGGTAACGATCGATCCGAACGACGCCGGTTGTCGCTGGGTCCTTGCCTACCTGCTTGCATATGCGCGCCGCTTCGCCGAGGCGGACGGGGAATTCGCAAAGGCGATCGAGCTCGACCCCAACGAGGCCGACGCCTGGGCGGCGTTGTCCGACATCGCGGTTCTGGCCGGGCGGGTCGCGGAGGGCCTTGAGCATATCGCCAAGGCGTTCCGGCTGAACCCGTTTCCGGCAAGCTGGTACTATCTGGCGCTCGGCCAGGCGCAATATGCGACCGGCGACTACGAAGCCGCTGTCGAAACCCTGCGCAAAGACGAGACATATCGGACGAGTTCTCGGCGATTCCTGGCGGCAAGCCTTGCGCAACTGGGCCGGCTCGACGAGGCGCGCGCGGAAGCCGAACTGTTCCTGGTCGGCAACCCGCACTTTACAAATAGCCACTGGGCCGCGACCGAGCCGTTGCGCGACGCTGCGGCGCTCGAGCATTTCCTTGACGGCTACCGCAAGGCCGGCCTTCCGGAGTGACGCACCAAGAAGAAGACCGAACCGTGAATCTCCAGGCTGAAGGTCATTACGCTTGCTCCCAACGTTGACGTTGACCAGCGCATCGAGAGGCGAGACTGTCGCATCTCTAACTGGTCCAACTGTCGCATTACTAAATAGCCGTGTGAGTTCATGCCGAAGCGCGACTTGCGGGGCGTCTGAAGCTAACCGGCGTAGCGCATCTGAGCGAGCACTTTCTTGCGAAAGACTTCGGCCGGAGTTCTGTAGCCAAGGCACTTACGCGGCGTGGCATTGAGCCGGCTGCAAATTTCGAGCAGATCCGCATCTGTCACGGTCAAAGGATCGACCTCTCTCGAAAGCCATTTCCGGACCCGGCCGTTGGTGTTTTCGACGGTGCCTTTCTGCCACGGGGACTGTGGATCACAGAACCAGGTTTGGGTGCCGATATGCGCCTGCAGGTAGGGCCAGTCGGTGAACTCTGTTCCACGGTCGAAAGTAATCGAGCGACGGGCGAGATGGGGCAGGGCTTGCAGGGCACGAACCAGGCCATCCATGACCGGTCGCGACTGTCGATCATTGTTGCGCAGGAAGATGGCGAAGCGGCTGACCCGTTCAACAAGCGATGTGACGTTGGCTTTTCCGAACTTCTTCCGGAACTGAATCAGATCGCATTCCCAATGCCCGAACTGTTTTCGATCCGCGACGATATCGGGGCGGCGCAGGATGTTGAGTTCCGGGCTAAACCGTTGTCCATGCTTGCGTCTTGCATGTCGCGGTCGGCGACGGGCGCGATGCTCCGGCAGATGCCGCCACAGTTTGATCGCATGGCCATCGGCCGAATATGCGAACTTATAGATCGTCTCGTGACTGACCGAGATCGGATGGCGTTCTAGGCGCATGCGCCCGGAGATCTGCTGCGGCGACCAGCCGTACATGATCCGCTCGATCACCGACTGCCGGACATGCGAGTAGCGCGAAAGCTTCCGTAGCTTCGCACGGCGTTCACGAGCCATGCCATGCGCCGTCACGCAGTAGTAGCCGCTAAGATCGGGAACGACAGTATCAACGAATACATTGCGCTTGAGCTCTCGAAAGATCGTCGAGCGATGCCGTCCAAGCTTCTCGGCAATGATCCCGACACTCAGCCCAGCCATGCGCCAGCGGGCGATTTTGCGACGCTCATCGAGATCAATATGGGAGTAGGTGCGTTTCATTGCATCTTCCTTGCGAGTGATAACCTATTGGTATCATTCGCAAGTCGCACTTCAAACTTGAACCCACCCCCGCTACAATCCTACATCGCATAAGATAGATTATGGAACATATATGCGTGATTTAACCCGCAAACAGCGGCCATGGTGTCTTCCTGCTTGACCTGCCATGGGACTGCGGCTTAAGCAGCGAGCCTGTTGGCCAATCCTTTCGCGTCAGGAGCCGAGATGAGCGATTTGCGTGTTCTGTCCGATGCTTTCATCCCCGAGCTTCCAAACCGCTACAACGGCAAAGTCCGTGAGAATTACGATCTGCCGGATGGCCGGCGCATCATCATCGCCACGGACCGGCTGAGCGCGTTCGACGTCATCCTGACAGCTATCCCGTTCAAGGGCCAGGTCCTGACCGAGACAGCGCGCTACTGGTTCGAGGAAACGGCCAATATCTGCCCGAACCATGTCCTCGGGTATCCGGACCCGAACGTCGTGATCGGAACGCGCCTCGACATTCTGCCGGTAGAGGTCGTTGTCCGCGGCTATCTCGCAGGTACGACCAGCACCTCCATTTTGACCAAATACAAGAACGGCGAGCGCGAAATGTACGGTATCCGGCTGCCGGATGGCCTGCGCGACAACGAGAAGCTGCCTCAGCCAATCATCACGCCGACCAGCAAGTCCTTCGACGGCGGCCATGACGAGCCGCTCTCGGGCACCGAGATCCTTTCGCAGGGCCTGCTCACCGAAGAACAATGGAACACGGTTTCGGGTTATGCGCTCGCTCTCTTTGCCCGCGGTCAGGCGCTTGCCGCGAGCCGCGGCCTCATTCTCGTCGATACCAAATACGAATTCGGAACCGACAAGGACGGCCGGATCGTGCTTGCCGACGAGATCCATACCCCGGACAGCAGCCGCTACTGGATTGCGGAGAGCTACGAGAAGAGTTTTGCCGCCGGCGAACGTCCGGCGAGCTTCGACAAGGATTTCGTGCGCTCCTGGGTTACGGCGCGATGCGATCCCTACAAGGACCCTATACCGGAAATCCCGACCGAACTCATCGAGCAGACCTCTCGCGTCTATATCCAGGCCTTTGAGGCGATCACCGGCAGAACCTTCGTGCCCGATCTTGCCGGCAATACGGTTCTGGAAAGAATCCGGAAGAATCTTCAGACATATTTCGAATGATTACAGCGATAACAAAAGTTTTTAAGGTTACGGATAAGTTCCATAACCTGTGCATGCCCGCTCACATAGCAGGCATATCGAATTCTATCGCCATCTGATCATAGGCCGGTTCGACATTGTCCGGCGTCTCGCGCATGACCGTGTCGTAATCGAGCGGTACGTGCATATGCGTGAGAACGGCGCGGCGCGGCGAAAGTCTTTCGATCCAGCCGAGCGCCTGTTCCAGAGAGAGATGACTGGCATGGAAGCGGTATTGAAGCGCGTCGATGACCAGCAGGTCGAGATCCGCGAGCTTTTCCACCGTGCTTTCCGGAAAATCGCTGACATCCGTGCAGTAGGCGACGTCGCCGATCCGGAAGCCCAGCGAATGGATGGAGCCGTGTATCTGGAGCAGCGGCTGAAAGGTAATGGTCCCCCCTGCTCCGTCGATCGCCACCGGCCGGTCCAGCGGATCGATCAGATTGGCGGTAACGATCGGCGGATAGAGACTGCCGGCCGGGGTTTCGATGCAATAGTCGAACCCTTCGCGAATGCGCGCCATCGTCGAGGGATCGGCCCAGATCGGGATCTGGCGATGATTGTGCAGGACGAAACCGCGCAGATCATCGATGCCGTGGATATGGTCGGCATGCGGATGGGTATAAAGGGCCGCGTCGATGTTCTCGACATGGGCGGCGATCATCTGCTCGCGAAAATCCGGACCGGTATCGATCACAACCGTCGTGATGCCGTCCGGCCCGATCTGCTCGACCAGAAAGGACGCGCGGCTTCGTCGGTTTTTCGGGTTTGCCGGGTCACAGGCGCCCCAATCCCCCGTGATGCGCGGGACGCCCGGTGAGGAGGCGCAGCCGAGAATGGTGAAACGCCGCTTGGTGGCCAAACTCAGATCCTCGGCATCCTGGAGAAGACGCGAAATGCATTTTCCGTGGTGATCTCGGCTATTTCCGCTTCGCCGACGCCGATGGTTTCCGCCAATACCGCCGCTGTGTGCGCCACATAGGACGGTTCGTTGCGCTTGCCGCGATAGGGTTTCGGGGCGAGATAGGGAGCGTCCGTTTCCACAAGCATGCGATCCGTCGGCACGGTCTTTGCGATTTCGCGCAGTTCCTCCGATTTGGGAAAGGTCAGGATGCCGGAAAACGAGATATAGCCGCCGAGATCGACACCGGTCAGTGCAAGTTCGAGACCTGCGGAGAAGCAGTGCAGGAGGAAGGGAAACGCCCCCTTCCGCGTCTCTTCACGCAGGATCGCAGCCATGTCCTCGTCGGCGGAACGGCTATGGATGACCAGCGGAAGGCCGGTCTGGCGTGACGCGGCGATATGATTGCGCAGGCCGATCGCCTGGGCATCGCGCGGGGCGTTGTCATAGAAATAATCGAGGCCCGCCTCCCCGATCGCCACCACGCGCGGATGGGACGACAGTCGCACGAGTTCCTCGACCGTGACGTCGAGTTCCTCGTCGGCATTGTGCGGATGCGTCCCGACCGAACAGAAGACGGACGGATATTTTTCCGCAATCGCGAGAATCGAAGGAAACTTTTTGACGCGGGTCGAGATCGTGATCATCTGCCGGACGCCCGCGGCATGGGCACGTGCGACGATCTCGTCGCGCTCGGCCTCGAAGTCCGGAAAGTCCAGATGGCAGTGGGTGTCGATCAGCATGAAACGTCCTCACGCCTCCGGCGCGACATAACGCGGGAAGACAGGAGCCGGCGGCTCGAGCGGCGTGCCGCTGACCACCCTCCCCGCGGCACCAAGCGCTGCGAAATCCCGCTTGTCGGCCGGAGCGGCGACGAGATCGAGGAGCTTCGCGCCGGATTGCGGCATGAAAGGCTGGAGCAGGATACCGATCTGGCGCACGACCTCCGCCGTTATATAAAGCACGGTTCCCATCCTCGTCGGATCGGTCTTCTTCAGCGCCCAGGGCGCCTCGCCTGCGAAATAGCGGTCGGCTTCCGAGACGACCGCGATGATGGCGGCAAGTGCACGGTGGATCTGCTGCCGGCCCATCTCCTCGCGGGTGGTCTCGAACAGCGAATCGACCGAAGCGAGCATGGCCTTGTCCGCATCGCTCAGTTCGCCGCATTCGGGAATACGGGCGTCGCAATTCTTGAAGATCATCGACAGCGAGCGGCTGGCGAGATTGCCGATGCCGTTGGCGAGGTCGGAATTGATGCGCGTGGCGATCGCCTCCTCGCTGTAGCTGCCGTCCTGGCCGAAGGACACTTCCCGCAGGAAGAAATAGCGGATCTGGTCGAGGCCGAAATGCTCGACGAGATTGACGGGATCGACGACATTGCCCACCGACTTCGACATCTTCTCGCCCTTGTTGAGCAGGAAGCCGTGGGCATAGACCTTCTTGGGCAGCGGCAGGCCGGCCGACATCAGGAAAGCCGGCCAATAGACGGCATGAAACCGGATGATGTCCTTGCCGATGATATGGATGTCGGCCGGCCAGTATTTCGCGCGCGGTCCGTTCCTGTCCTCGATATAGCCGGTCGCGGTGATGTAGTTCGTCAGCGCATCGACCCAGACATACATGACATGGTCCGGATCGTTCGGAACCTCGATACCCCAGTCGAATGTGGTGCGCGAGATCGAGAGATCCTTGAGGCCGGACTTCACGAAGGCGATCACCTCGTTGCGGCGCTCCGCCGGGCCGATGAAGTCGGGATTGTCCTCATAGTGCTTCAGGAGCCTGTCCTGGTAGGCGGAAAGCTTGAAGAAATAGCTCTGTTCCTCCACCCATTCGACGGGCGTGTCCTGCGGTCCGTAGCGTATTCCGTCGTCGCGAAGCTCGGTCTCGTTTTCCTGGTAATAGGCCTCGTCGCGCACGGAATACCAGCCGGCATAGCTGTCCTTGTAGACGTCGCCGTTGTCGGCCATCAGGTTCCAGATATTGCGGCAAGTCTCATGGTGACGCGCTTCCGTCGTGCGGATGAAGTCGTCGTTGGATGCATTGAGCAGCACGGCCATCTGGCGGAATTCAGCCGAATTGCGGTCGGCAAGCTCCTGCGGGCTCACGCCTTCCCTGCGCGCGGTCTGCTGCATTTTCTGGCCATGCTCGTCGGTTCCGGTCAGGAAGAAGACGTCACGCCCTGCAAGCCGCTGATAGCGCGCCATGGCATCCGTCGCGATCAGCTCGTAGGCATGGCCGATATGAGGCTTGCCGTTCGGATAGGAGATGGCGGTGGTGATGTAGAATGGCGAAGTGTCCGTCATAGCGCGCGGCCTTGTTCTTGGTGTTTGTGCGCCTGCTATTACCCCATGCCGGCCGGGAGGGAAACAGCAAGTTTGCCGGCAGGCAATGCCTCTGCCGCATTGCAGCATGCTTCGGAGCGGCAGGCGGCGCAAGCCTAAATGGCCGCTCGAATGTCATCGAGAAGGGCGATGATCGTCTGCTTGCGGTCGAGATTGTAGGCTTGCGCAACGCTCACTCTCTCGACGATCGCGGATGAAAGGCGGGCGAGCCTGTCGGCCCGGTGGAGATCGCCCGCCATCGCAGCCGCGCGTGCGGCCTGCGAGACATGCCGTCCCGCATGGGCGCAGAAGAAGCCGAAGACGATATCGCCGTCGCGGACCGAGAGGACGTCGGCAAGCTTGTGCACAGTGCGGCGTGCCGGCTCTCCGCCCGACGAAACGATGGCGTCGAAGGCCTCGATGATGTCGAAGCCGCCATAGTTCACGAGTTTCAGCGCTTCGGCGACGCTGCCGTTCGCGGCTTTCAGGACCCGATCGCCCTGCCCCCCCGGCAACGATATGCCGAGCGTGTCGAGCACGTCGCGGATATCCCCCTCTCCCAGCGGCGAAAGCTGAAGCGGCAGGCAGCGCGAACGGATCGTCGGCAGCAGTTTTCCCGGCGTATGGGTCAGCACGAGGAAGAGCGAGCGTCTGGGCGGCTCCTCGAGAATCTTCAGGATGGCGTTGGCCGCATTACGATTGAGGTCGTCGGCCGGATCGACGATCACGATCCGCCAGCTGTCGCTGCCGGAGGTCTGGGCGAAGAACTTGCCGGCCCGCCGCACCTCATCCACCGTGATCGCCGCCTTCGCCTTGCCGGTCTTCTCATCGGTCGGGCGCGTAAGATGGAGCAGGTTGTGCGAAGCGCCGGCCACGATCTGGCGGCTGACCGCAGATGCGGGATCGGGATCAGCCAAAACGTCCGGCGCACTTGCCGGATCGGGGTGGGTCAGCACATGGTTGGCGAAACGGAAGGCGAGCGTTGCCTTGCCGATGCCCTCGGGGCCCTCGATGAGGATGGCGTGATGGCCCTTGCCGGAGCGATAGGACCTCGCAAGGAAACGTTCGGCCTCGTGGTGGCCGAAAAGGCGGGTCTGTTCGGCCGGGTGTAGCGCACCATCGAGAACGCCGGGCCGCTCCTCGCTCATGACACCGCCTCCGGATCGTGCCTGTTGCCCCGGCGGCCCTCGATCGGAAGCAGAGGCTCGACGATCGAGGCGACCTGCGCCGCGACCTCGTCGGCGCTTCCCGCCGCGTCCACCACCCGGCAGCGCAGCGGCTCCCGCTCGGCTATGTCCAGGAACGCTTCGCGACGTTTCTCATGGGTTTCGAGTTCCTCCTTTTCGAAGCGGTCCGGTTCGGCTCCCGAGGCCGCTTCGCCGCGGCGACGCGCCCGTTCAAGCCCGACGGACGCAGGCAAATCGAAGATGATGGTGCAGTCCGGAACGACGCCGTTGACGGCGACGCGCTCGAGCGCCTCGATGAAGGCGGGCTCCAGATTGCCCGTGATCCCCTGGTAGACGCGTGAGGAATCCATGAAACGGTCGCACAGCACGATCTTGCCTGCGGAAAGTGCCGGGCGGATCACCTCTTCCACGTGATCGCTGCGGGCTGCCGCGAAAAGGACGGCTTCCATGCGTGTTCCGTAGTCCTCCGCCGCGCCGGAAAGCAGCACGTGGCGTACCGCTTCCGCACCGGGAGAGCCGCCGGGCTCGCGCGTCACGATTACGTCGAAGCCGCGACGGCGCAACGTCTCGGCAAGGCGCCGGATCTGGGTCGACTTGCCGGCGCCCTCGCCCCCTTCGAATGTGACAAACAAGCCGTTTGCGGCAGACAAATCGAAAATCCGTTCTTGCAGGCCCGCGGCCGTATCTGACTGTTGCCGGCGCATCTATGCGGCGCCTCTTCCCGACGACCTGTAGCCGATGTTTTCGGCTCGCGAAACCGTCAGCTATCGAATATCCCGCACTCACAACCAGAAGAACAGCAGTTCCTGCAGTGCATCGAGCGCGCGCGAGCGCAATGTGCCGACAGCGATTTCGCCCGCCGTGTGAACCGGCACCTCGCGCAACAGGCGGTCGTCGTTCCAGATTTTCAGGACGCCGACCTCCTGTCCTGGCTTGACCGGCGCGTTGATCGGCCAGGTGTAGACCACACGCGCGACGATTTTTCCCGCATTGTCGACGGGCAGGAAGACGTCGACATCGTCATTGGTCACCAGCGGCACGGTCGAGCTGCTGCCGCCATAGACGCTCGCATCGGCGACCGCCTCGCCCGCTTTAAACAGCGTTTTCCTTTCGAACGACGTCATCGCCCAGTCGATGACGCGCCGCGCCTCCTCGACGCGCTGCTTGTCGGATTCGAGCCCGGCCATGGCCAGGAAAAGCCGTTTGCCGTCACGGTTTACCGAGGCGACGATCGCATAGCCATGTCCCTCGGAAAATCCCAAGCCGACGCCGTCGGCGCCAATTCCGAGAGCGATCAGGGGATTGCGATTGCGCTGCCGGATCTTGTTCCACTCGAATTCCGGCTCCGAATAATAACGGTAGAGATCGGGATAGTTGCGCTGGAGGTGCTGTGCCAGGGCGACGAGCTCGCGCATGGTCACGACGTTGCGCGGATCGGGCAGGCCTGTCGCGTTCGCAAATGTGGAAGTCGTCAGCCCGAGCGCCCTCGCCTCCCTGGTCATCCGCTCCGCGAAGGCATTCTCGGAGCCCGAAAGCCCTTCGCCGAGGATGATGCAGGCATCGTTCGCTGTCTGGATCGTCGCTCCCCGGATAAGGTCCTCGACGCGGACGCTGGATTTCAACGCAGCGAACATGGTTGCCGTACGAGACGGCGCGCCGCCCGTACGCCAGGCATGCTCGGAAACAGGATATCGGGTATCTAGCGATATCTCGCCGGTCTTCACGGCATTGAAGACGACCGCCATGGTCATCAGCTTGGCGAGCGATGCCGCCGGAACCGCTTCATCCTCGTTCTTCGCCAGAAGAATGGTTCCGGTATCCGCCTCGATCAGGAATATCTGCCGGGCCTTGGTGTCGAAACTGTCGACAGCGCCGACCGTCTGGGCGCGGGCAGAGGAAAAAGCAAGCAGTGCGACGAGAAGGCAAAGGACGAGGCGACGATACATGGCGGCTCCGGCGGCGTCTTCGAAGACCTATACAGCCGCGTCACCCGCAGGCCAATCGAGAACGCCGGCGCCGAAATCAACCGGCATTGCCGGCCGGGTCCGAAAGCAGCGTCAGGGAACCGTCGAGATGCAGGATCGCGTCGAAGGCTCCGGCGGCGTCGCGCACGCGCTCATCCGCATAGGCTGCAGCATAGGTCGCCGCACCGGCGGGCGCAGGCACGAAATTCGGCCGCTCGACCGGAACGGGCCCGATTTCCGGGAGCATGACGAACTGCTCTAGGACCTGCAACCCGTCATTGGCAGGCGCACTTGCCGCAAGTGCCGTCATCGCAGGCGCCTCGCCCGTGGCATCCGGCCTGCTGCTCGGAGTGACCGGCGCCACGCCGGGCAGATCGACGGCAACGGGCGCAGCGGACGCGACCATCACACCTGTTGCGATCTGGCCGCCCGGATCGACAGCCGGCACGCGCGATCCCTTCGGAATGTAGGAGGCCATGAGGTAGGGCATGTCGTGGCCGTCCATGCGCGCGAGGCCGACATACTGGACGCGGACCTTCGCGGTCCCGGTGCTCTTCATGTCGAGAAGGTCAGCCGTCTTGGAGGAGACGTCGATGATCCGACCCTCATGGAACGGCCCGCGATCGTTGACGCGGACGACGACGGAGGAGCCGTTCTCGAGATTGGTGACGCGCGCATAGCTTGGAAGCGGGAATGTCGGATGCGCGGCGGAAAGGTGATACTTGTCGTAGACTTCGCCATTGGCGGTGCGGCGTCCGTGGAAGGCCGAGCCGTACCAGGAGGCGAGCCCGGTCTTGTTGTAGTCCGGATCCTCTTTCGGCTGGTACCACTTTCCGCGAACCTGATACGGCTTGCCGACCTGGTAGCGCCCGCCGCCCTTCGGGACGGCCTGGCCTTCTTCGACCACTTTGGGACTGGCCTTCACGCCATATTCCGATTCGGAAAAATATTCAGAACTACGGGCCTTCTTCTTGACCGGCTTGGACGTCGTCGCGCAGGCGGCAAGGCCGAAACACAGTAGCGGAATAGCAAGGAAACGCACTCCCTTGCCGATCCGGGCCGCATCGATAGTCAAGTCCATATGTCCCACGCCGCTTAAGTCCCCGACGGCCTCCGAAGAGATTGCCGTCACATGCAATCGGTCCCTCAGATGCCATGCTGTATATAACAGTCCGTTAATCATGACATCAACATGGCGAAATTGCGAACCCTGCCAGGCCGCAGGAGCAATATCGAGTGGCTATGGTTTACAAAAGGTAAGCTGTTTGACCGGCGCTTGCGCAGTCGGACCGGCTCTACATGCGGATGAACTCCGTCATGATTTCAAAGGATATCCCGCCGCAGCCAGGATGCTTTGCGCCGGGATCGTCCGGCCGCGATTTACTTGGTCGCCTCTTGCCAATCCGCGCAGCTTCGCGCATTAAGGCGGCGGCTGGGAAGAGTGGCCGAGCGGTTTAAGGCACCGGTCTTGAAAACCGGCGTGCGTGAAAGCGTACCGTGGGTTCGAATCCCACCTCTTCCGCCATTTGAGTCCGCCTCTGGGCACGCCAATCGCCGCCGATTGTCCCCCCTGGCCGGCGATAAGCGTTCTCAATAGCTCCGTCTTCGATCCCAAAGGCGGATCGCGTCGCCCCCGACTTTGACACGCTGCGCAAGACGTTCATCCTTTGTGACTATGCCGATCTCGCGCCCGACGGCAGGCTCTACTAAAAGAGGGACTTGGCGGACTGTTAGTTACGCAAGCTCTGCAGGATGAGAATGCACATACGTCGGAGTTCGCTAGTTTCCTTGTGCGACAGTGAAGAGAATATATCTCGTTGCACAACTTCAAGGTCGGACTTGAGACGAGTTATCGCGGTCAATCCGTCAACGGTAATTTCAACTCGTCTTCGGCGCCGATCCGCAGGATGATTTTGCCGCTCGACTAAGCCCCGCACTTCCAATGAAGCTACTGCAATCGCCACATCGCTGCGGTCCAGTCCCGTACGGGCGCTTATGGCAGCTTGGTCCAGAACGCCCCAGTGCTCAAGCGTGGCGAGTATAGAAAACTGGTAGTGATCAAAGCCAGCGGCGCTCAGCTTTGCACCGGAAATAGCCGCTGCAGCGGTGCCGGCCTGAGCAAGCAGGCGGGACGGCAGTTCCCGCAAGACGGGAGCGAGCATATCGAGATCCACGATCGGCATTCAATATCTTAGCTTGAAATCGTTGGCGCAGCCAACGTATAATAGTTGGCATCGTCAACGGAATTGGCCCGTGAGCATCATTATCGAACCTTTCACGGCTCATATCTCTAAAAGTGAGCAGCGGGAGTTAGCGGTGCGGCTATCGCAAGCTCGTCTGCCGGACACTGTGGACGACTGGTCGATCGGCTTGCCCGGCAACGTCCTACGCGATCTGCGACGACGTTGGATGGCCTTCGATTGGCTTCAGTTCGAGCAAGAACTCAACAGCTTTTCACAATACCGCGCATCGATCGACGGCCAGACAGTCCACTTCCTGCATGTCCGCTCGCCCGAACCGGACGCCATGCCGATCCTACTTACGCATGGATGGCCTGGATCGATCGTAGAGTTTCTCGACGTCGTCGGGCCGCTAAGCGACCCCCGCCGATATGGCGCGGATTCCGCTGATGCGTTCCATTGTGTCGTTCCTTCGATTCCTGGTTTTGCCTGGTCCACGCCCCTGGCAGGCGATTGGGATGTGCCCCGGATCGCGCACGCTTGGTCAGCGCTGATGGCCGCACTCGGTTATCGTCGATACGGTGTCCAAGGGGGGGACTGGGGCTCGGCGATTTCCCGATCGGTTGGTGCAGTAGATCCCAATCATGTCGCCGGCATTCACCTGAATTATCTGGTAACTCCGATACCGGCAGACTTCTCAGGTGAAGGAGCAGAAGCCGATCGTGCCGCCAAGATCCAAGCGTATCTCGCTGCGCCGGCGGGATACATGCGTGTGCATTCAACGACACCTCAGACCTTGGCTTACGCACTTACGGACTCTCCCATTGGGCTGCTTGGTTGGCTTGGTGAGAAATTCTTGCGATGGGCCGATCCAAGATCGCCCGTCCCAACAGATCGCATTCTTGCCAACACCGCAATTTATTGGTTCACAAGGACGGCCGGCTCCGCGGCACGCCTTTATGCCGCTGGTCGCGGCATGCGAGCAGGGAAGACCGCTGGCCGACCGCCAACGGGCGTTGCCGTCCTGCCCCAGGATATTGTTCTCCCCATTCGGTCGCTCGCCGAAGGCGCTGAGCACATCGTTCACTGGACTGAATTTGAGCAAGGCGGGCATTTCGCGGCCCTCGAAGTGCCGGACGCCTTTGTAGAAGATGTCAGGCTTTTTTTTCGAAATTGTCGCTGAAAGGGAACGCACACGGCTGAAGACCCGATCCATCGCGTCGACAAGTTCGCAGTGCCGGAGCAGCACATTCTGCTATTCGTCGACACCCGTGACCGAAACGCATCGTGAAATCGATAAATTGCAAGGGGTCAACGGCGGAGCAAAAAGCCGGCCATTGGGCGGCGCAGTTCCCAAAGGAGGGTTCTAGAAGGCTATGGAGTAGACATAGGTCTCATCGGTATCCCGCATGGCCCGCCATTTGCCGCCGATCGCCGCACAAATTGAACGATTATCCCTTTAACTATCAATCAGATAGCTATTTGCGATGTGACTGGATTACGGGGTTTCTTCGTTCACGTCCCCCCGCCAGGTAGGATAGCCTGACTGGAGAAACCGCTGATCACACGCTGGAGCTCCATTGCCTCTGTCAGCGAACAGGCATGAGCATGACCGGATTTGAGCGCGTCCGAAAGGATGCGCGATTCTGGCCGTTCAGCTCCCGGAGACGACGCCATGGTGGACCCGGAACAGATTACTGGGGATCGTAGGCGGCTTTCGCCCGTTGTAGCCGGCGAAGGCTGCTGCCCCAGAAGGCGTCTTCCCAATCCGCCTCGAAGTAGTCGGCCTCGGCAAGATATGACCCTTTGGCCGGCACGCGAGCTTTGAACGCGGCCATGGCGGCGCGGACGCGCTCCACCTGGCGGCGTGCGAGCCCGAGATCGGGCTCAAAACCGGGAACGCCGGGATAGGCCGGCCCGCCTTCCGCGCCGCAGATGGCGAGCGCGAAACTGTCGGCCACGACGGGATTGGTGGCGGTCTCCGTGCGCACGCGCTCGCGAACCGCATTGGATGCCCCCGCGAGGCCTTTGTTGACATGGAGCGTGAGGCTCCAATACCGCGAGGCCTCATAGAGGCCGTCGACGAGCGCCCCGCGCGAGGCCGGATCAAGCGAGGCGGCCGGCGCCCAGGCCGATGCGTAGGCATGCAGGAACTGGCCGGATTGTTCTCGGTCGCCGGCCCAGAAGATGCGATCTCGGTCGGCGCCAGGCCGGTCGTCGGTCAGTACAACGCCCGGAAGCGTCTTCAGGAGATCTGGGTCCCAGAAGCGTCGCCCTTCGAGAACGATCACCGTCGGGTTGGGGAACTCGTAGTCCTCCGGGCGATCGCGCAGCCAAGTCCAGAACGGTGCCCACAGGCTTTCGACTTCCCCTTGGCTCATGCCCTGGCAGAGCATCGATATCCTCAGCGAATTGTCTGGCCGGAATCCGATCTGTTCCCCCCAATGTGGGTTGTGGAGAGCCTCGGCGTAGAACTCCATCACGCGCGCGACGAGGACACGATAAGCCTCGTCCGATCGCGCGGAAATCTCGGCGAAAACGGCTCCGATGGTTGCCGGCATGTCATGGGTTCGCAGGGTCACGCGCGTGACCACGCCGAAGGTTCCGCCGCCGCCGCCCTTGAGAGCAAAGAAGAGCTCGGGATCGCGAACGGCGTTGACGACACGTACTGCGCCGTCTGCCGTCACGACTTCCGCCTCCAGCAGGCTGGCTGCCGCCGTGCCGAAGGTTTTCGAGAAGCTGCCGAAGCCGCCGCTCTGGATCAGGCCGGCGACGCCCACCGTCAGGCAGCCGCCGCCCTGTACATAGCGACCGGCACCGGCGCAGACCTTCCTGTACACCTCCCCCCACATCGCTCCCGCGCCCACGGACACGGCCGACACCGGCCCAGCGTCGACACCCATCGGTGTGAACGCGTCGTGCATCTCAACAGCGTTCATCTGGCGGGTCCAGATCAGCAGCGAGCCGGCCGCATTGGAGCCCCCGGTGTAAGAGTGGCCGCCGCCCTTCACGACGAGCCGGACACCGTAGTCGCGAGCGAAACGGATCGCGGCGGCGATATCGGCTGCGGAAACCGCCTCCAGCACCCGCTCGCTCGGCTTGTTGACCCATGCGTCCACCCATCCCAATGTCTGGGTCAGCGCCGGGTGATCGCCGAGAAAGTAGGGGTTTCGCGCCGATGCGAAGAAGGCGGCGCAGTCCCCGCGTCCGGTGCTGGCGAGGCAAGACTCCAGAGGCCATTCCACCAGAGCAAGCCGGCCTTCCACCCGGCTTACCAGAACCGTCCAGTCCGGGCCGTCGCCTATCGTCGCAAGCGCCGTCTGCGCCCGCGCCTGCGACGATGAGAGCAGACCTGCGGCGAGGCCTGCCCCGGCCAGAAGCAATTCGCGCCTGTTGGTTCCCATGTCCGGCTTCCCGCTTCGTCATCTGCGTTCGCCCGACCTAGAATGGGCCAACGCAGAAGGAAATAGCGATGTCGTCATCGAATGCGATCGATACTATTACATTGTTTGTCGATGACATTACCAACGAAGCGCGGTCTATCGGTGCACCAAGTAAGACACCGTGCGGTGCCAAGCCCATTTCAGACCGGATTTAGAGACCCCTATGATGGTCACTTGCCTCGCGCGCTGGGGTTTCTGGATGTTGTGCATTGAGAAATGTGCAACGGAAGG
>JARYGU010000020.1:0-106540 GCA_033795365.1 Shinella sp.
GAAGATTTTCGGCAAGGTGTTGATTTGCCTTGCGGCGATGGCGGGCCTTCGCGCGAAAACGTGCCCCTCACCCTGGCGGGGAGAAGTGCCGAGCCTATGCGAGGCGATGAGGGGCTTGCCGCAAACTCGGCGTGTGCCGCCTCCCCCTCATCCGGCGCTGCGCGCCACCTTCTCCCCGCGGGGGAGAAGAGGGAGACATCCGGCAGGCCGGCCATATGCGACAGCCCTGGCGGCAAGGGAGAGGAGACGGAATCGAAGGCTTAGCCGGAGGGCGTCAGCCTGCGGGCCAAACTCAGGATTTTGTTGGCGAGGGGGTCGTTGGAGAGGGCACGGCGCAACGCCCCTCATCTGCGAAATCCAGCACTTAGCCTGCGGCTAAGATGTCAAATCGCTTCTTCTCTCTGAAGGGGAGAAGAGAGGGGCGGGACCGGCATTCGTGAAGCGCGATCCGCGACGACCGATGGAGATTTACGATCCTGGGTGCCTACAAACGTAGGTGGGCACCGTGTGACCAAGCCCACGGGCCTGGTCAGGGACAGCTCCCTTGGATCGAGTATGGCCCCAGGGATTGTGGTTCCTGTCGGGAAGCGCAGACCGCGGCGACAGATATAGGATGAATTCCCCGTCTCTACCAGTGGCAAAATATTTTACCGTTGGCCGTGACGGAAGCCGGATCACTTGAAGGCATTGCAAGCTCCAGGAGCAAGGGCTTTCTTCCGGTCCGCCTTCGCCATGGCCCAGCGGATTTCTTCAATTCACCGTCGGCTTGCCCGAGAGCTTCGCGGCCATGCCCTGGATCTGGGCGGTGAGCTCGCCGAGTGCTGCGGCGATGCTTTCCTCGCCCTTCGAGACTTCCTCGAGCACGCTTTCGCGGCCGTTGCGCAGCGTTTCGGTTTCCGCTTCCAGCGTCTTCAGGCGGCGGGAAACCTCGCTGAGCTCGTCCATGACCATGATGCCGGCCATGACGGTCAGCCTCAGGTCGCCGATCTCGCCGAACTGGCTTTTCAGGTGGCCCACATAGCGGTCGAAGCCGGAGGCGAGCTCGGAAAGATGCTCTTCCTGCCCCTCTTCGCAGGCCATCCGGTAGGCCTTGCCGTCGATCGTAACCGTTACCTGCGCCATGAGAATGTCCTGCCTGCCGCCAGCGGCTCTTGTCGGTGGCCGCTCAGCGGTCGAGCACCGCCCTGATTGTTTCCATTGCCGTGACCAGCCTGCGGGAGACCTCGCGGTTCACCTCTTCCAGGCGGTTGGCGCGGAACTCCGACTGGTCGAGCTCCTGCGCAAGACGCGACCGGTCGGCATTGACCCGGCGAACCTCGCCCTCGATCTCGCCCTGGTTGCGCTCCATGTCGAAGCGCATGTCGAGCGCGTCCTCGAGGCTCTTTATCGCCTTGCGCAACTCTCCGACCGCCGCCTTGACTGTTTCCCCTGTCGCCATCACGCCTTCACCGGCACTTTCAAAATACGCGAATCGCCGCCCGTCCGCCTGATTTTGTCAATCGACACTATTCACCAGGAAGCGCCAGCGTCAACTATGGCACAGTTGTGCATGGGAAAGGCCTGTGGATCGTCGGTCCGCCACATTCTCCGGAAGGTCGCAAGAGGTCTTTTTCACACGCGCGAAACGGTCCCGGAAATCGCCTTCCAGGGCGCCAAAAACCGCCGAATTCGTTGACTCCCTGCGTGCACCTGCTATGTGTCACCGGCTTCCTAACCGATGCCTTTTTGGCGTCGGCCCTGACACCCCGAATTAAACGGAACAGTCATGATCTCTCGCGAAAAACACGATCGGATGGCGAACGCAATTCGCTTTCTTTCCATGGATGCCGTGGAAAAAGCCAATTCCGGCCACCCCGGCCTGCCCATGGGCGCCGCAGACATCGCAACGGTTCTCTTCACCCGTTTCATGACCTTCGATCCCAAGGATCCGTCCTGGCCGAACCGCGACCGCTTCGTGCTGTCCGCCGGCCACGGCTCGATGCTCCTCTACTCGCTGCTCTACCTGACCGGCTACGAAGACATCACCATCGACGAGATCAAGAACTTCCGCCAGCTCGGCTCCAAGACCGCCGGCCACCCGGAATACGGCCACGCCGCCGGCATCGAAACGACCACCGGCCCGCTCGGGCAGGGGCTTGGCAATTCGGTCGGCATGGCGATCGCCGAGCGCAAGCTGCGCGAGGAGTTCGGCGAAGACCTGATGAACCATTATACCTATGTACTCGTCGGCGACGGCTGCCTGATGGAGGGCATCAGCCAGGAAGCGATCGCCCTTGCCGGGCACCTGAAGCTCAACAAGCTCATCGTCTTCTGGGACAACAACAACATCACCATCGACGGTAATGTCGGCCTGTCGGATTCCACCGACCAGATCGCCCGCTTCAAATCGGTCCACTGGAACACGATCGAGATCGACGGCCACGATCCGGACGCCATCGCAGCCGCCATCGAGGCCGCGCAGAAATCCGACCGCCCGACCTTCATCGCCTGCAAGACGACGATCGGCTTCGGCGCGCCGAACAAGGCCGGCACCCACAAGGTCCACGGCTCGCCGCTCGGCGCCGACGAGATCGCCGCCACGCGCAAGGCGCTGAACTGGGAAGCTGAAGCCTTCACCGTTCCCTCCGACGTTCTCGATGCCTGGCGGCTCGCCGGCCTGCGCTCGAACAAGGCGCACAAGGAATGGGACGAGCGTCTGGAGGCGGCCGAGGCGGAAAAGAAGGCACAGTTCGTCCGCCGCTTCGCCGGCGACCTCGAAGGCCGCCTGAATTCCGCGATCGACGACTACAAGAAGAAGCTCGCCGAGAGCAAGCCTTCGCCTGCGACCCGCAAGGCCTCCGAGGACGCGCTGGAAATCATCAACGGCGTGCTGGCCGAGACGATCGGCGGCTCCGCCGACCTGACGCCGTCGAACAACACCAAGACCAGCCAGATGAACTCCATCACGCCTGCGGATTTCTCCGGCCGTTACCTGCATTACGGCATCCGCGAGCATGGCATGGCAGCGGCGATGAACGGCATCTCGCTGCATGGCGGCCTCATCCCCTATTCGGGCGGCTTCCTGATCTTCTCGGACTATTGCCGCCCGTCGATCCGCCTCGCAGCGCTGATGGGCATCCGCGTCATCCACGTGCTGACGCATGATTCGATCGGCCTCGGCGAGGACGGCCCGACCCACCAGCCGGTCGAGCAGCTCGCGTCGCTCCGCGCCATCCCGAACCTCCTGGTGTTCCGCCCGGCCGACGCGACCGAGACGGTCGAATGCTGGCAGCTGGCGCTCGAAAGCAAGAACCGTCCCTCGGGCCTTGCGCTCACCCGCCAGAACCTGATGGCGGTGCGCACCGAATACGAGGAGCAGAACCTCTGCGCCAAGGGCGCCTACGACCTCATCTCGGCCAGCGACGCGAAGGTCACCATCTTCGCTTCCGGTTCCGAGGTGGAGATCGCCGTCAAGGCCTGCCAGGCGCTGACCGCCAAGGGCATCGCCACCCGCGTCGTCTCCGTTCCCTGCGTCGAGCTCTTCGCCGAGCAGCCGGAAGCCTATCAGCAGGCGATCATCGGCAACTCGCCGGTCAAGATCGCCGTCGAGGCCGGTGTGCGCCAGGGCTGGGACCACTTCATCGGCGCGGACGGCGCCTTCGTCGGCATGCATTCCTTCGGCGCGTCGGGTCCCTACAAGGACCTCTACAAGCATTTCGGCATCACGCCGGAAGCCGTCGTCGCCGCGGCGGAAGCCAAGCTCGCCTGATTAACGACGGAGCGCGCCGCCCCCGCGCGCTCCGCCACTTGCAGAACCATTCTTTCGACAGGGAGACATCCATATGACTGTTAAGGTTGCCATCAACGGGTTCGGCCGCATCGGCCGCAACGTCCTTCGCGCCATCGTCGAGTCCGGCCGCACCGACATCGAGGTCGTCGCCATCAACGACCTCGGCCCGGTCGAGACCAATGCGCATCTCCTGCGCTACGATTCCATCCACGGCCGCTTCCCCGCCGAGGTGAAGGTCGAGGGCGACACGATAACGGTCGGCAACGCCAAGCCCATCAAGGTCACCGCCGTCAAGGATCCGGCGACCCTGCCGCACAGGGAGCTCGGCGTCGACATCGCGCTCGAATGCACCGGCATCTTCACCGCCCGCGACAAGGCTGCCGCCCACCTGACGGCCGGCGCCAAGCGCGTCATCATCTCCGCCCCCGCGGACGGCGCCGACCTTACCGTCGTCTACGGCGTCAACCACGACAAGCTCACCGCCGAGCACCAGGTCATCTCCAACGCCTCGTGCACCACGAACTGCCTCGTTCCGGTCGTGAAGGTCCTCAACGACATCGTGGGCATCGACCACGGCTTCATGACGACGATCCACTCCTACACCAACGACCAGCCTTCGCTCGACCAGATGCACAAGGATCTCTATCGGGCACGCGCAGCCGCGCTCTCGATGATCCCGACCTCGACCGGCGCCGCCAAGGCGGTCGGCCTCGTGCTGCCGGAACTCAAGGGCAAGCTCGACGGCACCTCGATCCGCGTGCCGACCCCGAACGTCTCGGTTGTCGACTTCAAGTTCGTCGCCAAGCGTGCGACCACCAAGGAAGAGATCACCGAGGCGATCAAGGCCGCGTCCAACGGCGCGCTGAAGGGCGTGCTCGGCTATACCGAGGAGCCGCTGGTATCGAGGGACTTCAACCACGATCCGCACTCCTCGATCTTCGCGATCGACCAGACGAAGGTCCTCGAGGGCAACTTCGTGCGCATCCTGACCTGGTACGACAACGAATGGGGTTTCTCCAACCGCATGGCCGACACGGCTGTCGCCTTCGGCAAGCTGATCTGAGAACCGATACTGCACCCGGGCACCGCCCGGGTGCTTTTCTTTTGAAATGCAGACGACAGGAAGCGGCGCAATGACCTTCAAGACCCTCGACGACCTCAGCGGCATCACCGGCAAGCGCGTTCTCGTGCGCGTCGACCTCAACGTTCCCGTCAAGGACGGCAAGGTCACGGACGCGACCCGCATCGAGCGCGTCGCGCCGACCATCCTGGAGCTTTCCGACAAGGGGGCGAAGGTCGTGCTGCTCGCCCATTTCGGCCGCCCGAAAGGCGAAAAGGCCGCCGACATGTCGCTGGAACAGATCCTGCCCGCCGTGGAAAAGGTGCTGGGCCGCAAGGTCGTCTTCGTCTCCGACTGCATCGGCGAGCCCGTTGCGGCGGCGCTCTCCGCCGCTGCGAACGGCGACATCCTGCTTGCCGAAAACACCCGCTTCCACAAGGGCGAGGAGAAGAACGATCCGGACTTCACCAAGGCGCTTGCCGCAAACGGCGACATCTATGTCAACGACGCCTTTTCCGCCGCCCACCGCGCGCATGCCTCGACCGAGGGCCTTGCCCGCCTTCTGCCCGCCTATGCCGGCCGCACTATGCAGGCCGAGCTGGAGGCGCTGGAAAAGGGCCTCGGCAACCCCGAGCGCCCGGTCGTGGCAATCGTCGGCGGCGCGAAGGTCTCGACCAAGATCGACCTCTTGATGAACCTCGTGAAGAAGGTCGATGCACTGGTCATCGGCGGCGGCATGGCCAACACTTTCCTGGCTGCGCGCGGCACCGAGGTCGGCAAGTCGCTCTGCGAGCATGATCTCGCCGACACGGCAAAGCAGATCATGATCGAGGCCGCGACCGCCACCTGCGCCATCGTTCTGCCGGAAGACGGGGTGATCGCGCGCGAATTCAAGGCGGGGGCCGAAAACGAGGTCGTCGCGATCGATGCCATTCCGGTCGACGCCATGGTTCTCGACGCCGGGCCGAAGACGGTCGCGGCGATCAGCGAATGGATCTCGCGCGCCTCGACGCTGGTCTGGAACGGACCGCTCGGCGCCTTCGAGATCGCGCCTTTCGATGCGGCGACGGTCGCTGCCGCGAAACATGCCGCCGCCCGCACCAAGCAGGGCGCGCTCGTCTCGGTCGCCGGCGGCGGCGATACGGTGTCGGCGCTCAACCATGCCGGCGTCGCCGACGACTTCACCTATATCTCGACCGCGGGAGGCGCCTTCCTGGAGTGGATGGAAGGAAAGCCTCTTCCGGGCGTCGAGATCCTGCACCAGCAGAAGTGACCGGCAAACTCCTGCCGCCTGTCCCTCTTCCCTATCGGGGAAGGGGGGAGAAAGCCGGGAAACGGAGCCTTTGATTGCGACGGCTTTTTCCCAGCGGGAATGGGCCGAAGAGGGCGCGCGGAGAGCCCGAGCTCCGGTTTGCCTATGCCGCTTCCTTCTCGGCGGAAATATTCGCTGACTTTTCAAACGATTAAATTTTTTTAAATCGTTTCGCACAATTTGCCTTTTGTTTAAATCGCCTCAATCTTCTGCTAGTTGCCGATCGGTAAGCGCAAAAAGATGGAGATGCATATGAGCGAAAGACTGGAAGACATTGCGGCCGCCATGGTTGCCGACGGCCGGGGCCTGCTCGCCGCCGACGAATCCACCGGCACCATCAAGAAGCGTTTCGACGGTATCGGACTGGAGTCCACCGAAACATCCCGGCGCGATTATCGCGAGATGCTGTTTCGCGCCGACGAGGCGATGACCAAATACATCTCCGGCGTCATCCTCTACGAGGAGACCCTCTTCCAGAAGGCTGCCGACGGCACGCCGTTTTCCGACGTCATCCGCCGCGCCGGCGCCGTTGCGGGCATCAAGGTCGATACGGGCGCGAAACCCATGGCACTTTTCCCGGGCGAGATGATCACCGAGGGCCTCGACGGTCTCGCCGACCGCCTTGCGAAATATTACGAAGCCGGCGCGCGTTTCGCCAAGTGGCGCGGCGTCATCTCGATCTCCGACGCATTGCCGAGCTTCGGCGCCATCAAGGCCAACGCCCAGGCGCTCGCGCGTTATGCGGCCTTGTGCCAGCAGGCACGCATCGTTCCGATCGTCGAGCCGGAGGTGCTGATGGACGGCGAGCCCGGCACGCATTCCATCCAGCGCTCCGAGGAGGTGACGGAATGGGTGCTGCGCACCGTCTTCGCGGAGCTTGCCGACCAGCGCATCTCGCTCGAGGGCATGATCCTGAAGCCTTCGATGGTCATCGACGGCAAGAAGGAGCGGCATGCGCCTGTCGCCGAAGTGGCCGAACGGACCGTGCGCGTCCTGAAGCGCACCGTTCCCTCCGCCGTGCCCGGCATCGCGTTTCTCTCGGGGGGCCAGTCCACCGAGGAGGCGACGGCCCATCTCTCCGCGATGAATGCGGCCTACGACCTGCCGTGGAAGCTCACCTTCTCCTATGGCCGCGCGCTGCAGGCCGAGGCGCTTGCCGCCTGGGGCGGCAAGACGGAAAACGTCGCCGCCGGCCAGCGCGCCTTCAGCCACCGCGCGCAGATGTGCAGCCTCGCCGCACAGGGCACCTGGAAGAAAGACCTGGAACAGGCCGCCTGAACAGGCGGCGGGGCGATATGCAAAGCTCCGCCTCGGGCTCTGCGTATATTCCGCGCCTTGCGCCCGTCATCCGCCTGCCGGCACCTTCTCCCCGCGAGCGGGGAGAAGGGATTCGTGGCTCCCTGGCATCTTGTCCGAAGCCCTCGCGGGGCAGGTTCCTTCTCCCCGCGCGTGGGGAGAGGGGTAGGGTGAGGGGCGATACAGCGAAGCCGCGCCGGAAGCGTCCCAGCATATTCCGGGCTTTCAAGCCGTCTTACCGTTCAGTCGCCGCCGCGAGATATCCGGCGAGCTAAGGCGGCGGCGATTCGGCTTCGGTCTCAGGGCCTGGGGTTGAGTCGCGCGCGCCGGGTTTCCGTTGGCACGATTTTCGCCGCATTTCGGAGCCGCAGCGGGCGAGGCGCTACGCAAGGCGGCCGGTTGCTTCAGGAGGATCGTCCAGCGATTTCAACGGATTGACGCTTGCGCCGCATTTCCGGTTCGCGGATCGCCGCCTTCACCCTTGCACTTTCCCCCAACCGGCATACATTTATCGTGTGTTCAACGAAACGAAAGGAAGGTGATCCAATGTCTAATGAGTTTTCGGACCTCGTGACTGGCATGGAAAGGGTGGCGATTGCGAGGCAGCCCTCGCTCTGAGCCCCGCCTTCCTTCGGATCGTTTCCGATCCGGGCCTGTCACAGGCCAAATCTCATGGAGGGCCGCCGCCGGCGGCCCTTTTTGTTTGCCCTGAGAGCACGCAGGGCCTTGCATCGTCGTCTCAGACCATGCCGCCGTTGGCGCGCAGGACCTGGCCGTTGATCCAGCCGCTGTCGGGGCCTGCGAGGAAGGAGACGACGGCGGCGATGTCCTCCGGCTCGGCGAGACGCTCCAGCGGGTTCATCTTCGCCAGCCGGGCGACCAGCTCGTCGGATTTGCCTTCGAGGAAAAGGTCGGTGGCGGTCGGGCCGGGCGCGACGGCGTTGACGGTGATGCTGCGGCCGCGCATCTCCTTCGCCACGATTGCCGTCAGCATCTCCACCGCGGCCTTGGTTGCGGCGTAGATGCCGTAGGTCTCGAACTTCGTGCCGACGACGCTCGTGGAGAAATTGACGATCCTGCCGCCGTCGCGAAGCCGCCTGCCGGCCTCCCGCATCGTGTTGAACGTACCCTTGAGATTGACCGCGACCTGGCGGTCGAAGCTTGCATCCTCCGTCTCGGCGATGGGCGACAGCATCATGATTCCGGCATTGTTGACGAGGACGTCGATGCCGTCGAAGGCGGTTTCGGCAGCGTCGAACATCCGGCGGACGGCCGCGGCGTCGCCGACGTCTGCCTGCGCCGTCAGCGCCCTGCCGCCTTCGGCTTCGATGTCGCGGGCGAGCGCTTCCGCGGCCGCCGTGCTGCCGGAATAGTTGATGACGACGGCAAACCCGTCTTTCGCCAGGCGCCGGGCGATCGCGGCCCCTATGCCGCGCGAGGCTCCGGTGACGAGAGCAACCTTGTTGCGTTCGGCTGTCATTTTTCTTCTCCTTCATTCATCGTATCGTCGGCCGAGTCGCGGCCTTCGATGCGTGGAGAATGCAGCTTTTCGCGCGGCGCATAATCGCTTAATATCCGGCATCACTATCCGGAATTAGCGAACAATATCCATGGACAGATTCGATGCCATGCGGGTGTTCTGCCGTGTCGTGGAGCGGCGCAGCTTCACGCTCGCGGCCGAGGATACCGGCCTGCCGCGCTCCACGGTGACCGATGCCGTCAAGCAGCTCGAGGCGCGTCTCGGCGTCAGGCTGCTGCAGCGAACGACGCGGCATGTCAGCCCGACGCTCGACGGCGAGGCCTATCACCGGCGCTGCCTTTCCATCCTTGCCGATATCGAGGATGCGGAAGGCGCCTTTGCCGGCGCGAAGCCGAAGGGTCTCCTGCGGGTCGAGGTGCACGGGACGCTGGCGCGCCGTTTCGTCCTGCCGGCGCTGCCGTCCTTTTTCACGGCCTATCCGGACATCCAGCTCTACATGAGCGAGGGGGACCGGTTCGTCGATCCGGTTCGCGAGGGGATCGACTGCGTGCTGCGCTCCGGGGAACTCCAGGACAGCGACATGGTGGCGCGCCGCGTGGCGACGCTGGAAGAGATGACGCTTGCCTCGCCCGCCTATATCGAACGGCACGGGACGCCGGCGCATCCCGACGCGCTCGCCGGGCATGTGATGATCGGCTTCCACTCGTCTGCGACCGGCAGCATCCTGCCGCTGGAATTCACGGTCGGCGACAAGGTCCGCAACGTCACGCTTCCGGCGACGGTCTCGGTCAACGCGGCCGAAAGCTATGTCGCTGCGGCGCGGCTGGGGCTCGGGATCATACAGATACCGCGCTACCATGCCGCCTCCATGATCGCTGCGGGAGAGCTCGTGCCGATGCTCGGCGACTTTCCTCCGACGCGCACGCCGGTGTCGCTCCTCTATCCGCGCAGCCGGCAGCTTTCGCCGCGGGTCCGCGTCTTCATCGACTGGCTGGTCAAGGTTCTCGCACGGGCGGATGTGTGAGCCGGGAGAATGTTTATGCGTTCGCGCGGCCCCTCATCCGCCTGCCGGCACCTTCTCCCCGCAAGCGGGAGAAGGTCAGGGTGAGGGGCCTGGGGCTCGTGCTAACCCTCTGGGCGCTTCGTGCGACCGCAGCCGCAATGCGGCCCATGATTATCTCGCGAATGGAAAAGCAATTGCCAAAACCGCCGGACTTGAGAATATTTTTGTCTATAAACTTTATAGATTTTCATTAATGTGAAGGCCTGACGACCGGCGAGGACGAATGCCGGAGAGCGAGAGGGACGAGCCAGATGCGTATTTCCAGACGTTTGTTCGCCAAGACGGCGCTTCTTGCCGCCGGTCTTTTCTATTTCGACATCGCCGCCGCGGCGCAGCTCACGCAGTTGCGCATCGGCTACCAGAAGACCAATCTTCCGGTGATCGCGCAACAACAGAAGGTCATCGAAACCGCGCTGGAGCCGAAGGGCGTCACCGTTTCCTGGGTGGAGTTCACCGCCGGCCCGCCGCTGGTGGAAGCGCTGAATGTCGGTTCGGTCGATGTCGGCTGGACGGGCGATGCGCCGCCGATCTTCGGCCAGGCCTCGGGCTCGGCGATCGTCTATGCGGCAGCGCTTCCCTCGAACGGCGAGGGCGAGGCGATCTTCGTCAAGCCGGAGAGCTCCTACCGGTCGCTCGCCGATCTCAAGGGCAAGAAGATCGGCGTCGGAAAGGGCACGAGCGCCCATAACCTTCTCGTGGCCGCGCTCGAAAAGGAAGGGATCGGCTATGACGAGATCACGCCGGTCTATCTGAGCCCGGCCGATGCGGCCGCCGCCTTCGCCAGCGACAAGATCGATGCGTGGTCGGTGTGGGATCCCTTCTTCGCGATCGCCGAGACGCGCTACCAGCCGAGGGTTCTCGCCCGCTCCAGCGAGGTGCTGAACGTCAACACCTACTTCCTGGCAAACCGCGACTTTGCGGCCGACCATCCCGAAGCGATCACCACGACCATCTCGGCGCTGGCGGAAGCGGCGCAGTGGGCGGACCGGAATCGCGACAAGGTGGCCGAGGCGCTGCATGAGGTGACGGGCGTGCCGCTCGAGGCCCAGAAGCTCGCCGCCGACCGCTCGAAATTCGGCATCTTCCCGATCACGCCGGAGATTATCGCAGGCCAGCAGGAGACGGCGGACCGCTTCTTCAAGCTCGGGCTCATCCCGAAGGCGATCAAGATTTCGGACGCGGTCTGGACGCCGCCGGCCACCCAGTAATCCCTCCCAGGGCGACCCAGAGCGTTTCCGTTTTTCTCCGGATCACGGAAACGCTCTATCTCTCTGTTTTTACGCAATTCCGGACGGAAAACCGGGGCGCACCTTTCCCGGAATTGCTTCAAGCGCCGGGCAATCCGGGCGCAGCCGCAACGGGCAAAGGAGCGTCAATGATCAGAACAGGGACCAGAACAGGCAACTCGATCCTGCGCGATCTTTCGGGATGGCTGCTTCCCGCAGCGCTTATCGTCGTCTGGGAGATCGCATCGCGCACCGGGCTGATCTCGCCCAATGTGATGGCGGCGCCCTCGGCGGTCGCGGCGGTCTTCTGGCGGCTTCTGCTTTCGGGCGAACTCGTCAACAACATCGCCATCAGTTCGGCGCGCGCCCTTTCGGGTTTCCTCGTCGGCGGGTCCATCGGGCTTGCGCTGGGGCTTGCCAACGGCTTTTCCGCCGCCTCCCGCCGCTACACCGACACGACGCTGCAGATGATCCGCAACATCCCGCATCTGGCGCTGATCCCGCTCGTCATCCTGTGGTTCGGCATCGACGAGGAGGCAAAACTCTTCCTCGTGGCGCTCGGGGTCTTCTTCCCGATCTATGTCAACACGCTGCTCGGCATCCAGAGCGTCGATCCGCAGCTTGTCGAGATGGGGCGCGTCTACGGCATGACGCGCTGGCAGCTCTTCCGGCGCGTGATCCTTCCCGGCGCGCTTCCCTCGATCTTCGTCGGGCTTCGCTATGCGCTCGGCATCATGTGGCTGACGCTGATCGTCGCGGAAACGATCGCCGCCTCCTCGGGGCTCGGCTACATGGCGATGCAGGCGCGCGAATTCCTGCTGATCGACGTGGTGATCCTGTCGATCCTCATCTACGCGCTTCTGGGGAAGCTCGCCGACAGCCTCGCCCGCCTGCTCGAGCGCCATACGCTGCAATGGCACCCCGCCTTCCAGAGCTGAGGAACAGATGATGAGCATAGCCACCCTGAACCACGAAACCGACGTGCTTCTTCGCGAGGCGGACGCTCCGCGCCGGCGCAAGGGCGCGCCGGGCCAGCCGGAAAGTACCGCCTTTTCGCTCCGCAACGTCGTCAAGCGCTTCGGCGACAAGACGGTGCTCGACGGCATCGATCTCGATGTCGCGGCCGGCCAGTTCCTCGCCGTCATCGGCAAGAGCGGCTGCGGGAAGAGCACGCTGCTGCGGCTTCTCGCCGGCCTCGACACCCCGACATCCGGCACGCTGAACGTCGCGGCGCCGGGAAAGGACGCTGCCGGACGGTCGCGCATCATGTTCCAGGAGCCGCGCCTGCTGCCGTGGGAAACGATCGCGCGGAATGTCGAGGTCGGCCTGACGGGGATCGCCAAGGGCACGAAGGCGCGGGAGCTGGCGCTCGAAATCCTCGCCGAGGTGGGGCTTTCCGACCGGGCGGAGGACTGGCCGTCCGTGCTTTCCGGCGGCCAGCGGCAGCGCGTGGCGCTCGCGCGGGCGCTGGTCGCGCATCCGGCGATCCTGGCGCTCGACGAGCCGCTGGGCGCGCTCGACGCGCTGACCCGCATCGAGATGCAGCAGCTTCTGGAGCGCATCTGGCAGCAGCAGCGCTTCACCGCCGTTCTCGTCACCCACGACGTGGCGGAGGCCGTCGCGCTCGCCGACCGGATCGTGGTGATCGACAAGGGGCGCATCGCACTCAACCTCGACGTGCCGCTTGCCCGCCCGCGCCGCCACGGCTCGGCGGAGGTCGCGCGGCTGGAGGGCATCATCCTCGACCGGCTGTTCGAGCGGGGGTGACATCCCCGGCGACGCGGCTTTTTCCGCCTCCGCCGCCGTCCAGCTTTCGGAATCGCGGTGGATTTTTCCCTGTTTCTCCAATACCTGCGGCATGAGATTGTCACAGGTGGAGACCGGGATTCCATGAAATACCAGCCAACACCCGATCAAGACGCGTGGTCCTCCTGGCATCCGGGCGAACTGGCACGCCGGCTGAGCTGCATTTCGAGACCCTGGTGCATCGTGGGTGGCTGGGCTCTCGACCTTTGGCATGGATACCAGACCCGCGATCACGACGATCTCGAATTCACGATCCTGCGCGATGACCTGAGCATCTTCCGTCAGGCGCTGAAAGGCATGGAGTTCTACACGGCCGGAAACGGGCTCGTCGAGCACTTGCCCGTGAACGAGGAGCCGCCGGCTGCGATTTCCCAGATATGGTGCCGGGACGTCGAGGAACGATGCTGGCGGGTGGACATGATGATCGAGCCCGGAACGCCGGACAGCTGGGTCTACAAGAGAGATCCGGCCGTTGTCCGGCCCCGCGCGGAAATGGTCGGCACGACCGCAGACGGCCTGCCCTATCTGAATCCGGCAGCCATACTTCTTTTCAAGGCGAAGCATAGGCGCGCCAAGGACGAGATCGACTTCGAAAATGCCTTGCCGAAGTTGACCGACTCAGATCGGGCCTGGCTGAAAACCTGCCTGGAGGCCATACATCCCGGCCACGAGTGGAGCAAAAGGCTATAACGCCGCCAACGCGTCGAGAACGTCCTGCGCCTAAAAATTTTCCCGCCTTTGTCGGATGGCGGCTGCTTCCCGCGTCTTTAGACGAGGCCTCGGTCCGAAGCGCTTGCGAAGGCAAGCCGGATACGCCGTCTCGCGACCAATTCCGGTGTCAAAGGAGGAATACCATGACGAAGGTTGCCCAGCATCTCTGGTTCGAGAAGGACATGGAAGCGGCGATCGGTTTATATACCTCGCTCATCCCCGGCTCGGAAGTCCATTGGATCTCCGTCCTGCCCGCCGACACGCCGAGCGGACCCGAAGGCAGCGTCAGGATTGCGTCCTTCACGCTTGGCGATCAGCGCTACATGGCTATCGAGGCCGGTCCTCTCGATCCGTTCAACCACAGCTTCTCCATCATCCTCGAATGCGATACGCAGGCGGAGATCGACCGGCTCTGGGACGCACTGGGGGAGGGCGGATCGACGGAGCAATGCGGCTGGTTGAAGGATCGCTGGGGGCTGAGCTGGCAGATCACGCCCAAGCGTCTCGGCGAGCTCATGGCCGATCCCGACCGCGCCAAGGTCAAGCGCGTCACCGAAGCGATGCTCAAGATGGTGAAGCTCGACGTTGCGGGACTGGAGGCGGCGGCCAAAAGCTGAGCGCTTGCGGACGTCCATCGCCAGAAGCGGCGGAGCAGAGCATCCGGCTTTTGCAAAACCTGTAAAAAGCGCGGCGTGTCAAACGCCGCACTCCACATTCTTTGCGGACGGCTTTCGCGATGGCGAGGAGTTCACGCTCCGGTCAGGCGCGAGCGGAGCGGCTTTCGCATTGCGCTCGCGTCCGGAGGGTGCCTCAGGCGGCCGCCTTCAGTTCCTTGTCGATCATCGCGCGGAGCGCGCCGAGGTCCTTGGCGAAGGAGCGGATGCCTTCGGCGAGCTTTTCCGTCGCCATCGCGTCCTCGTTCAGCATCCAGCGGAAAGTCTTCTCGTCGATCTCGACCGGGGAGACGCGGTTGAACTTTTCCGGCGAAAGCTTGCGCTCGAGCTTGCCTTCGTCCTTGTCGAGCTCTTCCAGAAGAGCCGGACTGATCGTCAGGCGGTCGCAGCCGGCAAGGGCTTCGATCTCACCGGTGTTGCGGAACGAGGCGCCCATGACGATCGTCTTGATGCCGTTCGACTTGTAATAGTCGTAGATCGCGCGCACGGACAGGACGCCCGGATCCTCTTCCGCGGTGAAGGTCTTGCCGGTTGCCTTGACGTGCCAGTCGAGGATGCGGCCGACGAAGGGCGAGATCAGGAACACACCGGCATCGGCGCAGGCGATCGCCTGGGCCTTGCTGAAGAGCAGCGTCAGGTTGCAGTCGATGCCTTCCTTCTGCAGCACTTCCGCTGCGCGGATGCCTTCCCAGGTGGAGGCGAGCTTGATCAGGATGCGATCGCGGGTGATGCCGCGCTCGTCATAGGCCTTGACGATCGAGCGGGCCTTTTCGATGGATGCCTCGGTGTCGAAGGAGAGGTCGGCGTCGACCTCCGTCGAGACCCGGCCGGGCACGATTTCGGCAAGGGCTGCGCCGACGGAGATCGCAAGACGATCGCCGACCGCGGCAACCACGCCCTCGCGATTGCCGCCCTGGGACTGGCCCCAGCGCAGCGCTTCCGCGACGGTGTCGGCGAACATCGGCGTGCCGAGCGCCTTGAGCACGATGGTCGGGTTGGTCGTGCAGTCGACCGGCTTCAGGCGACGGACGGCCTCGATGTCGCCAGTATCGGCCACGACGGTCGTCATCGCGCGGAGTTGTTCAAGCTTGGATGTCATATCCGAAATCCCGTGTGAAGTTGTTGCATGCGTCACCATCCCCTAGAGACGGAAACGCGCGGGGCCCTTTCCCGGTTCCTGCCGTCGACGCCGCGGACGTGCTTCCTTTTCCGCCGCTGCGCCAGACGGCATACCGGACCTGCCGGAGGATACAGTTCCACCAGCAAATCTCAAAAGACTATCGGTCGGGAGGGTGGTAAAAGTCAAGCACTTTTGCTTGTTGCGGTGGACATATGTCGCATTTTGCCGGAGTGTGATAGAAGAGGAAAAAGCGCCCTGCGGTGGCGCGGGAACCGGTTCGAGCAAGGAGGCGACATGGCGAAGCTCCGGCGCGGTACGCATACGGCCTATTCCGAATCCGCCTCGCTGCGGCTGAGGGCGGCGTGGCTCTATTACAACCAGGGCCTCACCCAGAAGGATGTCGCCGAAAAGCTCGGCATCGGGCGCACGACCGTCATCCGCATGCTCGACGAGGCGCTGAAGCGCGGCGAGGTGCAGATCTGGATCGACGAGGGCGTGGGCGATTGCGTGGAGCTCGCACTGAAGCTGGAGAAGGCCTACGGGCTGGACGAGGCGATCGTCGTGCCCTCCGGCGACAATGCGGAAGCGACGGCCAAGGCCGTCGGGCTGGCGCTCGGCCAGTTCCTGACCGAGGTGATACCGGACGACTGCACCATCGGCGTCGGCTGGGGGCGGACGCTGACCGCTTCGCTCGCAGGGTTCCGCCCGGCGCGGCGCGAGCGGGTGAAGGTGGTGTCGCTGCTTGGCGGCGTGGTCGAGGCGCATCACATCAACCCGATAGAATATACCTGGCGGCTGGCGAGCCAGCTCGGCGCGGAATGCTATCTCTTCCTCGCACCGCTTCTGGTCGATTCACGCGAGACGAAGCGCAGCCTGATCGAGAAATGCGGGCTGAAGACGCTGTTCGAACTGGCCGAAAACATGGACATCGCGGTGGTGAGCTGCGGCGATATCGGGCCATCCTCCACGTCGCTGTCGCGCGACTTCATCGCGCGCGACGATCTCGAGGCGCTGGTGGCCGCGGGCTGCGTCTGCGATACCATGTGCCATTTCCTCGACGCCGAAGGCCGCACGATCGACCATCCGATCCGCGACCGGGTGATGGCGATCGACCTCGACACCGTGAAGAAGGCAAGGCACATCGTGCTCGTCTCGGGCGGCACGCACCGGGCGCCGGCGATCCGCGCGACGATCCGCCGGGTCGGCTGCAACACGCTCTTCACCGACGAGGGCGCGGCGCGGGCGATGCTGGCTCTGGCGGAGAGGGAGGCTGCCTGAAGGCGGGATCAGATAAGCTTGAGGCGGGCCGCACGGCTGATCGCGCCGGTTATGTTGCGGGCGCCCAATCTTTCGACCGCGCTGGAAAGGGCGTTCGTGACCTGCGCCATCGGCAGATCTGTGGCGAGCACGATGTCGCCTGGGGTCTTGCCTTCGGCGGCAAGCGCGAGGCAACGCAGCTCCATGGCGGAGAGTTCGGGAATGCCGGAGGCGAGGCCGGCCGAGGCGCGATCTGAATCATTCATTGGCGCGGTGACTTAAAGATCGCGCGCGGCGCGGCAAAGCCGATAGTGCGGCTATGATGAATCAAGCCGTAGCGGCTTTTCCTGCCGACGTGGAGTTGTGCCGATACGATACATTGCCGGCGAAGCGTCGCGAAAAGCGAAGCGCATGACGGCTTTGCATTGCGGCGGAACGGCGACTGCGGCTAAGGAGGGTCCTGACCCTAGCTTTCCTGACCCTGGAGGAGGCCGGCGTGACGCCGAAAGAAGAGAAGGCGGCCCTGCGAAACGAAAGGCTGGCGGCGCGCGACGCGCTTTCGCCGGAGGCGCGGATCGAGGGGAGCCTCGCCATGGCGGAAGCGGCCGGCGAGCGGATCGAATTCGAACCTGGAACGGTGATCTCCGGCTTCTGGCCTATCCGCTCCGAGGCCGATATCCGACCGTTGATGGCGCGGCTTCGCGAACGGGGCGCCCGCCTCTGCCTGCCGGTCGTGCTGGACCGCGAGACGATCATGTTCCGCGAGCTCGTCGCCGGCGCGCCGCTGATCCGCACGGGGTTCGGCACCACGGGGCCCGGGCCGGAGGCGGCGATGCTCGATCCGGAAATCCTGCTCGTTCCGCTTTCGGCCTTCGATGCAACGGGCCATCGCATCGGCTACGGCGCCGGCCATTACGACCGGGCGATCGACCGGCTGATCGCCAAAGGCATCACGCCGAGGCTGATCGGGATTGCTTTCGACTGCCAGGAAGTGGCATCAGTACCGGCCGAACCGCATGACGTGGCGCTCGATGCCATTTTGACGGAAAGCGGTCTCAGGATCTTCGACAAGGTTTCTTAAGGCAGGGCGAATGCGTTTTCTCTTTCTGGGCGATATGGTGGGCAAGACCGGGCGGACGGCCGTCTGGAGCCGGCTGCCGGGGCTCATCAGCGAGCTGAAGCTGGATTTCGTCGTCGTCAACGGGGAAAATGCGGCGGGCGGCTTCGGCATCACCGAAGACATCTTCCTGGAGACCATCAATGCCGGTGCCGACGTCGTGACGACGGGCAACCATGTCTGGGACCAGAAGGAGGCGGTGACCTTCGCCGACAGGCACGACCAGTTCCTGCGGCCCGCCAACTATCCCGCCGGCACGCCCGGACGCGGCTCGAACGTCTACTTCGCCAGGAACGGTGCGCGCGTGCTCGTCGCCAATGTCATGGGGCGCGTCTTCATGCATCCGGAGCTGGACGATCCGTTCACGGCCGGAGAGGCGATCCTCACGGCCGCGCCGCTCGGAGAGCAGGTCGATGCGGCGATCTTCGACTTCCATGCCGAGGCGACGAGCGAGAAGCAGTGCTTCGGCCATTTCGTCGACGGACGCGCGAGCGTCGTCATCGGCACGCACACCCATGTGCCGACCGCCGACTGCCAGATCCTGAACGGCGGCACCGGCTACATGTCGGATGCCGGCATGTGCGGCGATTACGACAGCTCGCTCGGCATGGACAAGGAGGAGCCGCTCAACCGCTTCATCTCGAAGATGCCGAAGGGCCGTTTCGAGGCCGCGACCGGGCCGGCGACGATCTGCGGCGTGGGCGTCGAGATCTCGGACAGCACGGGCCTTGCGGAGAAGATCGCGCCGCTGCGGCTGGGCCCGAGGCTGAGCGAGACGATACCGGATTTCTGGAGCTGATTTCACCGAAAAATTGCACTTGCGTATTTTACGCGCGAGGCAGGATTGTATCGCTATTTAAAGTGATACAAAAAATATGAAGATCGTGTATGATGAGAGCAAGCGCCGATCGAACATCGCCAAGCATGGCTATGATTTCGCCGATCTGACGTTGGAGTTCTTTGCCGGATCGTCCGTCGCTGCCGCAAAGAAGAACCGAATGAAGGCAATCGGCCCATTTCGCGGCCAGACGCTTTCCGTCGTGTTCTTCCGTCTTGGAAGCGAAGGACTGGCGCTGATTTCAATGAGACCGGCGAGCCGGAAGGAGACGTTGCTCTATGCCGAATACCAAAAGCAAACGGGTCACAATTGAGCCATTGTCCGATGAGGATGAGGCGCGGATCCAAGCCGGCATCGCACAGGATCCGGATAATTCCGAATGGACGGAAGAAGACCTCAGGAATGCCCGCCCCTTCGCCGAGGTGTTTCCGGACCTGATGGAAAGCATCCGCCGCGCTCGCGGGCGTCCGGCGGTCGAAAAGCCGAAGCAGCAGGTGTCGCTCAGGCTCGATCCGGACGTGATCGCGAAGTTCAAGGCGACGGGCAAGGGCTGGCAGGCGCGGATCAACGAAGTGCTGAAGCAGGCGAAGATCTGAAGCGGCCGGTCAAACCGACCGGCCGGGCGGGTTAGCCAGCCGTCGAACGCCGTGGGCCGATGGAGTTTTGACCCTAGTGCGCCATCCGGCTGACGGAGGCGGAGCCGCTGCCGCCGTCGAAGATGACATTCGTCTTCACGCCGACATCCGGCTCCTCTTCGGGGTTGAGGTTCGCCTTGGCGATCTCCCAGCCGAATTTCAGGCTGCTGCCGGTGGAGGCCCATATCTCGGCGTCGTCGAGATGCAGCGCCAGCATGGTAAGCTCAGGGTCCTTCTTGCCGTGGTCGAACCAGGCCTCGACGACGGAACTCCAGTATTCATCGATCTTCTCGGGGTCCTTGCGCACCTCGATGCTGCCGGCAAGGCAGGCGTGATAGTCGTGATCCTTGCCGACGAGGCAGAAGTGCGCGCGAGCACCGGGATTGATCGCGCGGACGAGATCGGAATCGGTCTTGGTGAAGAACCATATGGTATTCGTCCGGCGGTCGAGCTGCGGCGCCATCGGCTGCATGTGCATATGCGAGTTCTCCACGCCGAGCATTCCGGCATGGACCTTGTCGATCTCGTCGAAGAGCTGATCCTTCGGATTTTCGCGAGCCTGGCTGAGGCTGACCATGATGTCGCTCCTTACGTTTGCGTGTGATCTTGAAGACGCAGCCGGAACGTTGCCGGCTGCCGCATTGTTCCGCGGGGGCGCGGGGATCGGTGACGAGATTGTGATTGCACGCCGCCGCCTTGCGGCTCGACCCGATCATTGCGCAAGGGCATAGTCCCGCGAAGGAATGTCATCGACCGGAGCCTCCCATGCCGCCGATAACGCGCATTCTCTTCGTCCTGCTTCTGCTGCTTTCGCCGGCTTCCTTCGCGCAGGCGCAGAACGTGCCGCAGATGGCCAGCCAATGCCAGCTGATCGCGGACGGGCTTGGAAAGACGATGCCGGTGCGCTTCGAACCCGCGCGCAGCCGGGCCGGGCCGATCCTCTTCGCGCAGGCGCAGGATCAGCCGGTGACGATCACCTATATCGGCCACTCCACCTTCTTCATCGAGACGCCGGGCGGGATCACGATCGCGACCGACTACAACGGATGGTTCACGACGCCGTCGTTGCCGACGGTCGTGACGATGAACAAGGCCCATTCCAGCCATTACACGATGAACCCCGATCCCGGCATCGAGCATGTCCTGCACGGATGGGGCGACGATGCGAAGCCGGCCGATCACGACCTCGTCGTCGGCGACGCCTATATCCGCAACGTGCCCACCGACATCCGCTCATGGGGCGGAGCGATGGAGGAGAACGGCAATTCCATCTTCATCTTCGAGGTGGCAGGGCTCTGCATCGGCCATCTCGGCCACCTGCATCACGAGCTGACCGACCAGCAATATGGCGAGATCGGCCGGCTCGACGTGCTGATGGTGCCGGTCGACGGCGGGCTGACCATGGGAGCGGAGAGCATGAGCCGGGTGGTGAAGCGCCTGCGCTCCGCGCTGATCCTGCCGATGCATCGCCCGGGACCGATGGTGCGGCAGTTCGTCGGCATGTTCGGCGACGATTACGACAAGGTCTTTGCGGACGAGGCGAGCCTCGATGTATCGCTGCGCTCCCTGCCGCGCCGCCCGACCATCCATATCCTCGCCGGTCTCTGACCGCTCCGTTCAGGCTTTCTCTTTCGGCTGGACGGATTGCGGCAATGAAACTATAAGGCGCCCATTCCGAAAATCCGGAGCGGCGCCTTTCGGGCATGCGCGCTCCACGAATTCGAACCGAGCGCACTTTCCCCGTCTCCGGGGCGCGGCCGAGGCGGCCGGTGCGCCGAACATGTCAAGGGGTGCCATGGCCGGCCATTCACAGTTCAAGAACATCATGCACCGCAAGGGCCGTCAGGATGCCGTGCGGTCGAAAATGTTTTCCAAGCTTGCGCGCGAAATCACCGTCGCGGCGAAGGCGGGGATGCCCGATCCGGCGATGAACCCGCGCCTGCGGCTGGCGATCCAGAACGCCAAGGCGCAGTCGATGCCGAAGGACAATATCGAACGGGCGATCAAGAAGGCATCCGGCGGCGACGCGGAGAACTACGAGGAAGTCCGCTACGAGGGCTACGGACCGGGCGGCGTCGCCGTCATCGTCGAGGCTCTGACCGACAACCGCAACCGTACGGCCTCCTCCGTGCGCTCGACCTTCACGAAGGCAGGCGGCGCGCTCGGCGAAACCGGGTCCGTCTCCTTCTCCTTCGACCGCGTGGGCGAGATCACTTACAAGCTCCAGGCGGGCGATGCCGACAAGGTGATGGAAGCGGCGATCGAGGCGGGTGCCGACGACGTTGCGACCGACGAGGACGGACACACGATCCTCTGCGGCTTCGAGGATATCGGCGAGGTCTCCAAGGCGCTCGAAGCGGCGCTCGGCGAGGCGGACACGGTCAAGGCGATCTGGAAGCCGCAGAACACGGTGCCGGTCGACGAGGAGAAGGCGCAGTCGCTGATGAAGCTCATCGAAACGCTCGAGGACGACGACGACGTGCAGAACGTCTATTCGAATTTCGAGGTTTCCGACGAGATCATGGCCAGGCTTTCGGCCTGAGACACCCTGGCAGGCTCAAGCTGCGAAAAGTCCGGACAGCGAACGCGTCCGGGCTTTTGCTTTGTTTCATGCCGCCTTCGCGGCCTTGGCCAGTTCGCGGCGCGCGGTGGCGAAGAGTTCGACCGATTTCAGCCGCGCATCCATGTCGTAGATCGGCATGGAGACGATCAGCTCGTCGGCCTTGGTAATGTCGAGGAAGCGGCCGATCTTTCCGCGGATCGTCTCGACGGAGCCGACCGCGGCATATTGCAGTGTGTGCTCCACGTTGATCCTCTCCTGCTCGCTCCAATAGCCGTCCATCGACAGGAGCGGCGGCGGGAACGGGCCGGGATTGCCGCGCCGGAGCGTGACGAAGGACTGCTGCATGGAGGTGAAGAGATGGTTCGCCTCTTCGTCCGTCTCGGCCGCAGCCCCCATGATGCCGACCATGACATGGGGCTTTTCGAGATATTGCGACGGCTCGAAGCGCTCCCGGTAGATCTCCAGGGCAGTCAGCAGCATGTCGGGCGCGAAATGCGAGGCGAAGGCGAAGGGGAGCCCCAGCATCCCGGCGAGATGCGCGGAATAGTGGCTCGAGCCGAGCAGCCAGACTGGCACGTTGCTGTTCGCGCCGGGAACGGCGATGATCCTCTGGTCCGGCTGCAAGGGACCGAGAAGCGCCATCAGCTCGACGACGTCCTGCGGGAAATTGTTGGCCGCGGTCTCGAGATTGCGCCGGAGGGCGCGGGCCGTGTTCATGTCGGTGCCCGGGGCGCGGCCGAGGCCGAGATCGATGCGGCCGGGAAAGAGGGCTTCGAGCGTGCCGAACTGCTCGGCGATGACAAGGGGAGAATGGTTCGGCAGCATGATGCCGCCCGAGCCGACGCGGATGCGCTCCGTACCGGCGGCGACATGCTGAATGACCAGCGAGGTCGCAGCGCTGGCGATGCCGCGCATGCCGTGATGCTCGGCGAGCCAGAAGCGCTCGTAGCCGAAGGCTTCGGCCTCCTGCGCCAGGCGTCGGGAATTCTGCAGCGACTGGGCGACCGTGCCGCCTTCGATCACCGGTGAAAGGTCGAGAATGGAGAAGGGAACCATGGCTGGCCTCGCAGCAAGAGGGTCGGGTTCGTCTCCATGTAGGATCGCGGCTGATCAAAACCAAGGCGAAAACGACCAGCAGGCTCGCTGTTTCTCCGCCTGTGAATGTTTTTGTTTTGTTCACTTTTTGCTGGCAGGGTCGCGGTATCGGGACTAGGGTTCATGGCATGCAGACCACGATTCGCATCATCGGCATCGATCCGGGGCTTCGGCGGACCGGCTGGGGCATCATCGAGACGCTCGGCAATTCGCTGCGCTTCGTCGCATCCGGGACGGTGACGTCTGACGGCGAGATGGATCTCGCCTCGCGGCTCTGCCAGCTTCACGACGGGCTTGCCGAGGTCGTCCACGGCTACCAGCCCGACGAGGCGGCGGTGGAGCAGACCTTCGTCAACAAGGACGCGACGGCGACGCTGAAGCTCGGGCAGGCGCGCGGGATCGCCATGCTGGTGCCGGCGCGGGCCGGGCTCCGGGTGGCCGAGTATGCGCCGAACGCGGTGAAGAAGGCGGTGATCGGCGTCGGCCACGGCGAGAAGCAGCAGATCCACATGATGCTGAAGGTGCTGATGCCGAAGGCCACCTTCACCGGCAACGACGCAGCCGACGCGCTCGCCATCGCCATATGCCACGCGCACAACCGGCAGGGGCTTTCCGGGCGGCTTGCGGCGCTGGCGGGATGATTTGTTCTTGACTTGTTCCCATGCCGCCTGTAAGTAATACTTCAGAGGTATTACCATGCGGGTTACGGAAAAAGGCCAGGTTACCATCCCAAAGAATGTCCGTGCCAATCTGGGCATCGAAACGGGCAGCGAGGTGGAGTTCGTCCTGCGCGACGATGAGGCAGTCCTTCGGGTGGTCGAGCGCTCCCGTGAAGAGATCGACCGGGACGTGCGCGCGCTGATGGCTCATCTTCGGCGCCATCAGGGTTCGATGTCGCTCGGCGACATGAGCGGAGACGACTTCTACCGGCTGCTGAGGGACTAAGGTGGCAACCCTCATCGATACCAATGTCCTGATCGATATTTTCCATACGCCCGGCGCATTTACGGAATGGTCCCTGGCAAGGGTCGAAGCGGCTCGTCTGGAGGGGCCTCTCGTGATCAATCCGTTGATCTACGCCGAGATGGCGGCGGGTTATGCGACAAGCGAAGGACTGGAATCGGCTTTGGCGCCCAGCCTGTTCCGGCGGGAAGAACTGCCATGGGAAGCCGCATATGCCGCAGGCCATGCGTTCCTGCACTATCGACGGGCCGGTGGGGACAAGCGATCGCCGCTTCCCGACTTCTATATCGGCGCGCATGCCATGGTCAGAGGGTACAAGCTGCTCAGCCGCGATGCCGCGCGGTATCGAACCTATTTCCCGCTTTTATCCATCGTCTCCCCTGAGACCCATCCCGTGAAGGACCAGACCAGATGATCGGCAAGCTCAAGGGAACGATCGACGAGATCGGCGAGGATCATGTGGTCATCGACGTGCATGGCGTCGGCTATGTCGCCTTCTGCTCCTCGCGCACGCTTTCGAGGCTCGGTTCGGCGGGCGAGGCGGCGGTGCTTTTCATCGAGACCTATGTACGCGAGGACCAGCTCAAGCTCTTCGGTTTCCTGACTGCGCTGGAGCGGGAATGGTTCCGGCTGCTGCAGAGCGTGCAGGGGGTGGGCTCGAAGGTGGCGCTGGCGGTGCTTTCGACGCTGACGCCGTCGGAACTTGCCAATGCCATCGCGCTGCAGGACCGGACCTCGGTGGCGCGCGCGCCCGGCGTCGGACCGAAGGTGGCGGTTCGGATCGTCACGGAGCTGAAGAACAAGGCGCCGGCCTTTGCCGGCGAGGCGGTCGGGGCGATCGGGCTCAAGCAGGAGATCGGCGAGGGCGTGGCCTCCGCACCGGTGGCGGACGCGGTCTCGGCACTGACCAATCTCGGCTATTCGCGCGACCAGGCCGCCAATGCGGTGGCGGCGGCGCTGAAAAACGGCGGGGAAGATGCCGACAGCGCCAAGCTCATCCGGCTAGGGCTTAAGGAACTGGCGCGGTAGTAGGCGATTGTCAGTTTGTCAGAATTTTGGTAAAATTTCCTTCAAATTTTGTTTTGTCGGAAGGATGTCGCATGCGGTGGGAAGTTACGCTTTCGTCGAAAGGTCAAGTGACGATTCCGAAAGAGATGCGGGAAGCGTTGAAATTGCAGCCTGGAGATCAGTTGATCTATTCGGTTGTGGACGGTGAGGTCATCCTGACGCCCAAGAATGTCAATTTCAACGATCTTGCCGGATTGCTGGGAAAGCCGCCCAACGGACAAGCCACGCTGGAGGAAATCGATGCTACGATCGTCAAATCCGGTGGTGCGAATGTCGTCGACACTCGTGACGACGACTCGGAAGCAGCGGCATGACGGTCTTCGGGCTCGATACGAATGTGGTCATCCGGCTTTTTGTCAATGATGATCCGGCGCAACGGGCCGCGGCTCTCAATTTTGGAGAAGGCATCGGCCGGGATTATGACGCCTTCATAACGCTTATCGGTCTGCTTGAGCTTGATTGGGCGCTCAGGTCGCAATACGGGTTCAGCAGGAAACATGTGACACTTGCTGTCGACAAACTGCTGCACACGCGCGGTCTGATCGTTGAAAGCCATACGCTCGTAGTGAAGGCACTTCGGCTCATGGAAAACAATAACGCCGACTTTGCCGATGCCTTGATTGCCTGCCGTTCCTTCGAGGAAGGATGTCAGTCCACAAAAACCTTCGATATGAAGGCTGCACGCAAGGTCCCCGGAATGGAGCTTCTCGCATGAGCGATGCCGCACGCCTGATCATGCCGGACAAGCGCGGCGAGGATATCGACACGACGCTGCGTCCGCAGACGCTGGACGAATTCACCGGCCAGGCGGAGGCGCGCGCGAACCTCAAGATCTTCATCGAGGCGGCGAAGAACCGCGGTGAGGCGCTCGACCATGTGCTTTTCGTCGGCCCGCCAGGCCTCGGCAAGACGACGCTGGCGCAGATCATGGCGAAGGAGCTCGGGGTCAATTTCCGTTCGACCTCCGGCCCGGTCATCGCCAAGGCCGGCGACCTTGCGGCATTGCTGACCAATCTCGAGGAGCGCGACGTCCTCTTCATCGACGAGATCCACCGGCTGAATCCAGCGGTCGAGGAAATCCTCTATCCGGCGATGGAGGATTTCCAACTCGACCTGATCATTGGCGAAGGACCGGCGGCGCGCTCGGTGAAAATCGACCTTTCGAAGTTCACGCTCGTCGCGGCAACGACAAGGCTCGGGCTCCTGACGACGCCGCTGCGCGACCGTTTCGGCATTCCGGTCCGGCTCAATTTCTATACGGTCGAGGAGCTGGAGCTGATCGTCCGGCGCGGCGCGCGGCTGATGGGGCTCGGCATGACCGACGACGGCGCGCGCGAGATCGCGCGGCGGGGAAGGGGCACGCCGCGCATCGCGGGCCGGCTTTTGCGCCGGGTGCGCGACTTCGCGGAAGTGGCGAAGGCCGAAGCCGTGACGAAGCAGATCGCCGACGAGGCGCTGACCCGGCTGCTCGTCGACGGCATGGGCCTCGACCAACTCGACCGCCGCTACCTCTCGATGATCGCGCATAATTTCGGCGGCGGTCCGGTCGGCATCGAGACAATCGCGGCGGGGCTTTCCGAACCGCGCGACGCCATCGAGGACATCATCGAACCCTATCTGATCCAGCAGGGCTTCATCCAGCGCACGCCGCGCGGGCGTGTGCTGACGGCGAATGCGTGGAAGCATCTCGGCCTTGCGGTTCCGAAGGATCTGGAGGCGTCGCAGTTCCGGCTGTTTTCCGAGGATGACTGAGGACGTGATGTCTTTCCCCCAGAGCGCCTGGCGGTCCTGAGGCCGATCGCATGTCCAAACGAAAGATGATCAAGATCGACGCCAGGCCTCGACGGTTCAATTATCGCATTGCCGGGCTCGGTTTCCGCGATGGCCATGTGCTGGTGCATCGGGCGACACACGAGGCGTTCTGGTCCTTTCCCGGCGGGCGTGCCGAGATCGGCGAGACGTCGGCCGAGACGTTGCGGCGCGAGATGGTTGAGGAGCTCGGCGTCGAGGTGGCGGTTGGCCGTCTGCTCTGGGTGGTCGAGAATTTCTTCCATTATGAGAAGCGCGACTACCACGAACTCGGATTCTATTACCTCATGGACATTCCGGAGAGTTTTCCCTTTCACCCGAATGCGATCGTTCATCGGATGGAGGACGGGAAGAACGATCTCGAATTCAAATGGGTATCCGCGACTGTTCCGGCACTGACGGCCCTCGACATCCCGCCCTATTTCATCAAGGATCGGATCGAAAGCCTGCCGATTGCGACCGAGCATCTCGTCTGGCACGACGGCGATCTCGACCTGGTGATCTAACCTGCCGATAGGGCCGGCTGTCACATCGACCTTACAAGGTCGGTCACCGTCTGCTCGAGCTTTTCCATTCCGCCCGGCTTCCAGCCCAGCGCGCCGATCTTGCAGGTCGACATTTCGTTGAAGGCAGCGGTGTCGGCAGCCTCCGGGAGGGGATGGGGACAGCCGGTAGCATCCCTGACGATTTGCAGGATGCCGCGGGTGTCGACCAGGACATCGGAAACGTTGAAATTTTCGCCGTTGATGCGCATCGCGTCGGTTTCGAGCATCAGGCGGACGGCGCGGGCCATGTCTTCGCCATGCACTTCGCTTCCGGCGCGCGGGGCGACGGGCGCGCCCGACAGATAGTCCGAAAAGAGTTTTTGCCATTTGTGCGGCCTGCCGGAAGGCGGCGGTGCGTAAATGCCTGTGATGCGCAGGCTCGACGTGATGAAGCCGTGGTTGCAGAGCGCCTGCAGGCTGCGTTCCGCATCGAGCTTCACAGTGCCGTAGAGCGTATCCGGCCTCGGCGCCATGTCCTCGACAAGCATCTTTCCCGCCGGATGAGGCCCGTAGACGGCGCGGCTGGAAAGGAAGCAGCAGCGCCGCACGCCGGCGTCGCGCGCGGCTTCGAACAGCCTGACGGAGCCGTCGAGATTGGCACGGCGGAAGCCGTCGGGATCATCGCCTTCGCCGCCGCGATATCGTCCGGGGACATGCGAGAAGGCGGCATGGACGAAGTAGTAGATGTCATGAAACGCGTCGATCTGGTCGCGGTCCGGATCGAGCGAGAGGGGGGCGAAACCGACCTCGCGGGAGAAGAAGCCGGGTCCGGGCGGGGTGCGTCCGCCGATGGTGACCTTGTAGCCGTTTTCAAGCAGATGCTCGACGATGAAGCGGCCGGCCAGCCCCGTGCCGCCGGAAACGAGAACGCGGGTCATCCACGGACCGGCGCGGCGAGGCGCTCGATGTCGGGGATGTTCCGGCCCTCGAAAAAGGCATGCCACAGATTGATCAGAGGCATCAGCTTCTCCGCCTTCGGATGGTCCCGCTCCCAGGGTTTTTCATATTGGTAGTGCAGCACACGAACGCTTTTCCAGTCCCAGAGTTCCGGCATGGTGAACCAGACATATTGCAGCATGTTCATAAACACGGGCAGGCCGTGCCAATCCGGGAAGAAGGCCTGGAGAAAAGTCTGGTCGGTTCGCGGCCAGAAGGCTTCCGGCTCATCGAGTCGTTCCAGCATCCTCTCGAAGGTTTCGAGCGACGGGCGCGCCACGAAGACGCCGGAATTCAGCCGGCGGAAATCGGCGAGCGTCTCATAGACGTTCGGAGCGGCGGAAAATTCGGGATAGGAGAACAGCTTGTCGATGTTGCGCAGCACGATGGCATCGGCGTCGATGAAGACGCAGCTTTCGTATTCGACGAGCTGCCAGAGCCTGAGCTTCACGAAATTGTCTAGCGGCGTATGGAAATCCGGCTTGCGGCCCTTGGTGAAGGGGGCGGCCCCGTGAAGCTCCTTGCGGGCGTGGCGGGCGTTGAAGGCGGCCGCCAGCGGCAGATGATCGGCCTCGACCATGCGGCAACCGAGCGTCAGAAGTTGCGAGAGGCTTGCGGTGGAGATCGCCGGGGTATGGAACACGACGATATCCGCATGCGTGGACGTGCGTTTCAGCGAGCGGGCCAGCGCGATCGCACCTTTGAGATAACCCTCATTGGTCACGAGAGTAACATAGGCGGAGCGCGATCGCGCCGCATCCCGCCGTTCCAGACCCGCCTCGCCGTTCATGATACCGATTTCAGCCTCCGGCCTTCCGGATCGTGGTTGACCGTGCGGGCGAGATCGCGCGTCCAGGCGGAAACGGCCGGCACGCGCGAACGGTCAACCCGGTAGGCGAACTTTTTCGCAACGTCGATGATCTCTGAAAGCAGCCCGTTTTCGAGCGTCACCGGATCGAGCCCGAGCCCGAGGAATTTTTCGTTGTGCACGACGAGATCGTTCTCGGCGGCTTCCTTGCGCGGGTTGGGCAGCCAGGCGATCTCGGCACCCGTTACGCTGGAAACGAGCTGGGCAAGGTCACGCACACGGTGGGTCTGGGTCATCTGATTGAAGATTTCGACCCGGTCGCCCTTCTGCGGCGGGTTCTTCAATGCGAGCTCGATGCAGCGCACCGAATCCTGGATGTGGATGAAGGCGCGGGTCTGGCCGCCGGTGCCGTGAACGGTCAGCGGGTAGCCGATCGCCGCCTGGATCAGGAAGCGGTTGAGCACCGTGCCGTAGTCGCCGTCGTAGTCGAAGCGGTTGATGAGCTGGGGATGAAGGCGCGTCTCCTTCGTGTGCGTTCCCCAGACGATGCCCTGGTGCAGGTCGGTGATCCTCAGCCCGTCGTTCTTGGCATAGAACTGGAAGAGCAGCTGATCGAGGCACTTGGTCATGTGGTAGATCGAGCCGGGGTTGGCCGGATAGAGGATCTCCTGACTGACGGTCCGCCCGTCCATCGTGCCGATGCCGACCGGCAGATAGCCTTCGGGAATGGCGGCGCCGACGGTCGAATAGCCGTAAACCCCCATGGTTCCGAGATGGACGAGATGGGCGTCGATACCGGTCTCGACGAGGGCGTTCAGGAGATTGTGCGTGGCGTTGACGTTGTTGTTGACCGTATAGTTCTTGTGCCGGTCGCTCTTCATCGAATAGGGCGCGGCGCGCTGCTCGGCGAAATGTACGATCGCGTCGGGGCGCTCGGCCTTCAGCCAGTTCTTCAGAAGCTCGTAATCGCGGGAAAGGTCGATCAGGTTGAAATGGATGCGCCGGCCGGTCTCGGCATGCCAGACGCGGGTTCGTTCCTGGATCGAATCCATCGGCGTCAGCGACTGCACGCCGAGCTCGGTATCGATCCAGCGGCGGGAAAGATTGTCGAGGATGTGGATGTCGTGGCCTGCAGCGGAGAGGTGGAGGGCCGTCGGCCAGCCGACGAAACCGTCTCCGCCAAGAACTGCAATCTTCATCGCGGATGCCATGAAAGAATCTCCCCTGCGTTAGGACTGCGCTGGTGATATTGGGCAATTATGACAGGAGTGCAATCCTTGCATTCCGTTCTCCTTTCCTCCACAGAGCTTTGAAATATCGATCGGTTCGGATGGAACGGCATGACGCAATACGATCACGCCCTCGCGGGTGTCTTGACGGCGGAGGGGCACGAACTCGTCCAGCGCGTCTATTACGAGGACACGGATTTTTCCGGCGTGGTCTATCATGCGCGCTACCTGCATTTCCTCGAACGCGGGCGCACCGACTATCTGAGGCTGCTTGGCGTGGAGCAGGCAGCGCTTTCGATCGAGGGCGATACGGAAGGCCTCGTTTTCGTCGTGCATCGCATGGAAATCGACTTCGAGGGGCCGGCGCGGATGGACGACATCCTGACGATCGCCACGCGCACGGAAAAAGCCGGCGGCGCCAAGATGGTGCTTGCGCAGGAGATCCGGCGGGACGGTCAGCTCCTGATCGCCGCCAAGGTGATCATCGCCGTCATCAACGCCAAGGGCCGGCCACGGCGGCTGCCGGAAGAACTGGGGCGCAGGTTCCTGAGCGCGGCCTCCACCGCTGAAGGCTGACGGCATCATCGCGCCACCGTTTCGAGCACCTTGCGGGTCAGGGACTGGCGCCATTTCTTCGCGTCCTGCCAAGGGTCCGGCGCATTCAGCCGGGCAGCCATATCGTCGATGAAAAAGCCGTTCGCCGATTCGAGCCGTTGCAGCTCCTCCCAGGTCACGGGGGCGGCGACCGGCGCATTGCTGCGGGCGCGGACGGAGTAGGGCGCAACGGCGGTCGCTCCGCGCTCGTTGCGCAGCCAATCGATGAAGATCCGCCCCTCGCGCTTTGCCTTCGACATGGTGGCGACGTAGCGGTCCGGATATTCGTCCGCAAGCTTGTCCGCAAGCGCCTTGGCGAACGCCTTGACGTCCGGCCACTGCGCGCGCGGCACCAGGGGAACGACGACGTGGACGCCCTTGCCGCCGGTAACCATGGCGAGCGATTTCAGCCCGGCTGCGGCAAGCATGTCGCGCAGTTCCAGAGCGGCATCGCGCACTTTGGAGAAGCCGACGCTCGTATCGGGATCGAGATCGAAGATCATGCGGTTCGGGGTTTCGAGCCGCCTGGCTGCGGAGCCCCATATGTGGAACTCGATGGTTCCCATCTGCACGGCGGCGGCCAATCCGGCCGCGCTGTTGACGACCATGTAGTCTTCCGTCTTTCCGGACGCTTCCTCGATCGGGATCTCGGCAATCTCCCTGGGGAAGCCTTCGCTTGCGTGTTTCTGGAAGAAGCAATGGGCGATATCGCCCTGCGGGCAGCGGATGAGGGAGACCGGATGGCCGCCTGCATGTTCGAGCAGGCGCGGTGCGGCGGCGGCATAATAACGGGCGAGATCGATCTTGCGGATGCCGCGCTCTCCGAAGAGCATCCTGTCGGGGTGGGTGATCCTGATGCCCGCCACCCTGTCGTCGGGTTTCTCTTTCGTCCTCGACGCGGAAGACGATTTACGAGGCCGGCCTTCGGCTTTCCGGCTGCCTTTCGAGGCCTGGACGTCCGCGCTCTCCGCCATTTCAGTCCCCTTTTTCATGGGCGGGAGGCGGATTTGTGCCGCCGCCGCTCGTTCTTGTGCCGGTTGGCCTGATATCGGCGGCGAGGTAACGCTCGATCTCGGCTATGTCCTCGCTGGTGATAACGGGGACCGGATCGGATGCCATGGCGGAGAGAACCTCCCGCGAGAGCCCGCCGTTGCGGATCGTCTCCTCGAGCGCCTGACGCGTTTGCCGTTCGGCTTTCAATTCGGCATAGAGCGCCAGGATCAGGCGGTCGCGGCGGTCCGGCGCGTGCTCACGTCTTCTGCCGGGGTCGCGTTTTTGCGGAGTGGTGCTCATGCGCCCTCAAATGCAAAGCTGCGACAATGGTTCCCTGTGCAGGAGCGGGTATCGGCATTCCATCCCGCAGTAACAATCCCTTAACCATAATGATGTCTTACTGAACGCGGTAGGATTTGTGCACTGCACGTCATCCTTTAACCAAAATTGACGGCAAGAAGGCGGGCTGTAAGCGTTTGACCGGCATAGCGGCTGGCGGCATCAACCGGACATTCTTGACGGGCATGCGAAGCGGGTGCGGACGGAAATGTCCGGGCAGGCGGCGCAGGCTTCATGAAACTCCGGTACCGGCATCACCCGATCCTCCCAATGGGCGCGCCGGTACGGAAAAGAATGTGAACCCGGTTCGGAGCCATGCCCGTGCCGGGTCTTTGGATTCGGGGATTTGAGATCGATGGAACAGGTAGGTTTGGCGGCAACGAGCGACGTGACCCTCTGGTCGCTTTTCATGCAGGCCGGGTTTGTGGTCAAGTTGGTCATGCTGGGGCTGATCGCCGCCTCCGTCTGGACCTGGGCGATCGTCGTCGACAAGACGCTCTCCTACGGCAAGGCGCGGCGCCAGCTCGACGGTTTCGAGCAGGTATTCTGGTCGGGTCAGTCGCTCGAGGAGCTCTACCGGACGCTTTCGGACCGGCAGACCTCCGGCATGAGCGCGATCTTCGTGGCGGCGATGCGCGAATGGAAGAAGAGCTTCGAGCGCGGCGCCCGCTCGCCGATCGGGCTGCAGATGCGTATCGACCGGGCGATGGACGTGACGCTCGCCCGTGAATCGGAGACGCTGGAAGCAAGACTCGGATCGCTCGCCACCATCGGTTCGGCGGCGCCCTTCATCGGCCTTTTCGGCACGGTGGTCGGCATCATGACATCGTTCCAGGCGATCGCCGGCTCGAAGTCGACGAACCTGGCGGTCGTGGCGCCGGGTATCGCGGAAGCGCTTCTTGCCACCGCCATCGGCCTTCTCGCCGCAATTCCGGCGGTTATCGCCTACAACAAGTTCTCTGCCGACGCCGGCAAGCTTACGGCGCGCATGGAAGCGTTCGCGGACGAGTTTTCCGCCATTCTTTCGCGCCAGATCGATGAAAAGCTGCAGCCGCGTCAGGCGGCGCAGTAACGGCGCGCGGAAACGGAGAGCAAGCCCATGGGCATGTCAGTCGGGCAGAAGAATTCCGGAGGCGGAAGGCGCCGGCGCAGCGGCAAGCGCGGACCGATCAGCGAGATCAACGTGACGCCTTTCGTGGACGTCATGCTGGTGCTCCTGATCATCTTCATGGTGGCCGCGCCGCTGATGACGGTCGGCGTGCCGATCGACCTGCCGGAAACGCAGGCCAAAGCACTGAATTCGGAGACGCAGCCGATCACCATCTCGGTGAACAAGGAAGGCGAGATCTACATGCAGGAGACGCCGATCGCTCTCGACGAGGTCGTGCCGAAGCTGCAGGCGATCGCCACCACCGGCTATGACGAGCGCATCTATGTGCGCGGCGACACGAATGCCGGTTACGGCACGGTGATGCAGGTCATGGCGCGCATTTCGGCCGCCGGATACAAGAATCTCGGTCTCGTGACCCTGCAGGAACAGGACGAGTAAGGACGCGATGAAGGGCAGTCTCGCCACATCCGCCGTACTTCACGCCCTGGTGCTCACCTGGGCGCTGGCTTCGCTCGGCAGTCCGGAAAGTTTCGACGTCGCCGATGTCGAGGCATTCCCCGTCGATATCGTTCCGATCGAGGAAATCACCCAGATCCAGCAGGGCGACAAGACCGCGCCCGCAAAGGAGAAGGCGTCGCCGGTTCCGACCACGAAGCCGACCGTCGTCGAGAATGCCGAGAACGCCGGCGAGAACGACGTCGACCTGAAGACCCCGCCGACGCCCGCCAAGAAACCCGATACCGTCGAGACGGCCGCCGCGCCGAAGAAGACGGAGCAGCCGGTGCCGAAGCCGGATCCGGAGCCCACGCCGGATCCGGTCAAGGAGATCATCAAGGAGGAGCCTGCGAGCGAACCGGCGACCGAGGTCGCGGCGCTGCCGGAGCCGAAGCAGGAGGTCGAGCCCGAGCCGAAACCGGACGTGACGCCGACGGAGCAGGCGCCCGCCGAAAACCCCGAGGCCGAGGCGCTTCCCGACAACGTGCCGGTACCGGCCGCCAAGCCGAAAGTCGAGCAGGCGCAGGCCCAGACCGCAAAGACGCCGGAGCGCAAGAAGGAAGAGAAGAAGCCGCAGAAGAAGGCATCTTCCGCCAACGAAAGCGACTTCAACGCGGATGAGGTGGCAGCCCTTCTGAACAAGCAGGAAGCGGCCGGCGGCGGTGCGAAGCGCTCGACCGAAGAGGCGGCGCTCGGCGGCAAGAAGACGACCGGCGGCTCCAAGCTTTCGATGAGCGAGATGGATGCGCTGCGCGGCCAGATCCAGAACAACTGGTCGATCATTCCCGGAATGGCGGATGCTTCCGACGTGCGCATCCAGGTGAAGATGCAGCTCGACCGCAACGGCGACATCGTCGGCGAGCCGGAAGTCGTGGCGACCGGCGGCTCGGACGCGGCCCGGCGGGCGCTTGCCGGCGGCGCGCGGCGCGCCATCATGAAATCGCGGCCCTTCAAAGGGCTGCCGGCAGAAAAATACGATGCGTGGAGCGAGGTGGTCGTCAATTTCGACCCGAGCTCCATGTTCTGAGCAAGAAAAACTAGGGAAGGCCTAGAACACCATGTTGAAACGCAATCTTCTCCGTTTTCTGGTCGTGCTGACCGGCCTGGCGGCGTTCCTGTCGCCGGCCTGGGCGCTGGTGGAAATCAACATCAACAAGGGCAATGTCGAACCGCTGCCGATCGCCGTCACCGATTTCGTCGCCGGCGGGGATCTCGGGCAGAGGATTACGGACGTGATCGCGGCGGACCTGAAGCGTTCGGGTCTCTTCGCCCCGATCGGCAAGCAGGCCTTCATCGAGAAGATCTCCAATCCCGACCAGGCACCTCGCTTCGAAGACTGGAAGGTGATCAATGCGCAGGCACTCGTCACCGGCCGGGTGACGCAGGAAGGGGACGGGCGGCTTCGCGCCGAGTTCCGTCTCTGGGACACCTTTGCCGGCCAGCAGCTGACGGGACAGCAATTCTATACGCAGCCCGAGAACTGGCGCCGCGTCGCCCACATCATCGCCGATGCGATCTACGAGCGGCTGACGGGCGAGAAGGGCTATTTCGACACCCGCGTCGTCTATGTCGCCGAGAGCGGCCCGAAGACGGCCCGCAAGCGTCAGCTCTCGATCATGGACCAGGACGGGGCTAATGCGCGCGCGCTCACCAATTCCAACGACATCGTGCTGACGCCGCGCTTCTCGCCGAGCCGGCAGGAAATCACCTACATGTCCTTCGAGGGCAACCAGCCGCGCGTCTACCTGCTCCAGCTTGAAACGGGGCAGCGCGAAGTGGTCGGCAATTTCCCCGGCATGACCTTCTCGCCGCGCTTCTCGCCGGATGGCCAGAAGGTCATCATGAGCCTGCAGCAGGAGGGCAATTCCAACATCTACACGATGGACCTGCGCTCGCGCACGACGACGCGGCTGACCTCGACCGCGGCCATCGACACCTCGCCCTCCTACTCGCCGGACGGCAACCGGATCGTCTTCGAAAGCGATCGCGGCGGGCGCCAGCAGCTCTATGTGATGAATGCCGACGGCTCCGGCCAGAACCGCATCTCCTTCGGCGACGGCTCCTATTCGACGCCGGTCTGGTCGCCGCGCGGCGATCTCATCGCCTTCACCAAGCAGTCGGGCGGCAAGTTCTCGATCGGCGTGATGAAGCCGGACGGTTCGGGCGAGCGCATCCTGACCACGGGCTTCCACAACGAGGGCCCGACCTGGGCGCCGAACGGGCGCGTGCTGATGTTCTTCCGGCAGAATGCCGGTGCCGGCGGGCCGCAGCTCTTCTCCATCGATCTTACGGGTTACAACGAGCAGCAGATCCCCACGGCGGGCTTCGCCTCCGACCCGGCCTGGTCGCCGCTGCTCGAATAGGCGGCGGGAATTGTGGCGCGGCCGCCGCTTTCTTGCCGCAAAGTCCTGTAAACCAGGCGGAAAGGACAGGGAATCGCGGTAAAGGCCGCGTTCCCTACCGCAAAGAGGGAGCATCGGGGCAAGCATCCGTTAACCATAATCGTTGAAAGCAGATTAACCGCTCCCGCTTACAGTCTGGCAACCCTGATCGAATCCAGGTCCCCATTTAAACCGACGCTAAGGAGACCGGCCCATGAGCCGAATTGACACCCCGGCGGCAAGCCGCATGCAGACCATCGCCCGCAACCCGGTGATGATCGCCCTTTGCATGACGCTCGCGCTTGCCGGTTGCGCATCCAAGAAGAATCTGCCGAACAACGCTTCCGAACTCGGGCTCAACGGCTCGTCCGCGACCCCGGGCTCGCAGCAGGACTTCACCGTCAACGTCGGCGACCGCATCTTCTTCGATACGGACTCCTCGTCGGTTCGTGCGGATGCCGCCGCGACGCTCGACCGTCAGGCACAGTGGCTGCAGCGCTACCCGAACTATGCGATCACGATCGAAGGCCATGCCGACGAGCGCGGCACGCGCGAATACAACCTTGCGCTCGGTGCGCGCCGTGCGGCCGCCACCCGCCAGTATCTCGCCGGCCGCGGCGTTCCGGCCAACCGGATGAAGACGATTTCCTACGGCAAGGAGCGGCCGGTCGCCGTCTGCGACGACATCTCCTGCTGGTCGCAGAACCGCCGCGCAGTCACCGTTCTCGGCGGAGCGGGCATGTAATCCTGCAACAGGGATCAAGAGACGAGGCGGTCTTCGGGCCGCCTTTTCTTTTTTAACACACTTTGGCCGAAGTCCGTTGCTTTTTGGGTGCATTTGGAAAAATCTGCGGTTGCGCGCATCAGGCGCGCTGATGAACCCAACAGGACGAAGACCTATGAGAAAACTTGTCGCGGCAGGCCTCTTGAGCCTGACAGCCGTTGCCGGATCGGCGGGGATGCTGCACGCTTCGCCGCTTTCGGCACTGGCGAACCGCTTCATGCCTGCAGCGCAGCACGACGGCGGCCAGATCGTGCTCGCCCAGGCCAACGAAATCGGCCGCATCGGCCAGCTCGAGGAACAGATCCGTTCGCTCAACGGCAGGATCGAGGAAATGAGCTATCAGCTCCTGCAGATGCAGGAACAGCTGCGCAAGGCTCAGGAAGACAACGAGTACCGTTTCCAGGATCTGGAAAGCGGGAAGGCGACGGGCAAGAGCGGTTCGCTCGACAGGCCCGTCAATGGCGGACAGCGGAATTCCGAGACCGCTGCCTCGGGGCTGCCGGCGGATCAATCCGCCGCGGCCGACACCTCCACCTTCGGTGGCGATCCGGGTGCCGGTTCGGGCGCATCGCGGGGCGCTCCACCGCAGGAGCTTGGGTCGATTCGCTTCGACGAGAGCGGCAATCCTGTCGGTGCCGACATGAACCAGAGCGCCTCGATCAGCAACGATACCTCGCTGCCGGGCGTCGATCCCGGTCTTCCGCCTCAATCCGGGCAGGCGACCGCATCGCTCGACAATCCGGACGACATCTACCAGGCGGCTTACGGCCATGTGCTTTCCGGCGACTACCAGCTCGCCGAAAAGGAATTCCGCGACTATCTCGACATCTATCCGAACGGCGACAAGGCTGCCGACGCCAATTTCTGGATGGGCGAGGCGCAGTATTCGCAGGGTAATTTCAACGAGGCGGCCAAGACCTTCCTCAATGCGCACCAGACCTACGGAAAGTCGAAGAAGGCGCCGGAAATGCTGCTGAAGCTCGGCATGTCGCTTGCCGCTCTCGACAACCGCGAAACCGCCTGCGCGACGCTTCGCGAGGTGAACAAGCGCTACCCCGATGCTTCCCAGGCTGTGAAGACCAAGGTCTCCAGCGAGCGCAGCCGGCTCTCCTGTTGAGCCCTGCCGAACCGATTGCCGTGGCGCGCGCGGGCGAAAATGCCGTTGTCGATGCAGCCGGCCGGTTCCTCAAGAGTTTTCAAAACCCTGTAAGGCTGCTGGTGGCGGTCTCCGGGGGGAGTGATTCCACCGGGCTCCTGCTGGCGTTTGCCGCGGCCCTGAGAACGGGACGCCATCCCGGATTTTCCCTTCTTGCCTCTACGGTCGATCATGGCCTGCGCCGCGAATCCGCGAATGAGGCTGCGGCGGTAGCGGCGCTTTGCGAGCGCAACGGCATTCGCCATATCACCCGCCGCTGGGAGGGCGAGAAGCCCGCGAGCGGCCTGCAGGCGGCGGCGCGCGAAAAGCGCTACGAGCTCCTTGCCGACGTTGCGCGGGAAGAGCACGCCGCGGCGATCCTGACGGCCCATACGGCAGAAGACCAGCGCGAGACGATCGCCATGCGCGCCGCACGGGTGGAGGAGGGGATCGGCCTTTCCGGCATGGCGCCGGCCGTTCTCTTCGATCAGAGCGTCTGGGTGATGCGGCCGTTTCTCGGCCTCCAGCGTGCCGACATCCGCAGCTTTCTCGCGGCCGAGAAAGAGGGGTGGATCGATGATCCAAGCAATGCGGACGAGGCTTTCGAGCGCGTCCGCATCCGCAACCTGCCGATCGGGCCTTCGCATTCGGGCGAAAGAGCCGGGCGTGAGCGCTCAAGGCTTTCGGCCCAGGCCGCGGACGTCCTGCGCCGATGCGTGACGCTGACAGCAGGGGCTGTGGCGGTGATCGCGGCGCGCGATATCGCGCTGTTGCGTGGGGATCCGGCGGGATGGCGCGCATTGATGTCGCTTACCGCGGTTCTTGGAGGAAGGCGCTATCCGCCGGATCGGTCCGCCGCAGCCAGGATCGGCGCATTTCTGGAAAGCGGCAAACTGTCGCGCATCACCGCCGGGCGGGTGGTCTTCGACCGCCGCCGCGAAGGGCTTTATCTCTACCGGGAACATCGCGGTGTTGCGGCGGTGACGGTCGAACCCGGCGGAACCGCGCTCTGGGACGGCCGCTACGAGATCCGCAACCTCTCGGCCGCGCGGATGACCGTCAGCGCTGCCGGGGCGGGCGAAGCGTCTCTCCTCGACGGCGATATGCCCGGGCTGCCCTCCGGCGTTGCCGCGCGTGCGCAAAAGGCTTTTCCGGCCGTTTCCGGAAGGGCGGAAGCATCCCACGAGCGGGAAACGGCGAACATGACGGCCGAGCACCGGCTTGCACCCTTCGACCGTTTCCTTCCGGTCTTCGACCTCGCGCTTGCAAATGCGATGGCGGAGCTCTTCGGGCGGCACGCCTATCCCGCTCCGCCGAACGCGTAACCGTAAATCCGCCATATGCGCTGACGATATTTGCAGAAATACCCTTCGGTTGCGCGGTTCGCCTTGGCAACGCCTTGCTGCAGCCCTATGTTAGGCGATAGTAAAGCGGCCGTACAATACAAAGCCGAGAAAGTGCCCGGGAAGCTCGATGAATCCTAATTTCCGCAACTTCGCCCTGTGGGCGATTATCGCTCTCCTGCTGATAGCGCTCTTCAGCATGTTCCAGACGAGCCCGGCCCAGACCGGCTCGCGGGACATTCCCTACTCGCAGTTCCTGAAAGAAGTGGACGCGGGCCGGGTCAAGGAGGTGGTGATCACCGGAGGCAAGGTTGTCGGCAGCTATGTCGAGACCGGCACGACCTTCCAGACCTTCTCGCCTGCCGTCGACGATTCGCTCGTCGACCGGCTGCAGTCGAAGAACGTCGTCATCAACGTGCGTCCCGAGACAGACGGCTCGTCCGGCTTCCTGAGCTATGTCGGCACGCTGCTTCCAATGCTTTTGATCCTCGGCGTCTGGCTGTTCTTCATGCGGCAGATGCAGGGCGGCTCGCGCGGCGCCATGGGCTTCGGCAAATCCAAGGCCAAGCTTCTGACGGAGGCGCATGGCCGCGTGACCTTTGCCGATGTCGCCGGCGTCGATGAAGCCAAGCAGGACCTGGAAGAGATCGTCGAATTCCTGCGCGATCCGCAGAAGTTTCAGCGGCTCGGCGGGCGTATCCCGCGCGGCGTGCTGCTCGTCGGACCGCCCGGCACGGGTAAGACGCTTCTGGCGCGCTCGGTCGCAGGCGAGGCGAACGTGCCCTTCTTCACGATTTCCGGCTCCGACTTCGTCGAAATGTTCGTCGGCGTCGGCGCCTCCCGCGTGCGCGACATGTTCGAGCAGGCGAAGAAGAATGCGCCCTGCATCATCTTCATCGACGAGATCGACGCCGTCGGCCGTCATCGCGGCGCCGGCCTCGGCGGCGGCAACGACGAGCGCGAGCAGACGCTGAACCAGCTGCTGGTCGAGATGGACGGCTTCGAGGCGAACGAGGGCATCATCCTCATTGCCGCGACCAACCGTCCCGACGTTCTCGACCCGGCGCTGCTGCGTCCCGGCCGTTTCGACCGCCAGGTCGTGGTTCCGAATCCGGATATCGTCGGACGCGAGCGCATCCTCAAGGTCCATGTACGCAATGTGCCGCTGGCGCCGAACGTCGATCTCAAGATCCTCGCGCGCGGTACACCCGGCTTCTCCGGCGCCGACCTCATGAACCTCGTCAACGAGGCGGCGCTGATGGCCGCAAGGCGCAACAAGCGCCTCGTGACCATGGCCGAGTTCGAGGACGCCAAGGACAAGATCATGATGGGCGCCGAGCGCCGCTCCTCGGCCATGACCGAAGCGGAGAAGAAGCTGACCGCCTATCACGAAGCCGGCCATGCCATCGTCGCGCTCAACGTTCCGGTCGCCGACCCCCTGCACAAGGCGACGATCATCCCGCGCGGCCGGGCACTCGGCATGGTCATGCAGCTTCCCGAGGGCGACCGCTACTCGATGAGCTACAAGTGGATGGTCTCGCGGCTGGCGATCATGATGGGCGGCCGCGTTGCCGAGGAGATCACCTTCGGCAAGGAGAACATTACGTCGGGCGCATCCTCCGACATCGAGCAGGCGACGAAGCTCGCCCGGGCGATGGTGACCCAGTGGGGCTTCTCCGACCAGCTCGGTCAGGTATCCTATGGCGAGAACCAGCAGGAGGTCTTCCTCGGCCATTCGGTCGCGCAGCAGAAGAACGTCTCCGAGGCGACCGCGCAGAAGATCGACAACGAGATACGCCGCCTGATCGACGAGGCCTACGGCGAAGCCCGACGCATCATCACGGAGAAGAACCACGAGTTCGTGGCGCTTGCCGAAGGGCTGCTCGAATACGAGACGCTGACGGGCGACGAGATCAAGGCGCTGATTCGCGGCGAAAAGCCCGCGCGCGATCTCGGCGACGACACGCCGCCCCATCGCGGCTCGGCCGTGCCGAAGGCGGGGCACAAGAAGGACGGCAGCGCCGGTGCCACCAAAGACGGCGGCGAGGCGGAAGGCGGGATGGAGCCGCAACCGCAATAAGCATTCCGATACCACCGGATAATCCCGTCGGCCGCAGCGTCTAAGCCCTGCGGCCGATGTTGCTTGCATCGGTTGTATGACTTGAAGCTCTTCTGCTCTCGTAACAGGATGTAATGAATTCTGATGGCTGGTTGGGTGCTCTTTTAAGGTATTTGTGGCAAAGAGGGACAATCAGCCGGGCGCGAAAGCGCCATTGAAACGGCCGGCACACTTAGGAGCGCGCGTGATGACTGCGGTAGCTGCGCGGATGCGAGGCCGGCGACAGGCGTCAGGAGCAGATATGAAACGTCGTTATTTCGGCACGGACGGTATCCGGGGGCAATCGAATCTTTTTCCGATGACGCCGGACCTGGCCATGCGGGTCGGCATCGCCGTCGGGACGATCTTCCGCCGCGGTTCGCACCGTCACCGCGTGGTGATCGGCAAGGATACGCGGCTTTCCGGCTACATGCTCGAGAATGCCATGGTGGCCGGCTTCACCGCCGCGGGCGTCGACGCCTTCGTGCTGGGTCCGATCCCGACGCCGGCCGTCGCGATGCTCACCCGGTCGCTGAGGGCCGATATCGGCGTGATGATCTCCGCCTCGCACAATCCCTACCAGGACAACGGCATCAAGCTTTTCGGCCCGGACGGTTACAAACTCTCCGACGAGCTGGAGACGCAGATCGAGGAACTTCTCGACAAGGACATCTCCATGCAGCTTGCCAAGTCCGACGAGATCGGCCGGGCCAAGCGCATCGACGGCGTGCACGACCGCTATATCGAGCATGCCAAGCGCACGCTGCCGCGCGACGTGACGCTGCACGGTCTTCGGGTGGCGATCGATTGCGCCAACGGGGCGGCCTACAAGGTCGCGCCCTCCGCGCTCTGGGAGCTCGGGGCGGACGTGGTGGCGATCGGCGACGAACCGAACGGCATGAACATCAATCTGGAATGCGGCTCGACGCATCCGGTCGCCCTTTCCAAGAAGGTCCATGAGGTGCGTGCCGATATCGGCATCGCGCTCGACGGCGATGCGGACCGCGTGCTCATCGTCGACGAAAGCGGCAAGATCATCGACGGCGACCAGCTCATGGCGGTGATCGCCGAGACATGGGCGAACGACGGCATGCTCAAGGGCGGCGGGATCGTTGCGACCGTCATGTCCAATCTCGGCCTCGAGCGTTTCCTGAACGGCAAGGGGCTCAATCTCGAGCGCACCAAGGTCGGCGACCGCTATGTGGTCGAGCATATGCGCCAGAACGATTTCAACGTCGGCGGAGAGCAATCCGGCCATATCGTGCTTTCCGATTTCGGCACGACGGGGGACGGCCTTGTCGCCGCGCTCCAGGTGCTCGCCTGCGTCAAGCGCAGCGGCAAGCCGGTGAGCGAAGTGTGCAACCGCTTCGAACCGGTGCCGCAGGTCCTGAAGAACGTGCGCGTCTCCGCCGGCAAGCCGCTGGAGGACCAGATGGTGCGCCAGGCGATCGCGGAAGCGGAAAACGCGCTGGCGAAGAACGGCCGCCTGCTTATCCGTCCCTCCGGCACCGAGCCGTTGATCCGGGTAATGGCGGAAGGCGACGACCGTGGCCAGGTCGAGCGGATCGTCGATGAACTGGTGGGCGTGATCGGATCCGTGCGCAGCGCAGCCTGAAGAAAGCGGAGTATGCTGGAGCGGCAGCCCGGCTGAAACCGGCTACCGCTCTTTCTTTTTGCGGCCGTGTTCCGGGCGCGACCCCGTAAGCTAAATTCATTAAAAATTTACCGAAGCCGGCAAGCAATGTTAAGAAACAGGGTAAATTTTCGTAGTTAAGCGCAACTTAACTTTTCTCCTTCATTATCCCACTCGATTGAGGATTTGGACTCCGGACGGCCGGTTGAGCCAAGCAACACGTTTATTGGGGTGGGCCATGAAGAAACATTTGATTGGCGTTGCTGCAGCTCTTCTGAGCGGCACTTCTGCCTTCGCGGCGGATATCTACGAGCCACAGGTCATCGACGCGCCGGTGGTCGAACAGGTCGCGGCGGATGCGAGCGGCTGGTATCTGCGCGGTGACGCGGGCTATTCGTTCAACAAGATCCGCGGTGTGCGTTTCCACCAGGGTTCCAACGACAATTTCACCGATTTCAGCTCCGCCCGGTTGAAGGACGGCTTCACGATCGGCGGCGGTGTCGGCTACCAGATCAACAACTACCTGCGCACCGACGTGACGCTCGACTATATGACCAAGTCGAAGTTCCGCGGCTCCACGGTCGGCGGCTGCGGCGTCGCGGCGGACTGCGTATCGAGCGACCGCTCCTCGATGACGGCGCTGAGCCTGCTCGCCAACGCCTATGTGGACATCGGCACCTACGGCATCGTGACGCCCTATGTCGGCGCGGGTATCGGCGGAACCTATGTCAACTGGAAGGGCCTGAACAACACGTCGTGCGAAAACGGCGACCCGACCAACTGCGATCCCGAGTTCACGCATCGCGGCCGCAAGAGCTGGCGCTTCACCTATGCGCTCATGGCCGGCGCTTCCGTCGATCTCACCTGCAATCTGAAGGCGGATGTCGGCTATCGTTTCCGCCATATCACCAAGGGCGAGATGTTCGCCTTCGAGGCAGGCAGCGGCCCGGGCTACGACAAGGGCTTCTACAGCCACGAAGGCCGCGTCGGCCTGCGCTATGCCCTCGGCGGATGCGAGCAGGCCTATGTCCCGCCGGCCGATATCCCGATCCAGCCGGTCTACAAGTAAGTTTCGAAAACGCCTAAAGCCAGATCCAAAGGCCGTCCGGTTCTCCCGGGCGGCCTTTTCGCATGAGCGGCTTAGAGCTGCGCGTTCAATTGAACGCGCAGCTCTAGAGAGGTTAACGAACATGCTTAACGGAGGGTTAACCCTTTGCCGGCTAGTCTTGATGCATAACTCCGCTGCAGGCGCTTCGCCGGCCGGAACGGAAACCAAATTCAAAGAGCTGGCCACTGCCTCGGGCACGCGTGCGGCCGCCCGGCGGCGGAGGCGGACCAGCAAGAAGCCGGAACGAACGATGTCGCGATATGCAGTCCTCAGCGTGACGCTTCTTCTCAGCCTTGCGGTGACTGAAACCCGCGCTGCGGACGAAGCCGACATTCTCGACGCGCCGGAAATCGACATGAGCCGCGCCGCGCGGGCCGAGCGCAGCTGGTATATCCGCGGCGACATCGGATATGCGCCCTGGATCGGCGAAGGCAATCCCGACCTCAGGACCTACCAGCCGGGCGGAGCGCCTGCCACCGGCGCAAGCTTCGACAGCGCCCGCTTTTCCGAACCTTTCTCCTTCGGCGCCGGCGTCGGCTACCAGTTCGGCGACATGTTCCGCGCCGACCTCACGGCCGAATATTTCCGGGGCGACATGACGGGCGGATCCGGCGCGTCCTGCGCGGGCGGCGGAGGGACCTGCGGCTTTTCCCACGATGCGGATTACGACGCCTTCGCCATCATGGCCAACGGCTATGTGGACCTCGGCACATTGGCGGGCTTCACCCCTTATGTCGGCGCCGGCGTCGGCGCGACCTACCTCGACTGGGGCGATGTGGCCGGGCGCTGCCGCCAGGGCGCGGGCGGATGCGCCGATGAGAACCGCGTCTCGGGCTCCCTGCCGGGCCTTGGCGACTGGCGCTTCACCTATGCGCTGATGGCCGGTGCGTCCTACGACCTCTCCGACCGCGTCAAGCTCGATCTCAGCTATCGCTTCTCCGACATCGCCGGCGGCGACATGTTCGGCTACGACACCACCGAACGGGCTCTCGGCGCCTCCGGCGCAAAGGGCAAGGACGACGGCTTCCAACGCCACGAATTCCGCGTGGGACTACGTGTGAGCCTTTGGTAGGCGCTTTCGGGCTGTCTTCATTTGCGGCGAATTATTCTTCGATCGCGACATCTGCCGCTTGACTTCGTCGACGCCCTTCAATATCCACGGCGGCGGGACACCCTTCCCCAACGAAGGGCTTTCTATCTGGAAGGATAGCCATATGACGAAGCTCGCCAAGCCGGACGTGCGTCCGGCAAATACTCATTTTTCTTCTGGTCCCTGCTCGAAGCGTCCCGGTTGGTCGCTCGACAAGCTTTCCGATGCCGCGCTCGGTCGTTCGCACCGTGCCAAGGTCGGCAAGACCAAGCTGAAGCAGGCGATCGATCTCACCCGCGACGTTCTGGAAGTGCCTGCGGATTACCGCATCGGCATCGTTCCTGCCTCCGACACCGGTGCCGTCGAGATGGCGCTCTGGTCGCTGCTCGGACCCCGCGGCGTCGACATGGTCGCCTGGGAAAGCTTCGGTTCGGGCTGGGTCTCCGACGTCGTGAAGGAGCTGAAGCTCCCGGACACCCGCAAGATCACCGCCGGCTACGGCGAACTCCCCGACCTTTCCACGATCGATTTCTCGCGTGACGTGGTCTTCACCTGGAACGGCACGACCTCGGGCGTGCGCGTGCCGAACGGCGATTTCATCCCTGCCGACCGCGCAGGTCTGACGATCTGCGACGCGACCTCGGCGGCCTTCGCGCAGGCGCTCGATTTCGCCAAGCTCGACGTCGTCACCTTCTCCTGGCAGAAGGTGCTGGGCGGCGAGGGCGGCCACGGCGTCATCATCCTTTCGCCGCGCGCCGTCGAGCGGCTGGAAAGCCACACGCCGGCCTGGCCGATGCCGAAGATCTTCCGCATGACAAAAGGCGGCAAGCTGATCGAGGGCATCTTCCAGGGCGAGACGATCAACACGCCTTCCATGCTCTGCGTCGAGGACTATATCGATGCGCTCCTCTGGGCGAAGGAGATCGGCGGGCTGAAGGCACTGATAGCGCGCGCAGACGCCAATGCCGGGGTCATCTTCGATTTCGTCGAGAAGAACGGCTGGATCGCCAACCTTGCCAAGGACCCGGCGACGCGTTCCAACACGTCCGTCTGCCTGACGATCGCCGACAAGGACGTTCTGGCGCTCGATGCCGAAGCGCAGGCCGCTTTCGCCAAGGGGCTCGTCTCGCTCCTCGACAAGGAGGGCGTCGCCTATGACATCGGCGCCTATCGCGATGCGCCCTCCGGCCTTCGCATCTGGGCGGGGGCCACGATCGATACGGTCGATCTCGAGGCGCTTATGCCCTGGCTCTCCTGGGCTTTCGAGACCCAGAAGGAAGCGCTTTCCAAGGCTGCGGCCTGATTTTGCGACCGGCTTCGGCCTCCGGGCGAAGCCACCCTGTTCCAAACCACCGAACGATTGAAGGAGGCCTTTCGCATGGCACCTCGCGTACTCGTATCCGACGAACTGTCGGAAACCGCTGTCCAGATTTTCCGCGACCGCGGCGTCGAAGTCGATTTCCAGCCGAAGCTCGGCAAGGACAAGGAAAAGCTGGCGGAGATCATCGGCAACTATGATGGCCTTGCCATCCGCTCCGCCACCAAGGCGACGGAAAAGCTGATTGCGGCCGCGACCAACCTCAAGGTCATCGGCCGCGCCGGCATCGGCGTCGACAATGTCGATATTCCGGCGGCTTCCCGCCGCGGCATCATCGTGATGAACACGCCGTTCGGCAACTCGATCACCACGGCCGAGCACGCCATCGCGCTGATGTTCGCCGTCGCCCGCCAGCTTCCCGCCGCCGACGGCTCTACCCAGGCCGGCAAGTGGGAGAAGTCGAAGTTCATGGGCGTCGAGATCACGGGCAAGACGCTCGGCGTCATCGGCGCCGGCAATATCGGCTCGATCGTCTGCTCGCGGGCGATCGGGCTCAAGATGCATGTGCTCGCCTACGACCCCTTCCTTTCCAAGGAGCGGGCCGAGGAAATGGGCGTGACCAAGGTGGAGCTGGACGAACTGCTCGCCCAGGCGGACTTCATCACGCTGCATGTGCCGCTGACGGACAAGACCCGCAGCATCCTGAACGCCGAGGCGATCGCCAAGACGAAGCCGGGCGTGCGCATCATCAACTGCGCCCGCGGCGGCCTTGTCGACGAGGCGGCGCTTGCCGATGCCATCAAGTCTGGCCATGTCGCCGGTGCCGGCTTCGACGTCTTCGAGGTCGAGCCCGCCACCGATAGTCCGCTTTTCGGCCTGCCGAACGTCGTCTGCACGCCGCATCTCGGCGCCTCCACGACGGAAGCGCAGGAGAACGTGGCCCTGCAGGTCGCCGAGCAGATGTCGGACTATCTCGTCAAGGGCGCGGTCTCGAACGCGATCAACATGCCGTCGATCACCGCGGAGGAAGCGCCTATCCTGAAGCCCTTCATCCGGCTCGCCGACGTGCTCGGCGCCTTTGTCGGCCAGGTGACGGAAAGCGCGATCAAGGAGATCGAGATCCTCTATGACGGCTCGACCGCCTCGATGAACACGCGGGCGCTGACGAGTGCGGCGCTCGCCGGCCTTATCCGCAGCCAGGTTGCCGACGTCAACATGGTTTCGGCGCCGATCATGATCAAGGAGAAGGGCATCATCCTCTCCGAGGTCAAGCGCGACAAGTCGGGCGTCTTCGACGGCTATATCCGCCTGACGGTGACGACGGCGAACCAGACGCGCTCGATCGCCGGCACCGTCTTCTCCGACGGCAAGCCGCGCTTCATCCAGATCAAGGGCATCAACCTCGATGCGGATGTCGGCAGCCACATGGTCTACCTCACCAATACAGACGTTCCCGGCATGATCGGCTTCATCGGCATGACGCTCGGCGATGCCGGCGTCAACATCGCCAACTTCCAGCTCGGCCGCGACCAGGCGGGCGGAGACGCGATCGCGCTGCTCTATGTCGACGGCCCGGTATCCGAAGAGGTGCTCGACAGGCTGCGCGCCAACCCGGCGATCCGCCAGGCCAAGCCGCTCGTCTTCAACGTCGACTGATCTTCAGCCTCCCAAGGCAGAAAAGAAAGGCGCGGGTGCAGGAATGCGGTCCGCGCCTTTCCGCTATCGAGGGGCAAATGCTGTCATTCGATGGCGATGTCGGTCATCTGCCATGTTCCTTCGGCATCGATATACTTCAAGTCGACAAGGTAGCGGGATCTGATCTGCGCGCCGAAACCGTTCTGCGCATCCACATATCCGACGACGCGAAATGCGCAATCTTGCATCGTGCTGACACGCACCTGATCGTCGGTGTACCACGGAAACTCGGCGGTTGAAGGCGCCTTCAGATTGCGTTTCACGAACTCCTGCGACATGACGAAGGCCATTGTCTTGTCACTGCACTTTTTCGCGGCCTCTTCGGCGCGTTCGGCAGCTTCCGATTTCGCCTGTTCCAGCGCCTCCGCCTTCCGCTTGCGTTCGGTTTCCTCACGCTCCTTTTGCGCAAGGGCTGCGGCTTCCGCAGCGTCTTTCTCGGCCTGGGCTCCGGCGCGGACCTCTTCGGCTTCCCGCAACGCTTTTTCCTCGGCGGACCTCGCAAGCCGTTCGGCTTTCCGGGCGGCGCGAGCTTCGTCCAGACCCTCGCGCGAGGGCAATCCGTAGTCCCTGTAGACGAACTGGTTGCAAACGATGACGCCAGCAATCGACAGGACAAAAAGAACGCCGGCCAGCTTCGCCTGCCTGATGCCGCCGGACCGCCATCTGCGGAAGGGAATTCGCAGCAGCGATATCCCCAGCCAGATTGTTGATGCCAGCCATATGAACGCGCTTACAAAGACACCCGTTTCGAACATTGCCCCACCAGAAATATGCGCTCACCCCGACGGGTAACGTACTTCGTCTTTCAGTACGTGTAAAACGCAGAATACAACCGGGTGGTGGCGGGTTCACCGCGCGGGCTTCGGCCGGCCCCATTCGGCGATGGCGATGCCGCCGAGGACGAGAAGAAGGGCCACCAGATGGAAACGGTGGAACGTCTCGCCGATCAGGACGACGGACAACAGCGTGCCGAAGATCGGGATGGCGTTGATGAAGAGGCCGGCGCGGTTCGGGCCGATCATCTCCACGCCGCGCACATAAAGGACCTGCGAAGCGAGCGATGGGAAAATTCCGGCATAGAGGACGATCGCCCAGCCCGTGATATCCGGTGCGATCAGGTTGCCGGAGCCGATTTCCCAGAAGAGGAGGGGGATCGCGCTCAAGAGCGCGCCGAAGGCTGGAGCCGCGATGAAGCTCTGCCAATGCATGTCGGGCTTCCAGCGCAGCGATACCGTATAGGCGGCGTAGACGAGACAGGCACCGAGCATCAGCGCATCGCCGAAATTGAACTCAAGCTCGAGAAGGGCGGAAAACTCGCCGTGAGCCGCAGTGATCAGCACGCCGATGAGCGTCACCGTGAAACCGGCGATCTGGGCCGGTGTCGCCTGGATGCGGAAGAGCAGGAAGTTGAAGACGAAGATCAGCATCGGAATGCCGGCCTGCTCGATCACGACATTGATCGCCGTCGTATATTGAAGCGCCGAATAGAGCAGCACGTTGAAGGTGGTGAAGCCGACGGCACCGTAGAGCAAGAGCTGGAGCCAATGCTTGCGGATCGCCGCCCAGTCCCGCCGGATCTGCGGGGTCATGAAGGCGAGAATGACCGAAAGGGCCACGATCCAGCGCAGCGTCGTCAGCATCATCGGGCTCACATGGCCGACCGCCATCTTGCCGGCGACGGAATTGGCGCCCCAGAAAAGCGCGGTTACGCACAGATAGAAATAGGCCTTGCTGTTCACGATTGCTGGTTCCGAAGGATCGGCGAGGTGGGTGGAGGATTTGCGAAGGCGTCCACATAACGGAAAAAAGCACGGCATGTCATGCAAAAAGGCCGCAGCGCCGGTGACAACAGGGTCGCTTTCCCAAAAACAACACAGTATAGATGCGCGGGTTTGTGGCAGGCGTGCGAAAGTGCGCGAGAAACAGGAAAGATGAAATGACGAATGTCGTGGTGATCGGTTCGCAATGGGGTGACGAAGGCAAGGGCAAGATCGTCGACTGGCTTTCCGAACGTGCCGATATCGTCGTGCGCTTCCAGGGCGGGCACAATGCCGGCCACACGCTGGTGATCGACGGCACGAGCTACAAGCTTTCGCTGCTGCCTTCGGGCGTCGTGCGCCCCGGCAAGATGGCGGTGATCGGCAACGGCGTCGTCATCGATCCGCATGCGCTGATCGCCGAGATCGACAAGCTCGCCGGGCAGGGCGTGACGATCACTCCGGACAATCTCCGCATCGCCGACAATGCCACTCTCATCCTGTCGCTGCACCGCGAACTCGACGGCATCCGCGAGGACGCCGCCTCCAGCTCCAACAATGGCGTGAAGATCGGCACGACGCGCCGCGGCATCGGCCCGGCCTACGAGGACAAGGTCGGCCGCCGCGCGATCCGCGTCATGGACCTTGCCGATCTCGATACGCTCGAAGGCAAGGTGGAGCGGCTTCTGACGCATCACAATGCGCTGCGGCGCGGCCTCGGCGAGGCGGAGATCAGCTGCGAGGCGATCATGGCCGAGCTCACGTCGGTCGCCGAGCGCGTCCTGCCCTTCCGCGATACGGTCTGGCTGATGCTGGACAAGGAGCGCCGCCGCGGTGCGCGCATCCTCTTCGAAGGCGCACAGGGCTCGCTTCTCGATATCGATCACGGCACCTATCCCTTCGTCACCTCGTCGAACACGGTGGCAGGTCAGGCCGCCGCCGGTTCCGGCATGGGCCCCGGTTCGCTCGGCTATATCCTCGGCATTACCAAGGCCTATACGACCCGCGTCGGCGAAGGTCCCTTCCCGACCGAGCTCAACGACGAGATCGGGCAGTTCCTCGGCGAGCGCGGCCGCGAATTCGGCACGGTAACGGGACGTAAGCGCCGCTGCGGCTGGTTCGACGCCGCACTCGTGCGCCAGTCGGTGGCGACGAACGGAATCACTGGCATCGCGCTGACGAAGCTCGACGTTCTCGATGGGTTGGACGAGCTGAAGATATGCATCGGCTACAGGCTCGACGGAGTGGAGATCGACCATCTGCCGGCGAGCCAGGCGCAGCAGGCGCGCGTGGAGCCGGTCTATATAACGCTGGAAGGCTGGAAGGAATCGACGGTCGGCGCCAGAAGCTGGGCGGATCTTCCTGCACAGGCGATCAAATATGTCCGCCAGGTCGAAGAATTGATCGGCGCTCCGGTCGCCCTTCTTTCGACGAGTCCGGAGCGGGACGACACCATACTTGTGACCGACCCGTTTGAGGACTAATCTTACGTTGAACAATAGTTCCGGACCGAATTCGAACAATAAAGGCCGGAGATCACGAGAAAGTTCTGATGGCGGATTTTGTAGCAGTCATTCGTAGGGCCGTCGATGGCCTCACGGACAACACGCCCGAGATGCGGGTCAAGGTCTACGAAAAGGCGAGGGGTGCCGTACGCAGACAACTTGAAGCCATGAACCCACGCCCGCCGGAGGCGTTGGTTCAGCGTCAGCTCGACAAGCTTGAATCGGCCATCGACGAAGTCGAGAGCGAGCATGCGGAGGCATTGCCGCCGCAGGAGGCGGAAGACGAGGCAACCCTCGCTGCAGCGCCGGTAGAGGAGCTGAACGCCGAGGCTGCGGCCGGCGCGGAAGCGGAACCCGTCGCTGAACCCGTCGGCGAGGATCGCGCACAGCCGGTAGAAGAGACCGAGGCGGCCGAAGCGCAGGATGCGGATCAGCCGGTTTCGCAGGAAGACCATCCGCAGGAAGCTTTCGGGGCCGAGGCAGAAGCGCGCCCCGCTGCGGAGATCGCAGGCGAAGAGCGGGAAGACGCCGTGCTGCCCAGCGCGGAGCCGGAGGCTGCTGCGGCGGAACCGGACGTGTTTGCAGCGGAACCCGAGCCGGCCACCCCCGAATATCCCGACGCAGCGACGCGGGACATCGAGCCGGAAGGCCAGGCCGAGACGCAGGATGCGGATGTTGCGCCGGTCGCTGCCGATGCGGACGTCCCGGCAGCGGAAGCCGACCGCGAACCATCGTGGTATGTCGACGAGCCTGCCGGCGCGAACCAGGAGCAGGCGGCTTCCTGGCAGGATCCGGTCGTGGAAACCGGCGGAACGGATTTCGACGATGCGGCACGGCGCGATCTGGAAGGCAGCGGAGACGATCAGATTCTCCCCGTCGAGGCCGGGAGAGAACCGGACGGCTCGACCAGCGAACGGGGCGAGCCTGCCGAGGCCGCGCGGATGCCGTCGACCGAGGAGCTCTGGAACTGGGGCGACAGATCGCTCGACACGACCCGTCTGGAACCTGTCGCAGACAAGGCCTTGCCGGAAGTCAGCAACGATCCCGCATGGGAATGGCCGACGGAGAAGACCGCCGCCGAGCCGGCGCCGGAGACCGAACCCCGCCGTGAAGAGCCGAATGCCTGGAGCGATCTCGAGGAACTGATCGGCTACGACCGCAATACCGAGCGGCCCGAAGGCGAGAAGGCCGAGGCGACGCTGATGCCCGGTCCGCTTGGTGTGACCGGCGACGGCAACGGGCAAGGCGCAAAGCCGCGGTCCTTCAAGGCCGAGCCGCGCCGTTCGCGCTTTGGCATCGGGCGCATCCTCTCCCTCCTCCTATTGCTTGCTATTCTCGGCGGCGCGGGTGCAGGCTACTGGCTGAACCGCGACGCGGTCCATGCCTGGGTAGCGGAGATAACCGCTTCCGCGCCGCTTTCCGTCTCTCAGGACGGCAATGGCGCTCCGCAGAGCGCGACGGAAGGCCGGGACGCAGCACAGCAGCCGGCAGACGGCGCAGGCGGAACCGCAAACGATGCGCCGGGTACCGGTTCGCAAGTCGCATCCGCCGACAACGGCAATGGAGCGAACGGAAAATTCACCCAGCGGCTGCTCGCCGACGGAACGGAAACGGATGAGGGCCCCGCACCGATGCTTGCCGGCGCGGAGGAAGAAGGAAAGTCGGTCGCGGAGCAATCGCAGCAGACTGCGCTCGCCGCGCCCGAAAGCGGCGCGGCAGAGCCGGGTACGCCAGCGGCCGGTGCGGCCGAACCGATGACGGAAGCCGCCGAGGCGCCGGCCGATGCCGGCGATGCGTCGGGTGCGGCTGCCGGCGAAGAGCAGGCGCCGGTGGCCGGAACCGCGCAGAGGATGTTCCTCTACGAGGAGCGTCTCGGCCAGACCGGACCGACGGCGATCGAAGGAACGGTTGCGTGGTCGACCGCCGACGAATCCGCCGACGGCGCATCCCGGCCCGAGCCGGTAATCCGTGCTCAGATCAACGTGCCTTCGAACGGCCTGACCGCGCTCCTGACGATCCGGCGCAACACCGATCAGTCGCTGCCGGCGAGCCATCTCGTCGAGATCGTCTTCTCGCTGCCGGAGAATTTCGAAGGCGGCGCCATCGAGAGCGTGCAGCGCGTGGCCATGAAGCGCACGGAGCAGGATCGCGGCGATCCGCTGATCGCGGTGCCCGCCAAGATCACCGAGGACTTCCACATGATCGCGCTCAACGATTATCCGGAGGCGATCGCGACGAACACCGACCTTCTGCGCACGCGCAACTGGATCGACATACCGATCACCTACCGCAACGGCCGCAGGGCGCTGCTCACGCTCGACAAGGGCCCGGCCGGCACCGAAGCCTTCGATACGGCGATGCGAGCCTGGGCGGCACTCGGCAATACCGCGAACAGCCAGTAGCGCTGCCTTCCGCGGAAAAAGATGAGGTCCGGCTGAAAGGCCGGACCCGCTTTCAAAGTGTGATTTCATTTGCTATGGCTGAGTGCGAAGAGCTTGGCTGCCGTGAGGTTCCACTTTGCCGTCGTAAACACCGGTCTCATCCAATTTCACCCGCATACGGCAGGATAGCGTGCCAGCTGTCCGCGTATGATCTGTTCATCGGGTGGTGGCCTGAGACCGGTTTGGCATTGTTGAAATGCGCCAGGTGCGGCAACTGCCGTCTCAGCTCTTCCATCGCCCCAGCATAGCCACGCCGCGCGCCCGTAAAGGGCTACTCCTGCCGCCATCTTGGTGAACTTCCTATCGGAAGACCAAGACGGCATGTGCAATATTCTTCAGGTTCAATGGACAATTGTTCCGCAGGTCGCTCCTCAGCCATGGATCGTTTGCAACGGATGCGGAGGACCCAATCCGTTCAAATCCAGCGGCAAGCTCCGGCTCAACGCCAACGGCAAAAAGCTCGATGCCTGGCTGATCTACCGATGCTCGACCTGCGACAAGACGTGGAACCGCGTCATCTTCGAACGCCGGAGCATACGCGAAATCGACCCTGCAACTCTGGAAGCACTGCAATCCAACGACCCCGACTGGGTAAGGAGCCGTGCCTTCGATATCGATGCTCTCAGGGGAAAATCTCGACGCATCGATGAATTTGCGGATATCGACATCCGCAAGGCGGTGCTGTGCAGCGCTCAAGACTGGGTGACGTTGGAGATCGTGATGAAGGTTCCGCTCGCCGCCGCTATCCGGCTGGATCGGCTGCTTGCCACGGAACTCGAAATTTCGCGCTCCCGCCTTCAGGCGCTTTGCGGAAAAGGAAAGCTGCGGACCGATCCGGTGCGAAAGGATATGTTGCGGCGGCGTCCGAAAGACGGGTTGCGGGTGGTGCTCGATCTTTCGGGCGAGACCGACCGGCAATCGGTGGGCCTTTTTGCAAGCGGCATGAGTTCCGCCTGATGCACGGATGTCAAAAAACCCGGCTGGAAACCGGGTTTTCCTTGTTCAGGTGTGAGGCAGCCGAGACGTCACGCGTCTTCGATGACGCGGACGGCCTTGGCTTGTTCGAGCGCGTATTTCTGCACCGCTTCCTGGACTTTCTCGAAGGCGCGGACCTCGATTTGGCGAACGCGTTCGCGGCTGATGTCGAACTCGGTCGAAAGATCTTCCAGCGTCACCGGGTCTTCCGCGAGGCGGCGTGCCTCGAAGATGCGGCGTTCGCGATCGTTGAGCACGGACATCGCGCGGGCCAGCATGGCGCGGCGCGTTTCCAGCTCGTCCTGTTCGATCAGGGTTTCTTCCTGGCTGTCGTGGTCATCCACCAGCCAGTCCTGCCACTGTCCGGAATCGCCTTCGCTCGCCTTGATCGGCGCATTGAGCGAAGCGTCGCCGGAAAGGCGGCGGTTCATCGAGACGACTTCCTCTTCGGAGACATTCAGCTTGGTCGCGATCTCGGCAACCTGATCGGGCCTGAGATCGCCGTCCTCGATCGCCTGGATCTTGCCCTTCATCCGGCGCAGGTTGAAGAACAGCCGCTTCTGATTGGCGGTCGTGCCCATCTTCACCAGCGACCAGGAGCGCAGGATATATTCCTGGATCGAGGCCTTGATCCACCACATCGCATAGGTGGCGAGGCGGAAGCCGCGCTCGGGATCGAATTTCTTGACTGCCTGCATCAGGCCGACATTGCCTTCGGAGATCACCTCGCCGATCGGCAGGCCGTAGCCGCGATAGCCCATGGCGATCTTGGCAACGAGACGCAGATGGCTCGTTACCAGCTGGTGGGCGGCGTTGCGGTCGTCGTGTTCCTGATAGCGCTTGGCGAGCATATATTCCTGCTGCGGCTCAAGCATGGGAAATTTACGGATTTCATCGAGATAGCGGTTGAGGCCACCCTCTCCAGCCGTGATGGACGGCAAAGTATTGCGGGCCATTCAGCACCCCCTTTTTTGAAGCGGCTTCCATTCCGGCAAGCCTTGCGACGGAGCCTGATCCAGAACCGGATCTCATTCGCGACCAAGCTCCCCGTGGGTCGTCGCGACCCCACGACCTTATAGATAGGTGTGGCGAAACCATGATTCAAGGCAACCGGGCTCTTCACGAGCGCGTGAAGCCGGCGACGCTGCGGAATGGAATTGTACTGCGATAATGTAGGTTGCGAGCCTGGAAAGTCAAGGTTTTGCTCCTAAAGGAGCGGGTAATCGGCAACGGCTGCCCGGTTCTCCTGCCACATGCGGCGCAGTGCCGCGCTTCGTTCGGGAAACCCTTCGCCGGCCAAAGCGCAGGCTTCCAGCCGGTTGTTGCGGAAGTGGCGGAAATCGCCACGCAGTTCGCACCAGGCGGCAAGCATGATGCCTGCGCGAGTATTGGCGGTGGCAGGGTCGCAACCCCAGCGCATCACACGCTCATGCCTACCACCCCATCCATGGCACTCACATGGATTTGAAGCGTGAGGATGAATTGCCCTAATCGAGCGTCCGCAGAGCCTGGAGAAGGGTTTCCATATCGCTTGGAAGCGGCGCTTCGAAGTGCATCGCTTCGCCGCTCGACGGGTGCTCGAACTGCAGGAGGAAGGCATGCAGCGCCTGGCGGCGGAAGGCATTCACCGCTGTTTTCGCTGCGTCGGGAAGCAGATTGGCCTTGGTCTTGAAGGCGGCACCGTAATCCTGATCGCCGATCAGCGGGTGACCGATATGGGCCATGTGTACGCGGATCTGGTGGGTCCTGCCCGTCTCAAGCCGGCATTCGACGAGAGAGGCGAGGGAGGTCGCGTCCGGCTTTTCGCCGTAGCGCTCGATCACCTCGTAATGGGTGATCGCTTCGCGCGCGTCCTCGCTCTCCTCCCGCTTGACGGCGCGCTTGGTGCGGTCACCGGCGCGGCCGAGCGGCGCGTCGATCGTCCCGCGCAACTGCCGCGGCCTGCCCCAGACAGCCGCCTGATAGGCGCGCTCCAGCGGACCGGTGCGGCCGTGATCGGCGAACTGGGCGGAAAGGTTGCGGTGGGAGGCGTCGTTCTTCGCGACCACCATCACGCCGCTCGTTTCCTTGTCGAGGCGATGGACGATGCCCGGGCGGCGCACGCCGCCGATGCCGGAAAGGCTGTCTCCGCAGTGATGGATCAGCGCATTGACGAGGGTTCCGGTCCAGTTTCCGGCGCCGGGATGCACGACAAGGCCGGCCGGCTTGCACAGCACGATGAGGTCCTCGTCCTCGTAGAGCACGTCGAGAGGGATGTCTTCGCCCTTCGGTTCGGGATCCTCCGGCTCCGGCAGGCCGATTTCGACGGCGTCGCCCGGATGCACCTTACGCTTCGGTTCGGTGACGAGCGCGCCGTTGACGAGGACGGCGCCCTGTTCGATCAGCCCCTTGATGCGGCTGCGCGAAAAATCGCCCGCAAGCGCCTCCGCAAGCCACGCATCGAGCCGCCCGGAGGCATCTTCGCCCGCCTTCAGGACTTTCCTTGCGGCGTCGGCTTCTTTAAAGGGGTCGTTCATCATTCAATCCTGCCTGCCGGAGACGCGCCCGCCCATGTCGAACATCGAACCAGACGAACAGGAAGAAAAGCCCCTCGATCCGGCAATGGAGAATGTCCGCCGCAAGATGGTGCGCCTTCAGCTCGTGTCGGGCGGCATCATGATGTTGATGTTCATGGCGGTGCTTGCGGCGATTGTCTACAAGGTGACGGCGAGCGATGGCAAGGGCGAACCGCAGATGGCGGGCGGCATTTCCGTTCCGAGCGACGCGCCGCTGAGGGGATCGGTTACGTTGCCGGATGGCTTCAGCGTCTCGGCCGTCTCCCATTCCGGCTCGCAGATCCTGTTCTACGGCGTATTGGCGGACGGTGGCCGCAAAGCCATCGTCTATGACATCGGCGCCGGCCGCGTCATCGCGGATATCGACGTCACGGGCAACTGAGGCGGCCGATGGCTTCCGCCCCGATCCGTATCACCGAGCCTGGCGATCCGCGCATCGCCGGTTTCGCCTCGATCCGCGAGCGGGATCTCACCGGCCGTCAGGGGCGGTTCATTGCGGAGGGGACCGTCGTTCTGCGCATGCTTGCGGCGGCGCATGCGGCGGGTAATGGTTTCGCTGCCGAAGCGGTGCTGCTGCTCGAAAACCGTGTCGCCGGCGTGGCCGACATCATCGAAACCCTGCCGGATGACGTTCCGGTCTATGTCGCGACGGCGGCGGTTCTCGATGCGATCGCCGGTTTCCACATGCATCGCGGCGTTCTGGCGCTCGGCCGCCGGGCGGCACCGCCGAACGTTGCGGAGCTCGCGGCACGCCTGCCGGAAAAAAGCCTCGTCCTTGCGGCCTGCGGCATCGCCAATCACGACAATATCGGATCGATGTTCCGAAACGCCGCCGCTTTCGGGGCGGATGCCGTCTTCCTCGATGAGACGTCGTGCGACCCGCTCTACCGCAAGGCGATCCGGGTTTCCGTCGGCTCCGTCCTGACGGTGCCCTATGCGAGAGGGGAGAGCGGCGGCGAGATGCTGGCGCTGCTTGCAGGGGAGGGATTCCAGATATGGGGGCTGTCTCCGCGCGGCGAGGTGCCGGTGCATGCGATACCGCCGGCGCCGCGGATCGCGCTCGTTGCAGGGACGGAAGGAGAGGGGCTCCCTGACGCCATTCTCTCCTCGTTCAGGACGGCAAGGATCCCGCAACGCCCCGGACTGGACAGCCTCAACGTCGCGACCGCGAGCGGAATCGCGCTTTATCAGATTGCGCTGTCAGGCGGGCGGATAGCCTGATCGCTCCTAAGGCGTGTCGCGATCTTTATCGCAAAATTGCTGCACATCTTTGCGTGACCTGCATCAGGACCTGCCTTCCGGTTCCAGTGCATCCTTGGCCCGCCTGGCAAGGCTCTTGCGGCCGCCGCGCCGGGGTACTTCCGCGGATTCGAGCAGGTCGTGAATGGGGGAGGCGGTACCTTCGCGCGTCGCCGTCAGCACGATCATTTTCCTGGCGATATCGGCGATTTCTTCGCGAAGCGCCTCGTCATTGGCATCGGATTTCGCGGCGACGAGGCGCTCGGCAAGCGCTGCACTCTGGTTACGGACGTCTTCCTCAAGCGCCTGGAGATCGACGGGTGCGGCCTGGGCGTTGCGGCCGCTTTCCCTGCTCGGATGATCGAGCGGCGGCATGGCGGCAGGCGCCTTCTTGTCGGCGGCCGCTCCCTTCAGCTTTTCGCGCAGGCGATTGACCTCGGCGATGCGGCGCTCGATCACGGTGTCCTTGTCGACGCTGCCGGCGACCTCTTTCGACAGTTTCGTCTCGAGCTGCCGCACGCGCCCCTCCTCGCGGGAGAGCCGAAGCTGGATCTCCCTTGCCTGTTCGCGCGAGACCTTCAGCTCCCCGCGCAGCCGGTCGCGTTCGTCACGCATGCCGTCGATGCGGCTCTTCAGGTTCTCGAGCTCCGTATCGCGCGCCGCGAGGGCAATTTTCAAATCGTCGACTTCGCCCAGAAGCTTTTGCATCTCCTCGAGTTTCCGGCGGCCTTCCCGGTCGCCGGCGTCGGAGGTTGTCTTGAACTGTTCGATCGTCTGCTCGGCGCGCCGGATTGCCGAGCGCAGATCGGCGGCCTCGACATTCATTTCGGCGACCTGTGCCTGAAGATCGGCGTTTTCGGCCGCGAGCTTGCCGGTATCCTTGAGAAGACGCTCATTCTGGACCATCAGCCGCGTTCCCTTTTCCCGTTCGCGCACGACATTCTGCGACAGACGGGCATTCTCGGCGGCGAAGGCGGCACGCGCCATGTCCTTCTGCGCGCGCATTTCCTGCGGGCTCAGCGGCATCGTGGCCTTGATGCGGGTCTCGGTGAATTTGACGATGCGGCGCTGAATGGCGGGAGCGATCAGAAGGCCCACGAGCGTAGCGGCCAGAAAGCCGAGCGCGAAGAGAAGTGCGTACTCTATCACCGTAAAGCCAGTTCCGTCAGGGCCGCTCACATGTGGTCAATATAGCGATCCCGGCACTGTTGCACAGGTCTCATATGCCGCAAATGTCGAGAGGTATCGGCAAAAAAGGAACGGCGGCATGTCCGCCGCCGTCAAAAATGCGATCTGGAAAGGTACTCAGAAGGGATTCCAGGTCGGATTGCGGGTCAGCTTCAGGTAGCCCGCATTGAGGCCGATGCGTGCGCCGATGCCTGTGCGGATCGGGACGAGGACCATGTTGTGCTGGGTCAGGACCGTCATGCCGATGCCGGCAACGACATAGGCCGAACCGGACACGCCGCCGAAACGGTCATAGAGGGTGTCGACGCTCGGAAGATTGTAGACCAGCATCATCGTACGGCTGCCCTGGCCGCCCCAGTCGAGGCCGAGCGACGGGCCCTGCCAGAAAACCGGATGCTGACCCGCGTTCTTGGTGTTGAGCTCGCCTTCGCCATAGGTGAGGCCGGCGACGAAAGCGCCCGATCCTTCCTGGCCGAGGATATAGCCATTGGGCAGGCCATAGGATTCGAAGGCTTTTTCCACGACTTTCGCCAGTCCGCCGGTGGTCGAGCCGAAGAAATTGTGCCCCGCGTCGACAATCTCCTGCATAGAATAGTGATTGCCCGCGCTCGCCGCCTGGGCCATGGCGGCCCCGGCGCCCAACGGTATGGAGAATAACACTGCGATAAGGAAAAACGCAGTTCTGATGGGTTTTGGAACCTGCATGTCTCGTCCGCCTGGTTTTCGTTTCAGGGAGGCTTGTGACAAGCAATTTGCTCCGATCGTGTTAACAATCGGTTTACCAAATGTGGTGTCATTATGGCTGTCTTCAGATGGAACATGCTCCGCGCAATTTTCGCGTGATAAAGGGTGATTCCGATTGATATCCCCGCGCAGGAAATGGAAGATCCAATGGCGAAGAATCCGAACCTCACGCTGACCGGTCCCGATTTGGCGGCGCTGCTGTGCAGCCGAGTCTGCCACGATATCATTTCCCCGGTCGGCGCGATCAACAATGGCCTGGAACTTCTGGATGAAGGCGGCGCCGACGAAGACGCGATGGATCTCATCCGGGCAAGCGCGCTCAACGCATCGGTCCGGCTGAAATTCGCGCGGCTCGCCTTCGGCGCTTCCGGGTCGGTCGGCGCGTCGATCGATACCGGCGAAGCCGAGAAGGCGGCGCGTGATTTCGCGGCAGCCGAAAAGAAGACCGAAATATCCTGGAGCGGGCCGCGTGCGATCGTCGCCAAGAATCGGGTGAAGCTCCTGCTCAACCTCTTCCTCGTCGCCTACGGCGCGATCCCCCGCGGCGGCTCGATCGACATCACACTCGAAAATCCGGAATTTGACGCCGTGTTCCGCCTGACTGCCAAGGGACGGATGCTGCGGGTGCCGCCGAAATTCGTCGAGATCCTGTCCGGGGCGCTGGAGGAGGCGGTCGACGCCCACACGATCCAGCCTTACTACACGGTGCTGCTGGCCGAGGAAGCCGGCATGGAACTCGATATCGAATCGAGCGCCGAGGAGATCACTTTCGTGGCCAAGGTGGCCGCTGCAGGCTGACTGCTCCGGGAGTTGCACCGGAACGTTTCGTTAAGCATTCCGGATAACGCTTTATTTGCCAGCCTGCTCTACCTTTGTTTCATCATTGGTCCCGTTCGATACGATCGGGAGTTGAGGAGCAGGTGAGATGCAGCGCTTGATGATTGCCGACAGTTCCGATGTGGTACGCAAGGTCGGCAAACGCATCCTTTCGGGTCTCGATTTCCTGGTGCTGGAGGCATCGAGCTCGCTCGATGCGCTCGTGCGCTGCGAGGCGGAACTGCCGAACATCCTCATCGTCGATGCGACGATGGATGGGGCGCTCGAGCTCATCGCGAATGTCCGAAACCTGCCCCAGGGCAAGTCCGTGCGCATCTTCTACTGCGTCGTGGAAGCCGATCTCAGGAAGATGATGATGGGCAAACGGGCCGGCGCCGACGATTTCCTGCTCAAGCCCTTCGACCGCAAGATCCTGACGAACGTTTTCGCAAACCTTTCGATCGCAGCCTAAATCTTAAAATCCGCACTTCAGAACGCGTGACCGCCAGCGGCTGCGCGTTTTTGTTTTTTCGGGATGCTCTAGATTCAAAAAGCTAGAGCGTCCTTTGCGCGTTCAATTGAACGCGCGGCGCTCTAGTGCATGTGAACCGGACCGAAAAAGAAAACCCGCCACGGGCGGGTTTCTCAGGAAAGGGATTTCCGCGGCTCGCGAGGTCAGGCGGTCTCGGCGTATTCGTTGTTGTCGGGCTCGCGCAGCACATAGCCGCGGCCCCATACGGTCTCGATATAGTTCGCGCCGCCTGCGGCATTGGCAAGCTTTTTGCGCAGCTTGCAGATGAAGACGTCGATGATCTTCAGTTCCGGCTCGTCCATCCCGCCGTAAAGGTGGTTCAGGAACATTTCCTTGGTCAGCGTCGTGCCCTTGCGCAGCGAAAGCAGCTCGAGCATCTGGTATTCCTTGCCGGTCAGGTGGACGCGCTGTCCTCCGACTTCGACCGTCTTGGCGTCCAGGTTGACGATCAGTTCGCCGGTGGAGATGACCGACTGCGCGTGACCCTTGGAGCGGCGAACAATGGCGTGGATGCGGGCAACCAGTTCGTCCTTGTGGAAGGGCTTGGTCATGTAGTCGTCGGCGCCGAAACCGAGGCCGCGGACCTTGTCCTCGATGCCGGCCATGCCGGAGAGGATCAGGATGGGCGTCTTGACCTTGGAGAGACGCAGCGTGCGCAGAACCTCGTAACCGGACATGTCCGGGAGGTTCAGATCGAGAAGAATGATGTCGTAATCATAAAGCTTGCCGAGATCGACGCCTTCTTCACCGAGGTCGGTGGTATAAACATTGAAACTCTCGGATTTGAGCATCAGCTCGATGCTCTGCGCTGTCGCGCTGTCGTCTTCAATGAGTAGAACCCGCATAGTTGTCCCCTTTTCCGCCGCTCAAAAGGTCTCTGGCACCCTTACGCGATACGGATCCAGTCGTTGCCTGATTTGGAGGCTGCCACGGAATGGTTAACAAATTCTGATTCACTCTGGCAAGATGTATCGAACTTGTTAAATATTTTAGGCAGCCCACTGATTTCAAATGTGAATCGTGAACGGGAATTCTCAACTAATTTCTGAGTGAAACCCGCTAACCGACTCTTTAGACTCATCAATGCAGCAACATGTTTTTTAACGTCCCGCATTTACTGACCCTTAAATGATCGTCCCTATGATTAACGATGCCCGTAAACGAAAGGTTACCAGCGGTAGGATTTTGTTAATATCGCTGAATTTTTTTCTAAGACCGGCCTCGTCGTGCCGGGTTTGCGTGTGAAAATGACGTTCATGACGCCGCTGCTGCGGCGGTGTGAATCAGTAGGGAAGTGCCGGGTAACCGGTTTGCCGACGGCAGGCCGGAGGTCCGGTTTCCGGGGTCTCGCTATCCACGGGAGTATTGCGTATGAAGTCGCGTGAGAGCCTAGTTCGCCTGAAGGAATTTCAGGTGAAAGAGAAAAGGCGGCAACTGAACCAGCTTCAGATGATGATGTCCGAATTCGAACGGATGTCGAAGGAGCTGGAAAGCCAGATCGCCATCGAGGAAAAGAAATCCGGGATATCCGATCCCGGCCATTTTGCCTACCCGACTTTCGCAAAGGCCGCGCGTCAGCGCGCCGACAATCTTCAGGTTTCCATTCGGGAGTTGAAGGTGCAGCAGGATGCGGCGGAGCTGTCGCTCGAGGAAGCGGAAGCCGAATATTCCAAGGCCGCCGCGATCGAGGAGCGTGACAACGCGGTGCGGCTCAGGGCCTGAGCGGCCCCATTGACCGGAGGAACCCTCATGACCGGGCACAAGCCTCCGGTCCTGAGGGCTCTTTGCGTTCGTGATTTTTCCGACAGGGCCGAAAGGGCCTTGCAAGCGTTCCGTTCAGAGATTGACGATGTCGTGCCATTCCTTGTGCCGCATCGCCTGGGCGCGGAAGAACGGGCAAAGCGGCATGATCTTCCAGCCGCCCGCGCGTGCCTCGTCGATCGCATGCGCGGCAAGCGCCTGCCCGACGCCCTTTCCGCGTAGAGCATCGGGAACGCCGGTATGGTCTATGATGATGAGCCGCGGGGAAGCGCGGGAATAGGTCATTTCCGCTTCGTGGCCTTCCACCAAAGCGGAATAGCGCCCGTGCGATCCGGTTTCCTCGCTGCGAATATTCATCGATATTTCCTCTTTCCGTTGACCGTTTGCCCGCGGCGCCATCTTCGGGTCATTTGCCGAAGGACGCAATCCTTGCCCGGCACGCCGGTCTCGATTTTGGTAGGTACAGTCGCTTGCGAAATGATATGAAGGCCCGGTCTTCTCATCCTCTCTCGTCGGCAATGGTCTGGGTCACTCCACTTCTTCTCGTCCTTTCGGCCTGCCTTCTGGCGCTCGGCCTGTCCTTGCCGCTGATCCGGTTCGAGAAGCTGTATTTTTTCAGCGAAACGCCGTCGCTGCTGGGTATCGTCGCCGCGCTTTGGGAGCAGCAAAGCTATGCGCTGGCGATCGTCGTAGGGCTGTTTTCGGTGGTCTTCCCGATCGTCAAGCTTGCAGGAATGGTCTTCGAGGCGGCCACTGCCGGTAGCGGCAGCCGTTTTGGCCGCGCATTGGCGCGGCTGCTGCCCGTCCTCGGAAAATGGTCGATGATGGATGTCATGCTGGTGGCGCTGGTGGTGGTCGCGGCCAAGACGAGCGGCATCGCCTCGGCCTTCAGCCAGCCGGGCCTGTGGTTCTATGCCGGTTCCGCGGTGCTGAGCGGCATCCTGCAAATGCGACTGCGGCCGCGTTGAGCGCGGCCGCAGCGTTTAAAAGGCAGATACAGCGTCAGTGGCGATACTGCTGGATGCGCGTCGTGCGCAGGCCGGCCAGGCCATGATCGTTGATGGAGGACTGCCAGGACAGAAACTCTTCTACGGTCAGCGTGTAGCGCTCGCAGGCTTCCTCCAGGCTCAGGAGACCGCCGCGTACGGCGGCGACGACTTCCGCCTTCCTGCGGATCACCCAGCGCCGCGTATTTGCGGGCGGAAGGTCGGCGATCGTCAGAGGGCTGCCATCGGGGCCGATGACGTATTTCACGCGTGGTCGTATCAACTCGGTCATTGGACTCTCTACATAAACGCAAGACCATATGGAGCGAACTCTAGTCCGCCACATTTAAGATTTGCCTAAGCCCGGCGTAACAATTTGCTAACAATTTGAGCGGTTTCAGCCCGCGCCACCGGCATTTTCGAACCGCAGTGGTGCAACTTGCGGGCGCGGCTCGACGTCGCCGCACGCATGGGAGCCATGCAAAACTGGTCTTTGCAATCTTTACGGCCTCTGGTAAGACCGCGCCGAATTAGAGGTTGGCGCCTCTGGCGCTGCCGGAATTCTCCAGAATGCATCCACATGTCTTGTCTTGAAGCGTCATTTCCGTGAAGGAAGTGGCGCTGCTCCCGTTTTCGACGTCAGGGGGCAAGGGGGTGCCATGGGAGTTCCGGGGCCGAAGGCCGGGCGGCCTTGCCGACCTCATGGTTTTATAGGAACGGTAGATGCGTGATCCAGACAAGATGCCGGCGCATGAGGATTGGCTGCCCGACTTCCCGGGCTCCGTCGATCTCGATACGGTGCGCACGGAACACGAATTGCTGCATGTCATGCGCCGGTGCACCGGCAAGTTCGGCTTCAGCCATTTTCTCATCGCGCGCCTGCCGGAAAACGAGCTGCAGCGCTTCTCGGAACGGCTGACGGTCAGCAACTGGCCTGCCGAACTGGTGCGCAGATACGATGCGCTCGGCCTTTTCCATGAAAGCCGCCTCGTTGCGGATGCTTCGGTCACCAAGCGTCCGGTCTACGGGGACGGGAGGCTTTTTGCCTGCGCCGCCGACGACGATCCGCGCAACGGCGAAGCTGCGGCGCTCTTCGAAAGCCTCGGTCTTGAGGCATCCCTGGCCTTTCTGCTGCATTCGACGCAAGGCGAGCCCTACATTCTCGTCTTTTCCGGCCGGCGCGAGCCACTTGCGAGACCGGATCTGGCGGAACTCTATTTCATCTCGGTGCAGCTCTTCGAATGCCTCGAGAAGGCCTTCACCCTCGGCCTCGAACCCCGCGAAAAGCTTTCCGGCCGGGAAGCCGAATGTCTGCGCTGGGCGGCCGCCGGCAAGAGCAGCGAAGAGATCGCGATCATCCTCGGGATTTCCGTCTATACCGTCAGCAGCTATTTCAAGAGCGCGGCGCGCAAGCTGCAAGCGGTCAACCGGATGCAGGCGATCGCCTGCGCGCTTCGCCTGAAACTGATCTGACCGCGGCATCTCCCGCCGGGGGCAAAAGACGGAGCTTCTACCCTTCTCTTGCTCTTGGGGCGGTGAGTTTCTATATGTCGCGGACGAGCAACATGGAATTAAAGCCCGCAGCGGACGGTTTTGGGCCGTGCGCCGGGACAGTGCCGGAACGAACCCCGTGAACAGCCTCGATTTCGACAGGAAGCCTGAAGACACGCGCGTCGTCGTCGCCATGTCCGGCGGCGTGGACAGCTCGGTGGTCGCGGGACTGCTGAAGCGCGAGGGCTACGACGTTCTCGGCATCACACTGCAGCTCTACGATCACGGGGCGGCCGTGCACCGGGCGGGCTCGTGCTGCGCCGGCCAGGATATCGACGACGCGCGCCGCGTCTGCGAGACGCTCGGCATTCCGCACTATGTCCTCGATTATGAAAAGCGTTTCCGCGAAACGGTGATCAATCCGTTTGCCGAGAGCTACGTCGCCGGCGAGACGCCGATCCCCTGCGTTGCCTGCAACCAGACCGTCAAGTTCGCCGATCTTCTGGCAACGGCCAAGGAACTCGGCGCAGATGCGCTGGCGACGGGGCACTATATCCGTTCTAGGCCGAACCCCGCCTCCGGCGATCCTAATCGGCGCGCGCTCTATCGTCCGGTCGATGCCGAGCGCGACCAGAGCTATTTCCTGTTCGCCACGACCCAGGAGCAGATCGATTACCTGCGCTTTCCGCTCGGACATCTATCGAAAGCCGAAACGCGGGCGCTGGCCGAGGACATGGGACTGGTCGTCGCCAAGAAGGCCGACAGCCAGGATATCTGCTTCGTGCCGCAGGGCAAATATTCCGACATCGTCTCGAAGCTGAAGCCGAATGCGGCGCTTGCGGGCGAGATCGTCCATATCGACGGAAGGGTGCTCGGCACCCATGAGGGCATCCTGCACTACACGATCGGCCAGCGGCGCGGCATCGGGATCGCCACCGGCGAGCCGCTCTATGTCGTTTACCTCGACGCACGCTCGCGCCGGGTCATCGTCGGTCCGAAGGAGGCGCTGGAAACGCGGCGCCTCTACCTGCGCGACGTCAACTGGCTCGGCGACGGCGATCTGGACGAGGCGGCCTTGCAGGGCTTCGACTGTTTCGCCAAGGTGCGCTCGACGCGTCCGCCGCGCCCGGCGCGGCTGCTTCGCGACGGCGAAGGCATCTATGTCGAGCTCGCGGAAGGCGAGGCCGGCGTGGCGCCGGGGCAGGCCTGCGCGCTCTATTCCGGTGAGGGCGAGGACGCCCGCGTCTATGGCGGCGGCTTTATCCGCCGCTCGGAGCGCGAGGCAGAGGCGGAAACTGCCCTGAAGCGCATCCTCGCGACACCGGTGGCCGCCTGAACCGCCGGCCCCGCGCATGCGCCGGGGCGGGCCCATGCCGCCCGAAGACATGCGGCGACGGGTAACAACGGGCATAGAGGCAAAGATCCAAAGGCGGGCCGCGCGGTTCTTTATCGTGGGAGTTGTCTTGGATGGCGCGAATACGAGCTTGCGAAACGGCCGATGCTCCGAGGGAATCCGGTCCGTTGCCCGGCCTGAAAGCCTGCTCTTCCAAAGCCCTTGTGAACGAGGCATTTTTTGCCGCTGCCGCGCTTGACACCCAAGGGAACGGCACCTTATAAGCCGCGCACCCGGACGGAACAACGCAACGCCGTTTCCCGTCCCGCCCGGCGGCGGAGTAGCTCAGTAGGTTAGAGCAGAGGAATCATAATCCTTGTGTCGGGGGTTCGAATCCCTCCTCCGCTACCACGCGACCCCCCAACATTTCGGCTTTCTTGCCGAGCAGGGCGGAGAGGTGGCCTATAATCTCCACTTCGACTCCATTGTTGGCGGTGTCCCGGACGATGACGCTGTCGACCAGATCCCGGAATGCTTTGAATGCTTCGGCATCCAGTACCGGATGTAGCTCGCTCATTCGATTGGCGAGATTTTCGACCATGGAGCGATATACTGTTGACGCTTGCGGATGGAGCTCTATCGCCAGCGCCGCGCTCTCGTCTGGGGTGGCTGCCAATGCGGCTAAAATCTCATCTCTTTCCGCCTGAAGAGGTTTGCACTGTTCCTCCACGAGCTCAATCGGCAGGCTACCGCGCATCATGGCTTGAATGAGCTTCGCCATTTGACCTTTCAATTCGGCTGCTCTGCGCTCGCGTGAAGCCCTTTCGCGGATCGCGTCCATGGCCTCCTTCCTTCGCTCCTCGCGATAGGTTCGAACATATTCCGCCAGCAACTCGGGATGCGCCAACTGCTCGCGCAATCCGTTGACCACTGCCGTCTCGATCCGGTCCAGTCGATAGCGGCGGGTGTTTTCACAAACACCGCTCTCGATCGATCGTGAGCAGCGGATGCGTACTGCCTCGCCCCGGCGGTCATGGACCGACATACCACCGCCGCACATTCCGCAGCGCAGAATTCCCGAGAGCAGGCGTTTGGGACGTTGCGTGAACTCTCTGTTGCGCTTCATTAATCCGCGCTTCTCCACGATGGCGATTGCCTTCTGCTGCACATCCGCATCGACAATAGCAAGGTGGGGCGCATCGGCGTACCGGTGTTCGGAAGGGTCATTCTGCCGGGATATCCGTTTTCCGGTTTCCGGATCTCGCACTGATCGTGCCCGGTTCCACACTATGCGACCAGAGTAAAGCAGGTTTCGCACGATGCCGTTTGCGCGCTTTGCCGAGCCATTTATCGTGCTCGCGTTCCAGGCTATCCCTCTCGGTGGAGGTACTCCATCGCGATTCAAGCCGGCAGCAATCTCCCGCGGACGCATGCCGTCGATAATCTCCGAGAAGATTCGCCGAACGATATTGGCTTCGTCCTCAACTATCTGCAGCACGCCGGGCTGGCCCGGCACGGGTCTGTATCCATAAGCGCGTCCGCCGGCGTGCCGGCCGTCTCTGATGACGCCTGTCATGCCCCGTCTGATCTTGTTCTTGAGGTCGGCGAGAAAGAGCGTCGACACCAGCCCGCGTATTCCGATCTGAATCGCGTCTGCGGTTCCGTCATGGACGGCTATAATCTCGATGCCCGCAAAGCTCAGCCGCTTGTGAATTCCAGCGAGATCTTCCTGATCGCGCGATAGCCGATCTAGCGCCTCGATGACGACGACTTCGAATTTGCCGGCACGGGCATCGTCCATGAGCGCGAGCAGTCCGTCTCGGCCGAAGACCGATGCTCCGGAGCGAGCTCGGTCGGCATAGACGTGTGCGACGACAAAGCCGCGTCGTGCGGCAAATTCGCGGCAGAGCGCGACTTGGTCGTCGACCGACCTTTCGCTTTGCAAATCCGTCGAGAAACGGGCGTAGATTGCTGCTCGTCTGGCTTGCATGTCCTCTCCTCACAGTCGACAGCGGCACGGGTCCGGTCGCGCCTGGCGTCAGCTTTCGCCATCGCGCGCACAAATGCAAGCAGCATCGGATCGGGTGGGTTCACCGGTTGTGCCTCCAATTGTCGAACTGGCTGCGCAGGGAAAGCCAGCGCTGCTTTGCGGCGTCGTTCGTGTTGAGTTCGGCGCGGGACTGGATAGCCAGCATCGTGCGGATGCGTGAGGCGACGCGCAGAGTGTCGGACGTATCGACGCCGTGTTCATCGCGCAGGAAGCGGAGGAAAAGCGGATCCTCGCATTTTATGGCGCATTCGGCGGCAAAATCCTTCGGCGGCGGATTGCGCTTCGCGAGCTCGGCCGCGGCCCGGCGATAACGGGCGGAAAGCCTGTCGTAAATCTCGAGCATGAAACGCAGATCATCAGGCGCGTGGCAGATCAGCTCGCGATCGTCGTAGGCCGCGCTTTCGGCGAAGGTGGCGACGATCTCGCCTCCCGCGGCCGTGAGGCAGAAACCTTCCAGGCCGGCCATGACGCCCCAGTCGCGCGAGGCGAGGCCCGCTCGATTGCGGATTGCGTCCAGCCTTTTCTGGAGTGGCGAGGGGGCGGCGGTCATGGGCGCACTATCGGGAACGCGTTGTGCTCGACGCCGTCGATCGTCCGGCCAGACAGCCTCTTACCGATCCGGCGCACCGTCGCGCCGTCCTCGAATTTGAAGTGCTCGCCCGGTCCTGCGACCTCGGACACCGAAACCCACTCGCCATTCTGTTTGTGATGGAATGGAACGCCGGCCGCTGCGCATTGGTCGCGGAGAGAGCGTATCCAGTCGGGTTTCGTGGGGCGGGCCTTATGCCCTCCCTGGTCGGTTTCGCCGCCGGTAATCACCCAATCCAGCTCGGGCTGCTTCCACGAAGGAATATCGTTCCAAAGTTTGTTGGGTAGATATTCCGCGATCTGAATGTGTGAGAGCAGTGGTTCACAAGACAGGAATGTGAACGCTGGATCCACTATGCCTTTCGCGTCCAACAATGCCGGAACGTTGATGTTGGCGCGCTTCTGGTCTTCACACGTCGCGCCGATCGCGGCGTTCTGCGGCAGTCCTCCCGCCGCCTCCGACAGCTTCACGATGTTCTGCGGCCGCTTCGTGAGGAGGAGATAGACGAGGCGGGGTGTCTGACGCATCACATCGAAGGCATCGGCGCGCCATTGGGGATCGACCTGATTGTCGAATATGTCGGCAAGACTGGCGCAGAAAACGAACGGCCGGTCGCCGTCCTTTTCAGCCTGTTTCTGCCAGCGGAACGGGTCGTTCCAAGTGTGGGCGCCGGTGCGATGCCGTGGATGATTGCCCCACTTCACCTTCCCATAGCGCTTGTCCATCAGCGCCTCGGCGTAGCATCCGTCGCATGCTGGCGAGACCTTGGTGCAACCCATCCATGGGTTCCATGTGTGCGTCGTCCAAGAAATTGCGGAGTTCTCAGCCATTGACCTCCTCCCGAACGAGCTTGATCTTGCGGATGACGGTGCCCGGGTAGCGGGCAACAGCCTCGGCGCGGGCGTCGGCCGGATCGGCGGCACGAATGTCGAGCGGCGGCAGGGCCGGGTCATCGAAATGAATGCGGAAGGGGAGGAGCGGCGCGGTCATGCCCAGAACTCCAGCGTGCCGGCGATGTCGCCATAGATCGCGGAATGTTCGCCCCCGCGCTCGCCCGTGGCCTCGATCGCCATCTTCGTCGCGTCGAGAAGCTTCTCGATCACGTCGACTTCGTAGATGCCGTTGAGGCCTTCACCCTCTCTGGCGAAGCGCAGGAGTTCGGTTGCGGCTTCGGTCGCCTGTGCGGCGGCTGCGATCGCAAGAGCTTTGGGGTCAAGAGCGATCATCGTTCCGCCTCCTTTTGTGCAGCGATGTACATGGAGATGCCGGGGAGGGTGATCGGGCGGATGTCGTAGCCGCCGCTCTTGCGGCGGAAAGGCTTGAACACGACAATATGGCCGCGCTCGCCGGCGCGGCGGCGGGCCTCGTCCTCAAGACGCCAGCGGGGTTTGCGATTGCCGACGTACTGTTCCATCTCAGTGATGGTGAAGCCGGTTTCGGCGGCGATTTCGGCGATGCGGGCGCCAGCCGTGACACGGCGGCGGATATGGTTTTCGAGATCGCCCGATATGCGTGACGCTGGGGTGATATGTGTCACGAAATTCCTCCTGATCAGATGAGGCGGAAGGCAAGCGCGGTGGCGGTGAGGGCCAGCGCAAGAAAAGCGATCGTCACCAGAAGGATGATCCACCGGGCGCGTTCGCGAGCGCGGCGGTTTTCAGCCAGCTTGCGGATGATGAATTCGTCGGGAAGCACGTAATCGCGGGGCGGCTCACGCATGGCCGGCCTCAGGCGATGACGACGGCCATCGCCGTCATGGCGGCGATGCTGACGATGAGCACATAGCCCATCGCCACGGTGAAGCGCCTTTCGAATGCCGAGCGCTCCGGCGGGATGACGATCTCCTTCATGGTCGTCGGCTCAACGGCTGATGGAGCGGCGGCGGGCATCGGCGAGCGCGCCGCGGGCAAGCCGTTTCTGGACGTGCTCGGGGATGCCGCGCAAGGCGAGCGCCTCGGGCGTCATCGTCTCGCCGGAATAGCCCATCTCGCGGATGACATCGGAATAATAGCGGCGGAAGGCGAGGAAACCTGATGTTCGCTTCCGGAAAGGCACGACAGATGCGGGTTCACGCCTGCGGTACTGGATCATGGTCGTTTCTCCGTTCGTTTGGGGAATTCCGGAGATCGGGCCGCCACCTGGGAGAGGAGGAGCGGCGGCGGCCCTGTTCGCCGGGAACGGAGATAGTGGTACATAATGCACCACCTCATTGTCAATTCAAAAGTGGTATAAATTATACCATATCGGGTCATGTAGTTGAATTAATGGCAGAAAAAATGCCACGTCACGGGTCGTGATTCGCCCATGCGTGATGTGCCTATTGCTTAGAAGATATCGAGATCAGCTTTTGTTTCGGCTTCTGTCCAGAAGAGATTGAAAGAGTTCGGTCTGCTTCTCCGAGTTGGCCCGGATTGCCTTAAGTTGACCTAACATGGAGCCGAAGGCGGCGAGGATTACGCCGCCAATAATTGCAGGAACTGCCCAGCTCAATGACAAAACCAGGGTCACGGCATCACCGGATTGCTTTACGACGGCAACCATCAGGAAAAGTGTAACTACTACGATCAGTAGGCCGATGATTTCTAAGAACTTGTCCATTGTGCCCCCTCCTTGTCTCCCGGAAATTACACTGGTCTTTTGGTGGCTAGTGTCAAGGAGGAGGGCGGCAGGGGTATGCCCGAGATTCTACATCTCAATTATGGAACGCCGTACGCGGCCGACCACGGTGACGGCGCCTTCAAGCTTCGGAGGAGGTATATCCTCATAGGAGGCCGGCTGAAAAGGTGGGTCGTCGTTTGGCCGGTAGCGCTTGTAAGTCGCGTTTCCCGCCTCGTCGGCGACCACGTAGCATGCATTCGGAGCGAGGCGCTTATCCCGCCGGTTTACGAAGATAATTGATCCCGGAGGTGAGATCTTGTTCATGGAATCCCCTTCCACCCTGAGGGCAATCCAATCACCTTCTGGAAGATCGATTGCTGGAATGGTTGGAAATTCACTGAAGTCCGAGACGCCGGGCTGTTCGCCAAGTGCGCCGGCACTAATCCATGATACGAAGGGAACATCTGTAGTCGTAACGGGCTCTGGCGGATCTGCGTCCCCAGGTTCGCCTATGCCGAAGTAGAGCCATTGCAGCGAAACTCTGAAGGCTTTTGCATATTGCTTAGCGTCCACGATGCCGAAGCCGTTCTGCCCCGAATCGTGTGCTTTGTACTTGTTTACGTTCCAGCCGAACTTGTTCGCTACGGCCTTGACGCCGCCTAAGCCGGAGTCCACCCGTGCTTTCTTCAGCCTTTCGGCGCGCGCTTGACGTTCACTAAGTTCTTGATCTCTAACCATGGTGCAAAATGTACCCATGGAAGGTGGTGTAAATAATACTTACGCTGCTTGACATTGAAGTGGTGCCAAATGTACCACTTCGCGCATGACGCACGCAGACCTTATCAATCTTTGGCCTTCTTTGACTGCTTTTGCGGATGATATTGGCGTCCCCTATGTCACTGCCAAAGCTATGCGCCGCCGAGGATCCATTCCTGCGCCGTATTGGTTGCTCGCTGTTTCGCGCGCCGATGAGAGAGGTCTTGAGGGTGTGACGCTTGAACGGCTCGCCGCACTGGTGGCGGTCGTGCGGGAGGCCGCTGAATGAGCCAGTGCCGCCTCCCACTCCACGAAAGGATATCGCGATGCAGGCCATCGTTTCCGACCGCGGCCCCAACCTCAGGGTTCTCGACAAACAGAGACTTATGGAGCTTGGCGGAAGACCGCGCAGCAGGGAGGAGAATCTCGAATTCAACGAGATCCTCATGCGCGGCCATTTCAGCCGAGAGTATTTCGAAAAGCGCCTTTGGGAAAAGCGCTCGCGCCATGTCACCCAAGTGCTCGCGCACCGGGGTCGTTGAGGCGGCCTCAGTCGATTATGCTTCGACGCGTTTTGTGAAGCAGCTCCTTGATCGTCAAATACATATCGTCGTACCCTTTTTCGCCCGGGGTGCGATCCGCCGGCGGGCTGGTTCGCTCCGGGCTTGCGAGGGCAAGAACCTGATCGGCCTTCTCTCGTGGGAGGCTGCCGAGAATACCAACCAAGGTAAACGCGACCGCCGACAGGTTTCCTTCGATATATCCGTACTTTTTTTCGTGTTCCGTGTTCATCGTGATTCCCCTTCTGGTTGTTGGCGTTCCAAGAGGACCATGATGGATAGCGGCTGGCAAGCGGAGCGCTCACGCCTCGCTTGCGCCCTGTTCCCCCGACCGCGCTTCCTGAAGGTGCGGCACCTCGCGCCGGGACGAGCCTCTTCGTCCCGGCGCTCCTTCTCTTCTCTTCGCGGTGTCCCTCAAGCCTCGCGAAAAGCGCAGCCGGGAGGGCGGTTCCTCGTTCGCCCTTCCGGCTGCGGCCATCGATGTTCGTTCCAGCTTGCATGCGGACCTCCGTGAACTGACGGGCTGAAACTCTCATTTTCGGATTTTTCCCACCACGGGAAACGCGCGGGACTTTTCCCGGCGCGGGAATTTCATTGTCTGGAGACTGGAACATGCAGGACACCTTGACCAATGCCTGGTTCTACCAGCTCAAGGCGGCAAACCGCCTGCTGATCAAGAAGAACGGTGGGATCGAGGCCGCCGCCGACATCTGCTCGCTCTCGAAAAGCCAGATTGGCCGCTGCAACAATGATGGCGATACCGAGCTCTTGCCCGTTCCGGCGGTGCTGCGCCTGGAGGCAGAATGCGGCGATCCCTGCGTCACGCGGGCGATGGCCGCGCTTCACGGGCGCAAACTCTCGGAAAACACGCCCGGCGATCCGGACGGCGCCTGCCTGATGCATGAGAACGCCGAACTGCACTCCCGCTTCGCGACCTATGTCCGCAATGCGGCAATCGCGCTTTCCGATCTCAATTGCAGCCCCGCCGAATCCGCCCAGGCGATCAAGGACCTGCAGGCCGTCAACGAGCAGGCCACCGAGCTGATCCGCATCCATGCCGCCGCGCGGGCGGCCGGCGGCGCGGCGATCGTGCCGATCAAGCGGGAAGGCTGATCCGTGATGCCTTCCACCCTCGATATCAAACTTTCCGGCGAAGCGCGGGCTTTCCTGCGCCTCGTCAAGCGGTGCGGCGGCCGCTTTTTTCTCGACACGCCGCTGCAGCGGCGGCTGGCGCGAGAATGCATCGCCGCCGGCGCGATGGCCTATGCGCCTGACGACAGCCGCTGCGTCAGCCTGACGGGGAAGGGCAACGCCTATCTCGACCGGATGATGAGGGCGCACTGATGGACCGTCCTTCCTCCTCCTTCACCACTGATTTCAACAGGAGTGCCGACATGGCCGCCATGGATGACGCATCGCGCCCGGCCGGGCGCAACAGCATTTCGGGTCAACAGCTTCTATCCTTTCTCGAGCGGATCGAGCGGGTGCGCGAGGAGAAGAAGCAGCTCGCCGAGGACGAGAAGCTGATCTTCGCCGAAGCAAATGCAATGGGTTTCCATCCGGCGACCATGCGCACGGTGCTGAAGCGCAGGGCCGCAAGGCCTGCCGATCTCGAGGAGGCGGAAGCGCAGCTCGACATGTATCTGCATGCTGTCGGCATGGCCAAGGAGGCGCCGCTTTTCCGGGCCGTCGGAATGATGAATGTCGATATCGCCATGCGCGAGCAGGTGATCGAAGGGCTGAAACAGCTCGTGCCCGCGCAGGGCGAGATCATCCTGAAGGTTGGCAGCCAGCCGGTGCGGCTCTGGCGTGATGACAGGGGCGTGGCGCAGGTGGAGGATTATCACGAGAAGCCGGTTCCGTCGGCCCGCCCCGGCACGGGCTCGTCGATGCCGCCGCGCCACGAACGCGAGGTGCCGGATGTCGACGAGGCGGGCGCCTTTGCGCTGGGGCAGCAGGCCTATCATGCAAACCAGCCGATTACCTCCAATCCCTTTCCCTGGAACGACAAGCGGCGGCCGCAATTCGACGCAGGATGGCGCGATGCTTCCGGTTCGGACGGTATGGGGCCGGAGACATGAAACGCCGGCGCGAAATCACCGATCTTTCCGGCTTCGGGACGATTCTGATGCCGGAAGAAGCGCAGGAGCCGATCCTTGCCAAGCCTGTGCGCTCGGCGCTGATGGAATGGCTGACGGAAATATGGGCGACCGACGAATTGAAAGACGTCGGCCTGAAGCCGCGCATGCGGGCAATCTTCCACGGGGCTCCGGGAACCGGCAAGACGACGCTCGCGCATCATCTCGCCGCGCGGCTCGGCCTGCCGATGCTGGTCGTCAGGGCCGAGAAGCTCCAGTCACAGTATATCAGCGAAAGCGGAGTTCTGGTTGGCCGGCTGTTCGACATGATCGCCGATACAGAGCAGCCGCTTTTCCTGTTCTTTGACGAATTCGATTCCATCGCCGCGAAGCGGATGAACGGCGGGCGCAACGAAGTTGGAGAGCAGGACCATAATCATACGGTCAATGTGCTTCTCGCCAATTTCGACCGTTACGATGGCTTCATCGTCGCGGCCACCAACTTCGGCGACCGCGTCGACCAGGCGCTCTGGCGGCGTTTTGAAATCCAGATCGAACTCGCGCTTCCCGGCGACGGAGAGCGCCGGCGCATCCTGGAGCGTTATCTTGCTCCATTCGTGCTGCCCGAGCGCAGCCTTTCGCTGCTTTCCGATGCGCTTGAAACCGCAAGCCCTGCGCTGATGCGTTCGCTTGCCGAACACCTGAAGCGCCAGCTCGTCGTAGGACCGAAGGCGGGATGGGAAATGACGCGCGAGGCTGTGATGTCGCGGCTCATCGCTTCCGTGCGGCCACATCCGGACCTCGGGCTTCCGCGGCTGTGGAGCCATGGCGCCAACGATCTTGGTGTGCTGAGCATGCCTTGGCCTCTTGAGCGGTCACTCTCTGACTATCCGGCCGACGCGCCGGAGGCTATGGGCGAAACTGTTGTGACGCTGCGACCGAAAGGGGCAAGGCCATGACCGTGTCACTCGCGCAGATCGGTGATGGGCAGCGGCGCATCCTTTGCGAAGCCGTCGACAAGGGCGCGGTCTGCTGCGATGGCGACGGCGAACGGGCGAAGGCGCGGGCGCTGAACGGCAAGGGGCTGCTTTCGCGCGATCCGAAGGACGGGTTCACGTTCTATCCGACGGAAAAGGGCAGGGAAGTGCATTCTCTGCTGACTGCCGCGGCAGCTGCCAACGCAGATACGGTACCGACGCCTTCTGTCCCTCCGCGTCTTGCGCATCATCCGATCGCCACGCTTTTCCCGATGCTCTCCCCGCAGGAACTGGAGGAACTGGCGGAAGACATCCGGCTGCGCGGACAGGAGGAGCCGGTTTGGGTTCTCGACGGGCAGATCCTCGACGGGCGCAACCGCGACGCGGCCTGCGCGCTCATCGGTATTGATCCGTGGACGAAGGATTACGAGGGCAACGATCCGCTCGGCTTCGTGTTGTCGTTGAACCTTCGGCGCCGGCATCTGACGGAAAGCCAGCGGGCCATGGTCGCGGCGCGGCTCGTCGACTGGGAGCGGGGTATAAACCAGACGACGGCCGGGGATGCAAATTTGCACGCCCGCGAGGCAGGGCGTCGGCTTTCGATTTCCGAGCGGGCGGTCAAAGCGGCGAAGCGGGTGCGCGACCACGGGATTGATGCGCTTTCCGATGCGATCCGCGACGGTCGGATTTCGGTGCATACCGGCGAGGCGATCAGTCATCTGGAGCGCCAGGCGCAGGAAGAGGTTCTGCGCGCCGAGGAAAAGGAGATCATCGCCCGGGCGAAGAAGATCCGCGAGGAGCGCCAGAAAATCCGGCATGCGGTTCGTCTCACGCATATGGCGCATGTCGTAGAGGCCGGCGAAGCCTCGGCCGGCCAGATCGGAACGAAATATCCGATCATCTATGCCGATCCGCCATGGAAGTTCGGCGTGCATTCCGAGGTGACGGGCCGGGAGAAGAGCGCGGAAAATCACTATCCAACGATGACGACGGATGCGATCCGGGCGCTGTTCTCGCAGATCGGAGAACCCGCGAAACATGACGCCGTGCTCTTTCTCTGGGCGACGAACCCGATGCTGCCGGACGCGCTCAGCGTCATGGCCGCGTGGGGCTTTTCCTATGTGCATCACTGGATATGGGACAAGCAGGTGGCCGGCACGGGCTATTGGGGGCGCGACCGGCACGAGCTCCTGCTGATCGGACGGCGCGGCGATGTTGCCGCGCCTCTGCCGGGCTCGCAGCCGGAAACGGTCCATTGCGAGCGCAAGGGGCGGCACAGCGCCAAGCCAGATTTCTTTGCTGAGACGATAGAGCGGCTTTATCCCGATATGCCGCGGCTGGAAATGTTCTGCCGCACCCCTCGGCCTGGCTGGGACGCATGGGGTTTTGAGGCGGAAGGCGAGCCGCCATGACCGGCGCCAATCCGATCATCGAGGAGCTAGGCCGGATGGCGAGCGACCGGGAGCGGGCGGAATGGCTGCTGACGTGCCCGCTCTATTTCTTCGTTTCCGAATACGAGGCCCTGCGGGTGGCGCTGCTTTCCAGCCGTTTCCGGGCAGGGCTCGACTACGTCAATCACGAACGCGCGGGACTGATGGCCCGGCGGCTGCCTGACGGGCTGCTGCCGCAGGGGCCGATGCTTTCCGTGCACATGGCGCGGCTCGATCTGGCGATCGCCGTGCGTAGGCAGAAGGAGGATTCCTGATGAGACAAATGCGGCGTCCATTTCGCATGCTTACCGCGAACGAAGCGGAGATCTGCCTTGAGCTGTGGTCTACCCGACGTTTCGACACCTATGACATAGCCCGGCTTCTATGTGTTGGCGAGGATGCCGTCGCTCGGACTATTCAGGCGTCCCGCGACGTCGCTCGGATGATGTTTAGGGAGGCAGCGGAGTGATGTCAGCTCTGAACCATAACCCCGGCCTCGCGCGCGGCTGCGATGAAGGCGAGGCGGGAGAGGCCAGCCGGGCAGCGACCTTCCAGCGCACGGGCACATATGGCGAGCGCACGCTGATAGGCACGGCCATAGGTGACCGGCCATTTTTCGGCGAGAAGGGCAGCGGCTTTTACGGCACTGTCGACGATCTGTGTTTTCGGCATTCCCGGTATCAGGACCGTCAAACGGCGGTCCCAGGCGGTGTTCCTCATTTCCAATGCTCCTCACGAAATGCGCGCCTAAACGCCGATGCCCCTGATTCGGTTCCCGGCAGAATTTTCGATTTTCATGACAGGAATGAGTCCGGCTTCGATCAATCTTCAGGGTTGCTCCATCGACTTGAAGCTGACGTCAATGCGTTCACGCCACCGGGAGATCACATTGCACCGAACGCGCCGCGATGGCGGGACGATGGTTTCGAAACTGGTCCTTATATCGAACATGAACGGTCGGTGAAATGCGCCGCCAGTAGCCCCGAACTCAAGCAGGACGGCAGAACCGACATAGCGGCCCCCCTCAAAAATGGGGACGATTTCGAAGCATGGAGTTCGTGTTTTCCCATTGTGTTTACGCATAAGACGCCGCTCGCTCCTATCGACGGGCGGGCTTTAGCAGGTGCGAGCGTGTCCGATAATACGCAACTTGGCGTAGTGGTAGGGGTATCTGGCGGTATAGATGCGGAAATTCTGCTTTTCGCGCGGGGGGCGGAGGAGTGAGTCAGGAATCGACGATCCGGCGCGGTGTTCGCAACGCGCGCTATGCGGCGATCCCGAACCATGTGTTTGAGGATTCCCGGCTCTCCATGGAGGCGCGTTGGCTGCTCAGCTATCTGCTTTCGAAACCGGACAACTGGACGGTCGTTATCGGCGATATCATCAAGAAGGGAAATTGCGGGCGCGACAAGGCCCGCAAGATGATCGCCGAGCTTGTCGAGCATGGTTATGCCGAGCGGGAGCAGCAGCGCGCGGACGGCAAGTTCGGATCGTCCGTTCTTGTCATCTTCGACGAGCCGCGAGACGCGCAAAGCTCTGAAAACGCGGGTGGAAGCGAAAGTGTTGCATTTTTACCGCAGACGGATTTGCCGGCGACGGCATTGCCGTCGCCGGTTTTGCCGTCGCCGGTAAAATCGGCACTTAGTAATAACTCAGGTTTAGAAAATACTGATTGTCAGAATCCGAGAGAGGGCGGGCGCGAGGCGCGGCAAGAGGGCGCAAGGGCCGATGGCGACGAGCCGGAGGAAAGCCCTGCCGCGATCGAGCGGGCATTCTGGCGGCTGGTGAAGAACTGGCCGGATTTCGACGGGATGCCGAAGGAGCCCGCCAAGGCGCCATGGTTTGCGCTTTCGCGCGACGAGCGGCGCGAGGCGCTGGAGCGGATGGCGGAATGGAAGGCGGCGCTGAAGCGGCAGCGCAAGAGCTATGTGCCGGCGCCGTCCACCTATCTGCGGGAAAAGCTCTGGCAGGATATTCCGGCCGCTCCAGCCAAGCCGGAGGGGCCGAAGCTCGCCGCATCCTACGGAAAGCTCTGGATGTCGGAAGCGCTGGCCGATCTCCTGCGCAAACCCTATGGGCAGGTGGCGGGCCTGACGGCGTTCGAGCGAACCATGGTGGAAACCGGCAGGGCGACTGCCGAAGGCCTGATGCGCGAGAAGATCCGCAAGGCCGGGTGGCCGCTTGCCAACACGATGATGGAGCGGGCGCGGGAGCGGAAGGGATATCCCTGCCGTGCGGAGCTGTTGCCGCTCGCCGAAGGTTTTCACCAGGCGCAGCGCACAGGCGAGCTCTTCGCCGCATGGAAGCGCGAATTCCATCGGCGCGGTTGGCCCTTCCCCGGCGAGACGCCGGAGTGGGTCTATTTCCCGCCCGTAGCGGAAGGCTGGGAGGGCGACCCGGACGGCGCAGTGAGGACGGCCATCGACGATTTTGCGGAACGTTTGAGAGAGGTCAGGGGCGATGACGATGCAGCATAAGCGCGGAACCTTCGGCGAGGTGGCTGCTATCGAGATCCGGCCCTATTGCGACTACAAGCAGGATAAGGCGATCCGCGAGCGGCGAATCGCGGTGACGCATTTGTCGATGGCGTCCAAGAGCGTTGTCGAGCGAATCAGCGGCGATTATCCGGAGATGAAACCGGGATGGTATTGTCTTCGGGTGATGACCGGGCGGGAAATGGCTGTGGAAAAATGCCTTGGCGAAGCCGGCGTGGAAGTGCTTGTGGTGCGGTCGAATCCGTATCGGGTGGTTTGCAGAGGGAGGGTGAAAGAGGTTTCTGCGGCACCCGTCATTACCGGTTACGTGCTGGTCCACTGCCTGCCCATCGCGGCCGCGATAGCCGGTCTCCTATCGGTCAATGACGTTATCGAAATCGTTGGCGGCCCTATGAACCCGTATCGCGCGAATGAGGAAGAAATAGCCAAATTCAAAGACTTGGCTAATCGGGGAAAGTACGACCATCGCAAAGCCGAGAAAGTGAAGTTCATGGTAGGCGAGCATGTGCGCGTCTGCGACGGGCCGTTCGCTTCGTTCCCCGGTGTCGTGACAGCGATCGACGAAAAGCTCTTCCGTATCTCGGTCGAGGTGAATATCTTCGGTCGGGCAACGCCGGTCGAACTTGACCTTGCGCAGATCGAAAAAGTGTGAGTATGAATCCGGTCACGGATGATCCTGGATCCCATGTGTGGGCTTTTGAGTTGATGGCTTGACCATCAGCGAACGAGGGAAACCTCGGAGTTGCTTACCGGCAGGACCCCGCCCTGACAGCCTACCTCGTGAGGCATCGATTCAGGGCCAGTGCGCAAGCTATGTCTGCATGACAGCAAAGCCAACTGGTGCCGCGAATGGAATATGCAATCGGTATCGCTGTGGCACTTGTAATCGGCTTAGGGGTTTATTTCAGCCTGGCACGGCTTCTCGGTCGCAAACTGGCCTCTGTCGAGGGTCTGTCTACAGTCGAGCAGCGCTTCCGGAACGTCTATGCGATTATGGATGAAAGTCGACGCCAGTCGATTATTCGTTATTACATGGAAAAATATGAATGCAGTCGCGAGGAAGCGATGCGCAGGGCCGTCGAAGAACGCGAGCGTGATACTAGCCGCTGGTAGCCCGGAGAACGACACCAACTGCGTCTAACGTATTCGCATTGAAGTAGCGAGCCGCTGATGCCCTCCCAGGCTACAGTCGCTTTCACTCGGGAAATGCAATGCTTGATGTGACGGTCAGATTTGATCTGACGGATTTCGAGCGGTCGCTGAACAACATAGAGCGAAAGCAGTTGCCCTATGCCGTGACGCTGGCGCTCAATGAGACCGTGAAGGGTGGCCGTCTGGCCGTCCAGAAGGAAATGGATCGGGTATTCGATCGCCCGACGCCTTACGCCAAGCGCGGTGTTGTCTATGAGAGGGCCACCCGGCAAACACTGCGGGCCTCCGTTATCGTCTGGGGCAGCAATCGGGGAGGAGGATTGCCTGCCGCCGCGTTCCTCGGGCCGCAGATCGAAGGCGGGCGACGGACGCACAAGGCCTTCGAAAGGCAACTGATCCAGCGCGGTTTGATGGACAAGGGCAAGGTGGCCGTGCCAGCGTCACGCACAAAGCTCGACCGATACGGCAACATTGCCCAGAGCTTTCTGAACCGGGTCATGGCTGATCTGCAGATTGATTATCGCGGTGCGGGTGCCACGCGTGTGCGCTCCGACGCCAGCCTGAAGCGGAACAGGAATTATCAGAAGGCCCGTTTCTTCGTTCCGAGAAAGGGATCGCATCTCTTTCCGGGTGTCTACCAGCGCAATCCGACAGATCAGTCGATCTTCCCGGTGATCCTCTTCGTCACCTCTGAAAGCTACAAGGTCCGGCTGAAGTTGTGGGACGTGGTCGAGCGGTATGCCATCGCGCATCTTCGGGACAATTTCGAGGATGCCTTCGCCCACGCGATGCGGACGGCTCGATAGCCCCTGGGAAAATTTTCGGGTCCTTCCCCGAAAGTTTCCCCCCGCGGGGTTTTCGTACCGCTGTTGTTGTCCAGTCTGACGGTAAAACTGAAGCCTAAAACTTCTCAAACTGGCTAAAGGATTAAAGGTCGAGTTTCGCCATGCAGCCGACATTGGTCTCCAAGAGCGAATTCGCCGCGATGATCAATGTCTCGCCCGGCCGCGTTTCGCAGTACCTGAAAGACGGCAGCATCAGCCCTGCCGCGGTGCACGGGATCGGGCAGCGAGCGAAGATAGATCCAGAGCGGGCAAGGGCGGACCTGCGGCTGACGCTCGATGTTTCGCAGAGGCTGGGGAACGGAATCGATACGCGGCTTGATGACGAGCCCGCGCGCGAGCCGCCATCCTCATCGCAGAGCCCGGCTCAGCCAGCCCCGGTGCTGACCGGTATCGACTACGAGATCAAGCAGCAGAAACTCGAACAGGCGCGGCGAGCAAACCGCAATGGTGCAATTGCAGAGGCGCAGGCGAGGGGACAACTGGTCGACACCGCCGAGGTCCGAGCCGAGATGAGCCGCCTCGCCGTCGGAATGATGCAGGTGTTCGAAGGCGGGCTCACCGATCTCGCCTCTGCGATCGCGGCGCAGTTCATGGTTCCGCAACGCGACGTACTCCATCTTCTGCGTAAGCAGTTTCGCACGATCCGCGCCTCGGCGGCCAAGCAGATGAATGCTGCAGCAATCGTGCTTCCCGAAACGGTCCAGACCGAATTGTCCGCTGACGATATGGACGTCCTGAACTGAGATGAATTCCGTCCTCGTCGACACCGCCAATGCCAGGCGCATCGGCTATGAGGTGCTGGCTGAAATTCTCCAGCCGCCGCCTGAGGTGGATTATCTCGCCTGGGCCGAAGCGAACATCGTGTTTTCGGAAAGGGAGAGCCCTTTCCCAGGGCCGTACAATCGGAACCTCTTCGCTTATTTCGACGAGGTTCTGAGGGCTCTTTCTCCGGACGATCCCTGCCGCATCGTCTCGGTTGCCAAATCGGCGCAGATCGGCGGCACCGTCGTTGCCAATATCTTTACCGGCGGTTCGATGGACATGGACCCAGGGGATTTCCTCTATGTCCATCCGACGGAAAACAATGCGCAGCGCTGGAGCAAGATGAAGCTTGCGCCCATGCTGCGCAATACCACGGCTCTTGCGCGGCTCTTCCCGATGAAGAACCGGGATGGCCTCGACAGTGTTCTCTACAAGGAGAGGATCGACGGGCGAGGGGCGATCCAGATATCCGGCGCAAACTCGCCAGCCTCGCTCAGCCAGGTGACCATGAAACGACAGGTTCAGGATGACCTGTCGAAATGGGAGAACAATTCCGGCGGGGATCCGGAGACGCAGGCCGACAGCCGCTCACGCGCGCATGAGTTCGCGAAGATCCTGAAGATATCCACTCCGCTGGTCATGCCGGGGTGCAGGATCACCAAGAACTTCGAGGAAGGCAGCCAGGAATATCCGTATGTGCCTTGCCCGCACTGCGGTCATTTCCAGGTGCTGGAATGGGAAAACATGCTGGCGAACCTCGACGAGGACAAGCCAGAAGGAGCCCACTTCTCCTGCATCGAATGTGGCTGCGATATCGAGGAGCACCATCGCCCCGAGATGATGCACCGGTTGGAGTTTCGGGCGCACAATCCGAAGGCGAAACGCCAGCATCGATCGTTCTACATCTGGTCGGCTTATTCCGTGCTGCAGAGCTGGGAGCGGATCGCGCGGGAATGGCTGAACGCGCGAGGCGATCCGGCCTCGGAACAGACGTTCCTGAACGACACGGTCGGTAAAGCCTATGTGACAGCCGGCGAAGCGCCGCCGTGGGAAACGCTTCGTGATCGCGGTGTCAATTCGCACTATGCTCGCGGTCGTATTCCTGCCGGCGGCATCATCATCACGCTGGGCATCGATTGTCAGAGCGACCGGGTGGAATGGCAGCTCGTCGCTTGGGGCAGGGACTTCAAGCGCTGGGTGGTCGATTGTGGTGTGATCCCTGGGCACATCTCTGAGAAGGGATGCCAGGATCGGCTTGATGCCCTCGTCGTGCAGACCTGGTCGAACGCTTACGGCCAGAAGCTGAGACCGGATCGGGCAGCAATCGACGGCAATGCCTATACCGAGGAAGTCTGGGAATGGGCAAAACGCCATCCAGCCTCGCAGGTCGTGATGGTCCGTGGCAGCAACACCGAAAGCGCACCGCTGACCCAGCGGGTGAAGAAGGAACGCAACAGCAGGACCGGCAAGCTGCTGAGATACTCGCGGCGATTCTACAACTTCAATGCGAGCGTTCTGAAAATGGCGCTCTACCGGAATGTTGCAAAGGCCGATCCGCTGGAGCGCGGCTTTGTCGGTTTCCCGACGGGGCTCGAGGATGACTACTACCGCCAGCTCACAGCCGAGCGCCGTGTACCGAAGAAGCGAAAGGACGGCTTCACGGAATACAGGTGGGAAAAGGACCCGGCGCAGCCAAACGAGATGCTGGACACGATGAACCAGGCGGAAGTCGCGGCAATCCTCTACGGCATTCGCGGCCTTCCCGACAAGATCTGGGACCGCCTCGAAAGCGAACGTGAGATTCATCCTCCGGATGCCCAGCTCGATCTCGAAGACGGACTCTTTGCGGTTCAGCCGGTAGCGGCGAAACCGCCCGCAACGGCGTCCAAGTCAAAGTTATCCGCGGCAGACATCATGCGGCAACTGAACAGGTGAAACCATGCGACGTCCTCTCACGCCTGATGAAACGGTGCTCTATCGACGCCGTTTGTCAGAAGCCGAAACCGCGCTCCATCAACTTCTCATTGGAAAGAAGTCGGTTTCGCTCAACTACAATGGAGAGTCCGTGACATACGTGCAATCGGACGAGGGCAAGATCCGCTCTTATATCGCTGAGCTGAGTGCGGCGCTCGGTTTGATCCGGCGGGCGCGTAGGCCGGGAATCAGAGCATGAATACGCCCGTCATTCTCGATCACACCGGCCGGCCGATGCAGAAGGCGGCGATCCGTCAGCGTGGTGGCGGTGGCGGCGAGAGCGCATGGCAGGCGGCGAGCTACAGCCATCCGGACATGGCGGGCTGGGTGCCGCGCTCGGTTTCAGGGCAATCGGCGCTTTCCTACGAGCGCGATGTCATCGTCGATCGGGTGCAGGACATCGCGCGTAACGATGGATGGGCATCGGCGGCGATGTCCCGCCAGATGGACGTCATCATCGGGTCTGGCTGGGACATCGCTGTCGATCTTCCGGAAAAGAGCCTGAACCTCACGGCGGATGAGGCGGATGAACTCTCCGACGAGATCGAGGAGAAGTGGACGGATTATGCGACCGATCCCGCATTCTGGTGCGATGCGAAGCGACAGGGACCAATGGCATCCGTTCTCGGCCGCGCCTATCGTCATCGTTTCGGCGATGGCGAGGCGCTTGCCGAAATCTGCTGGGACGAACGGCGCGGCGCTCCTTTCTCGACGCTGGTCAAGCTGATCGATCCGGCCCGTCTGTGTAATCCGCATGATGAGGCTGACACGCTGACCCGGCGCGACGGCATCGAAATCGATCGCTATGGAGCGGCTGAGGCCTACTGGATACGCACGCAGCATCCCGACGACGACTATGTCTGGGGCTCGGGCGCACCGGAATGGGTGCGGGTGGCGAGAGAGACAGAATGGGGCCGTCCGGTCATGGTCCATGCCTTCGAGGCGGACAGGGACGGGCAATTTCGTGGTGTTCCGCCTCTTGCACCCATCCTGCGCAAGCTGAAACAGATGACGCAATATGACGAAGCGGAGTTGAAAGCTGCTTTGGTCAATTCCGTTCTTGCCGCGTTCATCACCTCGCCGGGAGATCATGAGGCGATTGCCGAGGCGTTGACGGAGCCGGAGGCGGCCGCACGCTGGGATCAGCGAGTGCAGGAGCGTGTCGGCATCTACAAGGATGCACCGCCGAAGATTCCTGGCGGCATGGCGCATTTCCTGTATCCCGGCGATCAGGTGACCATTACGCAGCCCGGACATCCGAATTCCGGTTTCGAGGCGTTCTTCCGTGCTGCCCTTCGCAACGTCGCTTCGACGGTCGGGCTCACATACGAGCAACTGACGATGGACTGGAGCCAGGTCAATTACTCCAGTGCCCGGGCTGCAATCCTCGAAATCTGGCGCGGCTTAACCGCACGCAAGGATATGTTCGCGGCCCAGTTCATGAACCAGATCTATCGGGCATGGCTGGAAGAGGCGATTGACCGGAGGGTAATCCGTCTGCCGTCGCGATCGCCATCATTCGAAGCAGCTCCCGCCGCCTGGTCGCGTGTCGACTGGATCGGCCCTGCGCGCGGCTGGGTCGATCCCGAAAAGGAAGCCAAGGCCGCCGGTCTGCGCCTGTCCCTCGGTATCTCCCATCTGGAGAAGGAATGTGCGGAGCAGGGCATGGACTGGAAACAGGTCGCTCGAAAGAGGGCGCGGGAACGCAGGTTTCTTCTCGCTCTCGGCCTCGATCCGAATCCAGCCCAGCCGGAAACGAAGAACGAAACCCGGCAGGAAGAGACTTCGGACGAGCGGGATACCCGCGAGCGAAAGGAAGCAGCCTGATGAACTATCCGCAGATAGCCGCGCAGTTGTTCAATCGGCCGCTGCTGGCGCATCGTGGTCAGGCTCAGGCTTTAGCCCAGGCGCTTGCACCGCGCATCTTCGCAGGCCCGGTCTCCTTTGCGGACGGATGGCAGGCCGGGATTGTCGGCCAGCCGATCCGCGACATGACCGATTGGGAAGGAAACCCGACCTATCGCGGCCCGCGCATGGTTGCCGGCACGAAGGTCGCCGTCATCGAAGCCGAGGGCACCTTGGTCTCCAAGGGAAAATGGATCGGCGCGATGTGCGATGCGACCTCCTATGAGGGCATCCATGTCCAGGCGAGTGACTGCCGCGCGAACAAGGATATCCATGGCGTCATTCTTGAGGTCGATTCCTTCGGAGGGTCCGTCTCGGGTGTCTTTTCCTGTGCCGATGCGATCCATCGCCTTGCCCAGGAAAAGCCGGTCCTTGCGGTTCTTACCGATCACGCCTGCTCGGCCGGCTATCTTCTGGCGTCGGCGGCAAGCGCCATCGTCATGCCGATGACGGGTCTTGCCGGGTCCGTCGGCGTGATCATGCTCCATGCCGATTTCTCGAAAGCCTACGAGAAGGCCGGCGTCGTCATCACGCCAATCTTTTCCGGTGACCACAAGGACGATTATTCGCCCTTCCGCGCGCTCGACGAGGACGTCTTCAACAAGGCGAAAGCGGAGGCGGACAGCGTACGGGACATGTTCATCGCGGCCGTCGCCCGATATCGCGGTGATCGCATCACCGCCGATGCGCTGCGCAAGACCGAAGCTGAAACCTACATGGGCGCCGATGCCGTCAAGCTCGGTCTCGTCGATGAGGTAGCAGACCCGATGCAGGCCGTTGATGCCTTCGTCGCAGAGATCAGCCGCAAGGCTGCATAACCGCCCGCAACAGCGGGCACCCGCCCGAGGGCTACCCAAAAAAGGAGAAAGCGCGATGTCGCTTGCACAGATGATCCGCCGGGTTGCCGGCGGAAAACCACGTTCTATGGCTGATACGAAGCCGGAGGACATGGAAGACGAGGACACCTCGAAAGAGGCGGAAGACGAAAGTCCCGATCCGGATGCGGTCGACGACGAGCCGGACAAGGATGCCGAGGACGACGGCGCCGATCCCGATGATGACGACGATGTCGCCGCGGAAGACGAGGAGAGCGACAAGGGTCTGTCAAAAGCCGAGAAAGCAGCTTTTGCCAAGGGCCGCAGGGCTGAACGCAAGCGTATCGGTGCCATCCTCGGATCGCCCAGCGCTGAGGTCAACCCCGGCCTCGCCGCCCATCTCGCCTTCAAGACTGCCGACTCTCCGAAAAAGGCCCTTGCCGCTCTCAGGTTCGGCGGTCCGGGCAAATCCGCATCGGGCAGTCTGTCCGAGCGCATGAATGCCCGCGGCCCGTCTCGCACCGGCCGCGGTGGCGAAAAGGACGTCCGCAACGCCGATGCCGCAAGTGCCTGGGATGGTGCTCTGGCAAAGGCCGGCAAACTGAAAGGAAAGTGAGATGACGGTGTTCACCGAAGGGCCGCGCACTGCCGGCTATCTTGTTTCGGAAGCGAACAACTTCCGGTCCCGTGGTGTCGGCAGGATCGCTGCCGGCACGATCGGCACCCTCGAAGCCGGCACTGTCGTCGGCAAAATCACCGCCAGCGGTGACTTCGCGGCCTACGATCCGACGGCCGAAGATGGCTCGGAAGAAGTTGCCGGCATCCTGTTCGAAGCCGGCAAGGCCGGCGACGATCGCACCTTCACCGTTCGCGACAGCGAGGTCAAAGCGTCACAGCTGATCTGGTTTACGGACGCCACCCCCACTGAAATCGCGACAGGCACGGCGGCTCTGGAAGCCCTCGGCATCATCGTTCGCTAAAGGAGGCCTTTTCATGCTTTCCATGGATGCATTCAACAATCGCGCCTTCTCGATGACGAGCCTTACAGCCGCCGTCAACAAGGTCGATTTCGTGCCCGACCTTCTGGGCTCGCTCAACATCTTCGAGCCCGTTCCGGTCTATACCCGCAGCATTGCCGTCGAACGCAAGGAGGAAGGGCTTTCCCTTATTCCGACCTCACCGCTTGGCGCAGCGCCACGCGAAACGGATCGCGACGGCCGCGATATCCGCGACTTTCGCACCACCCGGCTCGCCGACAGCTTCACCATGTATGCCTACGAGGTGGAGGCTATCCGCGCATTCGGTACGGAATCGGAATTCGAATCCCTTCAGGTCGAATATGCCAGCCGCATGGCCAAGGTTCGCGGCAATATGGATCTCACTCATGAGTTCCATCGTCTCGGAGCACTCCAGGGCAAGCTGCTCGATGCTGATGGCGTGACGGTGATCTACGACTATTTCGACGAATTCAATATTGCCGAACCGGCTGCGATCAGCTTCGAGCTCGACGTCGCCGGTACGGATGTGCGTGGTGTTTGCCAGCAGGTCATCCGTTCGATGGCACGGTCTGCCAAGGGCGCCTTCACGCCTGCGACACAGGTCCACGCCATCGCCGGCGACCAGTTCTATGACGACCTGATCAAACATCCGACCGTCGTCGCCACCTATCAGAACTGGGCGGCTGCAGAAGCATTGCGGGAAAAAACCGCGTTCGAAACCTTCTACTTCGGCGGCATCACCTGGCACAATTATCGGGGCACCGATGACAACAGCACGGTTGCTGTTCCGGTCGATCAGGCGAAGTTCTTCCCGGTCGGCGCCAAGGATGTGTTCAAGAAGGCAATGGCACCGGCCGAGTTCGGCCCGTTCGTCAATACACGCGGCCAGGATACTTACGCTCTCAACATCGTGGACAAGGACCGGCAGGCATGGGCGAAGGGGGAGCTCTACTCCTATCCCCTTTACCTCGTAACGCTGCCGGAAGTGCTCCGCCGCGGCACCCGCACCTAGCCAATACGAATACCAGCCGGCGGCTCTCAGCCGCTGGCTCGGTAAAAAGGAGATCAACATGCCGAAAGTTTCCATCGTCCATACCGGTTCGCGGATGCTGGCCGTTCCGGTCCCGGGCGGAACCATCACCGTCAAGCCGGGCGCAAAGATCGCTTCGGTCGACATCCTCTCGATCAGCGATGCCCAGCACGAAATCTATAAGCAAAGGGGCCTGAGCTTCACCGAGAAGGGTGCGAAAAAAGACAAGGAGCGGGCTTCACCGCCGTCTGAAGACATCGCGCAACTAGAGAAAGCGGTTGAAGTTGCCAGGCAAAAACATGCCGTTGCATTAGCTGCCGCCGAGAAAGAAACGGCCGGCGATGCCGAGAGGAAGGCCCTCAACGACGCAATCGACGCTCTGGAAGATGCCGAGGATGCGCTCGATGAGGCTCGGTCGTGAATTTTCGGCCGCCGCTGTTCTCTGATCTCGGCGAGGAGTTCGCCGGCGCCTTCGGCAATGTGGATGCCCAGTTCACCATTGCCGGAGTTCTTCTCCCTCGAGTCCGAGCGATCCTGCGGCAGTGGCGTGAGCTCGATCTGGGCGAAGAGCAGGGGCAGGCGGTTGAGGGCACCACTCACCTGCTCTCGGTTGCCGCGGACATGGTGCCGGGGCTCGTCAGCCAGCGCGATAGCGTGACGATCTTCGCGCTGGATGCCGAAGGCTTTCCTACGGGCATCAGCACGACCTTCGAGATCAAGAACCATTCCGACGATGCCCGCGCCATGGTCCGCATCTATCTTTCCGGAGACATCTGACATGACCAAGACCGAACAGGCTGCGCCGGCTCTCTCGGCGCAGGACCCCATAGAGGCGATCTGCCTCGCGCTTTTCTCGAAGGAGAACAACGCAGCCAAGAAGGGGGCGCGCGAGCAGGTGGCCGGCATGACGCATCGGCCGTGGGAGCAGCTCCCGCCGCGCCTGAAATCGGCCATCCGCGCCGATATCAGGCGCATGCTCGACGCGAACGCTTCCCGCGACGACATCCTGAAATCCGGCTACAGCGTGGCTATCATCGACCGCGCTGCCCGCGACCTCGGCCGGCGAGCCGTCTGATGGCACATCTGCGCAGCCGGATTTTCGCCACCTACAGGCAGGCACTTGCGGCGATCCCGGAATTTTCCGGCGACGGCAAGGTTGCGCGTGGACGCGCGGCCGCCATCCCGCAGGAGATGCTTCCCGCCCTCACGCTCACCTGGGCGGAGGCGAACGAGGCAGACGAGATCCGGCCGTTCTCCGGCCCCGCCGGCGAGGATGGATATGACCGGTTGCTGCCGTTGATGATCATCGTGCATCTGCGCGACGATGAGGCGGAAGAGGAATTCGACCGCATCTGCACGTTGATAGAACCGGTTATGGCTGCTCATATGGTTCTGCCGGGTTTGACGGTCGAGACCCTCATGCAGTCGCAGCGCTTCTATGTGCAGCCGACGACAGGCCTGCCTCTCGGGGCCGGCAGCATCGCCTATCAGGTCCGTTACAAGACCACGACCGATCCGCAAATTTCCGCCCTTTGAGGCGACTTCACCGAACTTGAAAGGATAGTCCCATGGCACTTGGGCGCATGCTTACCCTTGCCCGTTCCGACGGCGAGGGCGGTTTTAATCTCGTCTGCGTCACGGAGGCGCGGTCGCTCGAAATCAACAATGAAGAGATCGACATCACCAAGCCAAACTGCACCGACCCAGGCTCCAAGCTCGTTCTGGCGCTGATGTACGGCGTGCAGTCGATCCGGTTCACCGGGGCCGGCGCCTTTGTCAACACTGCCACGATGAAGGTCGTCTCGGCCGACGCCGTCAACCAGGTCATCGAGACCTATCAGGTATCGGTGCCTGACGTCGGCACTTTCGAGGGCGACATGCTGATCTCTATGACGTTCTCGGGCGACAAGTCGAACGAGCTGCAGTCCGACCTTCGCTGCGCGATGCAGGGTCAGGTCCTCTTCGAGGCGGCGGCGTAACATGGCCGAACCAGCTAACACCCTTCGCGGCGAAGCCGATGTCCGGATCGGCAAGATCGATTTCCGGATCGAAGTGACCTTCGAGAAGCTGATCAAGCTCTCGCAGGCGATCAAGGCGCGAACGATGGACGAGATCTATGTGCGCCTGCTCGGCTTCGAGCCGGTCGCGGTCGCCTGTGCCGTACGGACACTGATTGTCGAGGACGATCAGGATCGGGCATCCGCCGTCTGCGCGAGAGTTCTCGCCAGCGACAACATCTCCGCGGCGGATGCCGAGGGATGGCGCGGCAGCATCGAGGCCGCTTTCGCGGGGCATATCCACGCCGGCGAGAAGCATCGCGACACCCGCTCTGCCCATGAGATCGCCGAGGAGGCCGTCCTGGGAAAGCCGGCAAGCCCTTCCTGATCGACGACTACGTCAGGATGCTGTTTCGGATCGCGGTTGCGCCGCACCGCCTCGCATGGTCGCCGGCCACCTTCTGGCGGGCGACTGCGACGGAATTCGAGATGGCGCTGGAAGGGCTGTCCGGCAAGTTCCACTCCGGTTCATTCATCAGCCGGGAAGAAGTCAGGCGCATCGCCGCGGCGTTCGGCAAGCGGCGCTCGCTCAAGGAAAATCCCAACGCGAAGCTTCTTAGTGAGGCTTCCTTGCCCAAGGTGAGGAACGCGGCTGGTTAAGCCGCCTTATGCACCGAAGTAACCGTAAGCTGCAGACCAAGCGCTTTCATCACTCCCAGCAGGGTCGAGAGCTTGGGATCGCCCTTGTCGCTGAGGGACTTGTAAAGTGCCTCACGGGTGATTCCGGCTTCCTTGGCAACACCGGTCATACCCTTTGCTTTAGCGATATTGCCGAGTGCAATCGCAATGTCTTTGGTGTCCCCGTCTTCAAAGGCGATTTCGAGATATTCTTGGATCGCCTCGTCACTTGTGAGGAGTTCGGTGGGGTCCCAGGGTTTGGTTTCGATAGCCATTCAGACCTCCTTTGCCATTTCGATGGCCTTCTTGATGTCGTTCTGCTGGGTGCTCTTGTCGCCGCCCGACAGAAGGATGACGACTTCTTCGTCACGCTTGATGAAATAGACCCGATAGCCAGGGCCGTGATCGATGCGAAGCTCACCGATGCCGCTGAAGAATTTGGTATCGCCAAACAGGCCGTAGGAAAGACGATCAATCCGCTTCTGGATACGAAGCTGAGCGCTGCGGTCTTTCAGTGACTTGAGCCAGTTGGAAAAAACGTCTGTCTGGCGAACTTCGATCATGCGTGATCTTTAGATTACATCGTGGCTGAGGTCAAGAAGTTTGTGAACTATAGATTACACCATGTGTCAAATTCTCAGTGAAACTTCATTGCCAAGGTGAGCCGATGACCCGGCCCGATATTCCAGTCACAATCAGCGGCAATCCACGCGGGTTTGAAAGCGCTCTGGCGCGGGTGCGAGCGATGGCGCGCACGAGCGCCACCGATATCGCCGCATCCTTTATGCGCCTGAGAGGGTTGGCGGGCGGGGCCGCTGGCCTTGCCGGCGCCCTCGGATTGACAGCTGCCGTCGGCGCTGCGCGCGATGCCTCGCGTGCTATTGCGGAGGTCGGGGACGCCGCTCGCCGTGCCGGTGTTGATGTCCGGTCGTTTCAGGAGCTGAAGTTCGTCGCCGAGCAGAACCGGATCAACGTCGATGCTCTGACGGACGGTCTGAAAGAGCTTAGCCTCCGCGCCGACGAATTCATCGTGACGGGAGGCGGTTCGGCGGCGGAAGCGTTCCAGCGTCTCGGCTATTCCGCCGATGAACTGAAAGGGAAACTTGAAAACCCGTCGGCGCTCTTCACCGAAATCATCAGCAAACTGGAGCGGATGGATAAGGCCGCGCAAATCCGCATCCTCGACGAGGTGTTCGGCGGGACGGGTGGCGAGCAGTTCCTGCAGATCATCGGTCAGGGGGAGCAGGCGATCCGCGACCAGATCAAGGCGGCGAACGATCTCGGTATCGTTATGGACGAGGACCTGATCAGGAAGGCGGAAGATCTCGATCGTCGTTTCAACCTGATCAGCCAGACCGTCGGCACAGCTCTCAAGAGCGCGATTGTGTCGGCGGCCGATAGTCTGGCCGAGTTTATCGACGGCTTCCGTGCTTTCGAAAACCAACGGACCAACACGTTGCAGAACAAGCAGGCCGAACTTGGTCTTCGGCGTCTTGAGCTTGAAAACAACATGCTCGCGGCACAAGGAAATAGCTCACTCAGCGATCGCAATCGTACTCGTGCTATAGGTCAATACAAACAGCAGCTTGCTGATCTGGCCAAAGAAGAAGCGCAAGTCGTCGCTGCGTTGAGTGCTCGCCCGGCCCCAATGGATCGCACAGCTTCAAGGGAGTGGACGCCGCCGTCGAGGAATATCAACGGGGGTGGTAGCGGTCGCGGGCGATCCGGTTCCGCGGCATCGGCCGACCGGGAGGCGCAAGCTTTCGAGCGCGTCATCGCCGCCCTTCGCGACGAGATCGCCGTAATGGGCCTTTCGGAGAAGGATCGGGAGCGGGTCAACGCCCTCCGGCAGGCCGGCGTCACCGCCGCTTCCGACGAAGGCAAGCAGATCCTTGAACTGATCGACATCAAACAGCGCCAGGCCGAGGCGGAAAAGCAGGTACAGGAAGCGCGCGAGCGCGGTATCGAAGCCGCGGAACAGCTCGGCCAGACCCTCGACGATCAGATGTTGCGTATCATCGACGGGACATTCGACGCGCGCGACGCCGTCGCCGCCCTGGTGCAGGAGCTCATCAACGCGTCCACCAACGGCAAGGGTCTCTTCGGCTCGCTATTCGGCGCCATCGCCGGCGGCTTCTCGCCCCAGCCAAGCTTCAGCACGAATACCACGCTTGGCGGCTTTCTCGGCTATGGCGGTGCGAGGGCCGGCGGCGGCGACGTTTCGCCCGGGCGTATCTACAGGATCAATGAATACGAGGACGAGCTCTTCGCGCCGACGAACCACGGCCGCATTGTTGCGCCGAGCAAGCTCGGCAATTCCGGTCCTGCCGCCGACGGCGGACGGTCCGTTCTGGAGGTAAGGCTCGGCGACGGGCTTGTCGCCAATATCCTGCAGCAGAGCGCGGACCAGAGCATTGAGCTGATCCGCGGGAACAACCAGGCACAGGCGAACTATCGCCAGAACGGCGGGGAGTTCTGATGGCCGCGTCGATCATCACCCTGCCGAACGTCATCTACAGCCAGTCGAACTTCAATCCCGTCAGGCCCGGCGACGTCAACCAGATGGAAGGCCGGCGCACCGAAAGCCAGTTGTCCGGCACTCCCTACTGGACGATGCAGCTCACGGCCGAGAAGCTGACGACAGTCGAGGCGGCTTTGTTCGACGCGTTCATGATGGACGCCGATGACGGTTGCCTTATAGAGGCATACGATCCGCATCGGCCGCGCCCGATCGCCTATCAGGGCAGCCAGCCGCTTTCGGGCGTGAAGGCAGGCGGCGACGCCTTCAACGGCGATGGCGCACTGCAGTCGATCACGAACAGCAGGACGATCGTCGTCAACGGGTTGCCTTCAGGCTTCAGGCTTTCGCCCGGCGACTATGTAGAGGTCCGCAAATCGACCTATCTGCGCTCGCTGCACCGCATCCGTCAGGCCGCAACGGCAAGTGCCGCCGGAGTGGTGACGCTCAGCATCCGCTTTCCGCTCGACCTGCAGAACTTCACGCTGCCTTGCACGGTTCGTTTTGAGAAGCCCTCCTGTCTGATGATGATCGACAAGGGGAGCTACAGCCTTCCGAAGACCTGGCCGAACTATACCGCCAGCTTCGCCGCCACGGAGTTCTTTCCGAATGAGCCTTGATCCCGCAGTCCAGACCGTCGTCGACAAGGGTCGCATCGTTCGCCTCGATCTCATCCGCTTCGATCTGCCGGGCAAATCCGTCGGCTATCATCGCGGCGGCAGACCCTACACATTCAACGGCCTGACCTATCTGCCGAACCGATTCCTCCAGATGGGCAGCGCGTCGAGCGCGCTTGGCATCGCCGTGACGACGCGGACGGTCGTATTCTCGGACATCCCGACCGAGAACGTCGACGACGCGATCGCCCGGATAGAGGAGTTCGACTATCTCAACGCGCCGGTGATCATCTCGCATCTGGCCGGTGACCCGGATACCGATACCGTTCTAGGCGTGCTGGCTTCCACGCTCTATGAGATCGACAGCGTCCGTTACAATCACGGCCCGCTGAGCGGATCGGAACGCACGCTCACGATATCGATCGACCTGCAGCCTCCCGGCCGCTCCGCGCGCGGCTCTACCGGGGTCAAGCGCAGCCAGGCCGAACAGCAGTTCGACAACGACCCCGATGATACGAGCCTCGAATATGTGGCGACGATCGGATCCGTGCCCGAGGAATGGGGGCAGAGGTAACCATGAACCGCTTTCGCATAGTCGAGGCCACGCTCGCGCGTGAGCTTGCGACGCCCTATGCCTATGGCACGCCGGAGAAATCCGATTGCTTCATGACGGGCTGCGCGCTGGTCGATGCCCTTGAAGGGACCGATCTCGTCAGCAAATACCGCGGGACCTACAACAGCCTTGCCGGGGCACAGCGCGCACTCCGCCGGCGCGGTTTCAAGAGCCTCGTCGATTTCTGGTCCGCCGAGCTTGGCCGGCATGCAGTCGGCGGCGCCATGGCCCGCTTCGGCGATCTCGTCATCCTGCGGCTTGCCGACGGCGCCGAACATGTCGGCGTCTGCCTGGGCGCCCGTTTCGTCACGAAAACCGAGAACGGCCGGAGCGACCACGGCCTTTCCGATGTCATCGCCGTCTTTCACCTCGGATGAGCTTCTGAAATGATCATTTCTGGGATCGCCGCTGCCATCAGCGGTGCGCTTTTTGCCGGCTCTGCGCTTGCGACCTCGCTGATCGGCGGCGCGCTGACCTTCGGTCTGCAACTCGGCATGAAGTATCTCAACCGGCCGAAGAAGCAGAAATACGCCGCGGTACAGGGCGAGGTGCAATTCGGCGCCGACGTGCCGGTCGGAACGCTCTTCGGGACCGGCCTCGTCGCCGGGCATCGTTGGTTCTATGCGAAATGGGGAAGCGGCAACAAGGTCAATGCCGACGTCTTCGGCCTGGCCAACGGCTGGTGCGACGGCCTCGAGCCCTATGTCTATTTCTACGGCGAGAAACACAACCTCGTCGAGCGCGACCCGATCGGCGGCGAGGCGGCGCATTACGGCATAGAGGGTTTCGGCAACCGCGTCTCGATCCGCTTCTATGATGGCCGGCCGGGACAGCCCGCGGACATGAAGCTGGTCAACGACACGGCCAATCTCGGCAAGACGTGGAAGGCGACCAGCGTCGCGGCGGGCATGGCCTATGTCGTCGTCGAGCGGACATTCAACGCCGACCTCTTCGACAAGGGCCGGCCGGAATTCGAATGGGTGCTGCGCGGCCTTCGCCTTTACGATCCGCGGAAAGATTCGACCATCGCCGGGGGGGCCGGCCCACACCGGATCGACAATCCGGCGACGTGGCAGCATTCGCTGAACCCGGCCGTCCAGCGGCTCAATTATCAGCTTGGCCTCAGAGGTATGATCTCCGGGCGCACGATGGTCGGTGAGGGCAAGAGCATCGGGCAGCTCGATCTCGGCACCTATTTTGCCGCCATGAACGTCTGCGACAGCCTGCGCAACGGCAAGCCGACCTATCAGTCGTCGATCTGGGTCGATGGCGAAATGGATCATACCGAGATCCTGAAGGAATTCGACGACGCCATGGCAGGCTATGCGCTCAACCGGCGCGGCCTTTCCGGCGTCATCCCCGGCGCTCCGCAGATCCCGGTGCTTGAAATCACGGCGGACGATATTCCGGTCGATCGCGCAAAGGATGTCCAGCTTCGCAAGTCTGCCTTCGACCTCTACAACTATATTTCGGGGCAGTTCACCTCGATCGAAAGCATGTGGAAGCCGGAGAGCCTGTCCCCGGTCTATGTCAATGCCGATATAGCGGCCGATGGCCGGCGCCGGCAGACGGCGAACGACTTCCTGCAGGTGACCGATCCGGACATCGCGCAGTATCTCCTCAACATCCGTTACCGGCAGAACCGCAAGGGCGGCACGGCGACGGTGCCCGTCAGCCGCCGCGTCGGCCTTGCCGTACAGGAAGGGGAGTGGGTGACCTTCCGCGGCAAGACCTGGCTTGTCACCGAATGGCAGGTGGACGAGCAGTTTCGCTTCACGCTGAAGCTCGCCGAGACGGGCGCGGACATCTATGACGATGGCGATATCGAGCCCGGCCCGATCGTCATTCCGCCGACGCAGCCGATCAATCCCTCGCTGCTTTCGACGGTGCAGAATTTCGACGTTCAGGCCGGTATGATCAACGGAGCGAGCGGGCATGACGTTCCGTGCCTGCAATTCACCTGGACGCCGCCGGAAGACCCTTCGATCGTTGCCGTGCGGATATTCTATCGTCAGGCCGAGAGTGCCGACGATCTTCTCGTTACCTGCACCGAACCCGAAAGCGGCAAATTCATTACGACCGACGGCATCGTCTCCGGCACGGTCTATAACGCGCGTGCGACGATCACGACGGTGCCAGATCGCCTGAAGACTTTCACGCCGTGGCGGACGACACTGACAGCCACCGGCAATATGAATGTGCTGGACGGCTCGATTACGTCGGCAAAAATTGCCGAAGCCGCCGTCACTGCCTCGAAGATCATGGACGAGGCCGTCACGAACCTGAAGCTTGCCGACGAGGCGGTCTCGACCGCGAAGCTTCAGGTCGGCGCGGTCACCCAGCAGATCATCGCGAACGGGGCCGTGGTTGCCGACAAGATCGCGAATGCGGCCATCACGATCGCGAAGTTCGCCTCCGGTCTTCGGCCCATCGAGGTGCTTGCGGCTTTGCCCACGACCGGCAACACGGAAGGCCGGCAGGTCTATCTCACGACCGAAGGCAAGCTCTATCGCTATCACGCGGGCGCCTGGACGGCTGCGATGGACGCAGACGACATCGAGGGCACGCTGTCCAATGCCCAGATAGAGAGCCTTGCGGCGTCGAAGATCACCGGTCAGCTCACCAATTCGCAGATCGCCGACCTTGCGGCAGCGAAGATATCTGGTCAGCTGACGAACGCACAGATCGCCGATATCGCTGCGGCCAAGCTCACTGGCACACTCGTCTCATCGCAGATCGCCGATGGCGCGATGACGATTGCCAAGTTTGCTTCCAGCCTGCGGCCGGTCGAGGTGCTGGCGGCTTTGCCTTCGACAGGCAACAGCGAGGGCCGGCAGGTCTTCCTGACCACGGACGGCAAGCTCTACCGGTATCACGCGGGCGCGTGGACGGCTGCGATTGACGCAGACGACATCGAGGGCACGCTGTCCAATGCTCAGATCGAGAGCCTTGCGGCGTCGAAGATCACCGGCCAGTTGGCCGATGCTCAGATTGCGGCCGTTGCTGCCACCAAGGTGACCGGGCAGATCACGTCGACGCAGATATCGGACAACGCGATCTCGACGCCGAAGCTTGCCGCAGGTGCCATAACGACGGCGAAGATTGCCGCAGGCGCGGTCACCGCAGATGAGATCGCGGCGAACGCGGTCACCGCCGCCAAGATACAGGCTGGCGCCGTAGAGGCTGCGAAGATCGCGGCAGGCGCTGTCGTCGCCGACAAGATCGCCGCCGGCGCCGTCACGACTGCGAAGCTGGATGCGCTCGCGGTCACGGCGGACAAGCTGGCTGCAAATTCGGTTGTTGCAGGCAAGATCGCGGCGGCTGCTGTGTCAGCTACCGAAATTGTCGCCGGGGCCATCACCGCCGGAAAGCTGGCCGTCGTCGACACCACAAATATGATTGGCGGGGAATTGCTTGATGCTGACGCATGGGCCGGTATCAACAATAACCCATCTTGGAGCTTGTTCACGTCCGGCGCATCACAGGACGATTACGGTAGGGTTCTTGGTTACAATCTCGCCTCTTCGACCGGAGGAAGCGCGTTTGGATATCTCTCGGAGGTCAACTCGAAGCCATTTCCGGTCGTGCCAGGGCAAGCTTACGCCGTCGGCGGTAAGGTGCGCGGTTACTCGGTAGCAAGAGGAAGAGCCAATTTCGGGGTCTTGTTCTACGACAAGGACGGCGTTCAGCTTTCCTTTACGATGCTTCTCACCCACGACATGACGGGATCGTCGAATACCTCCACCTTGGCGACGATTGTCACGGCGCCTGCTAACGCGACGACGGGTGTGTTCAGATGTCGAACCGCGCGGGATGCAAACGGAGAATGGGCGCCGCAGGCGATATTCCGTGGGATGTATGTTCGTCAGGCTGCATCCGCCGAACTGATCGTCGATGGTGCGATCGTCGCGGATAAGATCGCGACGAACGCTGTGACCACGGAAAAGATTGCGGCCGAGGCCGTTGTCGCCGATACCATCGCCTCGAATGCTATCACGTCCGCTAAGATCAGCGCTGGAGCGATTACCACGGCGAAGATTGCCGCCGGCGCGGTGACGGCGGACGAGATCGCGACGAATGCTGTCACTGCCGGAAAACTTCAGACAGGGTCCGTCGAGACGGCGAAGATCGCTGCAGGCGCTGTCGTCGCCGACAAGATCGCCGCCGGCGCAGTCACGACGGCAAAGCTGGATGCGCTTGCGGTCACGGCGGACAAGCTGGCTGCCAATTCGGTTGTTGCAGGCAAGATCGCGGCGGCGGCTGTCTCTGCGACGGAGGTCGCAGCCGGGGCGATTATTGCAAGCAAGATCGCGGTAATGGACCTCTCCAATCTCGTTTCCGGCGATCTGCTGGATGGTCAAGCATGGGGCCTCCCGAAGGCAGATTGGCTCATCGGAACGTCGAGCTCAGGGAGTGATGAATTTCAACGGTATATACGATGGTCAGGCACCTTCAATGGCGGTGCAAACGCATTCGTAAGTGACATTTATAGCGCCCGCTTTTCGGCGATGCCGGGTCAGCAATATGCGCTCGGAGGAAAGGTTCGCGCGTTCGGGGGGTCAACCGGCAACGCCCGCCTAGCTATCTGGTGGTATGATAAGGATGGAACCGCAATTAGCAGCTCCACATTCTTGAATGCGGATATTAACGTCAGCCAGGCGACAACCGTGGCCGCCAACGTGATTGTTGTGGCGCCGTCCAATGCCGTTGAAGGAGCAGTACAGGTCAGAGCTGCGGCGGACGCTTCAGGAAGTGCCTCCGGTGGGTTCCTGTTCCGCTCGATTTATGTTCGACGCGCAGCCTCGGCGGAATTGATCGTCGATGGCTCCGTTGTCGCCGAAAAGATTGCTGCGAATGCGGTGACGACTGCGAAGATCGCTGCCGGCGCGGTTACAGCTAACGAAATCGCCGCAGGCGCCATCACGGCCATAAAGATCGCGGCCGGAACGATCACCGGTGACAAGCTGGCGGCGAATACGATCGGCGCCAATCAGATTGCAGCCAATGCGATAACGGCAAAACAGCTTGTTCTTACGGATTTCTCGAACCTGATCCCGGACAATCTTCTTCAGGATGCGTCCGTATGGGGAGGTTCTCAGTCTAATTTTGCGATTGCGGCAGGCGGGGTTAATGAAACCGCAGAGCGCGTGTGGCGATGGGCAGGTGATAGCCCAGGTGCCGCGAATGGTTTCGTAGCGGATGTTTACACAGCTCGATTTCCGATTGACCCTACAAAGCAATATGCATTTGGAGGGACGTACAGAACGTGGGCCGCATCAAACGGTGGAGCCTCGACTCGACTTTATTACTACGATGCCGCCGGTACGGCCCTTTCATCGACAACGGTCGCTGAATTCGCCGTCGGCGGCACAACCGCCGAACGGACGTATAGCCGGATGGTCACGCCCCCAGCCGGCGCCGTTAGCGCTGCCCTGCAGCTCCGACGCGCAAGAGATGCTTCCGGAAACTGCAGCGGCAACGTCTTCTGGTACAACACCTTTGCTCGAGTAGCTGTAAACGCCGAATTCATCGTCGACGGTGCGATCACGGCCGACAAGCTGAACGTGAATTCACTTTCGGCGATCACCGCCAACTTCGGAAGCGCCAACTTCAGTGGCGAGGCTCGCAGCACCAACGGAAAGCTGGTCCTCGACTTCACCAATGGCGGCATAGAGTTGTGGGGCTGAGATGGTCGTCTGGCGATTTGGGTTCGACTACACCGACACGCCCTGCATGAAGATCATGAAGGGAACCTTCAACCCGCGCACCACGCCCGATGCCGATCGGGAAAAGTTCTTCTTCTCCTCCAAATGGCCGAACATAGCCGCGCCGGGATCCATCCAGTTTACTGACTGGGTGGGAAACACCTCGCAGGTCGTCTACACGCCATCCGGCTCCAACGACAGCAACTTCCAGCGAAAGTTCGTCTCGGAAGGCGGAAACATCAACTATCATTTCCTGCGCAACAGCCTGTTTTCCGGCCTTCGTTACAACATGCCGCTGATCGCTGTTGCGTGGAAGTCGCGATCCACCCAGCGTTTCACGCAGTCGCGCGTCCAGGATTACCAGCGCAACCCTTCCAACCCGAACGGCGCCTATGGCGGCTACTATGTCGGCGGCATGGGCGAGGAACTTGGGTGGATGCGCAATATGCGCGCCTCGACCTATCTCACGACACCGGTTCCCTACGGAACTTCGCAGGTGATATGGAACAATGCGAGCGGTCAGCTTGACAACAATGTCAACAAGCGGGTGATCGTTTTCAACCTGCCTGGCGATGACACGCCACTTGACGGACCCGCGCTGCCACCTCCGAGCAGCTCGGGCAAGATGCTCGGACAGATCACGTCCGCCCAGTGCCGCGTCGCAAAGCCCGGCTACGACGTGCGGACGGCCACGCCGGCGCAGCTCGCCTTCGACGCCAACAATCGTGCTGTCCGCTGCATCGCGGCCCGCGATGTCGCAGTCCCGGCCGGAGCGTCGGCGGTCGATCTCGGGGTCGATCTTCCTGCCGAGGTCGTGGCGCTCGTGCACTTCTACGAGGGGTCCACGATCGTCTATCCAAGCTCGCCCAAGGACGAGGATTTCGGGGCGGATTACTGGTTCAGCGGAACGACGATCAACTTCAACGCTAACAGTTCATGTCGCGCGCGCTTCATCGTCTTCGCGTTCGACAACACGCCGCCGACCTCGGGATCGAACCGGGTCATCCGGAAGTTCACGGAAGGGAGCGTGAACCATCTGCAGCTCCTCCGGCCGGGTGCCTCGGCAAATCCGTCCTTCGCCGATATCGTCCTCGACACCCGATGGCCGGTCGTGCAGATTTTGAAAGAAGACTATATCAGCGTCGGCAACGGCGATCTGCAGCATCAGATCAGCTACGACGCCACAGGCTTCTTTCCCTTCATCATCTACTGCACCCATCACGGCTCGGGCAGTGAACGGAAAGTCCTGACTTTTTCGTGGGACGAGCGGGTCCGCCCGCCCTTCACCAAGATCGTCCGCCAGACCGGCGGCAATCACGGCGGCGACAGCACCCGCGTCGCCTACAACGCCTCTGGCGCGACCTTCTACACCTACAAGGGCCGGCCGGTCAGCTCGCAGTGGAGTAACAACGACGGCTGGCAGTTCGACAACGATCCGAGCCCGATTATCGGGCTGCGCTACTACGTCCTCGGCATTCCCGTTTAACTTCGAAAGGAACTTGTGATGTATCGCATTGACAGCATGTATGAGCCCATGGTCGAGGCGCTGATCTCCGCCAGGGAGGAAGGCAAGGCCAACCGCTGGATGGCATCTGTTGCATGGTGGCTCGGTCGCCAGCAGATCCTCGGCGCCACCGAGTTCTGGCAGGCGCTTGCCGCAAAGATCACAACCACTCTGGATAGCGACGATCGCGAGGCCATGCTCGATCAGCTCAGCCGGCCGGAGACGGCGCTCCTGGATGCCGTCGCCGATTGGCCGGAAGTGCCGGCCGCCGTTGCGCAGCAGATCGCGGCCTGGTCGCCGGCGTCGGTCGAGCCTGATCTCGACGCGCTGAAGGCGGATGCGCTGAAGCGGATCGATCGCTCGGCCGAGACCTACCGGCTGAATTTCATCACGCCGGGCGACGGCCAGGTGATGGCCTATCAGCAGAAGCTCGTCGAGGCGCGTGCCTTTGTCGCGGACCCCGAGATCGCCGCTGCGGAAATCCCGCATCTCACCGCCGAGGCGCCGGTGGATGGCGTCACGATCGCCGAGAAGGCAGCGGAGATCGTCGCGACGTTCGAAGCGTGGCAGACGATCTCGGCCGCCATCGAGGGCAAGCGCATGGCGGCGAAGAAGGCGGTGGCCGAGGCCGAGACCGCCGCAGCGATCGCATCGGCCGCAACCGTGAACTGGAGCTCCGAATAGATGTCCGTCCTCATCGATAGCTTGAAGGCGCAGAACGCCTTTCTGCAGAGCGAGGTCGAGCGGTTCGCCAAAGCCGTCGACAATCTCGCGGCGCAACTCGCCGAGGTGCAGGACCGACTTGCTGAATTCGAAGCGGACGACGCCTACGAAGTCGATGTTCTCACCGACCCGACTGACGCTGAATAGCCTCGTTTAGCCTCAACCCTTCATAAATCTAGGAAAATCAGATGATACCGATCACCGCCGCACAGGTGCGCGCGGCCGCGAAGGCGCGCGTCAATGAAAGCAATCTGAACTCCGTCATGGTCGCGCTGCAGCCGCAAACCTCGGCCACCAGGGAACCTCTCAGCGCCGCATCGCCTCGAACACGATAAGCACGGGAATTCCCACCATCGTCAGAGTGGCGATCACGACAGCGCTGGTCTTGATCATGCGCGTGCGTCGTCTGACGCGCCGCTCGTTCCAATCGTATTCCACTGTTTGATCCTTCGCCCGCAACCCGATACGCGGATGCTTGGCTCTGGCCGCGCACCGGGCGATCGCTCCGGAGTCCGGATTGCGACACATCATTTAACTGTCAACGACATGAACTCCGGATGAATGCGGCGAGCGTAGGTCGCATAGAGACAGAGAGGCCCGGTAGGCAAGCCACATGTGAATCGGAACTCTGGCGCGAGCCACGAACTTAATATTGGCTCCGGCATGTCGGGCTCCTGATGGATAATCTCGTGAGAGAAAGAAGTAAAACCTGATGTATCCGATGCGGCTTACGGTCGGATATCGAATTGGTCTTTTATTTTGATGATCAACCTGTCGAAAGTATCGGCGTGGCTTGTTGACAGGCCAACGACAGATGGCTCCTTGCCAAACTTATAAAAGTCCCAACCCCGATCTGTTCTCCGGATGCGGATTTCTTCCCAAAGTTCAACCGACAACTGTTCCTTCATGTCTCCTCCCCCGAGTCCACATACAGTTGTGAATATATTGTAATGTCGCGAGGGGGGATTTCAACCTGACGGTGCGTTCGATGTGGGAATTCGTACAACTCGGCGAACAAATATTCGTGAGCGGAACCGTTGTGACAGCAAGCAGAGACCCGAGCGGGGGCGTTGATGGGATTCTCGGCTGGCTCGGGCCTCTTGTCTCCGGGTTTCGAAGGCGGAGACGCGCACAGATTTATCACGTTTTTGGAACGCCGCAACGGGGCAGGCAGAGGCCCGAGTTAGGGGGCATAGGGGCGTTGGAGGGCTCGGGCCTCTGATCTCCGTGGAGACGATTGCAGATTAACACCGCAACTCTCGTCGCCAAGTTGGACTAAATGAGTACCAGCACCGGGAGACCGATTGCGGCTGCGGCCAACAGGCCAGCCGTTCCTACCCGTGACCACCAC
>JARYGU010000021.1:0-97526 GCA_033795365.1 Shinella sp.
TGCCGTACAGCTCATAGAGCCAGATCAGAAAAGCTTGCGGCCCTTCCCGACACCATTCAACGGCAAGCCAAGGCTTGTTCGTTCTCAAGACCCGAAAGGGCAGGCCCCGTCAGCAATGGCGGGGCTTTCGCGTTTCAAACAGCAGAAAGGAAAGAGCATGCGCATCCTGCACCATGCGAAAGTTGGCGCTGTCTTCATCGACTGGTTCGCTAAGGATTCCCGCGTCATGCTCGATCGTCCAAAGGGCGGTAAGGCCAACTGGCGCGCATGGTACCTGTGGCGGTTCCGCTTCATGGTGTGCAAAGCCGCGCCGCACTGGTCTACCATGTCGCCCGGCCGAAGTGTCTCCTAACCACCGCCTTCACCCGAAGTCCAAGCATGACCGCCGCCGCCCAGCGTGAGGTACACCGTGAGCAACGAACCCTCGCGCATCGCTGAAGGTCAGCGAACCGATGAGCATTATTATCTGGTCGCCAGCCTAGGATTCGATGTCACGACTGGCGAAACAGACGCCGCCGCGCTCCAACGATATGCCGCGAAGAGATCGCGTCAGACGCGCGACAGGCTGTTTTCGTTAATCGCTGCTAGCCAAGGAGAGAGCGATGGAAACCGAAGAGCGTTGCGGATGCTAAGGCGAATTTGAGTTGGGAAAGGCGGACCTAAAATAGCCCGCCCTCACCATTCCTTAACTAGCTTTCTTCCAAGCTTCGATCAGCGAACTATTGTCCAGAAGGATGCTTGTCCATGCCGCACTCTTGGCTTCGATCACCAATAGAAGGTCCTCTTTGCCGAGAATGGTTCGAATACGATCACGAAGCTGCGCAGCCGTACCCGGATAATCAACCCACCATACTGTTTCGAGAGCGCGGCCTCTGTTTGCCACTAGCTTCGAAAGGAACTCGTCCATCTCCTTGTGAGACGGACGGGGCCCGTTGAGGTCGTAAGTCACGATGAAATTCGCCATCACGCAGCGCCCCTTTTCGAGCCGGCGAGGACCTTGGCGAGCGGATATTTATGCCCCTTCAAGACTTCGTTCACGCGTCCCGGATTAACGCCATAAGATGCGGCAATCGTGTGCTGATATTCACCAGCCCAAGACCGCAACCAAATGTCTACTGCGTTATCAAATGTAAGCCTGTAGGTTGTCGTCGTCATATAAAGGTTGCCTTATGTAGGCTTTGGACGACTTGACAGATTGATGGCAGCGCGTATTTTGAACCTGTGTAACGCCGATCCGCGAGCCGTCCAAAGCTGTTGCGGGTTTCGACACGGAGCCGAGGTTGCAGCCTCGGCTTTGTCGTATCGGTCGTGAGCGATTCGCCACACAACGGTAACTATATGACTGGACTCAGTAATTTGAGTCAAGCGTGCACTGTTCACGCTGCGTTCGCCCTCTGCCAATACCCTTTCCAGTTGCGGCTAACCGGATGAGCGAGGGAGCCGCCAAGCAGTAAGAAGGCGTTAGTGCCGTTTGAGCGGCGGCGATGGTCTTCCATCCATGCGGCGCGGTTCGCGGATGTCCCGTTTTGTGTCCTCAGATGACGGTAGAGAAAGCGACATCATCGACCGAGAACGGCGGTCACGATCAGCATTGTCAAGAATGACAGGAAAGTGGCGGCTATTGAGGTAAACCACGCGCGCCTCAATGTTCTGTAGCGTTCGTCGACCAAAACCGACGTGCCTCGACTGAACTTTCGACCTAACCTCTCGCCTCGGCTCAATTCCATTTCGTCCATTGGGTTCGCGAGCGCTTTGGTTCGGGCAAGGATGAGAATGTTGCAAACGATGGTGCTGACGAACCCGCATAAGAATGTCGCGCCAGCACTCCAGAAAGCGATCTGTACAAGCATGCTGTGATCTTCTGGCCTGAATGCCACGACATCCCCCAAAGGTTAACCCATGCCAGTCCTGAAAAGTGCCCGGCATGAGAAGTTCGCCCAGCAGGTTTCTAAAGGCAAGAGTGCAACGAGCTGCGGATCGACAGATCGCTACCATCACAGATGAAGCGTCATGGCTAAGCTGAAGACCATCCGCCCGCTGGTTACCACCATCAAGCCCCTCGTGGGCAGGGTGCAGGGAGACGAGAAGGCCAGACTACGAGAGCGTGATCAGTCCGTCTCATGGCGCAGCTGGTATAAGACGGCACGGTGGCAGAAGCTCCGGCAGGAGATCCTTGTAAGGGATCACTACACCTGCCAGCGGACCGGAGTTCTCTGCGTCGGCAAATACCCTGCAGGCGACAGCCCGGTTGTCGACCACAAGGTTCCGCATCGTGGTGACGAGCAGTTGTTCTGGGATCGGAACAACCTGCACTGTGTCACCAAGGCTTATCACGACAGCGAGAAGCAGAAGCAGGAGCGGGCGCAGGCCCGATGGTGAGATGGCTCGTGATTGCGGTGAGATCATTGTTGACGGTGGGGATCTGCTTCGCCGCGTACGCATCGGCGTTCGCATGCCTCGGATGTTCGGGCCACGAATGACCGTCGCAACTTGGCTCTTCACCCTGGCCGGGTGGATCAGCGGCACGAACGTGGTCGTCGAGGTCGGCGACGAGGGCCAGACCAAGACCCCCTGACCTTGACAGGGGGGGTGGGTCGAAAGTCTGACGATCTCTCCCTCCCGGACCCGCGCCCCCCTCATGTAGAGATTTTTTTGATCTGGGGAGTTTCCAGCCGGAAACCTGAGTGGAAACATGACCAAAGAAAACAAGCCGATCGACTGGCATGGCATCGAGAAGGACTATCGAGCCGGCGCCATGAGTGTCCGGGATATTGCCCGATGGTACGGGGTTTCACATACCGCCATCAACAAGCGCGCCAAGACCGACAACTGGACGCGGTCAGCACAGCCGAAGCATTTCGACCGCCGCGAACCGGTGGAGCGCCTGAGCAAGCCGGTGGAAACCGCGCCGGACCTCTCGGAGAAGGGTAAAGCCCTCGCCGGCCGGATGATGGACGAGCTGGACGCTGTCACCTCTCTGCATGGCGAACTTGAGGACATGATCTGTGCCGAAGAAAGCGACAGCCGTCGGCGCCAAGCGCTGCTGAAGGCGATCTCGCTCGGCGAGCGGGCAAAGACCTTGAAGGATATCAGCGCCACCTTGAAGACGTTCAACGAGGCCGCAGCGCCGGAAGGCAAGAAGGCGCAGCGGCAATCGAATGCCGAAAAAGCTGCTTCCGCCGGCAGATTCGCAGTGCGTGGCGCCCCGAAGCTGGCGGTCGACAACACGAAATGAAGTGGGACACGTCGTGTACCGACTGGGAACAGCGGATTATCGCTGGTCAGTCGCTCATTGCGAACCCGCCGCTGTTCCCCGACCAGGCAGAGGATGCACTCAGCGTCTTCAAGGCGCTGCACGTGGTGGACGCTCCTGGTCGCCCCACATTTGGGGAAACCGGCGACCGATGGATATTCGACTTCGTTGCCGCGATCTTCGGTGCATACGATGCGGAGAGCGGCAACCGGCTGATCAATGAATTCTTCCTCTGCGTGTCGAAGAAGAACGGTAAGTCGACGATCGCCGCCGGCATCATGCTCACGGCGCTGATCCTGAACTGGCGGCAGTCAAACGAACTGATTATCGTGGCGCCGACCATTAAGGCGGCGAACAACAGCTTCAAGCCCGCTGCCGACATGGTGCGGGCGGATCCGGAACTGAACGCTGCGGAAGATGGCTTCCTGCACATCATCGACCACCAGAGGACAATCAAGCACCTCAAGACCGGTGCAACCCTGCAGATCCTCGCGGCTGATGCCGGTACCGTCGCCGGCAACAAGGCAGCGTTCGTCCTGGTGGATGAGCTTTGGGAGTTTGGCAACAAGTCCAAAGCCGACGCGATGATGAGGGAAGCCGCTGGCGGCCTTGTCGCTCGCCCTGAGGGTTTCTTGATCTCGATCACAACGCAGTCGGATGCGCCGCCGGCCGGTGTGTTCAAGGATAAGCTGGACTATGCGCGCAACGTACGCGACGGCAAGGTGAAGGATCCGAAGTTCCTGCCGGTAATCTACGAGTTTCCGAGCGCGATGGTCACCAGCGGCGAATATCAGCGGCCAGAAAACTTCTACATCACCAACCCTTACCTCGGGCATCTCGAATCGGGCCGGAAGTGGATCGCCGACGAGCTGGTGAAGGAGCGCGAGAAAGGACCGGAGACGCGCAACGTCTTCCTCGCCAAGCATCTCAACATCGAAATCGGTATGAACCTCCGGTCGAATCGTTGGCCCGGTGCAGACCTTTGGGACGGTCGAGCAGATGAAAAGATCACGCTCGAATATCTGCTCGCAAACTGCGACGTGATCGTTCCGGGGCTGGACGGCGGCGGACTAGACGACCTTTTCGGACTGGTACTGGTCGGTCGGCACAAGGTGACGAGGGAATGGCTGTGCTGGTGCCGTGCGTGGTGCCACAAGGGCGTTCTAGAGCGGCGCAAGTCCATAGCGACCAAGCTGAGGGAATTCGAAAAGGCCCGCGATCTGGTCATCGTGGACGATGAGTTGGAAGACATCTCAGAAATCGTCGCGATCATTGCTCAGATCAAGGATGCGGGTTTGCTCGCCTGTGTCGCCGTAGACCCGGCTGGGCTTGGCGAAATGGTCGAAGCCCTCGACGAGATCGGCATCACCCAGGAAGAGGGGATGCTGATCGGTGTTCCTCAGGGCTACCAACTGATGAACGCCATCAAGACATCGGAGCGAAAGCTTGCGAACGGCACGATGCTCCATTCCGGCGCCGGTGTCTTCCAGTGGTGTATCGGGAACCTGAAGATTGAGCCGACGGCGACAGCCATAAGGGCAACGAAACAGAATGCGGGCGATGCGAAGATCGACGTCGCTATGGCACTTTTCAACGCGGTGACGGTGATGAGCCGTAACCCGGAGCCGAAGCGAAAGCCAACCTACCAGATGATGGTCGTCGGCCGCTAAGAAGGAAGTCCACATGAACAGGATGTATTCGGTCCTGACCGTGAAAGCGGTCGAGGAAGAGCAGCGCATTATCCGCGGCATAGCCACGACACCCAACCCCGACCGGGTAGGCGACATAGTCGAACCTCTGGGCGTCCAGTTCAAGAACCCGATGCCTCTGCTGCATCAGCACGATCACGACAAGCCTGTCGGCTCCGTTACCTTCGACAAGCCGACGAAAGACGGCATCACCTTCGAAGCCAAGCTCCCGATCATTGAGGAGGCTGGTCCGCTCCGCGATCGTATCGAAACGGCATGGGGTGAGCTTAAGGCCGGTCTAGTGCGCGCCGTTTCCATCGGTTTCCGCGCTCTTGAATACTCCTGGATGGATGACGGCGGCGTTCGCTTCATCTCGACTGAAGTCCTCGAGCTCTCCCTCGTCTCCGTCCCGGCCAATGCCGATGCGGTGATTTCCACCATCAAGTCGATCGACCGTCCTCTGCTCGCCGCGACAGGCAAGGAGCCGAAGGCAGACGACCGGCCTGCACCTCCCGGCGCCTCGGGAAAGTCCACGAAACCTGTCAATCTCAACCCGAAGAAAGGTACAGCGATGAAGACCGTTGCTGAACAGATCGCGGCGCTGGAAGCCTCCCGTCAGGCAAAGGCCGCGCGCATGGCGGAAGTCATGCAGAAGTCCATGGACGAAGGTCGTTCGACCGACCAGGCCGAACAGGAAGAGTTCGATACGCTCGAACAGGAAGTCGAGGCGATCGACGGCGACCTGAAGCGCCTTCGCGCACTCGAGAAGGCGCAGGCGATAGCCGCCAAGCCGGTGATCCCTGGCGCCATCAAATCCGCTGCGGCGGGAACCGCGGTTCGGACCGGGACGGTTCCCCTGAAGGCGGATCCGGAGAAGGGCATTCGCTTCGCCCGCTACGCGAAGTGCCTTGCGATCGCGCACAAGACGCACCAGCCGGTGGTCAATATCGCTGAAGGTCTCTACGGCAAGAGCGATCCGGACCTCGTCGACATCGTCAAGGCGGCAGTCTCCGCCATGACCACCGGCAACACCCCGGCGCTCATCGGCAACGAAGGCGGCTTCGCCGATTTCGTCGAGTTCCTCCGCCCGATGACGATCCTGGGCCGCTTCGGTACCGGCACCATCCCCTCGCTGACGCGCATCCCGTTCCGCATCCCCTTCATCTCGGAAACTTCCGAGACCGATGCTCAGTGGGTTGGTGAAGGCAAGGGCAAGCCGCTGACCCGCTTCACGCTCGATCGTGGCGAACTGACGCCGCTCAAGATCGCGACCATCGCGGTCCAGACGATGGAGCTGATCCGGGACAGCTCGCCGTCCTCCGATGTGCTGCTGCGCAACTCCCTCGCCAAGGCGGTCGCGAAACGCTCCGACGTGTCGTTCATCGACCCGACTTCGGCGGGTGTCGCCGGCGTTCGCCCGCCGTCGATCCTGAACGGTGTCGCACCGATCGCCAACAGCGCCGCCACCGGCGCCGATGGCGTCCGCGAGGACGTGCAGGCGATCATCGGTGCCTTCGTGGCGGCGAACAACCCGCTCACCTCCGGCGTGTGGGTTATGGGCGGCACGTATGCGCTGCGGCTCATGATGATGCTCAACCCGCTCGGTCAGCGGGAATTCCCCGGTGTCACCATGCAGGGCGGCACGTTCTTCGAGCTGCCGGTAATCGTCTCTAACTACCTCGGAGACTATGTGGCGCTGGTCAACGCAGAGGACATCTATCTGGGTGACGAGGGTGGCGTCGACATCGCCATGTCCACCGAGGCGTCTCTGGAGATGGTTGATAATCCGACGCAGGATTCCGGCGCCGCCGATCCGGTCGAAACCTCCGTCGTCTCGATGTTCCAGACCAACAGCGTGGCGTTCCGGGCGGAACGGACCCTCAATTGGGCACGCCGCCGGCCGACCGCCGTCGCCTGGATGGACAACATCACCTGGGGCGACCCGGTCCCGCCGGAAGCACCGTAGGACCTCCTGATCGTATGAGCACACCGGTCGCGGTAATCGCGGCCGGTTCCACAATGGAGAGCCCGCCATGAAATCGCAGTCGTACATGACCCGAGCCCTTCGCGCTCGTGATCCGAGGTTCAGGACGATCCTCGGTAAGCTCGGATATGACCGTCGCGATTTGGTCGCCGCGACGGCGGATGAGACGCCGGAACCGCCGACGGATGATCTCATCACTGAGCTCCGGCAGCAATATCACGACGCCGTCGGTAAGCGTCCATTTCACGGTTGGGATGCCGAAACCCTCCAGGCGAAGATCGCAGAGGCAAAGGCAGCCAACTGATGCGCTTTCTCGGCTTGAACATTTCCCGGGCGGGGCGTGCCGAAAAGGCGACGTCGCCGGTGGCGCAAGGTCGCCGCGGCTGGTTCTCGATTTTCGAGAGCTTTCCGGGCGCGTGGCAACATAACGTCGAGATCAAGCGCGACCTTGTGCTGTCGAACCCGACGGATTTTGCCTGCCGCACGCTGATTGCTTCGGATATCGCGAAGCTGCGGATCAAGCTCGTCGAAAAGGACCGGGAAGGCATTTGGTCGGAAACGACGAATACGGCCTATTCGCCTGTTCTGCGCAAGCCAAACGACTTCCAGACCCGCATCCAGTTCATGGAGAGCTGGGTCTTGTCCAAGCTTCAGACCGGGAACACCGTGTTGCTGAAACAGCGCGGTGCGAACAGCGTCGTACGTAAGCTCTATGTTCTCGACTGGAGCCTCGTCACGCCTCTGGTGGCTGACGACGGAAGTGTCTTCTACCAGCTCAACGCCGACAATCTCGCGGGCATCGCGCAGACTGTCGTCGTGCCCGCGAGCGAGATCATCCACGATCGGTTCAACTGCTTCTTTCATCCGCTCGTCGGTCTCTCGCCGATCTTCGCCGGTGGTCTCGCAGCGATGCAGGGCCTCGCGATCCAGAACGACAGTACGCTTTTCTTTCAAAACGGCGCGCAGCCTGGCGGCATCCTGACCGCGCCCGGCGCGATCGATGACACCACTGCACAGCGCCTGAAGGACTATTGGGACACGAATTTCGCAGGCGAGAATTCCGGCAAGGTCGCGGTGCTAGGCGACGGGCTCAAATATGAACCTATGAAAGCCAAGTCGGTCGACATGCAGTTGATCGAACAGCTGAAGTGGAGCGCTCAGGTCATTTGCTCGACCTATCATGTCCCGCCGTACAAGGTCGGCGTCGGAGATCTGCCATCCTACGATAATGTCCAGGCGCTCAACGTCGAATATTATTCGCAGTGCCTGCAGGTGCTGATCGAGGCCATCGAGCTTTGCCTCGACGAGGGATTGAGCACGGGCGACAATCTCGGAACGGAGCTCGACACCGATGGTCTGCTGCGCATGGACAGCGTGACGCAGATGGACGTGCTGGACAAGGCCAAGAGCGTGATGACGCTCGACGAACGCCGCAAGCGCCTTGACCTCAAGGGCGTCACCGGCGGCGCTACGATCTACCTGCAGCAGCAGGATCACTCGCTCGAGGCCATCTCGGCGCGTGACAGCATGCTTATCGCGCAGGCGAACAATCCTCCCGACCCATCACCGCAGCCGGAACCTTCCGCTGATCCCGGTCAGCAGGCAGAGGAGCGCGCCTTCTTCGCAGAGGCTGTATTGGCATTACAGAAGGGTCTTGCCGCATGATTGACGCAAAGGCTTTCGGACTCGAACTCGCCGGCATCGTCAAGGCCCAGCTTTCCCCCCTGATCGAGCGCATGAACGCGCTGGAGAAACGGATCGATGCGCTTCCGGCGCCCGTAGACCTGTCCGCCGATCTCGCGCGGATCAAGGCGGCCGTGGAGGCTATCGAGATCCCGGATATCCCGCCGTTGCCGGAACTTCCCGACATCGAGGCAATGGTCGAGGCGGCCGTTAACGCCCGGATGCCTGAGGATATGGAGCGCAGTATCGAAGATGTGGTTCGTCTTGTCGTTTCCGAGATTCCGCTTCCGGCGAATGGGAAGGATGGGGCTGACGGGAAGCATGGCAGAGACGGAAAGGACGGCAAGGACGGCGTGGATCTGGCCGGCGCCTTCATCGATCGCGACGGCGAACTGGTGTTGACGCTTTCCAATGGCGAGGTCAGGAAGCTCGGCCCGGTGATCGGACGCGACGGTAAGGATGGTGCGCCTGGTGCTCCGGGTAGAGACGGATTCAACCTCGAAGATTTCGATGCCGAGGTGATGAAGGACGGGCGTACGGTTCTCCTGTCCTTCGACCGCGGCGATCTGTCCTACAAGATCGAGCTCGGCTTCCCCGTCATGATTTACCGTGGGGTTTTCAAAGACGGGCAGAAATACGAGCGCGGCGATACCGTCACATGGGGCGGCTCGCTCTGGCACTGCGATGTCGAGACCACCAGCGAAAAGCCCGACAGTGCGGAGAAGCATTGGACGTTGGCAGCCAAGCGTGGCAGGGATGGCAAGGACGGAGAGATGAAGGAAGCGAAATCGCATACTCCGGTGCGCGTCGGCGTTCCTGCGAGGGCTGAGTGATGGCATCTCTCGTTGATCTTGCCTTCGTCAAACAGGCTCTACGCGTCGATCACAGCGACGATGACGATGTCCTTGCGAGCTATCTTGACGCGGCGACGGGCGGAGTTCTCCGCTATCTGAAGGGAGCGGCCGATCCGGAATGGACCGTCGACACCGTCCCTGCTTCCGTTCGTATCGCGATCATCATGGCGGTGCAGTCACTCTATGAGCCCGACCAGGCTGAGATGCTTTCCGGCCTTGGCACCGGCGATCCGCGCAATCCGATCGTGGCGATGCTTTACAGCATGCGCGACCCCACTCTTGCATAGGAGGTTCGTATGGCCAGGGTGAAATTCACCGCCGACTTCGACTACAAGCCGACCCGCCAAACCACGATCGGTTACAAGGCCGGCATGGAGCTGACGGTGAAGCGCGATTGCGCCGAGAAGGCGATCGCGGCGGGTAGAGCCGTCGACATGGAAAAAACCGATCGGGTCGGCGGCAATGGCGAAACCCAGATCGGCGGGTGATCTCTATCATCGTGTCGCCTTCGACAAGCGCGAGACGGTCGATCGGGGCGATGGCGTCAAGGTCGGGAGCTGGGTGGAGCAGTTTTCCGTCCGTGCCGGCTTTACGCATCTGCGCGGCGGCGAGAGCGTCATGGCTGGCCGCCTGCAGGGCAAGCACACGCAGGTCATTACCGTGCGTGCCTCGTCGCAGACGCGGGAGGTCGGCGCCGACTGGCGGGTGAGGGACGTGCGCTCGGGGATCGCTTTCAATATCCGCGACATCACGCCGACGAACGATCGCGCCTGGCTGGATTTCCTGTGCGAGAGCGGAGTTGCCGAGTGACGAAAATCCTCAATCTCGCCAGGCTCGACCGCAAGCTGAAGCGATTGCCGACCGTCGCCCGACAGATGATCCAAACCGAAATGGAAAAGGTCGCGGACGAGATCACCGGCATGATGGAGCGGCTGGCGCCGAAGGACACGATGGCTCTCGCCGAATCCATCGGCTGGACCTGGGGGAAAGCTCCGAAGGGTGCCGGTATCGTCGCTTCCGTCAAATCCAAGCTCGGTGGCGATCTCACCATCACGATCTACGCGGGAAACACCGAGGCCTATTACGCGCGCTGGCAGGAGTTCGGCACGCAGGACATGCCCGCGAGCCCGTATTTCTTCGTGAGCTGGCGCGCGAACCGGAAATCTGCCGTCAGCCAGGTTCGCAAGGCGACCCGTCAGGCGGCTAGGAAGGTTGCATCAGGATCATGAGCGAGGACGCTTCCTACGAGCTGCAGCGCGCCATCTATGCAAGGCTTGTCGCTGATGCCGGTCTTGCCGGTCTGGTCGCGGACCGGGTCTATGACGACGTTCCACGGCAGGACGGCAAGATCACCGCGGATTTCCCTTATGTGTCATTCGGACCGGAAACCGAGATCCCGGAAATCTACGACTGCATCGACGGCGCCGAGATCACGATGCAGATTGACGCTTGGTCGCGCGATCCGGGTTTCAGAGAGGTCAAGCGCATCGCCGCGGCTGTCGAGAAGGCCCTGCACGATGCGCCGCTGACGATTGCCGAAAATGCGCTCGTCTATTTCGTGAAGGACGGCCGCCGCGTCATGCGCGATCCGGACGGCCTCACATCGCATGCCGTCATCACATTTCGGGCCGGCGTCGAGAAACGCTGATTCATTCCCATTCCGGCATTTCGCCAAACCCGCCATGTCGGCGGGCTCTTCACTGTCGCCACAAAGGAGATATTCCATGGCACAACCGACAACCATCAAGGGCGGCAAGGTCCGGGTTCTCCTGGGCAACGATGCCACCCCCATCGTCTATGCCGCGCCTTGCGGCTTCAGCCAGCGTACCGTGACGCTGAACAAGGGGCTGGAAGACGTTCCGCTGCCTGACTGCGACGATCCCGACAAGGTCAACTGGCTTGGCCGTGACGCGGTCTCGCTGTCGATGACGATCGCCGGCGAGGGTGTTCTTGCCGAGGAGAGTGTCGAGGTGTGGCTCGACGCCTTCGAGAACGTCGAATCCGTGCCGGCGAAGGTCGAGTGGGAGTTTCCCACGAAAACCATCACATGGACGGGGAATGTGCATGTCGAGAGCTTCGAAGCTGGGGCGCAGGACGGCCGCCGTGTGACCGGCAATGTCAGCATGCAAAGCGATGGCCCGATGACTCGCGTCGTTACGGATGTTCCGTAATGAGCCGCGACGCCAAGATCGAGATCGACTTCGCGGACGGTACTTTCCCCTTTCGCCTGGGCTGGGGAGAGCTGGTTGAGCTTCAGGAAAAGACGGATGTCGGACCGTACGTCGTCCTTCACCGCCTCCACTCGCATCACTGGAAGATGGAAGACATCACAAATGTCATCCGTCTTGGCTTGATTGGCGGCGGCATGACGCCGGCAGATGCCCTCCGAAAGGTGCGCACTTATGTCGAGGCTCGCCCCCCGCTCGAAAATCACCCCGTCGCAGCCGCCGTTCTTGCGGCAGGGCTTCTCGGCGCACCGGAGGAGCCCGTGGGGGAGCCGGTCGCGCCGGCTCGCGAAGCGGAATAGACGATCTGCCGAACGGCAAGATCCGTTTCGCTTTGGTCTACGGAGTTGGCGCGGCCATGGGTTTCTCGCCACAGACGGTCAACGGCATGTCGATGTGGCAATTTATGGCGGCTCTGGATGGGTACATTCGTGCGCAAAACGGCGTCGAGAAGATGACCAATGCCGAGGCCGATGATCTCTGGCAGTGGTTGCAATCCAAGGAATAGCGAAAAATCAGTTCTCAAAATCGCTTTCGGGGAGGCAGGTTATGGAGCCGATGCCGAGTTTTTCATTGTATGTTCCTACTGCCTCTCCGGCCGCCTTGAGCTGGCGCTTCCTCTCTTCGCATTCATGCCTTGAGAGATCGCGAGCGGCCTCCTGTTCGGTATTCCCGATTGCATGAATAAGCCTGAAGGTCTCCGCTTCTCCTGTCGGCGTTCCGTCAGCGAGCGTTGTTTCTCCGGGTGAAATGATGCTCGCAGCGTAAACGGCGGCAAGAATGCCCGCTGCAGTCAGCAATACTCGGCCAAAACTGGGCCTCTTCTGCACGTTATTCATCAACGTATCCCTCCCGCTCCATGCGTGTCTTTCACAGTTAGGATACAACCTTCATGCCCGCAACTGATCTTGAGCGGCTGGTTGTCCAGCTATCCGCTGACATCAAGCAATATGAAAATTCCCTTAATCGGGCTCGCGGGCAGACCGCCAGACAGGCGCGTGCGATTGAGAACCGCTTTGCGCAGATGAATCGGAACATTAGCAAAGGGGTGAACGAGGCGGCCTTAGGGTTTGCTCGTGCCTTTGCGTTGATTGGTGGTGCAAGGGGATTGCAAACCCTCACCGATACGGCGACACGCATCGATAATGCTTTGCGAATCGCAGGTCAGTCCGGAGAAGGTCTCGAACGCACCTATCAGAGCCTTTTCGAATCTGCGACGCGCAACGCCGCGCCACTGGAAGCCCTCGTTCAGCTCTATGGTCGGGTATCGCTAGTTCAGGGTGAGCTCGGGGTTTCATCCGAACGGCTGCTCGGTTTCACAGATACGGTAGCATTGGCGCTGCGCGCTTCGGGGCAGTCAGCGCAGGAGGCGTCCGGCGCGCTATTGCAGCTTTCGCAGGCTTTGGGCGGCGGTGTCGTCCGCGCCGAAGAATTCAATAGTATACAGGAGGGTGCTCCGACCATCTTGCAGGCCGCTGCTGCCGGAATCCGCGAGGCCGGCGGCTCGGTTGCCCGCTTGCGACAGATTATGCTCAATGGTGAGCTATCCTCTCGCGCCTTCTTCGAAGGTATCCAAGCTGGTGCTCCGTTGCTGGAGCAGCGGGTCGCAGGCGCTGTCCGAACGCTCGATAATAGACTCTCAAATCTTTATACGGCTCTCATCAATGCTGCGCGCGAGTTCAATTCCTCAGCTAGAGCGGGCGAGACTTTCGGAAACGAGATCGATCGCGTTGCCGCCTTCGTGAACGGACTTAAATTCGATAGTCTTATAGGCCAGATACAGGGCGTAATCGGCGCATTCAATTCAGGCGTGGAGGCAGCCAATGGATTTGCTCAAGCCCTGGGGCGAATGACCGGCCTCGACAATGTCGGTCGCTGGATAGCCGGCGAGGGCGGTAGACGTGAGTTTTTTGGCGGCGCCCTGACAATCACGTCGACGGCCGATGCGGAAAGAAAGGGCTTTTGGGAGGAGCAGGCCGAACGCGATATCCGCCTCAGAAACAAGGCGTACGAAGAGGTCGCCAAAGACCCGACCTTGTACGGTCCTCAGCTGCCGCCAGTCGCCTACGCGGCTTCCGGCCCCCTTTCGCGCGGAGGGCGCAGGCGCGGCACCCAGTTGAACTCGATATCCATAAGCGACTTCCCGGCTACGGGAAGTTCAGGTTCCGGCGCAGGTTCGGGACGTCGCAGCGGTGGCGCTGGCGGCGGGCGAGACGCGGACAGTCGTTTCAATGATGACATTCAGGCCGTTCGCGACCGCACGGCGGCGCTGATCGAAGAGCAGCGCATCGTCAGCCTGTCCTATCAGGAACAGGAAAAGCGCCGCATGGCGCTCGACCTCGAACAGTCGGCGCTCGCCGAGCTGCGCGAGGAGGCGCGGCGGAAGGGACAGACGGACCTCGACAATATCCAGCTTTCGGGCGAGCAGCGCCGCCAGATCGACGAGGCTTCGGAAGCCTATGCCCGGCAGGCCGATGCGCTTCGCCGTGTGCAGGAGGCGCAGGACCGCGCCGAACGGTCATCCGAGGAGTTCTACGACAGCTTCAAGAGCAGCACGATCGGTGCGATCACCGGAGTCCGAAGCCTTTCGGACGCTCTCAGCGAGGTAGCGAAGAGGCTTGGCGACATGCTGCTGAACAGCGCGTTCGACTCGCTCTTCCAACCAACGACGAGCAGCAATTCGGGAGGCTTGTTCGGCGGTTTGTTCGCAGGCCTCTTCCGCGAGAAGGGGGGTCCGGTCAGGAGGGGGCAGCCCTACATCGTCGGCGAGAAGCGGCCTGAGGTATTCGTGCCGGATCAGAACGGGACCATCCTCCCGCGTGTTCCGATGTCTGCGCCGCGGATGCCGGACCTTGCGAATGTTGCCGCAGCCCGCCAGTCGGCTGCGCCATCGATTACCTTCGCCCCGCAGATCGACGCTCGCGGCGCATCGGTAGAGGCGGTCGCCAGACTCGAGGAAGCCATGGACAGGCAGCAACGCGACTTCGCCGCCAACGTCCTGACCACGATGCGCAAGGCGCGCAAAACGAGGGATTGGCAGTGACCATCGTCTATCCCGTCAACCTCCTTGCCGACTTTCCCGGCTGGACGACGAAGTTCGAACCGATGTTCCGGCAGGAGCAATCGCGCACCGCCGGCGGGAGGACCTATGTCAAGGATCTCGGCTGGCCACTCTGGAACGGAGCGTGGGTGACGCGCTCTCTGAGCCCGAACAATCTCGATCGTTGCCGTGGGCGGCTGGAGGCGCTGGAAGGTGGCCTGCAGACCTTCATCGGTTATCCGCTTTCCCGCTGCTATCCGATCGCCTATCCGAAGCCGGCCTACGACGCCCTCGGCGTCGGGAGCGTCACCACCGGCACGATCGGCGCGAACAACAAGAGCTGCACCCTGGCGGGCCTGCCCGCGGGCTACCGTGTCAGCATCGGCGATCTTCTGGAGATCACCGGAAGCGGCCTGCATCGCGTCATGGAGGCGGTGACCGCCAACGGTTCCGGCGTGACACCGACATTCGAGGTGCGCCCGCATTTCTGGCCGGGTGCGGCGGCCGGCGCGGCTGTCAAGCTGGCTGGGCCCTCGTGCCGGATGGCTATCGTGCCGGGATCAATCAGCAGCACGGCCGATCCGCAGACCGGGCGCGGCACTGTCAGTTTCGAAGCAGTAGAGGATCGTTGATGCGACAGCTATCACCGGCCAACCAGGCCGCTCTTGCCGACCGCCGTCTTGTTCCGGGAGATTTCCTCTGGATCACGGCGCGGACATACGACACGGGAACTCCCTTCGCCTACGGCTTCTGGTCGGGCGTCGGCAACATCACGGTTCCGGTGCTCGATCCGGATTCCGGCTCGGCGGTCAACCGGAATTTCGAAGGTTCGGGATCGCTCATTCAGGTGGGCGACATTCCGCTCGTTTCGAATATCAGCGTCCGCAATGCGACGATCACGCTCTCGCAGATCGACGAGGGTGTGGCGAGCGTCGTTCGCGGATACGACCTGAAGCAGGCCCGCGTCGAAATCTATCGCGGGCTGTTCTCGCCAGAGACGCGCCGGCCGGTGGATACGGCGTTCTGCCGGTTCGTCGGCTTCGTCGATGATGTCGAGATCACCACGCCATCGGAAGGCGAGGCCGGCAGCATCGTGCTCACCTGCGCGTCTCATACGCAGGAGATGACGCGGTCGAACCCGGACACAAGGTCCGATGAAAGCCAGAAGCGCCGCGCCGCCGGCGACAACTTCTACCAGGACACGACCACGGTCGGGGAATGGGAGTTTTTCTGGGGCGGCAAGACGGGAAAGCTCGACACGGCCGGCGTGCAGCGCATTGGCGTGAACGTGCCGTCGGCGTCATGACTTGGAGATGGATATGAATGACTTCGCGATATTCAGCAGCAATTTCACCATGGCGTCCATCAGGGTAGGCGATGATGCCGCGATCCTACTTTTTGACAAGACCGACGCGGAGCTGCTTAAACTCTGCGTCGACAATCTCAAAACCGAACCGGACAGCGCCCGCATCGACTTCTACCGGGATATGCTCAGTGATCGTCCCCTTGGCGGACCTGATGGCTTGCTGATGCAGATCGTCAAACCATGTTAGGTCCTCTGTTCCTTTCACTTCTACCAGAGCGACAATGCAAGCGTGTAAAGCTTCATGGTAGGCGGCGAGGCCAGCGTTGAGATATTCTTCCGGATGGTTCTTGTCGTAGCTCACTTTGATTGATGACATGCGCTCCTCCCAAGCTTTGCGGTCGCATGGAAGCAGAACGGCAACCGAGAGTCGACCCCTCAAAATCAAGGGTTCCACGATGATCCGCCCCGCACTCGCTGCCGACCGGAACCGCGTGCTTGCGATGGCTAAGGCCTTTCACGCCGCGGCGGATCTGCCCTTCGCGTTCTCGGCGCCGATGGCCTCGCTGCTGTTCGACACGGCACTTGTCGACGACGACCGGCTTTGCCTCGTCTATGAGCAGGACGGTGTTGCTGTCGGCGTGCTCGCCGCCCATGCCGCACCGCACATGCTGGCGCCGGTGAAGATCGCCCAGGAGATCATGTGGTGGATCGAGCCGGAGCATCGTGGCCGTGCCGCGTGCCGCATGTTGCACGCCTATGAAGAGTGGGCGAGGGCGCGCGGCTGCGTCATCATCCACATGGTCGGGCTCGGCTCCGATCCTGTCACCACGAAGCTATACGAGCGGCACGGTTACCGCGCCGCCGAACGGCATTTCATGAAGCCTCTTCCGGCTTAAGGACACCGTACATCCATGGCAATTTTCACCAGCGCCGCCCTCGGTGCGGGACTGATCAGTCTTGGCTCCGGGTTTCTGGCGACCGTCAGTGCGATCGCGCTCAACGCCGCCGTCGGCATCGGCCTGCAGCTCGCCGTCGCGTCGCTCAACAAGCCGGATGCGCCGGAGCCGCTCGGCGTGCGCGGCAAGATGCAGTCCGGCGGCGACGTGCCGCGCTCCCTCATCATGGGCCGTCGCGCTTCCGCCGGCTCTCTCGTCTATGCCAACACCTGGGGCCAGGCGGGCAAGACGCCGAACGCCTATTTCACGCAGGTTATCTCGCTTTCCGACATGCCTGTCTCCGGCATGACGGCCATGTGGGTGAATGGCGAGCCGGTCACCGTCGATACGAGCGACGCCTCCGTTGCGGGCACCTTCGGCTATCCGGTCACGGAATACCGCACCGGCAGCCGGGACCATCTCTGGGTCAAATTCTACGACGGCACGCAGACCGCGGCGGATAGCTGGCTCGTCAGCAATGTGTCTTCTGCAGCGCGTCCTTATGAGAATACGCGCGTCGGCCGAGGCATCGCCTATGCGGTCGTCACGGCCCGTTCCAATCCCGAACTGTTCAGCGGCTTTCCGTCCTTCCGCTTCGAGCTTCAGGGCATGCCGCTCTACGATGTCTCGAAGGACAGCACGGCCGGAGGCTCCGGCGCTCATCGCTGGGACAATCCGGCGACCTGGGGCGGCGACGGCGACGATCTGCCGGCCGTGCAGGTCTACAACATCATGCGCGGCATCCGCTATAACGGCGACTGGCTGTATGGCCTGCAGAATACGCCGGCTGCGCGCTTCCCGGCCTCCGACTGGATTTCCCAGATCGCCAAGTGCCGTTTGCAGGTGGAAGGGCCGAACGGCCTCGAAGCCCAGTATATGACCGGGGCCGAGATCGCGGTCGGGACAGAGATCGGCACATGTATCGAGACTATCTTGATGGGTTGTCAGGGACGGCCGATCGAGACCGGCGGCATCTACAAGATCCGTGTTGGCGAACCGGGCAATCCCTCCTTCGCCTTCACCGACGCAGATATCATCTCGACCGTCGAGCAGACGAACAAGCCATTCCTCGGCCTTGCCGACAGCATCAACGGCATCACGGCGCGCTATCCCGAGCCGGAGGAAAGCTGGAACGTCAAGCCGGCGCCGCCGCTTTACAGAGCGGATTATGAGGCGCGGGACGGCAATCGCCGGCTGGTCAGCGATCTCGACCTGACGACGGTCTCGCGCTCGCGTCAGGTTCAGCAGATCATGAAGGCCGCCCTGGCGGAGGCACGGCGCGAACGCCGGCATACGCTGGTTCTGCCGCCCGCCTTCTGGACAGCCGAGCCGGGGGATGTCTGCACGTGGACATCGGCCCGTAACGGCTATGTTTCGAAACTCTTCCGCGTCGACGGCGTCGCCGACCGGACGAACCTCGATGTCATGGTCGATGTGACGGAAGTCGATCCGACGGACTATCAGTTCAACTTCTTCACGGATTACCGGCCGCCCGTCTTCTCGCCGATCTCGCCGGATCGCCCGCCCGCTCAGCCCATGGAAGGCTGGCAGGTGTTCCCGGCGACGATCTATGACGCTCAGGGCAATGCACGCCGGCCGTCCATACAGGTCAATTGCGCAGCGGATCAGGACGATGTCCGCAATGTCTGGATACAGGTCCGGTTGAAGGCGAGCGGTCTGGTCGTCTTTGACAGCGATGCGACGGCCTATGCGCCGCCCCATAGCTGGACACTCAACGGCGTGTTCCTGCCTTTGACCGAGTATCAGGTGCGGGGACGATTCGTTCCATATTCAAACCGTCCGATGGAATGGTCGGCCTGGCTGGATGTGACGACGCCCGACGTGAAGCTCGCGCCTGGTCTCGATTTTGATCCGTACGAGGGTGTGACCGGCTTTGACAATCTCGATGAAGACCTTGCCGGCTATCAGGAGTGGCTCGGCTCCGGCGTGCGCGAGATCCGCGAGCGGATGGAGGAGATCGACAGCCTTCTTGCCGACCAGGACTTCGGCAACGCGCTCGACCGGCAGAAGCTTCGAGAGCAGGTGACCGCGACCTTCGAAGGGGCGCGGGCCGAATATATGCGCGAGGTCCAGGTCCTGGCGACGGCGGATGCGGCGCTTGCGACGCGGATCGAAAGCCTGACCGCCACGGTAGGTGTGAACAAGGCCGAGTTCCTGTCACAAGTGCAGGTGCTGGTAAACGCCGACACCGCGTTATCGCAGAGTATCAATTCACTCTCTACGAACTTCGGCTCATTCCAATCGTCGGTGAACAGCCGGCTTGTTGCCCTGTCGGATGCAGATGAAGCACTGGCTCTTTCTGTCGACGAGCTGGAGGCGCAAGTCTTCGATCCTGCGACGGGCCTTCCGGCAGTGGCGAGCGCCGTGAGCGGGCTGCAGTCTCAGGTCTCGACAATCGATGGGCGGGTGACATCGCTGGCAACGGCGCTCACGTCCGTCACGGCCGCCTCGTCGTCCGGCGATGTCAACACGGCGAACTTTCGCATGGCGGCGATGTCGGGTCCGTCCGGCTATTCGCGTATCGGCGCGCAGGCCCGACAGGGCGGCGCCGGAGCATGGCGAGCGGCGGCATGGTATCTCGACGTGCCGAACAACACCGCGCTGCCGACGCGATTTCTCGTCGAAGCGGATCAGTTCATCGTCGTGGCAGGAAACAACCTGAACAATCCCTTTGTGGTGGACGGCAACGCGGTGCGCATGAACGTCGCGAACATCGGGACCGTTAACGCGGGCCGGATGCTGGCACTTAACGGCAAGGTCGATTTCAACCTCAATGCCGGCACGCTGGAGTTTTACTCATGACGCGGACGCTGATTGGCTTCGACTATACGAATACGCCCTGCGTCAAGATCACCAAGGGGAACTTCGACCCGAAGACGACGCCGGATGCCGAGCGGGAAAAGTTTCTGTTCTCATCCAAGTGGGCGAACCTGGTCTCGCCCATTTCTATGGAAGTTCAAAATTTCGCGTCCAGCCCTGCCGGTCTGAGTTATCAGCCATCCGGCGCGGGGCCGACGAACTTCACCCGCGCCCGATATCGCTTTACGACTTCGGCAGGCGTCCGGATCTCCTACTATTACCGCAGCTCACGGTTCACCGATCTTCGATACGACATGCCGCTTACGGCGGTCATATGGAAGAACCCTGCAGGCCGCTTCGCGGGAAGCCGCGTTCAGCAATCGAGAGGAGGGCAAAGCGGGCCGAATGGGAAGGGCGGCTATTACGCGACGGGCAACGCGCGAGAAGCCGGGTGGATGAACAACGTTCAAACCTATCTCGATGGCAATGTGCAAGCGACAATGACCTATGGGACTGCAGTCAGTTGCTCCGACAACGACACGCAGAGAGACGTTGCGGACGATACGATGGAAAAGCGGCTCATCGTGTTCAACCTGCCGGGAAACAACGTGCCGCTGGATGGCCCGACAACAGTGCCGGACCCCGCCGGCAAGCTTGCTATCCAGATCAGCAGCACTCAGACGCGGGTCGCCAAACCCGGTTTTGACGTGAGGACCGCTGCCCCGTCGCAGATCGCCTTCGATGCGAACAATCGGGCAATCCGGGTGATTGCGGCCAATGACATTGCCATTCCCGCCGGCATATCCAGCTTCAATCTCGGCGTCAGCATTCCGGAAGAAGCGTTCGCGCTGGTGCACTTCTACGAGGGGTCGACAATCACCTATCCCGGAAGCGGCTATCTTCGTCAGTTCGGCGCCGACTACTGGTTCACCGGCACGAACATCAACTTCGACAGCACCGACACATGCCGCGCCCGCTTCATCGTTCTGGCTTATGACAATTCCCCGCCTACATCGGGCACGAACCGGGTGTTCAGAAACTTCGTCGAAAACGGGGAATACGTCGTTCAGTTCCTGCGGCCAGGAGCAAGCGCCAACCCTTCTTTCGCGGACATCGTGCTTGATAGCCGCTGGCCGGTCCTGCAGATTTTGAGGGAAGGTTATTTGAACGTTTCGAGTGGCGTCAGCACCCAGACGATCAACTACGATGCGACCGGATTTTTCCCCTTCATCATCTACGCCACAAATCACGGCGCGGGAACGAGCAACGTCGGCGGCTTCGTCCAGCTCAACTTTTCGTCAAGGGTGAGAATGCCTTTCGTCAAGGCCGTGATCGGTCTGGGAAGCCTGGAAAACTCCTACGCCGGAGACTGCACCTATGTCCGCTACAACACGTCATCCGCGACGTTCTACACATATCGCGGACGCCCGGTCGATTCCCGGTGGAGACCCAGCGATGACGCCTATGAGTTCGAGTCCGACGACAATCCAATAACCGGCATCCGCTACTACGTTTTAGGAATCCCGACATGACAGAGATGAAAGATACCGCCCCTGCGCAGGCGGCGACGCCGGCCGGCGTCATGATCACCGTGCAGACGCAGCTTCGCGAGCAGCAGGTCGAATGCGACTGGCACCGCCGGCGATTGCTGATGCTCTCGCAGATCAACGCCGACCTGATGACCCTGAACGAGCAGCTTTCCGCGGAGCTCGCGGCGGCTCATCGACAGATCGAGGAGATGGAGGACGAATTCATGAGCCGGGCCGAAAGCCCGGAGACGAGGGAGGATGCCGATGGCGCTGCAGAGTGACTACACGGCGGGAACGATCACGATTGCCGCCAACGGCACGGCGGTCACCGGGACGGGCACCGGCTGGCTGACGGCCGGCTTTCAGGTGGGCGATCTGCTTTTCGCCAACGGATGGGTCGGCGTTGTTCTTTCGGTCAACAGCAACACATCGCTGACGCTGGCGCAGCCCTGGCGAGGCGGCGCCCTGAATGGCGCACCCTATCGTCTGCGGTATCAGTCGGACGGTTCGCGCTTCTCAGCACAGGCGCGGGCACTGATCAATCTGCTTGGTGGAAGCGGGAACTTCGAGGCCTTCGCGGGCCTCGTCGGTGCGGCAAACCGGGTGCCGATCTTCACCGGTGTCGGCACCATGTCTGCTGTCGACAGAGCGACCATGCTCGATACGGTCCTGGGTCTTGGTTCGCCGGGAACGAAGGGAATAGATCTTCTCCAATCGACCACGACGCTGAATGCGCTTTCAAGGCTGGGTCCGGTCTTGGGGGGCTCCATTCCCGTTCCCTCTGGCGCAGGCGTCGGACTTGCGGACGGTGATTTCAATTCCATCAACATCCCCGGCGTCTACACCATCGCAAGCAACTGGATAAACGGGCCGTTGGGCGCCGCTTCGACCGGTTATGCGGCAATCATGGTGGTGTTGGCCCGGTCCTTTAGCAATGGATATGTCCAGATCGTACACCTGAACGGCGGCGAAGTTTGGAAACGCCATACTTCCGAGTCCGGAGGAACTGCATGGCCAAACGCGTGGGAACGTATCCCTCGTACCGTGTCTGCAAATACATGGTCGCAGTCGCAGATGATTGACGGTGGCACCAGTTCTATGAGTTGGCAAGTTACCCGGTCTGATGCCCAAGCCGGACTCGGCGTTGTAATTTCAGGAGAGGGATTGGTCGGGCAAGTTGGTTCCATTACAAATCATCCATTCATATTTCGAACCAACACCGCCGAACGAATGAGAATCTCAGAGGGTGGTCAAGTTACGATTGGCACGACTGTACCAATCACCACGACATCCGGCACCAACACCGGACATTACTTTGAGGCGGGCGGCAGATATCATCGTCGCTCTAACGGCTACCAACCGTTTATCCAAAGTCGGTTGAATACGGCCGGTGCTTGTCAGGAGTTCTATTTCGATTACACGCAGGTCGGTACGATCGGTGTCAACTCGACGGCAACGAGCTACAACACTTCATCAGACTACCGCCTGAAGGAGAACGTCGAGCCGTTGATCTCCTTCACCCTGACGGCCGAGCAGTTCGATCTTCTCGACGACTGCCTATTGCGGGTGATGACCTACCGGCCGGTTTCATACAGCTGGATTAGTACCGGCGAGCTTTCTCGTGGTTTCATCGCGCACGAGCTGCAGCAGGTCGCACCTCATGCCGTCGCCGGAGAGAAGGACGAGATGCGCAATGTCGGGACTATCACGATCCCGGAGCACACCGTTGAGGTCGAGGACCCCGAAACGGGTGGCCTGGTTGAGCGCATTGTGCCGGTGCAGGAAATCGCGAAAAGCTACGAAGGCGACCTTGCGTCCTACCGGGAGGGCTCGACCTGGGAAAAGACGCACGAGGAGCCGGTCTATCAGGGCGTCGACACCAGCAAGCTCGTTGCGGACCTAACGGCCGCGCTGCAATCGCTCACCGTGCTCATGCTCGAACAGGCAGCGGCGATCGAAGGTCTCAAGGCCCGCGTCGCGGCGATCGAAGCTGCCGGCTGATCGTCACAATGCAGCGGAGACCCGAGTTGGGGCGTTGATGGGATTCTCAGCTTTAGCTCGGGTCTCTTGTCTCCGGGGTTTCGAAGGCGGAGACGCGCACAGATTTATCACGTTTTTGAAACGCCGCAACGGGGGGGCAGAGGCCCGAGTAGGGAAGCATATGAAGCTTGGCTCGGGCCTCCGGTCCCCTGGTCCCAGAGAGACGACTCGATGCTATCACGCGTGCGCTGTTCGACAACTTGAACTAAATGAGTACCAGCACCGGGAGACCGATTGCGGCTGCGGCCAACAGGCCAGCCGTTCCTACCCGTGACCACCACATGATGCGGGTTCGATAGCCGTGCCAATCGTAATCCATAGCTTCACTCCAATGCCGGCTTTGGTCGTGAACGTGCGCCTAATACGCCTGCCAGATCAGGAAAATCCCGGCGGCAAGACAGATGAAGACGTTCAATTCAATAGCGTAGCGGAGCGGGTGAAATGCTCGCATCGGATGATCCCTTAAACGGGTGAACATCCCCCAACGCTGGTCCGCCCCTCAAGTTCCAAGGAAAGGAAAACCATCATGACACGACGCATCAACGCGGCGGGGCTTTCGCACGTCAAGCAGTGGGAAGGCCTCGAACTTGTCGCCTACAAGGACGTGGCCGGTGTTCTGACCATCGGCTACGGTCATACAAGCGCTGCCGGCATCCCGCATGTAAAGGCCGGCATGCGGATCAGCGAGAAGGAGGCGGAGGATATCCTCCGGGCCGATCTCGCCAAATTCGAGGAGCGGGTCGAGCGCCTGGTGAAGGTGCCGCTGACGGACAATCAGTTCGCCGTGCTCGTCTCCTTCGACTTCAACACCGGCAAGCTGCACTCGTCCACGCTGCTGAAGAAGCTCAATGCCGGCGACTATGGCGCCGTGCCGGTCGAGCTGATGAAATGGGTGCACTCGGGAGGCAAGAAGGTGAAAGGTCTCGTCAATCGACGCGCTGCCGAGGCAGGTCTTTGGGCAAAGGGCGAGTTCGTCTCGTCCAATACCGTCGATGCAAGCACGAAGGTGCCAGCGCAGGATGTCGTGGTGGTCGGCACGACGGGTGCTGCCGGGGCGGGCGCAACGGTCGGCCCAGCTATCCCCGAGATCCTCGACGCCGTCACCAGCCAGCAGCAGGAGCTTTCCAGCGGGGAGTGGGTGCGGATAACGATCGCCGCCGTGATCGTTGGTCTCACGCTCTACGGCATCTGGCGAAAGATCCGCTCTTGATGTTCACCACGCCACGCCTTGTTGCCGCGGGCGCCGTGCTTGCGCTCGTCTGCGGCTTTCTCATCTGGATCTACAATCGGGGCGGAGAGGATGTCCGCTCGGCAATCGAAAGGCAGAACAATGACGCTGCGAACCGTGCTGATGAAGGCGCTCTTGATTATGACGCCTGCCGCGATGCTGGCCGGGTGTGGGATTTCCGGGCCGGCCGATGCGCTGGGCCTGCGGCGCGTCGTGGGGACTGACCTGATCGGCGCTCGAGGCGCGACGGATGCCGACCAGCGCAAGATCGACCGGACGATCGTGCGGCTCTGCGCCGGCGGCGTCTATGGGCGTGATGACTGCGGGCGGCATGGCGAGGCGCTGAAATGACACCACCGGAATACGATGCCGCCGTGCATCGGCAGCTTGGAGAGCTCGTTGCCGGAATGAAAGGGCTGCAGGATGCCTTTGTGCGGATGGAACAGCAGAACCAGCGGTCGGAAGACAAATCTCTTGAGAGCCGTTCGAAGGTCCATAAGCGCATGGATGAGCTTGTGGACCGCGTTGGTAAAGTCGAGACTTCCGTTGCAACGGTTCAGGACGACGTGAAGGAAATGAAGCCGGTGACCGACGAGGTGCGGCGCTGGAAGCTTATGGGTATGGGCGCTCTGGGAGTGATCGGCATTGGCGCGCTGGCGGCGGGCGTCACCTTTGCGGAGGCTATCCGCCGGATCGCCCGGATCGTGGTTGGAGGGTGATGGGCCGAACTACTCCAGCCCACTTATGAGCGGGCGCTGGTGGTCCAGGCATATGGCAAGCCGTCCTCATACGCGAAGATAGACGTCGACGATTGGTTCACCGGTTGGCTTGTGCGATGGCTGAATCGCAAACGCCTTGAACCCGGCATCCAACAATGCCGCGAGCATGCCCGTGGATGCGGGTGGTAAATAGCCGATCTGTTGCCCTGCCGGTGTGACCACAGCAATGCTTAAGGGATTGAAGGCTCGTTGAGGTGCGCGTTCCAGAAACAGCACCTCATCGGGCCTTGGGATGCCAGCATCCGGAAAATGGTCTCTGTTCGTGACATGAGTTGACAGAATCTTTACGTCCCCGCCGGCTGCGTGAGATTTTCCCGACGAAAGCGGGGAAAGGGCCATCATACCGCCAGCCCCAGCCAGAAACATTCGCCTATGCATCGACGCCTCCTAAAGCTGCTCGGCTTGCGCGCCGCTATCAGGCTTTGCCCGTCCAAGATTTGGCTTCTCTCCCATCGGCTGCATCGGCCTGCTGGAGAAGGAGCTATTGCCGTCAATCGACTGCCCATCCGACCAACGCCCCTGAACCGGCTCGCTTCCATCGTTTTGGAAGCCGAGAAAGGCGTAACTGAATTCCTGATTTTCCTGCTCTTGCGGGAAACTGTTGGGAATCGGGTACACGTTGGTCGGCCCCCCAAGTTCTTCCAGTGCCGCCAGCCATTGGTTCTGATGCATCGTGTCACGGGCAATCAGGAAGGACAGCATGTCCTTCATGCCTGGATCATTGGTCATGTTGTAGAGCCGAACGGCAAGAATACGACCCGTGGATTCGGCGGTAACATTCGCCGTCATATCTGCGGCGATGTTGCCGCTCGCATAGATATGAGACATGTCGAACGGCACGCCATCGGAGTCGACCGGCATGGCCGACAAGCCAGCAGACAGCAGGTTTTTCAGATTGATGCCTCCCAAAACAGCCCCGCCCACCGGGTCTGACGCGGCAGCTTCTCGCAGTTTCAATGGGGCGCCTTCAAGATTTAGTGCAACTGCTGTTGCCAGCATTTCAATGTGCCCAAGCTCCTCTGCCGCTGTGTTCATCAGCAGGTCGCGGAATTTTGGATTACCCCGGGCTCCGCAAGCCTGAAAGAAATATTGCATCGCCACACGGATTTCACCCTCAACGCCTCCTATCGCCTGCTGTAAGGCGCGAGCGAACATTGGGTCAGGCGTTTCAACTCGCACCGGGTACTGAAGCTTGCCATCGGTATAAAACATGGTTCCTCTCCTTCATGTTGAAGAGCTTGCCCAACAAGGGAGCGAGCGCAGTGTTCCAAAAGGCGCCGAATATTGTCGGCGTTCTCTCAGGGGCCTAGTGATGACGCCGGATTGCCGATGGCGAACAAGAGGATTTCTTTGATGCTCAGCCCGAGGGTGCTGAAAGATCGTTCCCGCATGGAGACCGGTATCAAGGATATCCGTGATGCCCAGGCGCCCGCGCCAAGAGCTGGACCGCGTCTTGCAGAGGAGCGCCAGGCCTGCAGTGATGCAGAGGTCCCGCAACTTGTCCGGATGAACGAGGCCGCGGTCGAACATCGAGGCCGCGTAGCGGGCCAGAGCCTCGGATTCGCCTCTGTTCCGTTCAATCTCCAAGCAGACACGGGCGTCCTCGATCACCGATCGCAGCAGATCGACTTCTTCCGGAAGATAGACACTTGGGGAATAGCTATTGGTAAGGAATGACATCTGCCATCCTTCGAGCTGGGGCGGAAGCACGACACTCTCGGTCACGGGCGCCCTGAAAAATGGCCGATGATCACAATCATCAGCTTTGTAGCCCGATATTTCGAATCACTTATTGCCCTGGAACAAAAACAGACACCCCGGCCATGACGCCCTCCAGTGTTGTCAGGTTGACGTCGGATCCCCCATCAGGGTGATGTCAAATCATCAAGACGCGTGATTGAAGTTCCTCCAAACAGGAGGACTATGATGCGTAAGGTGATTTACTGGTTGGTGAGCGCGATCCTTTTCGGTGGAGTTCCGGGCGTCTCCTATGCGGAGCGTATCTGCAATCCGGTCGATCAGTTTGGGAAGCCCTGCATTTCCGATCCTGAGGCTCACTATTTCGAGAACAACAAATACGTTTCGCTGCGGGTGACGAATAGCTGCGACATCGGGCTCCATGTCTATGCCTACCCTAAAAACGGTGATCGGTTCGGCTCCTTGATCGTCACAGGAAGACATTCCGTCGGCTACTGTGAAACCAAAAAATGTGGCGGGTTCTCCAAGTACGCGGTGCTTTGCCCCGCTGAGAAGCCAAGACTGTCTTCTGAAGGCGGGAGGCCGGCGCGAAACGAAAATGAGAGACAACCCGCGGCATCCGCCCCAAAAGCCGAGAAACTTGATCAATATGCGAGAAGGCTAAAGCCGGAACACCGCAAGCGGTACGCGGAATGCGTAGCACATTACGCGAAATCGTCCATTAAGACCGATAAGATAGAATATGACGCTGAAACCAAGAACGAAGCAAAGCTGTATAGCGAACCGGATCGCTCTATCCAAGCTGCTGCGCGGAAAAGAGCTTGGCCCATTTATGCGCAATGGCTGGATCTAAGGCGAAAGAGCGCATCATCGAAGTGCTTTTTCGACGCTCAGTATTACGACAACATCGTGACGTCGATGGAGCTATTTGAGAAGACGCCCAATGGAAAGAAAATGAATGCCCTTTGGCAAAGGTGGTTCGATTCGCTATCACATTACAAGACGGGCGCCAGGACCGATAACAGGAAAAAGGAAGACGCCGCCTGGGAACGGCGAAAAGCAGAAATAAATGCGGATTATGATCGGAGGCATTCCAACTTGGGAGGGGGTTCCGACCAGCCTTGCACTCTCGGACACAAACCGGGCGACCCCGATCCTTGCCGATAACGGCGGGCGCGCTCTGAGGGTAGTTAGAAGGGCGGAGAAGGCAAAAGAAACCCGCCGGAGCGTGCCCCAATGGCCTATATGGTTCCGGTTTTCTGCAGCTCTCGCTTTAGAGTTTCTGCAAAGGCTTTTGACGCCTTCCCGATCCCGATCCGGCCTGTGCTCCCCGCACCACCAGTCGGTTTCTCCTCTGCCACGATTATAACCGAAATAGCCCCAATCGGTACAACCCGGATGCTGGCACCAGTGCTCGAAGTGGACAGGCGGGGCAGGGCGGGTGTCTGTTCTGTCGTCGCTCATCTCATCACCATCCCGGCTGATCGTCTCAATCATAATCCAAAACGCTCGCGGAAGGCCTTGTCCCAGTCCGTAGCATGACCGATTAGGTGCGTAACGATCCTCTCGAATTGATAACGCGAGCATAGCTCCCGATGGACGGCTTCGGCGATCTCAATCGCGGCCGGCTGCGAAACGTTGTGCTTTGCGCCCGCCCATCGGTGGAAAACGTCCAGGGGAATATCTTCAAGCAGCTTTTCCACCTCGTCGGCCAGATCGGAGCAGCGCTTCGGCCTGGCATCGCCGATCGCGGCGAAGGATGGCAAATGGACGAGCAGGGCGGCAAGCTCCGCCAGAGAGTGGCGTTCGACCGGCCGGCGATACTGATCCAGTCCGGCATATCCTCGTTTCTTCCACCGCGGCACGGTGAACAACATCACTCGCATATGTCCCAGTATCTCGGCTTCGGCAGAACGCAAAATTTCCTCCTCCTGCGCAGCCGGCGCAGTGGATGATGGTAGGTTTCAACTCTGATCGGGTTGGGCGGCGCTAAGCCGCGTCGAGAAGCGCCGACATTTCCATGACATCGCCGAAGGAGGCGAGCAGGCGCGGGCTGCTCATGTCGCCGGTCTCCGTGTCGACCATCACAGCGTAGGCCGCGACGCCGACATGACGCGGCGCCATGTTCGCCGCAACGCGAGCCGCGGCAACCGCATTCGACGCCTGGCGCATTTCGCCGGGCACGAGATTGTTGCGGTTTTTCCTGTAGGGCAGGACAATAAATTTTTCTGAGATGGCCATGGGGTCAATCCTCTTTTGTTCTATAGATGTTCTCATTCCGGCCGAAGAGTCAAGAACTACCTAAAATAGCAAGATCGAGAGAAGACCCTGGCTTTAAACCCTCCACTCGCGCACGAAAACGCCTGCCTCTTCCGCTGCCTTCAGAAAGGCCCGCCTGGCCTCTTCGGGCTTGCGCTTCCCCTCCATCACGTCAAGGCACACCTTCTGCGCCCGCAGGTACGCTTTGCCTTCCTTGACGGGCCACTTCGTCAGCAGCACACGTGCCGCCTCTTCGGTACTTCCGATGGTGCGGTATCCGCCTCGGTCGTTTTCCTCATAGGTGATGGGCTTGTTCCACAGTCCGTTCTTCATGGTTCTTCTCCCGATTGGCCAACGCGGGGCGAAGTAGATGAGTTCCCCAGCGTCGTCGGTTCCAAGGGGGTAATTGGAAGAGTGGATTTACGCTGGCAAGAAGCGCCGGACGATGTCATCTGGCAGGCGAATGGGCCGTCGAGTTTCAGCGTCGATGCTGCACCAGGAACTTCGGATTTCGGCCGCCAACTCGTCGCCCCGCTTTATCAGCGTTGTAAACGAGGCCCGCGATCCACGCACACTGGTTGCCGTGACCAGCGAATGGATCTCGTCATTGAGGAAGATGGGGAGGCGGTAAATGATCTCGTGTTTAAGTGCAACCCAGAGATATTTGGCGATCGCCTCGGCCGGTGCGATGTGCCTCCAGTAGGCGACAATCGTTTCCTGTACCCATCGCAGATATACGGCATTGTTTACGTGGCCCATCTCATCGATATCATCGGAGGTGACCGCAGGGCGATAATCGAATGTGGGCGAATTCGTATCCATCATACCAGTTAGACTAGGCGCGTGGAATGCCAATTCAATATGAGGGCCGACATCGCGTACGGCAAAAAGAAACCCGCCGGATCGGATTAAAGGAGCCGGAAGATAAGTGGGATCAAGACCGAGCGCGAGCGGCTGACGACGCTCTACATGTGGCTGCACATGAAGCCTGGGGCGGTGACGAAGCGCCGATTCTCATGATTTTGCGGCGCAATGTTTGCAACAGGCATGAAAAATCCCGCCTGAGCGGGATACGAACGAGATATAAGTGAAATGATTTTCTAAATTCCAATTATGACGTTCATCACTGCTTCTCTTACAGCGAAGAAGCTGCGCTGCAAGTAGCACAAAAATGATATGTTTTCAATCCCTATTCACCGTTGACGGCGCTAATCATGCAACCTACTTATTGGGTGCAGAAAAAGGCCCCATCCATTCGTCTTTGATTGAAAGTGCTTAATCGCGCTACGAGTGGATGGGGTCGCCTGCATTTTGGGGATATAGATGAATCGGAAATATGCCATCCTAGTTGATGGCGGCTTCTTGAAGAAGAAGCTTAAAGTCAAAAACCGACATTTCCCCACAGCCGCTGAGATTGAAGCGGAAATCACCCGGATTAAAGTCAACCCTATTTTAAGCGATCATTCGCTTCTGCGCGTCTATTTTTATGACGCGCCTCCTGCGTCAGGTCTTGTCAAGAATCCGATCAGCGCGGTTGAAATTGATTTGGCGAGGAACGGGCATTTTTCTGAGAATATCGCACTACATCAGGCTTTGGAGCTTCAGCCGGACGTGGCACTTAGGATGGGGGAAACCATCGTGCACGGCTGGGAGCTTGGGCACGCCGCATTGAAAGATATCGAAGCAAACGGTGCGCGCGCCGTCACCGAACGGGACTTTATACCCAATATCGAGCAAAAGGGCGTAGACCTTCGGATCGGCCTTGATATAGCCAGGCTAGCTATCAGACAGTTGGTTGACACCATCGTCGTCGTAACCGGCGATAGCGATATGGTGCCCGCCTTCAAATTTGCTCGCAGAGAAGGGTTACGTGTTTACCTCGATCATCTTAGCCATGGCGTTAAGAGAGAGCTTAAGGCGCATGTAGATTTGGTGCTGTAGCGCCGCACAATCCTTCTTTTTTCATCCTCTTCCGGTTTACGCATTCCCCTCCACCTCACTGAAGTCCCGCCAGAATAAGCAGGCTCAAAATCGCGATGAGAGCTATAACGGCGTAAGCAACCTTGTCTTCTTTGCGCATTGTGCTTCTACGTATTCTCCTCCGGCCGCAAATGCTGCTCGATCAGTTCGCGTGCCGCCGCGAACACGCCGCTGTCATCGTCGCCCTGGCCTTCCTCAAGCATCAACAAGGCGTGCTCGTACATCTCGCGTTCCGCTTCCTCGCTCATCGCGCCGATCCGGCGAAGGTGGAGCACAAGCGCCGCCAGGGTCGCAGCCGTCGAAAGAGCGACGGCGCCGGCAGAGAGAAGTGCACTCTTCTGATTCGTCATGCGCTTCCCTCCGTCTCATAATCCCCTGATCACTTTTGGGGCTTGTGCTTCCGTTTCCGATAGACTTCCGGAATCCCGACGGTGTCGTGCGCCATCGCCAGCGTATTCAGCCAGGCGGCCAACAACGGCGGAGCCGAAATTTCACCGTCATCAATCGCGTTGACCCACGAGATATCGCATTCGAGGATGTCGGCCAGTTGTTCTTTCGACCATTGCAAAGATGCAAGTCTTCGACGGAACATCTCTGGCGTCAAAGTCGCCTTGTAGTTTTCGTCGCCGGGTTCAACTGTGTATTCCAAGGGTATGCTCCTCTCCTCATGGGCGAACGGACGTCAATTGCCCGACTCGCATAGAAGTTCGGCTAGCTCCATACCGATCCTTTCATAAAACGGAAAGCGTTTGTGGCCGTCATCTGCTCTCTGCGCGGTTAAGTGCAACTCTTGCTTTTCAGCGTCGATTCAATCGCGTTCACCTTTCCTTTGGATACCGCGACCTGTCCCTCCTTGTCGCCGCCGAACGCGCTGGATGCCGGCACTCCTAGCAAGAAAACGCCAAAGGCATCACCATTTGCGGCTTGATTCTGCTGCTTCGACAGGCTTGCCAGAGTTGTTTGCTCTTTGATCAATTCCTGGCTGAGTCCCTGGCAATCCAAATTCGTGTAGGCAGCCATCGGTATGTCGACAGGCACGATCGCATCCGGTCGCTTCGCACAGCCTGAAATCGCCAGCGAAGCCGCCAGCGCGAAGATTATGATTTTCATGTTTCCCTCTTGACCCTCTGAAGGACGCCCCCGTCCTATTTTTTCAGAGTGGCATGCCGACTGCCGGTGTCAAGTGTGATCTCGAATGGAACAGGGCCTGTGGAAGTTAACCTCCACTTCGTGATGTAGATCGTCAAAGTTAGACCTCCCGAGATTGATCCCCCTACAAACACCGAAACGAAAAAGGGGACCGAAATGCAGGATAACATTAGGCCGATAGCACCTATTAGCATTGCAGGAATTGAGCCCGGAACACCGCCCACGGGCATGCCGATATTCGAGCTTGTTAAGCCAACAGAGCTTTTTATCGATCCGTCTTATCAAAGAGATGTCGGCGAAAGAGGCTTGCGACAAATACGCCGAATGATTGAGGGTTTCGATTGGGCGAAGTTCAAGCCGCCTATCTGCGCCTACTCTGAGCGCGACGGTCAAACTGTGTTGAAAGTGCTCGACGGGCAGCATACCGCCATAGCCGCTGCTTCAAACCCTCACATTAACACCATCCCCGTAATGATTGTTGAAGCCGATGATACAACCGCCCAAGCAAAAGCTTTCATCGGACAGAATACTGAACGGCTGGGGGTGACACATTTACAACTTCACCAAGCCGGACTGGCTGCCGCGGATGAAGACGCTCAAACGCTGGAGTTAGTCTGCGTAAGAGCTAATATTCGCGTGTTAAAATCTCCAGGCGCCTACACCGGAGACCGTTCCAGGCAGACAGTAGCGGTAAAATCCATAGAAGCACTGATAGCAAGGCGGGGACCGAAAAAGTCTCGTGAGATACTTGAGGTCATAGCCAACGCTGAACGAGGTCCGATTACTGCTCCGCAGATCAAGGCCGTCGAAATGCTCCTAACGGAGCCGGAATATGAGAATGCCATCACGCCAGATGATCTGACAATTGCGATAGTTGACCTGCTTTACACAGCCGAGGACGAGGCGAAGCTGTTTGCAGCTACCCATAAGATTCCTTTCTGGAAAGCCCTCGGCATAACGTGGTTCCGCAAATGCAGAAAGAGACGCGGCAAGCTTGCAACCTCGCCTTAGATCACGGCGAAAAGGTGAGGGGAGCGCCATGGGTTTCTCAATGGAATCAATGGTCGCGGATAGGAGGCTGGTGAGGGGAGCTGCAAGCCCATAAAAAGAAAAAAGCCCTGTGAAAACAGGGCTTTAGGAAGAATAGGATGGTGGGCGTGACAAGGATCGAACTTGTGACCCCTACGATGTCAACGTAGTGCTCTCCCGCTGAGCTACACGCCCATCCGATGGAGGCGCATAGACCATAAAACGTTGCGCGGCGTCAATAGGCTTTGTGAAGCTTTTTTGTGCGCAAGTTCGCCGGCCTTTTCCGCGCCTTAGGGTTAAAACCCGATCAGGCGGCCCAGCTTCGCCAACCCTGCGGGCAGGCCGTATCTTGCGCCTGCGGGCGTCGGAAAGGTTTGAAAATGGTGAGCATTTCCTGCACCCTTCCTTCTACTCAGACGCAAGATACGGCCTGCAGAAGCCACAGCCTGATTGAGTTTGACCCTAGGCGGCCAGCATCTTGTTGACCTCGTCGACGAGGTCGCGCAGATGGAAGGGCTTGGAAAGGACCTTTGCGTCCTTGGGAGCCTTCGAATCCGGGTTGAGCGCCACGGCCGCAAAGCCGGTGATGAACATGACCTTGAGGTCCGGGTCGAGTTCGGTCGCGCGGCGCGCGAGCTCGATGCCGTCCATCTCGGGCATGACGATATCGGTGAGCAGCAGCGAGAAGGGCTCTTCGCGCAGCCGGTCATAGGCGCTTGCGCCGTTGTCGTAGGACATGACCTTGTAACCGGCTTTTTCCAGCGCCTTCACGAGGAAGCGGCGCATGTCGTTGTCGTCTTCGGCGAGGAGGATCTTGGGACTCATGAATTCGGGGGCCATTCTGCAGTTGTGACGCCGGAGGGGCGGTTGTTGTACGAAAGCTTATTCCGGTAAATATACGGTGAATACGGCCGGGCCAAGGGCTGGCGCGACCGGGGCAGTATGGACACGGGCGAACCCTGCTGGCAACATAGCGCAGGCAATGACCTGACGACATGGTAAAGGACCGAGATGGCGGTTGACGACAGAGAAAACAACCTCTTCGAGGTTCTGGAGCCGATCTCGCAGCGCGTGCCTCTCGTGTTCAATTCGCCGCATAGCGGGCGTAGATATCCACAGGGTTTTCTGGAGCAGTCGCGCCTTGACGCGCTCTCCATCCGCCGCTCGGAAGACCACTATGTCGACGAGCTCTTTTCGGCCGCAACCGCGCTCGGCGCCCCGATGCTGGTGGCGCATTTCCCGCGGGCGTTCCTCGACGTCAATCGCGAGCCCTACGAACTCGACCCGCGCATGTTCGAAGGATCTCTGCCGCCTTATGCGAATATCAGCTCGATGCGCGTGGCGGGCGGTCTGGGGACCGTGCCGCGGGTCGTCGCCGAGAATATGGAAATCTACCGGCGCCGCTTCCCGGTGGCGGAGGCGCTGGACCGGGTGGAGAACATCTACAAGCCCTATCACGCCTGCCTGAGGCGGCTTGTGGTGCGCACCCATGTCGCCTTCGGCTTCTCGGTCCTCGTCGATTGCCACTCGATGCCCGGCAATATCCGGGTTTCCAGCAACGGCGCGCGTGCCGACTTCATCATCGGCGACCGCTACGGCACGAGCGCATCGGCGGAACTGTCGCGCACGGCGATGCATCTCCTCGAGGACATGGGCTTCACGGTGGTGCGCAACAAGCCCTATGCCGGCGGTTTCATCACCGAGCATTACGGACGGCCGGCGCGCGGCCTGCATGCGCTTCAGATCGAGGTCAATCGCGCGCTCTACGTGGACGAGGCGACACTGGAGAAGAAGCCGGACTTCGCGCTGCTGCAGGAGAGCCTCTCGCAGTTCCTCGCGGTGTTCTGCGACCATGTCGACAAATACGCCGTCGATCGCGCGCTGGCTGCGGAATAGAGCAGCGTTTCCCAAAAAAAACCGCGCTCATCGCGCGGTCAAGTCTAGGGAGGAAACACCCAAGGAGGGTATTACAGCCACGAATGACTGTAAGGAAATCGTAATGCTGCGCTGCACAAATGTCAAGCGCCGGAGCGCAAATTATTTCAGTGCGTAAAAATTTTTTCTTGCGAGCATAAAGGTGGAAAATGAGCGTTTTACTGCCCGGCTGACCCGAAAGACCACATTTTGACAGTTTTGTTTTCGAAAATGATGCTTTATGCAGGAGCTTCCTGCTGCTCGCGAGATTTCCATGCTTCCTGACCGCGCTTTCTTCGATCGTCTCGCCGATGCTGCCAAGGCGGAAACGCTTCCGCGCTTCCGCACCGGGATGGATATCGTCAACAAGGAGGCTGCTGGCTTCGATCCGGTGACGGAGGGCGACCGCGCCGCGGAGGCGGCGATCCGCCGGCTGATCGAGGAGCATTTTCCCGATCACGGCATCCTCGGCGAGGAGCATGGTTCGGTCGGCCTCGACCGCGAATATGTCTGGGTCATCGATCCGATCGATGGAACCCGCGCCTTCATCTCCGGCGTTCCCGTCTGGGGCACGCTCATCGGTCTCTACAGGGACGGCGATGCCGTGATGGGCCTGGTCGACCAGCCGTTCACCGGCGAGCGCTATTTTGCCGACGGCCGCCAATCCCACTATTCCGGCCCGGACGGCGCGCGCGCGATCTCGACGCGGCCCTGCAAGGCCCTTGGCGACGCCATCCTCTTTACGACGTCCCCGCATCTTTTCACGAACAGCCGGAGAACCCGCTTCGAGACAATCCAGGAAAAGGTCCGTCTCTATCGCTACGGCTGCGACTGCTACGCCTATGCGCTGCTTGCCGCGGGCCATATCGACCTCGTGGTCGAATGCGAGCTGAAGGCCTATGACGTCGGCGGTCTTATTCCGGTCATCGAGCAGGCGGGAGGCATCATCACCGCCTGGGACGGCGGGCCGGCGGAAATGGGCGGCGAGATCGTCGCTGCCGGAAGCCGCGAACTGCACGCGCAGGCCCTTGCTCTCCTCAACGTCTGACAGGCACGCATACGGGCAAGGCCCATCCGGCGGCCTCGACCGGGTCAGGTGCCGAAATCGGCCCAGCCGGCGTCGCTGCCCGGAATGAACGCGTCGATCGCGGCCATGACCTGCGCGCGGTAGCGGTCCGCTTCGTGGAGAAGCTCGTGCCTGCCGCCGTCGATCTCGATCAGGCGACCGGCGCGGAAATGCCGGGCAAGCGTATTCAGCGCCTTGCGCGGCACGAGCCGGTCCGCGGTCGCGCAGAATACGAGGGTAGGGATGGTGATCGTCGTCAGATGGTCCTGGCGCGTGACGCGGTCCATCGCTCTCAGCATCTCGTCCAGCCAGCGCGCGGTCGGAGGGCCGAGGCTGAGCTCCGGGCGCTCGGCGAGGATCGCCCTGTTGCGCGTGAACCGCGCCTGATCGGAGGTCAGCATGTTTCCGGTGAAGGCGAGCTCGGGAATATCTTTCCTGAAGGTCCTCGTTCCGAGGCCGGAAAGCACCGCCAGGCGGGAAATCGCAGCGATCGCGCGCTGGTTCAGCACCTGTCCGCCGAGCGCGACGAAGGGGGCTGCGAGCACCATCCGCTCGATCCGGCTTGCCAGCACGGGCGCCTGCGAAAGCGCGACCAGCGCGCCCATGGAGTGGGCGAGGAGGAAGAACGGCAGACGCGTATCGGGCAGGACGACTTTCTCCAGGAAGAGCGACAGGTCGGTTTCGTAATCCGCAAAGCGCTGGACATGGCCTCGCCGAAGATGCGGAAGCAGGCGATCCGAGCCGCCCTGGCCCCGCCAGTCGAAGGCCGCGACCCAGAGGCCGCGCGCCGTCAGGTCGCGGACGGTCTCGAAATATTTTTCGATCGACTCGTTGCGGCCCTGCAGCAGCACCACCGTGCCTCTCGCATCCGTCCCCGTGCAACGGAAGATCGCATATCGTATCTTCACGCCGCCGGCTCCCTCGAAGAAGCCTGCCACATGATTGCCCGGAACGGGATTGTCGGCGGTGGCGTGGAGAATGGGGGTCATGCGCAGCTTGTCTCTGAAGAAATTCGTGCCGACTGGACATCGAAAGGGATAGGCGGTCCCCCGGACGTCGTCAAAGAAAAAAGCCGGCCCGCACGCGGTCTCGACGTTGTGCATGCCGGCTTCAATTTTGCCGAAGGGGAAGGGACGATACACTCCGGCGCCGGAAGCTCTTTCGCTTCCGATGATGCCGTTCTAGCGGACGCAATCTGAACGATAGCCGAAGCCCGTATTCATCCGGGGTTCAGCGTTGCCGGAGGCCCCGGATTGCGGGGGACTTGAACCCCGAAACGGCGCTTCCTACCTAATGGCTGCGGATGCCGAAAGGGTCCGCCAAGGGCTGCCGTCGCCGAAAGGGGCGGACGTCCGGAATGAACCGGGGCCGCGCCTTCTGGAAATCGGGCGCCGTCCCAACGATCGCAACCCGTCGCTCAACAGGAGGACATCATGCGTCACTTCGATTTCTCCCCCCTTTACCGTTCCACGGTCGGCTTCGACCGTCTTTTCACGATGCTCGACAGCCTCGGCCAGCCCGATCAGGCCCAGAGCTATCCGCCCTACAATATCGAACGCACCGGTGAGAATGCCTACCGCATCACCATGGCCGTTGCCGGCTTCGATGAGAAGGAACTTTCGATCGAAGCGCGCGAGCACGCGCTGACTGTCAAGGGCGAAAAGACCGACGAGAACGCCGAGGACGGCCAGTATCTCTATCGCGGCATTGCAAAGCGCGCCTTCGAGCGCCGCTTCCAGCTTGCCGATCACGTGGAGATCCGCGCCGCTTCGCTGAAGAACGGCCTGCTTCACATCGATCTGGTACGCGAGATCCCGGAAGCCATGAAGCCGCGCAAGATCGCGATCGCCTCGGCCGTGTCCGAGCCGAAGCAGATCGAGGCGCAGACCGCCTGACGATTGCCGTTTGGCGATCTGCGAAAGACCATGAATGATCATGACGGCGCCGCCTGCGGCGCCGTTTTTCATGCCGCGTTTTTCAGGCTGCGGATGTCGCGGCCTCCACGTCCTTCACCTTGCGTGCCTCGGCATATCTTTGCGCCAGCACGGCGCAGACCATGAGCTGGATCTGGTGGAAGAGCATCAGCGGCAACACGATGCTGCCTATACCCTGGCCGGCGAATATGACATTTGCCATCGGAACGCCGCTCGCAAGGCTCTTCTTAGAGCCGCAGAAGACGATGGCGATCTGATCCTCCCGTGAAAACCTGAGAAGACGACTGCCGAAAAAGGTCACCAGGAGCGCGACCGCCAGCAGCGCCACGTCCGCGAGGACGACGAGGCCGAGGTCCTGCACAGAGATCGTGTGCCACAGGCCCTCCGTCACGGCCTCGCTGAAGGCGAGATAGACGACCATCAGGATGGAGCCGCGGTCGACCGGCGCCAGCAATTTCTTTCTGGCGCGAATCCAGTCCCCGATCCAGGGCTGCAGGATCTGTCCGAGGATAAAGGGCGCAAGAAGCTGCAGCAGGATCTGTTCCAGCGCATCGATCGAAAAGCCGCCGGTCTCTCCGCTGGCGGTCGCGAAGAGAAGCCCGACCAGAAGCGGTGTCAGGAACATGCCGAAGATGTTAGAGGCCGATGCTGAACAGATCGCCGCGGGCACATTGCCTCCGGCCATCGAGGTAAAGGCGATGGAGGACTGAACCGTGGAGGGCAATACGCACAGGAACAGGATGCCGGCATAGAGCGCCGGCGGCAGCAGGTCCAGCGTTCCGAAGGCGAGCCCGACCAGCGGAAAAAGGCCGAACGTCGTCGCCAGAATGAAGAGATGCAGACGCCAGTGCAGAAGTCCGGCCACGACGACATCGCGCGACAGCCGGGCTCCGTGCAGGAAAAACAGCAGCGCGATCGCCATCTTCGTCGCAAGCCCGAACCAGTCGGCCGGCGTGCCGCTGACCGGCAGGACAGACGCGAGAATGACGGTCAGGACGAGGAGAATCGTGAAAGTATCGGGAAGAAAACGGCGCATCCGCTCCACTCCGGTGAATGAACTTCTCTCCGATCGGTTATTGCGGTATGAAATGCAAGCAATAACAGTTATCGCGAAGCGGAATTTCCATGCTGGATCTCGTACATCTGCGCAGCTTCGTTGCGCTGGAGGAGGCAGGCAGCTTCACCCGTGCGGCCGCCCGCCTCGGGCTTGGCCAGTCGACCATCAGCCAGCATCTTCAACGTCTGGAATCCGCGCTCGGCAGGCGCCTCGTTTCCCGCGACACGCACGGTCTCTCGCTCACGGCGGACGGAGAGGCCCTGATCGGGCATGCGCGGCGTATGCTCGCGATAGATCGCGAGGTTACGGCGCTCTTCACGGAAACCGGCCTGCGCGGCCGTCTCCGGCTGGGGGTCTCGGAAGATTTCGTGACCAGCCGGCTTCCGGGCGTGATCGAGGATTTCGTGCGGACGCATCCCTCGGTGGACCTGGAGCTGACCGTTGCGCTGAGCGGCACGCTCTATCAGATGGAGGACAATGGAGAGATCGACCTGGTCCTCGCCAAGCGCAGGCTCGGGGACGTACGCGGGCGGCTCGTCTATCGCGAACCTCTGGTGTGGCTTGCACGCGACCCGGAGACCGTATTTGCGGAGGGTGCATCGCTTCCCCTGGTCGCCTTTCCGCCGCCGAGCATCACCCGCAACATAGCGATCGAAGCCCTCGACCGGGCGGGCATCGCCTGGCGGGTCGTCTGCACTTGCGGCAGTCTCAGCGGGCTGACGGCCGCGGCGCGCGCCGGCATGGGCGTGCTGGTGCAGCCGCGCAGCATGGCGCCGGCGGGGCTTCGGGAATTGCCCGGCGGGCGGCTGCCGCCGCTCGAAGACGTGGAGTTCGTGCTGGTGCCGCGCAGAGGCGCAGATACGGCGCTCGTGCGCGCACTTTCGGAAGAGATCCTGTCGAAACTCAGGGCGCCGCAGCAGGAGATCAGCCGCAGAGCGTGACGAAACGGCCGACATCCTCCGGCTGCGTCGCAAAGCTGGTGACGAGCCTTATCATCGTCTCGTCCTCGGCCATGCCGCTCTTGACGGCGTCGGGAGCGGGCCAGTCGTAGAAGACTGCGCCCTCGTCCCGCAGGATCTTCAGCCGCTCGTTGCGGATGATCGCGAAAACCTCGTTCGATCCGGGCTCCCAGGCAAGCCGGGCATTGGCGGACGCCGTTACGCCGTCGGCCAGCCGTCTTGCCATCGCATTGGAATGACGGGCGAGTTTCAGCCAGAGACCGTCGCGGAAATAGGCGTCGAACTGCGCGGCGATGAAGCGCGACTTGGAAAAGAGCTGCGCCGAGCGCTTGCGCAGATAGTGCATCTGCCGGGCCTGAGCGGGGTCGAAGAGCACCAGCGCCTCGGCGCACCAGCAACCATTCTTGGTGCCGCCGAAGGACAGGATGTCCACACCGCGCTTCCACGTCATCTCGGCAGGGGTGGTATCGAGCAGCGCAAGCGCATTGGCGAAGCGGGCGCCGTCCATATGCAACGGCAGCTTCGCATCGCGGGCGATATCCGCAATCGCAGAGATCTCGTCGAGAGCATAGGTGGTTCCCGCTTCGCTCGACTGGGTCAGGGTCACGGCCATCGGCTGGCCGCCATGCACGAAATCGGGCGGGAAACGCGCGATCGCGGCGGCCAGCGCATCTGCCTCCATCTTGCCTGCCGCGCCTGGGACCGGAACCAGTTTCGAGCCGGTCGCGAAGAATTCCGGCGCGTTGCATTCGTCGACGTTCACATGGGCTTGCGAATGGCAGAAGACCTGACCGCCCGGCTTGTTGAAGCTGGCAAGCGCCAGGGAGTTGGCTGCCGTCCCCGTCGCCACGAAGAAGACGGCGACATCGCGCTCGAAAATCTCGCAGAAGGTACGCTCCACCCGTTTGTCCAGTTCGCTGGTGCCGTAGGCGGAGGCGTAGCCTTCCGCCGCTTCTACAAGGCTTTCGGCGATTTCAGGATGGGCACCGGCCCAGTTGTCCGAGGCGAAGAACATGTAGCTTTCCGGAAGAACCGGCTCCGAATTGAAGGGGCGGGGAGCTTTGGGGCAAGACTCCATCAAGCCATAGCCTGATTCAGTTTTGAACCTAATGGAGAAAGTATGGCGATCAATCGGTTTGTGGAGCTGCAAGCCTGCCGCCGGATATTTTTGAAACGAACGAAAATTTTAATGCTCGCCTTTGTAATTTTATTTTAAAACATGATCGCGGCCGGCAATCTTTCATCATGATGTGTTGATATTTTACAGTCACGCCCTTGCAGTGATGGTTCGTTTCTGGCATAGAGCCTACGAAATAGGACAGTCTTGCTGTCCTATTTCGGTCTGAGGGCCGAAGGCGCGAAGTCCGTATTCTCTCGGATCTTTGCGGAAGCGCCGGAAAGTCGCCGATCACCAATTCGATCGGGCGGCGTCTTTTCGAATGCGACGGTCGCTGACATATCTGCCTGGTCGACGGCCGTGAAAGTTTGCGGCTGGATCAGGTTCATGCAACGATAACGCCCGTGCCGCCGGTTGCCTATGAAAGGCAAGCGGATGGACCGCGGGCGACAAGCCTGCCCGAGGCCGGGCGTGACAGGAGGGAAGAAGATGACGGACCATACGCCATCGAAGATGTTTGGGCATGATTTCGCGCAGGCTGCTGCCGCGGATGCCAAAACGCGCGCCTTCCGCAACGGCTTGCCGAAAAAGCAGGGCCTCTACGATCCGCGCAACGAGCACGATGCCTGCGGCGTCGGCTTCGTCGCGCATATGAAGGGCGTCAAGTCGCACCAGATCGTCAAGGACGGGCTGTTCATGCTCGAAAACCTGACGCATCGCGGCGCCGTCGGGGCCGATCCGCTGATGGGCGACGGCGCCGGTCTCCTCGTGCAGATCCCGGACCGCTTCTTCCGCGAGGAGATGGCGGCCCAGGGCGTCACCCTGCCGAAGGTCGGCGAATATGCCGTCGGCCACATCTTCATGCCGCAGGACGAGGCGCTGATCGAGCATTTCAAGGATGTCATCAGGGATGTCGTCGCCGAGGAAGGTCAGGTCCTGCTCGGTTTCCGCGACGTGCCCGTCGACAACTCCTCGCTCTCCAAGGCGCCGGACATCGCCGCGACCGAGCCGCGCCATGTCCAGGTCTTCATCGGGGCCGGCCGCGATGCGGCGACCAACGACGAGTTCGAGCGCCGTCTCTTCACGCTGCGCAAGGTGATCTCCAACCGCATCTACGACGAATATAAGGGCGAGGAGAGCAACTTCTATCCCGTTTCGCTGTCGAGCTCGACGGTGGTCTACAAGGGCATGTTCCTCGCCTATCAGGTCGGCGCCTATTACAAGGACCTGTCGGATCCGCGTTTCGAATCGGCGGTCGCTCTCGTCCATCAGCGCTTCTCGACCAACACCTTCCCCTCCTGGAAGCTTGCGCATCCCTATCGCATGGTCGCGCACAACGGCGAGATCAACACGCTGCGCGGCAACGTCAACTGGATGGCGGCGCGCCAGGCTTCGGTTTCGTCGAAGCTCTTCGCAGACGACATCACCAAGCTCTGGCCGATTTCCTACGAGGGCCAGTCGGATACCGCCTGTTTCGACAACGCGCTCGAGTTCCTCGTGCGCGGCGGCTATTCCATGGCGCATGCCGTCATGATGCTGATCCCCGAGGCATGGGCCGGCAACCAGTCGATGTCGCCGGAGCGCAAGGCGTTCTACGAATATCATGCGGCGCTGATGGAGCCGTGGGACGGCCCGGCGGCCGTCGCCTTCACGGACGGCAAGCAGATCGGCGCGACGCTCGACCGCAACGGCCTGCGTCCGGCGCGCTACATCGTCACCAGCGACGACCGCGTCATCATGGCGTCGGAAGCCGGCGTGCTTCCGGTCGAGGAAGAGAAGATCGTCACCAAGTGGCGCCTCCAGCCCGGCAAGATGCTGCTGATCGACATGGAAAAGGGCCGCATCATCTCCGACGAGGAGGTGAAGTCCGAGCTTGCGACCAAGCATCCCTACCGCAAGTGGCTGGACCGCACGCAGCTTATCCTCGAAGAGCTGAAGCCCGTGGAGCCGCGGGCGCTGCGCCGCGACGTGTCGCTGCTCGACCGCCAGCAGGCCTTCGGCTACACGCAGGAGGACACCAAGCTCCTGATGTCGCCGATGGCGACGACCGGACAGGAAGCGATCGGCTCGATGGGCACCGACACGCCTATCTCGGCGATGTCCGACAAGCCGAAACTGCTCTACACCTATTTCAAGCAGAACTTCGCGCAGGTCACCAACCCGCCGATCGATCCGATCCGCGAGGAGCTGGTGATGAGCCTCGTCTCCTTCATCGGTCCGCGTCCCAACATCCTCGATCACGAGGGGGCGGCGAACGCCAAGCGCATGGAGGTCCGCCAGCCGATCCTGACGAACGGCGATCTCGAGAAGATCCGCTCGATCGGCCATACCGAGGACCGTTTCGACACCAAGACGCTCGACTTCACCTATGACGTCTCGCGCGGCGCCGAAGGCATGCCGGAAATCCTGGAACGCCTGTGCGAACGCGCCGAGGCTGCGGTCAAGGGCGGCTACAACATCATCGTGCTGTCGGATCGCCAGATCGGGCCGGACCGCATCGCGATCCCGGCACTGCTTGCGACGGCGGCCGTGCATCATCACCTGATCCGCAAGGGCCTGCGCACCTCCGTCGGCCTCGTCGTCGAGACGGGCGAACCGCGCGAGGTGCACCATTTCTGCTGCCTCGCCGGTTACGGCGCGGAGGCGATCAATCCCTATCTCGCCTTCGACACGCTGCTCGACATGCACAAGCGCGGCGAATTCCCGAAGGAAGTCGACGCAGACGAGGTCGTCTATCGCTACATCAAGGCCGTGGGCAAGGGCATCCTCAAGGTCATGTCCAAGATGGGCATCTCGACCTACCAGTCCTATTGCGGCGCGCAGATCTTCGATGCGGTCGGCCTGTCTTCGGAGCTGGTCGACCGGTATTTCTTCGGGACCGCGACGACCATCGAGGGGATCGGCCTCGAAGAGATCGCGGAGGAAACCTATGCGCGTCACAAGGCCGCGTTCGGCCGGGATCCGCTGCTTGCCACCACGCTCGACATCGGCGGCGAATATGCCTACCGCATGCGCGGCGAGGGGCATGCCTGGACGCCGGACGTCGTAGCCTCCCTGCAGCATGCCGTGCGCGGCAACGCGCTCGACCGCTACCAGGAGTTTGCCGAAATGGTGAACGCCTCGTCGCTGCGCATGAACACGATCCGCGGGCTGTTCTCGATCAAGAGTGCCGAGGAGACCGGGCGCAAGCCGATCCCGATCGACGAGGTCGAGCCGGCTTCGGAGATCGTCAAGCGGTTCTCGACGGGCGCCATGTCCTTCGGCTCCATCAGCCGCGAGGCGCATACGACGCTCGCCATCGCCATGAACCGGATCGGCGGCAAGTCGAACACCGGCGAGGGCGGCGAGGAAGCCGACCGCTACCTGCCGATGCCGGACGGATCGATGAACCCGCAGCGCTCCGCGATCAAGCAGATCGCATCCGGCCGCTTCGGCGTCACCACGGAATATCTCGTCAATGCCGACGTCCTGCAGATCAAGGTCGCGCAGGGCGCCAAGCCCGGCGAGGGCGGCCAGCTGCCCGGCCACAAGGTCGACGCGACCATCGCCAAGACCCGGCATTCGACGCCGGGCGTCGGCCTGATCTCGCCGCCGCCACATCACGATATCTATTCGATCGAGGATCTGGCGCAGCTCATCTACGACCTGAAGAACGTCAATCCGACGTCCGACATCTCCGTCAAGCTGGTCTCGGAAGTCGGTGTCGGCACGGTCGCGGCCGGCGTCGCCAAGGCGCGCGCCGACCATATCACCATCGCGGGCTTCGACGGCGGCACCGGCGCATCGCCGCTCACCTCGCTGAAGCATGCCGGCAGCCCATGGGAAATGGGCCTTGCCGAAACGCACCAGACGCTCGTCCTCAACGGGCTTCGCTCGCGCATCGCGCTGCAGGTCGACGGCGGGCTGAAGACCGGCCGCGACGTCATCATCGGCGCGCTGCTGGGTGCCGACGAGTTCGGTTTCGCCACCGCGCCGCTGATCGCCGCCGGCTGCATCATGATGCGCAAGTGTCATCTCAACACCTGCCCCGTGGGCGTCGCGACGCAGGACCCGGTTCTGCGCAAGCGCTTCAAGGGCGCCCCCGAGCACGTCGTCAACTACTTCTTCTTCGTCGCCGAGGAAGTGCGCGAGATTCTGGCTTCGCTCGGCGTGCGCAAGCTGGACGAGATCATCGGCGCCTCCGAGCTGCTCGAAAAGGACCGGATGATCGCGCACTGGAAGGCGAAGGGGCTCGATTTCTCGCGCATCTTCCACAAGGTCGAGGCGCCGAAGGAAGAGACCTACTGGACGACGCGCCAGAACCATCCGATCCAGGATGTCCTCGACCGGAAGCTGATCGAGGAGGCGAAGCCTGCGCTTGAATCGAAGCAGCCCGTCGCCTTCGAAGTCGGCATCAAGAATGTCGACCGTTCGGCGGGAGCGATGCTTTCGGGCGCGCTCGCCAAGCGCTGGGGGCACAAAGGGCTCAAGGACGATACGATCCATGTCACGCTTCGCGGCACGGCCGGCCAGTCCTTCGGCGCCTTCCTTGCCCGCGGCATCACCTTCGATCTGGTGGGCGACGGCAACGACTATGTCGGCAAGGGCCTTTCAGGCGGCCGCATCATCGTTCGCCCGCCGGAGAACACCAGGATCGTGCCGGAAAACTCGATCATCGTCGGCAACACGGTGCTTTATGGCGCCACCGAGGGCGAATGCTACTTCAACGGCGTCGCGGGCGAACGTTTCGCCGTGCGCAACTCCGGTGCGGTCGCGGTCGTCGAGGGCGTCGGAGACCATGGCTGCGAATACATGACCGGCGGCGTCGTCGTGGTCATCGGTCAGACGGGACGCAACTTCGCGGCCGGCATGTCGGGCGGCGTCGCCTATGTGCTGGACGAGGAGGGCGATTTCGCCCGCCGCTGCAACATGGCGATGGTCGAGCTGGAGCCGGTTCCGGAAGAGGACGACATGCTGGAGAAGCTGCACCACCACGGCGGCGACCTCATGCACAAGGGACGCGTCGACGTCTCCGGAGACATGACGCGCCACGACGAGGAGCGCCTTTACCAGCTGATCTCCAACCATCTCCACTACACGGGCTCGCCCCGCGCCAAGGAGGTGCTCGACAACTGGGCCGACTACCGTCCGAAATTCCGCAAGGTCATGCCGGTCGAATACCGGCGCGCGCTTGAGGAGATGGAACGGATGCGGATGGGGGTCGCTGCCGAGTGAGGCAGCGGTCTACCGACCTTCACCGGTTCATGTCGCTTGGCGTTGCGGTCGCGGTTCCCGGGATTGCGACCCTCGTGAACGGCGAGATCAGGATCGAATTCATCGTACTGGGATTGGTAGCGGGAGTTGCCTACTGGTACTGGGGCCCAGCCGCCCCGTTTTGAGTGAGGATTATTGAAGTGGGCAAGGTAACTGGATTTCTAGAGATCGACCGGCAGGTGGCGAAGTATCAGCCGGCTTCCGACCGCATCCGCCATTTCCGTGAGTTCACCATTCCGATGTCGGACCCGGAAGTGCAGAAGCAGGCCGCCCGCTGCATGGATTGCGGCATTCCCTATTGCCACGGCCCGACGGGGTGTCCGGTGCACAACCAGATCCCGGACTGGAACGACCTCGTCTACAACGGCAACTGGGACGAGGCGATCCGCAACCTGCACTCGACCAACAATTTCCCCGAGTTCACCGGCCGCGTCTGCCCCGCGCCCTGCGAGGAAGCCTGCACGCTGAACCTCGAGGATACGCCCGTTGCGATCAAGACCGTCGAGCAGGCGATCGCCGACAAGGCTTACGAAATGGGCTACATCGTGCCGCAGCCGGCGACGATGAAGACCGGCAAGAGCGTTGCGGTCATCGGCTCGGGTCCGGCCGGCATGGCCGCCGCCCAGCAGCTCGCCCGCGCAGGCCACGAGGTTCACCTCTACGAGCGCGAATCCAAGCCCGGCGGACTGCTTCGCTACGGCATCCCGGATTTCAAGATGGAGAAGAACTTCATCGACCGCCGCGTCGAGCAGATGCGCGGCGAGGGCGTCACCTTCCATTGCGGCGTGAATGTCGGCGTCGACAAGCCGATGGACGAACTCCTCGCGGAATACGACGCGGTCCTCTATTGCGGCGGTTCGGAAACCCCGCGCGACGCGGGCATTCCGGGCATCGATTTCGTCGGCGTGCATGACGCGATGCCCTACCTCGTGCAGCAGAACCGCCGCGTCGGGCGCGAGAACATCGACAGCGTCGGCTGGCCTTCCGACCCGGTCATCGCCGGCGGCAAGCATGTCGTCGTCGTCGGCGGCGGCGATACCGCATCGGACTGCGTCGGCACGGCGTTCCGCCAGGGTGCCGTCAAGGTCACCCAGCTCGACATCCGCCCGCAGCCGCCGGAGAAGGAGGACAAGCTCGCCGTCTGGCCGTTCTGGGCGACGAAGATGCGCACCTCGTCGTCGCAGGCAGAAGGTGCCGTGCGCGAATTCCAGGTCGGAACGCTGGAATTCGTCGGCGAGGACGGCGTGCTCACCGGCGTCAAGTGCTGCCAGGTGGACGATCGCCGCAAGCCGATCGCCGGCACGGAATTCATCATCAAGGCCGATCTCGCCTTCATCGCCATCGGTTTCCGCGGTCCCTTCACCGACAGCGTGCTGAAGGATCTGGGCGACCGGCTCGCGATCAACACGGACAAACGCGGTTCGACCAATGTCGTGGCAAACGACCGGGACTATCGTACGTCCGTCGACAAGCTCTGGACGGCAGGCGACGTGCGCCGCGGCCAGTCGCTGGTCGTCTGGGCGATCCGCGAAGGCCGCCAGGCCGCCCGCGCCATCGACGAGGCGCTGATGGGATCGACAACCCTGCCGCTCTGACAAGCGGAAGGCCCTTTGTGGCCTTCCCGCCTTCAGCTTGCGAATGCGATCAGGTTTCCGTCGGGATCTTTCACGATGAAGGTACGGGCGCCCCAATCCTCTGTCCTGATGGCGTGATGGAATTCGGCGCCCGTGGCCTGATATTCCTGAAACAGTGCATCGGCGTCCTCGACCACTATCGTCGCCGACAGGAGGTCTTTCTCTTCGCTTCTGATCCGGCCGTCGAAAACGGGGCGGTCCGTGTGGCGGAAATTCAACCGGACTTCGTCACGGAAGGCCTGCGCATAGAAGGGCGGGTCGCCATAGACGAACGCGATCTCGAAACCGAGCTTCTCCGCATAGTAGTCGCACGAGACGAGGATGTCGGCGACGAACAGTTGCGGCTCGGCTGTCACCAATCTGCCTTGGCCTGCCATCGCTTTCCTCTCTTCACGAACATTGATGTTTGCTAGTTGGCCGCCGCGCTCTGAGGTTCCTCCGCCGACGGAGCGGACTTGTCCATCCGGAAATCGTCGACGCGCCCGGCCGGGGCGGCTGCGACCTCGCCCTTTTCCACAAGCCGGTCGCGAGGGCTCTTGCCGTTGCCCTTCGCTCGAGCCTCGCTGCCGAGAAGTGCGGAACCCCCGTCCAGCTCGGGATCGGCAAGGCTGATCGGCTGCGTCTTGACGATCTCTTCGTTGGCGAGCGGCGCCTTGACCTGGATGTCCTTCAGTTCGCCCGTTCCCTGTAGATTGCCGCTGGCGGCGGCGTCGCCGAGCAGGCGGCGGATCTCCTTCTCCACATAGAAGGCAAGCTTGCGCTTGCCTGCCTTGGTGAAGGTGATGCCGTCCGAACCGCGCAGGCGCACCTGCTGTCCGTTGATGTCGGAGCCGGTCAAGACGAACTTGCCGCCTTCGTCGACGAAGCCGTCCCATATGTCGACAAAGCCTCCGCCCGCTTTCTCCGCGCCGGACCGGTAAAGGTCGTTCAGGGCGATCATGTCCGCCGTCATGGAGGAGGACTGGAAGGGGGGAACGCCGACCCACAGCAAAGGCACGCTGCCCTTGGTGGCGATCGACGCCATCTCGGCGACGCGATTCTGGTATTCGCGTATCCAGGCTTCCGTCCGGAATTTCTCTTTCGCGCCGTTGATGGCCATCTGCTGCCGGTCGTTGGCGCCGACGCTGAGGACGAGCACCGCGGGCTTCTCCTCGGCGATGATCGAGGGCAGCGTTTCCGGCCAATCGTAGTAGTCGTCCCTGACCAGTCCCGAAGACCCGTTAGCGCGGACCTTGACGACGATGCCGGGCGTCGTTTCGAAAGCCGTGACCAGGCCCTCGCCTATTCCATCGGCCAGGAAATCGCCAACGACGAGCACGGTTTTCGCATCGGGAAGCTTCTGGACCACGACCGGTGCCGGCTTTGCTACGATGGCCCGCGGGGCGGACTTCTTCTTCCGGGTCGTCCTGCGCTGGGGCGGCCGCCTGACGGGTTCTTCGCGGACTTCGCGTCTCGGACGGCTTCCGAACAGCATCTGCAGGATGGATCTGCGTTCGACGCGTTCCTGCGCCTGCGCATAATCGAACGTCTGCGGCACGACGAGAGCCGCAAGCGTGACGACAACGAGCAATCCTGCCAATCGGCCCTTCGGGTGCAAGGTTATTCTCCGCTATCCGACCGGATGGTCTCGCGTGGCGGTGGCATCATCATGACAGATCGCACGATAACGGAAAGGGAACGCAAAGACAAAGAGGCACCCCTTGCGAGGGCGCCTCCCGTTTCGATCCGCTACTTGCGCAGGGCGTTCAGGAGGGTCTGGCTCGGCTGGCCGTCCGCCGCCAGTCCCATACGGTTCTGGAAGGCCTGGATCGCGGCCTTGGAGCCGGAACCGAAATTGCCGTCGACCTCGCCTTCGTAATAGCCGAGTTCCTTGAGGCGCGTCTGAAGCTCGAATTTCTCGGTGATGTCGAGCGAGCCGTCCGGACGCGGCCAGCGCTGCCTGACGCCGCCATAGCCGGCGATCTGGTCGGCAAGCATGCCGACGCCCATGGCATAGGAGTTGGAGTTGTTGTAGCGCTTGATGACGAAGAAGTTCCTGGTCATCAGGAAGCCCGGTCCGCCTCCTGCGGGCAGCAGGAGCTCGGCGCGATCCTTCGAGGATTTGAAGCCGCTGCCGCTCGGGCGGGCGAAGCCCAGCGCCTGCCATTGCGCCAGCGTCTTGGTCTGGCCTTCATATTTCGCCCCGCCCCGCGGCACGACGACTTCGTAGCCCCAGGTCTTGCCGGTCTGCCATCCGTTCTTGGCGAGCAGGTTGGCTGCAGTCGCCAGGGCGTCCGGTATCGAATTCCAGATGTCGCGGTCGCCGTTGCCGTCCGCGTCGATCGCATAGAGCAGATAGCTCGACGGAATGAACTGGGTGTGCCCCATGGCTCCCGCCCAGGAGCCGGTCATCCTGGAGGCGGAAATATCGCCGTTCTGGATGATCTTCAGAGCCGAGATGAGCTGCGTCCGGGCATATTTCGCGCGCTTCTTGTCAGCATAGGCAAGGGTCGCCAGCGCTCTCGGAACGTAATGCAGCCGGTCATCCTTCGCCAGGACCGCGCCGTAGTTCGATTCCATCGACCAGATCGCAAGAAGGATGTTGCGGTCGACGCCGAAGTGCCGCTCGATCGCCGCGAGGGTCCGTCCGTGCTTGGCGGCCATTTCCCGGCCGATCTTCACAGTGTAGGGGTTCACGCGGGAATCGAGATAATCCCAGATCTTGTGCTTGAACTCGGGCTGGTAGGCAGCTTTCTCCAGCACGAGCGGATCGGGCTCGGTGACACCGGAAAATGCCTTCTGGTAGGTGGACTTGGTGATGCCGCTCTTGGCGGCCGTTGCGTAGAAGTCGTTGATCCAGTTACGAAAACCGGCATCCGCATGTGCTGCGGCGGGTGCAAGCAGGCATGCGGACAGGAAGACGGCAAGGGCAGAGCGGCGAAGTGCTTTGTTTCGATCCAGTTTCATCGGCTGTCGGTTCCGTTTTTCGAAATTTCGGTACTGCGGCGCGAAAAATGCATCCGGTAAACACAAAACTTACTCAAACGAAGTCAACAAAGTCTTTACCATCAAAAATAGGACGCGTCTCCCTTTGCAAAAAAATAGCAAATTGAATCTAATGCGGCGCACAAGCCTTCCGCCAATGATTGGCGGTCGGGCGTAGAACGAGGTCAAGAATGGTCGAGAAACGCAAGGTACGTAAGGCAGTATTTCCGGTGGCGGGACTTGGGACCCGCTTCCTTCCGGCAACGAAGGCCGTGCCCAAGGAAATGCTGACGGTGGTGGACAAGCCGGTCATCCAGTATGTCGTCGACGAGGCGCTGGAAGCAGGGATAGAGCATCTGATCTTCGTCACCGGCCGCAGCAAGGCCGTCATCGAGGATTATTTCGACATTCAGGTCGAATTGGAGCAGACGCTGCGCCAGCGCAACAAGACGGCGGAGCTGACCCTGCTCGAAAGCATTCTTCCCGTCGCCGGAAGCACCAGCTTCACGCGCCAGCAGGAGCCGCTCGGCCTCGGCCATGCCGTCTGGTGCGCCCGCGAACTCGTCGGCAACGAACCTTTCGCGCTCCTTCTTCCGGACATGATCATGAAGGCCGAAAAGGGCTGCATGAAGGGCATGGTGGAGCTCTACGAGCATAGCGGCGCCAACATCATCGCCGTCGAGGAATGCGCGCCCGATCAGGCCCATAAATACGGCATCGTCGGCGTCGGCGACAAGATCGGCGACGGCTTCAAGATCACCAGGATGGTCGAGAAGCCGGCTGCGGGCACCGCGCCGTCCAACTTCTTCATCAACGGGCGCTACATCCTCCAGCCGGAGATCTTCCCGATCCTCGCCACGCAGGAACGCGGCGCCGGCAACGAGATCCAGCTTACCGACGGCATGCTCAAGCTTCTGCAGAGCCAGGATTTCGCCGCCTACCATTTCCGTGGCCAGACATACGATTGCGGCGCCAAGGACGGCTTCATCCTCGCCAATGTCGCCTTCGCCCTCGACCGCGCCGATATCCGGCCGATCGTCGAAGGCCCGCTGAAGTCGATCGTCGAAAAGTTCAGCTAGGCGTTAAAGTAGCCGGATTGCGGCAGGAGACGAAGCTCACCGCCGCAATGTCAGCCCCAGGCCGGCCCGCGTCACCTTCGTATCCGGGCCGGTGTCCTGCGTCGTCAGCTCGTAGGAGACGTTGCCGGTCAGGGCGAGATAGCGGTTGATGTCGTAGGTCAGCCCGGCTCCCGCCAGATAGACGTTCTGGTCGGCGCCGTAGGAGCTCGGGAAATCGCGCCAGGTATAGCCGCCGGTGAGCCGGGCAACGAGCTTTTCGCGCAGTTCGTGCGTTATCAGCGCGTCCGCGCTGTAGGCGACGTAGCCGCTCAGTCCGGGATCGGTGGAGGGTTCGATCGCGGTGCGCAGGTTGAGGGCGACGTCCGTGCCGCGTCTCGGCGACCATGTCGCGGAACCGTCGACGCTCAGGGCGTCGAGCGCCTTCAGCCGGTCGTCGTCGAAGCTCGAGCGCGTATAGCCGAAGGCCAGTTCTCCCCTCAGCTTTTCGCCGAGGTCCAGCTCGACGCCGGTCCGTGCGCCGAGATTGACGGCCGAGCGTTCGTAGCCGAGCGAATCGTGCTTCTCGTCATAGATGGACCGTCCGGCCGAGGCCTCGAGGAAGGGGATCAGGGCGGGGGAAATCTCGTAGCCGACCCGCGCGATCAGCCGCGCTTCCGTGTTGTTGCGGTCGGACAACGAAAGCCTCGTGCCGTCGCCGAAGGTCACGTCGCCGAAGATCTCGCGCTCGATCTCCGTTCCAAGCCGGCCGCGGATCAGGCCGAAATCGCGCTCGACGCGCGCGCCCAGCAGCATGCGGTGGATGTCGGCCTGGCTGGAGGCGCCGGAGACCGCGTTCGGATCGCTGGAGTCCTCCCGCTCGAAGCGATAGGCGGCCGTCAGGTTGACGGTGGTTTCGCCGGCGAGGTCGAGGCGAAGGTCGGCATCGACGTTGAACTCCGGGTCTGTTTCGCCTTCGCCCCAGATGTTCCGCTCGTATCGCCCTTCGGCATTGACGGTCAGCTGATGGCGCGACCAGTCGGAGGTCATGGTTCCCCTGAGATCGGTCTGCGAGAAGCCCCGGCTTTGCGAGCTGGAGCCTGTGGTCGTCTTCTCGTAGGAGATGCCCTGGGTGATCGAAGGCCTCAGGACGAAGGTGCCGACGCGTATGCCGGGCGCCTCGTCCCAGTCGCGGATCGTATTCGTGCGCAGATTGTCGACAGTGACCTCGGGAAGGTTTTCCCGCGCCGAGGCGGTCGGGATCCGCACGCTCCGGCCGGCTTCGTCCTCTTCGACCGCGGCGGTCTCTTCCGGAGCCTCGCCGTTGCGGGCCGCCGGGCGGGCGGAGCCTTCCGCTGCGGTCTCTTCGTCCCGCGGCGATGATGGGTCGTCTTCGGGTTCCTCGAGCATTATCGGGGAATTGGCCGGAGGGATCGAATCGGCCGGAGCGGAAATTTCGAGGGCCGGATTCGTCATGCCGGCCTCGGAGATTTCCTGCGCACGGCTCTGGAAGGGCAGCAGGCACACGCCGGCAAGCAGCAGCCGGGCCATGCGCGACGCCGGCCCTGTTCGAGCTTCCGGATATGGTTTCAGATGTGGCTGCCCCATTCGCCGCGTCCGCAACTCCCTTGAATTTTCTTAACAAACGTAAAACCTTATGGTTAACGCTTTGTTGCTGCGGCTCCGAAATCGGGGCTGAACGCATTATGACACCGCGCCATCATTCGTGCATGGACAGGTGATGGGAAAAGGACTAACGAAAACGGCATGAACAAGAGACAGCTGAGCATTGTGGAACCGAACGGCGTCATCTCCTCTGCGGTTCGTACTGTCGAGACAGAAGGTGCGGGTCTTTCGGCGCTTTCGGCTGCGCTGAAGGGGCCGCTCTGCGATGCCTTCTGCGAGGCGGTGCGGCTGATCGGCGACATCAGCGGCCGTGTCATCGTCACCGGCATCGGCAAGTCGGGCCATATCGGCGCCAAGATCGCCGCCTCGCTCGCCTCCACCGGCACGCCCGCCTTCTTCGTCCACCCGGTCGAGGCCAATCACGGCGATCTCGGCATGATCACCCGCGACGACGTCATCCTCGCCATGTCCTGGAGCGGCGAGAGCGTGGAGCTGCAGGGCATCATCTCCTATTCGCGGCGCTTCTCCATCCCGCTCGTCGCCATCACCTCGGGCGAGCGCTCGACGCTGGCGCGCGAGGCCGACATCGTGCTGCTGCTGCCGAGGGAGCAGGAGGCCTGCCCGCACGGGCTGGCGCCGACGACCTCGACCGTCATGCAGCTGGCGCTCGGCGACGCGCTGACCGTGTCGCTGCTGGAGGCGCGCGGCTTCACCGCCATCGACTTCAAGACCTTCCATCCCGGCGGCAAGCTCGGCGCCAGCCTGTCGCATGTCGGCGACGTCATGCACAGCGGCGAGAACATGCCGCTGGTGCCGCTCGGAACCTCGATGCCGGAGGCGGTGCTGACGCTCGCCAACAAGCGCTACGGCTGCGTCGGCATCGTGGACGAGGACGGCATTCTCGTGGGCATCGTCACCGACGGCGACATCGCGCGCAACCTGGCGCGCAACCTCGCCGAGCTCAACGTCGACGACGTCATGTCGCGCGACCCGAAGACGGTGCGCCCGACGACGCTCGCCACCGCCGCGCTCGGCATCCTCAACAAGCACAACATCTCCGCCCTCATCGTCACCGACGAGGCCAGGCGCCCCCTCGGCGTCGTCCACTTCCACGACCTGTTGAGGATCGGGGTGGCGTGATCAGACGGCCTCGACCGTCAGGTCGCGGCCGCTGCTGGCGATGACGCGCACGCGGGTGCCCGCCGGAAGGTCGGGCCCCTGAACGCTCCATATCGTATCGTCCAGGCGTATGCGGCCTCGACCTTCGCGTATCGGCTGGTCGAGCGTCGCCGTGCGTCCGACGAGGCTCTGGCCGCGCTGGTTCAGGAACGGCTCGTCGCTCGTCTCTCCCCTTGACCTGATCCAGCGGCGTCCGGCCAGAACCGCAACCAGCGACAGCGCGGCGAAGACGAGCCATTGGGCATGCCACGTCCAGATGGCGGCGTCCCACAGCATCAGCGACAGCGCGCCGGTCAGGATCGCGGCGATGCCGATCCAGACGAGGAAGACGCCGGGCATGAGAACCTCGGCGATCAGCAGGATGATGCCGAGAACCCACCAGGCCCAGGGGCCGAGCTCCGTGACGATACGCGCGATCATCGCTTACTTTCCCTGCGAGGTCGTGTCGAAGGGGTTGCGCGGCGCCGGGCCGGCAGAGGGCGTCGACTGGCGCACGCGGCTAGCCGGAGGCGCCGGCGGACCGTCGTTGCCGAAGACTTCGCGGGCAATCGCGCCGATGCCGCCGAGCGATCCGATCAGCGAGGATGCCTCCATCGGCATCAGGACGATCTTCGAATTCGGCGCCTTGCCGATGGCGGTCATCGCCTCGGTATATTTCTGCGCGACGAAGTAGTTGATCGCCTGCACGTCGCCGGCGGCGATCGCCTCGGAGACCATCGTCGTCGCCTTGGCCTCGGCCTCGGCGAGGCGCTCGCGGGCTTCGGCGTCGCGGAATGCGGCCTCGCGCTGCCCTTCGGCTTCGAGGATCGCCGACTGCTTGGCGCCCTCGGCGCGCAGGATCTGCGCATTGCGGGAGCCTTCGGCCTCCAGCACCTGCGCGCGCTTCTCGCGCTCCGCCTTCATCTGCCGGGCCATCGCATCCACGAGGTCCTTGGGCGGCGCGATATCCTTGATTTCGACGCGGGTGATCTTGACGCCCCAGGGGCTTGCCGCCTCGTCGACCACATGCAGCAGCCGGTCGTTGATCGTGTCGCGGTTGGAGAGCAGTTCGTCCAAGTCCATCGAACCCATGACGGAGCGGATGTTCGTCATGGTGAGGTTCAGGATAGCGTTCTGCAGGTCGGCGACCTGATAGGCGGCCTGCGCGGCGTTCAACACCTGGTAAAAGGCAACCGCATCCGAGGACACGCTGGCATTGTCGCGGGTGATGACCTCCTGCGTGGGCACATCCAGGACCTGCTCCATCACGTTCATTCGCGCGCCGATGCGGTCGATGAAGGGGATGATGATGTTCAGTCCGGGTTCGAGCGTGCGGGTGTAACGTCCGAAACGTTCGACCGTATAGCGATAGCCCTGCGGTATCGTCTTGATTCCGGCGAAGATGACCAGGATCACGAGAACGACAAGCGCGATGACGAAAATGTCCAGTCCGCCCAATGGCATATTTCACTCCCTCAGCCCGTTTATGTGCGTCGCACTTTATCCGAGACGCGCGGATAAGCCAGACGGAAACGACTTTTCCGGCCATGGCCATTCACATGCCGCATTCTTTGGCATAGAGAGCGGCAGGTAACACTCCGGTCGCAGCCTACCCGGTCAAAACAAGGACACCTGACATGAAGACTATCGTCGTCTGCTCCGGCGGACTCGACTCCGTTTCGCTTGCCCACAGGATGGCGGCGGAGCGCGAGCTCGTCGGACTCCTCTCCTTCAACTACGGCCAGCGCCACGGCAAGGAGCTGGATTATGCCGCCGCCTGCGCGAAGCGCCTCGGCGTCCGGCACCGGATCATCGACATCCGCGAGATCGGCCGGCACCTGACCGGTTCCGCCCTGACGGACGACCTCGCCGTGCCGGACGGGCACTATGCCGAGGAGACCATGAAGATCACGGTCGTGCCGAACCGCAACGCCGTCATGCTGGCGATCGCCTTCGGCGTGGCCGCGGCCGACAAGGCCGAGGCCGTCGCGGTGGCCGTCCACGGCGGCGACCATTTCATCTATCCCGATTGCCGCCCCGGCTTCGTCGACGCTTTCCAGACGATGCAGGACCATGCGCTGGAGGGTTACGCGAATGTCAGGCTGCTTGCGCCCTATGTGCAGGTCTCCAAGGCCGATATCGTGACGGACGGCGCGAAGCACGGAACGCCCTTTGCCGAAACCTGGTCCTGCTACAAGGGCGGCGAGCGTCACTGCGGGCGATGCGGCACCTGCGTCGAGCGGCGCGAGGCCTTTCATCTCGCCGGCGTTACCGATCCGACGGACTACGAGGATCCCGATTTCTGGAAAGCCGCCACCGCGGACTTCTCCGCCGAGGAGGTGAAGTGATGTTCCGGATCACCAAGGAATTCCACTTCTCCGCCTCGCATCAGCTGAAGGGGCTGCCGGCCGACCACCAGTGCGCCCGCCTGCACGGGCACAATTACGTGGTCGAGGTCGAGCTTTGCGCCGAAGAGCTGAACGAACATGGCTTCGTGCGCGACTATCACGAGCTTGCGCCCCTCAAGCGCTATATCGACGAAGCTTTCGACCACCGCCATCTCAACGACGTGCTGGGGCACGACCGGGTGACGGCGGAATGTCTCGCGAAGCACTTCTACGACTGGTGCAGGGTTCGCCTGCCGGAAGTGTCGGCCGTGCGCGTCAGCGAGACGCCGAAGACCTGGGCGGAATACCGGCCATGAGAGGTCGGACTTCGGACGCCATCCGCGTCAGCGAGATCTTCGGCCCGACGATCCAGGGAGAGGGCGTGCTGATCGGGCTGCCGACGGTGTTCGTGCGCACTGGCGGCTGCGATTACCGCTGCTCCTGGTGCGACAGCCTGCACGCCGTCGAGAGCCGTTACCGCGACATGTGGCGGGCGATGTCCGTCGAGGAGGTATGGCGGGAGGTCACGCGCCTTTCCGGCGGCAAACCGCTCACCGTTTCGCTCTCCGGCGGCAATCCGGCGATCCAGCCGCTTGCCGGTTTGATCGACCGCGGCCATGGCGAGGGCTACCGTTTCGCGCTGGAGACGCAGGGCTCCGTCGCGAGGGACTGGTTTTGCGAACTCGACGTGCTGGTCTTAAGCCCCAAGCCGCCCTCGAGCGGAACGGAGACCGACTGGAACGCCTTCGACGACTGTCTGCGCACCGCCGGGGGCAGCCCGCTCACAGTGCTGAAGATCGTCGTCTTCGACGAGGCTGATTATGCCTATGCGAAGGCCGCCGCGGCGCGTCATCCCGATCTGCCGCTCTATCTGCAGCCCGGCAATCACACCCCGCCGCCGCCGGACGCCGAGGACGCCTTCGTCGATATCGACGGGGTCATGGGGCGGATGCACTGGCTGGTCGACAAGGTGGTGGCGGACCGTTGGTTCGAGGCTCGAGTCCTGCCGCAGCTCCACGTTCTGCTCTGGGGCAACAGGCGGGGCGTGTAATACCAAGTCTCGATGATAGGAGCCTAGGGGACAGGCTCGATCGCCAGACATCGCGTCTCCGCGTCAGGTCCAGCCCATCAGCTCGCGGCGCACCACCTTTTCCAGAACGGCCATGCCTTCGGGCGTATCGTTCAGGCAGGGAATATGGGAGAATTTCTCGCCGCCGTTGTGGTGGAAGCTCTCGGCGGCCTGCCCGGCGATCTCCTCCAGCGTCTCCAGGCAGTCCGAGACGAAGCCGGGATTGATCACCGCTATCCGCTTGACGCCTTCCTGTGCCAGCTTCTCCACGGTCTTGTCTGTATAAGGCTGCAGCCATTCCTCCGGCCCGAAGCGGGACTGGAAGGTGACCTGCAGCTTTTCCCCCGACCATCCGAGACGCTCGCGCAGCAGCCGCGCCGTCTTCTGGCACTGACAGTAATAGGGATCGCCCTTTTCGAAATAGGATTTCGGAATGCCGTGGAAGGAGGCGAGCACGACCTCCGGCTCCCAGTCGAGCGTCGAGAGGTGGCCGGTGATCGAGTTGGCGAGCGCTTCGATATAGGCGGGATCGTCGTGATAGGGCGGCACGGTGCGCAGGGCCGGCTGCCAGCGCATCTTCAAAAGCGCCTCGAAGGCCTTATCGTTCACCGTCGCGGTGGTGGCGGCGGCGTATTGCGGATAAAGCGGGAAGACGAGAATGCGCTCGCAGCCCGCCTTCTGCAGCGCCTCCATACGCGAGCCGATCGAGGGCTGGCCGTAGCGCATCGCCCAGTCGACCGCGACTTCTGGGCTGGAAGCGAAGGACTTCGCCATCAGCTCCGCCTGGTTGCGGGTATAGGTGCGCAGGAAGCTTTCGTTGCGCTCCTTGTTCCAGATCAGCTCGTAAGCCTTGCCGACCTTGCCGGGGCGCGTGTTCAGCACGATGCCGAAGAGGATCGGATACCAGAAGAGGCGCGACCACTCGATGACGCGACGATCCGTCAGGAACTCCTTCAGGTAGCGCCGCATCGACGCGTAGTCGGTGCCGTCGGGAGTGCCCAGATTGACGAGAAGAACCCCTATCTTGCCGCGGCTGACCGCAGGATGGCTCGCAGGCGTTGCGACAAGGCTTTCTGTCATCGGGATTCCGTTCGATTTGTCTTTTTGCTGCCTTTTCAACCGCTCAAGGCAGATATGGTTCAGAACCGTTCTAAAAACAAATGCCGGCCCGCGAAAGCCCGGACCGGCGGAAAAAGTAGGGACAAATTGTCCTTATTCGGTGGGGATCTCCAGCTGCGAGCCGACGGCGAGGGTGCGGGGATCCGGATTGCCGTTGGCCTCGGCGATCCTGCGCCACATCTGTCCGCTGCCATAGGCCGCCCTGGCGAGATCCCAGAGCGTATCGCCGCGCGCGACGACGTGCCGGGATGCGGCCGGCGTGCCGGCAGCCGGCGTGCTGGTTTGCGCTGCCGCCGGCTCGGTTTCCGCCGCGCCGGTACCGGCCGCTTGGCCGGTTGCGGTGTTCGCCATTGCGGCGGCGACCTCGGTGATGCGTCCGTCGGTATAGGGCCTGTAGGGCTGGTGGGCGGCCAGATAGTCCGCCACCACCTGGTCAAGGCCGGGGCCGAAGTCGTAGGCGTTCATGCCGGCGGTCTCGAAGACGCTGTAGCCGTCGCCGCCGGCCCGCATGTAGTTGTTGGAAACGATATTGTAGATCTTGGCGGGGTCGAGAGGAACGAAGCCTTCGCCCTCCTTCACCTCGGCGGAGACGACGCGGTTGCCCGAGGGCCTGGATTTGTCGAAGGAGAATTTCATGCCGGACACCTGCGGGAAACGGCCGGCGCCTTCCTCGATCTGGCTCAACCCGTTCTCCAAAGCGGCAAGCAGGTCGGAGCCCTTGAGCTGGAACGTCGCGACGGTGTTCTGGAACGGCAGAACGGTGATGACCTCGCCCATGGAGACCGGCCCCGCGTCGATGGAGGCGCGCAGCCCGCCGCCATTGGTGATGGCGATCGTGACGCCCTGGTTCTTCGTACGTTCCAGGATGGCGTCGGCGACGAGATTGCCCATCGTGCATTCGCCGGCACGGCAGACCTCGCGCGTCCCGTCGATAGGTTCGGCGGTTTCGGCGACGATCTTGTTCTTCAGTTCCTCGATCGGCGCGGCGAGTTCGGCGACGCGCGCAGCAAAGCCGGCATCGGGCGTCACCGAGGCGTCGAGCAGCTTCGGCGCGCCGCTTGCCGAAATCACCCTGCCGCCGTCGTCGAAGGTCACTTTCAGGTCGCCGAGATATTTCGAATAGGCATAGGCCTGGACGATCGGCACATCCACGCCGGCCGGGTTCTTCACATTGGTCGGATACGGCCCCGCCGCCTTCTCGTCCGTGCTCGAAAGCAGCGTATGGCTATGCCCGCCGACGATCACGTCTATGCCGTCGACGGCGGCGGCGATCTGCCTGTCGCGTACATAGCCGACATGCGAGAGCAGGATGATCTTGTTTGCGCCCTCCGCCTCGATCTTCGGCACGACGGATTTCAGATAGGCTATCTCGTCCTCGAAGAAGACGCTCTTGCCGGGAGAGGAGGTTTCGCCCGTATCGGTCGCGAGCACGGAGACCACGGCGACCTTCTGCCCGCCGATATCCTTGACTACGTAACCGGGAATCCGGTTGGCGATCGGCGTGTCGGCACCTGCCACCGTGTTGCCGGAGATGACCGGGAAGCGCACCTTGTCGAGGAACTTCGCCAGTTCCTCCGGCCCGTTGTCGAACTCGTGATTGCCGACGGCCATGGCGTCGAAGCCGATGCCGTTCATGAACTCGGCGACCGCCTCGCTCTTGTAGGTCGTATAGAAGAGCGAGCCCTGGAACTGGTCGCCGGCGTCGAGCACCAGCACATTCGCCCCGCCATCCGTCAGCTCCCTGCGCCGCGCATCGATCGCCGCCTTCACCCGGGCGATGCCGCCGAAGCACTCGTTCTTCCCCGCCTCCTCCGCGGAGCAGGTGGAATCGTATTTGTTGATTGCCTCGATGCGCGAATGAAGATCGTTGATATGCAGGATGTTGAGGTCGTAGTCCGCAAATGCCGTGCCGCCGAATGGGACGGCAAGGGAGGTGGCAAGCAGGCCGATTCGGACGATGCGCATGGTTTCGGTTCTCCTCTTCCTGCGGATCGGGTTTGTTTCGAACGATCCTATCGAAGCGGTGTGACGTCCGCTTGATCCGATGCTTTCATCCTCCGGGCCCGACATCAAGGGGGGACGCATGGCTGTCGCGGCCTTGCGGCTCGCAATAAAAAGGCCTCCGCATGGGAGGCCTTCCGAATGTTTGCCGATGGAGCAGGCTCAGGCCCTGCGGGCCAGCGAGAACTGTGCGCCGCTGTCGGTCGTGCAGTTGAGCTGCGACTGGTTGACCATTGCGCAATTGACCTTCGACTGCGTGTTGCGGACCAGCGAGGTCATGTTGATCTCGACCAGCGTCGGCGAAACGTTGACATAGGTGCCGGAGGCCAGGAGCTGGTTCGTGTCGGTCGTGCGGGTCGTGAACGTGCCGCCCGCGAAGGTGGACACGATGCCGTTCGGATCGACCCATGAACCGGTGATGCCGGTCGGCTGGGAGCGGACCGGGGGCAGGTCGCGCGGTGCCCGTTCCGTCTGGCAGGACGCCAGTGCCGAAGCGGCGATAAGCAGGGTCGTCAGGGTGATGGGCTTCATGTTTTTCTCCGCAGTCTCGGCCGACGGTGCATTCTCTGATCCATGACCGGATTTGATTCGGCAGACGATCATATGCCGTTTCAAGCTCTTGATCCCGCGCGCTTGGCAGCGATATGCGGCGCGCCAGTGTGGCGAAACATGCCGTGATCGGATGACGAAAGCAAGTCTAAGGCCCGGAAGCCACATGATTATCCCGCCCAAAGACGAAACGCCCGCGGGAGAACCCACGGGCGTTTGCCGTTATCCGGAGTGCCGCCAAGCTTCAGCGGACGAGAATATTCCTGAACTGCCAGGGGTCCTTCGTGTCGAGGTCTTCCGGGAAGAAGCCCGGACGGCCGTCGAGCGGGGTCCAGTCGGTATAGTGGCCTTCGACCGGGCCGAGATACGGGAGCTGGACTTCGAGGCAGCGTTTGTAGTCCATCTCGTCGGCCTCGACGATGCCGGCCTTCGGGTGCTCGAGCGCCCAGACCATGCCGGCGAGAACGGCGGAGGTCACCTGCAGGCCCGTCGCGTTCTGGTAGGGAGCGATGCGGCGGGTTTCCTCCAGCGACAGGCGCGAGCCGTACCAGTAGGCGTTCTTGTCGTGGCCGTAGAGCAGGACGCCGAGTTCATCGACGCCGTCCACCAGTTCGTTCTCGTCGAGAACGTGAAGAACCGGCTGCTGATTGCCGCCGTTGCCGAACATCTCGTGAAGCGAAAGAACCGCATCGTTGGCGGGATGATAGGCGTAGTGGCAGGTCGGCCGGTATGTCACGTCACCGTCCTTGTCGCGCGCGGTGAAGTAGTCGGCGATCGAGATGGATTCGTTGTGAGTGACGAGGAAGCCGTATTGCGGACCAGGGGTCGGGCACCAGGTGCGCACCCGCGTGTTCGCGCCGGGCTGCTCCAGGTAGATCGCGGCCTTGCAGCCCTTCTTGTGCTTCTTGGCGTTCTTCGGCGTCCATTCCTCGTGAGTGCCCCAGCCGAGCTCGGCCGGCTGAAGACCCTCGGAGATGAAGCCCTCGACCGACCAGGTGTTCCAGAAGGTGTCGAGCGGTTTCGGGTGCTTGGTGCGCTGGGTGTCGCGTTCGGCGATGTGGATGCCCTTGACGCCCACCTTCTTCATCAGCTTCGCCCAGCCTTCGCGGTCCTCCTGGGAGGGCTCCTCGAACTTGGTTCCGAGGTCATTCGCGAGATTGACGAGCGCCTGCTTGACGAACCACGACACCATGCCCGGATTGGCGCCGCAGCAGGAGACGGCGGTCGTTCCGCCCGGGTTCTTGGCCTTTTCCTTGCGCACGGTCTCGCGCAGCGCATAATTTGTGCGCTCTTCGTTCTTCATGCCCTTGTCGAAATAGAAGCCGAGCCACGGCTCGACGACTGTGTCGATATAGAGAACGTCGAGCTTGCGGCAGAACTTCATGATGTCGAGCGAGGACGTGTCGACCGAAAGATTGACGCAGAAGCCCTGGCCTTCGCCTTCCGTGAGCAGCGGCTTCAGCAGCTCCTTATAATTGTCCTTCGTCACGTATTCGGTGATGTGGCGGACGCCGTGGCGGGCGAAGATCTCGTCGTCTGCAGGGTCCTTGCGGGGCTCGATGACGATCAGCCGGCTCTTGTCGAATTTGAAATGGCGCTCGATCAGCGGCAGCGTGCCGCGGCCGATGGACCCGAAACCGATCATGACGATCGGGCCGGTGATTTCGCCGTAAACCGGATAATTTCCGTCTGCCATCTGCCGTTTCTCCTGCAGCACTTGCCGTTTCGCAAAAAAAGGGGCCTCACGGCCCTGTCATATAGTCACGGCTAGAGCATAGATTTCTGTCACAATAAAGAGCGTTCGAAAGTTTGCGCCGATAAACTTGAGGTCTTTCCTAAAGGTCCGTTAGGGAGCGCAACTGCCTTGCGAGCATATCCCTCTTCGTGGCCAACCCCTTGTATTCGGCCTGCGGCAGCGTGAGTTCCAGCAGTTGATCGGCGAAAACCGACGCGACCTCGCCCGCATTGGGCAGGCTGCGCACCGCGGCGATCGGGTCGTTGTAGATGCGGATGGTGAAGAGGATGTCGCCGGAAACGGCAAGCCTGCGCAGCGTCTGCCGCTCGACCCGCACGAAGGTGCTTTCCAATGCGAGGTCGTGGCCGTCGGGAAGAGCACCATGGGCCTTGGAGGCGGGATAATAAAGATCGTCGTCGGGATTGATCGACCAGTTGAAACGGAAGACCGGCTGATCCGGTTTCAGGTTGTCGAACATGCGGTTGATCAGCATCGCGTTGCGGCTGCCTTCGCCGAAGCCCGGAACGGGAGCGTGGATGTCCTCCATCCGGCGTCCGAACTTCTCCGGCAACGACCATGAGGACGGGAATGCCACATATCCGGCGGCAAGATGCCATCCGCTCTCGCGCCGCCGCATGATCACGAGATCGTCCTGTATCAGGGAGCCGGCCGTAAGAAGCGGCGCAACCGCAGGATCGGTGATCGCGACCAGGCGCCCGCCGGCCGAGATCGCGTCGCCTTTCCTCTCATACAGTTGCGGGTACCGCCGCAGCACGAATTGCGCAACCGCCGCCAGCACTTCCGCCTGAGCCGCGCGCGTGTCGGCTTCCTCGACAAAGACGCTTTCGCGGTGGAGCGAAAGAACCCGGTCCTTTTCCTGGAGATAGCGTTCGAGATCGCCGTCCGGCTCGATCCAGCCGTCCGGATCAAGCTGCCCGAGGCCGATGGTGAACAGGCGCGCCGAGCCGTCGTAGGGTGTGTAGGCGGGCTTGGTCATGATCGCTCATCGTTGAAGTGGCCGGTCAAATCTTCCTGTCCGCCATCTATCATGCCGCCTTCCTTGTGCCGTGCCACCGTTCCTGTTAATTTCATCGCGTCATCATACAATGTATACGCCGTAGGGACAGCCATGTCCCAGAACGTCATCTCTATCCGCATTCCCGATGACATGAAGGACCGGCTTGACCGTCTTTCGCAATCGACCCGGCGGACGCGCTCCTTCCTGGCACAGGAAGCGCTGGCGGAATGATCGTCACAAGGCACCTCGCACCGAACTCGCGAAATGATTCCCGATCAAAGGAATGCCCTGACCAGCCCGCGAAGCGAGTTGCCGACGAAAAGGGTTTCCCGGGCGAGATCGTCCACCGTCAGGCGTTGCTCCACGGCGCGGTGCGTTTCGATCAGTTCCTCGCGCAGTATGCCGGCGAGCAGGCCGCAGGAGAGCGGCGGCGTTTTCAGGATGCCGGAGCCGTCGTCCAGGAAAAGCGAGGTTATCGTGCCTTCGCAGAGCTCGCCACGCTCGTTGAGAAGCAGCACCTCGTCGGCCTCAGCAAGCGAAAATTCGGCGCGCGCCGCCTCGTAGGCCGCGCGGTGCGACGTCTTATGGCAAAGCAGCGGATCGGCGGAATTCAGGCGCACGGATGCGATCCTCAATCGCCAGCGCGTATCGGCGGGAAGCGGCGCGAAGGGCGCCGTCTTCACCTCGATCCGGCCGTCCGCAAACAGTTCGAGACGGACACGCAGCCGGGTGGGGTGGGCAGAGGGGTGTAAAGCCGCCGTCTGCACCGCATCCGTCAAGTGCGCCTTCGCCGCATGCGCGCCCGGCAATCCCAGCGTCTCGGCCGAGCGCGCCAGCCGCGCCAGATGCCGCTCCAGCCGGACGAAACCGCTTTCGGGTTCGAAGCGAAGCGTCTCGATCAGCGAGATATCCATTGATCCCCCACCGCATAGCGCGCTTTCAGCAGGCATTCCTCATACTCGGACTCGGCGGTCGAATCGAAGACGATGCCGCCGCCGACGTTGAAGACCGCCTCGCCGTCCGCAAACAGCGAGATGGTGCGGATCGCCACGTTGAACTGCATGGTGCCGTCGGGCGCGATAAGCCCGATCGCGCCGCAATAGGCGTCGCGGGGGCCCGCCTCCAGGTGGTGGAGGATTTCCATCGCGCGCATCTTCGGCGCTCCGGTCACCGAGCCGCAGGGGAAGAGTGCGGCGAATATCTCGCGGATGGTCGTGCCGGGAACGAGCCTGGCCCGTACATGGCTCACCATCTGGTGCACGGTCGGATAGGTCTCGACGTCGAAGAGCCGGGGCACATCCAGCGTTCCGACTTCGGTGATGCGCGAAATGTCGTTGCGCAGGAGGTCCACGATCATCCGGTTCTCGGCCTGCGATTTCGGATCGGCCTTCATCGCCGCGATGATCTCGGCGTCCTCGGCGGCGCTGGCGCCGCGCGGCGCCGTGCCTTTCATCGGGTGCGTCTCGATGAAGCCATCCCTGCCGATGCGGAAGAAGAGTTCCGGCGATCGGGAGACGAGGACCGGCCCGTCCAGCGAAACGAGGGCGCCGTATTTCACCGGCTGCCGCTCGATCAGCGACCAGAAGGCGGCAAGCGGATCGCCGGACCAGCGCGCGCGGATCGGCATGGTGAGGTTCGCCTGATAGCAGTCGCCCTCGCGCAGATGCCGGTGCAGCCTGTCGAAGCGCCGCCGGTAGGCTTCGAGATCCCATTCCGCCTTGGGCTCGGCGAGGAAGGGTTCGTTCTCGACCCGGCGCCGCGGCTCGGCCAGCGGATGGTCCGTGGCGGGTCCCTCGAAGACGCCGAAGCTCATCAGCGGCGTTTCCCGGCCATCGATCGCGAAAGGGGCGAGCTTCTTTTCGAAAAGGTGCCCGGCCTCGTAGCTCATGAAGCCGGCAATCCAGCGGCCTTCGGCATGCGCGCGCTGAAGATCGTCGAACGCCGCCTCGAAGTCGTTGCGCCCGCGAACGGTGATCACGTGCAGGGGATCCGCGAAAACCGTGGTCCGGTCTTCGCGGTCGTCCCGGAAGAGCACGTAGCGCTCTCGCTCCGTCATCGTTTTCAGGCTCCGCCAGTCGCTGCCGTCATGCAGTCCTATCAAGCGCTTCCAGCTCGTCGATGAGGCCCTCGATCATCGACAAACCCTTGCTCCAGAACGACGGATCGGCCGCGTCGAGGCCGAAGGGCTTGAGGAGCTCGGAATGGTGCTTGGTGCCGCCGGCTTTCAGCATCTCGAAATATTTCGCCTGGAAGCCGGCTTCGGCCTGCTGGTAGACCGCATAGAGCGAGTTCACCAGGCAATCGCCGAAGGCATAGGCATAGACATAGAAGGGCGAATGGATGAAGTGCGGGATATAGGCCCAGTACGTCTCGTATCCTTCCGAGATCCGGATCGCGGGCCCCAGGCTTTCGCCCTGGACGGAAAGCCAGAGCTCGCCGATCTGTTCCGCCGTCAGCTCACCCTCCTTGTGGGCGGTGTGCACCTTGCGCTCGAATTCGTAGAAGGCGATCTGGCGCACGACCGTGTTGATCATGTCCTCGACCTTCTGCGCCAGCATGGCCTTGCGCTCACGCTTGTCCTTCGTCCTGTCGAGAAGGCTGCGGAAGGTCAGCATCTCGCCGAAGACGGATGCGGTTTCGGCGAGCGTCAGCGGGGTCGAGGCCATCAGCGCGCCCTGTCCGCCGGCCAGCACCTGATGCACGCCGTGACCGAGCTCGTGGGCGAGCGTCATCACGTCGCGCGGCTTGCCCATGTAGTTGACCAGCACATAGGGGTGCGCCGAAGGCACGGTCGGATGTGCGAAGGCGCCCGGCGCCTTGCCGGGGCGTACCGGTGCATCGATCCAGCCATGGTCGAAGAAGCGGCCGGCGATCGCCGCCATTTCCGGGTCGAACGCCCGATAGGCCGAGAGCACCGTCTCGCGCGCCTCGGCCCACGGGATCAGCGCGTTCGGCGTCTCGGGCAGCGGCGCGTTGCGGTCCCAGTAGTTCATCTGTTCCATTCCGAGCCACTTGGCCTTCATCGCATAATAGCGGTGGGACAGGCGCGGATAGGCCTCGCGCACGGCGGCCGCCAGCGCTTCCACCACCTCGCGCTCGACGCGGTTGGCCAGATGGCGGCTGTCGGCGATGTCGGCGAAGCCGCGCCAGCGGTCGGAAATTTCCTTGTCCTTGGCGAGCGTGTTGGTGATCAGCGTGAAGGTGCGGATATTGGTCTTGAATGTCTCCGCCAGCGCTCCGGCAGCCTTCCGGCGCGTCTCGCCGTCGGGGTCCTGCAACAGGTTCAACGCCACTTCGAGCGGCATGTCCTCGCCGTCGACCGTATAGCGCAGCGACGCCATCGTCTCGTCGAAAAGACGGTTCCAGGCGGCGGCTCCGGTCATCGACTTTTCCAGGAAAAGCTGCTCGGTGCGGTCGTCGAGCTGATGCGGCTTGTCCTTGCGCAGATCCTCGATCCACGGCCGGTAATGGGCGGCGAGCGCATCGCGGGACAGGGACTGCGAAAGGCGCTCGTCGGCTATCCGGTTCAATTCCAACGAGAAAAACAGAAGATGCGCGCCGACGTCGGTCAGCTTCGACTGGACGTCGCCATAAAGCTTGCCGTTTGCCGGGTCGGTGGTGTTGGAGAAATAGGTGAGCCCGGCGAAGGAGGCGATGCGGCCGAGAAGGTCCTCCAGCGCCTCGAACTCGCGCACCGCCGCGCCGATGCCGCGCTCCCCGTCGAGGCCGGCTGCGTCATCGAGCTTGCCTTTCCATTTCTCCTCGAAAGCCAGCGCATCGCGCATGGCCTTCTCCAGGTCGCCGGTGAACTCAGGCGATGCCGGCGAGGGGTAGAGATCGGTCAGATTCCAGGCGGGCAGTTCCCCCAGGCCGGTGGCAGCCGCGGCGGCGTCCGCGGGCGTGCGGCGGATGTGGACGGGGGTGGAAAAAACGGTCATCGGCAGGTCTTTCTCTTCGGCGCTCGAACGCGTCTTGCTTGCTCCGGCAATGGTTAAAATGCAAGCTTTTCTCAAAACGGCATGTTCAACCCTTTCTGTCATCGTCGCCGGGATTGCAGCATTCCTGGGCACGCATGAGGCGTGCCTTAGGCAAGGAGGTTCCAGTGACGGCGCATATTCTTGTCATCGATGACGATCCTGTCCAGCGCAGGCTTCTCAAGAACATGATCGAACGCAACGGCCATGTCGCCCATATGGCGGACAATGGGCGCAGCGGTCTCGAAGTGCTCGACCGCAAGGGCGGGCTGATCAATGTCATTCTGCTTGACCTGATGATGCCGGAAATGAACGGTTCGGCTTTCCTGGAAGCGCTGGCGGAGCGCGAGATCGCCATTCCGGTCATCGTCCAGACGGGGCAGGGCGGCATCGAGACGGTCGTTTCGGCCATGCGCGCCGGCGCTTTCGATTTCGTCGTCAAGCCGGTCTCGCCCGAACGTCTCGCCGTTGCCGTCGGAAACGCCCTGAAGCTGGATCAGCGCGAGGGGCGCAGCAAGAGCGGCCGCAGAAGTAGGACGGAAGCCGTCCATTTCGACGACATCGTATCGGCAAGCCCGGAGATGCTGCGCGTCATAGAGCTCGGCCGGCGTGCCGCGCAATCCAACATACCGGTCGTGCTGGAAGGCGAATCGGGCGTCGGCAAGGAGATGGTCGCGCGCGCCATCCAGGCGGCGAGCGAGCGGTCCAACAAACCTTTCGTCACCGTCAATTGCGGGGCCATCCCGCACAACCTGGTCGAGAGCATCCTCTTCGGCCATGAGAAGGGGGCATTCACCGGCGCCACCGAACGCCATACCGGCAAGTTCGTGGAGGCCGACGGCGGCACGCTCTTCCTCGACGAGATCGGCGACCTGCCGCTCGAGGTGCAGGTCAAGCTCCTGCGCGCGGTCCAGCAGGGCGAGATCGAGACGGTCGGGGCGCGTCATCCGCAGAAGGTCAATGTCCGGCTGATCTCGGCGACCAACCGCGACCTCATCAACGAGGTCAAGGAAGGCCGCTTCCGCGAGGATCTCTATTACCGCCTCAACGTCTTTCCCGTCACCATACCGGCGCTGCGTCGGCGCAAGGAGGACATTCCGGTCCTGGTGCGCGCCTTCGTCCAGCGTTTCGCCGGGGAACAGAAGCTCGCGACGCCGCTCACGATATCGGCCGGCGCCATGGCTCTTCTTACGGCATACGACTGGCCGGGCAACATACGCCAGCTCGAAAACGCCATCTTCCGCGCCGTCGTTCTCTCCGAAGGGCCGGAGCTGACCGCGGCGGATTTCCCGCAGATCGCGACGCAGGTTCCGGGCTATGTCCTTTCCGAGACCGGGACGGTCTCCTGGGACATGCCGGATTCGCGCGGCGAGGAGACGGCGTCCGACAAGAGATTGCCGCCGGTCTTTCCGGATTTCGGCGGAAGGGAAATCAGCGAACCGGCCGGCTCCCAGGCCGGCGAGAGCGCGATCGCAAGCGTGGATCGCGGCGGCCATGTGCGCAAGCTGGCCGATGTCGAGGAGGAGCTCATCCGATTCGCCTTGAAGTTTTATCATGGCCAAATGAGTCAAGTTGCCCGCAAATTGGGCATCGGCCGTTCGACCCTTTACCGCAAGCTCAAGGATTATGGCATCGATCCGGACAATCCTTTGAAGGAGGTCGCCTGAAAACATTAGATAAATCGATCCTCGCCCTCTTTTTTGGTTGCCGTTTATTCCTTGTTAGTGGAATGTTCACTATAACCGGGACGTAGGTACGACTGTGGCGAATTTGCCATGCTGTTACCGCATTTGGCAGTCATCTGGAAAACCGGACGCTTCGTAGTCCGCCGGACGGGGATTGAGTTGGCAAATTTGTTCGCTTCGATAAAGCTCCCGGGAAAAACCGTGGGCAGCCTATGCAAGGCTGTATTCAGCAAGGCCCAGCGCCTCGTTACGACCGCGGTTCTATCGGCAGCTCTTATCCTGCCCGCGACGGTTCCCTCGGCGACGGAAGCCGAGGTCGGCACGCGCAGCCTGAAGCTGTTCTACATCCATACCAAGGAAAAGGCGGAGATCACTTTCAAGCGCAACGGCCGCTACGATCAGCGCGGGCTGCAGCAGCTCAACCGTTTCCTGCGCGACTGGCGCCGCAACGAACCCACCAAGATGGACCCGCGCCTCTTCGACCTCGTCTGGGAGGTCTATCAGAAGAGCGGCTCGCGCGATTACATCCACGTCGTTTCCGCCTATCGCTCTCCGGCAACCAATTCCATGCTCCGTTCGCGCTCGAGAGGCGTCGCCAAGAAAAGCCAGCACATGCTCGGCAGGGCGATGGATTTCTATATCCCCGACGTGAAGCTTTCCAAGCTCAGGGCGATCGGCATGAAATTCCAGGTCGGCGGCGTCGGCTACTATCCGAAATCCGGCGCGCCCTTCGTGCACATGGACGTCGGAAGCGTGCGCGCCTGGCCGCGCATGAGCCGGCAGGAGCTTGTCGGCCTGTTCCCGGACGGCAAGACCATGCACCTGCCTTCGGACGGCAAGCCGCTGCCGGGCTACGAGCAGGCGGTCGCCGACTACAAGCGGCGCGTCGGCGCCGATACGGTCATGGTTGCCGGCGGCGGCTCCAGCCCGAGCAACGCCAAGCGCAGGACCAATCTTTTCGCGGCACTCTTCGGTCAGGGCGGCGACGAGGATGAAGAACCCACCGCAATCGCCAGCGCCGAGCCGCTGGAGGAAAATACCGGCCGCTCTTCTCTTCCCGGCGTGACTGCGGCAGCACCGCAGCCCGGGGAGAAGGCTCCGGCGCAGGAAACGGAGCTCGCCTTTACCGCGCCCGTTCCCGCAAACCGCCCCGCCTTCCGCGAGCAGAACCAGAACCCCGCCGCCACCGAGCTTGCGCTGGTGTCGCAGAGAGAGACCGCCGGCGTCGAAGCGCTCGATGCGGCGCTTCCCAAGCCGGATCAGCAGACGGGCGAGTTCGCCAATCTTGACGGCTACAGGATTCCGGTTCCCGAACTCCTTGCCAGGAACGAGCGCAAGGATGCGGTCGGCGAATTGCTGACGGCATCGGCGGGAAATACGGACGCTGCGGACGATCTCGGCCAGATGGTGCCGATCCCCGGCGCGCGTCCGGCCTTCCGCGATGCGCTCGTGGCTGCCGCCGAAGCCGAAGTGGCGGTTCCGGAGGCGCCGGACCGCAAGGGCCTCGCAGCGCTTGCCGGAATGGAGCAGCCGACGCCTGTTGCCGGCGAGGCTTCGACAAGGGTCGCGCTCGCCGCTCCGACCGGCGGAGAGCAGAGCCGGCGTCCGGTGGAAATGGTTGCCCTGGTGCCCGAACGCTCCGGCAACGACCGCCCGCTCGCCGGCATCGATGCCTTCGATGGCGAGGCGGCGGAAGTCCCGCTCAAGGGCGGTCGCCCGAAGAAGAAGGATGCCGATGCCGCAGCGCGCGGCGCCATCCGGACCGAGCCGAAGCTGACGCAGAAGATCATCTCGCAATGGGCTCTGGCGCAGGACCGCATGGCGATGCTTTCGAAGCCGGTGAAGGCGCCGCGTTTCGTCAGCCGCGATCTGCGCGCCTCTCCGACTGCCGTTTACGCTGCAGGCTTCAAGAGCGATGCCGGCTCGGTCGATCCCGGCAGGTTCAGCGGCACGGCGGTGAATTTCATGGAAGTGCGCAAGTTCGCTCAGGTGAACTGACCTTAATCGCGAAAGTTCAGACGAAAAACCCGCGGGAGACGATCCCGCGGGTTTTTGCTGTCGGTTTCCGAGGAAGAGTTTTCACTCGGCATCAGGAGGAAGCTCGATCATTCCCAGCGCCTGAAGATATGTGTCGAGGATGGCTTCCTGCTCCAGGCGCTCGTCCTTGTCCTGCTTGCGGATCTGGATGACCTTCCGCAGGATCTTCGTATCGAAGCCCATAGCCTTGGCTTCGCCATAGACGTCCTTGATGTCGTCGGCGATGGTTTTCTTTTCTTCTTCGAGCCTCTCGATGCGTTCGATGAAAGCGCGAAGCTGGTCTCGGGCGACGCCATGGGCATCCGACATGCTCTTCTCCTTGTGCGGGGATAAATTGGATGGTGCCGTGATCTGCCGCGAAGTTCCGGCAAGATCAAGACCTAACAGGGGAGGAAAGCGGATTTCCGCAGCCGAGTGCTTTTATTCCCTGGGGCGATTGATCTGGAAGGCGGCCTTCTGATCGTCGGAGGCTTCCTTCTGGTAGAGGGACTGCCATTCGCCATAGGGCATGCCGTACACGATTTTTCGCGATTCCTCTTTGTCCATCGGCACGCCGGCCTCGTTTGCCGCCTCGCGGTACCAGTTGGACAGGCAGTTGCGGCAGAAGCCCGCCAGGTTCATCAGGTCGATATTCTGGACGTCCGTCCGTTCGCGCAGGTGCCGGACCAGCCGCCGGAAGGCGGCGGCCTCGAACTCGACCTGCTGTTCTCTCGTCAAATCGGTCATCGTCGTGCTCCCGTGTGCTGGTCGCGCCGTCAGTCCGGGTAGGGTCCGGTACGCGAGGGGAATATCTGATAGGTGTGGAGCGCCTCGTCGCGGTTCAACCGGCTGAGGATCGGCACGAGACGGTCGGTCCAGGCGGCGATGCCGACGTCGTCGCCGATCTCGTCCTGGCGGATTTCGATCAGAGCATGCGGTATCCCCGCCGTCATGCAGTGGCGGAACATCGTGTCGCCGCGCAGCGCGCCGTCATAGGGCTCGTTGTCGCCGACGACGACATCGCCGAGAGCCTCCAGTTCGGCGATCAGCGGATGGACGGCGCGGTAGTCGCTGTCCCAGAGGACGGCCGCTTGCCAGGGGCGGGCGACATCCTTCCAGAAGGGCGTGAAGGAATGCAGGGAGATGACCAGCGGCGCGCGGCCGCTTGCCGCGGCGACCCGGCCGATCACCTGCGAGACGGCCCGGTGATAGGGCCGGTGAAACGTGTCCAGCCGGAACTGCCATTCGGCAGGCGCGATCGGATGGTTCCCCGGAACGATCGCGCCGTCCGATATCTTCATGACGAGGGTCGGGTCGTCCTCGCCGCGGTTGGGATCGATCAGCAGGCGCGAAAAGCAGCTCATCACCGCCGGCGCGCCGAGATGGCGCGAAAGCTGCCGGACGAGCCCTTCGACGCCGATGTCGTAAGCGATATGTCGGGAGAAGGCGCTTTCCGGCAGGCCGAGCCTGCCATAGCGTTCCGGCAGGCGATTCATCGCGTGGTCCGCCACCAGGACGAGGCCGAGCCCGTCGTCGCCGTCGATGATCTCGTAGGCTGGAAAATCCTGCATTCGGCCCCGGAATTGATATGATGCTGACACAGTCAGATGGCATGCAGCGGTAGCGATCGCAAGTGGCCGGCGGACCGGCGCGCAAGCCCGCCGTGGATATTTGTGATCGATTATGGTGCCACGTGTCATTCACGGCGCGCAAAGGACGCTGTAACGCTTTGAATCTGCGCATAATCCTCTCTTTGAATCGATCTCGATTTAAAGGATTATGCGCCAGAGTTTCGTTGACATTCCGGCCCTACCGTCGCAAGAAAGCGCGTAACCAAATCAACGGAGTTCCATTGGAAGCCGTGAAAGCCCGTTCTCGTTTCACTTTCTCCCCAAGAATCCATGGCCTTCGGGCCGGTTTGTTCGCTCTCGCAGGCCTCCTGCCGTTTCTTTCTCCCGAAGTGGCGAAGGCGGATTTCCGCGTCTGCAACGGCACGCAGAATCTCGTCGGCGTCGCGATCGGCTATCGTGCCCAGGAGGGCTGGATAACGGAGGGATGGTGGCAGGTGCCGGCAACGACATGCGCCACTCTGATTGAGGGCGAGCTGCAATCGCGCTACTACTATCTCTATGCCGAGGACGCCGCGCGCGGCGGCCGCTGGACGGGCGATGTCAACATGTGCGTCGCCGAGAACGAGTTCAAGATCACCGGCGTTCAGGATTGCTTTGCCCGCGGCTTCCAGCGCATGGGCTTCAAGGAATACGACACGGGGCGCCAGGGAAGCTGGATGGTTCAGCTTTCGGATACGCCCGGCACGCAAGAAAGCCAGAATTGATGAAGCGGAACAGAAGAGTAAAGATCCTCGCCACGCTCGGACCGGCCTCTGCCGAAGAGGAGATGATCCAGAAGCTGCACGAGGCGGGAGCGGACGTGTTCCGCATCAATATGAGCCACGCCAGCCACGACCTGATGCGTACGCTGATCCAGCGTATCCGCTCGGTCGAGGCGCGCTGCGGCCGGCCGATCGGCATCCTCGCCGACCTGCAGGGGCCGAAGCTGCGCGTCGGCAAGTTCGCGGAAGGCAAGGTGGAGCTCGTTCCGGGCCAGACCTTCACGCTCGACAACCGCGACGAGCCCGGCGACAACGCCCGCGTCTTCCTGCCGCATCCGGAAATCCTGGAAGCGGTCAAGCCCGGCCACCGGCTGCTGATCGACGACGGCAAGCTGCATCTGCGGGCCGAGACATGCGACGGCAAGTCGATCGTCACCACCGTGGTCTCCGGCACGAAGATTTCCGACCGCAAGGGTGTCAGCCTGCCCGACACGCTGCTGGGCGTCGGCGCGCTGACCGAGAAGGACAGGGCCGATCTCGATGCGGTTCTGGCCGCCGGCAGCGTCGACTGGGTGGCGCTCTCCTTCATCCAGCGGCCCGAAGACCTCGCCGAAGTCCGCAAGGTCGCCCGCGGCCGCGTCGGCCTCATGTCGAAGATCGAGAAGCCGCAGGCGATAGACCGCATCGACGAGATCATCGAGCTTTCCGACGCGCTGATGGTGGCGCGCGGGGACCTCGGCGTGGAAATGCCGCTGGAGGCGGTGCCCGGCCTGCAGAAGCAGTTGATACGCGCCTGCCGGCGGGCGGGCAAGCCGGTCGTCGTCGCGACCCAGATGCTGGAATCGATGATCTCCGCGCCGGTCCCCACCCGCGCGGAAGTCTCCGACGTCGCGACCGCCGTCTTCGAAGGCGCCGACGCGGTGATGCTGTCGGCCGAATCCGCATCGGGCGACTACCCGGTGGAAGCCGTCGCGACCATGGCCTCGGTCGCAAGCCGCGTCGAACGCGATCCGCATTATCCGGGCATCATCTACGCCCAGCGCACGCCGCCGGAGGCAACCGGCGCGGACGCGATCTCGCTTGCCGCACGCCAGATAGCCGAGACGCTGAAGCTTTCCGCGATCGTCTGTTATACCTCGTCGGGCACCACCGGCCTGCGCGCGGCCCGCGAGCGCCCCGAAGTCCCGGTTCTCGCACTTTCGCCCGTCATCGAGACCGCCCGCCGTCTTTCGGTCGTGTGGGGCCTTCACTGCGTCGTCACCGACGATGCGACCGACCTCGATGACATGGTCAACCGCGCCTGCCGGATCGTCGTCAGCGAGGAGTTCGGCAAGCCGGGCGATCGGATCATCGTATCGGCGGGCGTCCCGCTCGGCACGCCGGGCGCCACGAACATGCTGCGCATCGCCTATATCGGCGCCGACGGCGTCAGCGGCGTCTGACCCGCCGGGGCAGCAGCGGAGCGAGACGGGGGCCAGAGCGCCCCCGGTCTAACCCTTGAGCTGTCTGTATTTGAACGGACCGCGAGGATTATCTCGATCATCGGATGTCGGAATCTCGTTTAGCCGGCCGTCTTCAAGGCAGACCGGCTAGGGAGAGCAACGATGGTTATCACTATTACCGCCTTTGAACGGTCGCCCGATGGCGGCAAGGGGCTGGCGCGCGACATGCGCGTTCGCTGGGCGCTCGAAGAAGCGGGCGAGCCTTACGACGTCCGCCTTCTTTCGTTCAAAGCGATAAAGGAGCCCGCGCATCTGGCGCTTCATCCTTTCGGGCAGATTCCGACCTACGAAGAGCGCGACCTCGCTTTGTTCGAGTCCGGGGCGATCGTGTTCCATATCGCGGAGCGCCATGCGGGCCTGCTGCCGGACGAGGCGGATGCACGGGCGCGTGCGATCGCATGGATGTTTGCCGCGCTCAACACGGTGGAGCCGCCGATCGTCGAGCGCGAACAGGCTCCCTACGTGGAGCGCGACGAGACCTGGTACGACGAAGAGCGCCTGTCTTTCCTCGACGATCGAATCCGTGCGCGGCTGAACCAACTTTCCATCCGCCTCGGCGAGGCCGACTGGCTGGATGGCGCGTTCAGCGCCGGCGACCTGCTGATGGTGATGGTGCTGCGCAGGCTGGACGGGTCGGGCATACTGGACGAATATCCGAACCTCTCCGCCTATGTCGCCCGCGGCGAAGCGCGGCCGGCATACAGGCGTGCCTTCGACGCTCAATTGGCGGTTTTCACCGCCGTATCGACCGGCTGACAAAGCGCCGCCGTGGGCTCAACGCTGCTGTCGTAAAGCTCCCAAATTTTGCACCTGTCGAATCATTGGACTTTTGCGAAATATCCTCGGGCATAGGAGGCGCTCCGCGACGTGTTTGGCGGCTTCCGTCAGGAGATGGGCTCCACGGCCTTCTCTGTAATCCGGGTCAGGCAGCAGCCCTCCTGCCCGGGGGACCAGAGTTCAATCTCAAAGTCGAAGCCCGCTGCTTCCAGAGTCGCTTCGTCAAGCGCGGAGGCGCAGTGAAGCAAGGTGACGATTTCCTCCTGACTGCATCCGGCCTCAACCCATGCGTCCTTGATCGGGCATGCCATCATCTTCACTTCGAGGCATGTGCTGTCGAGCCGCCGGATATCCGGGCAAAACACTGATCCGTCATCTGGTGATTTCGCGAAGCCTTTTGCCATACATTCGAAGTCCCTCGGGGCGCAGCCCGCCAGCGATTTGCCGATATAGAGACCGTGGGCGCGACTTGCACTTCGCATAACGTCCTTGGCTTCATCTTCGCCATAGCGGGCTCTGAGTTCGCGAAAGACCATCAGATAGGCCGTGCCTCGGTCCTTGATGGCGTCATACAGTAATTTGTTGGTCGGCTTGTTGGTCAATTTCCTCTTCCTCCCAACACAGGGCCTTCGCAAAACCCCCAATTTCTGCATCACATGATAGGCGGACTTTTGCGACGTGCAAAACTCAGGAATTCCGCGAACTTTCTGGAGGGTTGGGGGTCTGCGGCTCTCCAATCTCTATCGCGTGCCTGTCGGGGTCGTAAAAACGGAATACCCGCTGTCCCCATGCCTGCCGCTCGACCGGATGTATCAGTTCCACGTGCGGTGCAATGGTTTCGAAAGCCGCGTCGACGTCCTCATGCTCAAAATACAAAAGCAGATTTCTTCGCCCATAGGGTTCTGCCGCAATGGATTCTTTCCGCCAGATCGTTTGTTCGAGGGAGCTTCCTTCGTGGATCGCAAAGCCCGTCTCGAAGAGGACGAAGTTCCCGAAATCCTCCAATATCGTCAGGCCCAGTCTCTTTTGGTAAAATTCCCTGGATCGATTGATGTCGCGCACGAACGGAATGGGATTGATGAACCGCATCGACTTTCTTTCCGGGAGTTCCGGCCGATCCTGAAACCGTGGATCGCGCCGTCAGGTACGGCTTCCCGCCAGCTTCTCCGCCAGCTCTCCGAGCTGCTGTTGCGCCTGCCGTTCGGAGGGGTAGATGTCGAGGAAGCGCTGCCAGGCTTCCATGGCCATCTGGTCGCGTCCCGATGCCGCCAGGATCGCCGCCATTCCCGCTATGGCGCCGAAATGCCGGGGCTCCAGCGTCAGCACCTGGTTGATGTCGGACATCGATTTGCGGTAGTTGCCCATCTTGAAGTGCAGGGTCGCGCGCCTGTTCCAGGCTTCGGCATAGTCGGGCTTGAGAAGGATCGCCTCGTCGAGGAAATCGAGCGCGCTCGCATTCCTGTTTTCGGCAACCGCCTTGTCGGACCACTGGATCAGGAGGTTCACGGTGGCGCTGCCCGAATCCTGCCATTCGGTGCGGATCCGGTCGGATATCCTGCGGGCGGCTTCGGGGTTTTCCTCGCGTTTCAGCTCGGAAAACAGCGTGTCGAGCCGCTGGGCGGGGGTCGCGAAGGCGACGTTGGTTGATTCGCTCTCGCCGGCATCGGCGGTCTGGGCGGCCGAAATCCCCGGCATGGCGAGGAGTGCGAGAACGGAAAGCGAGGTAACTGGAATCGTGAAAAAGCGCATGGCGAACATGGTAGTTCGCCAGCGCCAAAGTTCAAATCAATATTTCTCGATCACCGAGGCGATCCGCGTCGGGCTCAGCCCTGGCGAGCCTTGAAGCGCGGGTTTTGCTTGTTGATGATGTAGATGCGGCCCTTGCGGCGGACAAGACGGTTCTCGCGGTGGCGGGTCTTGAGCGACTTGAGCGAATTCTTGATCTTCATTTTTCTGATCCGCGTTTCTTGTGGGGAATTGGATTCGCCCGGAATTTCCTCAATTAAAAACGCGCCGTTTCGGGCGCGCTCTCAGGTTGGCAGGCATGTACTCCGTTGCCTCTTTTGTGTCAACCGCCTGAAGGCGCTTTCGACGGCCGAATGCCGGTTTTCCCGTGCGACCCTTCAGATGAGGCGGGTGAAATGCCCCATCTTGCGGCCGGGTCTCGCCTCCGTCTTGCCATAGAGGTGGACGAGCACGTCGGGCTCGCGAAGCAGGGCCGGCACGTCGTCGATCTCGTCGCCGATCAGGTTCTGCATCACGCAGTCCGAATGGCGGCGCGCATCGCCGAGTTCGTATCCGGCGACCGCGCGGATATGCTGCTCGAATTGCGAGACGACGCAGGCCGCCTCCGTCCAATGCCCGGAATTGTGGACGCGCGGCGCCATCTCGTTGGCCACCAGCCCGCCATCGGCGAGCACGAAGAACTCGACGCCGATCACGCCGACATAGGCGAGCTGGTCGAGGATCGCGCGCGCGGATTTGCGGGCCATGTCGGCCGTCGCCTCGTTTATGCCGGCAGGCAGCGTGGACGTGTGCAGGATGCCGTCGCGATGGATGTTCTGCGCCGGGTCGAAGCAGACGATCGTGCCGTCGAGGGAACGCGCCGCGATGATCGAGATCTCCCGCTCGAAGGGAACCAGGCTTTCGAGGATCAGCGGCACGCCGCCGAGCGCGGCGAAGGCGCCGTCGCTTTCGTCGGCCGGCGAACGGAACAGTCTCTGGCCCTTGCCGTCATAGCCCATGCGGCGGGTCTTGAGCACGCCGACGCCGCCGAAGGCGTCGAGCGCCGCTTCCAGTTCGTCCTGGCTGTCGACGGCTTCGAACCGCGCGGTGACGATGCCGCACTCGTTGAGAAAACGCTTCTCGACCAGCCGATCCTGCGAAACTTCGAGCGCCCGGGGCGGGGGGTAGACCGGAACGGAGGTCTCGAGCGCCTTGGCGGCGGTGACGGGCACGTTCTCGAATTCATAGGTGACGACGTCGCTGAGATGGGCGAGTTCGGCGAGTGCCGCCGGATCGTCATAGGCGGCGGCGATCTGCACATTGGCCACCTGGCTTGCCGGACAGTCCACCTGCGGCTCCAGGACGACGGTGCGGAAATTGAGCCTGGCTGCCGCCATGGCGAGCATGCGGCCGAGCTGGCCGCCGCCGATGATGCCTATCGTGCGGGCGTTCATAGCGGGCCGTCCACGGGATATTCGGCGACCGCCGCGCTTTGCGTTTCGCGCCACTCGTCGAGGCGGTGCGCAAGTTCGGGATCGCCGAGCGCGAGCACGGCGGCTGCAAGCAGCGCCGCGTTGATCGCGCCCGCCCGCCCGATCGCCAGCGTTCCGACGGGAACGCCCGCCGGCATCTGGACGATCGACAGCAGGCTGTCCTGGCCGGAAAGCGCCTTGGACTGCACGGGCACGCCGAAGACCGGGAGCGGCGTCATCGCAGCCGCCATGCCCGGCAGATGGGCCGCCCCGCCCGCGCCCGCGATGATGACCTTGAAACCTTCCGCACGCGCCCCCTTGGCGAAGGAGAAGAGCCGGTCCGGCGTCCGGTGCGCCGAGATGATACGGGCCTCGTAATCGATGCCCAAAGCATCCAGCGTATCGGCAGCGTTCTTCATCGTCTCCCAGTCGGACTGGCTACCCATTATGATCGCGACGGGGGGCGTTTCTGTCGTTTCCACTTCAGCGTTCCGTTTCAGGCTATGATATCGGGAATGATCTGGTCCTCAAGCTTGGAAATCAAATCCTTCAAGGCCAGTTTCTTCTTCTTCATACGCTGGATTCTGAGAGCTTCGCATCCGGTCTGGATCATGGCGTTGATGGCGGCATCGTAGTCTTCGTGCTCCTGACGCAGCCGTGCCACGGCCAGCCTCAATTCCGCCTGCTCCTGGTCTCCCATGCTCTTTCGTCCCCGTCATGCTTGGTGGCGGTTGCTCCGCCATCGACAGTCAGTTTGATCGCTGCTCCTACCATGAAAGCCGTGGTAACGGGAAGTTATCCTTGGCCACGATTTCGCCTTCGACAAATGAAAAATAGCATGGCACACTTACTTTGTTGCAACCTGGGTCATCCGGAGCGAAAGCAACCGGGTGCAAACAAAAGGAAGGAACTGTCACATGACGATTGAGGCTCATCTTGCCACGCTTGAGAAGAAGCATTTCGCTCTCGAGGAAGAGCTGCATGCGGCGATGATTCGTCCTTCTTCTGAAGATCAGCACATTGCTGACATCAAGCGACGGAAGCTGCGCATCAAGGACGAAATCGAAAGACTTCGCTCCTCAACTCATTAATTCGTCAATGTAATTTCCAGAACCGGCAGCCAGCGAAAACAAGGTTCCAGAGCAGCCGGAAATCGGTGAAAAAAGTGGGCCACCAACGGTCCCTCCGCGGAGGAAAACGCGGGTTGCTGCCGATCATCAGCAGAATGGTTCTACGTCCTGGCTGCCCGAGAGGGTGCCGGGACGTGTCGTTTCCGGAAGACGGTTTCAGCTTTTGCGGGACGTCAGATCCAGAACTGGTCGAGCCAGAGATTGAGCCTGTTGAAGCCCTTGTTGTTGATCGCATAGATCCGCTTCGTCCCCTGCGCCGTAACGCTCACCAGGTCGCAGTCGAGCAGCGCCTTGAGGTGCTGGGAAACGGCGGGCCGGCTGATCGGCAGGCCTTCGGAAAGTTCGTTCACCGTCCTTGGGGCACGGCGCAATTCCTCCAGCAGGAACCTGCGGTTGGGATCGGCGATCGCTGCGAAAGGGTCGGGGCTTGCCATGGTTGAATGCTATGGCAAGGCTCGGCATGCGGGCAAGCTGCTTTGTGCGCTGCCGCATAACGTTTGCGTTATCTTACAGAAGCGCAAGGATACCGTCGCCGGCGAGTTTCAGACCGGCGATCAGCGCCATCGCATACATGAACGGATAGAAGACCTCCGGCTTCATGCGCTTGACCAGGAAGCCGCCGGCCATCGTCGCGACCATGGCCAGGGGGAAGAGCGTTGCCGAGATCGACAGATTGGTTGTATCGAGCTGGCCGAGCGCGAAATAGGGGACAAGCTTCACCGCGTTGATGATCGCGAAGAAGCGGACGGCCGCCCCCGTATAGTCGCGCGGCGGCAGCTTCAGCGGCAGCCCGTATATCTGGAACGGCGCGCCGCCCGCATGGGCGACGAAGCTGCCATAGCCCGAAAGCGTGCCAAGGAATGCGGCAGGGGCGAAACGGTGAGCCTTCGCCGCGATGACGATGCCGTTCCTCGCCCGCCAGAGATTGAGGAAATAGCGCAGCGCGAACAGGATGGTGATCACGCCGATGATCAGCCGCAGCGCATCGCGCGGCACATAGGCCGACGTCGCCCAGCCGATCAGCACTCCGAGAAGCGCGCCGGGAAGCAGCACCTTGATGAGCGTCGAATTGTTGTGCTGGCGCCATATCCAGAGCGACACCATGTCCATCACGACGAGAATGGGCAGCAGGATCGCGGCTGCTTGCACCGGCGGTACGCTCATGGCAAGGATTGGCACGCCCATCAGCGCGAGCGCCTCGCCCATGCCGCCTTTGGTGAGCCCGACGAGAATGACGGCTGGAATGGCGGCATAATAGATGGACGGGTCGATGTTCATTGCGGCGATTGATCCTGTTTGCCAATCCGTCTATCGGCTTTTGTCGGACAAGGCGAGCGGGGACGCCGCCTGCCCGGCGTGTAACCACATGAATTGGATGTCCGATGACTGAAACCGAAAACCGCTGCCGTCTCGTCCTGATCCTGCCCGAGGGCGAGCAGATCGACATCCGCACGGCAATGCTTGCCGCGGCCCTGAAGGGCGGCGACGTCGCGTCGGTCATCGTTCCGCAATACGGGCTCGACGACGCCACCTTCCAGAAGCACGCGGAAGCGCTGGTGCCGGTGATCCAGCAGGCGGGCGCGGCGGCGCTGATCGCGGGCGACACGCGCGTCGCCGGCCGCGCGAAGGCGGATGGGCTGCATATCGCCGGAGGGCCGGAACAGATCGCGGAAGCCGTCGAGAAGTTCACGCCGAAACTGATCGTCGGCGGCGGCAATGCGACCGACCGCCACAAGGCCCTGGAGATCGGCGATATCCAGCCCGACTATATCTTCTTCGGAAAGATCGGCGGCGACATCAAGCCGGAGGCGCATCCGAAAAACCTTGCGCTCGGAGAATGGTGGGCCTCGATGGTGGAGATCCCCTGTATCGTGATGGGCGGTACCGACCCGGCCTCGGCGCTCGCCGTCGCGCAGACCGGCGCGGAGTTTGCCGCCCTGTCGCTGGCGGTCTTTGCCGATCCTTCCCGCGCGCCGCATGTGGTGGCGGAGGTGAACGCGCTGCTTGACGAAAAAGCGCCACGGTTTGAAGATTGATAGAGCAAATGATCAGGGCCCTACTTCGACAGCCGATAGGACTGGCGCTCGCGCTTCTCGCCGGCGGTTCCTTCGCCTTGCCGGCGCAGCTCCTCGCGCAGACGCCGCAGCAGCCGGCTGCCGCGGCGGACATGTCGGAAGCGAAGAAGGGGCGCGTCGCGGAACCTGAGGCGGGGAAAGATGGCGCAACGCCCGCCGACGCGGCGAAGACCGGTCCTAAAGCGGATGCGAAGGAGCCGTCCGGCGGCATCAACGTCCTGGAACGGATGGGTGCGGACCTGCCGGACCTTCCGGAGGAAAAGCCGTTTACGGGTCAGGTCGACGAGGCCTATGGCGCCTATCAGCGCGGTTACTATCTCACCGCCATGGATCTCGCGCTGCCGCGCGCGCAGCTCGGCGATCCGGCCGCCCAGACACTGGTGGCGGAAATCTTCGAGCAGGGGCTCGGCGTCAAGCGTGACCGCAAGGAGGCCGCCTTCTGGTACGGGCAGGCGGCAGAGCGCGGCAACCCCTCGGCCATGTTCAAATACGCGCTGCTTCTCATGGAAGGCTCCGTCGTTCCGCGCGACAGGAACAGGGCCGACGAGCTGATGAAGAAGGCCGCCGACCTCGGCAACCCTTCCGCCCAGTTCAACTATGCCCAGGTTCTCGTCGCCAATTCGCCCGGCGAGAAGGGGCTTCGCGACGCGATGCCTTACTACGAGAAGTCGGCCGAACAGGGCATTGCCGATGCGCAATATGCGCTTTCGCAGGTCTATCTCAATCTGGACAATATCGATCCGAAGAAGAAGGGCCGCGCCCGCGAATGGCTGACGCGCGCCGCGCGCGCCGGCTATGACACGGCCCAGCTCGACCTCGGGATATGGTTTGTCAACGGCACGGCCGGCGAGCGCAATTACGAAGAGGGCTTCCGCTGGCTGAAGCGTGCGGCGGAGGGCGGAAACGTCGCGGCGCAGAACAGGCTTTCCCACCTCTATATCAACGCGATCGGCACACGGCCCGATCCCATAGAGGCGGCGAAATGGTTCGTGCTGTCGCGCCGCGCAGGCCTCAACGATCCGGCGCTGGAGGACTTCTATCTCGGCCTGACCGACGAAGAGCAGAGAAAGGCGATCGACGCGGCCAACAAGTTCCGCTCGTCGGCGTCCTGATACCTCGTTTCAAGCGAGGCCGCTCTGGTTCACTGCATCGCGATCCACACATGTACCGGCAGACTGCCCGATCGCTGCCGTTGGGAAATCTGGAACGGACGACGCCAAGTGAAGGCCAAGCCTTGAAACCTTCGGAAATTTATGGTCTTGAGGCCCAATCCCGGTCTTGGCGCCATTTTCCACGCGGCCGGTCTCGAATTTCTTACGGATAAGTTCATGAAGATCAGCGGCAGCGAAATCCGGCCGGGCAGCGTTATCGAGCACAATGGCGGCCTGTGGGCGGCGGTGAAGTGCAACACGGTCAAGCCCGGCAAGGGCGGCGCCTTCAACCAGGTCGAACTCAAGAACCTGATCGACGGCACCAAGCTCAACGAGCGCTTCCGCTCGTCGGAGACCGTCGAGCGCGTCGAGCTGGAGAACAAGGACTTCCAGTTCCTGTTCGAGCAGGGCGACGGCCTCGTCTTCATGGATACCGACAGCTACGAGCAGCTCGAACTGCAGAAGGAGTTCGTCGGCGACCGCGCCGCCTTCCTGCAGGATGGCATGATGGTCACCGTGCAGCTCTACGACGACAGGCCGATCGGCGTCTCGCTTCCCGATCAGGTCGTGCTGGCGATCGCCGAGGCCGACCCGGTCGTGAAGGGCCAGACGGCTGCCTCGTCCTACAAGCCCGCCGTGCTCGAAAACGGCATCCGCGTTCTCGTCCCGCCCTTCATTGCGGCCGGCGAGCGCATTCTCGTCGACACCAACGAAATCAGCTATATCCGTCGCGCCGACTGATATGGTCCGGTGACGGCGTCTTCGGATGGCGCCCGCCGGACTTGCCCAAAGGAATTGCCACATGGCCCGTTCAGCCCTTCTCAATGTCATGGTCCAGGCCGCCTTCAAGGCCGGCAAGTCGCTCGCGCGCGATTTCGGCGAGGTGCAGAACCTGCAGGTTTCGCTGAAGGGGCCGGGCGACTACGTTTCCCAGGCCGACCGCAAGGCGGAGAAGCTGATCCGCGATGAGCTCCTGAAGGCGCGGCCGACCTATGGCTTCCTCGGTGAGGAGAGCGAGGAGATCAAGGGCACGGACGGCGCGCATCGCTGGATCGTCGACCCGCTCGACGGCACCACCAATTTCCTGCACGGCATTCCCTCCTTCGCGATCTCCATCGCGCTCGAACGCAATGGCGAGATCGTGGCGGGCGTGGTGCTCAACCCCGCGACCGACGAGCTCTTCACCGCCGAGCGCGGCGGCGGCTCGTTCCTCAACGACCGGCGCCTGCGCGTCGCCATGCGCAAGAACCTCTCGGACGCCGTCATCGGCTGCGGCGTGCCGCATCTCGGGCGCGGCAATCACGGCAAGTTCCTCGTCGAGCTGCGCCATGTGATGGGAGAGGTCGCGGGCGTTCGCCGTCTCGGCTCCGCCTCGCTGGACCTTGCCTATGTCGCGGCCGGCCGGTTCGACGGCTTCTGGGAACGCGATCTTTCCGCCTGGGACATCGCCGCCGGCATCCTCTTGATCCGCGAAGCGGGCGGCTTTGCGACGGACCTTCACGGCGGCAATGCGATCTTCGAGACCGGGACGATCATCGCCGGCAACGAATATATCCACAAGGCGCTGTCCGAAGTCGTGCACCGGCCGGTTCCGGCGCGCTGAGCGCAAGACCGGGCTTCGGCAAACGCAATGTGACGCTTGCGTTGCAAATGATGCTTCGCCCGCCGTTGTTGCCGGCCCACCCCTTCAATTCGGCGTAATCTTCCTCTAGTCTCCCGCCCGTGACGGATGCGGGAGATAAGAGGAATATGGCAAAGCTGACGCTGTCGGGCTGGGGAGGGTCGTCCGAGGCCGGGGAGAGTTACCCCCACAAGCTCTCAAGCCCCATGGCTTTCTTCTGGACCATGGTGATCTTCCTGATCATCGTCGGTTTCGTCGTCGCCATCCTCTTTCGCCAGGCCCACACCGCCTTTCTCAGCAATCCGGGGCTGAACGGCCTCATCCTCGGCGTTCTCCTGATCGGCATCCTGCTCGTCTTCAGCCATGTGCTGGCGTTGAGACCGGAGGTGCGGTGGTTCAATTCCTTCCGTGCGGCGGGAAGCGCGGAGAAGGTCGGGCGCGATCCGGTGCTGCTTGCGCCGATGCGCGCGCTGATCGGCCGGCGCCATTCCATGGCGATTTCCACCACCGCGCTTCGCTCCATCCTCGATTCGATCGCGACCCGGCTGGACGAATCGCGCGACACCTCGCGCTATCTCATCGGCCTTCTCGTCTTCCTCGGCCTGCTCGGCACCTTCTGGGGACTTCTCGGAACGATCGGCTCGATCAATACGGTCATCCAGTCGCTCGATGCGGGCACCGGGACCGCCAACGACGTGCTGGCGGCGCTTAAGGAAGGGCTCTCCGCGCCGCTTTCCGGCATGGGAACTGCCTTCTCCACCTCGCTGTTCGGCCTGTCCGGCTCGCTCATCCTCGGTTTTCTCGATCTTCAGGCGGGCCGTGCGCAGAACCGTTTCTATATGGAACTTGAAAACTGGCTCTCCTCGGTGACCGATGTCGGCTCGGAGATGCCGTCCGCCGAGGCTCTCGCCGGCGCGTCGGCGACCGATGTCCGCGCGCTTGCCGACCAGATCCTGAAACTCTCGCAGGAGGGCGGCGGCCACGGGCGCTCGACGGCCGCCATGGCGAGCCTTGCCGAAGGCATACAGGGCCTCGTCAAGAACATGCGCAGCGAGCAGCAGATGCTGCGCGACTGGATCGAGGCGCAACAGGAGGAAGCCAAGGCGCTTCGCCGCACGCTCGACAGGCTGGCGGCCCGCACCGGCGAAAGGTCGTCCGAACGGTCGCACGGCAAGACCGTCGAAAAGGTCAACGACCAGCCCGGAGGCGAATGATCCATGGCGCTGGCCCGCAATCGCCGCAGTCACCGGCATGTGGACTATTGGCCTGGCTTCGTGGACGCGCTGTCCACGCTGCTCCTGGCGATCATGTTCCTGCTCTGCGTCTTCGTGCTCGCGCAATTCTTCCTCAGCCGCGAGATTTCCGGGCGGGACGAAGTGCTGAGCCGTTTGACCAGCCAGGTCAACGAACTGACCCAGCTTCTGGCCCTGGAGAAGAGCGGCAAGCAGGATCTCGAAGATGCGCTGGTCAATCTGCAGGCGTCGCTGGCGCAGTCGGAGGACGAGCGATCCCGCCTCCAGCAGCTCCTGGACCAGGGTTCCGGCAGTTCCGATGCCGCCAATGCGCGGGTCGGCACCCTGACGGGAGAGCTTGAGACCGAGCGGCAGGTCAGCGCCCGCGCGATGAGCCAGATCGAGCTCCTGAACCAGCAGATCGCCGCGCTCCGCAGCCAGATCGCCGCCGTGGAGGAGGCGCTGCAAGCCTCCGAAGCCAAGGACCAGGCCTCGCAAGCGCGCATCGCCGATCTCGGCCGCCGCCTCAACGTCGCGCTGGCCCAGCGCGTTCAGGAGCTGAACCGCTACCGGTCCGACTTCTTCGGCCGGCTGCGCGAAATCCTCTCCGACCGGGAGAATATCCGCATCGTCGGCGACCGTTTCGTCTTCCAGTCGGAAGTGCTGTTTCCCTCCGGCGGCAGCGAGCTCAATCCCGAAGGGCAGGCGGAAATGTCGAAGCTTGCCACCGCGCTTCTTGACCTCGCACGGGAAATCCCCTCCGAGATCAACTGGGTGCTGCGCGTCGACGGCCACACCGACAATGTGCCGCTCTCCGGCAGCGGGCGCTATGCGGACAACTGGGAGCTCTCCTCGGCGCGCGCCACCTCGGTGGTCAAGTTCCTGATCGGCCGGGGCGTGCCGGCCAACCGGCTCGTCGCCGCAGGCTTCGGCGAGTTCCAGCCGATCGCCGAAGGCGAAAGTCCGGAAGCCCGGGCCACCAATCGCCGCATCGAGCTCAAGCTGACCGAACGATAGGCGCCGAAGGAGCGCAAGGAGTGCGCGGGCATCCCTGATCCGGGCATCTGTTCGCCTGCGGTTGAAGCGGCCTGGAAGCGGGATGCTTCGGACTGCTTTCGCCGAGCCTCCAAAAACCGCTTGCGCTGCGCTTACGTGTTCGTAAAGGTAAACGGGTTGTCGGCAGGGGAGGGCTTGGCATGGATTGCGAAGTGCTGGTGATCGGCGCGGGGCTTGCAGGCCTCGTTGCCGCTGTCGAGGCGGCCGAGCGCGGCCGCAGCGCCATCGTCATCGATCAGGAAGGCGAGCAGAATCTCGGCGGTCAGGCCTTCTGGTCGCTTGGCGGGCTTTTTCTCGTCGACAGCCCCGAGCAGCGGTGGATGCGCATCCGCGACAGCCGCGAGCTTGCCCGGCAGGACTGGCTGGGCTCGGCGCAGTTCGACCGGCCGGAAGACCACTGGCCGGGCCTGTGGGCAGAAGCCTATCTGGATTTCGCGAGCGGCGAGAAACGCGCCTGGCTTCACGCCCAGGGCATGCGCTGGTTTCCGGTCGTGGGCTGGGCCGAACGTGGCGGAGGGCTCGCGAACGGGCACGGCAATTCCGTCCCGCGCTTCCACGTGACCTGGGGTGCGGGCCCGGGCGTGCTCGCGCCGTTCATCCGCCGTGCGCGGGAAGCGCAATCGAAAGGCCTGCTTGCTTTCCGCTTCCGCCACCGCGTCGACGGTCTCGTCGTCACGAACGGTGCCGTCACGGGTGCCCATGGCGCGATCCTGGCGCCGGATTCCGTGCAGCGCGGCCAGCGCAGCTCGCGGGAGGTCGTCGGCGACTTCTCGGTCGCCGCCGCCGCGGTCGTCGTCGCCTCCGGCGGCATCGGCGGCAATCATGAGCTCGTGCGCCGCAATTGGCCGGAGCGCCTCGGCAAGGCGCCGGCGCACATGGTCAGCGGCGTTCCGCATCACGTCGACGGGCGCATGCTGGCGATCGCGCAGTCCGCCGGCGGATCGGTCATCAATGCCGATCGGATGTGGCACTATACGGAGGGCTTGCGGAACTGGGACCCGGTCTGGCCGGATCACGGCATCCGCATCCTTCCGGGGCCTTCGTCCCTGTGGTTCGACGCCGGCGGCAACCGCCTGCCCGCGCCGGCCATGCCCGGTTTCGACACGCTCGCGACCCTGAAGGCGATCATGGCCTCGGGATACGACTACAGCTGGTTCATCCTGACGAAGGCGATCATCAAGAAGGAGTTCGCCCTTTCGGGATCGGAGCAGAATCCCGATCTCACCGGCAAGGACATTCCGCTGCTCTTGAAACGCCTCGGCAAGAATCCTCCCGGTCCGGTGCAGGCCTTCATGGACAGGGGAGAGGATTTCGTCGTCCGGGACAATCTTGAAGACCTCGTCGCGGGGATGAATGCGCTTACCGGCGAAAACCGGCTCGATGCAGCCCATGTGAGACGCCAGATCGAAGCGCGCGACAGGGAGATCGCCAATCCCTTCAGCAAGGATGCGCAGGTCACCGCCATCCGCGGCGCCCGCGCCTATCTCGGCGACAGGCTGATGCGCACCGCCAAGCCCCACCGCATCCTCGATCCCAAGGCCGGGCCGCTGATCGCGGTGCGGCTGAACATCCTGACGCGCAAGACGCTCGGCGGTCTCCAGACCGATCTCTCCGGCCGGGTTCTCACGCTGGCAGGCCATCCGGTGCCGGGGCTCTATGCTGCAGGGGAAGCCGCCGGTTTCGGCGGCGGGGGCGTGCACGGCTACAATGCGCTCGAAGGCACGTTCCTCGGCGGCTGCATCTTTTCCGGCCGGATCGCGGGCAGGGCCGTCTGATGGCCTGCGGAGACGATCCGCCGTCATGTATTCGGCTCGCCGCCAATTCGGCATCGATCGAAGTTTTGCAAGTGGAACAGAACGAGCCCGGGCGAAGCCGGGCTGCAGCTTGATGCGTCCACCTCAGGCGCGGTTTGCCCGGCCCGAGATGGGTTCGCTTGCGCGGAAGCTTTTTACGCGCTGGCCTTGGTTTCGTCCACGACCTCTGCGCCGGGCGCATTCTTCTTGATGGATTCGATCGCGCTCAGTGCCGAAGCTTTCGCCTTGTAGCCTTCCGAACCGAACATGGTCTCGCCGTTGGAAGCCTTGAAGCGGAAGCGGAATTCGCCGGCCTTGTCCTTGTATACTTCAAATTTATACATCGAATTTGTCCCTCGAATCAGAGAAGTGTCCCTTCGCAGGGGAAACTTAAAGCAAAAACGCCGTCAATCCATCTGAATATTTGCGTCGCGGACGACCGGCGTCCATTTGGCGAGCTCGGCCTTCACATGTTCGCCGAGCTCCTGCGGCGTCGAGCCGACGATGGTGGCGCTGAACTCTTTCATCCGTTCGGCCACCGCGGGGTCCTGAAGCGCCTTGTTCGCCGCCGCGTTGAGACGTGCGATCGCGTCCTCGGGCGTGCCCGCCGGCGCGAAAAGGGCGTTCCACGTATAGGTCTCGTAGCCGGGAATGCCGGCCTCGGCGACGGTCGGAACGTCGGGGAAGGACGCCGCGCGCTCCTTCGTCGTCACGGCCAGGGCGCGAAGCGTGCCGGCGGTGATATGCCCGGAGGAGGAGGGCAGGTTGTCGAACATGATCGGCACCTGGTTGCCGATGACGTCGTTCAGCGCCGGGCCGGCTCCCTTGTAGGGAATATGCTGCATCTCGACGCCGGCCATCTTCTTGAACAGTTCGCCGGAGAGATGGAGCGGCGTGCCGTTGCCGGAGGAGGCATAGGCATATTCCTCGGGCGAAGCCTTCAGAAGGGCGACCAGTTCCTCGACGTTCTTTGCAGGGAACTCGGGATTGACGACCAGGACATTCGGCACCACGACCAGCAGCGAGACCGGAGCGAAGTCCTTCTCCGGGTCGTAGGGCTTGGTCTTGAGGATCAGCGGGTTCAGCGCATGGGTTGCGACCGTTCCCATTAGGATCGTATAGCCGTCCGGGTCGGCGCGGGCCACGCGGTCGGCGCCGAGATTGCCGCCGGCGCCCGCCACATTCTCCACGACGACCTGCTGGCCGAGATCTTCCGACATTTTCTGTGCGACGATGCGCGCGACCACGTCGGTAGATCCGCCGGCGGAGAAGGGCACGACGAGCGTGACCGGGCGGTCCGGAAACTGCTGCGCAAAGGCGGCTCCCGGCGCGATCGCCAGAGCCGACATGCATGAAAGTCCGAGCGCAAGCGCGGCGCGCCGCGTGAAAGCGGGAAATGCCATCCGAATCTCCTCCCAAAGACGTCAACAGCCATCGCCGCTTCAGGTGCGGGTGGCGATTTCAGGATAGGGCACTTTCGCCGGCAGGCAAGGGCCGGTGCCGTGTTGGCTGTCGGCCTCATACTATTGTCTGACAGGTTCCGTCAGTTGCGGGCGATCGACAGGAATTCTTCCGCACCGTGATCGAACTGCAGGCGCGCGAGTTTCGCATAGAGCCCGCCCTGGCGGATCAGCGACTGGTGCGTGCCTTCCTCCACGATGCGGCCATGCTCCATGACGAGGATGCGGTCGGCCTTCAGCACGGTCGCGAGCCGGTGCGCGATCACGATCGTGGTGCGCATGCCCATCAGGCCGTCGAGCGCTTTCTGCACGAGCGTCTCGCTTTCGGCATCGAGAGAGGAGGTCGCCTCGTCGAGCAGGAGGAGGGGGGCTTCCTTCAGGATCGCGCGGGCGATCGCGATGCGCTGGCGCTGGCCGCCGGAAAGCGTGACGCCGCGCTCGCCGACGAGCGTGTCGTAGCCGTTTTCGAGGCGGGAGATGAACTCCTCCGCCTGCGCGGCCTCTGCCGCCGCGCGCACGGCCTCGTCGCTGACGCCGGGCATCCCGAAGGCGATGTTGTCGCGGATGCTGGCGGCGAAGATCGTCACGTCCTGCGGCACGATGGCGATGCGGCGGCGAACCTCTTGCGGATCCGCCTCCGCTATGTTCACGCCATCGAGCTTCACGGTGCCGCAGACGGGATCGTAGAAGCGCAGGATCAGCGACAGGATCGTGCTCTTGCCCGCTCCCGAGGGGCCGACGACGGCCACGGTCTCGCCGGGGCGGATCGAGAAGCTCAGTCCGTTGAGGCTGCGGTAGCCGGGGCGCGACGGGTAGGAGAAGTGCACGTTCTCGAAGTCGAGCGCACCGCGGGGCGGCTCGGGCAGGGCGACGGGGCTTTCCGGCGCGGTGATGGCCGGCTTCTCGTCCAGGAGTTCGGTCAGCCTCTCGGCGGCGCCGGCGGCCTGGGATAGCTCCCCCCAGACTTCCGAAAGCTGGCCGAGGCCGCTTGCGGCGAAGACGGAATAGAGCAGGAACTGGCCGAGCGTGCCGGGGGAAAGCGTGCCGGAAAGGACGTCCTGGGCGCCGAACCAGAGAACGGCGACGACGCTGCCGAAGACCATGGCGATCGCAAAGCCGGTAAGCAGCGAGCGGGCGCGGATCGCCGAGCGTGCGGCGCCGTAGGCTTTCTCGACCGCATCGGAGAACCGGTCCTGCGCGGCCTTCTCGCCGTTGAAGGCCTGCACCGTGCGCGCCGCGCCGATCGCCTCGCCGGCATAGGCGGAGGCGGCGGCCAGCGTATCCTGCGCCTGGCGGGACTTGCGGCGCACGGAGCGGCCGAAGCCGACCAGCGGAAAGACGATGATCGGGATTGCGGCGATGACGAGGCTCGAGAGCTTCGGGCTCGTATAGACCATCATCGCGATGGCGCCGAGACAGAGGATCGTGTTGCGCAGCGCAAGCGATGCGGTGGCGCCGACGGCGGACTTGATCTGCACCGTGTCGGCGGTCAGCCGCGAAATGATCTCCCCGGACTGGTTGGCGTCGAAGAAGGCCGGCGAGAGCTTCGTCACATGGGCGAAGACGTTGCGGCGCAGATCCGCGACGATGCGTTCGCCGAGCGTGATGACGAAGTAATAGCGCATGGCGCTTGCCAGCGCGAGCAGCAGCGCAAGCACGAAGAGCATGCTGAAATAGGTGTCGATGAAGCCGGCATCCGATTCGGAGAAGCCGTGATCGATCATGCGCCGGACCGCAAGCGGCAGGGTCAGCGTCGTGACGGCGGCGACGATGAGGGCGACGACGGCGCCGGCGGCGAGCCCGCTATAACGGCGCATATAGGGGAGGAGCTTCGCCAGCGGCCGGATCGATCGGCGCTTTTCAGCGGATGGCGCTGCGGCTGGTTCCTCTGCGGTCACTTTACCCCCGATCCCGGTGCTTCCGGCACGAATTGTCTTTCGGCTCTTGTTATCCTGCCGGCCTTCCTGTATAGGCTCGCCATCGAATTGGGAAGCCGTAGGTCGAAACCGACCGCGGCTTCATTTACGTCTTTGGACCGCCCGTCGCAACCGATTGCGACAAAAGGCCACCGGAACAGGCAGGAAGAATTGTCATGAAGGCTGATATCCATCCCGAATACCACACGATCAAGGTTGTGATGACCGACGGCACCGAGTACGAGACCCGCTCGACCTGGGGTTCGGAGGGCGCCACCATGAACCTGGAAATCGACCCGAAGTCCCATCCGGCCTGGACCGGCGGCAACCAGCAGCTCATGGACCGCGGCGGCCGCGTCTCCAAGTTCAAGAAGCGCTTCGAAGGCCTCGGCCTCTAAGCCGATCCCGATCGGAATTTCAGAAAGCCCGGTTTGCGCCGGGCTTTTTCGTGTCCGGAGTGCGGGCAGCAAAAAGCCCGACCGAAGGGCCGGGCCGGATGCGTGTCGAGAGGCGCAGCGTTAGTTGTTGCCGAAGGCGGTCTGAAGCAGGCTGAGCTGGGCCTGGACGCTGTTCTGGTTGTCCGGCACGAAGGTCTGGACCTCCTGCGGGCGGTAGATCTCGCGGTCGAGGAGGGCGATGCGGTTCTGCAGGCGCAGCGAGCGCTCGACGAGATCGCGGAAGGCCTCCGGCAGATCGTTCCAGCCCGGCGCGGTGCGGTCGACGTTGAAGCCGTCGAGGCGAACCTTGTTCTTCTCCGACAGGACCTGATCCCGGCTCATCTCGCCATTGTTGACGGCACGCTGGAGCAGAAGCCAGGAGGCCATCTGCATGAGGCGGGTGGTGAGACGCATGGATTCGGCGGCGTAGAGCACGGACGCCATCCGGGGCAGGACCTTGGAGGCCTGGCGTCCGGCACCGTCGAGATAGCTCGCGGTCTCCTCGACAAGGCCCATCCCCTCCGCGTAGAGGGATTTGAATTGCGCCGAAGACGCAACGTGCCCAGCGAAGCTGACGGTATTCAATCCTCTTTCGGACATGCTTTTTTCCCTGTCAAACGCATCACAGTATCAGGTAACGCCGGCTCGACGGGCGCTGTTCCGTCCTCCGTTTCTTGCCGGCAGAATGATCCCATAGACCATTTCGCGCAAGCGTAATCTTAAGAAAGGGTTAATCTCCACAATTGTTTGGGGAAGTATATTCCGGGCTGGAACAGGGAGGACAAAAAAAGAGCCGCGCGAGCGGCTCTCAAGGTAAAACAGGGAGAAAATCAGACCCAATCGCCAAGCGGTGAAAATGTCTGAATCCGAAAAGCTCCGGATGCGAAAGTAATAGCTCATAAAGCTTAACGTTCGGTTAAGTTTGTTGGGCTATGGCGCATTTGCCGTACCGTCCTGGCGCGCTCCCTGCCTCGTCCCTTCAGCGGAAGAGGCCTTCGGCGGCCGAGCGGCTTGCACCCTTCTTCGCCTTTTCCGCCTCGAGGCGGGCTATCTCTTCCTTCAGGAGCCCGATCCGCGCCGCCAGCTCGTCGACGGACAGCATGGAAAGATCGCTGCCGATCTCATGGGCGGGTTTCCTGACCGGGCGGTCGTCGTCGCTGATACTCATCACCTCTTCTCCTCAACTGGGCTCTCGGCGGGCTCCTCGACAGGCTTCTCCTCGAGGGGCCTTTCCTCGACCGGCCCCTCGGCGGCCGGGGCGGGCGTCTGCGCCGGAGCGACGGCGCGCGGCGAGAGCTGCAGGCTTTCCGGCGTCGTCAGCGTGCCGGGGTTGATCGTGGTATAGGCGTCGCGAGCTTCCGCCGGAAGAGCGGCGCGGCGGCGGCTGCGGAAGACCGCATAGGCCGAGATCAGCATATGCGCGAAACCCGTCACCATGAAAAGGGCATAGGGACTGATGCCGGACATGATCGGGCCGCCGATCGTCGGGCCGATGATCGTGCCGATGCCGTAGAGCAGGAGAAGGCCGCCCGAGACCTTCACGAAATCCTCCGAGCTCGCGAAGTCGTTGGCATGCGAGACGGCAATCGGATAGAGCGCGTTCGCCATGGCGCCGTAGATGGCGACGAGGATCAGGAGGACCGGCACCGAGGCGGGCTGGATGACGACCAGCAGGAGGCCGGCGAAGGCGGCGATGGCGGAGAGGGCGGCCAGGACCAGGCGGCGGTCCACCCGGTCCGATATGCGCCCTGCGGGAAGCTGCATGACGGCACCGGCGAAGATGGTCACGCTCATCATGATGGCGATCGTGCTCGGCGCGAGGCCGGCATTGCTGCCGAAGACGGCGCCCAGCGTGCCGAAGGCGCCGTTGGCGATGCCGATCAGCACGATGCCGACGCAGGCGATCGGCGACGTGCGGAAGAGCGAGGGAATATCGAGGCGGACCTGCTTCAAGGGCTGCGGCGAGGCGGCGGTCGAAAGCGTGGTCGGCAGGAGCGCCAGGCAATAGAGAATGCCGGCGATCATGAAGAGGATCGGGGTTCCCACATCGCCGAGCGCCACGGTCATCTGGCCGCCGACGGTGCCGAAGAGCGTGATGGCGATATAGAGCGAGAAGATCACGCCGCGGCTTTCATTGGTGGCGCGCTCGTTCAGCCAGCTCTCGATGATCATCGAGGTTCCGGCGATCGAAAAACCCGTCACGGCGCGCAGCGCGACCCACCAGACCGGATCGACGAGGATGCCGGTCAGAAGCGCGATGATGGCGATCAGCGAGGAGAAGCCGGAAAAGGCGCGCACATGGCCGATCCGCTTGACCACCGTCGGCGCGAAGAGGCAGCCGAGCACGAAGCCGGTCGCCCAGGAGGTGCCGAGCAAACCGAGGAGGGTGGTCTCGTAGCCTTCGAGCGCGCCGCGCATCGGCAGAAGCAGGCCGTGCAGACCGTTGCCGAGGAAGAGAAACAGCGTGCCGAGCAGCAGCGCGAAGACGGAAAGGAGATTTTTTCTCATGACTTTTTCGCAATCCGGATTGTGAAGGCTCTGCCCTCAACACGAATATGTCGGCGGGACCGTGAATTCCAGCCGTAATCCCCGAGGCTCGGCCGAGGTTCCGATCTTTCCGGGAAGCGGCGGCTGTCGGCTTGGAAAAATGCCGGCGGTGTGACAGGAAGCGGTAAAGGAAAATCACCCATGTCGAAAATCCTCCCGGCGCTCCTCATCGTCGCCATGCTGCTTCATCTCTTTCGTCCGCTGAACCTGCCCGGGCTCAGGCAGCGGCGGGATTTCTGGAAGATCGCGGTATTCGCGATCGCGGTCATGATGATGACCGTACTGATCCGCCCGTGACCTCCCCAACCGGAACGCCATCCTTTTCCACCAGTTGCGTTAATTTTCCCTTGGGATGAGGCATGGGCGCTGACGGCATGCTCCCGGCGACAAACGCCTCCACCCACGCGGCGGCTTTCCGCCCGTGGCTTTGCGTCTTCCTTCATTTCCTCCCGCCTTTCGGTCGGGGTCTCGGCCGGGGCACGCCCTGTGCCTCAGTTAAGGTAGTAATGGTGACACACGACGTGCCCCGCT